>NZ_JAGINP010000001.1 GCF_017876155.1 Azospirillum rugosum
AACTCGGCCGTGAAACGCCTCAGCGCCGATGGTACTGCGTCTCAAGACGTGGGAGAGTAGGTCGCCGCCAGGTCACCACGGCACACGCCCAAGCCCTTCCGATTGGACGCGCTTCATACAGCATCGTCACTTACGCACGTCTTCGCGAACACACGAAAAGCCGGCGCTCCCCACAGGAGCGCCGGCTTTTCGGCGTTGGCGCGCTTAACCCCGATTAACCGGTCGGCCGGGAGTGGCGGGCTGTCTGTCTCTGCGCCACCGAAACCCATTGCGGCAGGTCCTTGATCCAACAATGCCGCGGCCGAACGACCGGTGCCGGAAATGCGGCGCCCGCGTCCGCGGCCACGGCGGCTTGGTAAACCCACAACAGCGGAGGCAGGTCATGAGCAGTCCCGATTGGGAGCTATCCCGCCGTGAATTCGTCGCTGGAGGGGCGTCACCGTCCGCGGTTGCATCGCCGCCATTCTTCGGCACGGCACAGGCCGCCGACACGCTCGTGCCCAGCGCCGCGCCCACGAGGAACGTCACCATGGAAGCCAACCCGATGATGACCGTCACCATGGACATCAACGGCCGTTCCCAGTTCCTGACGCTCGACACGTGAACGAGCCTTCTCGACGCCCTGCGGGAGCATCTTCAACTGACCGGCACCCGGCTATTGCACCCCGGGCCAGATCTGCTCGGCCAGCTGAACACCTCCGTACACCACTTCGTCGCGCCGTGTATGTCGGTGACGATCAGGCCAACGTGCGTCACTGGTACGGGATGGTAGGGCATAAATTCTTCCGCTTGCCATCGTGGCGCCCGTCGCGTGTCGTCCCGACCGTACGGGGACTCGAAAAATCCGCCGTCGCCGGATGGCGCCTGCGCTATCCTGCGGGCATGCCCCAACAGCACCCAGCCCCGCCGGACTTGCTCGAGCCGCTGCATCTGGCTGTCAGCCGGAGCGCGAAGATTCCGTTGGCCGCGCAAATCCACGCCGCGCTGCGCGACGCCATCCGTGACGGCCGGCTGGCCGGCGGAGCGCGCCTGCCGTCCTGGCGCGATCTGGCCACCCAGCTCGGCGTGTCGCGCGGCACGGTGCGCGAAGCCTATGAGCGGCTGATCGACGAGCAGCTGGTGGTCGGGATGGGGGCCGCCGGAACCCGTGTGGCGGAGCGCATCGCGATGGCGCCGGCGGCCGAGCGCGCCGGCGAAACTCCTCTCCTGCCCGAGCTGTACCACGATTTCGAGACCAGCCCCCTGTCGTTCCAGATGGGCGTGCCGGCCCAGGACGCCTTCCCCTACGCGCTCTGGTCCCGGATCATGGCGCGCGCCGCCCGGGCCGCCGCGGCCGCGCCCGTCGGCTATCCCGATCCGCGCGGCCATCCCGATCTGCGCCGGGAGATCGCGGCCTATCTCGCCATCGCCCGGGGTATCCGCTGCACGCCGGACCAGCTGTTCGTCACGGCCGGCTTTTCCGGGGCGCTCGGCCTGATCATCCGGGCCCTGCGCCTGGAAGACGCGACGGCTTGGCTGGAGGACCCCGGCTTTCCCCTGACGCGGACCGCGCTCCGCCTCGCCCGGATGCGGGTCGCCGCCGTGCCGGTCGACAGCGACGGAATCGACGTGGCGGAAGGGGTGCGGCGGGCCCCGCACGCCGCGCTCGCCGTGGTGACGCCGGGGCAGCAGGCGCCGCTCGGCGTGACCTTGTCGCTGGAACGTCGCTTGGCACTTCTGGACTGGGCCGCCCGGACCAACGCCTGGATCGTCGAGGACGACTATCTGAGCGAGCTTCAGCTGAAAGGGCGCGCCGCGCCGGCGCTCGCGTCCCTCGACCGGGACGGGCGCGTCCTGCATGTGGGCACCTTCAGCAAGACGATCAGCCCGGCGCTGCGGCTGGGCTTCCTCGTCGTGCCGCCCGAACTGACCACCGTCTTCGGCGAGGCGGCCGCCTGCCTCGCCCCGGCGCCGGCGGCGGTGGTGCAGCGGGCGGTGACGGAGTTTCTGGCCGAGGGGCACCATTTCCGCCACCTGCGCCGGATGAAGCGGCTCTACGCCGCCCGCCAGGAGGCCGTGCTGGCCGGGATGCGCGCGGCGGCGGCCGACGCGAACGGACGCAGGGTCGTTCGGGTGGACGCCGCGGGGAGCCTGTCGGTCCGCGTCACGCTGCCGGACGGGACGAAGGACACCGACGTCGCGCTGCACGCCCTGCCGTTCGGCCTGGCGCCGGTGCCCCTGTCCCCCTGGTACGCCCCCTGGTACGCCGATGAGCCGCGGCCCAGCGGCCTGCTTCTGGGAACGACCAACCTGTACGAGCGGCGCCTGGCCTCCGACTGCGCGCGGCTGATCGAACTTGTGGACCGCTATGGCTAGGAGTTCGACGCGCTGCGCGCGTCAGTCCGCCACGGCCGCCGCTGGCGTCGCGCGGAAGCTGATGGCGATGCGGTTGTAGACGTTCATCAGCCCGACCGTGATCGTCAGGTCGACGCGTTCCTTCTCCGAGAACTGCGCCGAGACGGCCTGGTATTCCTCGTCGGGAATGGCGGTTTCTGCCACCCGGGTCACCGTTTCCGCCCAGCGCAGGGCGGCGCGCTCCTGCGCGGTGAACAGCGCGCCGGCTTCGCGCCAGACCGGCACTAGCACCAGCTTTTCGACGGCCATGCCGCCCTTGATCAGGTCGCGGCTGTGCATGTCGATGCAGTAGGCGCAGCCGTTGATCTCCGACACCCGGAGGAAGACGAGATTGATCAGCTCGGCCGGCAGGCCGCACTGGCTGACATAGCCGTAAACCCCGCCCAGGGCCTTCATGCCGGCGGGCGCGATGCTGTTGTAGTCGAGACGCTGGGTCATGGTGGTGCTCCTCAATGAGAGTTGGTGGTGGCCAGGGGGGTGGTCAGGGGCGTATCGCCATCGTTGATGACGAAGACCGCGAGCAGGCGGGCCGGTTCGGTGGCGCTGGCGTTCTCGCTGACGCGGTGGTGGCCGCCGGGCGTTTCGACGAAGCTCTCGCCGGCCCGATAGACCTTGTCCGGTCCGTCATCGACCTGGCTGCGGATCGCACCGGACAGCACATAGGCGTAGATGAAGGCCGACCCCGCGTGGCGGTGCGGTGCGGATTTTCCGCCCGGCGGGTAGTCGACGACGACGGAGAGGAGGTTTTTGCCGGGGATATTGGGGATTGCGTGGTGGAAGGCGGGCGTCACGGTTTCATGCCGGGGCTGCGCGGCGTCAGCGGCGGGAGCCGCAAGCGCCGCGAGCCAGCCGACGACGGCGAGGGAGCGCAGGTGCATCGGTCGGTCCTCGGTTGATGGTCGCTTCGGGGGACGATGCGCTTCCGGCCGGCCGGGCATAAGGACCAAGACCGGAAAGAATTTCTGTACCATCGACGACGAGCTTCCGTACTGTGGCGGCACGATTCACAGGGTTGGCTCACAGGAGAGGACGATGGCGCAGATCGGGTTGGTGCTGGGACGCTTTCACCGCCAGGAGGCCGAGGACATGCTGGCGGAGGCGCGCGACGTGGCCGCCCGGCTGGGGTTGCAGATCGCGGCCGAGACCTGGGTGCCGGGCTCGATGGAAACCCCGCTGGCGGTCAAGCGCCTGCTGCGGCGCCCCGAGGTCGCCGGCGTGGCGGCCCTCGGCATCATCGAGCGGGGCGAAACCTCCCACGGCCTGGTCATGGGCCACGCCGTGATCAAGAGCCTGATCGACCTGCAGCTTGAGTTCATGAAGCCGGTCGGTGTCGGCATTCTGGGACCGGACATTCACCCGTCGCAGATCCCCAGCCGGGTTCGCCCCTACGCGGCGGCGGCGGTCGAGGCGATTGCGACGATGCTGACCGAGTGATCCCTGCCCCGGCGACGAGGAGTCCTCATGCTCCGGTTCGGTGATCGTCGCCGGTCATTCCCGGACGCGTGAACCGCGCCGTTTCCATGGAATGGCATCGGCGCCGGGCCTGCACACCGTCATGACGGCGAGGAGGGCGGCGCTGGTGCCTTGACACCTCGTTGGGAGTTCATGCACGAGCGCCGGCCGCTCCGGGGGCGGACATGCCCCGGTCTTCCAGGATCGTGGGCAGCGAAATGGACCCGGCCGCCGCGGCGAGATCGTTGAAGAGGAACGCGCCGATCATCAGCCAGAAGCTGCAGGTCGCTTCGGCGTCACGCCCCTGAATGGGGTCCTGGTGCAGAAAGGCCGGCCGGGCGTCCTCATGCGCCCGGCCGGCCTGGAACCGCCTATCGTTCAGTGGAACACACGCGACAAGGCGCCGTCGACGGCGGCGACGATGCGGTCGATGTCGTCGGTCGTGGCGATCAGCGCGGGGCTGAGGCACAGGGTGTTGTTCAGGCCGGGCAGCGAGCGGTTGGTGGCGCCGATGATGACGCCGTTCGCCATGCAGTCGGCGATGACCGCCTGGACCTGCTTCTCGTCGGCCGCTTCCTTGGTGGCGCGGTCCTGCACCAGCTCCACGCCGCAGAACAGCCCCTTGCCGCGGACGTCGCCGGCGGCGCGGTGGCGCTCCGCCAGCCCCCACAGGCCCGAGAGCAGGCGCTCGCCCATCGCGCGGGTGTTGGCGAGCAGATCCTCGTCCTCGATGATCCGCATGTTCTCCAGCGCCGCCGCCGGGCCGGCGACGCAACCGCCGAAGGTCGAGATGTCGCGGAAGAAGGACATCGGGTCGTCCGGGGAGTCCTTGAACAGCTCGAAGATGCGTTCGGTCGTGACGGTGCAGGAGATGGCGGCATAGCCGGACGCCACGCCCTTCGCCATGGTGACGAAGTCGGGCTGCACGCCGTAATGCTGGTAGCCGAACCACTCCCCGGTGCGCCCGACGCCGCAGACCACCTCGTCGATGTGCAGCAGCACGTCGTGGCGGCGGCAGATGTCCTGCACCTTCTCCCAATAGCCCTTGGGCGGGGTGATGACGCCGCCGCCGGCGGTGATCGGCTCCAGGCACAGGGCGCCGACCGTGTCCGGCCCCTCGCGCAGGATGACCGCCTCGATGGCGTCGGCGGCCAGCTCGCCGTAATTCTCCACCGCGCCGTACTGGCTGCGGTATTCCAGGCAATGCGGCACCTCGACGAAGCCGTCGGGGAAGGGGCCGAACTGCTCGCGCCGCTGCGCCTGCCCGGCCGCCGCCAGCGTGCCGAGGGTGGTGCCGTGATAGTCGCGCTCGCGGTAGAGGATCTTGTGCTTGCGCCCGCCATGGTGCCGGTGCGCGATCTGGCGCACCATCTTGAACACCTTCTCGTTCGCCTCCGAGCCGGAGTTGGAGTAGTAGACGCGGCTCATGCCCGGCATCTTGGCGATCAGCTTCTCGGCGAAGCGGGCGCCGGCGATCGACCCGGCGGAGTTGGCGAAATAGTTCAGCTTGACCAGCTGGTCGCGCACCGCGTCGGCGATGCTGGTCCGGCCATAGCCGACGTTGACGGTCCAGACGCCCCCTGACACGGCGTCGAGATACTCGCGACCCGTGGCGTCCCACAGCCGCATCCCCTTGCCCTCGACGAAGATCCGCGGGTCGTTGACCTCGAAGCCCTTGTGCTGGGTCAGATGGTGCCAGACATGGGCGCGGTCGGCCTCGATGATGTGGCGAATGTCGTTGGGGCGGATATCGTTGGGGCGTGACTGGTCGGTCCGAAGGACGTCATCCATCGGTCTTCTCCTCGGGTGGAAGGCGGTGTCGCTCAGGGGGGATCAGGCCGGCGTTTCGCGGTGGATCTTGAACGGCGACCAGGACTGGCTGACCGGCATGATTTCCAGGCTGTTGATGTTGACGTGCGGGGGCAGCGAGGCCACCCAGCGCACCGTCTCGGCGATGTCCTCCGGCTGCAGCGGGTTCGCGCCGGCGTAGAGCGCGTCGTAGGCGGCCGTGTCGCCGCCGGTGCGGACCAGGGTGAACTCGCTCTCCGACAGGCCGGGCTCGATGGAGGTGACGCGCACGCCGTGCGCCGACAGGTCGCAGCGCAGGCCGAGCGAGAACTGCTTCACGAAGGCCTTGGTGCCGCCATAGACGTTGCCGCCCGGATAGGGCCAGTTGGAGGCGATGGACGCGAGGTTGACGATCAGCCCGCGCCGCGCGATCAGGCGGTCCAGCAGCAGCCGGGTGATGGTGACCAGCCCGGTGATGTTGGTGTCGATCATCGCCCGCCACTGCTCCAGGTCGCAGTCCTGCGCCGCTCCGGTGCCCAGCGCCAGCCCGGCGTTGTTGACCAGGACCGAGATGTCCTGGAACCCCTCCGGCAGGGACTGGAGCGCCGCGCGCGTCGCCGCTTCGTCGCGGATGTCGAAGCAGAGCGGGTGGACGACGTCGGGTCCGCCCAGCGCGTCGGCCAGGGCGTCGAGCCGGTCGCGCCGCCGGCCGGTGGCGACGATCCGCCAGCCGTCCGCGGCCAGCCGCCGCGCGATGGCGTCGCCGAAGCCGGAGGTGGCGCCGGTGACGATGGCTGTGTTCCGCATGGTTCCGCCTTTCCTCATGACGGGTTGAAACTGTGTCCGAGCGTGACGACGGTCTGGATCAGGCCCGCCACCGCGACGGCGAGCAGGCCCCCGGAGGCCAGCCGCCGCCAGCCGTCGAAACTCAGGCGCGCGGCCAGCAGGCGGCCGGCGGCGAAGCCGGCCAGGGTGGGGGCCGTGTAGGCCGCCAGCAGGCCGACGACGCCCGGATCGATCGCCCCCACCAGGCCGCGGCCGGCGAGGCTCAGCGCGTCAACCGCGCCGAAGAACACCGCCAGCGTGCCCTTGATGGTCCGGCGGTCCCGGCCGCCGGCGAGCAGCCACGCGGCAATCAGCGGACCCCCGACCGCGAAGGCGGCGAGCAGGACGCCGACGACGAAGGCGATTGCCGCCCCGATGCCGCGGTGCCGCAGCCAGGACGGCGGCTCCCGCACCAGGGCGACGCAGGCCGCCGCGAAGATGGTGACGGCCACCAGCAGCTTTGCGGTCCCGTCGTCGAGGCCGGCGGCGACCACGCTGCCGCACAGGGCACCGGCGAAGCCCATCGCCAGCAGAAGCCGCGCCACCGCCCAATCCACCGCCCCCTGGTCGCGGTCCAGAAGCAGGAAGCCGGTGAGCAGCAGGTCGCTGACCAGGATGAAGGGAACGCCGGCCGCGGGCGACGGCAGGAACAGCAGCCCCAGCGCCGCGATCAGGGCATAGCCGAACCCCGTCACCCCGCGGAAGGCGGCGGCAAGGAAGGTCACGCCCCCGAAAAGGACCATGGACATCGCCGTCATCGCTTTCCGAAAGCGTCCTCAGACCTTGCCCTTCCAGGGCACCAGACGGCGTTCCAGCCAGCGCATGCCGAATTCGAACAGGGCGGCGAAGAAGCCGATCACGAAGATCCCCATCAGCACGATGTCGGTGCGCAGGAAGTTGGAGGCGTTCAGCACCATCTGGCCGATGCCGGTGGAGGCGGCCACCATCTCCGCGGCGACCAGCGTCGTCCAGCCCACCCCCATGCCGATCCGCAGGCCGACGAGGATGTCGGGCAACGCCGCCGGCAGCACCACATGCACCACCACCTGCCAACGGCTGGCGCCCAGCGCGCGGGCCGCGTTGACCTGATCGGCCGCCGCCGCCGACACGCCGGCCCGCGCGGCCAGCGCCACCGGCGCGAAGCAGGCGAAGAAGATCAGCAGGACCTTCGACGTCTCGCCGATGCCGAACCAGATGATGACCAGCGGCAGGTAGGCCAGCGGCGGCAGCGGCCGGTAGAACTCGATGAAGGGATCCAGCGCCGCGCGCAGCCCGGGGCTGAGGCCGGTGGCGAGGCCGACGGGAACGCCGACCAGGGCCGCCAGCAGGAAGGCGCTGACCACGCGCACGAGGCTCATGGCGATGTGCTCGGTCAGCGGCGCGCCGTCGATCCGCCCGTCCACCGCGTCGAGGAAGGCCTGGAAGACCGTCCCGATCTTGGGCAGGAACAGCGGCTTGACCACTCCCTGGCTGGTGAGCGCCGCCCACAGGGCCAGGGCCGCGAGGATGGCCGCCATGCTGATCAGCGCCGGCTGCGGCCGGAAGCCCTGCATGCGCCGGCGCATCCGGCGGAGCGGCACCATCCCGCCGGGCAGCCCGGTCAGGTTCTCGGCTTTCGCCTGGTCCGTGACGGTCGGTTTCATGCGGCCTCTCCTGCGACGGCGGCGTTGCGGTCGTGGATGAAGCCCAGGACCCGTTCGCGCATCGCGATGAAATCGGGGGAGGATTTGACGGAACGCGCGTCCTGCCCGGCCAGGAAGCGCCGGCTGAAGTCCAGCGGGATCTCCTGCGCGATCCGGCCGGGGCGCGGCGTCATGATGATCAGCTTGGTGGCGAGGAAGATCGCCTCCTCCACCTCGTGCGTGATGAAGAAGGCCATCTTGCGCGTCTCGGCCCACACCCGCAGGATCAGCTCCTGGATCTGCTCGCGGGTGAAGGCGTCCAGCGCGCCCAGCGGTTCGTCCATCAGCAGCATGCGCGGGTCGGCGGCCAGCGCGCGGGCGATGCCGACGCGCTGCTGCATGCCGCCCGACAGCTCGTAGATTTTCTTGTCGGCGAAGGCGGCGAGCCCGACCAGCTCCAGCATGCTGCGGGCGCGCTGCGTCCGTTCGGCCTTGGCCATGCCCTGCATCTTCAGGCCGAAGGCGACGTTGTCGACCACGCTCAGCCACGGCATCAGCGCGTGGCGCTGGAACACCACGCCGCGGTCGGCCCCCGGCCCGGTGACCGGCTTGCCGTCCAGCAGGATCTCCCCGTCCGTCGCCGGCAGGAAGCCGGCGATGCAGGACAGCAGGGTCGTCTTGCCGCAGCCCGACGCGCCGAGCGCCACCACGAACTCCCCCGGTTCGATGGTCAGGTTGACCCAGGACAGGGCGACGGTGCTGCTTTCGCCGCCGCCATACTGGACGCTGACATTGCGGACTTCGAGCATGGGCGGCTTCCTGACGTGAGGGGATGAACCGGGGGCGAGTGGTGGACCGTTATTTAAAGCGGATTACAATCCGCTTTGGACCGCGACTGCGGTCCCGGCCGCACGTGCGGCCGAAGCCCGGCCGGCGAATGAGGCCATAAGACTCTAAAGCGAATGCAAATTCGCTTTAGACGCCGTTACTTGGCCGCCGCCTTGACCACGTCGGCGGTCACGAAGGGGCCGTAGTCGGGGGCCAGGTCGGTGACGCGCCCCTGGCTCTTCAGGAACTCGGCGGTCGACTTCAGCGCGTCCGCGGCGCCGCCGCCCAGCCACGCCTTGGACGCCTGCTCCTCCAAGGTCGGGAAGCGGTAGGCGGCCAACCCGTCCGGCACGTCGGCCGGGGCGGCGCCGGTCCATTTGGCGACCGCCGCCACCTGCGGCGAGTCCGCCGTCCATTTGCTCCCCGTCTTGGCGTAGTCGGCGTCGGCCGCGGCCAGCAGCTTGACGAAGGTGGTCAGGAACTCGGGGTTGGCGGCCATGAAGGCCTTGGTCGCGACGATGCCGTCGAAGGTCGCCTTGCCCTTTTTGGCGAAGTCGCCGGCGCTGGCGATGACGGTGCCGTTCTTCTTCGCGGTGGTCAGGACCGGCGCCCAGATGAAGGTGGCGTCGATGTCGCCGCGTTCCCAGGCGGCGGCGATTTCCGGCGGTCGCATGTTCAGCAGCTTGACGTCCTTGCCCGACAGCCCCGCCTCCTGCAGCGCGTACATCAGCTGGTAGTGGGAGGTGGAGACGAAGGGAACCGCGACCGTCTTGCCTTTCAGGTCGGCGATGGTCTTGATGCCGCTGCCATTGCGGGCGACCAGCTGCTCGGCGTTGGCGATGTCGTCGAGGATCCAGAACAGCGTGATCGGCAGCCCCTGCGAGGCCGCCGCCGCGATGGGGGAGGAGCCGGCCTCGCCCACATCGACGTTGCCCGACGACATGGCGCGGATCACGTCGCCGCCGCCGCCGAACTTGACCCACTTCACCGTGTAGCCGGTCTTTTTCTCCAGCTCCCCGCTTTCCATCAGCACGCGGATGGGGGTCATCATGTCCTGGTAGGCGAAAGTGACGGTCTTGTCCGCGGCCACGGCCGGGGCGGACGCCCCGAACAGCGCGCCGAAACTGATGACCGCGGTGGCGAGCAAGCTTTTGCTGAAGGTCATGGCGGGGGCTCCGTCGAGGCCTGTCGTTCCGATGCGGCCATTAGGGACCAGCGCTCCCCCTGCCGAAAGGTCCAGATCCCCGCGGTTTGCGGCGGTGACTGGTCCGGCGCCCGATCCGCTGCCGCATCACGCGCCAACTGGCGCCCGTTTGGGCAAGCGCCCACCCGGCAATCACCGGATTCGCCGGGACCGCCGGTTTCCTGCCCCGCGCCGGCCGGCACCCTTCTTGCTTTATCGCATACCGGGGCAGTCAGGCCCGGTCGGGACGTCCGAGGAAGAAAGACGGTTGGCACCATGCAGATCGACACCGCCTGGCGGCTTCTTTTCGGTGGGATGGAGCGCGACCCGCAGGGGTTGAGTTCGCGCGTCCGCGGCATCATCGCCGAGGCCATCGAAACCGGCCTGCTGGCGCCCGACATGCGGGTGCCCTCAAGCCGCAGCCTTGCCGAGGCGCTGGGCATCTCGCGCAACACGGTCAACGCGGCCTACCAGCAGCTGATCGACGATGGCCTGCTCGTCTCGCGCGAGCGCAGCGGGTTCTTCGTCGTCGCAACGGAGGGCAGGCCGGCGGCCGGGCAGGGGGCGGGGGAGGGGCCGGACGGCTGGGCGGCGCGCTTCGCCATCCGGCCGTCGCAGATGCCCCAGATCACCAAGCCGCGGAACTGGATGGACTATCCCTATCCCTTCCTGTTCGGGCAGTTCGACCCCGGCCTGTTCCCCACCAACCCATGGCGGGAGAGCGTGAAGGCGGCCTCCAGCGTGCAGGAAATCACCCGCTGGGCCCGCGACATGATCGACGACGACGATCCCGACCTGCTGGACCAGCTGTGCCACAAGGTGCTGCCCCGGCGCGGCATCTTCGCCGGTCCGGGCGAGATCATCATCACCATCGGGTCGCAGCACGCGCTGTCGATGCTGGTCCAGCTGCTGGTCGGCCGCGACACGCCGGTCGGCGTCGAGAATCCCGGCTACCCCGACGTCCGTCACATGGTCGGCATGGCGACGGCGGACATGCGCGCGCTGACCTGCGACGTCCACGGCGTCGTGCCCGACGGGGTGTTCGCCAGCCGGCGGGTCGCCTTCGTGACGGTGGGTCATCAATGCCCGACCACGGCCGTCATGCCGGTCGGGCGCCGGCGAGACCTGCTGGACGCCGCGTCCCGCCATGGTGTCGTCCTGGTCGAGGACGACTACGAATCCGACCTGTCGGTGGAGGGGGACGCCGACCTTCCCTGCCTGAAGAGCCTCGACCGGGCCAATCGCGTGATCTACACCGGCAGCTTCTCCAAGGTCCTGGCGCCGGGCCTGCGCATCGGCTACGTCGTGGCGCCCAAGCCGGTGGTCGACGAGCTGCGCGTCCTGCGGCGGCTGATGCTGCGCCACCCGCCGACCAACAACCAGCGCAGCCTCGCCACCTTCATCCAGCTCGGCCATTACCGCCAGCATCTCCGCCGCACGGCCACCATCCTGCGGGAGCGGGCGGAGCGGATCGCTGAACTGCTGCCGGAGCTGTTGCCCGGCTGCCGGTTCCGGCGCGATTTCGGGGCGAAGAGCTTCTGGATCGAAGGCCCGCCGGGCATCGACAGCCGCGACCTCGTCCGCGCCGCCCGGGAGCAGGGCGTGCTGATCGAGGCGGGCGACATCTTCTTCGTCGATCCCGCCGAGGGGCGCCGTCACTTCCGCCTCGGCTTCACCTCGATCGCCACCCACCGGATCGAGCCTGGGCTGCGCCGCCTGGGGGCCCTCCTGCGGAACGGCGCGGCCTAGCCCCGGCCCTCGCAGGCACGGCTCGCTTCCCCGGAATGACGGGTGTCTTCCGAAGGGAGCGCGTTCTCCCGTGCGGTCGCCCTGCCTCCGGACCTGAGGTTCGTTCAAGACACGGCACCGGCAAAAAGCGGAGGAAACGCGGGGATCTGGTTTCGCCGAAGGTTTCGCCGAAGGTGGCCGGCCCGCCGGGCCATGACCAATTCGGGTCTTTTCGTCCGGGACTTTCCGGCGAACCGCCGCCGCACCATTTGCCCGTTCGACCGTCCGGGCATTCGGTCCGGACGGAACGGTTGTCGACTTACGCAGAGGTGCACCGATGCCCCCACTGAACCGGCCCTTGACGCCATGCGATTACGTCGTGTTCGGCGGAACCGGGGATTTGGCGATGCGCAAGCTGCTGCCCTCGCTGTTCCAGCGCGACCGCGGCGAACAGCTGCCGCCGGAGGACCGCATCATCGGCGTCTCGCGCCAGGCCATGAGCGACGACCGCTACGTCGCCATCGCCGAGGAAGGCATGCGCCGTCACATGAAGCCGGACGAGTTCGACCCGGCCGTGTGGGACCGCTTCTCCGGCCGCCTGCACCACGCGGCCATCGACGCCACCGGCGAGTCCGGCTGGCCGGAGCTGGCGGAGACGCTGGGTGCAGCACCCGACCGCGTCCGGATGTTCTACCTCGCCACCGCGCCTGACCTGTTCGGCCCGATCTGCGAGCGGCTCCAGGCCGCCGGCCTGGTGACGGAGCAGAGCCGCGTCGTGCTGGAAAAGCCGATCGGCCACGACCTCTATTCCGCCCGCTGCATCAACGAGCGGGTCGGCGCCGTCTTCTCCGAGCACCAGATCTTCCGCATCGACCATTACGTCGGCAAGGAGACGGTGCAGAACCTGATGGCGCTGCGTTTCGCCAACGCCCTGTTCCAGCCGCTGTGGAACAGCACCTCCATCGACCATGTCCAGATCACGGTGGCCGAGACCATCGGGGTGGAGAGCCGCGGCGGCTATTACGACCACAGCGGCGCGCTGCGCGACATGGTGCAGAACCACCTGCTCCAGCTCCTCTGCCTCGTCGCCATGGAGCCGCCGCTTCACCTCGACAAGGATTCGGTGCGCGACGAGAAGCTGAAGGTGCTGCGCGCGCTGAAGCCGATCGGCCGCGACGAGGTGCCCGCCTGCACGGTGCGCGGCCAGTACCGCGCCGGGGCGGTCGATGGCGCCGCGGTCCGCGGCTACCTGGAAGAATCCGGCATCGCCGCGGACAGCGACACGGAGACCTTCGTCGCGCTGAAGGTGGAGTTGCAGAACTGGCGCTGGACCGGCGTGCCCTTCTACCTGCGCACCGGCAAGCGGTTGCAGCAGAAGGCGTCGGAGATCGTCATCCAGTTCAAGCCGGTGCCCTATTCCATCTTCCCGCCGACCTCCGGCGAGCTGGCCGCCAACCGGCTGGTTCTGCGCCTGCAGCCCGACGAGGCGGTGCGCCTGCACCTGATGGCGAAGGAGCCCGGCCCCGGCGGCATGCGCCTGCGCGAGGTGCCGCTGAACCTCAGCTTCGCGGAAACCTTCAAGCACCCGGTGTCCGACGCCTATGTCCGGCTGCTCGGCGACGTGGTGCGCGGCGACCCGACCCTGTTCATGCGCCGCGACGAGGTGGAGGCCGCCTGGGTCTGGACCGAATCCATCCTGGAGGCCTGGCAGACGCGCGGGGAGCCGCCGAAGCCCTACATCGCCGGCACCTGGGGCCCCTCCACCGCCATCGCCATGATCGAGCGCGACGGCCGCACCTGGCACGAGGATGTGGGGGACGGGCGATGAGCGTGGACGGTTTCTTCGACTCCGACGCCCCACGGGACGGTCGCCGCAGCTTCGCCAGCACGGAGGCGCTGGTCGAGGCGCTGGCCGGCAGCCTCGCCGCCCGGCTGCGCGGCGCCATCGCCGCCCGCGGCTCCGCGACCCTGGTCGTCTCCGGCGGGCGCACGCCGGAGGCGCTGTTCCGCCAGATGGCCGACCTGCCGCTGGACTGGGCCGCCGTCACCGTCACGCTGGCCGACGAGCGCTGGGTTCCGCCCGACGACCCCGACAGCAACGAGGCCTTGGTCCGCCGCTCCCTGCTCGCCGGCCCGGCCGCCGCCGCGCGTTTCGTCGGCCTCTACACCGGCGCCGACACGCCGGAGGCCGGGCAGGACGCCTGCGACGCCCGCATCCGCGCCTTGCCCCGCCCCTTCGACGTCGTCCTGCTCGGCATGGGGGAGGACGGCCACACGGCCTCCTTCTTCCCCGGCGCGGCCAACCTCGCCGCGGCGCTGTCCCCGGCCGACGGCCGGACGGTCCAGGCGATCCGCGCCCCGGGCATCCGCCAGCCGCGCATGACCCTGACCCTGCCGACGCTGCTGGACACGCAGCGCCTGCTGCTGCTGATCACCGGCGACGCCAAGCGCCGAACGCTGGAGCAGGCGGAAGCCGACGGCCCGGTGGAAGCCATGCCCGTCCGCTCCGTCCTGCGCCAGGACCGCGTGCCGCTGGAGATTTTCTGGGCTCCTTAAGTTCCCTCTCCCCTCCGGGGAGAGGGTTAGGGTGAGGGGGCGCCCGCAGGGCGTCAAAGCACTGCAATGTGTGTGCGTTTCCGGCCTTCGGCCGCCCCCTCATCCCAACCCTTCTCCCGCTCTCGGCGGCCAAAGGCCGCCTGTCGCCGGCAGCGCCCGCAAGCGGGCGCGAGAGGCCGGAGGGGAAAAGGGCTTTGTCACGCCGACCCCTGCATATCCTCGCGGATTCCCAGAGCTTGCATGCGCTCGTAGAGGGAGGCGCGGGAGATGCCCAGCAGTTTCGCGGCTTGCGCCTTCACGCCGCCGGTGCGGGCGAGCGCGCCGATGATGGCGGCGCGTTCCGTGTCCTTCAGCACGTCCGTCAGGGCGCGCGGGCTGCCGCCGACGGAGCGGAGCAGGGACGCCGGCACCTCCTCCGCCGTGTCGCGCTGTGCCGGCGCGTTGCGGGGCAGGGCGGCGGCGATGTGCGCGGCGGTGAGGGTGACGTCGTCGGTCATGGCCGACACCCGCTCCAGCACGTTGCGCAGCTCCCGCACGTTGCCCGGCCAGTCGTAGGCCTTCAGCGCGGCGACCGCTTCGGCCGTCAGGTCGCGGGCGGGGGATGCGGAGGTCAGCGCCAGGTCGTCCAGGATTCGGTCGGCGATGCTGGCGATGTCCTCCGTCCGGTCGCGGAGCGGCGGCAGGGTGATCGGCACGACGTTCAGGCGGTAGTAGAGGTCGGCACGGAACTGCTTGTCCCGCACGAGCGCGTCGAGGTCGCGGCTGGTCGCCGCGATGATGCGCAGGTCGACCCGCACCACCTTGTTGGAGCCGACCGCCTCGAACTCCCGCTCCTGAAGCACGCGCAGCAGCTTGGCCTGGAGCGGCAGCGGCATGTCGCCGATCTCGTCCAGGAACAGCGTGCCGCCGTTGGCGAGCTGGAACTTGCCCTCGCGCAGCCGCCGGTCGGCCCCGGTGTAGGCGCCGGGAGCGACGCCGAACAGTTCCGCCTCCAGCAGGTTCTCCGGGATGGCCGCCACGTTCACGCCGACGAAGGGGGCGTTGGCGCGCGGGCTCGCCGCGTGGATGCCGTGGGCGAGCAGCTCCTTGCCGGTGCCGGTCTCGCCCAGCAGCAGCACGGTGCTGTCCATCTGGGCGGCGCGGCGGGCGAGGCGCTTCACCTCGCGCATGGACTCGCTGTTGCCGATCATCTGCGACAGCGAGTATTTGGCGCGGCGTTCGTTCGCCAGCTCCTGCCGGGTGCGGGTCAGCTCCTCCTGGAGGCGCTGGTACTTGGACATCAGCGGACGCAGATGCTCCGCCCGGTCGAACAGGGCGAGGCCGATGGCGCCGATCAGGGTGCCGTCGTCGTCCCGCAAGGGCAGGCGGGTCACGACGATGGTGCGCTTGCCGATGTCCATCAGGTCGATCAGCATCGGCTGCCCGCTCTCCACCACATGGCGCATCTGGCTGTTGGGGATAACCTCCTCCACCGGCTTGCCGAGCGGCTCCTTGGGGTAGCCGAGCAATTCCAGGTAGCGATCCCCGATCCAGGCGATCCGCGCGTCCTTGTCGACGACGATCAGCCCCACGCAGGCGTCCGCGAAATGCTGGAACAGCGATTCCACCGCCCGGGCCCGCAGATGCTCGAAGTTCGGGTCGAGGCTCATGCCTTTCTTCCTTCTGAATGCTGGCTAAATTCCGGCTCGGGGCAGGAGCCGTGGCGCTGGCAGACCATGCAACAAGTGGGGGTTTCGATGCGCGGAGTCCAGACGTGCGCCGGCCCCACCGGAGGGATCGTTGAGCGTCCGAACGGATTTCCCTTCTCATTAGCGTCGGATCGATGAACAATAGCTTACGATTTCAAGTTGCCGGGCCTCGCCCCGGCATCGGAGTCCTGTCGATGCTGCGGCGAGACCCATACCACGTCGTTTCTCCTGTGGTTCCGCACCCCGACTGTTGTAGTGTTGGCGCCCCTGCTCCAACCGGTCCGCAGACTTTCGAGCTTCGTGGTGGGATGTCGCTTCAGGCCGATTCCAACGACCCGACCGTGCCGTCCCTTGAGCGCCTGCTGCTCGCCGTCGCCCAAGGGCGCGACCAGCAGGCGTTCCGCGCGCTGTTCCAGCACTTCGCGCCGCGGGTCAAGGGCTATGCCCGCAAGCTCGGCGCCGACGATGGCGCGGCGGAGGAGCTGGTCCAGGACGTCATGCTGACGGTGTGGCAACGGGCGGACACCTTCGACCCGGACCTTGCCAGCGCGGCCACCTGGATCTACACCATCGCCCGAAACCGCCGGATCGACCGCATCCGGCAGGAACGCCGCCCCGAACTCCACCCGGACGACTCCATGCTGGACGGCGACGGGGCGCCGCCGCCCGACCATCAGGTCCAGGCCGCGCAGGAGGCGTCGCGCCTGCGCGCGGTGATCGGCGACCTGCCGCCGGAGCAGGCGGAGGTGTTGCGGCTCGCCTATTACGAAGACAAGGTGCATTCCGAGATTTCCGTCGAGCAGGGCATTCCGTTGGGCACGGTGAAGACGCGCCTGCGTTTGGCGCTCGTCCGGTTGCGACGGGCGTTCGGGGAGGAGGCGTGACCATGCCCGCGCACCACCCCGCCCCCGAACTGCTGTTCGACTACGCCGCCGGCAGCCTGCGAGAGGTGCAGGCGCTGCTGGTCGCCTCGCACCTTGCCTACTGCGCCGAGTGCCGCCGTCGGGTGGCGGAGCTGGAAGCCTGCGGCGGCGTGCTGCTGGAGGAGGTGGCGGCCGAGCCGGTGTCCGACGGTCTGTTGGACGCGGTGCTCGCGAAGCTGGCCGACGCTCCGGCGGCGCTCCCACCCCAACCGGCGACGCCACCTCCCAACGGGATCCTGCCGGGACCGCTGCATCGGGCCCTGGGCGGCTCAATGGGCGGCGCGCTGGACGGTGTGGACTGGGTGCGCATCGTGCCGGGCATCCATCTGTCCGGCTGGTCGCTTGGCGTCGGGACCGCGTCGGCCTGCCTGCTCCGCATGGCGGCGGGCGCCAGCGTGCCCGCGCACCGGCACACCGACCACGAGATGCTGCTGGTCCTGACCGGCGCCTTTTCCGACGAGTTCGGGCGGTACCGGGTCGGCGACGTGGCCTCCTACGATCCGGACACGCCGCACCACGCCGTTGCCGACCGCGATGGGGAGTGCGTGTGCCTGCTGGTGCAGGACAAGCCATTGGTCTTCACCGGCGCGCTCGGCTGGCTGCTGAACCGGGGTTTCCGATTCTGACACGGGGCGAGAGGCTTGGTCGGCCGCGCTGTTGGGAAAGACCAACCGCGTACGCAAGCGACGCCATGCCCCACATCGTGCTTCTCGGCGACTCCATCTTCGACAACCGCGCCTATGTGCAGGGTGGCCCCGACGTCGTGACCCACCTGCGCCGGCGCCTGCCGGACGGATGGCGGGCGACCCTTCAGGCGGTCGACGGCGCGGTCACCGGCGGCGTGGCCGCCCAGGTCCGGACCTTGCCGCCGGACGCCAGCCATCTGGTCGTCAGCGTCGGCGGCAACGACGCGTTGCGGGCGTCGGGCGTTCTCGACGAGGGGGCGCGCTCGGTGGCTGGGGCAGTCAATCGGCTGGGCGAGATCCGCGAGGCGTTCCAGCGGGACTACCGCGCGATGCTCGACGCCGTGCTGGCCCACCGCCTGCCGACCGCGGTCAGCACGATCTACGACGCGCGTTACCCCGACCCGCTGCGGCAAAGGCTGGTCATCACGGGGCTGACCCTGTTCAACGATGTGATCACGCGCGAGGCCTTCGCCCGCGGGCTGCCGCTGCTCGACCTGCGGCTGATCTGCGACGAGGCGGAGGATTACGCCAACCCCATCGAACCGTCGGTCCAGGGCGGCGCCAAGATCGCGACCGCCATCGCCGCCCTGACCGGCGCGGTCGCAAAAGAGGAGCGTCGCTCCGTCGTGTTCGCCCGCTGAGGCGAAGACGTGAGGTGAAAATTGGAACAAGCGAGGAACATTGGTGGCCGGCGGGCGGGGTGGGCTGGTAGACTGGCGCCATGCACCCGATCCGCGATCCTGCGCCCGACCCAGCGCCTGCAAACCGCGTTTCCGCCTTCGGCAAGGCCCTGTGCCGCGACTGCGCCGCCGCCCTGCGCGGGGCGGAGCCGCGCTGCCCGAAGTGCGGCAGCCGGCGCCTCGTCCGGCACGACGAATTGCACGACCTCGCCATCGGTCACATCGACTGCGACGCCTTCTACGCCACGGTGGAGAAGCGCGACCGGCCGGAGCTGGTCAGCCGGCCGCTGATCATCGGCGGCGACCGGCGCGGCGTGGTGGCCGCCTGCTGCTACGTCGCGCGGATGGCCGGGGTGCGCTCCGCCATGCCGATCTGGCAGGCGCTGGAGGCCTGCCCGGACGCTGTCGTCCTGCCGCCGGACATGGCGAAGTACAAGACGGTCGGCCGGCAGGCGCGGGAGCTGATGCGGACCTTCACGCCGCTGGTCGAGCCGCTGTCCATCGACGAGGCCTTCCTGGACCTGTCCGGCGTGGAGGAACGGCTGAGCATCAGCCCGGCCCAGGCGCTGGTCGAACTGGTCCGGCGATTCGAACAGCAGCTGGGCATCACGGCTTCGGTCGGCCTCAGCTACAACAAGCTGTTCGCCAAGATCGCGTCGGACCTGGAGAAGCCGCGGGGATTCTCCGTGGTGGGGCGGGGGCAGGCGCTGGACTTCCTGGCGCCGAAGCCGGTGTCGATCCTGTGGGGCGTCGGGCCGGTGCTCCAGCGCAAGCTGCAATCGGAGGGCATCCGCACGGTGGGCGACCTGCGCGGCTGGTCGGAGATCGACCTCGTCCGCCGCCATGGCAAGATGGGCCGGCTGCTCTACCGCTTCGCCCGCGGCCAGGACGACCGCCGCATCGAACCGGAATCGGTCAGCAAGAGCATTTCCGCCGAGACGACCTTCGACTGGGACACCGCCGACCGCGCGGCGCTGAAGGACGCGCTGCGCCCCTTGGCCGAGACGGTGGAGCGCCGCCTCAAGGCCGCCGGTCTGCAGGGGCGGAGCGTCGTGCTGAAGCTGAAGACGGCCGACTTCCAACTGCTGACCCGGTCGCGCCGCGTCGACCCGCCGGCCAGCGTGGCCGAGCTGATCTGGCAGACCGGCTGCGAGATGCTGGACGCCGAGGCCGATGGCCGGCTGATCCGGCTGATCGGCATCGGCTGCACCGACCTGCTGGACCCGGAGACCGAGCCGGAACCGGGCCTGTTCGACGGAGTCGGTGACGCGGAGGCGAGGCTTCCACCGGGGTGAAGCGAACTCGCTTCATTCCGGCCCAAGGACCAGTTGCCGCGATGGGCTGTGGGCCGACACTCTTCGGCACGATGGTCGAGGGAGACGGGACATGAGCCAGGCAGTCTGCGCAGGCGCGATGATGACCTGCACCATGGGGGCGACACCTTCCGCGCTGGTGGTGCTGCCGGTCAACCGGACCATGGCCGGCGGGCCGCCGATGGCCAACATCATGGACAACAAGCCCATCGTGAACATCCCGCCCTTCGGCGTCTGCCGCAGCCCGGCGAACCCCGTCGTCGCCTCGATGATCCCGGTCCCGCCGCCGGGCGTGATCAAGCCGCAGCCCTGCGTCCCCTGCACCGTGGCCCCCTGGATGCCCGGCGCGCCGACGGTGCTGGTCGGCAACATGCCGGCGCTGACCTCCACCAGCAAGCTGATGTGCAATTGGGGCGGCATGATCGCGATCACGCTGCCCGGCCAGTTCACCGTGCAGACACCATAACCTCCCTCGCCCGCCTCCGGCGGGAGAGGGAAGGGGCCTGCGAAGCGGGAAGGGTGAGGGCAAGGTTTTCCCGAGAAACCTAGCCCTCACCCTCCCACCGCTCTGCGGTGGGCCCCTCCCTCTCCCGCCGGTGGCGGGCGAGGGGGTTTGGGCTCACGCCTTTGGCGGCAGGACCACGCCGATTTCCTTGCCGCCTTCGGAATAGGTGCGCAGCGGTTCCACCAGCAGGCCCTTCCGGTAGACACCGCGCTGCATCAGCGCGCCGGACGGAAAGTAGCGGCACAGCTCTCCCTCTTGCAGCCCATCGAGGAAGGCGGACCGCTCGCTGACCGCGCCGTCTTCGAAGAAGCCCTGCACGGGGCCGTTCAGCTGGTCGGCGGCGTAGGTCTCGCGGCGGACCAGGCGGCCTTGCGGGCTGTAGAATTGTGCCTCCCCCTCACGCTTGCCGGCCTTGTATTGGAAGACGGCGGCGACGGTCCCGTTGTCGTTGAAGAAGGCGGAGGGGCCGTCGAGCAGGCCGACGCGGTAGGTCATGCGGCAGCTTGGCCGCGCGTTGGCGTAGAAGGTCGCGACACCGTGCTGGACCCCGTCGGCGAACTCCGCCACCTGCACCAGCGCGCCCTTGTCGTCGTAGTGGCGCACCTCCCCATGCATGAGGTCGGCGCGCATCCGCGCGCGCAGGAGCGGCAGGCCCGCCGGACCGTAGGCGGTGAAGACGCCGGAGAACCGGCCGTCGCGCAGCTCGCCGGAGCGCAGCAGGCGGCCGGCCTCGTCGCGCTCCTCGACGGGGGCGGTGTCCGCGTCGGCCATCCTAGTTCACCCTCAATTCACTTTTACCAAGCCGCCCTTCAGCGTCAGCATGGCGCTGGCGCTGACCTCGCCCGTGGTCTGGCCCTTCACGGTGGCGGTCAGGCCTTCGGCGGTCAGGCCCATGGTCGCCTTCAGGTCCAGGCCCATGCCGGCCTTGATGGCAGTGCCCATGCCGGATTGCACGGTCAGCGCCGAACCGGCCTTCAGCGTCGCGTCGGACCCGGCCTTCAACGTCATCGCCGCGCCGGACTGCACGTCCATGGCGGTCGACGCCTTGATGCCGATGTCGGCGGAGGTGGAGGAGATCTTGACCGACTTGCCCTTGATGACGATGTCGCCGGTGACGTCGATGGTCAGGTTGCCCTTGACCGTCAGCTTGTAGTTGCCGTCGGCGGTGTGCTCGAAGTTGGCGTTGTTGGTGTGCGTCTCGTCGCCCTTGACCGACACGGCCCGCGTGCCCTTGGAGACGGCGTGGGTCTCGTTGCCCTCCGACACCGTGATGGCGTGGTCGTTCTTCACGGTCAGCTTGCGGTCGTGGTTCACCGTGATGGTGCTGTCGTTCTCGACCGTTTCCGTCTCGTCGTGCTTGATCTTGCGGGTGACGTCGTTCAGCACCTCGACGTTCATGTCCTTCTGGGCGTGGACGTAGATCTCCTCGTTGTCCGCCTTGTCCTCGAAGCGGATCTCGTTGAACTTGCCGGTGCCGTTCTTGGAGGTCTGGGTCTTGATGGTGCTGCGCGTCGAGTTGTCGGGCAGGGCGTAGGGCACCGTCTGCTCCGCGTTGTAGACGGAGCCGGTGACCAGCGGCCGGTCGGGGTCGCCGTCGATGAAGGTGACCACCACCTCCTGCCCGACGCGGGGCAGGAACATGATGCCATAATTCTTGCCGGCCCAGTTCTGGGCGACGCGCACCCAGCAGGAACTTTTCTCGTCCTTCTTGCCCAGCCGGTCCCAGTGGAACTGCACCTTGATGCGGCCGTACTTGTCGACCCAGATCTCCTCGCCGCTCTTGCCGACGACGATGGCGGTCTGGGTGGAGTGGATGCGCGGCTTGGTCGCGGTGTTCAGGGGTCGGAAGGGCAGGTCGGGGGCAAAGCCGGTGAAGTGGGCGTTGAAATGCCCGCTCGACCCGTCGATGCGCACCGAAAGCAGGACATATTCGGCGTTCAGGTCGCTCTTGCGGTGGCCGGAGACGGTGATGCGCGTGCCGGCCTCCAGCGAGCGGCAGACCCCGCCGCCGCGCACCCGCGCGCCGGGGAAGGCCAAGGCCTGCTGGCGCAGCTTGGCCAGCGCCTCGCCTTCGGCGGAGGTTTTGTAGCCCAGCATGCCGTCGCTGATCGTGCCCTTCCCGGAGGCGCCGTCGGCCGTGGCGTAGAGGTCGGTGGAGGGCGTCTCGAAGTTGTAGCCGTCGATGCCGAAGCTCTTGGGCGTGACGCGCCGCTCCACGCTCAGGCCGGTCAGGATGGTGTCGTCGTCCTCGTGCGTGTCGCCGGCGCGGTATTCCAGCGTGTCGAGCAGGCTGCTCTTGGCGAAGGCGCTGGCGCTGTCGCCCAGCACCAGCGTGTGCTTCCCGTCCTCGTGCGTGAAGTAATAGAAGATGCCTTCCTCTTCCAGCAGCCGGGCGATGAAGTTGTAGTCGGTCTCCCGGTACTGCACGCAGTATTCGCGGGCGGCGTAGCTGCCGGTCAGGGAAGTCTTCAGATCGGTGAAGCCGGCACCCTTGCAGACCTCCTCCACGATCTCCGGAACCGTCTTTTCCTGAAAGATGCGGCAGTCGCCGGAATGGGTCAGCATCCACAGCCAGGGGTGCAGCTCCGCCTCGTAATGGGCGACGAGGCTGCGGTCGTCCACGTGGGTCAGCTCGATGCGGCCGACGACGGCGTTGATGTGGCGCTTGGTCTCCCGGTCGCCGAGCGTGATGGTGACGGTCACCGGCTTGCCGACCAGCGTGTCGAAGGCGACGTCCTCGTCCGAGGAGATCATCGTGACGCGGTAGGTGAACAGCGACGACAGCCGCTCCTCCCCCACGATGGTGCGCAGCGCCAGCGCGTCCGGCCCGAGCGGGGTGGAGATCGACAGGTACTGCTTGTCCTGGGTGAAGCGGTTGGTCATGCGACGGTCACGGCGAAGCGGCCGCTGACGTCGTGGTCCACGGTGATACACCCGACGGGCTCACCGGCGGCGACCCGGTCCAGGATGCGGATCGCCACTTCCGGCACCACGAATTCCGACAGCAGCGTGTCGATCATGCGCGCCCCGGCGTCGGAGTTCAGCGCCCGCTGCACCAAAGCCTCCACGGCGGCGTCGGTCACCGCCAGCTCGGCGCCGCGGTTGCCGGCGGTGCGCCGTTGCAGCTTGCCGAGCTTCATGGTGACAATGCGGCGGATCTGCGCCTCGCTGAGGGGGTAGTAGGGCACGACCGTCAGGCGGCCGAGGAAGGCCGGGCGGAAGCGGCGGCGCAGCACGTCGGAAATGGCCGCCAGCCCTTCCTCGCAAGCCTCGCGGATATGGCCGGCGTCGAGCGTGTCGCGGCCAAGCTCGAACAGTTCCGTGTCGCCGAGGTTGCTGGTGAGAAGGATCAGCGTGTTGCGGAAGTCCACCTCCACGCCCTCGCCGTCCTCCAGAACGCCTTTGTCGAAGACCTGGTAGAACATGTCCAGCACGTCGGGGTGGGCCTTCTCCACCTCGTCCATCAGGATCACGGAGTGCGGGCGCCGCCGCACCGCTTCGGTCAGCACGCCGCCGCTGCCGTAGCCGACATAGCCCGGCGGGGCGCCGCGCAGGGTCGCGACCGCGTGCGCCTCCTGGTATTCGGACATGTTGATGGTGATCAGGCTGTCCTCCCCGCCGTTCAGCAGCTCGGCCAGGGCGAGCGCGGTCTCCGTCTTGCCGACGCCGCTCGGGCCGCTCAGCAGGAAGATGCCGATGGGGCGGTTGGGCTCGCCCAAACCAGCGCGGTAGCCGCGCACCGAGCGGGCGATGGCCTGGAGCGCCTGCGGCTGGCCGACGACGCGCGCGGCCATGCGGTCCTCCAGGTTGGCGACCACCTCCAGGTCGTCCTTGGACATGGAGCCGACGGGAATGCCGGTCCAGTTCGACACCACGGCGGCGACCACGGCGCCGTCCACCCGGTGCGGGACCAGCGCGCCGTCGCCCTGGATGGCCTTCAGCTTCTCGGTCGCGGCGGCGGCCTCAAACTGGTGGCCGGCCTTCAGCGCGGCGTCCACAGCTTCCACGAGGTCGCGTTCCCGCCGCCAGCGCTCGTCGAGCGCGGTCTTCTCCACGGCGATGGCGCCGCGGCATTCGGAAATCTGCGACAGGCGCACGGCGTGGCTGTTGCCGGTTTCCGCCTCCAGCCGTTCGGCCTCGCGGGCGAGCACGGTGTCCTCGCGCTCCAGCGCCTCGATGGCCTCCGGCTTGGAGCTGCGGGCGATGGCGACACGGGCGCAGGCGGTGTCGAGCACGCTGATCGCCTTGTCGGGCAGCTGGCGCGCGGGGATGTAGCGGGCCGACAGCTTCACCGCGGCGGCGATGCCGTCGTCCAGCACGCGCACCCCGTGATGCTCCTCGAAGCGGCGGACGAGGCCACGCAGCATGGCGGCGGCGGCCGTCTCGTCGGGCTCCGGCACCGAGACGGGCTGGAAGCGGCGGGCGAGGGCGGGGTCCTTCTCGAAATACTTCTTGTACTCGGCCCAGGTGGTGGCGGCGATGGTGCGGAACTCGCCGCGCGCCAGCGCGGGTTTCAGCAGGTTGGCTGCGTCGCCCTGGCCGGCCGCGCCGCCGGCGCCGATCAGCGCGTGCGCCTCGTCGATGAAGACGACGGTCGGCACGGGGGAGGCGGAGACCTCCTTGATGATCGACTTCAGCCGGTTTTCGAACTCGCCCTTCACCCCGGCGCCGGCCTGGAGCAGGCCGAGGTCGAGCGTTCGGATGACCACCCCTTGCAGCGGCGGCGGCACGTCGCCCTCGGCGATGCGCAGCGCCAGCCCCTCCACGATGGCGGTCTTGCCGACGCCAGGGTCGCCGACCAGGATCGGGTTGTTCTGGCGGCGGCGCATCATCACGTCGATGACCTGCCGGATCTCGCGGTCGCGGCCGATCACCGGGTCGATCTTCCCGGCCTTGGCTTGGGCGGTCAGGTCCGTGCTGTACTGGTCCAGCATGGCCCGTCCTTCCGATGCGGACGACGCGGGCGCGGCCTCGGGCGTCGCCTTGGCGGCGGGGGCGCTGTCCTTGAGGGCGCGGACCAGCTCCGGCAGGTCGGAGGCGGTGCGCTCGCGCGGCAAGGCGAGCAGCGACGGTGCTGATTCCGTCACCACGGCGCGCACGGAATCGCAGGCCACCGCCGCCCAGAGAATCGCCGGCAGCAGGATCTGCGGGCTGTCCAGGTGGGTGACGGAGATCAGCAGCGCCGTTTCCAGCAGCTCCGGCACGCGGGGGGAGAAGGCCGGGGTACGGCTGTTGCCGCGGCGGATCTTCTCCAGCGCGGCGTTCAGCTCCGTCTCCAGCCGGCCGGCGTCCACGTCGTAGTGGCGCAGGATGCCGGCCACCGTGCCGTCCTTCAGGCGCAGCAGCGCCAGCAGGACATGCTCCACCTCCACGTCGTAGTGGGTCTGCGAGACGCACAGCGCGGCGGAACGCTCCAGCACCTTGCGGCCGTCGCGG
The DNA here is from genome assembly GCF_017876155.1 of Azospirillum rugosum. GTDB lineage: Bacteria > Pseudomonadota > Alphaproteobacteria > Azospirillales > Azospirillaceae > Azospirillum > Azospirillum rugosum. The sequence continues at coordinate 25,608 of NZ_JAGINP010000001.1, forward strand.
TCGAGCTTTCCGATCAGGGACTTGATGTCGGCGGTCACGGGAAGGCTCCCTGCGATTGACTGGTGGTGGGCGGTGCGGGGTCGAGGGTCAGGCGGCCGTCGCTTTGGCTCGGACGGCCGGGCGCGCGCAGCCAGGAGGTCCAGCCGAGCAGGCTGCCCTCCCGCGGCTTGGTGGACAGGCGTGTCGGCGGCACCTTGGGCGCTTCCAGAGTCAGCACGATGCGGAAGTCCATGCCGTCGCCGGCGTGGAAGCGGGCGAGCGCGCACAGCGTCTGGTGATGGCGTCCGGTCGGCAGGAACTCGCGGTAGCGCTCCAGGCTGTCCAGCGTCAGCTCGATGGCGAAGCAGCTCTGCTGGTCCCAGACGCGGCGGCCCAGCACGACCGTCCGGCCGAGGCTGTTGTTCTGCGCACCCAGGCGGGTCTGGCTGTCCTCGCCCAGCGGCAGCCAGCGGCCGACGAAGCTGCGCACCGTCACCCGCACGCCGAACACCGCGCCGAGGATCGCCTCCAGCCCCGCGGAGGAGCGGCGCCGGTTGGCGAGGATGCCGGAAAAGGCCAGCAGCATCCGGTCGGGCGTTCCGGGCAGGCGGTTCTCAAGCCCCGGTGTGCCGATCCCAGCCAGCGCGCGCAGCACCCGGGCCATCAGCGTCTGCTCCGGGTCGCGCTCCAGCAGCGGCAGGCTGCCCTGGCGGGTCCGGTAGAAGATCGACATCAGGCGGTGGTTGAAGATGTCGTAGAAGGCCTTGCCCGCCGTGTCGCGCTTGGCGCTGCGCTCCAGCAGCAGCTCCGTCGCGACGTAGGGCAGGGGACCGGCGAAGCCCGCCACGCCCATCACGGGTGTGCGCACCACCCCGCCGCCCTCCGGCCGGCGCCTGGCCTCGACCACGTCGCTGGGCGGGAAGGCGAGGCTGGGGTCATGCTCGATCCGCACCGCCTCCTGCTCCGGGTCGATGCCGGTGCCGAGCGCCGCGCGGTCGGGGGAGGCGCGTTCCAGCAGCGCGATGGCCTGGAGGAGGTCGAAGCCCCAGGGCTCCGCCTCCAAACGGTCGATCAGAGCACTGGTTGACTGCCGGCGAGGCGCGACCATGCCTTCCAGACTCCTTCCCGCTGCACGGAGCGCAGCCGCAGTTGGGCGAACGCGTTGACGTTGATGTAGAGGCCAAGGAAGCGGCTGAGCACGCCGCCAAAGACCAGCGGGGAGGACCCGACAAAGTGCCGCTCGTCCAGGTCCACCGTCACCTCCAGCCCGCGCACGAAGCCGCGCCAAGCGTCCTGGCCGATGCGGTGCAGGACCGGGCGGGAGGATATGCCCTGGATGCCGCGCAGCTGGTGCTGGGCGCTGGGGTCCTCCGGCGCGTGCAGCATCAGGATGGATTGCAGCGCGCGCAGCCCCTCCGCGTCGTCCGTCAGGCTGAGATGATTGACGGACAGGTGGGAAATCAGCTTCCAGGCCGACGACCCGCCGGCCGGCGCGGGCCGTCCCGACGTCGGCTTGTGCAGGCACTTGATGGTGGCGATGGGGGCCGCTTCCTCGATCATCAGCACGGCACCAGCCGGCACCTGCTCCGCCAGCGCGCGGTTGGTGCAGAGCGTGCGCACCAGCAGCGTCTCGTCGGCCGGGTCGGTCGGGTTGAGGTCGAGGTGGTGCAGGCTGAGATAGACGTCGGTGCCCGGCACATCCTCCCGCTGGGTCGGCTCGCGCGCCGCCAGCCAGAAGCCGCGCGGCTCCACCTCCGCGGAGGCGTGCTGGTGGGAGAAGAGCGGGACGTAGCGGTGGTGCATCCCGTCCTCGTCGCGCAGGCCGCGGACCTCCAGAACGGAATGGATTTCGGTGGTCCGCTCCCGCATCGCATCGGCAACGACGCGGTAGGCGGTGCGCCGGTGGTTCAGCCGGATCGGCTCCGCGGTGCGGGTGAACAGGTTGACGATGGGCGTGCAGCCGAGAGCGAAGGTTTCCTTGCGCAGCGTCAGCCGGTTCGGCAGCGGGCGCGACACCACGATCAGCACGTCCACGACCTCACCCGACAGCCTCCCCTTGGGCATGGTCAGGTCGTAGAAGTCGAACTTCTGCGGGAACTCGAAATATTCCTGCAGCAGGCCATAGGCCGGCTGGGCGTGCTTGGGGTGCGGCAGAACCGTCTCGTCGGGGCCGAAGCCGACGGGGGCGATGAGATCCTCGCCGCGCAGCCGGATCGGCGGCTTGCCGGGCACCAGGAAGGCCAACTCCACCACGCCGCACAGGAACAGCTCGTGCAGGGCCGACGTCAGGATCGTCTCGCCGTCGATGAACAGCCGCAGCTTCTCGATGGGCAGGTTCTCGAAGGACTCGTTGCGCGTCTCCAGGCGCAGCCGCAGGACGGAGGCCGCCTTGGACCCGTCGATGAAGTCGTAACGGTCGGTCGGCTCCACCGCGGCGTCGGTCAGCGCCAGCGGCCAAAGCGTCACGTCGTAGGCGGTGCGGAAGCGGCAGCGCGTGTTGCCCTCCGCAATCGCGTGCAGCGCCGTGCCGCGCGGCACGGTGAAGCCGCCGGTCAGCCGGCCCTCCCCCGGGGCGGGATCCATGCGGGCGATGCCCATGGCGGGGATCGGCGCCACCAGCTGCGGGTGCAGGATGCCCAGCAACGCCTCGGAAAAGCGCGGGAACTCGCGCTCCAGGTTCAGTTGCAGGCGCCCGGACAGGAAGGCGAAGGATTCGATCAGCCGCTCGACGTTCGGGTCGGCGGCCTGGTCGGGGCCGAGCGCCAGGCGCCGGGCGATCTTGGGGTAGCTGCGCGCGAAGGCCTCGCCGGCGCGGCGGACGTACAGAAGCTCGCGTTCGTAATGGTCGAGGAGATCCTCGCGCCGCATCTCAGCTTGCCTGCTGGGTGTCGGACGGCGTGCGCGTGGCGCCCAGGCCGACATCGAACACCAGCTGTTCGGTGACGCTGCCCGCGACCACGTCGCCGGAGATGCTGGTCACCAGCGTGCCGCGCCCGGTGCCGGGGGACACGGACACCCGCGGGCGCTTCAGCCGCGGTTCGAAATCGATGATGGCCTGGCGCACCATCTGCTCCACCCGGCGCTGGTCGGTGAAGGAGGCCGCGTCCAGATGCGCGATGTCGCCGATGCCGTAGTCCAGCACGGTGCCGCCGAGGTCCGGACGGCGTTCGCCGGCGCTGCGGCTGTCGAGCAGCCGGACGATCTCGCGCTGAATCGAGGCCTTCAGGTCGGCCATCGACAGCGTGGTCATGGACGGCTCGTCGGCGCTCGGCTGGTCCGGCTCGAAGTCGATCAGACGTTCGAAGAGCAGGCTGCGCCCGCCGGTCATCGTCCTGGGTTGGCTCACGACCGAATCCCGGATGGTTGGAAGGAAGGAGGAGGTGCTTGTTGGAACGTTCGGCCCACGTGCAACCCCCTCACCCTAACCCTCTCCCCAGAGGGGAGAGGGGATGTCAGGTTGGTCAGGCGCTTTCCTTCACGCGGCCGGTCAGCAGGTTGAAGGACACGCCCATCGAACCGCCGGTCTTCTTGTTCTTCTCGTCCTGGAGCTTGTAGACCCAGTTGATCTCCGTCGCGTTGATTTCGATCGACTCGGTCGTGTCGCCTTCGCTGACGCTCAGCGAATGCTTGGCAAGCATCGGGCTCGTCAGCTCCAGGGTGAGGAACTCGACCCACTGGAAGTTGTCGTCGCTCAGCGGCTTCAGGCAGTGGATCTTCCAGACCTCATCGCTCTGGGCGCGCAGGAGGCGGCTGATCAGCTTGGGCGAGGCGAGGTCCCACTTGCGCTCCAGGGCGATGTTCTCGACCTTCGGCGTGTGGACGGTGCGGCGGGCGTTGGTGCTCACCTCCATTTCCACGTTCATGTCGTGCGACAGGGACTCGCACAGGATCATCTTCTGGTAATTCTCGACCTGGCATTCGCCTTCGATCTTGGGAATTTCAAGAATAACCATGGACATGGGCTGTCACTCCGGACGAATGGATGCTGGGGTCAGTGTTGGGATCAGGCTTCGGGCGCCGGCAGTTCGGCGACCATGCGGATCGACGCCGACAGCTCTTCCAGCTGGAAATGCGGGCGCAGGAAGACGTTGGCGCGGAACACGCCCGGCCGGCCCGGGACGTCGTAGACGTCGATGCGGGCTTCGCGCAGCGGGAAGCGGGCCTTCATCGCCTGGCCGGCATCGTCGTCCAGGAGGACGTAGTTGGAGATCCAGGTGTTCAGGTAGTTGTCGATCGTGCCGCGCGTCTGGAACGAGCCGATCTTGTCGCGCAGCATCACCTTCAGGTAATGGGCGAAGCGCGACGAGACGAGCATGTACGGCAGCATCGCCGAGATGCGGGCGTTCGCGTTGGCCTCGTTGGTGTTGTAGACCTTCGGCTTGTTGGCCGTCTGGCCGCCGAAGAAGGCCGCGTAGTCGGTGTTCTTGCAGTGCACCAGCGAGATGAAGCCGAGGTCGTTCAGCTCCTTCTCGCGGCGGTCGGTGATGGCGATCTCGGTCGGGCACTTCAGCGCGATGTCGCCTTCGTCGGTCTTGAAGGTGTGGCTCGGCAGGCCCTCGACCTTGCCGCCGCCCTCGACGCCGCGGATCGCCGCGGTCCAGCCGTACTTGGCGAAGGCGTCGGTGATGCGCGCACCCAGCGCCCAGGCGGCGTTGCCCCACAGGTACTTGGAATGGTCGCGCCCGTCGGTGTCCTCGACGAAGTTGACGCCCTCGACCGGCACGGTGTTCGGCCCATAGGGCAGGCGCATCAGGACGTGCGGCATGGCCAGCGCCACGAAGCGCGAGTCCTCCGACGCCCGGAAGGAGCGCCACTTCACCATGTCGGCGGTCTCGAAGATCTTCGCGAGGTCGCGCGGGGCGCCCAACTCGGCGAAGTTCGCCATGTCGAACAGCGCCGGGGCAGCCGCGGCGATGAACGGCGCGTGCGCGGCGGCGGCGACGTTGGAGACCTTCTCCAGCAGGGAGATGTCCTGCGGGTGGCGGCCGAACTCGTAGTCACCGATCAGGCAGCTGTAGGGCGTGCCGCCCAGGGTGCCGTATTCGGCCTCGTAGACCATCTTGAACAGCGCGCTCTGGTCGAACTCGACGGCGCTGTCCAGGTCCTTCTGCAGGTCCTTGCGGGAGACGTTCAGGACGCGCAGCTTCAGCGTCGTCGAGGTCTCCGTGTTGGACACGAGGTAGTGCAGGCCGCGCCAGGAGGCTTCCAGCTTCTGGAAATCCTCGTGGTGCATGATCTCGTTCAGCTGGACGCTGATCAGCTCGTCGATCTGCGCGATGCGCTGGTTGATCGCCTCGACCACGTCGATGGCCGACGCGTCGCCGGTCTCGGCGAGCACCTGGTCGACGAATTCGGTCAGAAGGTCGCGGGCATAGGGACGCTGGCCCTCGTCGCGCGCCATCTTGCCTTCGACCATCATGCGGTCGAGCAGGGACAGATTGGCGGCGCTCTCAACGGACGTTTCCGTGCTCACCTGTTCGCTCCGTGAATGCGGTTCAGTGGGGGGCGGGGGATCAGGCCGGCTCGCCGGCGGGCTCGCCCGCGGCGCCGTCCACAGGACCGAGGAGCTTCTTCAGCTCGTCCTGCTGCTCGGTGTTGGAAATGACGTCGTTGAGCAGGCCGTTCAGCTCGTCGTTGCCGTCGAGCTTGGTGAGGAGGTCGGATAGCTTCTGCCGGGCCTCGAACAGGCGCGACAGCGTCGGCACCTGCTTCAGCACTTCCACCGGCTGGAAGTCGTCGATGTGCTGCATGTTCAGCAGGATGTTCAGCTTGCCGCCGTCTTCCTGCAGCTTGTTGTCGACCTGGAAGGCGAGGCGCGGGGCCGTGGCGGCCATCACGTCGTTGAAGTTGTCGCGGTCGATCTCGACGAACTTGCGCTCCTTCAGCTTGGGAAGGGGCTTCTCCGGCTTGCCACTGAGGTCGGCGAGCACGCCGACCAGGAACGGCAGTTCCTTCATCTCGATGGCGCCGCCGGTGTGCACCTCGTAGGTGAGCTTGACCCGCGGCGGGCGGACGCGCTCCAACTTCTTCTGAGTGCTCTCGCTCATGATCTGACCACCTCACATGGTTGTGCGCGTCGCGCGCCGACTGAAGAGCTTCGTCATCATTCGAATGGCACCCGTCGCGAGGCCAGCCGAGATGGACCCCAATTGGACGACATCGCGGTGGAACACCTCCGTTTCGGAGGGATTGGCGTTGCGGAGGGATTGCTGGACCCGCGAAGCATCGGTTTATGAGGGAAGCCCCTCTCCCTCGATGGGAGAGGGGTTGGGGTGAGGGTGGTGCCGGCGCATGCCGGCAGGTCTTTTTTCCCGCTCTCCGAGCGGTAACAACCCCTCATCCCAACCCTTCTCCCACAAGGGGAGAAGGGCTTTTGGAAGTTGCTTTCTGTAGCCGTCAGTCCCGCAGGTGCTGGAGCAGGAAGTTGCGGGCCTCCAGCAGCTGTCCCATCCGCTCGGCGCTGGACAGCAGGCCGGTGTCGGGATGGAAGATCGGGGCCAGCGTGCGGAAGCGGCTGTTCACCGTCTGCGGGTCCAGGCCCCATTCGTGGGTGAAGCCCAGCACGTAGGTTGCCTGCCAGGGCTTGCGGATGGGCTGGCGCAGCGGCCGGAAGGCCAGCGTCTCCAGCGCCGCGGTCAGCTGTTCCAGCCGCAGGCGGCAGCGGCTCATCTCCGATTCCACGGCGTTCAGCTCGCCGGCGGTGATGAGGCGCGCGCCATCCGTGCTGCCGACGGTGGCGGCGACCCAGGCGGCCTTGCGCACCGTCGCGGCGTCGAGCGGCGCCTCATAGCGCACGCGCAGCTTCGGCACGACGCGCACGCGGCGCTGGCGCCCGCTCTTCAGCGTCACCGTGCGGTGGGACACGTCGACCGGCTCCGGGCTGCCCGGATCGGGGAGCGGGGCCAGCGCCTCCGGCCCGATCACCGTCAGGCAGGCGCGGATGAGGGCGGGAACGGTCATGCCCCGCGCCGCCGCGGCGGAGTCCACGGCGGACAGAAGGGCATGCTGACAAGGCGCGGTGATGGTGGGCAAAGGGCCTCCGGTCGGCACGGCGTTTCGCAGCGCACCGTGGGCGAAAGCGGCCGTCCGGCGGTACCGATTGTTGGTCCACATCCGGAGCCACGCCCCCGCAACTGCGTCCGTTGCGGAGCGAAGCGGTCAGCCCTTCCGGCGCTTCGCCTCCCGCACCACGTCGCGGGCCGCGGCCTCCAGCGCGTCGGTGCGGCGGCGCAGCCGGTCCTCCCGCCGCTCGGCGTCGAGCAGGGCGCCGCGCAGGCGGTCAACCTCCTCCACCAGCGACGGGGCGACGCTGCCGCGGTCGGTGTAGAACAGCCCGACCTGGATGACCTCGTGCAGGGACGTGCCCGCCGGAAGCATCCGCTCCAGCGCGGCGAGCGCCGCCAGCCGTTCGCCGGGAGAGTCGCTCCTCAGCCGGGACAGGACGGCGTGCAGGCGGGCATCCGGCTTGGTCGGCTGGCCCTTGGCGCTCATTGCTTCCCTTTCCCTGCTGCGGTCCGCGGGGATACCCCGAGGCGGCCGGCCGCCACAAAAGCGGATCGAACCAACATGGCCCAATCTTCCGGGGCCTGCCGGTGCGAAAGCCGTTATAGCCGGAATCGGGAGGCTGGCGATGCTCTACGGTTTCGGGCGCCTGGCGCTGGTGTTGTGGCTGTGTGCCGTGGGTGGGCAGGTGTTCACGCTGTTCGCCTTCCACAATGCGGTGGCGGAAGCGCACACCGCGGAAATCGCCGCGCGGGTGACGGCGCTGGCCGGCCGTGTCGCCGCCACGGCGGCGGAACGCGCGGCCATCGGCTTTCCGCTGGCCTATCAGAACGACCTGCAACGGCTGATCGAGCTGGTGTCCACCGGCGGGGGCGGCGTGCGCCTCTACGTCGTGGACCAGCGCGGCACGGTGCTGTTCGGCACGGACCAGAGCGCGGTGGGCGCTCCGGCCCCGGCGTCCTGGCTGGGCGGTGACGGCGCCATTCCGGCGGAGTCCTGGGATCTGGCCGACCGCGACGGCGTGCTGGTCGGCGTGCCGGTGGTGGACGCGGTCGGCAAACCGAGTGGGGCCGTGCTGGGCCACGCCCCGCAGCAGGACGCGCGGGTGGAGGTGCTGGCCGCGCTCCGCGAGACGGCGAGCGTCACCGTGGTCTTCCTGATCGCCATCGCCGGGCTGGCCGTGATGGGCACGCGCCTGCTGCTGTCCGACACCTGCCGCTTCATCCGGAAGCGCACGGAGGCCTATGCCGCCGAAAACCGGCTGTTGCAGGCAGACGCCTCCGCCGTCACCGCGCAGCCGCTTGCGGCGGTGCTCTCCGGCCTGCGCGCGGCGGAGGTTGAGGCCGCCCGCATCGACGACGCGCCGGCCGGCGCCGGGAGGGCGTGAGGATGGATCCGAAGGCGCGCCGCCCGATGCGGCGCTTCATGCCGCTGCTGGTCATGGTCGTCGTGGTGCCCTGGCTCGCCACGCTGGCGGCGGCGCTGATCGCGGCGGCCGGGCTGGCGGATCGGGGGGCGGCATCGCGCGCGGAGATCGTCGGCCTGGGCATCGCCCACGACCTGGAGAAGGCGTTGACGCTCGGCCTGCCGCTCGACCGCATGGCCGGCATGGAGGATTACCTGGGCGAGGCCGCGGCCGTGTTCCCGGAAATCGACCTGATCCTGGTGGTGGACGCCAGTGGTCGGCCCCTGTTCCAGAAGTCCAACGCCGCGCGGCCGGAGCTGTCGGTGCGCCTGACCCCGTCCGAGACGGACTGGGCCGCCCTGGGGCTGAAGGTGCAGCGCTTCCCGGTGCGCAACGGCGCGTCGGCGGCGGGGGAGGTGCTGCTGGGCCGCAGCGCCGTGTCGCAGCCGGCCAACGCTCAGCGCATTCTGATCGACTTCGCCGTGGCGATCAGCATAGCGCTCGCCATGGGCGGGCTGCTGCTGCGCGCCATGCTGCATTCCCTGGTGGTGGCGCCGCTGCGCCTGGTCGCGGCGCTGGAATCGAACCTCGCGCGATCCGCCTACGACCGTATCGCACCGCCGGTCGAGCAGAGCCTGATCGGCGGCCTGCTGGCCGAAATGAATCGTGTCGTGATCACCGTCAACGACCGCTTCGCGCGGGTGCGCAGCTACCTGACGGAGGTGCGCGACCTCAGCTTCAACAAGGAGGCGGCGGGGCAGGTCACCCCGCTGATCGCGCGTGTCGAGCGGCTGGGCGCCTTCGCCCCCGACCGTCTTGCCGCGCTGGCGCCCGGCGGCAGCGATCCGCTGCCCCACGTCGCCCTGTTCGCGGCGGGGGTCGTGCTGGCCGTCGTGACCGCGGTCGCGGCGCAGCGCCTCCCCCTGGGGCTGGCGATGCTCGGGGCCGGCGTCGGTGTGGCGCTGGCGGTGCCCATGGCCCACGCGCTCGGCCGCCGCGCGGCGCCGGTGGCGGTTCTGGCCTACCTGCTGTGGGCCTTGCTGGTCTGGGGGTTGTCACGGCTGTCGACGGGCACGCCGGTGCTTCTGGTCGCGGTGGCCGGGGTCGGCGCGCTGGCGGCGGTGCTGTCCGTCCAGTCCGTACGCGCGGCCGGGGACTCCCTGCGCGCCGGCCAGACCGTGTCGGCCGCAGCCGGCTTCGTCGCGGGCGCCGGCCTGTCCGTGCTGTGCGCGGGTGGGGCGGTCCTGGAGATCGGGATGGTCGCCGCCGCGCTGGCGACGCTGGTCGGTGCGACCGTTGCGCTGCGGCTGGAGGGGCGGGGCGGATCGGCGCTGCCACGGATCACGCTTCGGGGCTTGGCGGCCCCGGACCGCTGGTGGTCGGCGGCGACGGCGCGTCCCAAAGGCTGGGCCTTGTGGCTGGTGACGGTGCCGGCGCTCCTGTGCCTCGGCTTGCCGAGCGTCGGAGAGGCGCCGGACCTCCGGCGCAGCGCGGAGCTTGTCTGGCTGCACGCCATGCCGGCTTGGCTGGCCGCCACCGTCCTGGCGACCATGGCGCCGCGCGGCGCCGGTGCCGCCCTGGCGGCGCTGGGTGGCACGGCGGTGGCCGCGCTGGTCCTGGCCTTCGGATTGGTGGAGCCCGGGACCTCGATGGCGGTGCTGGTCGCCGCCGCGCTGGGGATCGCGCACGCCGGGCAGGCCGCGACCGGCGAACCGGGAGCCCTCGTCGCCGCGCGCGCCGCGCTGACCCTGCTGGCGGGCGCGGTTGCGGTCTGGATTGGGGCCGGAAGTGCCCTGCTGCCCGCGGCGGTGTCGGCGCTCGGCCTGTTGGCCGGCATCGCGGTCCTGCCGCCGCTGGCGGTGACCGCGTGGCGCTGCGCACTGCCGCGCCGGCGCGCGATTCCCGCGTCCGGGGAGGCGCTGTGATGTCAGTCCTGGTGATGAACGGGCTGCGGCAGCGGATGACGGTGGTCGCCGTCGGCGCGGTCCTTGCGATGCTGGCCACCGCCGCCGGCTTCTCCCTGCTGCGGACGGAGGTGGTGTCCTCCCGCCACGCGGAGGAGGAGGCGCGGCTGGTGCAGCGCCTGTGGGAAGGGCTGCTCGACCAGACCGCCGCGGCGGCCAAGGCGGCCGTCGGCGACCCGCGCCTGACCACGGCGCTGGAGCGCGGGGACGCGGCCGCGGCGACCGAGCGGCTGCGCGCGCTGGAGCTGACATCCGTCGCCCTGCTGAACGGCGCCGGGCAGACCCTGCTCGGCGCGCCGGCCGGCGACGCGGCGCGGCTGATCGACGAGCGGCGCATCGGGCAGGTGTTGACGCAGAACTACGTGCACGACGGGCTGGTGCTGTCCGGCGGCACCGCCCAGCTTCTCCTGGCGCAGCCGTTCGGCGCGCAGCGCCCCGCCGACCGGGTGGTGGTCGCGGTTCGGCCGCTGACCGACAGCCTGGAAACGCTGGCCGACGTGCATGGCGGCTCCGCCTACCTCACCGACGCCGATGGGAAGCTGTACGGACACGCCGGCCCGCTGGCCTGGAACGACGTGCGCCCGGCCCTGCGCATGGACGGCGGCGAACCCGTGCGCGCGACCATCGCGGAGCGCGCCTACGACATCCGCAGCCTGCGCCTGCCCAAGGTGGCCGGCGCGGGGCCGGAGGGCGGGGCGACGCTCTTCCTGGTGACCGCGCGGGAGACGACGCTGGTCGCCATGGCCGACAGCCTGCTCGACACCACGACCATCCTGGTGGTGCTGACGGTGCTGGCGGCCGGGACGCTGGGGCTCGACTGGTTCTTCCGGCGCAGCTTCAACCCGGTCTACGCCTCCATGTCCGCCCTGTCGGCGCTGGCCGCCGGGGACACCAGCGTGGCGGTGCTGGGGGCGGAGCGGCACGACGAGGCCGGGCGGCTCGCCCGCACGGTGGAGGTGTTCCGCGACCGCAGCCGCGCGCTGCGCGACGCGGAGGAGCGGCGCGCCCGCCACTGGCTGCGTCAGCAAGCCTTCATCCGCAAGCAGATGCTTCGCTTGGCCGAGACCCTGCCGGAGCAGGGGCAGCGGGAGCTGCTGGCCGACCTCGCGCGGATCGAGGCCGCGGCGGCGGAACGGCCGGGCGGCGACCGCGCCGACGATCCCGGCGCGCTGGCCGTCGCCTTCGAGGTGATGGCGGAGCGCGTGCGCGACCAGCACGCCGAACTCGACGGCATGGTCCGGCAGCTGCAGGCTGCGCTCAACACCCGGACGGAACTGCTGGAACTCCAGAAGCAGTTCGAGATCGCCCGGCGCATGCAGGCCGCCATGCTGCCGGCCGACCTGCCAGACCTTCCGGACCTGGAGGCCGCGGGGCTGATGCGCCCGGCGGCGGAGTTCGACGGCAGTTTCTACGACTTCTTCCAGACCGCCGACGGGACGCTGGTTGTGCTGCTGGGGCAGGTGTCCGGCGGCGGGCTTGCCGCCGGCTTCATGACGGTGACGGCGCGCGCCGCGGTGCGCACGCTGGCGGAGGCGGGGCAGGGTCCCGCGGCCTGTCTGACCGGCGCCAACCGGCTGCTCGCCGCCGACAACGCGGCGGGGCGGGCCATCGGGCTTGCCATGGGGGTCGTCGCGCCGCGGTCCCGGCGGCTGGTCTTCGCCGCCGCGGGCATGCCGGAGCCCTTCATCCTGCGCCGCTTCGGCGACGTGGTGGACCTGCCGGTCGCGGCCAACCCGCCGCTCGGCCTCGACGCGGGGATGGCGGTGACGGAGACGGCGCTGGAACTGCCGGTGCCGAGCACGCTCGTGCTGTGCAACGGTGGGCTGCTGGACGGCGCCAACCGGTTCGGCGTGGGCTTCGGGCGCGCGCGCATGACGGACACGCTGGGCAACCTCGACGACCTGTCGGCGCACAGCGTCACGGCGGCGGTCTCGGCCGCGCTGGCCGAGCATGCGGGCGGCGCGCCGATGCCGCAGGACCGGCTCTGCGTCGCGCTGCGGGTGCGGGCATGATCGGGCGCGGCGTGATCGCGGCGGCCCTGGCCGTCCTGACGCTGGGCTTTGAAAGCGCGTCGGCGCAGTTGGCCGCCCAGCCGCCCGGCGGGCCGGCGCTGTTCCAGTGCACCCGCCATTTTCGCAACAGCGAGGCCATGTACGGCATTCCCCGCGGCATCCTGCACGCCATGAGCGTCGTGGAATCGGGGCGCGCCGGCATGCCCTGGCCCTGGGCGCTGAACGTCTCCGGCACGCCGCGCTTTCCCGCCACGCGGTCGGAGGCGCTGCGGCTGATGCGCGACGAGGTGGGAACGTTGCGCGCCGACGTGGCCGTGGGCTGCATGCAGATCTACACGCGCTGGCACGCGGGCTCCTTCGCCGCGGACGAGGACATCCTCGACCCCGCCATCAACGTCACCTACGCCGCCCGTTTCCTGCGGGAACTGTACGACCGCCACGGCTCCTGGACGGAGGCGGTGCGCCGGTACCACGCCAGCGACCCGGCGGCGCAGGACACCTACCTTTGCCAGGTCCTCGACCGGCGGGTCCGGCTCGGCTACCAGCGCCCGACGCCCGACATGCAGCGCCTGTGCGGCGGGAAGCCGTCGTGAGGGGGCGGTGATGAAGAAGATCCTGATCGTCGTGGTGGCCGTCCTGCTGCTCGGCCTTGCCCTCGGGGGAGGGTATCTTCTGGCCGGTGGTGGGATGCCCGGCGCCGCGGACGCGAAGACCGTCGAGGTCGTGCCCGGCAAACAGGAGCCTGCTCCGGCCGCCCCGGTTGAGGGCGGCAAGGCCGCCGAAGCGGCCAAAGCCGACGCCCCTCCATCGCCACCGGCCGTCCCGGTGCGGCCCGTCGCAGCGCCCGCCAAAGGCGATGCGCGTTTCGCCATCGAACTGGGCGTGTTCCGTTCCGCCGAGAACGCCCAGCAGTTCGCTGTGGCGCTGGTTGAGCGCAAGCTTCCTGTGGAGATCGTGGAGACGGTGGACGCTGCCGGGCAGACCTGGCGGCGGGTGCGCGCCGGCGCCTTTGCCGACCGTTGGCAGGCCGAGGCGCGCTTGGTCGAGTACGACCGCATTGCCGGCCTTAACGGCGTCGTGGTCGAAGAGCCCGCCTTGCCCGCAGCGCCGGCAAAGCCGGCCGGCGGCGAATGATCCAGATCGGACCAACGGGTTAACCCGGCGGAGTTGCAGGCTTTCACGGTGCCGGACGTCATTCCCTCTCCCCTCCGGGGAGAGGGTCAGGGTGAGGGGGTAGCATGGGCGCCAGCCCATGCCAGGGGATTGCCAAGGGGCAGCATGCCCCTTGGCGGCGCGCACAAGCGCGCCGGCCCCCTCACCCTCCCCACGCCTACGGCGTGGGTCCCCTCCCTCTCCCCGGAGGGGAGAGGGCGAGTTCTCGCGACCATCAATATGACCTTTTGACCCTGTCCCTTCGCGTCCCCGGCAGGACTGCGCCAGAACGAACCAGACAAGGCGCAACGATCCGCGTCCGGGATGCTTCAATCACGCTGGAACTCCGCCCGGCCGGCGGAGCCGCATCTCAGGGGCTTTGCGATGATGACGATCACGCTCGGGCGATGGCAGGTGGCGGCTCTTGCCGTCAGCCTCTTCGCGCTCGTCGTGGTCGCCGTGTTCTCGGGTTTCCTGCTCGCCGCCTACAGTTTGGCGGGGGCCAGCCCGTCCGTGGCGTCCGACGCCCCCGCGCCTTCTCAATCCGTCGCCGGCGGCGACCTCGCCGCCGCGGCCCGCCAGCGCTTGAAGAACAATTACGAGGCGAACCGCGCGATCGTCGGGACGGCCGATGAGGTTGGCGACGTGGTGCGCGAGGGCAACGCCATGTTTGTCGATCCGGTGGCGAAGGGCGCCGGCGCTGCGGCCCGGCGCTTCCTGCCGAAATGGATGAGCAGCCAAGTGGCCCGCGGCATCGACCGCGCGAGCTTCCACACCAAGGAGAAGTTCGCCTACGGGGTCGAGGATTCGGTGGAGGGCTCGCTGAAGGACACGGTCTACGGCGACGGCACCGGCCGGGCGCCAGCTGCGCCGCCGCGGGTCTACGCCGTCGAACTCGGGCGCTTCGCCACCCCCTTCAACGCGGAATCCTTCGCCGCCGCCGCGGCCCAGCGTGGCGTGCCCACCACCGTCGATTACGCGCCGGAGTCCGGTCCGTCCGCCGCCTACGCCGTGCGCAGCGGGCGCTACGCCGCCGCCGACGAGGCGTCCGCGGCGCTCGACGCGCTGTCGCGCTCAGCCGGCGTCTCCGGAACCGTCGTCACCCTTGCCGAACCGGGAGCACGTCCCGCGCCATGATGCCCTTCACCTCACCACGCCTTCGGATCGCCGCAACGCTGTCCCTGGCCCTGCTGGCGACGGCTTGCGCGGACAAGCCCTCGGCACGGCTGGACACGGTGTCGGTCACCGTGGCCCCGGCCGCCAACGACACCACGCCGGTCGCCATCGACATGGTGGCCGTGCGCGACAAGGCGCTGGTGGAGAAGCTGGCCGCCCTGACCGCCGCCGATTGGTTCGGCCAGCGGGAGCAGACCCTTCGCGACCACCCCACGACGGTCGGCGTGACGAGCTGGGAACTGGTGCCTGGCCAGAAGCTGCACACCGAATTGCCGAATCAGGAGCCCGCCTGGGCGATCCTGGTCTTCGCCAACTACGCCACCCCCGGGCCGCACCGCCTGCGCGTGCCGGACACCCGAACGCTGACCCTCACCGCCGGGGACAAAGATGTCGAACTGGCTCCCTGACGCCCCACTGTGCACCGAGACGAGGACCGCATGACCGACGCGCGCGACATTCCCGACGCGATCGCGTGGCACGACGGCATGCTGCTGGCGCCCCAGCATTTCCAGCAGCAGGCCCTGCGGCACGAGCGGCAGCTGACCTACCACCTGCGCTTTGCCCGGCCCTTCCACTGGGGTGTCGCGCACTTGCAGGTCGACCGCGTGCAGCTCGTCTCCGGCCTCGTCCAGGTGCGGGAGCTGGAGGCGGTCATGCCCGACGGGCTGGTCGTCGACTATCACGCCGGCGCCGACGAGCCGCTGGAGGTGGACATCTCCGCCTACGCCGACCCGGTCGGCCAGACGCAGATCACCATCCACCTGATCGTGCCGACCGCGCGGGGCGACCGCGCGCCGGGGCCGGGCGAGACGCCGCGCTACGTCTCGGTCGAAGGCGCGCCGGTGCCCGACCTGCACGGCGGGGAGGAGGTGCAGATCGCCCGCCTGCGCCCGCGGCTGGCGCTCTACGCCACCACCGGCCCGAACCAGAAACCGCCGCAGAAGTTCGTGTCCATGCCCATCGCGCAGGCGACCTTCCGCAACGACGCCTTCGTGCTGACCGACTTCGTGCCGCCGGCGCTCGCCGTCACCGCCAACTCGTCGCTCGGGCGGCTGGGGGCGGAGGTGGTGCGGCGCGTGCGCGAGAAGGCGCTGTTCCTGGCCGAACGCTCCGGCGTCGGCAGCGGCAACGCCACGACGGAGCTGGCCGAGGCGGCGCGGGTGGAGATCCGCAGCCTGGTCACCGGCCTGCCGCCGCTGGAGGCGCAGCTGGGCGTCGGCGTCTGCCACCCCTTCGACGTCTACCTGTCGCTCTGCACGCTGGCCGGACACCTGTCGGCCTTCGCCAGCGGCGCCGTGCCGGCCAAGCTGTCGCGCTACGATCACGACGACCCGATGGCCAGCTTCGGCGAGGTGCGCGACTTCATCCTTCGCATGATCGACCGCGTGAAGGAAGGCGTGGCGCGCATCCCCTTCACCTTCGAGGACGGCATGTTCGGGCTGCCGATGGAGGAGGCCTGGCTGAAGGGCCGGCTCGTCGTCGGCGTGCGCGGCCCGGCCGCGGCCTCGGTCAGCGAGGTCGCGGCCTGGATGGAGAACTGCATCGTCGCCTCGCGGTCGAAGCTGGAGGCGCTGTCCGGCCTGCGCGTGAAGGGCGCCGACCGCATCGCGCTGGACGACAGCGGGGAGGGCGGGGTGGCCGCCCCGTGCGGGGTGGTGCCCTTCGAGGTGAAGGTCGACCCCCGCTACATCGTGCCCGGCGAGCGGCTGGAGATCTGGAACCCGGACTCGCTGGGCAGCCGCTTCCGCCCCGTCGAGATCACGCTGTTCGTGACCGCCTGAGGAAGGACCTGACCGCATGCTCCACCGCCGAGACCTGGTCGACCACTTCCTCGCCTTCGCGCGGGAACTCCAGCAGCACCGCGCGGCGATCGAATCCGGCCGCGCCAAGCCGGCGCGCAAGCCCGAGGGTGGCGCCGAGCCGGCCGAGGCCCTGCCGGCCTTCCTGACGGAGGACGTGCTGGCGCTTCCCGCGCTCGGCGGCGGGCAGGCCGCCATCGGCGTTCCGTCGCTGGCGCTGGAGCCGGACGCGGAGATCGTCATCCGCCGCCTTCAGGACTTCCTGGAGGCGCAGGCGGTCCAGGTCGGGCGCACCGCCACCGACCTGATGATCAGCCAGCACCGCGAGGCCCAATACGCCATGGCGGCGCTGGCCGACGACCTGTTCATCCACGACGTGGAGTGGACCGGACGGGAGATCTGGCGCGGCGTCCTGCTGGAGCAGGCGCTGTTCCGCACCCGGTTGGCCGGCGAGCGGGTGTTCGACCGGATGGAGGCGTTGCTCGCCAGCAACGACCGCCGGCTGGTGCAGTTGGCCGCGGTCTATCTCTGCGTGCTCGGCATGGGCTTCAAGGGGCGGTACCGGGTGCCGGGCGGCGAGTCCACGCTGCGCAACTACAGCGCCCGCCTGTTCGAGTTCATCGCCGGGCGGGAGTCGGAGCTTGGTACGGGCCTGCTGCCCGCCGGGCGGACGCTGATCCCCGCCGCCTACGCCCACACGCTGACCGACGGCAAGGCGCGCACACTGGCGCGGGGGCCGCGCTGGCCGGTCGTGCTGGGGGCGATCGCCGGGGTGTGGCTGGTGTTGGGGCAGGCGCTGTGGTGGATGTCCACCGCCCAGCTGTCGAGCGCGGCGGACGCGGTGCTGCAGGCATCGCTCCGCGTGACGCGCTGAGGAGGGGACGGTCATGGACATCCTCGCATCCATCCTCTCGGGCATTGCTGGCCACCAGCTGTGGTTCTTCGCCGGGCTGCTGGTCCTCGTCGTCCTGATCATCGTCGTCATGGCGGTGATCCTGATGCGCGGGCGCGCCGCCGCGTCCGCCCCGGCGCCGGTTGAGCCCGCCGCCCTGCCGCCGCCGGATGCCGTGGCGGAGGAGGGCGCGTCGCCGTCGATTCCGGTGCCGGCGCTGCCGGACGTCACCATGCGCGACATCCGGCGCCTGTTCCGCGCCGGCCTCGCCGCCTACCGCGAGACGCTGTCGCGCAACGTCTATCTGGTGCCCTGGTACCTGCGCACGGGCGTGGTTGCCTCCGACGACGCCGGCCTGCTGGGCTGCGCGGAGGAGGTCCGGCCGCCGGTGGTCGCCGACCGCCACGCCGGCTTCTCCTGGCGATTCTACGACCGCGCCGTGGTCATCGACGTCGACGACCCGCGCGCCGCCTGGGGCGGCGTGCTCGACCAGTTGGGCCGGCGCCGGCCGATGCTGCCGGCCGATGGCCTGATCCTGACCGTGCCACTGGCGGAACTGGACGACGTCCGCCGCGCCACCGCGCGCGGGACCGAGCTGTACGCGCGCCTGTGGGAGATCCAGCGCACGTTGGGCTTCGCCCTGCCGGTCTATGTGGTGGTGACGGGTTGCGAGGCGGTCCCCGGCTTCGAGACTTTGGCGGAGGTTCTGCCCGAGGCGATGACCGGCGGCATGCTGGGCTGGTCCAGCCCCTACGCGCTGGAAACGGCCTTCTCTCCCGACTTCGTCGGCGAGGCGATGCAGACCGTGGCCGACGGCATGCTGGCCGTGGAACTGGAGGTGTTCGGCGCCTCCGCCACCGCGGACGGCGGCCCGCTGTTCGCCCTGACGGAGCGGCTGACCGGGACGGAGGCGGCGCTGCGCGCCATGCTCGGCACCGCCTTCAAACGCACGGCCTACCAGGAAACGCTCTACGTTCGCGGCCTGTACTTCACCGGCCGGCCCGATCCGGACGCGCCGGCCCTGTTCGGCCGCGACCTGCTGAACCGCAAGATCTTCCCGGAGGCCGGGCTGCCCAAGGCGACCCGCGCGCTGGCGGCCTCGCGGGCATGGCGCCGCTACGCCTGGCCGGTGGGGACGGGGCTTGCCGCGGCGACCGCGCTGCTCCTGCTGTGGATGGGGGTGCAGCGCGCCTCCACCCTGTCGGACCGGCTGGTGCCGATCCTGGCGGACATCCCCGGCAGCCTCCAGCAGCTGGCCGACCAGCGCCCGGCGGTCGAGGCCGGGGCGCCGCTGACCGCGGCCTACAGCGACCCCGCCGCGCGCTTCGTGCAGGGTGTCTCCACGCTGCCTGTGGACTGGAGCTTCAACCCGCTGCCGGCCTCCTGGATCAGCGGCGTGCCGGGCGGCGTGTCCGGGGCGCTGGCGGTCGGTTACCGCCGGCTGGCGCTGTCCACCGTGCGCGACGTGGCGGAGGACCGGCTGCGCCGCCTGACGCGCGACGCCGGCGCCGGCCCGGTGGGCGTCAGCGAGTTCGAGCGGCTGCGCGCCTTCGCGGGCGAGGTCGGCATCGCGGAGGGGCTGGCCCGCGCCTACAACAACGTGGACGCCCGCGACCCGAACATGCCGCTGGACGAGCTGCTGGAATTCGCGCTCGGCTCCGGCGTGGCGCGCGGCTTCACGGCGCGGATGCACGGCTGGGGGTTCGACCAGCCCTCGACCGGCAGCGCCATTCCGGCGCCGGGTCCGGGCGCGCAGCGGCCCATCGACCTCGCCGGCTATCGAGCCGAGGTGAACCGCCGCTTCCGCCAGTTCGCCGACGCCTACCTGCGCGACCTCGCCATGGGCGGGCTCGCCGCGGCGCGCCTGTCGGTCGCCGCCAACGAGCTGGAGTTGCTGGCCGGCGGCGCGCGCACCGGCGCGGATGCCGCCGCGTCCTACGCCGAGGTGCTGTCGAGCCTGGAGGACGCCGCCCGCGGCCTGAGCGCCGAACGCGGCGCCTGGGTGGGCGCCAACGGTCCCGTGCTGCCGCCGGAGTTCGACGCTCTGCTCGGCCAGTTGGAGAAGTCCGACCTGCTCGGCCCCAACCTGCGCGCCGACGTGATGGATCTGGCGCAGCGCCGCTACGACGAGGCCGGGGTGGGGGCGCGGAGCCTGGATTCGGTGATCGGCCGGCTGCTGGTGCAGGCACCGAACGGCGGCGCCCGCCTCGCCCCGGCCGCGGAGCAACTGCGCCGCACTCTGTCGGTGTGGATGGGCCGCCGCTTCGCGCGCACTGCCGATGGTGCCGCCGTCGCTCCGATCACATCCGGTGCCGGCGGTTGGGACCGCGCGGCGCTCGACACGATCCCGCCGCTGGTCGAGGACTATCTGCTGTTCGATGCCAAGGATCTGCCGCAAGCCCCGGCGGTGCTGCGCGCGTCCATGAAGGCGGCGGCGCAGCACCAGCTCCGCCGCGGGGTGGAGCAGATCCTGGCCCGCGCGCTGGTCGGCAGCCCGGCCGGCAATGGTATCGACCGCGCTGGGGGCTTGGCGCAGCTGCGGGAGTCGGCGCGCGCCCTGCGCGTCGCCTTCCCGGTGCTGGCGGAGACCATGCAGTCCTTCCGCCAGATCGGACTTGGCGGCTCGGCCGACACGATCCGCGACATCGTCGCCCGGCAGGCCAACGCCGTGCTGGCGCAGGCCGACCGGCTTCTGGAGGGCGACCAGCTCTACAAGCCCGACGCCCACGCGCTCGACGTCTGGGTGGACGGGCCGCTGGTGCCCCACACACTGTTCGGACAGGCGAACCCCGGCGGGCTGGCGCTCTACCTCGGCAACGCGCGGCAGGAGGTCGCCACGCTGGCCCACGACATCGCCGCCCCGGTGGTGGAGATTCTGGAACGCCCGGTGATGGGCTCCAACAAGGGCACCGGCGTCGCCGCCAAGTGGTCGCGCATTCTCGCGGAGCTGGACAAGTACGATGGCGGCCGGCCCAACAGCTCGCTCGCCCAGCTGGAGAAGTTCGTGACGGTGGAGTCCGCCGCCATCGACGCCAACGGCTGCCAGGGGCTGGGCGGCATCGACGGGCCCTCCGGCGACTTCTTCCAAGGGCGTCTGGTCGAACTGAAGCAGTGGATCGCCAACCGCTGCCGGCTGGCCGCCGACGCCCGCGTCTACGACGCCTATGTGGAGCTGGCCGGGCAGTTCAACGAGACGCTGGCGAACCGCTTCCCCTTTGCGACGGCCCTCAACGCCGACGCCGCGGATCCGGTGGCGGTGCGCGCCTTCTACGACCGGTTCGAGGCACAGGGCGATTTCCTGCTGAACGGCCTGCGCCGGGGCGAGCGCTTCGGGGCGACGGGGCGCGACGCATTGCGCTTCGTGGAGACCATGGCCCAGGCCCGGCCGCTGCTGACCGCCGCCATCACGACCGACCAGAGCGGCGGCCTGTCCATCGACCCTGCCTTCCGCGTCAACCGCGACCGCGAGGCCGGCGGCAGCGACATCATCGAGTGGCGGCTGTCCACGCCCAACGGTGCCGTTTCCAGCATGCCGCCGCGCAAGCCGCTGCGCTGGTACCCAGGCGACAAGCTGTCCGTCACGCTGCGCTGGGCCAAGGACGGCACGGTGCTGCCCACATCGGGCGTCGGGGGCGGCGCGTCGGTGGACGGTCCGTCCCTGCGCTACGACTTCGAGGGTCCCTGGTCGCTGTTCGCGCTGGCGCGCCAGCACGCCGCAGCCCAGCGCGACCGCCGGCCGGGCAACGGCGACGAGCCGCTGCTGATGTTCGAAGCGATGGCGCAGGGGGGTGAGAAGGCCGCCGCGCCGACGGCCCTGGCGCCCGCCGGAGCGGCGGCGGTTCCGCCGAAACCGAACGTCCGCGTCTTCATGGCGCTCACCGTGAAGCGCACCGTCACCGCCGACGGAAAGCCGCCACGGGAGGAGAAGGTGGCGGTTCCGACCCTGCCGGTCCAGGCCCCGCCGCTGTCCCCCGTCGGCGTGCCGCGCCGGCCGAGCCTCGCCAGCTGGCCGGGCCAGCCCAGCGGGGTGGCGCCGGCCGACCGCGCCTTCTTCGACCTGGGCGCCCCGGCCCCGACCTCGGATGGGCCGATGCCGCGGCCGGCCGCCCTACGCACCTATTGACCCCCGGTGGCGAGACCATGACCGACACGCTGCTCACCCACCGACCCGCCGCCGCGCTGATCGACATCGACGCGCTGCTGCAACCCATCCCCGGCGACGATCCCGCCGGCGAGGATTTGCGCCACGGCCCGGAGTTCGACGCGCTGAACGAGGCGCGGCGCATGGACGACGAACTTGACCAGGGCATCTGGCAGACCACCGTCAAGAAGGCCGACTGGAAGGGCCTCGTCCAGCTGGCGACGGAGCTGCTGGAGACGCGGACAAAGGACCTCCAGGTCGCGGCCTGGATGGTCCAGGGGCTCGGCCAGTTGCACGGGCTGGCCGGGCTGGCGCCGGGGCTGCTGCTGGTCCACGGGCTGGTCGAGAATTTCTGGGACGGCCTGTACCCCCGCATCGAGGACGACGACGTGGAGCCGCGGCTGTCGCCGCTGGTCTGGCTCGACGACCGGCTGGCCCGCGACCTGATGGCGACGTCCATCACGATGCCGGAGCAGCGCGGCCGGGAGGCCTTCCGCTTCCAGGACTGGCAGAACGCGCAACGGCTGCACAAGCTGGCCGCGCGCGACCACCGCGCCTATCAGGCGGCGGTTTCCGACGGCGAGGTGACGGTCGAACAGATCGCCGCCGACCAGGACCGCACCTCGCCCGACTTCTACCAAACGCAATACGGCCACCTGCGCGACGCGGTGATGGCCGTGCGCGCCCTGGTGTCGGAGTTGGACGAGGTCGCCGGGCGCTCGGCGCCGGGTTTCACCAACCTGCTGCGCGCGCTGGAAAGTCTGATCCAGTTCCACCGTGAGGCGCTGGGCAAGCGCGGCATCGATCCGGACGGGGCCGCGGCGGCTGAGGAAACGGAACAGGAGGATGTCCCGGTGGAAGGGGCGACGCCGCATTCGGCCCCCCATTCGGCCTTTGGGCGGGCGGGCGGGCCGCGCACGCGGCAGGAGGCCTACGCGATGCTGCACCAGATCGCCGACTTCCTGGCGCGGGAGGAGCCGCACAGCCCGACTTCCTAC
The DNA here is from genome assembly GCF_017876155.1 of Azospirillum rugosum. Classification (GTDB taxonomy): domain Bacteria; phylum Pseudomonadota; class Alphaproteobacteria; order Azospirillales; family Azospirillaceae; genus Azospirillum; species Azospirillum rugosum. The sequence continues at coordinate 48,128 of NZ_JAGINP010000001.1, forward strand.
CTCGTGCGGCGGGCGGCCGGCTGGGGCTCCCTGTCGCTGCCGGAGCTGTACGCCGAACTGCTGGGCGACAACGGCGAGGTCGGCCGGATCTTCTCTCTGCTTCGCCTTGAGGAGCGCTGAGCCATGCCCTGCATCCTGCTGGACTACCCAGGCATCAAGGGCGACAGCCAGTTCACCAACTACAAGGACATGATCGTCTGCGAGACCTTCGACATGGCCTCCGGCAAGCGCGAGGTCGGTGGCTTCGAATACGGCGACCGCCAGGACGACGACCCGGTCAAGTATGTCCGCACCCTGTATGGCGAAGCGGCGGAGCCGGTCGACAAGCGCAACCTCGGCGTGGACAGCCTGAAGCTGACGCGGCGGCTCGACATCGCCTCGCCGAAGCTGATGCAGGCGGCCTTCTCCGACCCGGTCAAGGAGGTCACGGCCACGCTCTACTTCTTCCTGGCCGTTCCGGATCTCCAGGGCGGCGCGTCGGGCAACGACTTCCTGCAACCGTACCTGACCATCACGCTGAAGAAGACGCAGATCACCCAATACGACCTGAGCATCGGGGACGGCAGCGACGAGACCATCGCGCTGGCCTTCGACGAGCTGAGCATGACCTTCGTCCACTACGTCGACGGCCGGAAGATCGGTCAGGTCCGCGGCGACATCACAATGGCGAGCTAACCCATGACACAGACGAACCTTTCGGCCGCGGCCGACGCGACGGACATCGTGACCCCCACCAACACCGGTTGGCGCGCGGCCCGCAAGACCGAGCATTTCCTGGAAACCCTGATGTTCCAGAGCCGCTGGCTGCTGGCCCCGCTCTATGTCGGGCTGGTCGCGGCACTCGCCATGATCGGCTGGCGCTTTGCGCAGGAGCTGATGCACGCGCTGCCGCACCTGATCAGCGGCGACGAGGGCGACATCATCCTGGTCGTGCTCGGGCTGGTCGACCTGACGATGGTCGGCAACCTCGTGCTGATGGTGATCTTCAGCGGCTACGAGAACTTCGTCTCCAAGATCGACGTGCACGGCCACGCCGACCGGCCGGACTGGATGGGCAAGCTGGATTTCAGCGGCCTGAAGGTGAAGCTGATCGCCTCCATCGTCGCGATCTCCTCCATCCAGATCCTGAAGACCTTCATGCACGTCAAGGACATGTCCGACCGCGACCTAGCCTGGCTGATCGGCATCCACATCGCCTTCGTGATCTCCGGCGTGCTGCTGGCGACCATGGACGTGCTGGTGAAGAAGGCGCACGCGCACTGAGCGGCGCCGTGCGGACACGAGGAACGGGGAGGGGGATTTTCGAATGACGCGGATCGTGCTGGCGTTCCTGGTGGCGCTTCTGGGCGGGCTTCCGACCTTTGCGGCGGCGGAGCCGGTGAAGGTGACGGTGGGCACCTACGTCAACCAGATCACCGGGGTGAACCTGCGCGAGAACCAGGTGAGCGTGGACTTCTACGTCTGGTTCCGCTGGGACGACGACAGCATCAACCCGCTGGACACCTTCGAGCTGATGAACGGCAAGGTCGAATCCAAGACGCCCACCCCCGTCCGCAAGCTGAAGGACACCAACTACGGACAGGTGCGCGTCCAGGCCACGCTGAACCAGCCCTGGGACGTGACTCACTTTCCGCTCGACCGCCAGACCATCCGCCTGCAGATCGAGGACAGCGACCAGACGTCCGACAAGATCGTCTATGTGCCGGACACGGAGAACAGCACCGTCGATCCCGACGTGTCGGTGTCGGGCTACGCACTGGGCGGGACGAAGGCCTCCGTCAGCGAGCACCTGTACCGCACGAACTACGGCGACATCACCCTGCCGAAGAACCATGAGTCCGTCTATTCCCGCTACACCCAGACCATCACGCTGGAGCGGCCGGATTCGGTCTATTACCTGAAGACCTTCTCGACGATCTTCATCTCCTCGCTGGTCGCCTTCCTGGCCTTCATGGTGAAGCCGGTGGACCTCGACCCGCGCTTCGGGCTGGGCATCGGGGCGCTGTTCGCGGTGGTGGCGAGCTATTTCGTGATCTCCGGCGACCTGCCGCGCAGCAGCGGCTTCACCCTGTCGGACCGGGTGAATTTGGCCTCCATGGCCATGATCTTCCTCAGCCTGATGCAGAGTGCGCTTTCGCTGATGATCTATGAGCGCAACGCCGCCAAGTCGCTGACGCTCGACCGCGTGTCCCTGGTGGTCTTCCCGCTGGTGTACGCGATCGTCTGCTACTGGCTGACGGTCCGGTAAGCCGCGCCCTTTCGCCCTCTCCCAGCAGGGCTGGGAGAGGGGGACTTGGTGTCAGCGCTATTGCTTTGTCAGGGTGGCGTCAGCGGCGCCAGAAGAACAGCCCCTTCTTCTTGGGCTTCGGCTCGGGCTCCGGCGCCGGTTCGTCGTCGTCGAAGGAGAATGCGTCCTCGGTGACCTTCGGTGCGTCGTCGTCGGACTCGGATTTGTCGTCTTTGTCGTCGAACGAGAAGGCGCTCTCCGCGACCGGCTCGGCATCCTTCTCCGTCTCGCCCTCGTCGTCAAAGGAGAATGCGCTCTCCGCCACGGTGTCGGGTTCGTCCGTGGACGTGTCGTCATCGTCGAAGGAGAACGCGTTCTCCGCGACGGTTTCCACCTCCGAAGGTTCGTCATCGTCGTCGAAGGAAAAAGCCTTCTCGGCGACGGGCGACGTGTCCTCGTCATCGTCGTCGAAGGAGAAGGCGCTCGCGGCTACGGTATCCTCGCCGTCCTCCTGGTCCGAATTGGAGGAGTCGTCGTCGAAGCTGAAGGCGGCCAGGGCGTTCTCGTCCTCGTCCTCGTCCTTATCGTCGTCCGCGTGGTCCGCCGTGCCCCGATCCTGGCGCAGCTCCTCCTTGAAGCGCTCCATCTCCTCGCGGAAGAGGCGGCGCTCCTCCTCCAGGGTGGCGAGGAGTTCCTCCTCACGGGCGCGGGCGGCGGTGCGTTCGCGGTCCAGGGCCTGGATCAGATCGTCCTGCCGCTGAAGCAGCGTTTCGTGCCGTTCCTCAAGGCTGGCGATGACCTCGCGGACATACTGCTCCACGGCACGGAGCTGAATCGCCAGGACGTCGTCCTCGGCCACGGCGCCGGCCGCCACGACGGCGGCTGCGGCCTTGGCCGCCTTGGAAGCCTTGCCGGTTTTCGCGGGGGGCGGCGATTGCGGTATCGGGACGGTCACCGTCTTGGCGGCGGTCGACGTCGGCCGCGCGCCGCCCATGGCGCCGTCGCCGCCCAGCCAGCGCGAGACGAGGATGTAGGAGACCTGAAGTTCCTCGGCGATGCGGCGGTAGCTCCAGCCCTGCGAACGCAGCTTTTCGGCAAGGCGCTGGCGGTCCAGCTCCTCGCTCGGCATCGCGGGGCGGGAGGGCAGGGCCGTGCCGGGCTCGCTCCCTTCAGTGTGGGACGAGAGGACGATCACATCCTTGTACTTCTGGTCGGTCATCGGATCTCCGCCGTCCTTCGGACAGATCCCTGTCCGCGGAGATGGTTGCCGCTTTGGTCAAGGGCTGTCGATCCGGGACGTATCCCCGTTGGTGCGGGTTGCGGTTGAATCACGCCAGGGACTGGATGTGATCCACGTAGCCGGTCAGGGCGGCAATGCCCTCGTCGGTCAGTTCCACGAACACGCGGCGGCCGTCCCGCTCGTCGGCGATCCGCCGCACGAGGCCGCGCTCGTTCAGCTCCGTAATGCGGCGGAGCGCCGTGGTTTGGGCGACCCCCGACGCCACGCACAGGGACGACACGGAAATGCGCCGGCCGCGGAGGTGGTTCGCCATCAGGTCTAGCAGCATGTCCCAGCAGGGATCCTCGAACAGCCCCTTGGGAAAGAACTTGTCGCGGGCGACGCGGGATTGCTGGAGGCCGCGCAGGATGTCCAGGCCGCTCTTGGCGTTTGCCGGACGGCTGGCCGGCTCCGCCAGCGGAATGGCGGCGGGCGGCTGCGGCAGGGCCACCGGCTGCCCCTCGCGCAGCGACCGGACCGCCGCGATGAGGGCGAGGCCGTGGCGGTAGGCCTCCTCCAGCGCGTCGGTGCGACGATGCTCGGGCACTGGAGGGCTTCCCGCGTCGTTGGCGGCGCCCTGGTGGAGCGTCAGGGCGCGGGCCAGGGCGCCGTGGAGTTGACTGCCGTCCGACGGGTCGCTGACGAAGTCGGCCACGCCGAGGTGGATGGCGCGGACGACGTCCTGTGCCGCGGCCTCGGCCGAGACGATGACGAACTGGAGCGGACGGGCCACGCTGCGGCGCATCCGTTCGACCAGGGCGAGCCCGTCGAAATGCGGGCGGGCCAATTCGACGGCGACGATGCCGATGCTGGCGTCCGACTCAAGCGTGTCGAGCGCCGCGATCGCGTTATGCGTGACGTGGATGCGGTGGCCGTTGCGCTCAAACGCGTCGCGCATGCCGTCGCCGAGGTCGCGGTCGGCACAGGCGATCAGGATGGATGTCCCGGTGACGTTGAGGTCGGCGCTCGTCGGCACGGGGCGGACGGGCCACGCCAAGGGTCGCTCCATTTCGATCCGCATCGAAGCCCTCCCCACCGGATTGCATGCATTCTGATCCAAAAGGAGTAACACGCAAAGCAAACCGAGGTGGATGCAATCATGGTCCAAAATAGATGCATCAAATAACCATATGCGCGATGCGGCGAAACCACGGCGGATATGACGAAGGTCGTAAACGTGTATTGCGCCGCTGACATCAAGCGTTACGGTCTGAGGTCATTTCATCGCGAGTAAACATAAAAGTTGTAACGAAATTCGAACATAATTTGGATTTCGGGGTTGTGCCGGTGCGGAGCCATGTCCGCCGGTTCCCGTCCAGTCTGGACCCGTCTCGGGACCGGCGCCCGCCGGGTTGCGCGTAAGGTAAGCGCGTCTCATCCCGGCCACAGACCAATGCGCCTGACCCTTACGACCAAGATCATCTTGCTGCTGCAGGTTGCGCTGTGTTTCGCGCTGATCTCGACCGCGGCGCTGTCCTACCTGAAGATGGAGCGCATGGTGGAGGACACCGTGGCCTCCCGCTTCACCGTCGCCCTGCGCGGGCTGGCTGGGGAGGTGGAGGGGGCGGTGAGCCTCGGCGTGTCGTTGAATGCGCTGCGCAACCTCGACGCGCTGATCCAGCGCGCGCTGTCGCGGGACGACCGCATCACCGGCCTCGTCCTCTTCAACGACGCGGGCGAGATCCTGGCGTCGGCCGGGCGCAACGCGCCGATCGGGACCATGCCCGCCGACTGGAAGGCCGCCTTCGCGCGCGACGGCCGGTCGGAGCGCGGCGCCAAGGTGACCAGCGGCGACTCCCAGGCCCTTCTGCTCGGCATCCGCAACGCCTTCGGCGGCGTGGCCGGGGGCATCGGGCTGACCTATTCGCTGAACGAGGTGCACGCGGGCATCCGCGGCACGATCCCGGAACTGGCGCTGTCCAGCGGCATCAACCTGGTCACCGGGCTGCTGATCACGATGGTCGCGGTCTGGCTGCTGCTGCGCCCGATCCAGCGCCTGCTGCGGGAGCTGACCGCCGCCGTCAACGCGCTGGGCCACGGGGAACCGCCGGAGATCACGCCGGAGATGGCGGACTTCGCCCCCGACCTTCCGCAGTTCGCGGACCGCATCCTTCACTTGCAGCAACAGGAAACGGACGGGGCCGCCCACCGCCCGGCCCACTCCCCGGCGGAGAGCGTGCGATGAAACTGTCTTTCGTCCGGCGCCTGAACTGGATGCTGACGGGCGTGGTGTCCGTCCTCATGCTCGTCAGCCTCGCCGTCCAGACCACCCACTTCAACAGCTTGTTCCGTCCCCTGATCGAGCCCGAACTGGCGCGTAAGGCGGAGGTGGTCGGCGCCTATGTGGTGGCGCAGATCGACCGCGCGGTCGACCTAGGCATCGCCGTGGACAAGCTGGTGGGGATGGACGAGCTGCTGGCCGACACGCTGGCCGCCAACCCCGACGTGAAGTACATCGGCCTGGAGATCGGCGGGCGCCTCACCGCCTACGCCGGCGTGGACGCTGCCCGGTCGGGCGAGCGCCTGACGGCGGCGGAGACCGCTGCGGGCGCTGATGGGCCGTCCTTCATCGACACCGTGCTGCCGCTCGAAAGCGGTGGGGTGACCGTCGCGCGGCTGCATGTCGGGATGGGCGCCGGTTTCGTGCAGTCCGCCCTGAACGAGGTCGTCTACGACCTGGGTTCGGTGCTGATCGTCGCCATCCTGCTGAATGTGGAGATCCTGCTGCTGGTCGTCGGCAGCTCGGTCGCCGCCCCCTTGCGCCGCGTGTCGGCGGTGATCCGCCGGGTGGGCGAGGGGCATCTGGGCGTGCGCGTCGACCTGCGCAACCGCGACGAGGTCGGCGCGCTGGCCCGCGCCATCGACTGGGCGCTCGACAGCGTCCGCCATCGCGCCGACCTGTCCGGGACCGAGCCGGTCATGGCGAAGATCGGCATGATGCAGCGGGTGGTCGAGCTTCGCTTCGCGATCTTCATCTTCTCCCTGGCGGAGGAGCTGACGCGCACCTTCCTGTCCGTCTACATCAAGTCGCTGTTCGAGCCGGTGCCCGGCCTGACCATGGAAATGGTCATCGGCGCGCCGATCGCGCTGTTCATGCTGCTGTGGGCGGTCAGCCAGCCCATCGCCGGCAGCGTGTCGGAGCGGCGGGGACGCCGCGCGGTGTTCCTGGCCGGCGCGCTGATGTCCTTCGCGGGGCTGGTCGGCTCCGGCCTCGCCACCGACCTGGTCCAGCTGATCGCCGCGCGTTGCCTGACCGCTATCGGCTATGCCAGCGTGTTCATCTCGGCCCAGGGCTTCGTCATCGACGCCACCGACCCGAAGCAGCGCGCGCAGGCGGTGGCCATGTACGCCGGCGGCATCCTCAGCGCCGGCGTCTGCGGCCCGGCCATCGGCGGCGTGATCGCCGGGCAGGTCGGCTTCCGCACCACCTTCCTGATCTCCGCCGGTCTGGCACTGCTCGCCGCCTTCATGGCGTGGCGCGTGCTGCCCCGCGTGCCGGTGCCGAGGGAGCGGCTGGGCCGCGGCCTGCGCCTGGCCGACGCGGTGCTGTGCCTGCGCAACCCGCGCTTCGTCGGGCTGGCCGTCTTCAGCGCCGTGCCGGCGAAGCTGGGGCTGACCGCGCTGCTGTTCTTCCTGCTGCCTCTGGCGCTGGACGACCAGGGCGTCAGCCAGTCCTGGATCGGGCGCGTGCTGCTTCTCTATTGGCTGCTGATGATCTTCGTGTCGCCGATGGCCGCGAAGCTGTCGGACCGGTCGGGCCAGCGCACGGCCTTCCTGGTGGCGGGCGGGCTGCTCGCCGCGGCGGCGGCCTATGTGCTGTCCGTCCCGGGCTCGCTCGCCACGGCGCTGGGCGGTGTGGCGACGCTGGGCCTCGCGCATGCCCTGCTGAACGCGCCGCAGCTCGCCATGCTGGCCGACGTCTGCGAGAAGGAGCGCGCCGTGCTCGGCGAGACGACGGTCATCGGCATGTTCCGCTTGATCGAGCGGCTGGGCTCCGTCGTCGCCCCCTTCCTGGCCGGGCTGTTCCTGGCCCACTACGGCTACGCCGGCGCGCTGAGGGGCATCGGCATCGTCCTGGCGCTGTGCGTCGCCGTCCAGCTCGTTCTCGGCATGGCCTTCCGGCCGCCGCCGGCCGACCTTCCGCAGAGGACCCCCGCATGAGCCTGTCCCGCCGCTCCGTCCTGGCCGGCGCCTCCGGTGCCCTGCTGGCCTCTGCCACGCCTGGCTTCGCCCAATCGATCAAGCCTGTCGCCGCCGGCAAGACCGCGCGCATCCTGGTGCTGACCCCGCGCAAGGACGTGGGCGACGTGCTGGGCTTCCGCGACTTCATCGGGTCGAGCGGCCTTGCCGCCACGGTGGACGTGCGCGAGGTTCCGCAGGCGTCGGCCCTGGCGGGGATGCTCCCGGAGATTCAGGCGGCCAAGCCCGACCTCGTGGTGACGGTCTTCACGCCGCTGACGCTGGCGGCGGTCGGGCGCTACGACGATCCGGACCCGTCGCGCTACCTGACGGACATCCCCGTGGTCTTCACCTCGGTCACCGACCCCGTCGCCTCGCGCATCGTTCGCGGGCTCGACCGCACGGGGCGCGCGGTGACCGGGACGCGGCACATCGCGCCGGTGGCGGTGCAGCTGAAGACGATGCTGTCCTACCGGCGCTGGAAGAAGATCGCCGCGCTCTACAACCCCGGCGAGGACAACATGGTCGTCGCCGTGCGCGACCTGAAGGAGGAGGCGCAGCGCCAGGGGGTGGAGGTGCTGGACAGCGCCCTGCCGCGCGACGGTGCCGGCGCGCCCAATCCCGCTGCCATTCCGGACCTGATCGCCGACGCGGCGCGTGCCGGGGCGGAGCTGGTCTACATCGGGCCGGACACGCTGGTGGCGTCGAACAACAACGCGGTGGTGGCGGAGCAGGCGCTGGCCCAGAAGCTCGCCACCTTCTGCTCCACCGAGCTGCCGATCCGCCGGGCGAACCTGCTGATGGGGCTGGTCAGCCCGGCTGTGAACGTCGGCCGCTTCGCCGGGCTGAAGGCGGTGGAGATCCTGTCGGGCGCCAAGCCCGCCGACGCCGTCGCGGTCGAGACGCTGAACCGCTTCTCCCTTCTGCTGCGCATCGGGGCGGCCAAGCGGCTCGACCTCTACCCGCCGATGCGCCTTCTGAACATCGCCGAAATCGTGCAGGACGCCTGACATGACGGTCCCCTTATCCCCCGACCAGACGGTCCACGCCGGCGTGCTGCGCGTCCGCCGGGGAGCTTCGGTATCCATCCCCTACCGGCTGCGCTTCCTTGGTCCCGGCGATCTGCCGGCGCTGGAAGCGTTTCGAGGCTTCATCTTCGACCAGCTGCCGGACATCGACGCCTATTTCCCGGAAACGCCGGAGTTCGCCGGGCTGCACCTGGGCGAGCGCGGCGTGACCCTGGGGCTGGAGGCGGAAGGGCGCCTGATCGGCTGCGCCATCCTTGGCCTGCCGCAACCCGGCATGCCGGCCTTCGTGGAGGACCTGCCGCAGCCGCGCCCGGCCGTCACATCCACGGCCCATATGGCGAGCTGCATGATCCATCCCGACTTCCGCGGCAACGGGCTGCAGCGGCTGCTGGTCGGCATGCGGACGTTCCATGCGCTGGGGGCGGGGCGGACTCAGCTGTTCTCGCGGGTGGCGCTGTCCAACCCGCTCAGCCTGTCCAACCTGCTGGCCGGCGGCTTCGTCGTGCGCCGCGTGCTGACCATGCACAGCGGTCGGCTGCGCTACCTGCTTCACCGCGACATGGGGGCGCCGCCGCCCGCCTGGATCCCCGGAAGCGAGCGCGTCTTTACGATCCCCGAAGTTGATGAGCAACGGTCGGTGATCGAGGCCGGCTGGATCGGTGCCGCCGTGGACCTCTCCGGCCCCGTCCCGCTGGTGACCTACGCGCGGCCGGCGGTCGCGGCGGCGGCTGTCGCGGTCGCGCCCTGCGTGGAGGCGGTGTCGTGAAGACCGCCCCCCGAAAGACAGCCGTCATCGTTGACCCCTATTCGACCGGCATCCTGCTCGCACCAAGGCTGCGCGCGCGTGGGTACCAAGTGGTGGCGGTGCAGAGCCGTCCCGACCTCGCGCCCTCGCTGGTGCGCAGCTATCGGGCGGAGGATTTCGCCGGCCACATCGCCCACGACGGCGACCTTGCCGCCCTGACGGAGCGGTTGCGCCCGATGGACCCGGCCTTCGTGCTGCCGGGCAACGAGTCCGCGGTGGAACTGACCGACGCGCTGAGCGATGCGCTGGGCACGCCGGGCAACAGCCCGAAGCTGACTGCGGCGCGGCGCAACAAGTTCATGATGATCGAGCGGCTGGCCGCCGCCGGCCTGCTGACCGCGCGCCAGACCATGGCCGGCAGCGCGGCGGAGGCGGTGGAATGGGCCGCGCAGGCCGGCTGGCCCGTGGTGGCGAAGCCGCTGGCCAGCGCGTCCACCGACCATGTCTATTTCTGCTCCCGCCCGGCTGAGCTGCGGGCGGCGGCGGAGAGCATCCTGGGCAGCCGGGACTTCTGCGGCACGGCGAACGACCGGCTGCTGGTGCAGACCTACCTCGACGGCGAAGAGTATGTCGTCAACACGGTCAGCCACGGCGGGCGCCATTACGTGTGCGACGTCCTGCATTCCGCCAAGCGGACGCTGAACGGCTCGCCCTTCGTCTACGACTATTACCGGCTGCTGCCGCCCGACGACGCGACCGCGCGGGCGCTGATGGTCTACATCCGGCGCGTGCTCGACGCGCTGGAGATCACCGATGGCGCGGGGCACGCCGAGGTGCGCATGACCAGCCGCGGCCCGGCGCTGGTGGAGATCGCCGCGCGCGCCATGGGGCCGGCGGGGTCCACGACGGGCATCGCCGCGGGCACCGGGCACGATCAGGTCGACCTGCTGGTGGATGCCTTCGACGGCGCCGCCACGGTCGGCCCGCTGCTGGACGGCCACTACCGCTTCCAGGCCGAGGCGATGGTGCTCTACCTCCCGGTTCTCGGTTCGGGCCGGGTGGAGGAACTGCCGGATTTGGGCGTGCTCGACCGGCTGGAGAGCGTGCGCGGCCATGCGCTGGTCCCGCAGGTCGGGGACGTGGTCGCGCCGACGCTCGACCTCACGCAGATCCTCGCGAAGGTCTACCTCGCCCACCCCGACCGGGCCGTGTTCGAACGCGACTGGGCGGCGATCCGGGCCATGGAGGACTCCCTCCAGCCCCGCCTGTCCTGAGGCCCACGCGCACCGACCCTCCTCGTCTCCCCCGCACAGGAAAGGACACAGACCATGGCGCACATCGCCTTCGATCAGCGCTGGGACAAGGTCAAGAAGGAATTCGAGGCCATCACCGGCAAGCACAAGCCGAAGGAAAGCAAGGGCATCTTCAACGCCTTCGGCAGCTACACCGGCCTGTCGAAGTCGCTGAAGTCGTGCGAGACCGCCTATCAGCAGTGCGACCCCACCAACAGCACGGACGCCAAGGCCGGCCAGAGCGCGGTGAAGGCCTACGGCGCCGCGTACAAGGACTTCGCGAAGGCGAAGAAGTCCTACGTCACGGTGTTGGAAAAGGCCATCTACGACGAGTTCGTGAAGCGCGAGGAGAAGGAGGCCAAGTCGGCCTACGAGCGCGCGCTGAAGTTCCTGATGAAGGAGCTGGACGCCCTGGAATCGACCATCGAGGCGTCGGTGGGCATGTACACCACCAAGTTCGACCAGGCCGCCAAGGACCAGTCGACCGAAGAGAAGATGCTGAAGAACTGGGAGAAGAACATCAACGGCGCGCTCGCCCGCGCTGCCGCCGGTGTGGCGAAGGTCAAGGCCAAGCCGGTCCCGGAAACCTATAACGAACTGTTCCCGACGCTGGCGCGCGACATCACCATGCAGCTGGTCTTCGCGCGCAAGATCGACAACCTGAAGGCCGAGCCGGACTTCTTCAAGAAGAAGCTCGACCCCTGGGCGAACCAGAGCGGCACCGGCCTGCCGGTCAAGGTGCCGGAGGACTACACCGCCAAGCAGATCATGGACCTGATGAAGGAGTTCTCCACGGTCTGCAAGGGCGTGGTCCAGCTGGTCAACAGCCGCTGACCGGACGGTTGTCGGGGCCGGGATCCACCGGCCCCGGGTGCCTTGATCACTCCCCGTCGGGGAAGTCGGTGCTGAGCGTCAACTCTTCCCACGCGTTCATCTCGGCGATCACGGCGTCGAGCTTCGTGCGGGCGCGGCGCAGCGCGTCCGACCCGAGCAGGAGGTGCAGCGGCGGGTTGTCCGACCGCACGGCCGCGAGGATCGCCTTTGCTGCGCGGTCGGGATCGCCCAGTTGCCGGCCGTCAGCGGCGTTGAAGGCGGCGGAGCTGCGCCCGACGCTGGCGGCGTAGGCCGAATCCTCGGACTCGCTCCAGCGGATCGAGGAGGCCGACAGGAAGTTGGTGCGGAAGGCGCCCGGCGCCACGGCCGTCACCTTGATGCCGAGGGGGGCGACCTCCGGTGCGAGGCTCGCCGACAGGCCCTCCAATGCGAATTTCACCGCGCAATACAGGCCGGAGCCGACGCCCGGCGCGCGCCCCGCGATGGAGGTGATGTTGACGATGTGCCCCGACCCCTGGGCGCGCAGATGGGGCAGTGCCGCCCGGATGATGCGGAAGGGGCTGAACAGGTCGACCGCGAACAGGCGCGCGACCTCGTCGTCGGTGGCCTTCTCGATCGCGCCGAGCAGGCCGTAGCCGGCGTTGTTGACCAGCACGTCGATCCGCCCCATCCGCGCGACGGCGTCATGGACCGCCGCCTCGGCCGCGTCCCCGTCGGCGACGTCGAGCGTCGCGACGTGGAGCGTTCCGCGGCCGGTCGGAAGGTCGGGCGTTCCGCTGCGGACGGTGCCATAGACCGTGTCCCCTTCCGCCAGCGCCGCCTTGGCCAGCGCGTATCCCAGTCCCCGTGAAATGCCGGTGATGAACCATGTCGTCATGCGGTGTCTCCTTTCGGGATGGAGATACGCCGGACACCTCAGGTTCAGAATGGGGCCGAAACTGACAGGGCTTGTAAGCTGTACTTAAAGATACCATCCTGCGGCGATGGACACCCTTCTCTCCAGCGCGGATTACAACCAGCTGCGCGCCTTCCTGGCGGTCGCGGAGACGCTGAACTTCAGCCGGGCGGCGGAGCGGCTGGGCGTGTCACCGTCGGCGTTGAGCCAGATGGTGCGCGGCTTCGAGGAGCGGCTCGGCGTGCGGCTGTTCAACCGCACCACGCGCAGCGTCGTGCTGACGGAGGCGGGCGAGCGGCTGTTCGAGCGCGTGCGCCCGGCCGTCTCGCAGCTCGGCGACGCCATCGGCCAGGCCCGCCAGCAGCGGGAACGGCCGGCCGGGACCGTCCGCATCCACAGCTTCCGCTCCGCGGCGGAAATGTACATCGAGCCGATCCTGCCCGCCTTCGCGCGGGACTATCCGGACGTCGTCCTGGACGTCACGCTGGACGACGCGGTGGTCGACGTGGTGGCCGGCGGCTTCGACGCCGCGATCCGGATCGGGGAGGTGATCGAGCGCGACATGGTGGCCGTGCGGCTGGGGGCCGACATGCGGCAGCTCGCCGTCGCGTCGCCCGACTATCTGGCCGTACACGGAGCCCCGGCGCATCCCCGCGACCTCGTGCGGCACCGCTGCATCCGCTGGCGCTGGCCGGGCCGTCCCATCCCCTACGCCTGGGAGTTCTTCGAGGACGGGGCGTGGTTCGAGGTGGTGGTGGACGGGCCGCTCATCGTCGACGACAAGCCGATGGCGCTGCGGGCAGCGCTTCAGGGGATCGGCATCGGCTTCGTCGTCGAGGATACGGTGCGGGAGCACATCGCGTCGGGACGGCTGGTCCCGCTGCTGGAACCCTGGTCCGCGCGCTTTCCCGGCCACTTCCTCTGCTACCCGCAGCAGCGCCAGATGGCCCCGGCGCTGCGCGCCTTCATCGACGCGGTGCGGGCCGGACAGCCGGTGCGTGACTCCGTCGACTGACGATCCAATCGTCAATGCTCCCGCTCAATACAGACTGGCAAGGCCGTAAACGAACGGGACTTGTAGCCAGCAAAAGCCAGCCCCGATCCTGCAACCGGAAGCCCATAGGCCGAATGTGACTTACATCCGCGCCGTCGGCTCCGAAACCGTCCGTGTATAGGACGAAATCCGGGAGACTTGGATTGGAAACCGTGCTTTAATCGTGCCGCAGCGTCGCTGTTTCCTCGCCGGACGTTTTGCGCTACCCAACAAGGGATTGGAGCGGTCGAACAACCAAGAGTCGTTCGTGCCGGCCCTGATCTCGTGCCTGCCACAGCCCAAGGATGTGCGGTCCGGTGCATCGGTCCCATCGATACCCGCCTCGGATCCACCGTGTGACGATGCCTGCCGTGATTCCCGCCGCCATCGGGTCGTTGATGTGGTTCTGGTTGGCCGCCGTCGTCCTGCTGTTCTCGGCCGATCCGGCCAGCGCGCGGGATGGCTTCAAGGCGGAACACGGCGTCCTCGACCTGCGGTCCTGGAACCCCGGCAAGGACGGGGTGGTGGAACTGGACGGCGAATGGCTCGTCTCCTGGGGTCGGCTGGCGGGGGAGGAAAGCTGGCAGCGGCTGCCCCTGCCGGACGGAAAGCTCTGGGTGCCGGTCACGCTTCCCCTGATCTGGAACGGGGTCGTGCGCCCCGATGGCGGAAGGATGGACGGGCAGGGCGCGGCAACCTTCCGGTTGCAACTTCTGCTGCCGCCCGGCACGCCGCCGCTGACGCTGCAGTTACCGACCGCCTATTCCGCCACGCGGCTGTGGGTGGACGGGCAAGCCGTCGTCGCCGCCGGCAAGCCGTCGCTTGATGCCGCGACGGAGGAGCCGGTCTCCGCCACGCGCTTCACCACCCTGCCGGGCGGGCGCCGGGTGATGGAGCTGGCGCTGGAGATCTCCAACCACTTCCATGTCGAAGGCGGCATCGGCCGCACCCTGCACCTGGATGGCAACGGAGAGTTGGCCCGGGTCTGGCAGCGCCAGCTGATGACCAACGCCGGCGCGCTGATGTCGCTGGCGCTGATGGCCCTGTTCATCGCCGCCTTCGTCCGCCGCGGGGTGTCGGCGGCCGCGGTCTACCTGGTGCTTCTGCTGGCCGCCTGCACGATGCGGCTGGTCTGCACCAGCGGCCTGCTGCGCCTGTTCTTCCCAGAGGTGCCCGAGGCCTGGGCCTATCGGCTGGAATACCTGCCGATCTACCTGTTCTACCCCATCTATTTCCACCTGCTGCGGTCGCTGTTTCCCGGATGCCTGCACCGGTGGGTCGGCCGGGTGATGCTCGGCGTATCGGTTGCCGGTGTCCTGATGGTGCTGTTCACCCAGCCGGCGGTCTTCACGCGCTTCCGCGACGTCGCCAGCCTGCTGCTGGTCCTCTCGGCACTGTACTTCGCCTGGTGCCTGGCCGTGGCGGCGTGGCGGCGCCATTTCGGCGCCTTGCTGCTGGGTGGCGGCGCCCTGGCCTTTCTGGGGTCGGTGGTGCACGACGCGCTGATGTACGCGCACCTGTTTCAGAGCATCGACCTCGTCCCCTACGGCGCGCTGCTCTTCATGTTCTCGCACGCGCTGGTGCTCGGCCGCCGGGTGGTGACGGCGCTCGACAACGTCCGCGACCTGTCGCAGGAGCTTGCCGCCCTCAACGAGGGGCTGGAGCGCCAGATCGCCGAACGCACGCGGGCCTTGTCGGACAAGTCGACAATGCTGGAGCGGTTTCTCGCCAATCTCAGCCACGAGGTGCGCACGCCGCTGAACGCCCTGCTCGGCATGGTGCGGGTGATCCGGCGGGAAGGGGCGACGGAGCGCCTGGGGGAACGGCTGCGCGTGGCCGACGACGCCGGGCGCCATCTGGTGACCATGCTGGACAGCGTGCTGGAGTTGGCGCGGCTGGACGCCGGCCGGACGGAGCTTGAGCCGGAGCCGACCGACGTCGCCGGCCTCGTCGAGGACGCGGTTGCCCTGGTGCAGCCCAGCGCCGAGGAGAAGGGGTTGCGCCTGACGCTGGAGGTCACGGGCATTGGCGCCACCCGCTTCTGGATCGACCCGGTGCGCTTTCGCCAGATCGTGCTGAACCTGCTGAGCAACGCGGTGAAGTTCACGGAGCAGGGCGGCGTCATGGTCGGCCTGTCCGCTCGCCCGGCCGCGACGAGCGCGGTGTTCGGGGGCATGACGCTGGTGCTGACCGTCGCCGACACGGGGCCGGGCGTGCCGCTGGCCGCAAGGGCGATCATCTTTGAGCCGTTCCAGCGCGGCGTCGGCGGGTGGCGCGACGGCACGGGGCTCGGCCTCGCGATCGTCAAGCGGCTGGCCGGGCTGATGGGCGGAGCGGTGGACCTTCAGAACCGGCCCGGCGGCGGATCGGTGTTTTCGGTCACGGTGCCGACCCGGCCGGTGCCGGTTCCCGCGCGCGCGCGGACGACGCGGCTGCCGGAGCCCGGGCTGCTCGACATCCTCCTGGTCGAGGACGCGCCGGAGAATCAGGCGGTCATGCGCGAGTATCTCGCCCCGGGACGGCATCGGGTCGTCTGCGTGGAGAGCGGGGAGGAGGCGCTGGCCCGGCTCTTCGAGGCGCCCGCGGACGTCGTGCTGCTCGACATGCGGCTGCCGGGGATGGACGGCGTGGAGGTCGCGCGCCGCATCCGGGCGCTGCCCGATCCCGACCGCGCCCTGATCCCGATCATCGCGGTGACCGCCAACAGCTCGCCTGAGGACTGCGCCCAATACCTCGACGCCGGGGTGGACGAGGTGGTGTCCAAACCGGTCGATCCGGATGTGCTGCACGATGCGCTGGCCCGGCACGCGCCGACCGACGCGGTGCGGCCCGACGCCCTCGCGCCGGCCGGCCTCACGCCGTCGGACCGGGACCGGCTGCTCGGGCATTTCGCGCAGGCCTGCCGCGAGGTCCTGGCGGCGCTGGCGGACCGCTCCGTATCGCCGGAACGGCTGGCGGAGCTGGCGCACCGCCTGAAGGGCAGCGGGGCAACCTATGGCTTTCCTGAATTGAGCGAAGAGGCGCGCGTGCTGGAGCGTGCTGCCCTGACCCTGGTTCAGGCGGGGCCGGCGACCGGGCAGGGGGAGGAGGACGCGTTGAGCGACGCGGTTCTGGTGTTGGAGCGCCGCGTCGCGGCCGTGCTCCGCGCGATCGAGACGGGGGAAAGGGGAGGGACGCTTCCATGATGCCGCCGGCAGCGAAGTCACGGGAGCGTATCCCACCATGAGCGTCGGGTCGGAACTGGCCGGGCGCACGGTCCTTCTGGTCGAGGACGCGCTCGAAACCCAGGACCTGATCGCCTCCTACCTGGAGCGCCAGGGGCTGTGCGTGCTGCGGGCCTCCAGCTGCGCGGCGATGGCCGGGCTGCTGGCCGACCAGCGGCCGGATCTGGTGCTGCTGGACATCAACCTGCCGGACGGCGACGGCTTGGCGCTGGCCGAGCGGCTGAAGCTGGGGGAAGAAATCCCGCTGATCTTCGTGACCGGCCGGGACAGCCCGACCGACCGCATCGCCGGGCTGTCCCAGGGCGGCGATTATGTGACCAAGCCGGTCGACCTTCTGGAACTGCTGATCCGCATCCGGAACCTGCTGCGCCATGCGGCGCGGTCGTCCGCGGTTGCGCCCGCCGCGCCCGCGGCACCGTCCGACGCGCCGCTCGTCTTCAGCGGGTGGCGGCTCGACCTCGTGCGCCGGGCGCTGTTCCGGCCCGACGGCTCCTACCTTGCGCTCACCACGGGCGAGTTCAACATCCTGGCGGCGCTGGCGGCGATGCGCCCCAACCCGGTCAGCCGGGAGTATCTGCTGGATGTCATCAGCAACCGCGACCCGCGGTCGATCAGCGAGCACACGGTGGACACGCTGATCACGCGGCTGCGGCGGAAGATGCGGCTGGAGGACGGCAGCCCGTCGCCCATCGTGACCGTGCGCGGGGTTGGTTATGCGCTCGAAGCGGAGAAGGCGTGACCGATAATTGCCGACGCGCAAGCGATTGTGTCGCTGCGGCGCCGTCGAAAGCATCAACGGCCGTTGATACGCAAACGAACGAGGTAATGCTATGAAACTACCAACAATTGTTCGGCGGCCTATCGCGTAAGAGACAACGTTGCGGCGTCCGATGCTTCGGCGTCGCAGCGGCGCAGGGGCTGCCACGGGCCGCCGGGCGACACCGGCGGACGAGCGGCAAGGGGTGGGGCATGCAGCGGTCTCTGGCTTCGCGGGGGGCGGAATTCGGTGCGCCGGTCGGGCTTTCGGCGGTTGCACCTTCGATCCTGATCATCGGAAACGACATTGGCGCCGCCGAAGGCGTCCGCGATTGCGGGCTGCGCGGCGGCCATCGCGTGCAGGAGGCGCGGGACGTCATCACCGCGCTGGGCGTCCTGGACGCGGCGCCGGACATCGGCATCGCCTTCGTCGATGGCGGCTCGCCCGGCTTCGACGGCTTGGCCCTGATCGAGCGGCTGCGCCGCACCCATCGGGGCGTCGCCTGCGTCCTGGTCGCGCGCAACCCGTCGGCCGACGAGGTCGTGCGGGCCATGCGCCTGCAGGTCGCCGACGTCGTGACCGCCCCGGAGGACGGCGCCCAGCTCGACCGGGCGCTCGGCCGCGCGCTCGCCGCCCGGGAGGATGCCGGTGCCGACCTGGCGTCCGCGTCACCGGAGGGCTTCAACAGCGATGTGCTGGAGCAAGCCTACCGCCACGGTCTCGCCCTCATCGAGACGGTGCGGACCCTGCGGGAGGACAGCGTGCC
Organism: Azospirillum rugosum; assembly: GCF_017876155.1. Lineage (GTDB taxonomy): Bacteria > Pseudomonadota > Alphaproteobacteria > Azospirillales > Azospirillaceae > Azospirillum > Azospirillum rugosum. Next base: position 66,387 of record NZ_JAGINP010000001.1, read on the forward strand.
GGTCCGCGTCAAGCCCTTCGCATCGGGGCCGCGGGCGGTCCCAGCCCCGGTCGCGCCCGTCCCGTCGGCCGTTGCGGACGCGCCGAACGACCATCTTTCCATCTTGCAGGCCATTCAGCGCAAGCGCGCCGCCCGCGGCAAGTTCTTTCCCAAGGGGCTGTTCGAGGACCCCTGCTGGGACATGCTGCTGGACCTGATGATCAACCACCTCCAGGGGCGGCGCATCTCCGTGTCGTCGCTGTGCATCGCCTCGGGCGTCGCCCAGACCACCGCGCTTCGGCGCATCGCCGACCTGCACGACCGCGGGCTGGTGCGCCGCATCGCCGACGACAAGGACGGCCGCCGCGTCTTCATCGAGCTGACGGAGGCCGGGGCGGCCGCCATGAAGCGCTATGTGGACAGCGTCGGCGTGGCGGGCTGACGCGAGCAGTCCGGCCACGGGCAGTCGCAGGCGGGGAAGCGGCAATTGTCGCCGTTCACGTCCCCCGCCTGCACCGCGATCTTGTAGCGCAGGCCGTTGGCGGAATCCGAGGTGATCAGGCCGCAGGCCTCGTAGACCTCCACGTTGACGCGGGCGGACTGCAGGGCCACCCGCGCGATTTGTTTCGGGTCCTTCATCATGCTGGTCGAGGGCTCCCTTCCGCGTCGCGTCCGGATGCGGAACGCGCCATGCCCGGCGATCGGCCTGCGGCGCTTCCGAAGGACTTCCTTCGGGGAGGCGCTGCGCGTGCCCTGTGGTCGGCTTCCCGTCCCGGCAAGAAGTGATTTCTCAACAATTCGTGCTATAGACTATTCGTGCTGCAGGGCAATATAAAAGCCCGACCCGATGAACAAAAAAGGAATCCCGCATGACCGTCGTCCCGCTGGGCAAGCCCTCCGCGAACGATCACGCGACGCGCTACCCGCTGCTGCCCGAGGGCGCGTTCCGGGTGCAGAGGCCGATCCGCTTCTCCCACACCGACCCGGCCGGGATCGTGTATTTCCCGGTCTATTTCGACATGTTCAACGGTGTGATCGAGGACTGGTTCACCCAGGGGCTCGGGTTCAACTACGCCAGCATGATCCTGGAACGGCGGCTGGGGCTGCCGATCGTGCACGCGGAGTGCGACTTCCTCATCCCCGGCCGCATGGGCGAGACGCTGACGCTCGGCGTCGTGATCGAACGGCTCGGCCGCAGTTCCATCACCCTGCGCATCACGGCGGAGGCCGACGGGAAGGTCCGCCTGTCGGGCCAGCTGGTCGTGGTGGCGACCTCGCTCGACAGCTTCGAGTCCGTCCCGCTGCCGGAGGACCTGCGCCGGTCCATGGAGGAGTACCGCATCGCGTGCGAGCGGCGTTGACCGGCGGTCACGCGGCCGTGCGCTCCTCCAGGGACGCGCGCAGGATCGTCCCGATGTCGTCCAGCAGACTGGTGTCGTCGCCGGCCATGGCGTCCATGGAGGTCATGCGGGCGACCACCGCCTCGGCGACGCGCTCCTCCACGGTGTCTTCGGCGTAGGTGTACCAGACGGTCGCCTTGCGGCCGTCGCGGTGGCAGCGTCCCTCGATCTGCTGCATCTGGATCGCGGAATAGCGCAGGTCATGGACGACGAGCGCGCGCGGCGCCTCGCCGCCCGGCATCTCCCCCTGGTGCAGGGAGATCGATTCCGTCACGGTGAAGACCACCACGTCCAGCCCGCCGGTCTGGAAGGCCACGCGCGTCGCCTCGTTGGCGTCGCCGTCCTGCTCCCCCGTGATCCGACCGACGCGCCAGCCCCGGCCGCGCAGCGTGTCCTCCAGCAGGGCCGCCGTTTCCAGGAAGGCGACCGACACCGCTACCACGTGGCCGTTGCCGAGCAGTTCCTCGACGAAGTCCGCCGTGCCGCGCACCCGCAGCAGCGAGCCCTTCTGGCGGAAACGCAGGTCGGCGGCCCAGCCCTGGGGCCGTCGCGTGCTGCCGCCGGCCAACCCGAACTCCCGCCGGAACTCGCGCCAGGTCGCGTCGTAGAGGCGGCGTTCGTCCCGGTCGAACTCGGTCGGTTCCAGCGCCCGCTCGATCTCCGGCCAGCCGGCGATGTCCTCCGGCGTGCGGCGCAGGCCGGCGGCGTTGGGGCCCTGGTAGAGCAGCTCGGCCATCAGGCGGCAGTCCCGCTCGTTCGGCTCCCACGACCAGTTCTTCCAGCGCCCCTTGGCCTTGCCGATGCCGAGCCGCTTCATCAGGGTGCGGAACCCGCCGATGTCGGCGGTGTCCGTCCCGGCGGCGCGGCCGAGCAGGGCGCCGAGATAGGCCAGTTCGTGCGGCGCCTGCCCAGCGGTGGCGCTCATGTAGACGGTGAAGGCCGCCGCGTCGGCGATGGTGCGGCAGGCCATGGTCTGCTGGGAGTGCGGGTTGCGCAGCCGGTGGCTCTCGTCGAAGACGACGATGGGCCAGGTCCGCTTGGGCTCCCCGAACTTGGCGAGTTCGTTGTTCTTGGCGCGCGTCGAGCGCTTCGTGCTGGCCGCAACCGGCTTCAGCAGCGATTTGGTCCGCTCGTAGTTGATGAGCGTCACGCGCTTCGGCCGGCAGCCCGACCGGGCGATGGTCCGGCGCCAATGGGCCAGCGCGCTTTTCGGGCAGACGACCAGCACCTCGTCCTCCGGCATGGCGGCCACGGCCAGCCACACCGACAGCGTCTTGCCCAGGCCCGTGCGGTCGCCCAACAGGAAGCCCGGCCAACCGGCGGCGCGCCGCGCCAGGATCGCATCGCGCGCCTCGACCTGATGGGCGCGCGGAACGAAGGCCTCCGCCGCGCCGGGCGCGTCAGCCATGCAGCACGGTCACGTTGTTGGGCCGGTCCTCCGACGAGCGCCGGCTGACCTTCTTCAGTTGCGTGATGTAGCGCTCCGCGCCGTTCTCCATCACCGCGATGGCGGCCAGACCCATGTCGTCGGGAACGATGTGGATCTCCTTGATCCGCGCCGTGCCCGCGGTCAGTTCCGCCGCGTCGAGGACTTCGTCGCCTTTGCGGAAGCCCAGATACTCGTCAACCTGCATCGCTGTGTCACCAGCCGTCCGTCCGTGAGTGGCCCGGGCCGGTTGAGCGGCCCGGACCTTTCCATATGGTACCGCATCTCGCCGCCTGCACGCGAGAGCGGTGGGTACGCCGACCAGGGTGACCCGCATGTGGCTCATATGCGACGGAATGAAACGCTGTGAAACACGAAACGCGGTGATGTCGCACGGGCGGAGTTGTCCCTTGTTATGACTTTGATCCTATATGGATCCGGGGAGGGACGCAAGTGACGCGGGAAAACCACAGAGACACAGAGGCACGGAGATGGATTTTCAAGCCCCCGTGAGACGGAGGCTTGTACGGAAATCTCTGTGTCTCTGTGCCTCTGTGGTGAATCGCCGTCAGCGAACGGTGTCGCCCAGCGCGACGTCCATGGCCGCTTCGGCGTGGATGCGGGTGGTGTCGAAGACGGGCAGGTCGGTGTCGCCGGCCCCGATCAGCATGGTGATCTCGGTGCAGCCGAGGATGACGCTGTCGGCGCCGGCCGCGCGCAGGCGTTCGATCTCCGCGAGGTAGGCGGCCTTGGAGTCCGCCTTCACCTCCCCCCGGCAAAGCTCCTCGTAGATGACCCGGTGGACGAGCGCCCGGCCCGCCTCGTCCGGCACCAGAACGTCCAGCCCGTGCCGATCCCGAAGGCGGCCGGTGTAGAAGTCCTGCTCCATGGTGAAGCGGGTGGCGAGCAGGGCGGGGCGCTTGACACCGGCCGCCTTCAGCCGCCCGGCGGTCGCGTCGGCGATGTGGACGAGCGGGATGCCGACCGCCGCTTCCACGGCGCCGGCCAGCTTGTGCATGGTGTTGGTGCAGATGACCAGCGCCTCCGCCCCGGCGCCCTCCAGGCGGCGGGCGACGTCGACCAGAAGCGTCGCGGCCCCGTCCCAGTCCCCGGCGTGCTGGCGCTCGGCGATCTCGGCGAAATCAACGGACCACAGCAGCAGCTTCGCCGAATGCAGCCCGCCGAGCCGGTCGCGCGCGATCTCGTTGAGGTGCCGATAGTAGATCGCGGTGCTTTCCCAACTCATGCCCCCGATCAGACCCAGCGTCTTCATCGTATCTCCCATCGAGCCTGTTGCTTGGCGCCTGTTGTTCGGCTTCGATGGCACTCTCGAACCATCGGCGACCGGACGGCGTCAGCATGCCGTCCCGGACGGTGCGGGGCCAGAGCAAACAGCGATTGAGGAAGGACAGGCCATGGCAAGCGCCAAGAACACGATCTGCCTCTGGTACGACAAGGATGCCGAGGCCGCGGCCCGCTTCTACGCCGAGACCTTTCCCGACAGTTCAGTGGGCGCCGTTCACCGCGCACCCGGCGATTACCCGTCCGGCAAGGCGGGCGACGTGCTGACGGTGGAATTCACCGTCGCCGGTATTCCGTGCCTCGGCCTCAACGGCGGGCCGACGTTCAAACACAACGAAGCCTTCTCGTTCCAGATCGCCACCGACGATCAGGAAGAGACCGACCGCTATTGGAACGCCATCGTCGGCAATGGCGGCCAGGAAAGCGCCTGCGGCTGGTGCAAGGACAAGTGGGGCGTTTCCTGGCAGATCACGCCCCGCGTGCTGACCGAGGCGCTGGCGGCCGGCGGCGACGAAGCCAAGCGCGCGTTCGAGGCGATGATGACCATGACGAAAATCGACGTCGCGGCGATCGAGGCGGCCCGGCGCGGCTGAGTGAAGCGGGCCGGTTGCTCGCCGGCGCGTGTCTTCGCGAGGAGGATCACGCCGGATGGCGTTCCCGGCCCGCCCATCCGCAGGGCGGCGGCCTTGTGGGTCAGGCGACTTCCAAGGCCCCTTCCACCTTGCCGCCGAAGCCGTTCTCCAGCGCCCAGATCGCCGCCTGGGTGCGGTTCGAGACGTTGATCTTCCGCAGCAGGCTCTTGAGATGAACCTTCACCGTCGCCTCGGTGATGTTCAGGTGGATGGCGATCATCTTGTTGCTGTCGCCCAGGAGGAGGCGCTGCAGGAGCTGCACCTCGCGGCCCGACAGGCCCTTCGGCGCGCGCGGCGCGTTGGCGTTGGCATTCACCTTGCCGGTGATCAGCAGGGCGGCCAGATGGGTGGGGAACACCTTTTCCCCCATCATCACCAGGCGCAGCGACTGGGCGAGCGCCGCCGGCGAGATGTCCTTCATCAGGAAGGCATCGGCCCCCGCCTGGATGGCGTTGGCCATCTCCGTGGTGTCCAGTTCGGTGGCGAGCAGAACCAGGCGCGCTTCCGGAAAGCGGCTCTTCAGCGCCGCCACCGCCTGCACCGGTTCCCGCGTCGAGGCCGGATCAAGCATGATGAGCTGGGGCGCTTCGCCGTCTGCGCCCGACAGCATCCCTTCCGCGCTCGCCGCCTCGTTCGTGACGCGGAACTCCCCGTCGGAGAACAGGGCCTTCATGCCTTCGCGGAACAGCTTGTTGGCGTCGATCAGATGGATGGAAACAGGGTGCATCGTCCAGTCACTCTCGAAAGCGATCACGTTGGCCGGACATTACCCGATCATTCGTGTGCAGGCCAACCCTAACGTTAGTAAAAAATTAACCATATGAGGCGGGGCCGAACCTGTGCTTTGGGGTATATGCGGCACCCCGACGGAACCGCTCGCGTGCTTATGGGCCGAAATTCCGAGATCACCGGCGGCCGGACGTGTTGATGGGGATAGAGGAATTCATCCACGCCGTCCATGGAGGACACTGCTCATGAAACGCGCGTTCGGCTTTTCTATGCTGCTGACGGCCACGCTGGCGCTTGGCGCCTGCAACCAGACCAGCAACGGCGGCTTGTTCGGCGACAGCGGCGGCGGGCTTTTCGGCGGGAGCGGGAGCAGCGGAGGCGGCGGGTTGTTCGGATCAGGCGGTTCGAACCAGTATGCCCGCAATGGGCAGTGCGACGATCCGCGCTACAACACATCCAACGGCGGCCGTGCCGAAGCCGGCACCGACGACTATGACTGTTCGCGGTATGGAAACGGCGTCAAGCGCTGACGCGACATCACCATCTGGGCCGCGACATCACCATCTGGGAAGCACGGGCAGCGCCAGCGATCGCGTCGTTCCACTGTGTGTCGACGCTTGATTCGGCCTGCCTAACTCCCAGGCCGCCAAAAATCCGCCAATGAGAGCGGCGACAATCATCAAGAGAACCAGCAGAGCAGCCTTCGTTCCGCTTCCCCGGTTTCTTGCATGCATCATCACACCCCAGCGGTTCCGTAATCGGAAGACCATGCTAACGCTGCATGGTCATGGTTTCCTGCTCAAAACCGGATAGGAAGACAAAGCGAGTTTCTTCGGTGTTGCTTCGGACACTCTCCCCGCACGGGGTAATGCGCTCTCCCGAAGGGTTCCGCGATTGCCTGGGAACGGGCTGGAATGGTCAGTTTTCCGCCTTTTGGGCCCATGGGCCGGTCGGACAGCGGCGCCATGCCGGCGGCGAGGTTTTCGTCGACGGAGCGCTCGCGCAAGCCTGATGCCGGAAGCTTCGGTGCGATGGTCGCCGTGGAGAGGGGCAGGCGAAACCGCGTCGGCGCCAACACCGGGCGTGACAGGTTCGGAGCTTTGGATCGCTGGCCGCTTGGGAAAGGTTGGTTGGGGGACTAGGATTCGAACCTAGGCTGGCGGAGTCAGAGTCCGCTGTCCTACCGCTAGACGATCCCCCAGACCGTCGCCGGGAGCGGTCAGGGCCGCGTCCCGTCGTGGGCCGCCCTTTTAGCAAAGGGTCCGGCGCTTGTATAGACTTTTTTTGCGGACGGTACCTTCGTTAGGTCAGCTTTCACCATTCGTGGGGTTCCAACCGGGAATGAAACCGGGTTAAGATGCCGCTCTTCAGCGTGGCGGGGAGGATTCGTGGACCTGCAGGTGCACAGCGAGCGGCAGAATGACACCGGACGGTTGCGTTCGACGGTTCCCTCGCGCCCTGTGTTCGCGGCCCTCGACCTCGGCACCAACAATTGCCGCCTGCTGATCGCGCGGGCGGCTCCCGGCGGTTTCCGTGTCATCGACGCCTTCTCGCGAATCGTCCGGCTGGGGGAGGGGCTGACCCGCCACGACCGGCTGTCGGACCTGGCGATGGAGCGCACCATCGCCGCGCTGAAGGTGTGCGGGTCCAAGATCGAGCGGCGCGGCGTCACCGCCGCCCGCGCCGTCGCGACGGAGGCCTGCCGGCGCGCCCGCAACTGCAACGAGTTCATCGACGCGGTGGAGCGGGAAACCGGCATCGCCATCGAGATCATCTCCAGCCAGGAGGAAGGGCGCCTGGCGCTCGCCGGCTGCGCGTCGCTGCTGGACCACTCCGTGCCCTACGCGGTCGTGTTCGACATCGGCGGCGGCTCGACGGAGCTGATGTGGCTGGCGGTGGAGAAGAACCGGCCGCCGCGCATCCTCGACCAGACCTCCATCCGTTGCGGCGTCATCGGCCTGACGGAGCAGTTCGGCGGACCGGAGGTGAGCGGCGGCATGTACCGCGACATGGTGGAGGCGGTGTCCTCTGCCATCGCCGGCTTCGAGGCGCGGAACGGCATCCGCGAGCGGGTGCTGGCGGGGCAGGTGCAGATGCTCGGCACGTCGGGCACGGTGACGACGCTGGCGGGGGTCCATCTCGGCCTCTGCCGCTACGACCGGCGGGCGGTGGACGGCAGCTTCCTGCGCATCGACCATGCCCGCGCGGTCATCGAACGGCTCGTGGGGCTGGACTTCGAGGGCCGGGCGCGGCATCCCTGCATCGGGCAGGACCGCGCGGACCTGGTCATCGCCGGCTGCGCGGTGCTGGACGCGCTGTGCGACTGCTGGCCGGTCGAACGGCTGCGCATCGCCGACCGCGGCCTGCGCGAGGGCATCCTCGTGGAGCTGATCGGGTCGGCGCGGGAATTGTATTAAGGAACTGTGAGATCATGGTTGGAAAGCCTCCGTCCTCCTCCAAGCCGGGTGGACGCCGCGCCACCGTTCGCGTGAAGACCGCGACCAAGCGCTCCACCTCCTCGGCCCGCTGGCTGGAGCGGCACCTGAACGACCCCTACGTGCACGAGGCGACGAAGCGCGGATACCGCTCGCGCGCCGCCTTCAAGCTGTTGCAGCTGGATGAGAAGTTCCACCTGCTCGGCCCGGGCAAGCGCGTGGTCGACCTGGGCGCCGCCCCCGGCGGCTGGACCCAGGTGGCGGTGGACAAGGTGCAGACGGCGAAGGAAGGCTGGACGGTCGTCGGGCTGGACATCCTGCCCATGGACCCGGTCCCCGGCGCCACCACCATGCAGGCCGACTTCCTGGAGGAAGGCGCGGCCGACCGGCTGAAGGAGGCTCTGGGCGGCCCCGCCGACCTGGTGCTGAGCGACATGGCCGCACCCACCATCGGCCATCAGGCGACCGACCACCTGCGCATTATGGCGCTGGCCGAGGCGGCCTACGACTTCGCGGAGGAGGTGCTGGCCCCCGGCGGGGCCTTCGTGGCGAAGCTGTTCCAGGGCGGTGCGGAGAAGTCGTTGCTGGAGCGGCTGAAGCGCGATTTCACCACCGTCCGCCATGCGAAGCCGCCGGCCAGCCGGGCGGAATCGTCGGAAACCTATGTCGTCGCCACCGGTTTTCGGGGCGCGAACACGAACGACTGACACGGCCGCAGGTTGAGAACCGATCGCGCAGGTCATGGCAGGCCTGCGCGTACGGGCCGTCGTACACGATAATTTGTGGTGTGCGCGCCTTCACAAGCCCACGGTCTTGTGTATAGTGCGGCGAAATTTTTTCCGGCCCCCCTGTTCCTTCCGGGAGATTTCCGATGGCCCGCTCGACCTCGATCCGCGAAGCCCTGACCTTCGACGACGTTCTCCTGGTTCCGGCCGAAAGTTCGGTCCTGCCGAACGAGGTCGACACCCGGACGCGCCTGACCAAGTCCATCGAACTCGGCATTCCGCTGATGTCCTCGGCCATGGACACGGTGACCGAGAGCAGCCTCGCCATCGCCATGGCCCAGGCCGGCGGCATCGGCGTCATCCACCGCAACCTGACCATCGAGCAGCAGGCCGAGGAGGTCCGCAAGGTCAAGCGGTACGAGTCCGGCATGGTGGTCAACCCGATCACCATCACGCCGGGCGCCACGCTGGCCGACGCGCTGCAGTTGATGGCCGACTACCGCATCTCCGGCATTCCGGTGGTGGAGACGCTGGACTCCCGCGGCAGCGGCAAGCTGGTCGGCATCCTGACCAACCGCGACGTGCGCTTCGCCAGCGACCCGAAGCAGCCGGTCAGCGAGCTGATGACCAAGGATCTGGTGACCGTCCGCGAGGGCGTCAGCCAAGCCGAGGCCAAGCGCCTGCTGCACCAGCACCGCATCGAGAAGCTGTTGGTGGTGGACGAGGATTACCGCTGCATCGGCCTCGTCACCGTGAAGGACATCGAGAAGGCCCAGGCCTACCCGAATGCCTGCAAGGACGCCCAGGGCCGCCTGCGCGTCGCCGCCGCCACCGGCACCGGGTCCGACGGGCTGCGCCGGGCGGAGGCTCTGTTCGACGCGGGCGTGGACGTGCTGGTGGTGGACACCGCGCACGGCCATTCGCTGAAGGTGCTGGACCAGGTGCGCGCGGCGCGCAACATGTCCAACTACACCCAGGTCATCGCCGGCAACGTGGCGACCGGCGAGGCGGCCAAGGCGCTGATCGACGCCGGCGCCGACGCGGTGAAGGTCGGCATCGGCCCGGGCTCCATCTGCACCACCCGCATCGTTGCCGGCGTCGGCGTCCCGCAGCTGACCGCCGTCATGGATGTGGTCGAGACCTGCGAGAAGCTGGGCATCCCGGTGATCTCCGACGGCGGCATCAAGTTCTCGGGCGACCTTGCCAAGGCAATCGCCGCCGGCGCCAGCGTCGCCATGCTGGGCAGCCTGTTCGCCGGCACCGACGAGAGCCCCGGTGAGGTCATCCTGTACCAGGGCCGTTCGTACAAGAGCTACCGCGGCATGGGTTCGGTGGGCGCCATGGCGCGCGGCTCCGCGGATCGTTACTTCCAGCAGGAAGTCTCGACCATGAAGCTGGTGCCGGAAGGCGTCGAGGGCCGCGTCCCCTACAAGGGCCCGGTGTCGGCGGTGATCCACCAGCTGGTCGGCGGCCTGCGCGCGGCTATGGGCTACACCGGCAGCAAGTCCATCGCCGAGATGCAGACGCGGGCGGAGTTCGTCCGCATCACCAACGCCGGCCTGCGCGAGAGCCACGTGCACGACATCACCATCACCAACGAGGCGCCGAACTACCGCCAGGGGTGATGGGGCGTTTTTGTTGGGTTGCGCTGCGCTCCACCCAACCTACGGGGTTCGTGCTTCGTAGGTTGGGTGGAGCGATAGCGAAACCCAACGTCTTTATTTGGACGACAGGAAGTAGCTGAACAGCGCCACGCTCGCCGCGACCGTGGCGTTGAGCGATTCCACGGCGCCCGTTGTCGGGATGGACAGGCGTTGGACCGGCAGGTCGTCGGGGATGCCCTGACCTTCCTCGCCCAGTACCAGCCGGACGTCGCGCGGCCAGGCGAAGTCGGCCATGTCCGCGCCGCCGGCGTCCAGTGCGACCATGGGGCCGGCGGCTCCTTTCAGGTCATCCCAGCGGCCGCCGCGCAGCAGGGTTAGCTCGAACTGGGCGTTGGAGGCGGCGCGCAGGCATTTGGGGTGGAAGGGGTGGGCCACCCCCTCCAGCAGGATCACGCGGCGTGCGTTGAAGGCGGCGGCGCTGCGCAGCAGGGCGCCGAGGTTGTTCGGGTCGCCAAGCGCGCAGACCAGCTCCAGCCCCTGCGGCGGTTGCGACAGGTCGAGCAGCGGCATGTCCGGGACCCCGCCGACCAGCAAGGGAAAGCCGGTGCCGGACGCGTCCAGAATGCGGAACAGCGCGGGCGCCAACTGCACGGTGTCGATGTGAGCGGGAAAGCGCCATCCGTCGATCTGGGCCGGGTCGGCGAACAGAACGGTTGAAAAGCGCTCGGGCCAGCGGGCCAGCGCCTCCGGCACGGTCTTCAGTCCGGCCAGCAGGAACTTGCCCTGCTTCTTCAGGCCGCGGCTTTCCAGCAGCGATTCCCACAGCTTGAACTGCGGGTTCTGCGGGCTTTCGATCAGGCGCGGCGGGCGGGTCATGATGGCGGCGTTTTCCTGGCGGTGCTTTCCGGAAGGCGCGCGGCCCCCTGCTGTTCCTTGGCCGCCGCCCGCGGACCTTAGTGCGGGGGCGGGGCGGTTGGAAAGGCTTCAGCGCAGGCGGCGGCCGAGGAACAGCAGGGGGCCGCGCTGGGTCGCCTCGGTGAAGCCGGCGCGCTGGTAGAAGGCGACGTTGCGGGCGAAGACTCCGGTGACGAGGTGGACGCCGGGCAGCCCATCGGTCCGGCAGTCCTCGGCAAAGGTGTCCACCAGCGCCCGGCCGACGCCGCGGTCGCGGTGGCCCGGCCGGACGTTGACGTGCAGGTGCGCCGGAAAGGCGGCGAAGCGGTCGGCGAAGACCTCGTATTTCGGGATGATGCGGGCGAGGTCGGTGGCCCCGGCGCTGTCCTTGCAGCCGGTCAGGTAGCCGAGGATCGCGCCGTCCCCGTCCTCATCCCTGTCCACCGCGAACCAGACGTCGTCCGGTGCCTGCTCTACGTACCAGCCGGTCCAGGTGCGGAAGAAGGACGCGCGCTCGTCGGGCGAGGCGAAGCTGGTGCGGAGCGTGGAGAGGAAGAAGATCTCCTCCAGCGCGGCCAGGGCGGCCAGCCGGTCGGGCATCCGGGGCAGGCGGACCAACTCCACGGGCGTGTCCTCAGCGGCGCTGGGCCATCAGGAAGGAGGCGTTGCGCGGGGCGAGCATGGTGTAGCGCCCGCGGGCCTTCATGACGCCGGCGCCTTCCTCGGCCTCCGTCCCGTGGCCCCAGAACAGGTCGCCGCGCACCGGGCCCTTGATGGCGCCGCCGGTGTCCTGGGCGACGACGAGGCGCTTGATCTCGCCGTTGGGCGCCGGGGCGTCGCGCAGTTCCAGCCACAGCGGCACGCCGAGCGGGATGTGGCTGGCGTCGACCGCGAGGCTGCGCCCGCCGGTCAGCTCCATGTTCCGCGCGCCGCGTGCGCCGATGTTGGGGCGCAGCTGGAAGAACACGTAGGAGGCGTTCAGGTTCATCACCCGCTTGGCCTCGGCCGGATGCTCGTTCAGCCAGCGGCGGATCAGCGGCATGGTCACCTGCTCCGCCGTGCAGAAGCCGATGTCGATCAGGTGCTTGCCGATGGGGAAATAGCCGTGGCCGTTCTGCCCGGCGTAGCCCAGCGCCACCACCGACCCGTCGGTCATCCGCACGCGGCCGGAGCCCTGGATTTCCAGGAAGAAGGCGTCGATGGGGTCGTCCACCCACAGGATCTCCAGCCCCTTGCCCTTCAGGGCGCCGTCCACGATCTTCGCGCGGGACGGGACGCCGCGCTTGCTGCGCTTGGGCGTGCGGTAGATGGGGACGTTGTAGCGGTCGGTGCGGGTCCAGCTGCCGCGCAGTTCCACCTCGTAATAGCCGGTGAACAGGCCCTCCTGCCCGGCGGACAGGGACACGGGCGTGAAGTTGTCCTCGAAGAAACGGCGCGCCGTCTCCGGGCCGCTGTCGGGCAGGGCGCGCAGCGCCGCGCAGATCGGCCGCCAGTCGGCTGTGGTCCCGGCCGCGGGGTTGGGGCCGAGCGGCCGGTCGGAGGGCTGCGCCTCCACCCAGCGGCAGGTGCGCTGTAGCGCGGGCAGGGCCTGGGCGTGGTCGTCGTCGGACCAGCCGGGCAGGGCGCGGAAGTCGGTGGAGACTGTCTCCAGCCCCGGGCGCGGCGGCGCCGTGTTGGTCGCAACCGGCCCGGTGGCCGGCGGCGTGGTGCCGGCGCAGGCGGCCAGGAGCCCGAACGCAAGAAGGGTGGAGACGCGCGTCGGCACGCGCGCCATGACACTGCCGACCGCAGCCGCCATCGCGGACCCCGTACAGAGTTTTCTGAATTCGCCAAAGAGGAGGGAAGGCAGGACTTGCCGCGACCAAGACGGCAGCACCCGGCGCCTCTACCCCTTTTTTGCCTCTTTACGGGATTTTGGTCAACAGGTCTTCACGGGGTGAAGCAAAGGCCGGCCGTCTTGTCACAGGCCGCGGGCCGGCGAACCGACTCGGAAGGCAGGGGCGCGTCGGTGGGGGATGACAAGAGGTGGTCATCCGGGTTATCGACCCATACATGAGCGGGCGTCGTCCCATGCCCGCCCCGTTCCCCGAGGACCATCGCCATGACCCCCGCCGCCCGCCTTCAGGCGGTCATCGACCTGCTGACCGAGATCGACGAAACCCCGCGCCCCGCCGACGCGGTGATGAGCGCCTATTTCCGCGCCCGCCGCTACATCGGCTCCAAGGACCGCACCGCGGTGGCGCAGACGGCCTACGCGATCCTGCGCCGGCACGCGCGCCTGACCTGGTGGCTGGAGCGGCTGGGCCACCCGCCGACCCCGCGCGCCCGCGCGCTCGCCAACGAGATCCTGGCGGAGGGCAAGGCGGCCACGTCGGTGAAGGCGCTGTTCGGCTCCTCCAAGTTCGCGCCGGACGCGCTGGCGCCGGAGGAGGCGAAGCTCGCCAACGAGCTGGACACCCACACGCTGGAGCATCCGCAGATGCCGGAGAGCGTGCGCGTGGAGTGCCCGCCCTGGGCGGAAGCGCCGATGCGGGAGGCGCTGGGCGACCGTTTCGCCGTGGAGATGAAGACGCTGCTCGACCCGGCGCCGCTCGACCTGCGCATCAACCCGGTGAAGGCCAACCGCGAGAGCGCCACCAAGGCGCTGGCCCGCGCCCGCATCACCGCGGAGCCGACGCGCTGGTCGCCGCTGGGCCTGCGCGTGCAGGGCCGCCCGCCGCTGGGCACCGTGGACGCCTTCAAGGAAGGGCTGGTCGAGATCCAGGACGAGGGCTCGCAGCTCGTGGCGCTGGCGGTGGCGCCGAAGCCCGGGCAGCAGGTGGTGGACTTCTGCGCCGGGGCCGGCGGCAAGACGCTGGCCATCGCCGCGCTGATGAAGAACAAGGGCCGCGTCGTCGCCTGCGACGTGCTGGCTGGCCGCCTCAAGCGCGCCGCCGAGCGGTTCCGCCGCGCCGGCCTGCACAACATCGAGGCGCACCCGCTGACCAGCGAGCGCGACCCCTGGGTGAAGCGCCACAAGCGCAAGTTCGACCGCGTGCTGGTGGACGCGCCGTGCAGCGGCACCGGCACCTGGCGCCGCAACCCCGACAGCCGCTGGCGCCAGCTCGGCCCGGGGCTCGACCAGTTGCTCCCGCTCCAGGCGAACATCCTGGACAGCGCGTCGCGTCTGGTGAAGCCGGGCGGGCGGCTGGTCTACGCCACCTGCTCCATGCTGCCGGAGGAGAACGAGAAGCAGGTCGCCGCCTTCCTGGAGACCCACCCCGATTTCACCGTGATGCCGGTCGCCGAGGTCTGGGCGGAGGAGGAGGCGGGCACCCCGCCGGCCGAGGGTCCCTACCTGCGCCTGACCCCGGCCCGCCACGACACCGACGGCTTCTTCGCCGCCGTGATGGTGCGCAAGGCGGAGGAGGCTCCGGCGGAAACGCCGGACGCGGAGGAGGCAGAGGCCGCTCCAACGGAGCCGTGACGCGGTCCGGCGATCCGGATACTGTGGAGCAACCGCCGGAAGCGGCGCCCGCAGCAGGGGAGGTCGGTCCATGTCCATCGAACAGCAGGTCGCCGAGCATTACGGGCGCAGCGACCTGGCGTCGGACATCCTCGGCGCGCTGGAGCGCGCGGGGAAGGACATTGACCGCCTGCGCCCGGAGGATCTCGCCGCCATCGACGAGTTCCACATCCGCGGGCGCGAGGCCACCGACGAGCTGGGGCAGGCGCTGGGCCTGGAGGCTGGCTTGGCGGTGCTGGACGTCGGAAGCGGGCTCGGTGGCCCCTCCCGCCGTCTTGCGGACGTCCACGGCTGCCGAATCGTTGGGATCGACCTGACCGACGAGTATTGCCGCACGGCGACCGTCCTGGCGGAGCGGGTCGGGCTGGGCGGCATGGTCGAGTACCGGCAGGGCTCCGCGCTGGACATGCCCTTCCCGGCGGCCAGCTTCGACCGGGTCTACACGCAGCATGTGGCGATGAACATCGCCGACAAGCCGCGCCTCTACGCCGAGATCGCGCGGGTGCTGAAGCCGGGCGGCCTGTTCGGCCTGTACGACCTGCTCCAGGGTCCGGGCGGGACGGTGCACTTTCCCGTTCCCTGGGCGCGCGATCCGGCCACCAGCTTCCTCGCCACACCGGACGAGCTTCGCGGGCTGCTGGCCGACAGCGGGTTGGAGGTCGTCGGCTGGCGCGACACCAGTGCGGAAGGCCGCGCCTGGTTCCAGTTGCTGCGCGAACGGCTGGCGAGCGAAGGGCCGCCGCCGATCGGCTTCCACCTCCTGCTCGGGCCCGACTTCCGCGACATGGCGCGCAACCAGGTCCGGAACCTGGAGGAGCAGCGCATTCTGCCGACCGAGGTGATCTGCCGCAGGGCGTGACCGGTTGGGGCTCCGTCCCTAACGCCTATCGCGGACGGCCAACTGGACGGTTCCGCTCCGCGCTCCCACCTCTCAAGAAAGGGCAATGGTGCGGAGAGTGGTCCATGGGCGAGGGGATGGTGATTCGGGATGCGCGTCCGTCGGACGCCGTGGGGATTGCCAAGGTCCATGTCGCCAGCTGGCGGGAAACTTACCCCGGGCTGGTGCCGGACACCTACCTCGTGAACCTGTCGGAAGCGGCGGCGGCCATGCGCTGGCACAACGCCGTGCAGGCCCATGCGAAGGGGCAGGGCGCCCTGGTCGTGGTGGACGGCATGGACAAGATCGTCGGGTTCGCCACCTACGGCGGGCGCCGGGTGCCGGTGGAAGGGTATGAGGGGGAATTCTACGCCCTCTATCTGCTGGAGGAGGCGAAGAGCCAGGGAATCGGCCGGCGGCTGATGGCCGTGATGGCGGAGCGGCTGCTGGAATCCGGCCAGCGCAACGCCGTGGTCTGGTGCCTGCGCGACAATCCGTCCCGCTGGTTCTACGAAAGGCTGGGCGGCACGCGCGTCGCGGAGCGGCCAATCCAGTTCGCCGGGGCCGATCTGGTGGAAATCGCCTATGGTTGGCAGGATTTGACGCCTCTTGCACGCTTGTCCGCGGGGCCTGAAATGCGGTAGTCAGGGGCTTGATCCCCCGCATCAGGTTGTTTCCATGTCCGCCGAGCGCGTTCTCATCCTCGATTTCGGGTCTCAGGTGACCCAGCTCATCGCCCGCCGCGTCCGCGAGTCCGGCGTGTACTGCGAGATCCATCCCTTCAGCATGAGCGAGGATCGGATCCGCGACTACGCGCCCAAGGCCATCATCCTGTCGGGCAGCCCGGCCTCGGTCACCGAGGAGAACGGGCCGCGCGCGCCGGAGGCGGTCTTCACCATGGGCGTCCCGGTGCTGGGCATCTGCTACGGCCAGCAGACCATGTGCCACCAGCTGGGCGGCGCGGTCTCCGGCTCCGACCACCGGGAGTTCGGGCGCGCCTTCATCGAGGTGAAGCAGACCTGCGCTCTGTTCGACGGGCTGTGGGACGTGGGCTCGCGCGAGCAGGTGTGGATGAGCCACGGCGACCGCGTCACCGCCCTGCCGGACGGCTTCCAGGCCGTGGCGGTCAGCGACGGCGCGCCCTTCGCCGCCATCGCCGACGACGCCCGCCAGTTCTACGGCGTGCAGTTCCACCCGGAGGTCGTGCACACCCCGCACGGCGCGCAGCTGCTGGCGAACTTCGTGCACCGCGTGGCCGGCCTGAAGGGCGACTGGACCATGGCCGCCTTTAAACAGCAGGCCATCGAGAAGATCCGCGCCCAGGTTGGCAAGGGCAAGGTGATCTGCGGCTTGTCCGGCGGCGTCGATTCGTCGGTCGCGGCCGTGCTGATCCACGAGGCCATCGGCGACCAGCTGACCTGCATCTTCGTGGACACCGGCCTGATGCGCGCCGGCGAGGCGGACGAGGTCGTGACCCTGTTCCGCGATCACTACAACATCCCGCTGGTCCACCGGAACGCGTCGGAGCTGTTCCTGGGCAAGCTGGCCGGCGTCACCGACCCGGAGCAGAAGCGCAAGATCATCGGCGGCCTGTTCATCGACGTGTTCGACGAGGAGAGCGCCAAGGTCGGCGGGGCGGAGTTCCTGGCCCAGGGCACGCTGTACCCCGACGTGATCGAAAGCGTGTCCTTCACCGGCGGCCCGTCGGTCACCATCAAGTCGCACCACAACGTCGGCGGCCTGCCGGAGCGCATGAAGCTGAAGCTGGTGGAGCCGCTGCGCGAGCTGTTCAAGGACGAGGTCCGCGCGCTCGGCCGCGAGCTTGGCCTGCCGCCGGCCTTCATCGGCCGCCACCCGTTCCCCGGCCCGGGGCTGGCCATCCGCGTCCCCGGCGAGATCACGCCGGAGAAGCTGGACATCCTGCGCAAGGCCGACACGGTCTATCTGGAAGAGATCCGCAACGCCGGCCTCTACGACGCGATCTGGCAGGCTTTCGCGGTGCTGCTGCCGGTCCGCACCGTGGGCGTGATGGGCGACGGCCGTACCTACGACCATGTGCTGGCGCTGCGCGCGGTGACCTCCACCGACGGCATGACCGCCGATTGGTACCCGTTCCCGCACGACTTCCTGGCGCGCGTGTCGAACCGCATCGTCAACGAGGTGCGCGGCGTCAACCGCGTCGTCTACGACATCACGTCGAAGCCGCCCGGCACGATTGAATGGGAATAAGGCGAGTGGGGATGAGCCGACTGCTTCCCGGCTGATGCGGGACGCGCGCGGCGCCGGAACGTCCTTGTACCGCCCGAACGAAAAGCCCCTCTTCCGACCGCGGGAGAGGGGCTGTTTGTTTCTGCTTTGAAGCGGAGCAGCCGACGGCTTTTCCCATCCCGATTCGGCGCCCCCGACCGGGCGCTCGCCCCCGTCGGGCGCCGCTTTCCTGCGTTTGGAAGGGCCTGCGGGGGCGAGGCGGTGGTCCTTCGGCTGTGATAAACCCGACACCAGCCTGTTTCTTTCGAGTAACACGGGTCATCCCCTCTCTTTGGGAATCCTGCTCCGGCCCGAAAGTGGTTATGCTGGTATGCCATTGGGAAGGAGACCAGCGCCATGGAGGCGCATGAATGGCCGCACATCGTCCGCGCCTTGCGTGAACTGCACGGGGTCACCCCGGCGCAGTTCGGCATCATGATGGCGACGACGGAGGAGGTGATCGGGCGCTGGGAAGCCGGAATGAACATTCCGAGCCCGCGCGAGCAGGCCCTTCTGCGCGATATGCTCACCGGCCATTACCGGCAACACCCGACCTTCGTCGGGATCCAGGCGATGGTGCGGAGCATGGGGGAGAAGTGCACGCTCTACACGCCGGGCATGATCGTCCACACCATCTCCCCGTCCTTGCAAGGCTGGCTGCGGCAGCACCGGCTCGATCTGGTCGGGACGTCGATCCTGCGCCGGCTGGACGGCCTCTCCCTTGAGATGATGGAGCGCCACGCGCTGGCCATGCTGAACGGCAAGAGCGATGTGCTGTCGCTGTCCTACAAGGATCGGGCGGTCGCCTGCCGGCGCACGGTGCTGCAACGGCGGATGAGCGTCGTGCCGATGGACGGCTTCCGGGTGATCGTGCTGATCGACCAGCCGATCTGCACCGACGACGGGGTGGGCATGCCGGACCTGGACCTGCAGGTCATCACCGCCGACGACGTGCACGATTAGGCGGCCGGCGCCACCAGGCGTGAGGCGGGCAGCAGGATGGTGACGGTCGTGCCCTGGCCGGGCGTGCTGTCGAGGACCACCGCGCCGCCGTGAAGCTCGGCGAAGCGGCGCACGATGGGCAGGCCGAGCCCGATGCCCTCGTGCTTGCGCACCAGCGAGCGTTCGGCCTGGGTGAAGGGGCTGAAGATGCGGCCGGCGATGTCCGGCGGAATGCCCGGGCCGTCGTCGGACACGATAATGGCGACCGCGTCGGCGCGCCGCTCGATCCGGGCGGCGACCCGTCCGCCGGGGTGGCTGAACTTCACCGCGTTGTCGAGCACGCCCATCAGCATCTCGCGCAGGCGGCGGTCGTCCGCGCGCAGGGTGACGGGCGCTCCGGACTCCGCGAGCCGCGAATCGACCGACAGGGCGAGGTTCTTCGCCTGCGCCTTGGGGAGGAGCACGGCGAGGCAGCTGTCCAGCAGGCGGGGCAGGTCGACGTCCGATTCCGACAGCTCGATGCCGCCGGTCGAGGCGCGCGTGTAGTCCAGGATCTTGTTGACCATGGTGAGCAGGGTCTTGCCGCTCTCCTCGATCAAGGTGACGTATTCCTGGCTGTCGCGCTCGCCGAGCCGGTCCTGCCCGTCCTTGGCGAGCACCTCCGCAAAGCCGATGATGGAGTTCAGCGGCGTGCGCAGCTCGTGGCTCATCACCGACAGGAAGTCGAGCTTCGCGCGGTCGGCCTGGCGGGCGGCGTCGAGCGCCGCGCTCAGCTCCGCCGTGCGTTCGGTCACCCGCCGCTCCAGCTCCCGGTTCTCCTCGGCGGCGCGGCGGTAGAGCATGCGGATGTCCAGCATGTTGCGGACGCGGTGCAGCAGCTCCCACGCGATGAAGGGCTTGGTCAGGAAGTCGTTGGCGCCCAGCTCCAGCGACTTGCGCCGGGTCTCCTGGTCGGTGTGGGCGGTCAGGACCAGAACCGGGACGTAATCGTCGGCGTGGATGGCCCGCACCCGCTCCATCAGCTCGAACCCGCTCATGTGCGGCATGCGGATGTCGATCAGCAGCAGGTCGAAGCGTTCGGCCTCGCAGAGGGCGGGAACCACGCGGGGGTCGGTCTCCCCCCGGACGCCGGTGTAGCCGTCATGCCTCAGGATCTCGCGCAGCAGCTCGACGTTCGAGTGGTTGTCGTCGACGATCAGGATGGCGGCATCCTTGATTTCCCGCGCGAGGCTCTGGTCGATGCTGCGTGTCATGAAGGCGCTGTCGTTGTCCCGCGGGTATCCGGTGCCGTTCCATCGTCCCTGGCCGGTTCCAAGCCAGCCGTCCGGCGCCGGGTATGGCCGGGCGCGAATAGCCTGGATCCGAAAAGGTTAATCCTTAGGAAAGGATTACCTTAAGGTCACCATAAATGCTCCGCATTGCAACCAGTTTGTCATCTGGCGCGAAAAAATTCCGCCGTTACAACGATCGGTGGTGGAGGCCGATGGTGGTCAGGCGCGCTTTTCCCAGCCGCCGCGGTCGTTCTGCTGCCAATAGGTCAGGCCGTGGCCGGCGGCCTTGCAGGCCTTCCAGCGGTCGCGCGCGGCCAGGACGGCCTCCTCGTCGTTGCCGTCGAACAGGTCGCAGACGAGGTCGTAGGTGCCCAGCCGGTCGCTGGTCACGCCGTCGACCAGCACCAGCACGGTGGCGCCGTTGGGGTTCTCGTCCTCCGCGGTCAGCCAGACCGGCTGCCGTTCGGCGAAACCGTCGCGGGCGCTGCCGTGCGGCAGGAAGGAAGCCGGGTCGTAGGTCCACAGATGCTGGTTGAGCGCGTCCACCCGCTCGGGCGAGCCGGCGAGCACGACGGCCCGCCAGCTGCGCTCGATCACCTTCTCCAGGATCTTCGGCAACGCCTGTTCGAGCGTGCGCCGCTGGAGGTGGTAAAAGCGGATTTCGGTCATGAAGCTGCGGTCAGCCTTCGTGGTGGTTAGTTTTCATGGTGGTCTGCCACGAAGCGGTCGAGCAGGCGCACGCCGAAGCCCGTGCCGCCCTTCGGCACCGTGGCGCTGTCCTTCTTCGACCAGGCGACGCCGGCGATGTCGATGTGCGCCCAGGGCACGTCGTTGACGAAGCGCTTCAGGAACTGCGCGCCGATGATGCTGCCCGCACCACGGCCCGACCCGACGTTCTTCATGTCGGCGATGTCGGAGTTGATGTCCTTGTCGTAGGCGTCGCCCATGGGCAGGCGCCACAGCGGCTCGCCCACCGCCGTGCCGGCGGCCAGCAGCCCGTCGGCCAGCGCGTCGTCGGTGGCGAACAGGCCGGCGTGCTCGTGGCCCAGCGCGATGATGACGGCGCCGGTCAGGGTGGCGAGGTCGACCATCAGGCGCGGCTTGAAGCTCTCCTGCGCGTACCACAGGACGTCGGCCAGGACGAGGCGCCCCTCGGCGTCGGTGTTGATGACCTCGATGGTCTGGCCGGACATGGAGGTGACGACGTCGCCCGGCCGCTGCGCGGTGCCGGACGGCATGTTCTCCACCAGGCCCACGATGCCGACCGCGTTCACCTTGGCCTTGCGGGCGGCCAGCGCGCGCATGGTGCCGATGACCACCGCGGCGCCGCCCATGTCCCACTTCATGTCCTCCATGCCGGCCGCCGGCTTGATGGAGATGCCGCCGGTGTCGAAGGTGACGCCCTTGCCAATGAAGGCGACGGGGCGGCGATCCTCCGCGTCGGGGGCGCCGTTCCAGCGCATGACGACGACGCGCGGCTCATACGCGCTGCCCTGGGCGACGCCGATCAGCGCGCCCATGCCCAGCTTCTTCAGCTTCTTGAGGTCGAGCACCTCGACCTCGACGCCGACCTCGGCCAGATCCTTGCAGCGCTCCGCCAGGCTTTCGGGGTGCAGGACGTTGGCGGGCTCCGACACCAGGTCGCGGGTGAAGGCGACGGAGTCGGCCAGCCCTTCCAGCCGGCCGTAGGCGCGCTTGGCGCCGTCGGCGTCGGCGGTCAGCACGGTCACCTTCTTCAGGGACGGCTTGGCGTCCTTCTTCTCGGTCGTGCGGTACTTGTCGAACTTGTAGGAGCGCAGGCGGCCGCCGAAGGCCAGCTCCGCCGCCGCGTCGGCCGGGGCGAGGCCGGCGCCGGCCGGCAGGTCGAGCAGCACGGACACCTCGCTCTCGCCCGACTTGTCGAGCGCCGCCACCAGGGCGCCGCCGGCGGACTGGAGCGCGGTGTCGCCGACCTCCTCCGCCTTGCCCACGCCGACCAGCAGGATGCGGTCCAGCTCCACGCCGGCGGGGGCGAGGATGGCGAGCGTCTCCTCCTTCTTGCCGGTGAACCGGCTTGCCTTCATGGCGCGGGTCAACGCTCCGCCGGTCTTCTGGTCCAGATCCTGGCCGGCGGCGCCGAGCGTCCGCTCGTTGGCGACGGTGACGGCGACGGTGCCGGATTTGGGGAGCGCCGGCTTGGCAAAGGCGAACTTCATCGAGTCCTCTCGGCTGGAACGCCCGGCGCGAAAGCGCCGGGAAGGGTGGGATCGATCAGCAACCTCCTTGCGATAAAGACCTTCCCACGCGCCCTGTCAAGGCGCGGGCCAGTTGTTTCCTGCGCCGGTCCGCAGTACATAGCCCCGGCGGCGCCGCGGTCATTGCACCGGCCGGGGCGCCATTCGCCCGTTCATCGGCCGGGGAGGCCGGCGCCATGTACTCATCCGCCACGCTGTCGCGCTACATCGGGCGCCAGTTCGTCACCTGGTTCGTCCTGCTGCTGCTGATCCTGCTGTCGATCATCATGCTGCTGGACATTGTGGAGCTGCTGCGCCGCGCTGGCAGCAAGCCGGACATCACGATGGGCCTGATCGTGGAGATGGCCTTGATGAAGCTGCCGGAGATCGGGCAGCAGATCTTCCCCTTCGTGATCCTGTTCAGCGGCATGTTCACCTTCTGGCGGCTGACGCGCAGCGCGGAGCTGGTGGTGGCGCGCGCGGTCGGCGTGTCGGCCTGGCAGTTCCTGATGCCCGTTCTGCTCGCCGCCGCCCTGATCGGCGCGGTCAAGGTGACGCTGATCAACCCGGTCGGCGCGGTCTTCATCGCCAAGTACAACCAGATGCAGGACCGCTACCTGAAGCTGCGCGCCAGCAGCTTCGACGTGTCGCGCAGCGGCTTGTGGCTGCGCCAGCAGGGCGAGCGGGAGCAGTATTTCATCCACGCGGACCTGATCAACCCGCAGACCTTCGAGATGTCGCAGGTGATCGTCCTGCGCTTCGACCGCGACATGAAGTACCTTGGCCGCGTGGACGCGCCGACCGCCCTGCTGCAGGCCCGCCAGCTGGAGCTGAAGAGCGCCACCATCAACGAGGGCAAGAAGGAATCGGAAACCGTCCCGTCCTACACCGTCCCGACGGAACTGGACCGCGCGACGATCGAGGAGAGCTTCGCCTCGCCCGAGACCATCTCCTTCTGGCAGCTGCCGCGCTTCATCCAGACGCTGGAGGCGACGGGCTTCCCGGCGACGCGGCACCGGCTGCACTATCAGTCGCTTTTGTCGCAGCCGCTGCTTTATGTCGCGATGGTGCTGTTCGCCGCCGCCTTCTCCCTGCGGCTGCCGCGCCGGGGCGGCACGATGGTCATGGTCACCGGCGGCGTGCTGACGGGATTCGTGCTGTTCGTGGCGAGCGACGTCATCCGCACCTTCGGCATTTCGGAAACGATCCCGCTGGCCATGGCGGCCTGGAGCCCGGCGGCGGTCAGCCTGCTGCTGGGCATCGCGGCGCTTCTGCATCTGGAGGACGGCTGAGCGAGGACGGGAGGCGGAAAAGTCGGGGCGGCGGGGCGCGCGCCCCGTCTTTGGCCACAATTCCGTTCCACTCTCGCGTCCACGATTCCGTTTACACGCGCGTGGTCGGGCCGTATTAAACGGCAACCACCTCTGGAGCTGGAGCACCATGTCGAGTTTGCGAGCCGTCCGGTCAGCCTTCGCCGCGGCGACCGCTTGTGCCCTTCTTGCCGCGGTCCCCGCGTCGTCCGCGCTTGCGCAGGCGGCGAAGGCCCCGGCCGGAAAGGCCCCCAACGCTCCCGCCGCCAGCGCGCCGGCTCCGGCCGAACGGATCGCCGCGGTGGTCAACGACGAGGTCATTTCCCTGTCGGACGTCTACGCCCGCATCCGCCTGGCGCTGCTGAACGCCGGGGTGCAGGACACGGCGGAGACGCGCCAGCGCCTGACCCCGCAGATCCTGCGCCAGCTGGTGGACGAACGCCTCCAGATCCAGGAGGCCAAGCGCCTCGGCGTGACGGTGCCGCCGGCGGAGATCGAGGACGCGATCAAGCGCATCGCCGACCAGAACCGCATGGGACGCCCGCAGCTGGACGCGCTGCTGAAGAGCCAGGGCGTGCCGGTGTCGACGCTGAAGGAGCAGGTGCGCGCCCTGCTGGCCTGGCAGAAGGTGATGCAGCGCCGCAGCCGCCAGGAGATCGTGGTCGGCGACGAGGAAGTCGACGCCGTGATGCAGCGCATCAAGGCCAACATCGGCAAGCCGGAATATCTGGTCGCCGAAATCTTCCTGGCCGTCGACACCCCGGACCAGGAGGACGAGGTGCACCGCACCGCCGACCGCCTGGTCGAGGAGGTGCGGCGCGGCGGCAACTTCGCGGCGCTGGCCCGCCAGTTCTCGCAGTCGGCCGGCGCCGCCGCGGGCGGCGACATGGGCTGGGTCCGCTCCGGCGAGCTGAACCCCGAGCTGGACAAGGTGCTGACCACCATGCGGCCGGGCCAGATGTCGGCCCCCGTGCGCACGGCGACCGGCTATCACGTGCTGCTGGTGCGCGACCAGCGCGCCTTCGGCAGCAGCGCCACCGCCACCGGCGGCGCCAGCGCGGCGGCCGCCCCGCCTCCCCCGCCGCGGCCGCGCGCCCAGCCGAAGCCCGACCTTGCCAAGACCAAGGTCAACATGAAGCAGATCGTCCTGCCGGCCCAGGGTCAGGGCAAGGAGCAGCTGGCCGCCGTCAAGGCCCAGGCGGAGAAGATCCGCAAGTCGATCAAGAGCTGCGCCGACTTCGAGGAGAAGGCCAAGGCCACCGGCGTGCCGGAATCGGGCGACATGGGCACGCTCCGCGCCAAGGACCTGCCGCCCGGCCTGCAGCAGCTGGTCGTCGCCATCCCGGTCGGGCAGCCCAGCCCCGTGCTGATGAGCCCGGGCGGCGCCGTCATCCTGATCGTCTGCAAGCGCGACATGCCGATGATCGCGCCGCCGCCCGAGCCGGAGCCGCAGCAGGTCGCCGCCCCGGCCCCGCCGCCGCCGGTCGATCCGAAGGACATCAAGATGCCGCCGCGCGAGGAGATCGAGCGCGACCTGATCAACGAGCGCGCCGACCTGCTGTCCCGCCGCTACCTGCGTGACCTGCGCCGCTCCGCCTTCGTGGAGTTCCGCGTCTGATGGCGGGCGCCGCGGTCCGGCCGCCGCTCGCCGTCACCATGGGCGAGCCGGCCGGGATCGGCGGGGAGATCGTCTTGAAGGCCTGGGCGGCGCGGGACGCTGCCGATGGACAGGGTGACGTGCCGCCCTTCGTCCTGCTGGACGATCCGGACCGCCTGACGCGGCTGGCCGCGCGCATCGGGCTGGACGTCCCCGTTCGCGCCGTGTCCTCCGCGGCCGAGGCCGGCGGCGTGTTCGCCCACGCGTTGCCGGTGCTGCCCCAGGCGCTCGCCGCGCCGGTCGAGCCCGGCCGGCCCGATCCGGCCAACGGGGCGGCGGTGATCGCCAGCATCGACCGGGCGGTCGCCCTGGTGCGCAGCGGCGAGGCCGCCGCGGTCGTCACCAACCCGATCCAGAAGTCGGCGCTCTACGCCGCCGGCTTTCGCCACCCGGGCCACACCGAATATCTGGCGCACCTCGCCGGGATGACGGACGAGCCGGTGATGATGCTGGCCGCGCGCGACCTGCGCGTGGTGCCGGTGACCATCCACGTGTCGCTGCGCGACGCGGTGAACCAGCTGACCACCGCGGCCATCCTGCACGCCGGCCGCGTTACCGCGGCGGGTCTGGCCCGCGACTTCGGCATCGAGCGGCCGCGCCTGGCCGTGGCGGCGCTGAATCCCCACGCCGGCGAGGACGGCAGCATGGGGCGGGAGGAGATCGAGATCATCGCGCCGGCCGTCGCGGCCCTGCGCGCGGAGGGCATCGACGCCATAGGCCCGCGCCCGTCCGACACGCTGTTCCACGCGGCGGCGCGCGGCGGGTTCGACGCCGCGCTGTGTATGTACCACGACCAGGCGCTGATCCCGCTGAAGACCATCGACTTCGACACCGGTGTCAACATCACGCTGGGGCTGCCCTTCGTCCGCACCTCCCCCGACCACGGCACCGCGCTGGACATCGCCGGCACGGGCAAGGCCGGCGCCTCCAGCCTGATCGCCGCCATGCAGACGGCCGACCGCATGGCGCGGACGCGGGCGGGGGGGTAGGAAGGGATCGTAGGTTCGTAGGTTGGGTGGAGCGTCAGCGGAACCCAACACACTACGCACCGCGACGATGTTGGGTTCCGCTGGCGCTCCACCCAACCTACGGTGCTGCTACGGCCACGGGTACGGAAGCGCGCACGCGGAAGGCGGGGAGGGTGACGGTGGCGGTGGTGCCCTCGCCGGGCTCGCTTTCCAGGGTGAAGCGGCCGCCGTGCAGCTCCACCAGGGACTTCACCAGCGGCAGGCCGAGGCCGGTTCCGGGGTAACGCCGCGTGTGGACGTTCTCCACCTGCTGGAACGGCTCCAGCACGCGCTGGAGATCCGCGGCCGGTATGCCGATGCCGGTGTCCGCGACCTGGAGCCGCAGCGCGCCCTCCGCCGTCAGGGAGGCGGTCAGGGACGTCCGCCCGCCCGCCGGGGTGAACTTCACGGCGTTCGACAGCAGGTTCAGCAGAACCTGGGTCATCGCCCGTTCGTCGGCCCACAGGCGGGGAAGGGACGACGGAACCTGAACAGCCAGGGCGATGCCCTTCTCCCCGGCCAGCGGCTCGATCTGCCGCAGGCCGTGCAGGGCGAGGTCGCGGACCGACAGGCTTTCCTCGTGCAGGCTGTACTTGCCGCACTCGATCTTGGTCGTGTCGAGGATGTCGTTGATCAGGCTGAGCAGATGCAGGCCGGAGCGCCGGATGTCGCCGACATAGTCCGCCTGGCGCGTCGCCATCGGCCCGAAGATCCCGGTCAGCAGAGCCTCCGAAAAGCCGATGATGGCGTTCAGGGGGGTCCGCAGCTCGTGGCTCATGTTGGCGAGGAACTGCGTCTTCGCCTGGTTCGCGTCGTCGGAGGCCTGCTTCGCGGCGATCAGTTCCGCCTCCACGCGGTGGCGGGCGGCGATGTCGGCGATCAGGCGGGTCTGGCTCGCGCGCAGGGCGCGTTCGTTGGATTGCAGGTCGGCCAGCATGCGCTCCCGCTGGCCGATCCCGCGCAGCAGCAGCAGGATCAGCAGGGCGAGCATGCCGTTGCCGGCGGCCAGCACCAGTGCCGCGTTGAACGCCCGCTTCCGCCAGGGGGCCAGCACCGCCTCGCGCGTGACGGACACGTCGACGACGATGGGGAAGTCCGACGAGCGGCGGTAGCTGAGGATGCGCGGCTGGTCCTCGCCCGGCGCCCGGTATTCCCGGGTGCCTTCCGCGGCCGACTTCAGGTAGGTGGTGAACAGCGGGTTGTTCAGCGCGGAACGGCCGATGTTCGCGTCGTGGTCCGGGTGGCGCGCCAGGATCTGGCCGTCGGTGTGGAACAGCGTGACGATGGAGTCGTGCCCGAGGCGCAGCGTCTCGTAGAAGCGCCGGAAGGCGATCGGCTCGACGATGGCGACGATCACCCCGGCGAACCGCCCGTCGGGCGTCTCGAAACGCCGGCTCATGCTGACGAACCATGTGCCGGACGTGCGTCCGCGCACCGGCAGGCCGACATAGGCCCTTGCGGCCCCGGAGGCCCCCACCGTCCGGTGTTCCTTGTGGACGATGACGTAGTCGCGGTCGGACAGGTTCAGGCTGGCCGGCTGCGGCGCGTCGGAATCGTGGAGAAGCTGGCCGTCGGCCCCGATGAAGAGGATGGCCCGGGTCAGCGGGGACAGCGCCGCCTGGCGGCGCAGCAGCGCGTGGATGTCGGGATCGGCGCGCTGGAAGGTGTCGTCGCGGACGGACAGGACCTCCGCCAGGCCCGCCAGGATCTTGTCCACCCCGGCGAAGCTGTCGGTGGCGTGACGTTCAAGGACGACGGACAGGCTTTGCGTTTCGTCGTGCGCCGATTGAAGGGTGTCCTGATGGTCGCGCAGCAGGTCGTATCCGATCATGGCGTTGAAGCCAAGGATCAGAAGAATGCCGAACGCGCCCATTCCCCATTTCAGACGCGACCGCAACCCGACAGCCCTCCGGCGGAAGTACGCTCGGGGGGTGATGGTACTGCGAGACCCTTCGCCCGGAAAGGGTTTCCTTGCTTTTTAGGTAATCGGAGGCGATCGCGGCCTTACAGGCGGACCACCTACAAACGGACCACCTACAAACGGACCGACGAGGAGGCGTAGCGGTGCGCCGAACTGTCGTCCATGGACTTCAGGGCGACCGAGGCGCCGAACGCGATCAGGGCGGCGGCGGCGAATCCAAGCACCATGGCCTTCATGGGTGACGCTCCCCGTGAGGTGTGAGTGGCCGGGCGCGCGCGGGCACCCGTTTCCCAGGACCATAGGCGGGCGTGGGCTTGGCTTCAACCCCGGCAACGCTGCCGGTCAAGGCGGGGTCGTGACCTCGCGCAGGTAGGCGACGAGATCGGCGCGGTCGGACGCGCTGGGGATCGTCTGGAGCGGCATCTTGCTGCCCGGCGTGACGGTGTCGGGCCCGGCCTCGAACAGGCGGGATACCGTGTTCTCGTCCCAGACGATTCCGCTGTTCTTCAGCGCCTCGGAATAGCGGTAGCCGGGCACTGAGCCGGCCGGACGGCCGAACAGGGCCCACAGGGTCGGCCCGGCGCGGTTGCCGCCGTCCGGTGTCAGGGTGTGGCACAGGGAGCAGGCGCGGAACAGGGCCTTCCCGTGTTCCGGGTCCGGAGGAGGGGCGGACGGAGGGTCGGCCAGCGCGGGCCCGGCAACCAGCAGGCCGGCGGCGACCAGACGGGCCATGGCACGCCGGCCCGTCATCGGCGTGTTCCGGTCGGATCGTCGGGCGCCTCCGCGCCCGGGTCGGTGACCGTGAGGGCGATCACCGCCGTGTTGATCAGCACCTTGCCGGCATGCTCGAAATTCACCGTGACGCGGTCGCCGATCGCCGACTGCACCTGCCCCAGGCCCCAGTCCGGCTGTCCGGGATGGCGAACCCAGGCGCCGGGAACCAGCGAATCGTCCATGGCGTCTCTCCCCTTCGCCGTGTTGAGGTGTTACAAACGGGTGCTGCGGATCCCGATGCTACAGAATGCGGGGGGCTTCGCGGAAGTTCCCGTCCACCCCACGAGCCATCACACCAGTTTGGAGACCGTCCGTGCCGTTGGACATCCGCGTCATCGAGCTTCTCGCCTCGCGCATCTGCCACGATCTCGTCAGCCCGGTCGGGGCCATCCGCAACGGGTTGGAACTGATCGAGGAGATGGAGGACGACGAGCCGGCCGGCGGTGGCTTCGCGGGCGAGGCGATCAAGCTGATCGAGCATTCGTCGGGGCAGGCTGACCGCCGCCTGCGCGTCTTCCGCCTCGCCTATGGGCTCGCCGGGCGGGAGCAGAAGGGCTTCGGCGACACGCGCGCCTCCGCGCAGGGGCTGCTGGAGGGCGGGCGCACGCGGCTGGACTGGCCGGCGGGGGTGCCGAACGACCAGCTCGCCTTCAAGCGGGGGGCGGCGAAGGCCCTGCTGAACGTCATCATCCTGGCCGACGAGGCGCTGACCCACGGCGGCACCATCGCCGTCGCCGCCACGGGCGACGAGCAGTCCGGCCGCTTCACAATCACCGCGACCGGCCGCCCGGGCGCCCTGAAGCCGGAGGCGGAAGCGGCGCTGAACGGCAGCGTCGCGCCGGCGGACCTGACCCCGCGCACCATCCACGCCTACATGACAGGCCGCTTCGCTGAGGACGACGGGTACCGCGTCGCCGCCACGCCGTCCGGGCCGGAGACTCTGGTCTTCACCGTGGAATGGTGAGCGGGGCGCTCATCAAAGGCGCTTGAAGAGGCGCGCCTCGGCGACGATGCGCTCCACCCCTTCGGCGGTCTGGTGCGCCGTGGTGCGCAGTTCCACGGCGATGCTGCGCCGGGCCGCGGCGGCCATCGCCTCGTTCAGCGCGGCCACCGCCGCGCGCACCGCCTGCGCCGCCTCCTCGTCGGTCATGCCTGCGCTCTCCCGCGTCTCCATGCCGGGCGACGTCCGCCCGGCTGTGACTATGGAAACGCAGGCGGGCTTTCGCAACCGGACCGCCGGGGTGGTATCGAAAGAGGTAAGGTTCTCTTAATCAGTGTTTGACACGCTCCCCGCGTAGCTGGAATGGCCCGTACCGGCGGCTTTGTGCAAGCCGCCAGCCCGGACGGCCGGCCGGAATCGGACCATCATTGAGGGCTTGGGGATCGCGACATGGATGATCTGCTCTCTGAATTCCTGACGGAAACCAACGAAAACCTGTCCGTTCTCGACGTGGAACTGGTCCGTCTGGAGCAGAATCCCAACAATCCTGAACTGCTGTCGAACATCTTCCGACTCGTCCACACCATCAAGGGCACCTGCGGCTTCCTCGGCCTGCCGCGCCTGGAGAAGGTGGCCCACGCGTCGGAGAACGTGCTGGGCAAGTTCCGCGACGGGGAACTGACCATCACCCCGGAAGCGGTGTCGCTGATCCTGCAGGCGCTGGACACCATCAAGAGCCTGCTCGCCGTGCTGGAGGCCACCGAGGCCGAGCCGCCCGGCGACGACCTGCCGCTGATTGAGCGCCTGAACCTGTGCGCCGAAGGCAAGCTGGGCGGCGGCGCCCCCGCGGCGAAGCCCGCCCCGGCGCCCGAGCCGACGGCCCCGGCCGTCGCCGCAGCGGAGGTGCCGGTCCCGTCCTCCTCCGGCAACGTCACGCTCGACGAGCTCGAGGCGATCTGGAACGCCACGCCGGGCCCGACCAGCACCGCGCTCGCCCCGGTCGCGCCGGAGCCCGCCGACGAACCCGCCCCGTCCCAGGACCTCGTCGTACCGGACGCCGAGCCGGCCCCCGCCGCCAAGGTTCCCGCCGCCGCTGCCGCCGACGCCGCCGGCTCGGCCGGTGCCGGCCCCGAGGCCGCCGCGAAGGAATCGGCGGTCGCCGCGCAGACCATCCGCGTGAACGTGGACCTGCTCGAAAACCTGATGACCATGGTCTCGGAGCTGGTGCTGACCCGCAACCAGCTGCTCCAGATCCTGCGCTCCCAGAAGGAGAGCGAGTTCGCCGCCCCGCTGCAGCGCCTGAACCACGTGACGTCGGAGCTGCAGGAGGGCGTCATGAAGACGCGCATGCAGCCCATCGGCAACGCCTGGGCCAAGCTGCCGCGCCTGGTCCGCGACCTGGCGCACGAACTGGCGAAGAAGATCGACCTCCAGATGCTCGGCGCCGACACCGAGCTGGACCGCCAGGTGCTGGAGCTGATCAAGGACCCGCTGACGCACATGGTGCGCAACTCGGCGGACCACGGCCTGGAAACCCCGGCGGAGCGCCTGCGCTCCGGCAAGTCGGAGACCGGCCGCATCACGCTGAACGCCTATCACGAAGGCGGCCACATCATCATCGAGATCCAGGACGACGGTAAGGGCCTGGCGATCGACAAGATCAAGCAGAAGGCCATCCAGAACGGCCTGGCGAGCGAGGGTGAGCTGGCGACGATGTCGGACCAGCAGATCATCCAGTTCATCATGAAGCCGGGTTTCTCGACCGCCGCGAAGGTCACCAACGTGTCCGGCCGCGGCGTCGGCATGGACGTGGTGAAGACCAACATCGAGAAGATCGGCGGCACGATCGAGATCAAGTCCCAGCAGGGCAAGGGCTCGACCTTCGTCATCAAGATCCCGCTGACGCTGGCCATCGTCTCCGCCCTGATCGTGGAATGCGCGGGCGAGCGCTTCGCCATCCCGCAGATCAGCGTGGTCGAGCTGGTGCGCGCCGCCGCCGACAGCGAGCACACCATCGAGCGGCTGAAGGGCACGCCCGTCCTGCGCCTGCGCAACCGCCTGCTGCCGCTGGTCTCGCTCCAGGAACTGCTGCGGCTCGACGACCAGGAAGGGGCGGAGAAGAAGGACGACGAGACCTTCATCGTCGTCACCCAGGTCGGCACCTACACCTTCGGCATCATGGTCGACCGCGTGTTCGACACCGAGGAAATCGTGGTGAAGCCGGTGGCGCCGATCCTGCGCCACATCGAGATGTTCTCGGGCAACACGATCCTCGGCGACGGCTCGGTCATCATGATCCTCGACCCGAACGGCATCGCGTCGGCGACCGGCGAGATGACCATGGGCGAGAACGTCAGCAAGGAGACGACCTCGGTCCAGGCGACCCGCCAGGAGGACAAGATGGCGCTGCTGCTGTTCCGCGCCGGCGCCGGCGCGCCGAAGGCGGTGCCGCTGTCGCTGGTCGCCCGCCTGGAGGACGTGGACCTCGCCTCCGTCGAGCAGTCGAACGGCATGCCGGTCGTCCAGTACCGCGGCAAGCTGATGCCGCTGGTTCCGATCGACCCGGCCTTCGCCATGGAAAGCGAAGGGCGCCAGCCGGTGCTGGTCTTCGCCGACGGCGACCGCAGCATGGGCCTGATCGTCGACGAGATCGTGGACATCGTGGAGGAGCGGCTGGTGGTCCAGCTGACCGCCGAGCGTCCGGGCATGATGGGCTCCGCCATCATCGCCGGCAAGGCGACCGACGTCATCGACGCCGGCTTCTTCCTGACGCAGGCCTACAAGGACTGGTTCGGCTCCTCCTCGACCGACGCCTACGAGGAGGAGAAGGCGCAGCAGCGCGTGCTGCTGGTCGACGACAGCCCCTTCTTCCGCAACCTGCTGACCCCGCTGCTGTCGGTGGCCGGCTACGACGTGACGGCCGTGGAGAACGCCACGGAGGCCCTGGCCCTGTGCGAGTCGGGCGAGGACTTCGACGTCATCGTGTCGGACATCGAGATGCCGGGCATGAGCGGCTTCGACTTCGCCGAAGCGGTCCGCCAGGGCGGCCGCTGGAGCGCCGTCCCGATGGTCGCCCTGTCCAGCCACGCCAGCCCGCGCGACCTCGACCGCGGACGCCAGGCCGGCTTCACCGACTATGTCGCCAAGTTCGACCGTGACGCGCTGCTGTACGCGCTCCAGCAGACGCTGTCCGAGCAGAAAGGTGCCGCATGAGCAACGCCAAGCTGCCCACCACGACCAAGAAGGCCAAGGGCGACGAGATCGTCTCCGGCGGCAACCAGGACTATGTGACCATGACGATCGCCGACCAGCTGTTCGGCATCCCGGTCCTCCAAGTCCAGGACGTGCTGGGGCACCAGCGGATCACCCGCATCCCGCTCGCCCCGCCGGAGGTCGCCGGATCGCTGAACCTGCGCGGCCGCATCGTCACCGCCATCGATGTCCGCCTGCGGCTCGGCCTGCCGTCGCGCCCGAAGGACAAGCCGGGCATGTCCATCGTGGTCGACCTGCGCGGCGAGCTGTACAGCCTGATGGTCGACAGCGTCGGCGAGGTGCTCAGCCTGTCCAACGACGACTTCGAGCGCAATCCGGCGACGCTCGATCCGCGCTGGCGGGAGGTGTCCACCGGCATCTACCGCCTGAACGGGCAGCTGATGGTGGTGCTGGACGTGCCGCGCCTGCTGAATTTCACCACCATGGAAGCGGCCTGAGGCTACTCTCACCGGTCTGCTGAAAAAGCGAAGCCTTGAGGCCCGAGTCACCATGAAATCCTGCCTTGTGGTCGATGACAGCCGCGTGGTCCGTAAGGTCGCGCGGAAGATCCTGGAGGAGCTGAACTTCGCCTGCACCGAGGCGGAGGACGGCAAACAGGCCATGGAGGCCTGCGCGGACCGGATGCCGGACGCCATCCTTCTGGACTGGAACATGCCGGTGATGACCGGCATCGAGTTCCTCCGCCGCCTGCGGAAGATGAGCGGCGGGGACTTTCCCAAAGTCGTCTTCTGCACGACGGAAAACGATCTGGCGCACATCCAGGAGGCGCTGTCCGCAGGGGCGAACGAGTACATCATGAAGCCCTTCGACAGCGACATCATCCAGACCAAGTTCCAGCAGGTCGGTCTGCTGTGACGCGGGTCCACCCCGCATCGCAGCCGCCCTGGCCGCCGAAAGGCTGACCGCGTCATGTCCGACCGTTTTGGCAAGAGCCCCTTTGCCGCAGCGCCGCCGTCATCGCCGACCAACCAGGATCCGGTCCGGGTCATGGTGGTGGACGACTCCGCCGTGATCCGCGGCCTCCTGACCCGCGCCCTGGAAGGCGACCCCGACATCCGGGTCGTTGCGTCCGTCGGCGACGGGCAGATGGCCATCAACTCGCTCCAGCGCAACTCGATCGACGTGATCGTGCTGGACATCGAAATGCCGGTGATGGACGGCCTGACCGCCATCCCGAAGCTGCTGGCGGTGGCGCCGCAGGTCAAGATCATCATGGCCTCCACGCTCACGCTGCGCGGGGCCGACATCTCCATGCGCTGCCTGTCGGCGGGTGCGGCCGACTACATCCCGAAGCCCACCTCGACCCGCGAGATCGGCGGGGCGGAAGACTTCAAGCGCGAGCTGGTGTCCAAGGTGAAGGCGCTGGGCGCGGCGGCCAAGCGCGCCGGCTCCCGCTCCCGCGGGGAACTGCGGCCGCTGGCCCCGGTGTCGCCGGCCTTCCTGAAGCGCGAACCGCCGCCGGTGACCCTGCGCCCCGCGCCCGCCGTCGGCGCCGCCGCCCCGGTGAAGCCGGACCTGATCGCCATCGGCAGCTCCACCGGCGGCCCGCAGGCGCTGTTCGAGGTGCTGAGCCACCTGAAGGGCGGCGTGACGCAGCCGATCCTGATCACCCAGCACATGCCGGCCACCTTCACCACCATCCTGGCGGAGCACATCACCCGCCAGTGCGGGCTGAACGCCCAGGAGGCGAAGGACGGCGAGCCGATCGTCCAGGGGCGCTGCTACATCGCGCCCGGCGATTTCCACATGCTGGTTCACCAGCGCGCCGGCGCCAACGTCATCGCGCTGACCAAGGACCCGCCCGAGAATTTCTGCCGCCCGGCGGTGGACCCGATGATGCGGTCGATCGTGCGCGCCTACGGCCGCAAGGTGCTGGCCTGCATCCTGACCGGCATGGGCCAGGACGGGCTGAAGGGCTGCACCGAGGTGGTGAACGCCGGCGGCACGCTGATCGCGCAGGACGAGGCGTCCAGCGTGGTCTGGGGCATGCCCGGCGCCGTGGCCCAGGCGGGCATCTGTTCCGCCGTGCTGCCGCTGAAGGAAATCGGACCCTACATCCGCAAGTTCGCGTCGAGGGCAGCATGAGAGTCGAAGATTTCGACATGTTCTCCACGCTGCTCAAGCAGCGTTCCGGACTCGTCCTCACCCGCGACAAGGCCTACCTGCTCGAATCCCGGCTGATGCCGGTGGCGCGCAAGTGGAACATGAAGGGGCTGGAGGAGCTGGCCGCCACCGTGCGCACGCGCAAGGACGAAGCCCTGCTGCGCGACATCACGGAGGCGATGACCACCAACGAGTCCTCCTTCTTCCGCGACCAGAAGCCCTTCGACCAGTTCCGGCAGATCGTCCTGCCGCGGCTGCTGGAGACCCGCGCGACCAAGCGGTCCATCCGCATCTGGTCGGCCGCCTGCTCTTCGGGGCAGGAGGCCTACTCGCTGGCCATGATGCTGAACGAGGACGCGGCGAAGATCGCCGGCTGGCGGATCGAGATCGTCGGCACCGACATCTCGTCGGAGATGGTGGAGCGGTCGAAGTCCGGCGTCTACACCCAGTTCGAGGTGCAGCGCGGCCTGCCCATCCAGATGCTGGTGAAGCACTTCAAGCAGCAGGGCGACAAGTGGCAGATCAGCCAGCAGCTGCGGCAGATGGTCAGCTTCCGCGAGTTCAACCTGCTGGGCGACCTGTCGGCGCTGGGCCAATTCGACGTGGTGTTCTGCCGCAACGTGCTGATCTATTTCGACCAGCCGACCAAGACCAAGGTGCTGGACGCCATCGCCCGGCAGATGCCGCAGGACGGCGTGCTGTATCTCGGCGGCGCCGAGACGGTCCTGGGCATCACGGAGCGCTTCAAGCCGGTGGACGGGCAGCGCGGGCTCTACAGCCTGGGCGGCTTCACCGCGCCGGGCGGGCTGAAGGCGGCGGTGTGAGCGCCGCCGCCGCGTCGGTTTCCGCGTAGGTTGGGTGGAGCGTCAGCGCAACCCAACACGCGTCACCATGCAGGCGATGTTGGGTTTCGCTGACGCTTCACCCAACCTACGATTGACGTTCCGAGAGAAGGGGCGGGCGTCAGCCCGCCGCCTGGGCCTGGGGGTGCGGGACGCGCGGGAGCGGTGCGGCGTCCTCGTGCGGGTCGCGCAGCACATAGCCGCGGCCCCAGACCGTCTCGATGTAATTGTCGCCCTGCGTGGCCGCCACCAGCTTCTTGCGCAGCTTGCAGACGAACACGTCGATGATCTTCAGCTCCGGCTCGTCCATACCGCCGTAGAGATGGTTCAGGAACATCTCCTTGGTCAGCGTGGTGCCCTTGCGGAGCGACAGCAGCTCCAGGATGCCGTATTCCTTGCCGGTCAGGTGCAGCGGCTGGCTGTCCACCTCCACCGTGCGGGTGTCCAGGTTCACGGTCAGGCGGCCGGTGCGGATGATGCTGTCGGAATGGCCCTTGGACCGGCGCACGATCGCCTGGATGCGGGCGATCAGTTCGCGCTTGTCGAAGGGCTTGGTCAGGTAGTCGTCGGCGCCGAAGCCCAGGCCCTTGATCTTGTGGTCAAGCTCCGACAGGCCGGACAGGATCAGGATCGGCGTGGTGACGCGCGCGGCGCGCAGGCGGCGCAGAACCTCGTACCCGTCGATGTCCGGCAGCATCAGATCCAGGATGATGATGTCGTAGTCGTACAGCTTGCCAATTTCCAGCCCGTCCTCACCGAGGTCGGTTGAATCGACGATGTAGCCCTCCGATTGGAGCATCAGCTCGATGCTTTTGGCGACGGACGAATCGTCTTCGACCAGCAGAACCCTCATGGCGATATCCCGACGTTTGATGGCGCTTTTCTGGCAACCCGATAAGGCGTGGTAAGGTCGTATGACCT
This sequence comes from Azospirillum rugosum, assembly GCF_017876155.1. Lineage (GTDB taxonomy): Bacteria > Pseudomonadota > Alphaproteobacteria > Azospirillales > Azospirillaceae > Azospirillum > Azospirillum rugosum. The sequence continues at coordinate 103,316 of NZ_JAGINP010000001.1, forward strand.
TTAACAGATCGGCTCGTCTGTTTACAGAGGTTAACAGACGATTCAGCTTAACGCCAGAGGCATAGCGCTTCATTTAACGTTAATGTTTCGAGGCGATCATACTCCAGGTGGTGGCCGCCGCTGCGCGCGCCGCCGCCCGTACTCCCGTCCCGGTTATCCGTCCCGGATTCCTTGTCAACGTCCGCGAAACAGCCAAAACCGTGCCCGCCGACGTCGCCCGCCTTCTTCAAGAGATCGAAGCCCTTCCCGGCTACAGCCGGTTCGGGCGCGTCACCGCCGTGCTCGGCCTGCTGGTCGAAGTCGGCGGCATCGAGAAGGAATTGTCCGTCGGCGGCCGTTGCATCGTGGAATCCCGCGACGGTCGCCAAGTACCTTGTGAGGTGGTTGGCTTTCGACAAGGACGCGCATTGCTTATGCCATTCGGGTCCATTGACGGCGTCGGGCTCGGCTGCAGGGCTCTGGTGTCGGACGGCCAGCCGTCCGTTTTCCCCACCGACGCATGGCTGGGCCGCGTGATCAACGCGCTGGGGGAGCCGGTGGACGGCAAGGGCCCGCTGCCCAAGGGGCCGCGCGGCGTGCCGGTGCGCAACAACCCGCCCTCGGCCCACGCCCGCGCCCGCGTCGGCGAGAAGCTGGACCTGGGCATCCGCGCGATCAACGCTTTCCTGACCTGCTGCCGCGGCCAGCGCATGGGCATCTTCGCGGGCTCCGGCGTCGGCAAGTCGTCGGTCATGTCGATGCTCGCCCGCTTCTCCGCCGCGGAGGTTGCGGTGATCGGCCTGATCGGCGAGCGCGGGCGCGAGCTTCAGGAGTTCATCACCGAGGATCTGGGGGAGGAGGGCCTGGCGCGCAGCATCGTCGTCTGCGCCACGTCGGACGAGGCGCCGCTGATGCGCCGGCAGGCGGCCTACATGACCATGGCGGTGGCGGAGCATTTCCGCGACCAGGGCCGCGACGTGCTGTGCATGATGGACAGCGTCACCCGCTTCGCCATGGCCCAGCGCGAGATCGGCCTGTCGGCGGGCGAACCGCCGACGACCAAGGGCTACCCGCCGACCGTCTTCGCCGAGCTGCCACGCCTGCTGGAGCGGGCGGGGCCGGGCGTGGCCGGATCGGGCTCCATCACCGGGCTGTTCACCGTGCTGGTGGAAGGCGACGACCACAACGAGCCGATCGCCGATGCCGTGCGCGGCATCCTGGACGGGCACATCGTGCTGGAACGCCAGATCGGCGAGCGCGGGCGCTACCCCGCCATCAACATCCTGCGCAGCGTGTCGCGAACCATGCCCGGTTGCAACGCGCCCATCGAGAACGAGCTGGTGAACCACGCGCGCCGCCTGATGTCGTCCTACGACAACATGGCGGAGATGATCCGCCTGGGCGCCTACCGGAAAGGAACCGACCCGCAGGTGGACGAAGCCATCCATTACCAGCCGGCGCTGGAGGCCTTCCTGAAGCAGGGCAAGCGCGAGGCGACGAACCTCGACGAGAGCTACGCCATGCTGGCCGCGATCTTCGGCATCGAACAGTGGCCGCCGCAAGAATGAGCAGCCTCAAGACCATCATCCGCCTGCAGAAATGGAAGCTCGACGAGAAGCGCCGCGCGCTGGCCGAGCTTCAGAACCTCGCCGACCGCCTGAAGGCCGAGATCGAGCGGCTGAAGGAGGAGATCGCGGCGGAGCAGGAGACGGCCCGCAGCAATGTCGAATACTCCTTCACCTACAGCAACTACATCCAGGCCGCCATGGAACGCGGCAAGCGCCTGACCCAGTCCATGGGGCAGGTGGAGGGCCAGATCTCGGTCGCCACCGACGAGATGGCCGAAGCGTTCCAGGAGCTGAAGCGCTATGAGCTGGCCGAGGAAGAGCGGCTGAAGCGCGAGAAGGAAAAGCTGAAGCGCAAGGAGGCCAACATGCTGGACGAGACCGCGCTGGTCGGCTTCCGCCGCCGCCAGCAGGAGGAAAGCGGCGCCGAGTCATAAGGCGAGAACCGGTTTCAGCGTGGAGATCACGGCGGTGCGAATTGCAGTCTGCGCAATCGTGAAGAACGAGGCGCCTTACCTTCTGGAATGGATCGCCTATTACATCGCCATCGGCGTCGACCATTTCATCATCTATGACAACGGCAGCACGGACGGATCGGTCGAGCTTTTGCTGCGGATCGGCACGAAAGTCCCGATAACGGTGGTGTCGTGGCCGTCGCCGAATTGCGAGCGCCCCCTCGACTATCCGGAAATCTACGACGCGCTCGATCAGCTCGACGTCCAAATCCGCTATGATTGGCAGAAGTTGATCTGGATGAGTCCGCAGATCGCCGCGTACAACCACGCGCTGACCAGTTTCGGCGACCAGCATGACTGGCTGCTGTTCGTCGACGCGGACGAGTTCTTCGTGCCCGTGCGTGATCGTTCCATCAAGGATTTCGTCGCGCGTTGCGCGTCGCGGGACGGTGTGGCGGCGATCGCGGTGAATGAGAAATACTTCGGATCGTCGGGGCACGAGCACGAGGATCCCCGTCCCGTCATCGAACGCTTCACGCGGTGCGCGTGGCCGCGTTTCGACGGTCACCTGCATGTCAAGACGTTGGTCCGTCCTTCGATGACGGGGGTGATGTTCATTCATGGAGCAAAGCTCCGAAGCGGGTTCTGCGTGAATGACGCAGGCGAACGCATCGAATTGCAGCAATGCGCCTTCACGTCCTCGGTGTCGATGTATTATGGGCAGATCAACCATTACAGCGTGAAATCAAAGGAAGAGTTCATCCGAAAAAAGTCCAGGGGACGCGCGCATGTCGCGGACGACCACATCGCGAAGTTCGCCGATATGGACGATGCGTATTTTGAACGGCAGGATCGGAACGAAGACACCGATGCGTCGATTCAGCGGTTTCTGAACGCCACCCTGCACAACATGGCCATCCTGCGCGCCGAATGCGGCATTCCGTCGGCGCCGTCCGGGCAGAGTGCGGTCTAGATCCGCCGCATCCGGGCGAAGAGATGGGGGTTGTCCCAGCCGGGCTGGCGGTCTTCCACGACGACGCGGTGGGGCACGGGGGCCGGGCGTTCGGCCGTGACCTCGGCCCAGCGGGGTACCAGCTCGTTGTTGAGGTCGTCGAGGACGGCGAGCGCCAGCGCCTCCAGCCCGCCGCCGGCCGTGCCGGAGAGCGCGCCTAGGTAGGCGGCGAAGCCGGCCGGGTCCAGCACCAGCCGGTCGGGCACATAGCGCACGATCAGGCGCGTGCCGGGAACGGGCTCGCCTTCCAGGACGACCAGATAGTCGTGGCGGGCGCCCGGGTTGGGTGCAGTGGTCAGCAGGTCGCGGCGGTGCATGGGTTTCGGAATCATCAAGCAGTGTAGCTTTGGCCGCCCGCCCCGCCGGCGCGGGTCAGCTTGACCCAGCATTTGGCGCCGGACTGGAAGGACAGGCCGCCGACATAGCCCACGGCGCGGATGCTGTCGGCGAAAATCTGGATCAGGTCGAGCCGCAGCTCCGGCGCCAGCGCCGTGTGGCTGCGCAGGATCAGGTCGAAGCGGTTGGGCTGCACCAGCCCGTCGAGCTGGAGGGGGCCGAGGCGGCTCAGCTCCAGGTCGAGCAGGAAGCGGCTCCCCTTGCCATCGCGCTTGCCCTTGCGGCCGCCGTCCTCCTCCTCATCGCCCTTGATCGGGTGGATGTGCAGGCGGATGGGCAGCGGGCCGTTGGCGTCGAACATCGGCAGGACGAAGGGCCGCCAGTCGCCGGGCAGCGGGTCGGCCGCCTGCTGCTGGAGGGACTTGAACTCGCGGTCCAGCTGCTGGACGAGATCGCCGCGCCCGGCCCTGTCCAGGGCGGCGGCGGCCTCGTCGCCGAGCCAGCCGCGGGCGTCGCCGCCGCGGATCGCCGACAGAAGGAAGCTCAGCGCCGCGGTCAGCTTGCGGTTCGGCTGCGGCATGGCGGTGGCGAGCAGGGACTGGGCTGCCGCACGGTCCACGCCGGCGAGGGTGGCCAGGATCTGGCGCATGGCCGGCCAGTCGCGCTCCGTCAGCGGGCCGGGGGGCGTCGCCGCGGGCGCTGCGGCGCGCAACGCCTGCCCGGGGTCGGTCAGGGCCGCGGTGACGGTGGCTCCCTGCGGCAGGTTCGCTTGGACGTTCAGGGCCAGCATGCCCTTGCGCGTGGCGAGGATCGGCTGGCCTTGCGCGGTCGTGCCAGCCACCGTGCCGCGCAGCACCGGTTCGTCCGGGGTGGCGCCATCCGGCGCGTCCGGCATGTCGTCCAGGCCGGCGGGGGATGGCGGTGCTTTGGTGGACTCGCCATCCGCGGGGGGATTGCCCGGCAGGTTGGATGATTTCGGGGGCGTGCCCTCGGGCGGCATGCCTTGCGGATGGCTCTGCGGCTGGTCGGGCGGCGGCGTGATCGTCAGGATCTTGAGCGCCACGGTGCCGCCCTGCGGCAGGTCGGGTTCCGGCGCCGGCTGGGGATCGGGGGCGGTCGGCTTCGGTGTGGCTGGGGCGGACGGGGGCGGCTCCGCGCCGGGGTGCGCGGCGTCGCCGCCCAGTTGGACCGGCGTGTCGAGCATCGGCTTGCCCATCGGCGGGGACGCGCCTGGGGACGGGGCGGGTTGGGTGGCGGGCTGGGGGGCTGCTCCGGCGGTCGTGGGCGCGGCGGCGAGGGGCGGGGGCGTCGCGCCGGCCGTTGCCGATGGCGCGGCGCCCGACGGCGTGGGCGTGGTGACGGGCGGTGTCGGCGGTGGAGCGGCCTGGCCGGGCAGGGTGGGCGCCGTGCCGCGCGGCGCCGGAGGCTTCGGCGCGGCGGCGATCACCAGGGCGGGGACGATGCTGCCGGGCACCAGCGGCGGCAAGGGTTGTGCCGTCGGGGCGCCCGCCGTGGCCGTCGGCGTTGCCGAGGGGATGGTCGGGTTCGGCAGGATCACGGCGGGGCCCTGGCCTGCTCCAGCCTGGGGGGCGGCCGGCGTCCCGGGCGCGGAAGGCGCCGCGGTCGTCCCGGCGGTCAGGAGGAGCAGGACCTTGGCGCCCTGGGCGGACGTCTGGCCCGGCGTGATTTGAAGCGTGACCGGCTTGTCGGTCGGCAGCGGCGTCGGCGTGTCGAGCAGGATCTCGCCGGCCTGGGTGCGGACGCGCGTCAGCCCGTCCGGCGTGTCGCCGGCCACCGTGCCGGTCAGCACCACCGCGCGGGTCAGGCCCTGCAACCGTTCCGGCAGGGTCAGGACCGTCACCTCGGTCGCCACCGCTGGTGCGGCGGGGGCCGTCGGCGCGGGGGCGGCCGGCACCGCTGGGCCGGCGACGGGGGGTGGGACGGTGCCGCCCATGTCCCCTCCCTCGCGTTTCGGCTTACTGGCCGCTCATCAGCCGCTGGGCGATGGCCAGCACGTCGCGCGCGGCGTCGCAGCCCGGCGAGCGGGTGAGCAGCGGCGACTGGTTGCGGATGGCGTCGCGCACCTTCAGGTCGCGGCGGATGATGCCGGCCAGCGACGGCTTGAACTTCAGGAAGTTCTGGCAGGCCTTCAGGATGGTGCCGTAGGTCCGCTCCCCGTCCTTCACGCTCTGCGCCATGTTCACCACGACGCGGAGGTCCGCCGTCGGGTTGGTGGCGTGGCTCAGCTTGATGAAGGCGTAGGCGTCGGTCAGCGAGGTCGGCTCGTCCGTCGTGACCACCAGCGTGGTGCCGGCCGGGCCGGACAGGGTGCGCACCGTGCGGTCCACGCCGGCGCCCATGTCCATGATGACGCAGTCGTAGGTGCGCGCCAGCTCCAGCAGGTCGTTGCGCAGGCCGGAGAGGCGCTGGCTCGGCAGCTGGGCGAGCGTGCCGGAGCCGGAGCGCCCGGCGATGATGTCGAAGCCGCCTTCGGGGAAGCGCTGGGCCGCGCGGCCCAGGGTCACGTCGCCGTTTATGACGGCGCCCAGGTCGTTCTTCGGCTGGAATCCCAGCTGGATGTCGACGTTGGCAAGGCCGAGGTCGCCGTCGAACAGCAGCGAATTCTTGCCCATCTTGGTCAGCGCGTGGGCGAGCGTGATCGAAAACCACGTCTTGCCGACGCCGCCCTTGCCGCTGGCCACGGCGATGACGTTGGCACCGCGCAGCGGGCGAACGTTCTTGAGGGCGGCCGGAAACACCGGATCGGTCATGGGATGGTCCTCGACGACGAAGAACGTACGGCTTTGGTCTTGGAAGGAGAGGTCTTGGCGGCGGCACGCGCCGCCTTGGCCTCGGGGGGCATCATCAGGCGGGCGAAGGCCATCGGGTTCAATGGCGTCAATCCCTCTGCAACCTTGGAGGATACGCTGGCGTTGCAGAAAGCCATGCGGGCGCGGTGCGCGGTGCCGAGCAGGCTGCCCAGCCGGCGCGCCATGTCCAGGCGGGTGATCAGCATGCGGCGCACGCCCAGCGCCTTGAAGGATTGGGCGATGTCGGCGGCCTCCAGCGCGTCCATGCCGGCGGGCAGCACCAGGATCGGCTCCGCCACGCCGGCGGCGAGGAGGGCCTTCAGGTCGGCCATCTCCTCCCGGTCGTAGGGGTTGCGCCCGGCGGTGTCCACCAGCACCACGTCGCAGCCGCGGTTCACCTCGAAGGCGCCGGCCAGCGCGTCGGGGTCCTCCACCGTCGCCAGCTTGATCTTCATCAGGCGGGTGAAGGCCGCCAGCTGCTCCATGCCGCCGGCGCGCACCGTGTCGGTGGTGATCACGCCGACCTTGCGCTTTTTGAACACGGCCTGGGCGGCGAGCTTCGCGACAACCAGCGTCTTCCCGCCGCCCGGCGGGCCGACCAGGATCAGCGGCTTGTTGCCGGTGCGCTTGTCGTGCAGCGGGCTGAAGGTGAACATGCTGTCGAGTGCTGCGCCCAGCGCAAGCTGCGGATCGTCGGTGTCCAGGCTGGCGGCCGCGTCGATCAGCTGTTCCGACAGGGCGGCGGGAACGCCGTGGCGGTGCAGCACGTCGGCCACCACCTCGCCCACGTCGATCTCCGGCTCCTCCACGATGATCGGCTTGGGCGGCGCGTGGTGGGGCGCGCGCGCCGACGCCATCACGAGGTCGTCTTCCTCCACCGCCGCGGTCACGCGCACGCCGCCGCCTTCCTCCTCGCGCGTGGCGACGATGATCGCGTCGTCGCCCAGCGCCTGGCGGACCATCCGCATGGCCTCGGACATGGATTTGGCGTGGAAGGACTTCAGCCGCATGCGCGAGGCTCCGTCCCGGTCACGTCATGGTGTGCGGCGTGTGCCATCAGATCTGCCCCAGGGTCTTGATCTTCGCCTTGGGGTGGATCTCGTTCTGCGACATCACCACGGTGGCCGGCCGGAACCGCTCGACGATCGAGCGGACGAAGGGACGGATCAGGGGGCTGGTCAACAGGACGGGGGTCTCGCCCATCATGGCGTGTCGCTCGAAGGTTTGGCGGACCGAAGTGATGAATTGCTGCAGGCGGCTTGGCGCCATCGTCAGTTGCCGGTCGTCGCCGTCACCCACCAGCGATTCCGCGAACGCCTGCTCCCATTCGGGGGAGAGCGTGACGAGCGGGATGAAGCCCATCTCGTTGATGTTCGCGTCGCAGATCTGACGGGCCAGGCGCGTGCGCACATGCTCCGTGATCTGCGTGATGCTGCGGGTTTGGCTTGCCGCCTCCGATACGCCTTCCAAGATTGTTGCAAGATCGCGTACCGACACGCGTTCCGCAAGCAAGTTCTGCAGCACACGTTGCAGTCCGCCCACGGTGATCTGCTGCGGCACCACGTCGGCCACGAGCTTCTGGTGTTCCTTGTCCAATTCATCGAGCAGCTTCTGCGTCTCGGTGAAGGACAGAAGCTCCGGCATGTTGTCCTTGATCAGCTCCGTCAGGTGTGTGGTGATGACGGTGGACGGGTCGACGACCGTGTAGCCCTTGAACAGGGCCTCCTCGCGGTAGCCCGGCTCGATCCAGATGGCCGGCAGGCCGAAGGTCGGCTCGATCGTCTGCTCGCCGGGCAGGCTCATGGCCTCGCCGCGCGGATCCATGACCAGCAGCATGTTGGGCCGGATGTCGCCGCGCCCCGCCTCGATCTCCTTGATTCGGATGATGTAGGCGTTGGGCGGCAGTTGCAGGTTGTCCTGGATGCGCACCGCCGGCATGACGAATCCGACCTCGCCGGCGATCTGCCGGCGCAGTCCCTTGATCTGGTCGGTCAGCCGGTGGCTGCCCGCCTGCGGCTGGTTGATCAGCGACAGCAGGCCGTAGCCGAGTTCCAGCCGAATCAGGTCGATGGCGAGTGCCGTGGAGATCGGCTCGTCGGCCACGGGGGCGGGGCCGCCGCCAGGGCCCATGCCGGCAGCCTCCGCCGCCGCGGCCTCCGCCTCCTCCGCCTCCTTCTTCGCGCGGATCTTCGGCAGGTAGTAGGCGGCGGCACCCACCGCGCCGACCACCGGCAGGAAGGGCAGCATCGGCATGCCCGGCATCAGGGCCAGCAGGCCGATGGCGCCGGCCGATAGGCCGAGCGCGCTGACATGGCCGGTCAGCTGGCCGACCACCGCCTTGTCGGTGGAGCCGCCGGTGCCGGCCTTCGACACCAGGAAGCCGGCGGAGATGGAGATGACCAGTGCCGGGATCTGGGAGACGAGGCCGTCGCCGATGGTCAGCTTCGTGAAGGTGTCCAGCGCCTGCAGCACCGGCATGTCGTAGCGCAGGACCGCCAGCGCCACGCCGCCGATGATGTTGATGAACATGATCATCAGGCCGGCGACGGCGTCGCCCTTCACGAACTTCGACGCACCGTCCATGGAGCCGAAGAAGGCGCTTTCGTCCTCCAGCTCCTTGCGCTTGGCGCGCGCGGTGGTCTCGTCGATCATGCCCGCGGACAGGTCGGCGTCGATGGCCATCTGCTTGCCGGGCATGGCGTCCAGGGTGAAGCGGGCCGCGACTTCCGCGATGCGGCCCGAACCGGCGGTGATCACCTTGAAGTTCACGATCGTCAGGATCGCGTAGACGATCACGCCGATGATGAAGTCGCCGCCCATGACGAAGCCGGCGAAGGCCTCGATGACGTGGCCGGCCGCCGCCGTGCCCTCGTGCCCGTGCGTCAGGATCAGGCGCGTCGACGCCATGTTCAGCGACAGGCGCAGCAGCGTGGTGATCAGCAGAATCGTCGGGTAGGACGACAGGTCGAGCGGCTTCTCGATGAACAGCACGACCATCAGGATCAGGACGGAGACCGTGATGTTCAGCCCGAGCATCATGTCGAGCAGCATCGACGGCAGCGGCAGGATCAGGCCGACGACGATCAGCATGATGCCGGCCGCCATCACGATGTCGCCGCGCTTCAGCGACGACTTCGCGACAGCCAGCATGTCGCCGAAGGCGGCCATGTTGCCCGCCCGGCCGCCGGTCCCCGGTCCTGTATTCGTCTGCTCCGTCAGCGCCATGCCGTCCGATCCCCGATTGTCCGCTCGTTAGAGGATCAGACCGCGGCCCGTTCCTCGGCCCCCGGCGGCGGCACGGGCACGCCCTCCTCGCTGTACTGCTTCAGCTTGTTGCGCAGCGTGCGGATGGAGATGCCGAGGATGTTCGCGGCGTGGGTGCGGTTGCCGAGGCAGTGGGACAGCGTGCCGATGATCAGGTCGCGCTCCACCTCCGCCACGGTGCGGCCGACCAGCCCCTGCACGGCGGCCGGCTGCGCGCCGCTGCCCTGGGGGGTAGCCGGGGTGCTGCCGGGGACATAGCCCGGCGGCGGCGCGTAGGAGGTCGGCAGGCTCGGGTAGCCCTGGCCCTGCGGGGCGTAGCCGCGCGGGGCGGCCGGCACGGTGCCGCCGGGGCCGGCGAAGGGATTCGCCACCGGCGAGTTCTGCGGGATGGAGGCCTGGGCGCTGCCCTCCGGCGCCAGCACCTGGCTGGTCAGCAGGATGGCGTCCGGCCCGACCACCTCGCCGCGGGAGAGCAGCACCGCGCGGTGCATGGTGTTCTCCAGCTCGCGCACGTTGCCGCGCCAGTGGTGGCTGCGCAGCATCAGCAGCGCGTCGTCGGACAGGCGCTTCTCGCCCAGTCCGTTGGCCTGCGCGTATTTCCGCAGGAAATGGTCGGCGATCAGCGGGATGTCCGCCGGCCGCTCCCGCAAGCTGGGGATGGCGACGTTGAAGACGTTCAGGCGGAAATACAGGTCCTCGCGGAAGTTGCCGCTGCGGACCTCGTTCTCCAGGTTGCGGTTCGACGTGGCGATCAGGCGGACGTTGACCTTCACCGGCGCGGAGGAGCCGATGCGGTCGATCTCCTTCTCCTGGATGGCGCGCAGCAGCTTGGCCTGGAGGCGCGGGTGCATCTCCGACAGCTCGTCCAGCAGCAGGGTGCCGCCGTTGGCCTCCTCGAACTTGCCGAGCCGCCGCGCGACGGCGCCGGTGAAGGCGCCCTTCTCGTGGCCGAACAGCTCCGACTCCAGCAGGTTCTCCGGGATGGCCGCGCAGTTCACCGCGACGAAGGGCGCGTCGGCGCGCCGGCTCTTGCGGTGGATGTAGCGGGCCATCAGTTCCTTGCCGGTGCCGCTCTCGCCCGTGATCATGACCGAGGCGTCGCTGGGCGCCACCTGGTCGGCCATGCGCAGGGTCGCCAGCATGGCCGGGTCCTGGCAGACGATGGCGTGGCTTTCCTCCGCCACCGCCTCCAGCACCGCGGCGATCAGCTCCGCGTCGGGGGGCAGGGGGATGTATTCCTTGGCGCCGGCGCGGATCGCCTTCACCGCCGCCGCGGCGTCGGTGCCGATGCCGCAGGCCACGACCGGGATCGTGATACGCTCCGCCTTCAGGCTTTCGATGAACTTGGCGATGTCCAACTTGACGTCGATCATCACCAGGTCCGCACCCGCGGCGGCGCGCAGGGCGCCCAGCGCCCCTTCGATGCTGTCGGTGTGGGATACCTTGGCACCGCGCTGCATGGCGATCTTGCCCGCGGCGGTGATGTATCCTTCCAACGTTCCAACGATCAGCAGACGCATCGTTTACGCTCCCCTCGGAAATCCCCGGTCGGAGTCCCGGTCGAAGTACTGGATCCGCTTTCCAGGCGGCAGGACGGCGTTCAGGAGCATCTCCAGACGCCGCGGATTTTCCTGACGCGCGATGGATACGGCGCCGATGGTGTACAGAGTCTTGATGAGCGCGTCCTCTTCGGCCGCCCGCTCCACCTTCGCGGCGAGCGGGGCGAGCACGACGTTGCCGAGGACGGCGCCGTAGAAGGTGGTCAGCAGGGCCAGCGCCATGGCCGGCCCGATGGCGGACGGGTCGTTCAAGCTGCCCAGCATCTGGACCAGGCCGACCAGCGTGCCGATCAGGCCCATGGCCGGCGCCACCTCCGACCCGCGGCGCAGCACGCCGGCGCTCTTGACGTGGCTGGAGCCGACGGCCTCCACCTCCCCGGTCAGCATGCGCTCGATGTCGTCGGGCGGCAGGCCCTCCGCCACCAGCGTGACGGAGCGGTGCAGGAAGGAGTCGGTGCGCAGCTCCGGCAGGACGTTGCGCAGCGTTTCCGGCGCGCGACGTGCGGCTTCGGCCAGCAGAAGCACCTGGCGAGCCACGCCGCGCGGGTCGTTGGTGCGCTGGACCAGCACGGCCCCGGCGTCGCGCCACGCCCGCGCCACGTCGCCCAGCGAGAAGGACGCGGTGGTGACCGCCAGCGTGCCGCCGACCACGATGATCAGCGACGGCGGGTCAAGGAAGGCGCGCAAAGACCCGCCCGCCGCGATGGCGACGAGGATGACGCCCGCGGCGGCGGCCAGCCCGACCAGGGTCGCCGCGTCCACCCCGCCGCGCAGCCGCGCGCCGCGCGACGGCGACGTCGCGCTGGGGCCACCGCGCGAGCCGCGGCGCGGCTGGTCGGACGTATCCCGGGTGACGCTCATCCGCGGTCCGACTTGATGATTTCGGTCATGGTCACGCCCAAGCGGTCCTCCACCACCACGACCTCGCCGCGGGCGACGAGGCGGTTGTTCACGTAGATGTCGATGGCCTCGCCCACCTTGCGGTCAAGCTCCACCACCGCGCCACGGCCGAGCTTCAGGAGCTGGCTCACCTGCATGGTGGACTTGCCGAGCACGGCCGAGATCTGGACCGGAATGTCGTAGACCGCCTCCAGATCCTTGGCTGGACCAAGGCCGGTCTCGTAGTCCGCGACGTCGCCGCGGCCGCCGTTGTCCAACTCGTCGAGGGAGAAGCTGTCCTTGCCCATCTAAACTCTCCAAAGAAATCCAGTCTCAGGCCGGCGCCGGGGATTCCAGCACCGCGGCGACGCGGCGCTCGATGTCGGCCATCAGCCGCGCGGTGTCGCGCTCCACGCCGCCCTCGGCCCATTCGATCCGGCAGCTGCCCGGTGCCAGCGCCGGGTCGCCCGCGACCATCAGCTTGGCGCCGAAGCCGCGCGACCCGATCACCTGGTCGAGATGCTCGCGCACCAGGTCGACCGTGTCCTCGGCCACGCGCACCACCAGGCGCGGCTCGTCGATCAGGTCGGTCAGGCAGGCGCGCACCACACCCTCCACCTCCGCCAGGCCGCCGCGGCGGGCCAGCTCCGGCATCAGCTTGCGGACGATGGCCAGCGCGATGTGCACGGGTTGGTCGGACAGGACGCCGCGCGCCGCGTTGTGTTCGTTGATCAGATGCTGCACGCCGCCGCCGATGGCTTCCAGCGCGTTGGCGATGCGGGCCTGCACGGTGGCCTCGATCTCCACGCGGGCCTTCTCGTAGCCCTCCGTGCGGCCGGCGTTGCTGCCGTCCACGAAGCCCTTGCCGTAGCCGGCGGACTTGCCGGCCGTCTCGCCCTCGGCGAAGCCCTGGGCGCGGGCGGCGGCCAGATCCTCCTCGCCGAAGACCGGCGGCGGGGGCGGCGGCGGCTCCTCCGGGATCTCCGGCACGGGCTCCGGCTCGGGCAGGTAGTCGTCCTCGACCTGGTACTGCCGCGGCGACGGGGCGTCCACGTCGAAGGATTCGTCGAAGAGGAACTTGCGGACGGAACTCATCGCGTCAGCTCTCCTGGTAGAGCCAGTTGCGCAGGATCGACACCGCTTCCTCCGGGTGCTTCTCCACGATCTCGCCCACCTTGCGCAGCGAGGAGGCGCGGACGCGGCCCTCGACGCGGTTGATGTCGATCATCTGCTCCAGTTCCTCGTCGGCCTGGGCGGCCTCCAGCGCCAAGTCCTGGGCCAGCGCGCCGGTCGGGGCGGCCAGGGCCGCGGGCAGGGCGCTCTGGTCGGACAGCAGGCGGTCCATGTCGTCGTCTTCCTGCTGATCGGCCTTCTCGAAGGCGCGGGTGATCAGCGGGCGGATGACCAGCAGGATGATCAGGACGGCGACGATCCCGAGCACCACCATCTCGGCGATGCGGAACAGGTCTTCCTTGGTCATGCCCAGGAACAGCTCCTCCGGCTTCTGCATGTCGTCTTCCGGAGTCCAGAAGCGCATGTTGACGACTTCCAGCGAATCGCCGCGCACCGCGTCGAGGCCGACGGCCGAGCGGACCAGCGCCTTGATGCTCTCCACCTCCTGCTCCGTCCGCGGCTGGTAGGCGGGCGGGTTGCCGTCCTTGGCCGGGGCGTAGGTGCCGTCCACCAGCACGGCTACCGACAGGCGCCGCACCTGCCCGGTCTCGCGGACGTGGTTCTTGGTGGTCTTGCTGATCTCGTAGTTGATCGTCTCTTCGTTGCGGCCCTGCTTGTTGTGCGAGATGGGGCCGGCGTTGTTCCCGGACTGCGCCGTGGGCAGGTTCTGGTCCACGGTGACCGGCGACAGCGGGTCGCGGTCGCTGCTCTCGTTCGATTCGCTGACCGTCTGGGTGGAGCGGACGACCTGGCTTTCCGGGTCGAAGATTTCCGACTGGGTGGTGATGCGGTCGAAGTCGAGATCCGCCGACACCTCCGCCCGGACCTTGCCGTAGCCGACGGTGCGGCCCAGCAGATCCTCGATGGTGCGCGCGATGCGGCCCTCGTAGGCGACCTTCTTCTCCTCGGCGGACGCGAGCATGGCGTCGGGGCTGTCGCTGCCGGCGCCGCGCGACAGCAGCTTGCCCTTGTCGTCGACGATGGAGATGCGGTTGGGGTCGAGGTTCGGGACCGAGGCGGCGATCAGCTGCTGGATCGCCTGGATGTTCTCGCGCGACAGCTGCGCGCCGGGCCGCAGCTTCAGGAAGACGCTGGCGGTCGCCGGGTTCTGCTGGCGGGCGAACATCTCGCGCTTGGGCAGCACGAGGTGGACGCGCGCCTGCTGCACGCCGTTCAGCGTCTGCACCGTGCGCGCCATCTCGCCTTCCAGCGCGCGCAGGTGGTTGATGTTCTGCATGAAGCTGGTGGCGCCGAAGCCTTCGCCCTTGTCGAACAGCTCATAGCCGATGGATCCGCCCGACGGCAGGCCGGCGGCGGCCATCCGCATGCGGACCGGACCCACCTGGTCGGCCGGGACGGTGATCTTCGTGCCGGTCTTGTCGACCGTGTAGGGGACCTTCGCCTCGTCCAGCTTCTTGGCGATGGCGGCGGCCTCGCCCTGCTGGAGGTCGGAGTAGAGAAGCTCCATCTCCGGGGTGGAGAGGCGGGTCATCAGGTAGACGAAGAATCCGATCAGCAGAATCCCCACGCCGCCGATCGCCGCGAGGCGCGCGGGGCCGAGATTGCGCAAGGTCTGCAAAAGGTTGTTCACGCGTCCACCCCGATCGGATGCCCCGACGTCGGCAAGGAACTCCATGGGGAAGTCCTTGATTTCGCAGGCGCAGCAACTGCGGCTGCAAAATCCGCGCCGGGGTCTACTTCAGCGGGCATGCTGCGTTGTCTTGATGAACAGAGGGTTAATGCGTGGGCAGATATTGCCCAGTCCCCGGCAAAAAATGCCTACCGATGCGGGCCGGCAACGCACGTCCCTTGCGCGGGTGGAGAAGGATTCGGTCCGCTTTCGCCGCAGGCGCGTGCCCCTTTCGCGCCGGCTATGGGACGATACCGCGGAAATACCCCGAAAGAAAGAATAACATCACCGCTCATTCGGTGTGGTTCCCAGATATCACGGAGTTTCTGTGGTAGTAAATGACGCAGCAGAGGTTGACTTTGAGGGTGCGACGTCATAGCTGAGTTGCAATTGACGCCGACGTTGTGCCGTTTTAGCCATGGCATAAGCGGCACGGGAACTTTCTCGACTCATTCCAGAGTTCCGCCGGCCTTTCGTTCGGCGGTGTCCTGTGGTGCCGGGCCGTGCGTCGAGTCGAAACCAAGCCAACGGTGGGGGATGCTGTGAAAAAACGCGGCCGTGAAAAGAAGGAAGGCCTCAACGAGGTCGATGTGTTCGTCGGGCAGCGCCTGCGCGAACTGCGCATGCTGGCCGGTCTCAGCCAGAGCGACGTCGCGTCGGCCCTGGGTTTGACCTTCCAGCAACTGCAGAAGTACGAACGCGGCTTCAACCGGGTGTCGGCCAGCCGGCTGTTCAAGCTGGCGCAGTTCTTCCGGGTGCCCGTCTCGGTCTTCTTCGAGGGGCTGGAGGAACGCCACGCCGCCCAGGAGGGGGCCGGCGGCGCGCCGCAGACCGAGGAATCGGAAGGCACGCTGCGCTCTCGCGAGGCGCTGATGCTGGCGCGCTACTTCCAGAACATCCGCGACCCGCAGATCCGCGGCGCGATCCGCGAGCTGGCGGAGCGGTGCGCGAACCAGGCCGAGGGCGAGGGCATGCCGGGCATGGGCCCAGGTATGGGTGGCGACGCCGCCATCGGGCAGGCCGCCGCGCGCAGCCGTCGCGGACGCGGCGCCGGTCACACCGTCGGACAGGCGTGAGGCCGCGGCAGGGGGGCCGCGGCGGCGCCCATCGCGTCACCAGGATCGCGATTGCGCCGCCGGGCCTTCAGCGGGAGATGGGATTGCGCCGCTTCCGCGGGCGCGGCGCGGGTTTCGCCGCTGCGGGCGTCGCCAGGTGCTTCACCTCCTCGTACCGGTCGAGGAACAGGGTGTAGGCGCGTTCGGGACCGACCGGGACGATGGTGTCCGGGTGGGGCGGGGGAAGATGGCCCCAGTCCATCCAGGCCGCCGGCAGCAGGTCGCGCAGTTCGGTCGCCATGCAGACGAGATCCGCGTGCTTTACCTCCGGCGAGTCGTCCTCGAAGCCGAACCAGCGGCACAGGGCGCCTTTGACCGGCTGCAACCGTTGCTTGACGTAGCTCCGGTCCAGCAAGACCTTCACCGGCGACGGCCAGTCGCCGAGGAACTCCTCGCTGTCGTGCATGAGCGCCGAAAAGGCCAGCGGCGGCGGCACGAGGCGCGACACCATCACGGAATGCTCGGCGACGGAATACCACGGCCGCGCGGCGCCGCCCCAGCGGGGCTGCGAGGCGAGGCACTGGGCGATGTCGGTGATCGGCATGCCCGTCGCGTCCGGCTCCAAGAGATCGAGGATGAAGCCCGACGGCATCAGGATCGCGGTGCGACCGTCCGGTCGGTTCAAAAGGTCAAGCTGCATTCCACTACCGTAACAATCCCGGCCGGCCGGAATCCAGTGGCGCGACGGGCCGCTCAGCCGACGCTTTACTGGGAAGGCGGTCCCGCCTCGCTGTCCAGGATCACGCGGCTGGTGGCGTCCACCACGCCCTCCAGCAGCGGCACCAGGGCCGCGACCTTGTCCGGGTCGGTGTAATGGTCGTTCAGCGCGCGGGCGATGGCGGCCATGCGGGGCGTTCCGAAATTGGCGGCCAGACCGGCCAGCGTGTGGGCGGCCTGCCGCAGGTCGCGCGGGCGGTTTCCTTGCAGCGACGAGCGGATCGCCGTCAGCTCGCGCATCGCCGTCTCCGGCAGCAGGCGCAGCATGCCGTCCAAGCTTTCGGAGCCCAGCGCCAGCCTCAGTTCCGACAGCTTCACGCGGTCGACCAGCGGCAGCCGGGCGAACAGGTCCCGCTCCGGAACGGCGTCGGCCTTGCCGGGCACCGGGACCGCCCGATCGTCGAGCGGCCGGCTGGCCAAGTCGATGATCACGGCGTTCAGATGCTCCCAGTCGATCGGCTTCGTCAGGTAGGCGTCGAGGCCCGCGGCCATGTGGCCGTCGCGGTGTTCGGGCAGCGCGTCGGCGGAGATGCCGATGATCGGCAGGCGGGAAGCCGGACCGGTCATCCGGCGTATGGCCCGCGTGGTGGAGCGGCCGTCCATCACCGGCATCTCCATGTCGAGCAGCACGGCGTCGTAGTCGGCGGCCTGCAGCGCGGCGATCACCGCACGCCCGTCCGCCACCGCGTCGATCCGATGCCCGAGCCGGGTTAGCATGGCCGAGATCAGCATGCGGTTGACGTCGTTGTCCTCCCCCAGCAGCAGCCGCAGCGACGCCGCCGGACGTCCGGCCGCGTCCTCGGCCGACGCGGAGCGCAGGACCAGGGTCTCGGGCAGCGGCCGCGCCAGCGCGTCGGCGGCGGGCGGCGCCTCCGCCGGGCGGGAGCGGATGGTGAAGCGGAAAGTCGTCCCGCGGCCGGGAAGGCTGGACACGGCGATGTCGCCGCCCATCGCCTCCACCAGCCGCTTGCAGATGGCCAGACCCAGGCCGGTGCCGCCGTATTTGCGGCTGGTCGAGGCGTCGGCCTGAATGAAGGCCTCGAACACGCGGGCGCGCTGTTCCTCGGTCATGCCGATGCCGGTGTCGGCGACCTCGAACCGCAGGAGCAAGTTCTCGCCGGCGGCCTCATCGGTTCCATCCGGGTCGGGGCGCCAGGCGGCGATTTCGATGCTGCCGCGGTCGGTGAACTTGATGGCGTTGGAGACGAGGTTGAACAGAACCTGACGCAGCCGCGTCGGGTCGCCGCGCACGTGACGGGGCGTGTCCTCCGCAATGGAGGCGGTCAGCGACAGGCCCTTGGCGGCGGCGCGGACGGCGAAAAGCTGCACCACGTCCTCGACCAGCCGGTGCAGGGAGAAGTCGATCTCCTCCATCTCCAGCTGCCCGGCCTCGATCTTGGAGAAGTCCAGGATGTCGTTCAGGATGGTCAGCAGCGTGTCGGCGGAGGACCGCAGCGTCTTGACGAATCCCTTCTGCGCCTCGCTGAGCGGCGTTCCCAGAAGCAGGTCGCCCATGCCGATGACCGCGGTCATCGGCGTGCGCAGCTCGTGGCTCATCATGGCCAGGAAGCGCGACTTGGCGCGGCTGGCGTTCTCGGCGGCGACACGGGCGGCCTCCGCCTCCTCCCGCGCGCGATCCAGGTCCTCGGCCAGCGCGAAGGTTTCGGCGGCGAGTTTGGTCAGCTGCTCCTGCGCGTCGCGAAGCTCCTGCTCCGACCGGCGGCTCCGCGTCACGTCGATGCAGGTCCCGACGAACCAGCGCAGCCGCCCGTCGGGGTCCGTCACCGGGCGGATCGACAGCGCGTTCCAAAAGGGGGTGCCGTCCTTCCGGTA
This sequence comes from Azospirillum rugosum, assembly GCF_017876155.1. Classification (GTDB taxonomy): domain Bacteria; phylum Pseudomonadota; class Alphaproteobacteria; order Azospirillales; family Azospirillaceae; genus Azospirillum; species Azospirillum rugosum. The sequence continues at coordinate 121,643 of NZ_JAGINP010000001.1, forward strand.
GTTGAGAACCTCCACCGACACCGGCTGCCCGGTTTCCAGCGCGGCGCGGATGGCCTCCACCGTGGCCGGATCGGTGTCCGGCCCCTGAAGAAGGCGGATGTTGCGGCCGATCAGCTCGTCCTCGGCGTAGCCGGTGATCTCGCGAAAGGCGCGGTTGCAGTAGACGAGCGGCCGGTCGGGCTGGGCCGGGTCCACCACGGCGATGCCCGACGTCGTCGCCTCCGCCACCTCGGCCAGCACCCCGCCGCACGACGGGTCGATCAGCCAGTCGCCGGTCTCGGACGGTGGGGGAAAGCGGGACGGGGACACGGCGGGTCTTCAGGCGGTGGCTTCGGCGTGGTCGCCCACCATAGGCGGTCATGGTCGTGAATGCCATGTCCAAGACTTCGGAGACGGGCAGCGCCATCGGAAGGTGCGGAAAAAAATAGGTTGTAAATATGAATTCCGTTTCCCCTTTTGGAGGCTTCTCTATCCGTCGCAGCGGCGTTAACGTGTTTGGCGCGGCGTGATCTGCAACGCCGCTGTGGGCGGAGCGGGGTTCCAGGGATGCTGACCGACGGCGCGAACAGTGCTTCTCAAATCAGGGCCATCAACGATCTCGGCGTTCTCCTGGTCGAGGACGACGACTTCACGCGCCGGCTGATGAGCCGGCTTCTCCACGATCTGAAGGTGCGCTGCCTGTGGGAGGCGTCGGACGGCATGGCGGCGCTGGAGATCCTGCGCAAGCACGCGGGCGAGGTGGACGTCGCCATCTGCGACCTGGAGATGCCGCGGATGAGCGGGCTGGACCTGCTGCACGCGCTGCGCACGGCGACCGGCAACCCGCTGGCCGACCTGCCGGTGGTCGTCCTGACCGCCCACCGCGAGGCCGACACGGTGAAGCGGGCCATCGCCTACGGCATCTCCGGCTATCTGGTGAAGCCGGTGTCCAAGGCCGACCTGATCAAGCGCCTGAGCTTCGTGATCCAGAAGGGGCGGTGACGATCGCAGCGACCCCGGGCTGGGCAAATTCGGGGATCGTGACGGTGCGGAGGTTGTAAGGTCGGCCGCAATTGCGCAACTATCGTTCCGAACCGTGATGCAGATCGGAGACGCCGCGCCATGCTGGGGACCATTCAGGCCGGAATGCGCCCCGTCCGTCCACCTCCCAACCCCATCGCCAGCCGGTGCGACGAGCTGTCCCGCGCCGTGGTCGCCATCCAGTTTGAGCGGTGGCCGGCGCTCTACGCGCGCTACGGCGAGGCGGGCCGCGACAAGTGCGCCGAGGATTTGCGCTTCCACGTGCTGTATCTGGCGGAGGCCGTCGCGGCGAACAGCCCGGCGCTGTTCCGCGAGTATGTCGGCTGGGTCAAGGTGCTGTTCGCCAACATCGGGATTCCGGTGGAGGAGCTGGGGGAGAGCCTGGAGATCCTGCGCGATGTGATCGCTGCGCGGGTCGACGGCGCGACGGCGGAGCGGGTGGAGGCCTGCGTCGCGGCGGCGCTGGACGGGCTGCCGGGCATGGCGGTGGACGTCCCGCGCTTCGTCCGCGACGACGCTCCGCACGGTGATCTCGCGAAGACCTACCTCGACCGCCTGCTGGCGGGCGACCGGCGCGGCGCGACCGCCTTGGTGCTCGACAGGGTTGAGGGCGGCATGGCCGTCGCCGACGTCTACCTGGACGTCTTCCAGCCGACGCTGCGCGAGGTCGGGCGGCTGTGGCAGACCGGGGCGATCAGCGTGGCGCACGAGCATTTCGCCACCGCCGCCACCCAGGCCGTCATGGCCCAGCTCTACCCGCGCATCTTCGCGACTGAGCGCTGCCACCGATCCATGGTCGCCACCTGCGTCAGCGGGGAACTGCACGAGGTTGGCATCCGCATGGTGGCCGACTTCTTCGAGATGTCCGGGTGGGACACCTATTATCTCGGCGCCAACGCGCCGGCCCGCGCCATCGTGCAGGCGGTGCGTGAGCGGAACGCCCACATCCTGGCGGTGTCCGCCACCATCAGCGCCCATGTCGGCACCGTCACGGACCTGATCGCCGCCGTACGGGCGGAATTGGGCGACCGCCCCCTGCGCATCCTGGTCGGCGGCTATCCGTTCAACCTGGTGCCCGACCTGTGGAAGGCCGTGGGGGCGGACGCCTGCGCCGCGACCGCCGCCGAGGCGGTGACGGTCGCCGCGGCGCTGGCCGACACCCTGCCGGGCGCGGCGTAAGGGGAGAGTGCGGATGGACGCGCTGGTCCTGACCTGCGACCTCGACGGGCGGCTGCGGACGACGCACGCCACCGGCGCCGGCCTGCCGGAGCTGCACCCCGAGGCTGGACGGCCCTTTCCGATGCTGTTCGGGCCGGACGCGGTCGGACGCGCGCTCGACCTGTTCGCCGATTTGCGGCGGACCGGGCTCGTGCTCGACCGGCCTCTCGCGTCGCCGCAGGAGCAGGGCGGCACGCTCTACCTGTCCGGGTGGCGCGATGCGGAGGGTCTGGTGCTGACGGTCGCCCGCGCGCCGATGGCCGTGCACGCCATAGCCGAACAGGTCGCGGAGAACGACCCGGCGCTCGCCCTGCGCGTGCGGGCGCTGGGGGCGGTCCGCCCGGCCGGCGGCGGGTTCCCCATGGACGGGGCGTCGGTCGAGGCCCTGTTCGAGGAGATGTCGCGCCTCAACAGCGACCTTGCCAATGCCCAGCGCGCGCTGGCCAAGGCGAACGCCGAACTGGCCGCCAGCAACGAGCAGAAGAACCGGCTGATGGGCATGCTCGCGCACGACCTGCGCTCCCCCCTCCAGGTCGTCGCGGGCTTCGCGCAGATCCTGGAGGAGCGGCTGGGCGGGCGGCTGGAGGACGCGGAGCGCAGCTGCCTGGAGCGCATCCGCGAATCCAGCCTGTTCATGCGCCACCTCGTGGAGGACGCGCTGTCGCTCGCCGCCGTGCAGGCCGGGCGGCTGCGCCTGGTGCGGCGGCCGACCGACCTCGTTCAGCTGGTGCGGCGGAACGTCTCGATGAACCGGGTGTTGGCCGATGGCAAGGCCATGACGATCGAGCTGTCCGTGAACGACGACGCCCCGCGCGCGGTTGAGGTCGACCCCGCCAAGGTGGAGCAGGTGCTCAACAATCTGCTGTCCAACGCCATCAAATACTCCGACCGCGGCGCCCTGATCCGGGTGACGGTGGGTGCAACGCCCGAAGGGAGCGCCGGAGCCGGTCCGCACGCCCGCATCGTGGTGGCCGACAACGGCCGCGGCATCCCGGAAGCGGAGCTTGGGCAGCTGTTCCAGCCCTTCGGCCGGTCCGGCACGCTGGGCACGGCGGGGGAGACGACGGTCGGCCTCGGCCTCTACATCTGCCGCACGATCGTGGAAGGCCACGGCGGGCGCATTTCGGTCGATTCGGCCCCCGGGCGGGGTTCGGCCTTCACGGTCGACCTGCCGGTCGGTTCGGCAAATCATTGATACGCAATGGTTTCGTACCGACGCTCACCTGGGCTCTGGCGCCCGCCCGGCTGATCCTGTAGAAGGGACTCCTCTGATGCTGCGTCGCGAAAGGTCCATGGGTTTACCCTCCCGCTGCCACGCACGGCCCCCAAGGGGAGCGCCGTGAGCGACGGCCAATCTCCCGAGGGCCGACCTCCCGAGACGTCCACCGGTTCCGAGGCGACGGCGGACGCGTGCCGCAATCCCGCCTCGGCCCTGCTGGACGACTTCCTGTCGCACGACCACGGCGAGCGCATCGCGCTGGGCGACCTGATGGGCATCCTGGGCGACCGGGCCTTCGGGGCGCTTCTTCTCCTCCTGTCCATTCCCAACGTCTTGCCGGTACCGGGCCTGTCCACGGTGACCGGGCTGCCGATGATCCTGATCGGCGCCCAGATGCTGATGGGGCTGGACCGCCCCTGGCTGCCGCGCCGCGTGGCCGCCGCCACGGTGGACCGCGACGCCTTCCTGCGCGTGGTCAAGCGCGCCCACCCCACCATCGACCGCCTGGAGCGCCACCTGCGCCCGCGCCTGCCGGCGCTGACCGACGGAACGGCGGAGCGGCTGCTCGGCCTCGCGGTCATCGTGCTGGCGGCCGTCCTGGCGCTGCCCATCGTCTTCGGCAACCAGCCCCCGGCCTTCGCGATCGCGCTGATCGCGCTGGGCCTGATCGAGAAGGACGGCGCCTTCGTGGCCGCCGGCCTCGCGGCCGGGCTGGTCGCCATCGCCATCGTCGCCGCGGTCGTGCTCGGGCTCGGGCAGGCCGCGGTTCTTATGTTCCACAAAATCTTCGGTTGAGGGAGCGCCCGCGGGCTTGACGCCATGATCTGGGAAGTACTGGTCATCATTCTGCTGATCCTGCTGAACGCCTTTTTCGCGATGTCGGAAATGGCGCTGGTGTCGTCGCGCCGGGCGCGGCTTCAGCAGATGGCCGAGGAAAAGCGCAGCAAGGGCGCCCGCGCCGCACTGGCGTTGACGGAGGACCCCGGCAACTTCCTGTCCACGGTGCAGGTCGGCATCACGCTGATCGGCATCATCGCCGGCGCCTACGGCGGCGCCACCCTGGCCGACCGGCTGGGCGTCGTGCTGGACCGGGAGGTGTCGTGGATTGCCCCGTACGGCCAGCAGGTGGCCTTCGCCATCGTCGTGGCGCTGATCACCTATTTCTCGCTGATCGTCGGTGAGTTGGTGCCCAAACGCATGGCGCTGGTGAACGCGGAGCGGATCGCCGCCTCCGTCGCCGGCCCCATGGGTGTGCTGTCGCGGATCTGCCTGCCGCTGGTCTGGCTGCTGGGTGTGTCCACCGAAGGGCTGATGAAGCTGCTGCGCCTGCCGACCGCCCGCGAGCAGACGGTCACCGAGGAGGAGGTGAAGAGCCTCATCAAGGAAGGCACGCAGACCGGCGTCTTCGAGCCGGCCGAGCGCAAGATGATCGAGGGCGTGTTCCACCTCTCGGACCGGACCGTGCGTTCCATCATGACGCCGCGCCCGGATCTGGTGTGGCTCGACCTCGACGACCCGTCGGACGCCATCGCGCGGGAAATCCACGGCAGCGGCTATTCCCGCTTCCTGGTCTGCCGCGGCGACGTGGACGAGGTGCAGGGCATCGTCTCCAGCAAGGCGCTTCTCGACCAGTCGCTCCAGGGGCAGCCCTTCAACCTGCGCGCCGCGATGGTGAAGCCGCTGATCGTGCACGACGGCACGCCGGTCCTGCGCCTGCTGGAGCTGTTCAAGCAGGCGACCGTGCACATGGCCGTGGTGGTGGACGAGTACGGCAGCGTCGAGGGCATCGCCACCGTCACCGACATCATGGAAGCCATCGCCGGCGAGATGCCCGAACTGGGGCAGGAGGGCGACGGCGGCGCGGTTCAGCGCGAGGACGGCTCCTGGCTGGTCGACGGCATGACCCCCATCGAGGAGGTCGAGGCGCTGGTCGGCGTGAAGGGGCTGAAGGGCGAGGGCGACTTCCACACCATCGCCGGCTTCATGCTCGACCACCTCGGCCACGTGCCCACCGCGGCGGAGCATTTCCACTGGGGCGGCATGCGGTTCGAGGTGGTGGACATGGACGGCCGGCGGATCGACAAGGTGCTGATCCAGCAGAACGAGGAAGTGTCGGAGGGGTAGGGGCATGACACCCTCCCTCTGAATATCCATCCACATTCCACTGTCATTCCCGCGAAAGCGGGAATCCAGGGCATATCAGCCGCCTGTCGGTAAGGTTTTCTGGATCCCCGCCTTCGCGCTAAAGTATGCACACATTCCGCCATTGCGGTAAGTGGCTGATACAGTGGAGGAAAAGCCCCTCTCCCTTGAGGGGAGAGGGGTTTGGGGTGAGGGTGGCGCCGGCCACAGGCCGGCCGGAACCATCCACCGCGGCCGGGTTTGAAATTTTCTCCGGGCTGCCGCCCGTAACGACCCCTCACCCCAACCCCTCTCCCCCAAGGGGAGAGGGGCTTTTTCTATGCTGCTCAATGCATTGCCGCATCCGCGAGATGTGTGCATACCGTAGCGCCTTTGCGGGGATGACGGTGAAGAGCGGCGTCACACGTCGGTGACGCCGCTCTTCGGGATGCGGATCTCGCGGTGGACGGACATGCTCAGCAGCAGGCCGACGCCGACCATCAGCGTCATCATCGCCGACCCGCCGTAGGACACCAGCGGCAGCGGGATGCCGACGACCGGGATCAGCCCCATCACCATCGACACGTTGACCATGACGTACAGGAAGAACTGCGCCGTCAGGCCGACCGCCACGAGGCGGGCGAACTGGCTGCGGCAGCTGAGCGCGATCACCACGCCGTAGATCAGCAGCAGCAGGTACAGGGCCAGCAGGGTCAGCGCGCCGACCATGCCGAACTCCTCCGCCAGCACGACGAAGATGAAGTCGGTGTGCTTCTCCGGCAGGAACATCAGCTGGCTCTGCGAGCCGGCCATGAAGCCCTTGCCGAACAGCCCGCCGGAGCCCAGCGCGATCTTCGACTGGAGGATGTTGTAGCCGGCGCCGAGCGGATCGGTCTCCGGCTCCAGGAAGGTGTAGACGCGCTGCTTCTGGTAGTCGTGCAGGAATTCCCAGGCGATGGGGATGGCCGACAGGCCGCCGCCGATGACCAGCAGGAACTTCCAGATGCGCACCCCGGCCGCGAAGAAGACGGCACCGCTGCCCATGATCAGCAGGAGGGAGGTGCCGAGGTTCGGCTGCATCAGCACGAGCGCCACGGGCGTAAAGACCAGAAGCAGCGGCGGGATCAGCAGCAGCGGCCGCCCGATCTGGTCCAGCGAGACGCCGTGGAAATAGCGGGCGAGCGCCAGCGTCAGGGCCGGCTTCATCAACTCCGACGGCTGGAGCTGGAAGAATCCCAGGTCGATCCAGCGCTGCGCGCCCATGCCGATGCGTCCCATCAGCTCCACCGCGACCAGCAGCCCCAGCACCAGGACGAAGATCACGTAGGCGGACTTCATCAGGTACCGGATGTCGATCAGCGCGATGCCCAGCATCAGGACGAAGCCGGGGATGGAACGCACCAGCTGCGGCTGCGCCCAGGGCTTCCAGTTGCCGCCCGCGGCGGAATAGAGCAGCCCGACGCCGACCGAGGTGATCACGCAGACCAGGAACACGAGGCCCCAGTTGATCATGCGGAACTTGCTGCCGAGCGTGAGCTGCGGGCGCTGCGGGGCCAACCCGCCCGACCCGTGGTTCGAAAGGACCGCGACCATGTGAGACGTGCGTTGTATCGGGATGGCGGCACTCTGCGGCCCGCCTTGCGCGCCGGATACTGCACGAGCGATCGCGTCCGGTAAAGCCACCCGGTCATGCCGGCCAGGAAAAGGCACGGATAGCGGGGATTGTCGGGTTCAGCCCTCGTCTTCGACCAGCGTCACACCGATGTCGCGACGACCATGGAAGACGCGGATGATTTCCCGCGTTTCCGCATGGAACGCGATGACGAACGGAGGTTCGAGGACAAAGCGCAAGGGAAGGTGGTCGGGGACATCGGAACGGCGGTGACCTTGCGCGGCTCCCGAGGCAATGGCGGAAAAGCGGGCGATCAACCGCTTCCGCGTTCGGCGGGCGACCAGATCGCCCCACCGGCTTCGGCTGTCCACCAGCAGCAACACGACATCGCGGGCGGCCTTCGGTGACAGCCGGAACGCGGTCATAACCGCGTCTTGGCCGCTTGGGCGTCCTGCTCGTCGAAGGCGGCGTCGATCATGCGATCCAGCTCATCCGGGCTGACGGCACCCTCCGACGCCAAGGAAGCGAGGCCCTCTTCCAGCATCGCGACGAAGGTCTGGTGATCGAAGTCGAGTGGACAATCCGACGGCGAGGGGGCCGGAACGGAGCGACCATCGGGCATTGCGACCTCCATTAAGGTGCGGGCCTTAGGATAACGCACACCGGTGCGTGTGTCAGCATCCAGCGATCGACAGGACTGTGTCGTTACGCCGCGTAGCCTTTGATGAACAGGTTCACGGCGCCGTCGATGATGCGGTTCAGCTCCTGTTCCGACGGGCGGTCGGCGAGGCAGAGCATGTAGCGCAGATGGGTGTGCGACTTCACGAGGCCCACCAGCTGTTCGGCGGCGAGCTGCGGGTCGGGGATGGAGAGCTGCCCCTTGCGGTTGACCTCCACCATGTAGCCGACGATCTGCTCCATGGTCTTGGCAGGGCCGGCCTCGTAGAAGGCCTGGGCGAGTTCGGGGAAGCGGTGCGCCTCGCCGACCACGACGCGGTAACCGGCCATCGCCCGCGGCGACATCACGAGGTCGGCGAAATGGCGGGCGATCAGGCGCAGGCCGTCGGCGACGTCCAGCCGCTTGGCCTCCTCGCAGATGGCGACCAGCGTCTGTCCCTTGGACACGCAGGCGACCATGGCGCGGAACAGTTCGTCCTTGCTGCCGAAATGGGCGTAGAGGGTCGCCTTGGACACGTTGGCCATCTTGGCGACGGCGTCCATGCTGACCGCGCCATAGCCATGGTCCAGGAACAGCTTGCCGGCGGCGTCCAGGATCTGGGCCGGCTTCGACCCTGCTTCCGGGGTGGGGGCGACCAGCGTGTTCATGGCTTCCTCGCGTCCTGCCACAGTGCGGGCAACGTCACGATGCCGTACCGCGTTCCGCATCGAACCTCAATCCCTGCCGTTAAAACTAGACCGTTCAGTTCACTCTTGACAAGAGGTAGGCCGTCCTCCATGTTTCCGCAAGACTAAACTGAACGGTTCAGTTTGTGCGAGGCCCGAGGGAGGGCTTCCTGGACCGGAATGGGATGGACGGAAGACACATGGCCAAGGGCGTTCGGAAGATCGTTCTGTCGGGAGTCGCGGTGGCCGCCCTGGTGGGCGGCGGGTTCGGCGGCTGGCATTGGTGGACCGAAGGGCGGTTCATCGAGTCGACGGACAACGCCTATGTCCACAGCGACATCACCGTGGTCAGCCCGAAGGTCTCCGCCTATGTGCGGGAGGTCCGGGTGGCCGAGAACCAGCAGGTCGCCGCCGGCGATGTGCTCGCCGTGCTGGACGATCAGGACTTCACCGCCAAGGTCGCGGAGGCCGAGGCCAACGTCGCCGGGCAGAAGGCGGCGCTGGGCACCATCGCCAGCAAGCTGGAACTCCAGCGCGCGCTGATCGACCAAGCCGCGGCCTCGGTCGCCAGTGCGGAGGCGGAGCAGCGGCGCGCCCAGCAGGACTTCGACCGCACCCGCGCGCTCGCCAACGAAAGCTGGGCGAGCAAGCAGAAGTTTGAGACGGCCGACGCCGATCTGCGCAAGGCGGTGGCCGCGACCAACAAGGCCCGCGCCGCGCTGGACGCGGAAAAGGACCAGGTCGGCGTGCTGAACGCCAGCCGGGTGGAGACGGAGGCGCGCCTGCGCCAGGCCGAGGCGGCGCTGCAGACCGCGCGCAACGACCTTGCCAACACGGTGATCCGCGCGCCGGTGGACGGCGTCGTCGGCAACCGCGGCGTCCAGGTCGGCCAGTACGCGCGCCCCGGCGTGCAGCTGCTGTCGCTGGTGCCGCTGCCCGACGTCTATGTGGTCGCCAACTTCAAGGAGACGCAGCTCAGCCGCATGCGGCCGGGACAGGCGGTCACCGTGGAGATCGACGCCTACCCCGGCAAGCGGCTGGAGGGCAAGGTGGAGAGCTTCGCGCCGGCCTCGGGCTCGCAGTTCAGCCTGCTGCCGCCGGAGAACGCGACCGGCAACTTCACCAAGATCGTCCAGCGCGTGCCCGTGCGCATCGCCCTGCCGCACGACAACGCGCTGGCCGGCCTGCTGCGCCCCGGCCTGTCGGTCACCGCCGAGGTTGACACCCGCGGCTCAGGCGACGCCCCGCACGTCGCCGGGTCCGTGTTCGGTGCCGTGCGGCCCGGCCAGGCCGTCGCATCGAAGTAACCGCAGCAAAACTCTTTTCGTCCTGGAGAGGGCGACCATGACCGCCATCACCAACGACGACACGCCTTCCACCCGCAACGCCGTTCCCCCGACGGCCGCGGGTGGCGAGGCCGCCGCGCCCCGGCTTCCATCCCCCACCCCCGCGGGTCGGGACGCGGCGGCCCCTTCACAAGCGAATCCGCCTCCCGGTGCGGGAGCGTTCCGCAAGGTCACGGGCCGCGACTGGGCGGGATTCCTGTCCATGGTCGTCGGCATGTTCATGGCGATCCTGGACATCCAGATCGTCTCCAGCTCCCTGTCGGAGATCCAGGCGGGCCTCGCGGCCAGCGCCGACGAGATCTCGTGGGTGCAGACCTCCTACCTCATCGCCGAGGTGGTGATGATCCCGCTGTCCGGCATGCTGGCGCGGATCCTGTCCACCCGGGTGCTGTTCACCTTCGCCGCCGCCGGCTTTACGCTGACCAGCGTCGCCTGCGCCTTCACCTCCAGCATCGAATCGATGATCGTGTGGCGGGCGCTCCAGGGATTCATCGGCGGCGCCATGATCCCGACCGTCTTCGCCACCAGCTTCTCCCTGTTCCCGCCGGAAAAGCGGGCCGGCGTGTCGGTGATGATCGGGCTGGTCGCCACCATGGCGCCGACGCTGGGCCCCACGCTGGGCGGCTGGCTGACGCAGAGCTTCTCCTGGCACTGGCTGTTCCTGGCCAACGTCCTTCCGGGCATCGCCGTGACCTCGCTGGTCTGGACGTTGGTCGACGTGGACAAGCCGAACCCGGCGCTGCGCCGGGGCTTCGACTTCTTGGGCCTCGGCCTGATGGCCGCCTTCCTCGGCAGCCTGGAGTTCGTGGTGGAGGAGGGGCCGCGCCAGGACTGGTTCGAGGACGAGTATGTGGCGGCCTTCGCCGTCGTCGCGGCGGTGGCTTGCGTCGGCTTCTTCTGGCGGGTGCTGACCTACCGCAACCCGATCGTGGAGCTGCGCGCCTTCCTGGACCGCAACTTCGCCATCGGCTCGCTCTACAGCTTCATCATCGGCATCGGGCTGTATGGTGCCGTGTACCTGCAGCCGCTGTTCCTGGCGCGGGTGCGCGGCTTCAACAGCCTGCAGATCGGCACGATCATGTTCGTGACCGGCGCCTTCCAGTTCATGTCCGCCCCCATCGCCGGCGCCCTGTCGAAGAAGGTCGACCTGCGCGTCATGCTGGGGATGGGGCTGACGCTGTTCGGCACCGGCGTCTGGCTGAACGCGCAGCTGACCAACCAGTCCGGCTTCTGGGAGCTGTTCCTGCCGCAGGCGGTGCGCGGGCTGTCGCTGATGCTGTGTTTCATCCCCGTGAACACCATCGCGCTCGGCACACTGCCGCCGGAGCAGCTGAAGAACGCGTCCGGCCTCTACAACCTGATGCGCAACCTGGGCGGCGCCATCGGGTTGGCGGCGATCAACACGGTGCTGATCGACCGGCTGGCCCTGCACATGAACCGGCTGGGCGACAACCTGAACATGGCCCGCCCGCTGGTGCAGGACACCATCGACGGGCTGACCGCCAAGTTCGACGGCATGGTGCTCGACCCGCAGGGGGCGGCGATGAAGACGCTGGCCGGCATCGTGCAGCGCGAGGCACTGGTCCTGACCTTCAACGACTGCCTGCTGCTGATGGCCGGGGTGTTCTTCTCCGCCCTGCTGCTGATGCCGCTGGTCCGGCGGCCGGGCGGCAAGCCTGCTGCCGCGGATCATTGAACCTTCGCGGTTGCGAACACGCGCCACGGTGACCCGGGGCGCGTGTTCGTGCTATAGGGCGGGCCTTCGCAATCAAAGAACCGCCCCGCCGCCATGAGCAAGCGCCAGTACACCCGCGCCGAGGTCACGGAGCTGCTGTCCGCCCTGGAGCGGCAGTGCCGCGAGGCGTCGAAGCTTGCCCAGCGCGCCGAGCACGACGCCAGCAAGCACAGTTTCGGCGCCTACCGCGACTTCCGCGACAAGGTCGGGGAGTTCCAGGCGCTGGTCATCCTGATCGAGCAGCGGCTGCGCAACCTCGTGGACACGCGCTCCGACGACCTGCGCGACCAGTTCGAGCGGCTGGACACCGTCATGCTGGCCCTGCTGGTGCGCGCCAGCATGCGATTCTTCTTCGTGCTGTCGGCCAACCCGATCCTGCCCATGGGTGCGCGCGAGATCTTCGTGGCGGAGCTGCGCAGCCTGCACGACGCGCACGAGAAGCTGAAGCGGCCGAGCTACGCCGGCAAGCTGGGCACGGAGCTGGAGCGCGACCTGGAGACGGCCTCCCTGATCCTGGAGGAGATCATCGACAAGGCGCCGAGCCTGCTGAACTTCCGGGGTGGCGGCGGCGTCGTGTGAGTGCCATCGGTAAAGGGCGCTCATGAAAAACGGGCGGCCCCGCCGTTGCGGCGCCGCCCGGTGCAGTTTCGAGGTCTTGCCTCCTCCACGGGGCCGCTCCATGCAAGCGCGGCCCCGTGGATGACCCAAGAAAAACGACCTCTTGTTCCGATGAACGTGTCCGGAAGGCTTCTCATCCACGCGAAAAGGCGGTAACGCCCGCGACGACGCGCCACGACGGCGCCCGGCGCTGTTTCCAGCGGGACAGCGGCGGAGGAATTATGCGCGCGATTGGGATGGTGGCGGGAGTGGCGGCGCTGGCGGCGTTGCCGGGGGCGGCGGGGGCGGTGCCCTTCGACCGCACCTTCGTCTTCGGCGACAGCCTGTCCGACACCGGCCGCGTCTTTGAGCTGACGCAGGGCCTGATCCCGCAGAGCCCGCCCTATTTCGACGGCCGCTTCTCCAACGGCCCGATCTGGGTCGAGCGCTTCGCGCCGCTCGTCGGCGCCACGCCCAACCAGCAGAGCAACTACGCCTACGGCGGCGCGGAAACCGGGACGCTATCGCCATCCAACGTCCCCGGCGTGCTGGGGCAGGTCAGCCAGTTCGCCCTGACCGGGCCGGGCAACCGCGGCGGCGGCATCTTCACCGTCTGGGCGGGCGGCAACGACTATTTCAACGGCGTCAAGGCGGGGCAGGACCCGGCCCCGTTGATCGCGCAGACGGTGGGCAACATCTCCACGGCGGTGACGCGGCTGGCGGCGCTGGGCGGACGCACCTTCCTGGTGCCGAACCTGCCGGACCTCGGCAACATCCCCGACACGCGCGGCACCGACCGCGCGGCCCTGCTGAACCTCGTCACCGGGTCGCACAACGCGCAGCTCCAGCAGGCGATGAACGACCTGGAGACGCGGCTGGGCGTCAAGATCATCGTCGCCGACGTGAACGGGCTGTACCGGGCGGTGGCGGCCAACCCGGCCGCCTACGGCTTTACCAACGCGCTGACGCCCTGCATTTCCGGCAACAAGGCCACCGGCGCCTGCGCGACCGACGCGCAGGTCGACCAGACCGTCTATTGGGACGAGATCCACCCGACCCGCGCCGCGCACCTGCTGATCGCGCAATACATGCAGGGCGCCGTCCTGGCGCTGAACGACGCAGCGGAGACGGTGGCGATGCAACCGGAACTGGCCTTTGACATCTCACGCGGCTGGCACCGCGCGCTGCTCGGCTCCGTGACCGGCACGGCGCTGGGGACGGCGGCCGGATCGCGGGTGGAGAAGATGGGGGACGGGCCGCTGTCCGCCTTCCTGATCGGCGACGCCTCCTGGGGGCGGCTCGCCGGCAATTCGGAACAGGCGGGGTTCCGCTACGACACCCAGGTCGGCGGGGTCGGGGCGCAATACACGATCAACCCGTCGACGCGCGTCGGCCTGTCGGTCGGCGGCGCCCGCGGGCACGCGACCCTGGACAAGGGGGAAGGGGAGGTCGGCGTCACCAGCACCATCATCGGCCTGCACGCGATCACCGAGGCGCAGGGCTTCTCCCTCGCCATACTCGGCAGCGTCTCCTTCGACCATTACGGCGACATCGACCGCAACACGGGCTTCGCGGTCTTCCCGGTCGCGTCGGCGGAGACCGACGGACAGACCTATGGATTCTCGGTCGCCGGCGGCTACACCGCGCAGGTCGGGCGCTTCGCCGTCGGGCCGCGGCTCGGGCTGCGCTATCTCTACTCGGAGATCGACGGCTACGGCGAGACTGGGGCCGGGCCGCTGTCGCTGCGCACCGAGCGGCAGAGCGCCCGGTCGGTCGCCAGCAGCGTCGGGGCGGAGGCCTCCACGAGCTTCACCATCGGGCAGGCGGTGCTGGAGCCGAGCCTCGCGCTCGCCTGGGAGCACGAGTTCGCCGACGACCCGCGCACGGTGACGGTGATCCTTCCCGGCGGCGCCTCCAACAGCGTGAACCCCAGCGGCATCGGGCGCGACGCGCTGGTGGTCGGCGCCGGCCTGTCGGCCAACATCGGGCAGGCGGTGACCGCCGCCGTCGGCTATCGGGCGGAGCTGTCGGGCGCGGACGGCCACAACCACGCCTTCACCGCCCGCGTGGGCGTGCGGTTCTAGGCAGGACGCGCGTTCGTCCCGCGCCGCCGCATTTCTTTCGTGTGCCATCGGGTTTTCGTGCTGGCGTTGTTTTCACGCTCGTTGGACAATTGGCGGCGATGGGCATCCTCGCGGCCCGCCCGGCTGCACAAGAAAAACGGGAGGAGTTCTCATGTCCTACAAGCACATTCTCGTGCATCTCGATTCCGGTCCACAGGTGGAGAAGCGGCTCGACGCGGCCGTCGCGCTGGCCAAGCGGCATGGCGCCTTTCTGCGCGGCCTGTTCGCGCAGCCGGACCGCAACTCGACCAGCATCATCGCCCGCCGGTCGAGCGACCATCTGGACCAGTCCGCCACCGCCAGCGAGGAGATGTTCCGCGCCAAGCTGCAGGCCGCCGGCCTCCAGGGCCATTGGCACGCGCTGTCGCACGGCGAGTACAACCACGTGATCCGCGAGACGATCATCTGGTCGCGCTTCGCCGACATCACCGTGCTGGGCCAGTACGACCGCAGCGCCGGCGACGGCGCGGCGCCGGAGGAGCTGAACGAGCAGGTGGTGCTGAACTCCGGCCGTCCGGTGCTGGTGGTGCCCTACGCCGGCGTGTTCCCGACGATCGGCAAGCGCATCGCCGTCGCCTGGAACGCCGAGCGGGAGGCCGCCCGCGCGCTCGGCGACGCCATGCCGTTCCTGACGACGGCGAGCGAGGTGACCGTCATCACCGTGCTGACCCAGGCCGCGGCCGCCAACGTGTCCGACACCGAGCGCGTCGGCCTGCTGGAGCATCTGGCCCTGCACGGCGTGAAGGCGGAGCAGACGCACTTCACCGTGTCCGACATCGGCGCCATGGACGCGCTGCTTGCCCGGACCATGGACGCCGGCGCCGACCTGCTGGTGATGGGCGCGCACGGCCATTACGGCTTCCCCTTCCTGCACCGCGGCGGCGGCACCCGCCACGTCCTGCGCACCAGCCCGGTGCCGTTGCTGCTGTCGCACTGAGGCGGGGGCAATTTTTTACGGGGCAGAGCCCGGCCACGCGGCCCAAACGGCGTGACCGGGTTTTCGCTCCGCCGCTGGCGGGAACGCCGAACGACTGCTAGAGTTGAGCCATGGCTGGATCCCTTCCCCACACCCCTGCGCCCATTCCCCGACAACCCGGATCGGCGGAGAAGCGGTCCGCCGTCGCACTTGGGCGCGCGGAAATCGCCGCTGGCCGGCGTATTCCGTTGGAAGAGGTCGAGGCTTGGATCGAGTCCTGGGACACATCGGACGAGCGCCCCATTCCCGAACCTTCCCTGGTGTCTAAGCCGCGTCCCTGATGGCCCGCCGCGTGTTCTTGTCCCCGGCCGCGACGCGGGACCTTGGCATCATCCGAGCGTGGCTTGGTCAACCCGGCGCCGGCCCGCGGGCCAAGGAGCGGGCGAGACGGATCGCCCGCGTTTTGCGCTCCCTCGCCGAAAGGCCGTTTCTGGGCCATCCGGGCGACGAGCCGGGCACCCGGGAACTGGTGGTCGAACAGCACACGATCATCTATCAGGTCGAGAACGACACCGGACTGTTGCAGGAGGCGGGCGACGTCGACGTCCTGCGCGTCTGGATGCCGAGGCAAAATCGATCCTAGCGCTGCCTCGCCGCCCGCCTGTCCTGGAGACTGTGCATGAGCTGGCTTCGCGTCTTCCTGATCGTCTGTCCCGTCCTGGTCGCCGTCGTGCTGGTCGGTGCCTGGGCGGCGCAGGGGTTCGACACCTTCGGCCTCAGCCTTCAGGGGCTGCTGGCGATGATCGCCGGGGCGGTGCTGACCAGCGCCGTCGCCATCGGGCTGATGGCGCTGGTCTTCCTCAGCAACCGCAGCGGCCATGACGACGACATCGGGCGGCCCGATCCGCCGGATGGGCATGGGGGCGGACATGGTTGAAATCTCAACGATTCCGCGACTCAAAAAGGCCACGCCTTCCTCTTCCGTCTGATGTCCGGACGGACAGCGGAACGCCCGACTTCCCAACGCCGTTGCTAAGCCAACGAACGCGCCCCGGCCGTAACGCCGGGGATGCCGTGGCGCGCCATCGCGCTGCGGCCATCGGGCAACAACGGGAAGGGACGCAGGCGCCATGGACGAAAACCGCATCCGGCAGCGGGCTTACGAGATTTGGGAGCAGGAAGGGCGTCCGGAGGGCCGGCATGCGGAGAACTGGGAGCGGGCCTGCCGGGAACTCGGCAACGGCGACGCGGCGACCCAGGCAACGCCCCACCCGGAGGAAGCCATGGACGCCAACGTGGTGTCCGGGAGCGGGAACCTGGGGCGCGCCGCGGAAGGCATGATGGGGATCGAGAACGAACCGCAGGATGGCCGGCGAGGCGCGGAGGATCGCGCGCCCGGCGCCGCCGAGGAAGCCGGCGGCGGTGCCTGACCGTCCCCACGACGCTGACCCTTAGCCGAGGAGGTTCCATGCCACCCCGCCGCGATCCCGGTTCCTTCATGTGGTCGGAGGCCGTCGAGCTGCTCGACCGTGCCGAGCGGCTGCACCGCCAGTTCTTCCGCCCGGCGCCACCGGGCTCCCGCCGGGCCTGCTGGACCCCGCCGGTCGACGTCTACGAGACGGAGGACGCGGTGATGATCGTCGTGGCCCTTCCCGGCGTCGCGGCGGACCAGCTGGACATCGCCATCGAGGACGGGGTCCTGGTCGTCGCCGGCGAGCGGTCCCTGCCGCTCGGCCGGGATGGCATCATCCACCGGCTGGAAATCCCCCACGGCCGCTTCGAGCGGCGCATCGAACTGCCCGCCGGCGCTTTCCGCATGGGCCGACGCGACCTCGTCGCCGGCTGCCTGGTGCTGGCGCTTGACAAGATGGGTTGAAGGACAGACGCATGACGGACGACGACGCCACGGACCAAGCCACCGACGCGGCTGCCGACACCACCACCGATGCCGCCGCCGACAGCCTGCCGGAGGATGTGATTCCGGTCATCCCCGTGCGGAACCTCGTGCAGTTCCCGGGGGTCGTGCTGCCGGTGACGGTGGGCCGGGCGCGGTCGGTCGCCGCCGCGCAGGAGGCGGCGCGGCGCGAACGGGCGGTCGGCATCCTGCTCCAGCGCGACGAGGCGGTGGAGGAGCCGACCGGCGCCGACATGCACCGCATCGGCACCACCGCGAACATCCTGCGCTACGTCACCACGCCCGACGGGGCGCACCATCTGGTCTGCCAGGGCTTGCAGCGCTTCCGCGTGGTCGAGTGGGTGTCGGGCCATCCCTTCATGGCCGCCCGCGTCGAGATGGTTGAGGAGAGCGACACCAACTCGCCGGAGGTGAAGGCGCGCTTCCTGAACCTGCGCAACGAGGCGGTGGAGGCGCTCCAGCTGCTGCCCCAGGCCCCGCAGGAGCTGCTGGCCGCCGTGCAGGCGATCGAAAGCCCCGCCGAGCTGGCCGACATGACCGCCAGCTACATGGACTTGAAACCCGCCGAAAAGCAGGGGGTTCTGGAAACCGTCGACCTGCTGGAGCGGCTGGACAAGGTCGGCAGCCTGCTGGCCCAGCGCATCGAGGTGCTGCGCATCTCCCGCGACATCCGCGAGCGGACGCGGGAGGCCATGGACGAGCGGCAGCGGGAATTCCTGCTGCGCGAGCAGCTGCGCGCCATCCAGAAGGAACTGGGCGAGGCCGACGAGGGCCGGCAGGCGGAGATCGGGGAGCTTCAGGACGCCATCGTCAAGGCCGGCATGCCGCCCGACGTGCGCGAGCATGCGGAAAAGGAGCTGCGCCGGCTGGAGCGGATGCCGGAGGCCGCCCAGGAATACTCCATGGTGCGCACCTACCTGGACTGGCTGATCGAGATGCCCTGGGACCGCCTGTCGGAATCCAGCATCGACATCGCCGAGGCGCGGCGCATCCTGGACGAGGACCATTACGGGCTGGAGAAGGTCAAGCGCCGCATCCTGGAATTCCTGGCCGTCCGCAAGCTGAACCCGGAAGGGCGCAGCCCCATCCTGTGCTTCGTCGGGCCGCCGGGCGTCGGCAAGACCTCGCTCGGCCAGAGCATCGCGCGGGCAACGGGGCGGGCCTTCGCGCGGGTGTCGCTGGGCGGCGTTCATGACGAGAGCGAAATCCGCGGCCACCGCCGCACCTACGTCGGCGCGCTGCCCGGCAACATCGTGCAGGCGATCCGCAAGGCCGGCACGCGCGACTGCGTGCTGATGCTGGACGAGATGGACAAGCTGGGCCAGGGCTTCCACGGCGACCCGTCCGCGGCGCTGCTGGAGGTGCTGGATCCGGAGCAGAACGCCACGTTCCGCGACCATTACCTGGGCGTGGCCTTCGACCTGTCGAAGGTGATGTTCATCGCCACGGCCAACGTGCTGGACACCATCCCCGGCCCCTTGCGCGACCGCATGGAGCTGATCGAACTCAGCGGCTACACCGAGGACGAGAAGCTGGAGATCGCCAAGCGCTATCTCGTGAAGCGCCAGTTGGCGGCCAACGGGCTGAAGCCGGAGCAGCTGGAGATTCCCGACGACACGCTCCGCGCCATCATCCGCGACCACACGCGGGAGGCCGGGAACCGCAACCTGGAGCGCATGATCGGCGCCGTCGCGCGCCATGTCGCGGTGCGCATCGCGGAAGGGCAGGTGCAGAGCCTTCGCGTCGATCCGCCGATGCTGACCGAAATCCTCGGGCCGCCGCGGTTCGAGAACGACGTGGCGATGCGCACCAGCGTGCCCGGCGTGGCGACGGGGCTCGCCTGGACGCCGGTCGGCGGCGACATCCTGTTCATCGAGGCGAGCCGCTTCCCCGGCTCCGGCCGGCTGATCCTGACCGGACAGCTCGGCGACGTGATGAAGGAGAGCGCGCAGGCGGCACTCAGCCTCATCAAGTCGCGGGTGAAGGACCTCGGCCTCGACCCGGAGGGGCTGGACAAGTTCGACATCCACGTCCACGTCCCGGCGGGCGCCATCCCGAAGGACGGACCGTCCGCCGGTGTGGCGATGTTCACTGCGCTGGTGTCGCTGCTGTCCGGCCGCTGCGTGCGCGCCGACACGGCCATGACGGGGGAGATCAGCCTGCGCGGCCTCGTCCTGCCGGTCGGCGGCATCCGGGAGAAGGTGGTGGCCGCCCAGCGCGCCGGGCTGAAGACGGTGATGCTGCCGGCCCGCAACCGCAAGGACTATGACGACATCCCGGCCGCCGTGCGCGACCAGCTGAGCTTCGTCTGGCTGGAGCGGGTGGACGACGCGGTGCGCGCGGCGCTGGCCCCGGCGGAAGCCGAAACGCAGCGGAAGGTGGGATGAGCGGTCGCCGGCGCCGGTGATGATCGGTTGGTGACGATCGTTTAATGTGGGGCACCCTTGTCCCGAAGGGGGCGGGGACTCCACATGATGGGTAGCGCCCGAGAAGAGCGCGCACAGGAGACATCCGCATGACGCCCGAGGAACGCAACCTTCTGTCCGACCTGTTCAGGCACCTGCGCGAGGTGGAGAACCAGCCGCGCGACCAGGAGGCGGAACGCTTCATCCAGCAGATGGTCCAGTCCCAGCCCGCATCGTCCTATTACATGGCGCAGTCCGTCCTGGTGCAGCAGCAGGCGCTGACCGCCGCCCAGAAGCGGATCGAGGAGCTGGAGCAGCAGCTGAAGGACGCGCAGTCGCGCGCGCAGCCGCAAACGCAGCCGGCGGGCGGCGGCAGCTTCCTGTCCAACGCGCTCGGCCTCGGCCGCGGCAGCCCCTGGGGCAGCCGGTCGGAGGAACCGCGGGCGCCCGATCCCGCCTACAACCCGGTCCCGCCCTCCGGCGGCCGTGGCCCGTGGGGCGCTCCCCAGCCGGGCTATGGGCAGTCCGGCGGCTACGCCCCGCCCGGCTATCCGCCGCAGCCGGGCTACGCCCCGCAGGCCCAGGCCTTCGCGCCGCGCGGCGGCGGGTTCCTGAGCGGCGCCGCCCAGACCGCGGCCGGCGTCGCCGGCGGCATGCTGGCGGCGAGCGCCATCTCGTCGCTGCTCCATCACTCCCCGGGTCCCTTCGGCTCCGCCATGGCGGCGCCGACGGGAGGCCCCAGCGAGACGATCATCAACAACTACTACGGCGACTCGGCTGGCGATTCGGCCGGGCGCGACGACCAGCAGGGCTTCCTGCCCGACAACACCGCGCGGGACGTCGATTACCAGAACGACGACCCGGGGATGGATGACCCCGGCTTCGACGATGGCGGCGGTGGCGGCGACGACAATTGGGTGTGATGGAGTGGTTGCGCTGGGCCCCCTCCCAACCCTCCCCCATCTTCGACGGGGGAGGGCTTTGAGGGGCGTGCGGCGGAGTTCCCTCCCCTGCGAAGTGGGGGAGGGTTAGGGTGGGGGTCCAGCGCCGAGGACAAACCGTGACAAGAATGGGACCGGCGCAAAAGCCCGCCAAGGATTGGCAAGCATGCGCCGCCGCCCCGTCGTTCACAGTTAACATATCTTAAACAGTTCGGTCCCTACGGTGTTTTCGATACGGAGAGTATTCCCGCCCTCCCACGAAGACCCCGAGGCCCATGTCGACGCTCGCCCAACCATTGACGGAAGACGCCGCGCGCAAGGACAAGGCGACCGCCACCCAGATGTACCATGAGGTGGCGCGCATCATCGAACGGATGCATCGCCGGTTCCTGGATGTGCTGCGCATCGAATTGGGACGCATCGGCGTCGATGACATCAGCCCGGTGCAGGTCATGATGCTGCTGAACATCTCCAACGGGGAGATCAGCGTGCGCGACCTGATCGAGCGCGGCTACTATCTGGGCTCCAACGCGTCCTACAATCTGAAGCAGCTGGTGGACACCGGCTATGTGGACCGCACCGCCTCGCCGCGCGACAAGCGGGCCGCCCGGCTGAAGCTGTCCACCAAGGGCATCGAGCTGTGCGAACGGCTGCGCCACATGGCGTCGGTCCATTCCGAAGGGCTGATCCGCACCGACGGCGACACCCAGGACTTCGAGGTCACCTACCGCACCCTGCGCCGGCTGGAGCGCAAGTGGACGGACGTCATCCGCTCCGACGAAACCGAGATCCTGTAACGCGCATTGACCTCCCTCAGTGCGGGCGCCGTTTCGCCGTGCGACGGTGGCGCGCCCGCAGCAGGAGAGGTCGCGCATGAGGATCGCCGTCGGCACGCAGGATTACCGCAGCATCGCCACCCACGGCGGTCGCACCCGCCGCTTCCTGGTGTACGAGGCGGAGGCCGGCCGCGACCCGGTGGAGGTCAAGCGCATCGAGCTGGCCGAGGACGAGGTGCTTCACCTCGCCGGCGACGGCCGCCCCCACCCGATCGACGAGGTCGCGGTCGTCATCACCGGAAGCTCCGGCCAGGGCTTCATCAAGCACATGCGCCGCCGCGGCATCGAGCCGGTGACCACCACCGAGACCGATCCCGTGCAGGCGATTCGCGACCACCTCGCGGGCGTGGTGAAGACGGCGCCGGAGCCCGAATTCCCCCATGAGCATCATGACCATGGGCATGAGCACGCCCATGGCCCGTCGGAGGGCTGACGGTTAGACCGGGAAGGACACGCTGGCGGTCGTGCCGGTGGCGTCGCTCTCGGTGTTGAGCGTGTCGCCCAGCTGCGCGGCCAGCGCTTCGGCCAGCATCAGGCCATCCTCGGCGGTGGTGTCGAATCCGGCGGGCAGGGCGCGCCCATTGTCCTCCACGATCAGCCGCGCGCGCCCGTTGGCCTCCTGCGAGATGGACACGTTGATCCAGCCCTGCTCCGGATAGGCGTGGTGCAGGCTGTTGGTGATCAGCTCCGCCGTGATCAGGCCCAGCGGCATCGCCTCGTACAGGCCGATCTGGATGGGGTCGCTCTTCACCTCGATGGGCACGTTGGCAAGCCCGCCGGGCGTGCCGTGCTTCACCGCGTCGGCCAGCGCCTCGACGTAGCGGCCGAGGTCCACATGCGTTCCCGTGCCCGATTCATGGAGCTGCCGGTAGAGGATGGCCAGCGCCTCGATTCGGACGAGCGTCTGTTCGTAGGCGGCGCGGGCGTCCGGGTCGCGGATGCGGCCGGTCTGCAACTTCAGCAGGCTAATCACCAACTGAAGGCTGTTCTTCGCGCGATGCTGCAACTCGCGCAGCTCGGATTCCAGCTCCCGGATCCGCGCGGCGAGCGGATCGTCCGGCGCTTCCGGACCGGTGGCGGGGCGATCCGGTGGCAGGGCGACCGGCTGGTACCGGGGATGAATGAGCATTACGCGCTTCTCGGTTGGAGCCAGTGACGTTTTTCTTGGGTCCACAACAATTTATGCGCTTCGACCCACTCTCGAATTGGTTCTGAGGAAGTACCCCGGGCCGCATAGTCCGATCGTTCGAAGGGGGCCGGCCGTACAGGTGATGCGGCCCGCGGGTTACAGTCGCCCGGATGGACGGGCGGCCAGCTAAGTCGTGGCACGACGGAAAAGGCGTTTGCAGCCGCCGCCGCCCGTGGTTGAGTGCCGGCCATGCGAAAGCGTCTCCTCCTTGCTTCGTGCCTTGCGGCCCTGGCGATCGCCGGCGGCTGCGCGGTGCTGGCGGACAGCGGCCGTGGGCCGTCCGCCCCATCCCATCCCGTCCGCCTCGATCCGGAGCGCCCGGCCGTCGCCGAGGTCGGCGCGCTGAAGTTCCGCGGCGCCCTGGAACTGTCCGACAACGCCGTCCACGGCGGGCTGTCGGGCCTGTGGGTCAGCCCGGACGGCGGCCGTTTCCTGGCGGTCAGCGACACCGGCCGGACCGTCGGTGGACGTCTGTCCTATGACGGCGCCGGGTACCTGGCGGCGGCCTCCGACATCGCCGTCCATGCCCTGCCGCTAGACGACGACCCCGCCTATCGCGGGCGTCGCAACGACTCGGAGGAGATCGCGCGCCTGCCGAACGGCGCCTGGCTGGTGTCCTTCGAGCGCAACCACCGCATCCTGCGCTATGCCGGCGGGCCCGGCCATCCCGACGGCGCGCCGGCGCGGCTGCCGACTCCGCCGGGGCTGGAGGACGCGCCGCCCAACGGCGGGATCGAGGCGCTGACGGCGCTGCCGAACGGCGGCCTGCTCGCCATCGAGGAAGGAGACGACGACGGGGTGCGCGAACGTCCGGCCTGGCTGGGCGACGCGCGAATCGCCTCGCGCGCCGATTGGCACCGGCTGACCTACCGCGCGGCCCCGCGCTTCCGCCCGACGGGGGCGGCGGCGCTGCCGGACGGAAGCGTGCTCGTGCTGGAACGCCGGGTGTCCCTGCTGGGCGGATGGGCGGCGCGGATCGTCCATGTGCCGGCCGAATCGCTGCGGCCCGGCGCCATCGTGGAGGGCGTCGAGCTTGCGCGGTTGGAGCCGCCGCTGCTGGTGGACAATTTCGAAGGGATCGCGGTGCGGCCGGGTGCGGCGGGCGAAACGCTGGTCTACATCGTGTCCGACGACAACCGGAGCCCGCTGCAGCGGACCTATCTCGCGATGTTCAGCCTTCCGGACTCGGCCCTGCGGCCGACCGTGGCGCGGCGCTGAGCCCGGTTGGGGCAGCGCCGCGCGGTCGAGACTTACAGGTTGTCGTAAAGGTTGTTCGGCGCCTGGGCGCCGTGGTCGTTGGTGCTCATGCCGCCCGTGTTCATCATCGGGTCGCGGTGGTGATGGATGCGGGCGATGCTGGGGGCGAGGTCCTGCAGCTCGATGAAGTTGTCGGCTTGGCGGCGCAGCTCGTCGGCGACCATCGGCGGCTGGGAGCGCACGGTGCTGATCACGCTGACGCGCACGCCCTTGCGCTGCACCGCCTCCACCAGCCGGCGGAAGTCGCCGTCGCCGGAGAAGAGCAGGATGTGGTCGACATGCTCGGCCATCTCCATCACGTCGATGGCCAGCTCGATGTCCATGTTGCCCTTGATCTTGCGGCGGCCGGACGCGTCGGTGAATTCCTTGGTCGGCTTGGTCACCATGGTGTAGCCGTTGTAGTCGAGCCAGTCGACCAGCGGCCGAATCGGCGAATATTCCTGGTCTTCCACAAGCGCGGTGTAATAGAAGGCCCGGACAAGCCGCCCTTCGGAGGCGAATCCGTCGCGCAGCCGTTTGTAATCGATGTCGAAGCCCAGGGCGCGCGCGGCGGCGTACAAGTTGGCGCCGTCGATGAACATCGCCAGCCGTTCTTCCTTATAAAACAGCTTCGTAACATCCTTCGGCAAAGTCGTATTGCGCTCCAATGTCGTATTCCTTCCACAAGGGATTGTATTATATTGCCGGCACACGCCAAAATGCGTTTCACCTAACTAGAAATTAGGGCTTGGCCTTCTTCGGAGCAAGGGGTTGTCGGTGGAGGCAATGATGCGGGCGGAGTGATGCGGGAGGATTACGGCGGCGGGGCCGAACATGGCTCGAACCGCTTGCGCCCGCGCGGAGGCATCAATATATTCAACTGCCTTCAGAAGATGCCGGAGTTGGTTTGGTATGGCCCGCGTTACCGTCGAAGATTGCGTCCTCAAGGTCCCCAACCGGTTCGAACTGGTGATGATGGCCGCCCAGCGCGCGCGCGAAATCGCGTCCGGCGCGCCGCTGTCGATCGACCGCGACAACGACAAGAACCCCGTCGTTGCCCTGCGCGAGATCGCGGACGAGACGGTGTCGCTGGAGTTCCTGAAGAACGCCCTGATCAAGGGCCACCAGAAGCACGTCGAGCCGGACGAGCCCGAGGAGGAGATCGTCGAGCTGATGGCCGGCGAGCACGACTGGGCCGCGCGCAGCGACAACTCCCTGGACGACGACGACGCGATGAGCGACGCCGAGGAGGTTGGCGAGGGCGAGGACATGCTGTCCGACATGGAGGCCGACCCCGAAGCGGCCTTCGGCATGACGGAGGACGACGTCGTCGGCCGCGACGCGGACGGAGACCTCTGACGCTGGACGCTCTCCATGGATCGGGGGCCGCAAGGCCCCCTTTCAGTCTACACGCTAGCAAGGCGCACGCTGCGCCGGGTCCGGTGACATGATCCGGCAATATGAGCTTGTCGAGCGCGTCAAGGCGTACGACCCCTCGGCCGACGAGGATCTGCTCAACCGCGCTTACGTCTTCTCCATGAAGGCGCACGGGTCGCAGACCCGCGCCTCGGGCGACCCCTACTTCCTCCACCCGCTGGAGGTCGCCGGCATCCTGACGCAGCTGAAGCTGGACGCCGGGACCATCGCGACCGCGCTGCTGCACGACACGGTCGAGGACACGGTCGCGACGCTGGAGGACATCGAGAAGCTCTTCGGCAAGGAGATCGCGCGGCTGGTCGACGGCGTGACCAAGCTGTCGCGCCTGGAGCTGCACAGCGAACAGGCCAAGCAGGCCGAGAATTTCCGCAAGCTGGTCCTGGCCATGTCGGAGGACATCCGCGTCCTCCTGGTGAAGCTGGCCGACCGGCTGCACAACATGCGCACGCTGTTCCACCTGAAGAACCCGGACAAGCGCAAGCGCATCGCCCGCGAAACCATCGAAATCTACGCCCCGCTGGCCGAGCGCATCGGCATGCACCAGGTCAAGGACGAGCTGGAAGATCTGGCCTTCGCGGAGCTGAACCCCGACGCGCGCGACAGCATCCTGGCGCAGCTCGCCCGCCTGCGCTCGGAAGGCGAGAACCGCGTCCAGCGCATCATCGACGAACTGCGCGAGCGGCTGGCGGAGGAGGGGCTGCCCAACGTCGCCATCTCCGGCCGCGAGAAGACCGCCTATTCGATCTGGCGCAAGCTCCAGCGCAAGAACGTCAGCTTCGAGCAGCTGTCGGACATCATGGCCTTCCGCGTCATGGTCGATTCGGTGGCGGAGTGCTACCAGGCGCTGGGCATCATCCACGCCCACTATCCGGTCGTGCCGGGGCGCTTCAAGGACTACATCTCCACGCCCAAGCCCAACGGCTACCGCTCGCTGCACACCGGCGTGATCGGTCCGGAGCGCAACCGGATCGAGGTGCAGATCCGCACCCGCGACATGCACGAGATCTGCGAACTCGGCGTCGCCGCGCACTGGGCCTACAAGCAGGGCGAGCAGCGCACCCAGCAGGGGCGCGAGTACCGTTGGCTGCGCGAGCTGCTGGACATCCTGGAGCACGCGCAGAAGCCCGAGGAGTTCCTGGAGCACACCAAGCTGGAGCTGTTCCAGGACCAGGTCTTCTGCTTCACGCCCAAGGGCGACCTGATCGCGCTGCCGCGCGGGGCCACCCCGGTGGACTTCGCCTACGCCGTGCACTCGGAGGTCGGCGACCACTGCGTCGGCGCCAAGATCAACGGCCGCATGCTGCCGCTGCGCACGCAACTGCAGAACGGCGACCAGGTCGACATCATCACCTCGAAGGCGCAGACGCCGGTTCCGGGGTGGGAGCGCTTCGTCGTCACCGGCAAGGCGCGGGCGCGCATCCGCAAGTTCCTGCGCACCCAGCAGCGCGCCCAGTACATCGAACTCGGCCGCGCCATCCTGCAGCGCCAGTTCAAGGCGGAAGGCTACGAGTTCTCGGAAAAGGCGCTGGACGGCGTCGTCAAGATCTTCCAGCAGCCGAGCGCCGACGACCTTCTGGCCAGCGTCGGCTCCGGCCTGCATTCGGGCCGCGAGGTCTTCCACGCCGTCTTCCCCGGCCACAAGCCGCACGTCGCCACGCCGAAGGAAGGCGACGAGAAGAACGCCATCTCGGTGCCGAAGCCCAAGCCGAAGGTCAAGGGCAACAACGCGCCGCTGCCGATCAAGGGCCTGATCCCCGGCATGGCCGTGCACTACGCCCGCTGCTGCCACCCGCTGCCGGGCGACCGCATCGTCGGCATCGTGACCACGGGCAAGGGCGTCACCATCCACACCATCGACTGCGAGACGCTGGAAAGCTTCCACGAGTCGCCGGAGCGCTGGATCGACGTCGCCTGGGACATCGGCCCCGACAACCCGGAGGAGCATGTCGGCCGCATCACGCTGGTGGTCGCCAACGAGCCGGGCTCGCTCGGCACGCTCTCGACGGTGATCGGCAAGAACGGCGGCAACATCACGAACCTGAAGATCACCAGCCGCAACACCGACTTCTTCGAGCTGCTGATCGACATCGACGTGAAGGACGCCAAGCACCTGACCAACATCATGGCGGCGCTGCGCGCGACCCCGGCGATCAACTCCGTGGACCGCGCGCGGGGGCGGTGAGGGCGCTATACTCCCGAAAATCGTTCGGGAGGAATCATGTCGACGCCCACCATCTTCAGCCGCCTGATCGCGGGAGAGCTTCCCTGCGCCAAGGTTTATGAGGACGACCAGACCTTCGCCTTCATGGACGCCGGGCAGGTGAACCCCGGCCATGTGCTGGTCGCGCTGAAGCGGCCCGCCCCGACGATCCTGGACGTGACGGAGGAAGAGGCCGCGGCGCTGTTCCGCACCGTCCACAAGGTCGCGCACGCGGTGCAGGCGGCCTTCTCGCCGGAGGGGATCACGCTGCTCCAGGCCAACAAGCCGGCGGGTTGGCAGACGGTGCCGCACATCCATGTCCATGTGGTTCCGCGCTACGCGAACGACGGCGCCGACCTCGTCTGGCCGCGCAGCAACCCGCCGATGGAGGAGCTGAAGGCGCTCGCGACGCGGATCGTGGTGGGGTGAGTGGGGGTGGGGAGTGGTTGCGCTGGGCCCCCCTCCCAACCTCCCCCCACTTCGCGGGGGGAGGGGCTTGGTCGCGAAGTGGCGGAGTTCCCTCCCTCGCCGAAGGTGGGGGAGGGTTAGGGTGGGGGCCCAACGCGACAACATTTCCACACAGACAAGAGCGTGACGGCGCGCCCCGCCGGCGCTAGTTTGTCCGCCTTTCGACCCGCAGCACGCGCCCCTTCAGGAGTTCCAGCATGTTCACGGCCAAAATCCTGCTCCTCGGTTCCGGGGAACTCGGCAAGGAGTTCGTCATCGCGGCGAAGCGGCTTGGCTGCGAGGTGATCGCTTGCGACAGCTACGCCAACGCGCCGGCGATGCAGGTGGCCGACGCGGCGGAGGTGTTCTCCATGCTCGACGAGGCCGCGCTGCGCGCCGCCATCGCCAAGCACAAGCCGGACTTCATCGTGCCGGAGATCGAGGCGATCCGCACCGAGGTGCTGCACGAGTTCGAGGACGCCGGCCTGACGGTCGTGCCGAGCGCGCGCGCCGCGACCATGACCATGAACCGCGACCGCATCCGCGAGGTCGCCGCGACGGAACTGGGCCTGCGCACCTCCAAGTACCGCTACGCCGAAAGCCTGGAGGAGGTGAAGGCCGGCGCCGAGCACACCGGGCTGCCCTGCGTGATCAAGCCGGTGATGTCCTCCTCGGGCAAGGGGCAGAGCACCGTGCGCACGGCCGACGAGCTTGAGGCCGCCTGGAACTACGCGGTGGCGAACATGCGCGGCGACCGCAAGAAGGTCATCGTCGAGGAATTCGTGGCCTTCGAATACGAGATCACCCTGCTGACCGTGCGCACCCGCGACGGCGTGCTGTTCTGCGAGCCCATCGGCCACCGGCAGGAACGCGGCGACTACCAGGAATCCTGGCAGCCCGTCGCCATGACGGATCGCCTGCTGGCGGACGCCAAGGACATGGCGAAGCGGGTGGTGGACAACCTCGGCGGTTACGGCATCTTCGGCGTCGAGTTCTTCGTGACGAAGGACGAGGTGGTCTTTTCCGAACTGTCGCCGCGCCCGCACGACACGGGCATGGTGACCCTGCTGTCGCAGAACCTGTCGGAGTTCGAGCTGCACGCCCGCGCCATCCTGGGGCTGCCGATTCCCAGCATCCGTGTCAACGGCCCGACGGCCTCCGCCGTGATCCTCGCCGACCGCGAGTCGGAGGACTTCGCCATCGAGGGGCTGGCCGACGCGCTGAAGGTCGGAACGCCGGAGTTTGATGTGGACGTCCGGCTGTTCGGCAAGCCGACGACGCGCAAGAACCGCCGCATGGGCGTGGCGCTCGCCGCCGGGGCGACCACCGACGACGCGCGGGAGCGGGCGCTGAAGGCCGCCTCGGCCGTCACGATCCGCTACAACTGAGCGCAGAGGCCCCCGTCCCGCGCTGCGGGCGGGGGCCGGAATGCCGAAGGCGGGGCGTGACGGGACGCCGCACCGCCGCTATATAGACGGGAACACCGGCCGCGCGGGCGCGCGGGGGCGGTGCGACATCGGAGTCCTGAGCCCATGCCCCGTCCTCTCCGCCTCGGCGTGAACATCGACCACGTGGCGACCGTCCGCAACGCGCGCGGCGGGCGCCACCCCGATCCCGTGCGTGCGGCGAAGCTCGCCGCCGAGGCCGGGGCCGACGGCATCACCGCCCACCTGCGCGAAGACCGGCGCCACATCGTCGATTCCGACATCGACCGGCTGATGGCCGAAATCCGGCTGCCGTTGAACCTGGAGATGGCGGCGACGGAGGAGATGCTGGGCATCGCGCTGCGCCACAAGCCGCACGCCTCTTGCCTCGTCCCGGAAAAGCGCACCGAGGTGACGACGGAGGGCGGCCTCGACGTGGTCGGCCAGTTCGAGAACCTGAAGCGCTACGTCTGTGAACTGGGCGCCGCGGGCGTGCGCGTCTCCCTCTTCATCGATCCGGAGCCGGCGCAGCTGGACGCGGCCAAGGCGCTCGGCGCGCCGGTGGTGGAACTGCACACCGGCGCCTATTGCGACGCGCCGGCCGGCGCGGAGCGGGAGGCGGAATTGCAGCGCATCGTGCGCGCCGCCGCCCACGCGGAGGCGATCGGGCTGGAATGCCACGCCGGCCACGGCCTGAATTACGAGACGGTGGGCGCCATCGCCGCGATTCCGACCATCGTGGAGCTGAACATCGGCCATTTCCTGATGGGCGAGGCGATCTTCGTCGGGCTGGGCAACACGATCCAGCGCATGCGCGCCGTCATGAAGGACGCGCGCGCAGCCGCCGGGGCAACCGCATGATCCTGGGCATCGGCAACGACCTGATCGACATCCGCCGCGTGGAACAGTCGCTGGAGCGCTTCGGCGACCGCTTCATCAACCGCATCTTCACCGACGTGGAACGTGCCAAGTCGGAGCGCCGCGCGGGCGCCGCCGGGCGGCACAGCGCACGGGCCGCCACCTACGCCAAGCGCTTCGCCGCGAAGGAGGCCTGCTCCAAGGCGCTGGGCACCGGCTTCCGCGACGGGGTGTTCTGGCGCGACATGGGGGTGGTGAACCTGCCGTCCGGCCAGCCGACCATGCGGCTGACGGGCGGCGCGCTGGACCGGCTGAAGGCGATCACGCCGCCGGGCATGCAGGCGCGCATCCACGTCACGCTCACCGACGAATACCCGATGGCGGAGGCCTTCGTCATCATCAGCGCCGAACCGATCGACGCCCCCATCAACACCTCCACGGCATCCCCCGCATGACCATGAACAAAGACACAGCCCTGGCTGGAAAAACCAAAGAGTCCGGCGGCTTTGCCGAAACGGTGAAGACGGTCTTCTACGCGGTGATCATCGCCTTCGGCGTGCGTACCTTCGCGTTCGAGCCGTTCAACATCCCCTCGGGCTCGATGATCCCGACGCTGCTGATCGGCGATTATCTGTTCGTGTCGAAGTTCTCCTACGGCTACAGCAAGTACACGGTCGGCTTCGGGCTGCCGCTGTTCGAGGGCCGCATCTTCGGCCACGCGCCGGAGCGTGGCGACGTCGCGGTGTTCAAGCTGCCGCGCGACAACAAGACCGACTACATCAAGCGCGTGATCGGCCTGCCCGGCGACACGATCCAGATGATCGGCGGCGTGCTGCACATCAACGGCCAGCCGGTGAAGCGCGACCGCATCGAGGATTACGTGTCCCGCGATTCGCTGGGCCGCGAGGTCCGCGTCGCGCAGTACATCGAGACTCTGCCGGGCGGCCGCACCCACCGCATCATCGAGGAGTCGGACAACGGCCCGCTCGACAACACGCCGGTGTTCAAGGTGCCGGAAGGCCACCTGTTCATGATGGGCGACAACCGCGACAACTCGCTGGACAGCCGCGTGCCGTCGCAGGTGGGGTATGTCCCGCTGGAGAATATGGTCGGCCGCGCCGAATTCCTGTTCTTCTCGCTGGAAGACGGGACCCGCTTCTTCGAGGTGTGGCGCTGGCCGGTGGACCTGCGCTTCAGCCGCCTGTTCAACAGCGTGAAGTAAGGGCGCGGTGACCAACGTGAGCCCAGAGGACGTGAGCGCGGACAACGCGGGGGAACCCGCAACGGCTGAGATGGCCGCCGACCTCGGCGAGCTTGCCGCGGCGCTCGGCCATCGCTTCGCCGACGTGCGGATGCTGGCGGACGCCGTCACGCACCCCAGCCTGATGGGGCTGGAACGCACGACGCGCGGCTCCGGCCGGCCGGAGCAGGGGCCGGGGCTGAATTACGAGCGGCTGGAGTTCCTGGGCGACCGGGTGCTCGGCCTCGTCATCGCGGAATGGCTGCTGGAGCGCTTCCCGAACGAGCGCGAGGGCGCGCTGGCCAAGCGGCACGTCTCGCTGGTCCGGCGGGAGGCGCTGGGGCGCGTCGCCGACGCCATCGGGCTGGGGCGCTACCTGCGCCTGTCGCCGGCGGAGGCGCAGGGTGGCGGGCGCAACAACCGCACGATCCTGGCCGACGCCTGCGAGGCGGTGATCGGGGCGCTGTACCTGGACGGCGGCATGGACAAGGCGCGGACCTTCATCCGCACCGCCTGGGCCCGCCAGATCGACCGGGCGGAACCGCCGCCGCTCGATTCCAAGACGGCGTTGCAGGAATGGGCGCAGGGGCACGGGCGGCCGCTGCCCACCTATCAATTGATCGAGCAGAGCGGCCCGGCGCATGAACCGCTGTTCCGCATTTCTGTTCACCTGAAGGGCATGGAGCCGGTGATCGGCGTCGGCCCGTCCAAGCGGGTCGCGGAGCGGCAGGCGGCAAGCGAGCTGCTGCGCAAGTTGGGAGTGCAGGTCGATGACTGACGGTCACGACGAGTTTGAGGACATGGACAACGACGGCGACGAGGCCGAAGGCGGCGGCATGCCGGAGAACCCGCGCTGCGGCTTCGTGGCGCTGGTCGGCGCGCCGAACGCGGGCAAGTCGACGCTGCTGAACGCCATGGTCGGGTCCAAGGTGTCCATCGTCAGCTCCAAGGTGCAGACGACGCGCACGCGCGTGCTGGGCATCACCATCGCCGGCGACAGCCAGATCATCTTCGTGGACACGCCCGGCATCTTCAAGCCGAAGCGCCGGCTGGACCGCGCCATGGTACAGGCGGCCTGGCAGGGCGCGGAGGACGCCGATCTGGTCGGCGTGCTGTACGACGTGTCGCGCCGCGGCATCGACGACGACACGCGCGGCATCATCGCCCGCCTGAAGGAGCAGGGGCGCAAGGCCATCCTGATCCTGAACAAGATCGACCTCGTCCCGCGCGAAAAGCTGCTGGGCCTCGCCGAGAGCTTCAACAGCGAGGGCATCTTCACCGACATCTTCATGCTGTCGGCCTCCACCGGGGACGGCGTGGAGCACCTGCGCGACTTCCTGGCCGCGCGGATGCCCGAGGGCCCCTGGCATTACCCGGAGGATCAGATCTCCGACATGCCCATGCGCCTGCTGGCGGCGGAGATCACGCGCGAGAAGCTGTTCCAGCAGTTGCACCAGGAGCTTCCCTACGCCGCGACGGTCGAAACCGAGCAGTGGGAGGAGTTCGAGAACGGTTCCGTCAAGATCTCCCAGGTCGTGTTCGTGCAGCGCGAGAGCCAGAAGGCCATCGTGCTGGGCAAGCAGGGCGCCCGCATCAAGGCGCTGGGGCAGGCCGCGCGCACCGAGCTGGAGGAGATGCTGGAGCAGCGCGTCCACCTGATGCTGTTCGTCAAGGTCCGCGAGAACTGGGAGAACGACCCGGAACGCTACGAGGCCTGGGGCCTGGATTTCGGGGCATCCTGACGCGGGCCTAACGCAAGCGGATCCGTATCCCATATAGAGGGCATTCGTTCACTTGCGCGGATGCCGTTCGACCTTGCGCCTTCCCCTCATCAACGATCTGTACGACGCCGGTTCGCGCCTGTTGGGGCGGGCCGGCGATCTGGTGTCCGGCGGCATCCTGGAACAGGACGTGCGGCTGGGCGTCACCGGCCTGCGCCGTGCCGGCAAGACCGTGTTCGTCACGGCGCTGGTCGACAACCTGCTGAAGGCGGGGCGGCTGCCCTTCCTGGACGTGGTGTCGTCGGGGCGCTTCCAAGCCTCCCGCCTTCGGCCGCAGCCCGACCCCGACGTACCGCGCTTCGAGCTGGAGGACCATCTGGCGGCGCTGACCGGCCCCGATCCCCACTGGCCGGAGCGGACGCGGGGCATCAGCCAGCTGCGCCTGTCGATGCGCTACCGCCCCAACGCGGTGCTGAAGCGCACGATCCAGCCGGTCGCCACGCTGAACCTGGACATCATCGACTACCCCGGCGAGTGGCTCCTCGACCTGCCGCTGCTGCACCAATCCTTTGCGGAGTGGAGCGCGCTTACGCTCGACCTCGCTGGCCGGCCGCCGCGCGATGAGCTGTCGCAGAGCTGGCGCGGCTGGCTCGCCACCATCGATCCGGCGGCCCCGGCCGAGGAGGAGGAGGCGCGGCGCGGGGCGGCGCTCTACACGGACTACCTGCACGCCTGCCGTCGGTCGGAGAACCTGCTGAGCCTGATCCAGCCCGGCCGCTTCGTGGAACCCGGCGACCTCGCCAACGCGCCCCTGCTGACCTTCTGCCCGCTGCCCGGCGACCGGCGCGGGCGCGGCAGCCTGTGGGCGCTGATGGAGGACCGCTACGAGGCCTACAAGAAGACGCTGGTGCGCGGCTTCTTCGCCGAGCATTTCGCGAAGCTCGACCGGCAGATCGTGCTGATCGACGTGCTGGGCGCGCTGAACTCCGGCCCGGCCGGCATGTCCGACATGAAGCGCGCGCTGGAGCTGAGCCTGGAACCGTTCCGCCACGGCAGCAGCGGCTGGCTGGACTGGCTGCTGGGCACGAAGATCGACCGCGTGCTGTTCGCCGCGACCAAGGCCGACCACGTCGCCTCCCACCAGCACAACAGCCTGCGGCACCTGCTCGACCGGCTGGTGTCGGACGCGCGCTCCGGCATCCGGTTCGAGGGCGCGCAGGTGGAAACCATGGCCATCGCCGCGCTGAAGTCCACCGAAACGGTGGTCAGCGAGCATGAGGGGCGGCAGCTGCGCTGCGTGCGCGGCGTGCCCATCGGGCGCGACCGGCCGACCGTGCTGTACCCCGGCGAGATCCCGGAGGACGCCGACTTCCCGCCCGGCCGCGAGCGGCCCTACAACTTCATGGCCTTCCAGCCCCCCGCCGACCTGGCGCGCGAAACCCGCGGCCTGCCGCACATCCGCCTGGACCAGGCATTGCAGTTCCTGCTGGGGGACTACCTGGAATGACCGTGCTTCGCGACGCTGGCACACGTCCCCTCGCCCGCCCCCGGCGGGAGAGGGAGGGGCCCACGAAGTGGGAGGGTGAGGGCTTGGTTTCTCGGGAAGACCTTGCCCTCACCCTCCCACGCCTTCGGCGCGGGTCCCTCCCTCTCCCGCCGGGGGCGAGAGAGGGGAAGAACGCGCCCGGAGGGTCATCATGACCGAGCGCACACGAGACAGCGCCTGGGTTCCGCCCATCGAGCTGGACCCGGAGCGGGCCGTCCCGGTCCCCGCGGTGGAGGAGGAGGCGATCATTGCCGGGGCGGCTGCGGAGCGGCTGCCCGCGCTGCTTGCCGAAGATCGGCCGAAAAGCCGGCTGGGGCGCTGGCTGGTCGGCGGGATCGCCGCGCTGGTGCTGGTGGCGCTGGGCTTCGACACCTGGGACCTGTTCACGCGCGCCTTCGCGACGAGCATCGCGCTGGGCGTGCTGGTGGCCTCGGCGGTCGCCGTGGCCGGCGGGGCGGCGGTGGCGATGCTGCTGGGCGAGCTGCGCTCCCTGCGCCGGCTGCGCAAGATCGAGGCGCTGCGGGTGGAGGCGGAACGGCTGTCCGCCGTGGAAACCCCGGCCGGAGAGGCCGAACGCTTCGCCGGTTCGCTGACGCGGCTTTACGACGGCCGGGCCGACCTTGCGCCGGCGCTGCAACGCGTGAAGGACCACGTCACCGATGCCCACGACGATGCGGAGATCGTGCGGCTGCTCGACCGCGAGGTGCTGGCCCCGCTCGACCGGCGCGCCTACCAGACGGTGCTGCGGGCCTCGCGCGACACGGCGGTGGCGACGGCGCTGAGCCCGGCGGCGGTCGTGGATCTGGCCGTGGTGCTGTGGCGGAACCTGAAGCTGGTGCGGGAGATCGCGGCGCTCTACGGCGCGCGGCCGGGCTATGTCGGATCGCTGAAGCTGCTGCGCCGGATGCTCGCCAACATCGCGGTCGCGGGCGTGGCGGAGAGCGCGCACCATGTGGCGGTGGAGGCGCTGGGCGGCTCCATCGCCGCGGCGATCTCCACGCGGATGGGGCAGGGGGTCATCAACGGGCTGCTG
The DNA here is from genome assembly GCF_017876155.1 of Azospirillum rugosum. Taxonomy (GTDB): domain Bacteria; phylum Pseudomonadota; class Alphaproteobacteria; order Azospirillales; family Azospirillaceae; genus Azospirillum; species Azospirillum rugosum. Next base: position 157,322 of record NZ_JAGINP010000001.1, read on the forward strand.
ACCGCGCGGGTCGGCATCACCGCCATGCATCTCTGCCGGCCCATCGCCTTCGGCCCGGCCAACCGCCCAAGCCTCGGCCAAATCCGCAAGGAGCTGCTGTCCTTGCCGAAGCAGGTGCTGTGACCGGGAAACCGTAGGTTGGGTGGAGCGCAGCGTAACGCAACAGCGTTGCAATTCGAAGGTTGTTGGGTTGCGCTGGCGCTCCACCCAACCTACGGGGCAAAAGCCTCAGTCCAGCATCGGCAGGCCGGTTTCAATCCGCACCAGGGCGGCCAGCAGCGGCGCGCCGATGTCGCGGCGGACGAAGTTGCTGGCGCGCTCCGACGCGTTGATGGCGGCCTGGAAGCTCTTGCGCCAGCGGTCGTCCGGGTACAGCACCTTTTCGGCCTTGGCCTTCTGGGCGAACAAGCCGGGCCGCTTGCCGGCGGCGTCGTCCACCAGCTTGTTCAGGCGCTTCATCAGCTCGTTTGCGCTGGTCAGGTCGCCGCGCTTCACGGCCGCCTCGACCAGCTCGGCGAAGGATTCGCCGCGGATGTCGACGTCCTGCACCTGCTCGGCGTAGGCGAGCGCCACGGAGGCGTCGGTGCGCCGCGCCAGCCGGCCCAGCACCGCCGGGATGGTCCAGGGATTCTCGTCCTGCACGGTGCGCAGCAGGCCGAGCGCCAGGTTGGTGTCGCCCAGCTCCGCCGCCGCCACGGCCAGCTCGGGCGGGCAGCAGTCGCCCTTGGTCTCGCGGAACTTGGAGAACTGGGTTTCCACCGTGTTCAGGAACAGGGTGCGGGCCGCGGCCTCCTTGCCGGCGCGCAACAGCGCCTGGGCGACCAGACCCAGCTCCCAGGAGCAGCCGCGGGCGGTGGCGTAGGCCTTGGCCTCGTCCGCGAGCTGGACGGTCAGGTTGACGTCACCCCGCCACGCCGCGGCCTTGGCGATGTCCGCGAGGTTGTAGATGCGCGTCGAGCATTCCGGGATTTGCCGGGTGATGTCCAGCGCCAGCTGCGTCTGCCCCATCAGCGCCAGCGCGCGGGCGACGAACAGGTCCTGCCCGTTGCCGTCCGACGCCGCACCGCGGCGCACCGCGCTGACGAAGGGGGCGATGATCTCCCGCGCGCGGGCGGTGTCGCCGATGGTGTTGTAGGCGACGGCGAGCGACAGCCAGTCCCAGCGGGCCGCGCTGATCGGCGTCTCCACCGGCGGCAGCATCTCCCCCACGCGATGCAGGAAGCAGAGCGAGGTCATCGGCTCGTTGCAGACCAGCGCGCGGATGCGGCCCCGGAACTCGTAGAAGTCGAAGTCGCCGACGAACTGGTTGGTGACCAACTGCACGGCGAGCGCGCTGTCCGGGTACTTCACCACGATCTCGTTGAGGAGCTTGTCGGCCTCCTTCAGCAGGCGGCCTTCCTCGGCGATGTCGAAGGTGTTGTCGGCCTGCCGGATCATCTGCATGGCCTGGACGAACAGACGGTTCGCCGGCCCCTGCTCCTGCAACGGCGGCTGCTGGGCCGCCGCCGGGCGGGCGCCTCCCGCCACCACGGAGAGCACCGCCAGGGACACCACCACCAGGGTCTGGGCCGCCACGGCCAGGAACAGAGTCGTGGCGAGGGCAGCGGCGGTGCGGCGGAGGAGGGCAGGCAGGAGGGCCATGGCGGTGCGGTGACCTTGGAGCGCTAGAGGACGCGGACGTAGTTGACGACGCGCTGGACGTTGGGCAGCGCACGGGCGTGGTCGATGGCGCGGTTCAACTCGTCCTGGCTGTCGGCCAGACCCATCAGATAGACAACGCCGTTGACGGTATCGATGCTGTAATTCTGGCTATGGATACGCGAATCGAAGGTGAGCTTCGTCCGCAGCTGGGTGGAGATCCAGGTGTCGCGCGCGCTGTCCATCAGGCCGGAGTCGTTGTCCACCTGGATCTCGTTGATCACCTCCTGCACGCCCTTGGCCTGCCAGGCGAGCCGGACGGCGTCCAGCCGCATCTGCGCGTCCGCCGCGCGGCCGGTCAGAAGGACGCGCCCGTCGGACACGGTCATGTCGACGCGCCGCATCAGTTCGAGTGAGTTCTGAAACCACAGGTGGTTGATCTCGGCCTGGATTTCGGTGTCCGACGCGAAGCCGGACAGGCCGCGGTGCTCCGTCGACGCGACGGCCGCCGTGCCTCCGGCGGCCCCCAGCAGCAAGGGCGCGCAGCCCGAGGCGAGACCCGCCACAGCGGCCATTCCAACCAGCGCCCAAAGGCGGCCAAACCCCGACACGCTCTGCCTCCGATCCCCGGCCCGCAGCGATGGCGGGCGGCCGGAAAAAGTCATGCCGCAGGCGCGTTGACAATGGGGAATCTTGGGAGTGGTGTGCGTCATCGTCTTTTTGTTCCAAGGTGATGCACGAATGTTGCACTCGCCGCAGGCGCGAAGGCGGAGCGGTTCAGGCGAAGGGCGCGCGCGTGACGAGTGAGGCGATTTCGCGCGCGAGCACGCGTGCGACGGTACGCCGCGCCTTGGGGTCGCGCAGGATTTCCTCGTCGAGCTTGTTCGATAGGAATCCCGTCTCAATGAGGACGGAGGGAATCTCCGGCGCCTTCAGCACGGCGAAGTTCGCGGCGCGCATCGGGTTGTCGAGCAGGCGCAGGTCCTTCCCGGCCCCCTTCACGATGGATTGGCGGGCCACCAGCGACGCGTGCTTCGTGTGCCGCGCGGTCAGGTCGAGCAGGATGTCCTTGACCACCCGCTTCTGCGCCTTGAAGTCGATCCCGCCCAGCCGGTCGACGGCGTTCTCGCGCTGTGCCAGCGACGCGGCGAAGGCGTCGGAGCTCTTCTCCGACAGGGTGTAGGCGGACAGGCCGCGCGCCTCCCGGTTCGGGGCGCTGTCGGCATGGATGGAAACGAACAGGTCGGCCCGCGCCTCGCGCGCCCGGTCGACGCGCTCCTGCAATTCCAGGAACCGGTCGTCGGACCGGGTGAGCGCAGCACCCAGCCGGTGCCGGCCGGACAGCAGCCGCGCCACCTCGCGCGCGATGTCCAGCGTGACCTCCTTTTCCTGGGTGCCGCGGGTCCCGATGGCACCGGGATCGATGCCGCCGTGGCCCGGATCGAGCACGATCATGCGCGGCCGCGGCGCCGGGCGATTCGCGGCCTTGGCGCCCGCCGCCAGCGACGGGACCGGCAGCAGCCCGGCGGCGCCGGCGAGCGGCACGGTCAGGGAAAGCTGAAGAAATCGTCTTCGGTCCATGCGCCCCAACACCCATCCCGGCCATCCGCCGCAATCCGCTGCCCGGGCCTGCCGTCCGGGCCATCCGTTCGGGTCCGGCGTCCCATCCTGGACGGAGCGGCCGAAACCACCGGCGCCGAGGGGCGACGGAGGGGGGCGGCGGAGGGCGGGCGCCAGCGTCAAGCCCGCGTTAACCAATGATGTCGCGACAAAGTGTTGTCAAGGTCGGCGGTGGTACCCCCGCCAAATGTCCCCGGAACATATTCATACGCTGGTACATGGCCGGATGAGGATTCGACTCTTCGAACCCATTGCTTGAAGATACTCTCCGAAAGCGCTAAAATTTTAGCAATAAGCTCGGGAGGTGACGATGTTGAGAAAAGCCTTGTTCAACATCATCCGGCAGGAGCAGCGCGAGGTCGAAGGCGAACTCGAAAAGGAAGAGCAGCGCCAGACCCCTGACGTGGGGCGCCTTGTTGCGCTCAAGCAGCAGGCGACGAACCTGAGCCGGGAACTGGAACACTTTCGCGACGTCTGACCGATCGCGGAGGGTTTGCGCGTCTGAAGAATCGGCCCAGTCGAGTTGGCGCCGAACCGGACAGCCGACACTCCTGGGCCCCTTCTTCGCTTTGGCGGGGAAGGGGTTTTTGCTTTGCGGCAACTGCGCGTCCTGGGTCAGGACAACTTGACGTAGCCGCGCTCGATGACCCGCTCGGCCGCTTCGAAGACGGCCAGCACCTCCTCATAGGCCCGGCGGACGCGCGCCAGCTCGTCGATGGCGGCGGTGTTGGGGTGCCGCGCCTCCGCGACCTTCATGCCGGCGCGGATGTAGTCGGCCCGCAGCTCGGCCACGCGGACGGCCATCCGCAGGAAGGACTCCTGGTTCAGGTGCGGAATCTCCCGGCCGATGACCTCGCAGTTCGCCTCCAGCACGGCGGCTTCCATCGTTTCCAGGAAATGCATGATGCGGTGCCGCGACGTGTTCTCCGCGGCCTCCGGTGTCAGGAGCTTGTCCACCTTGCCCTTGGCGTATTCGCCGATGATCTTGCCGCCCATGCCCATGGTCACCTCCCGCCGTCGAAGCGCCCAGTGTGCCATGGAATCCTTTACCAAAAGCTGCAACCTGCACCGGCCGGATCGTGCGTGCCAATGTTGTGGGGTGCATCGCCCCCGGGTTCGTGCTACGCAGTGCGCCCGCGAGGTGGCTGTCCGCAGTGGTAGGTGAGCATGTCCGATACCGGTTCCGAGTACATCCTGACGATTTCCTGCCCCGACACGGTGGGCATCGTCTTCGCGGTGGCCGGCTTCCTGGCGGAGCGGTCGTGCAACATCATCGACAGCGCGCAGTTCGGCGACCGCACGTCGGGGCTGTTCTTCCTGCGCATCCATTTCGCGGCGGCGCCCAGCGGGCCGTCCCAGGCCGAGATCGAGGCCGCCTTCGCGGACCAGGTGGCGCAGCGCTTCTCCATGACGTGGAAGCTGCACGACGCCGGCCGGCGCCAGCGCGTGCTGATCATGGTGTCGAAGTTCGGGCACTGCCTGAACGACCTGCTTTACCGGTACCACAACGGCTACCTGCCGATCGAGATTCCGGCGATCGTGTCCAACCACCGCGACTTCTACCAGCTCGCGGCCTGGCACAACATCCCGTTCCACTATCTTCCGGTGAGCGGCGAGAGCAAGGCCCAGCAGGAGGCCAAGCTGCTGGAGATCGCGGAGGAGGAGAAGATCGACCTGGTGGTGCTTGCCCGCTACATGCAGGTGCTGTCGCCGGCGCTGTGCGAGCGCATGGCGGGGCGGGTGATCAACATCCACCACTCCTTCCTGCCGAGCTTCAAGGGCGCCAAGCCCTACCACCAGGCCTTCGCCCGCGGCGTGAAGCTGATCGGCGCCACCGCCCATTACGTGACGTCGAACCTCGACGAGGGGCCGATCATCGAGCAGGAGGCGGAGCGCGTGGACCACACGATGACGCCCGACGACCTGGTGGCCATCGGGCGGGACATCGAGAACGTCGTGCTGGCCCGGGCCGTGCGCTACCACATCGAGCATCGCGTCCTGCTGAACGGCAGCAAGACCGTCGTCTTCAAGTAAGGGGAAAGGCCGGTTCAGCCGCGGTCAGTGCGGCTTTCCGGCGACGCTCGCGTCCTCCGGGTGGGGCGTGAAGACGGCGCGGGTGATCGCCTGCTCGATCTGCTCGCGGTTGAAGGGCTTGGGGATGACCGGGCCCAGATGGTCCAGCCCGCGCTTGGACAGCTCGTTCGGGAAGGCGGTCACGAAGATCACCGGCAGGAAACGCTGCCGGCGCAGCTCCCGCGCCACCTCGATGCCGTTGTCGCCTTCGGCCAGCCGGATGTCCATAAGGGCGAGCGTCGGCGTGTGCTTGGCGGCCAGCGTCAGCGCCTCGTCCATGGTGGCGGCGTTGCCGCACACGGTGTGGCCCATGCCGCGCACCGTCTCCGCCAGGTCGAAGGCGATGATCGCGTCGTCCTCGACGATCAGGATCACGGCGGCCAGCTTGGCGCGCACGCTCTCCCGCGCGTGGTTGAGGCGCTCCACCGCCTCCTCCGGCGGGATGCCCAGCACCGCCGCGGCGTCGGCGACCGGCAGGTCCTCCAGGTTGACCAGCAGGTAGAGCCGGCGGTCCATCTCGTCCAGGCTGTGCAGCGCGGCTTCCACCGGGTGCGGCGTGACCGGCGCGCGTTCCTTCGGCCCGGCGCTGTCCTGCAGCTGGTTGAGGTGGCGGTACAGCGACCCGCGCGACAGGTCCTCGGCGGCCCCGCCCGTCGGGCTCTCCAGAAACCATTCCAGGGTGCGCGTCACCAGGGCATCGCCCTGCACCGAGGTGCCGGTCAGGGCACGAGCGTAGCGGCGCAGGTAGGGCAAATGCTCCATGAGGTGGCGGGTGTTTTGATCCATGACTCTCCCCGTACCTTCTTGGCAGAGCGGTTCGGTGGACACCGCCGCGATTCTTCAGGATGTGTTCGTGCTGGGTCTCGGGCCTTCACGACGTTACGTACATATGGCGCGAACTGCGCCATATCAGGAGTGAGTTCTAAAGGGATATTGGTGATAGCTGCATCGGGGTACGTCTTGTCGCTGATTGGGGAGGAGTGACTCTCCATCCGATCGCGCCCCGGCTGTGACCTCTGTTGTCCTTAACGCTTGGGAAAGACTCGGTCCATAGTCTGGGATCTCCCCCGCCGAGAGATCGCGATGGGGTTTTATGGCGAGTGTTCCCAAGACTGCGCGCGCTGTCACCGGTCCCGGTGGCGGCGCGATTTTTTTGGCCGCCTGCGTTTGGTTCCCGGCCCCGTCGCATGAGGCGCATGCGAAGGGCCGGGAACCAAACGGGAAATCGGGGTGTTCATCGGGGCAATGGTGTGATTCCTCCCTGAACCGCCAGTCCCTGATGCCGCCGGCTGCACCCGACCCGGGAACGCAGCGGCGGTATTTTTTTATCACAAGCGAGGGGCGAATTGCGTTCACGGACTTGCGCACCGATTTCAGGGGTATTACTGACTGCTTCCGGGTGTCGCGCGTCGGCGGTGTGAGAGCCGTGGCCGTCCACACCCCCCGCACCGCCCTGGAACCGCGTATGGCAGACCCAGATCCCGCCCCGTCCGTCTTCGACGGCATTCAGCCGGACGAATTGGCCGATTTTCAGGCGTGGCGCGAGCGCGTCAAGGGCACCAACATTTCCGACAAGACGCTTCTGGCGACGGATTACCTCAATCACTTCAACGAAATCGTGATGCTGATCGAGATGGTCCCGGACATGCCCGACATGCTGGAGGAGTGCCGCATCTGGCAGCCGAAAAGCTACCAGGAGCATTTCCGCGACAGCGGCTTCTCCGACAAGGAACTGGCGATCGAGGCCTATGGGCACGTGCCGGCCAAGTTCAAGCGGCCCTTCGAGGACACGATCGCCCAGGCCCATCAGGTCATCGGCCACACCCTGTCCCGCATCGGCGCCGACATCGAGGAGGGGGCCGACGACAAGCTGCGGGCGGACTGCCAGACCTCGGTGGCGATGATCCACCGGATCATCCAGATCGCCAACGGGATCATCCATGGAACCGCCCACGTCATGGAGCAGGGCGAGATCGACCTTTACCTCAGCGCGGGCTGATCTGTTCGAAATTCGCGCGGGCGGGTCGATACTCGCCCACGTCTGACGCAAATGACCATTGCTTGTGCATCAACCATTCATTCCTTGCATGGCTCAAAGGCCGAGTCCCGCACTACAGTAAGCTTTCATACGAAGAGGGGGCACCGTGTGCGCGGATGCCTCCCACCGGGAGTGGAGACAGACCATGAAGGGTTCCGCCACCGCGGCCGCCGGGCGTGCGCCCGGGCCGATCGGGAACGCGTGGATCGTTGGGCCGGGCCGGGCCGATGGCGCCGGACGGCAACGGTCGGGGCAGGGTGCCGCCCATGGCATCGATCGGCTTTGCCGCCGGGCGCAGGCGCCGGCGGGGCTCCCGGGATCGCTGGACGCGGCGTGCGGGGGAGGGAATTAGGGCATGGTCAGGTCCGGTCACATCGACACCTTCACCCGCGACCGCCTGCCCCCACGGGAGCAACTTCCCGAATTCAATTTCGACAGACCGGAACTCACCTATCCCGACCGGCTGAACGCGGCCGTTGCCCTGCTGGACGTCTGGCGGGACCGGGGCTGGGACGCGCGCCCCTGCGTGATCGGCACCGACACGGTGTGGAGCTACGGCCATTTCCGCGACACGGTCGACCGCATCGCGCGGGTGATGGTGGAGGAGTTCGGCCTTGTGCCCGGCAACCGGGTGCTGGTGCGGGGCACCAACACGCCGATGCTGGCGGCCTGCTGGCTCGCCGTGCTGAAGGCCGGCGGCGTGGTGGTCCCGACGATGCCCCTGCTGCGGGCGCCGGAACTGGAAGCCATTCTCGACCGCGCGGCGGTCAACTTGGCGCTTTGCGACGTCCGTTTCCTCGGGGAACTCGTCCACGCCCGCGCGGCCTACGCCAACGAGGCCGTGCCGAACGGCCTGCCGATCCTGACCTTCAACGGCGGCGACCTTGAGGAGCGCATCGCGCGGACCGAGCCGGTCTTCGACGCCGCCGACACCGCCGGCGACGATATCGCCTTGATCGCCTTCACCTCGGGCACCACCGGCAAGCCGAAGGCCACCGCCCATTACCACCGCGACCTGCTGGCCGTCGCCGACCTGTCGCCGCAATCGATCCTGCACACGACGCCGGACGACGTGTTCTGCGGCACGCCGTCGCTGGCCTTCGCCTATGGGCAGGGCGGGATGCTTCTGTTCCCGCTGCGGGCCGGCGCGTCGGTGATCCTGCTGGACCGCGGCACGCCGGAGCGGCTTCTGGACGCAGCACTTCGGCACAAGGCGACGGTGATGTTCACCGTGCCGACCGTCTACCGCGCCATGACCGCCCAGCTGGAGGCGGACCGATCGGCGGTCGAAGGGTTGCGGAACCTGCGCGCTTGCGTCTCGGCCGGGGAGCCGCTGCCCGCCACGACGCTGGAGGGGTGGAAGGCCCTGACCGGGATCGAGATCCTGGACAGCTTCGGCACCACGGAGCTGCTGAACGCCGTGCTCCACGCCCGGCCCGGCGACGTCCGGCCGGGGGCCACGGGCAAGGTGGTGCCGGGCTACGAGGCTTGCGTGGTGGACGACACGCTGACCCCGCTGCCGCCCGGCCAGGTCGGTCGCCTCGCCGTGCGCGGGCCGACCGGCTGCATCTATCTGGACGACCCGCGGCAGGAAGGCTATGTCCAGCGTGGCTGGAACCTGACCGGCGACGCCTTCCACATGGATGAGGACGGGTACTTCTGGTACCATGCCCGCACCGACGATCTGATCGTGTCGGCCGGATACAAGATCTCCGGCCTGGAGGTGGAGGACGTGCTGCTGCGTCACGACGCGGTGGAGGAATGCGCGGTCATCGCTGCCCCGGACCCGCTGCGCGGCACCATTCCCAAGGCCTTCGTCGTCCCGCGGGACGGCGTCCGGCCGAGCGACGACCTGGCGGAGCTGCTGCAATGCTACGTCAAGGACCGCATCGCCCCCTACAAGTACCCGCGGGCGGTGGAGTTCCTGGACCATCTGCCCCGGACGGAAACCGGCAAGATCCAGCGCTACAAGCTGCGCCAGCGCGAGTGGGTGGATGACGCGGACTGACACTGTAGGATTGACCGGGGGCCGGGCGTGACCGGCGAACGCCCATGGAATTGCCCGTGACCCGGCACCAAGCGCTGATCCAGTTCGTCCTGTTCGCCATGGTCGGCTGCGCCGCCGCCGTGGGCCATTACGGCGTGCTGGTGGTGCTGGCCGAGCTGCTGGCGACGCCCCCGGTTCTGGCGTCGGCCGCCGGCTTCGTCGTCGGGGGCGTCATCAGCTATTGGTTGAACTACGGGCACGTCTTCCGCAGCGAGCAGGACCACCTGCCCACCGCCGCGAAGTTCCTGGCCGTCGCGACGGTGGGGCTGTGCCTGAACAGCGCCATCATGTGGATTCTGGCCGAGCGGATCGGCCTGCACTACCTGCTGGCGCAGGTCACCGCCACCGCGCTGGTGATGGTCTGGAGCTTCGGCGCCAACCGCTACTGGACGTTCGGCGCCGGCTCCTCCGCAGCCTGAGCGGCCGGCCGCGCCAGGAAGGAGCGGCGGTGCGGCGTCGGCCCGACGTTGCGCGGCAGCGCTGCCGCGTGAAGACCGGCTTCGGCCAGCAGGTCGCCCATCTCCTCCGGCGTGTAGGCGGAAAAGCCGGCCTCGCGGCGGACGCGGCGGTAGTCGGACAGGGCCAGCCGACCGATCCCGAACAGCGCCGCCATGAGGAAGCCGTTCCGGTGGGCCATGGCGAGCTGGCTGGCGACGTCGCGCAGCATCGGCGTGCGCGGGTCGACCACGTCGGCAATCAGGATCCGGCCGTTGGCGCTCAGCAGGCCGCGCCAGCGGCGCAGGACATCGCCGGCCTCCGCCCGCGGGATGTACTGGAGGACCGACACGGCCAGGACGAGGTCGATGCCGCCCGCGGGCAGGGCCGCCAGGTCGGCATCCGTCAGCACCTTGATCCGCGGATGGTCCGGAAAGCGGGCCAGGAGGCGGTCGCGTACCGCCGGGGCGGCGTCGTACAGGTACAGCGTTCCGCAGCGCTCCGCCATCGCCTCCGCTGCCAAAGCGTCACCGCAGCCGAAGTCGAGCACCGTTCCGCCGGGCGGCAGGTAGGCGTCGAGGTCGCGCTGCAAGCAGGCGAAGTGCGCTTCCAAATTGCGGCGGTTGGCGTAGATGGCGTTCGGCCGGTTCCAGAAATCGACCCAGTCCGGCGTGCTCTGACGATCCGTGGTGGGACGGCCGTGCGGCGTTCCCACGTCATGAAATCCCATGCGTCTCCCTTTCGCATGAACCCTGTCGGTTGCGCGGGAACGGTCGTTGTTGGGCTCCGTAACGATGGAGATGCCGCCCCTTGCCGCAACAATGCTTGGACGAAGCGTACGGATGGCACACCGAAGGCGTCAAGTCGCCATGGGCGGCCTATAACCTTCGGATGCCGAAAAAAACGCCGCTACTCTTCGACGCGGCGACGGTCCTTGACGATGGACAGGGGCACGCCGTCCACCCCGATCTCGATGATCGGGCGGCCGTCGAGGAGCGACGGGCAGCGGCGGCTTTGCGTGAAGGCCAGGAAGAAGTCGGCGCGGCGCCAATCCGGCTCGACGCCGTTGACCAGCCTCAGCCAGGGCGGCAGGTCGTAGCGGACCGCCAGTGGGTTGCCGCAGACCGTCAGGGTGTAGGTGCGCGGCGGCGATTGCCCGTCATTCTCCCGCTCCACGAAGGCGATCAGTTCCTTCGTCGCCTCGTGCAGGGAGTTGCCCCAGTAGTCCAGTTCGAACTGGCCGTCGGCGCCCTTCATGCCGCCGACGAACTGGTTGTAGTAGACATACTGGTTCGGGTGCAGCGTGCCGAGCGACCAGGCCTGCACGGTGGCGGTCGCGGCCAGCGCCAGGGCGACGGCGCGCCCGGCCAGCTCGCCGCGGGATTCGGCAAAGCTCCAGACGCGCTCGAAGGCGAGTGCCGCGAGCACGACCAGCGGCGGCACCACGAACAGGAAATGGCGGATACCGTTGTAGACGGTCGGCCGGGTCACCATGACCATGGCGATCGGCAGGAAGGCGGCCAGCGCGATGATGGCATGGCGCACCGCCGGGTCCCAGCCGGCGCCAGGGCCGCCGCCCCGGCGCAGCGTCCGCCACGCCCAGTGGGCGCCGGACAGCACCGCCAGCGCCGTGCCGACCACCACCGTCTCCGGCAGTTTGATCAGCAGGTAGACCGGCAGGTACAGGCACGGGGCGTTGACGGCCGGCACCATCTCCCCAAGGAAGAGCGTTTGAAGGGAGAACTGGAGGTGCTGGAAGCTGGAGAAGGTGAACAGCGCCCGGAAGGGGTTCAGCGGCTCGAACACGCCCCACGGCCAGAAGACCGCCATCAGCCCGTAGGCGACCGGCAGGGCGGGGAGGGAACGGACGGCGATCGTGCCGGCGTCCGCCAGCGCCGCTCGCCAGCCCGCGCGCCGCATCGCCATGACCAGGTAAAGACCGGCCGCCGCCGCGAGATAGACCCCGGCGAGGATCGCCGCGACCCGGATGCCGAGCGCCAGCCCGAGCGCCAGCCCGAACTTCAGCACCGCCGAGGTGCGCGGCCGCGGGAATTGCAGGGCCATGCGCGTCGCGAAATAGACGGTCCACACCATGGCGGCGGCAAAGGGCACGTCCTTGGTGTTGTTGAACATCGCCCCGTAATAGACGCCCGACAGCGCCAGCATCACGGCGGCCAGGAACCCCGCCCGCGCGCCGCCGAGCAGCCGACCGAGCCGCCAGGTCCCGGCGATGCCGATCACCCCGACGATGGCGCACAGGAGGTGCCGGGTCTCGTACTCCTCGAAGGGCGAGACGGGGACGAGCAGGGCGACCACGAGGTCGAACAACCCGCCGTAGAGGTACAGATCCTTGAAATGGAAGGCCGACCAGTCCTGGAAGCCGCTGGTGTAGAAGAGCAGCAGCTTCTGGCCGTAGATGTGCTGCACCTCCTCGTCGGTGCTGATCCCGTAGTCGCGGAAGGTCAGCGCCGCGATGACGGCGAGGCAGAAGAGAAGCGTCCGGGCGAGCTGGTCCCAGACCGGCTTCCCCTGGACCTTTGCCTGCGCGGCCGCCCGCTCCACCGTGCCGAGGGCGGCGGCGAGGGGGTACCGCTGGTCGTACGTTGGATGCTGAGTCATGCGTCGGTAAAATCCAGCAGCCGCCCCGCCACGCAGAGGTGACACCCACCGGATCTCTTCAATCGACGGGGCGCCGCCTGTGACAAATCCTAGGTATAGAATTGTCCGCGCCGGGTCAAAGGCTACCGCACTGCACGGTGTGTTTGTTGCGCTGCGTCAAGCGGTTGCGAGGTCGGCGAAGCGCGCAAGCCGGATGTTGCGGCTTTTCAGGAGGGCCGCGAATTCGGGTCCCTTCAGGTAGTCGTGTTCGACTTTCCGCTGGTCCACCAGCGGGTCGGCGCGGCGCAAGGCCGCATCCGGGATGCCAGGGTGGACCATGACCAGCGTGCGCCGGCGCGGCCGGTCGAGGAACCGCTCCATCAGCGTTCCGAAGGGAACCCGGCCGGAGAAGTCGTAGACTCCGCGGAAGCTGTCGTTGGCTGGGATTCCGCGGGCGCGGGCAATCCGCGCCAAGCCGCCGCCGAGGCCGCCGATCAGCAGCGTCTTGGGCACGGCGACGCCCCGGCGCAGGATGTCGGCCGACGGTTCCCCGCACAGGCGGACGTAGGCGCCGGGCATGGCGGCCAGCGCGTCGGCCACGGCGTCCCGGACGGTGGGCAGCTGGTGGACGTGCTGGTGGCCGTCGATGTAGGCCGGCGGCCCGCCCCAGGCGGCGGTGAAGGCGGCGATCTGCCGGGCCAACTCGTCCCGGATCTCCGCGGTGTCGAGGCCGCCGGTGTAGGCCAGACGCATCAGGCGGCCGAGCGGCGGCAGCGTGCCCTCCGGCGCCAGCTTCGGCATGGGCCCGAGCGGCGGCTGGTCGGTCAGCGTGAAATGCAGCCCCACGTCGGCCTTATCGGACAGCGCCTTCAGCGGCGCCGCGCCCTCGGCCCAATGGGGGCACAGGGACATGACCGACGTGGCGGTCAGCCGTCCCGCGGCGATCAGGTCGCGGATGGCCTCGTTCACGCCCGGCGACAGGCCGTAATCGTCGGCGCAGAGAAGGACGGGGTGGAGGGCTTTGTCTGACGTCATGGGACGGTGCGGGCGGTTCGGGGTTTCGATAGACTGGCGCATGGCCGCGTTTTGGTGGCCGGGGAGGGGACAATGGACTGGGACAGCCTGTGGTTCAACGGGCATGCGGCGACCATGGCGACGGCGGCGGGTCCGGCGGGCGTCGTCCGGGACGCCGCGGTGGCGGTGAAGGACGGCCGGATCGCCTGGATCGGCCCGCGCGCGGAGCTTCCGCCGGGGCGGGCCGCCGAGGAACACGACCTGGGCGGGCGCTGGGTCACCCCCGGCCTGATCGACGCCCACACGCATCTGGTCTTCGGCGGGAACCGGGCGCGCGAGTTCGAGATGCGGCTGGAGGGGGCCTCCTACGAGGAGATCGCCCGCGCCGGCGGCGGCATCGTGTCCACCGTCGCGGCGACGCGCGCGGCGAGCGAGGACGCCCTGGTGGCGAGCGCCGCCGTGCGGCTGGAACGCTTGCTGGCCGAAGGCGTGACGGTGATGGAGATCAAGTCCGGCTATGGCCTGGACCTTCCGACGGAGCGGGCGATGCTGCGCGCCGCGCGGGCGCTGGGGGAACGCTACCCGGTGACGGTGCGGACGACGTGCCTCGCCGCCCACGCGCTTCCGCCGGACTATGCCGGGCGGCCGGACGACTACATCGGGCTGGTCTGCGACACGATCCTTCCGGCGCTCGCCGAGGAAGGGCTGGTGGATGCGGTGGACGCCTTCTGCGAGCGGATCGCCTTTTCCCCGGAGCAGACCGCGCGCGTCTTCGACACGGCCCGGCGTCTCGGGCTGCCGGTGAAGCTGCACGCCGACCAGTTGTCGGACGGCGGCGCTGACGGGGGCGGGGCGGCGCTCGCCGCGCGCTACGGCGCGCTGTCCGCCGACCATGTGGAGCACACGGGCGAGGAGGCGGTGCGCGCCATGGCCGCCGCGGGCACGGTGGCGATGCTGCTTCCCGGTGCCTTCTACATGCTGCGCGAGACCAAGCTGCCGCCCATCGACCTGTTCCGGCGGCACGGCGTGCCCATGGCGGTGTCCACCGACTGCAATCCCGGCACCTCGCCGGCGGTGTCGCTCCTGCTCATGCTGAACATGGCCTGCACGCTGTTCCGCCTGACCCCGCAGGAGGCGCTGGCCGGCGTGACGCGGAACGCGGCCAAGGCCCTGGGCATGGGCGCGACGCACGGGACGCTGGAGGCCGGCAAAGCCGCCGACCTCGCCGTGTGGGACATCGGCGACCCGGCGGAGCTGTGCTACTGGCTGGGCGCCAACCCCTGCGCGGCGGTGGTCAGGGACGGTCGGTTGGTGCGCGGCGGGGTGTGATGACGGCCTGATGGGGATGGTGTAGTTTGTCGGCGACTGGAGGGTGCGATGGGCAAGATCGTTCTGGAGAACGTGGAAGAGGACACGCTGGATCGATTGCGGGCGCTGGCGTCCAGCACCGGGCGCACGCCCGAGGAGGAGGCGAAGCGGATGATCGCCGGGGCGCTGGGGGCGCCTCCCGTGGATATGGCGCGCAGAAGGGAATTGCTCGAACAAATGCGGCGAACCGCTGAACTGACTCCAACCAACTTTGATGTCGACCTGACGCAGCTCATCCGCGAGGACCGCGACCGGTGACCGTCGTCGACGCGAGCGTGGCCATTCGCTGGTCGATCAAGGACAGTTTTACGCCAGCGGCGCAGGCGATTATTGAAAGCGGCCAACCGATTGTCGCTCCGGACCTTGTGATACCGGAAGTCGCGAACGCTTTATGGAAGATGCGCCGCGCTGGCGCTATCGGCGCCGAGCAGGCGGATCAGGCGCTGGAGGAAATTCCGCGTGGGTTCAGCCGCTTGGTCGGGACGACCTCGCTGATGCGCCGTGCTTATTCCATTGCCGAGTCGCTCGATCACCCGGTCTACGACTGCTTTTATTTGGCGTTGTCGGAAAATCTTGGGGTTCCGCTCATCACGCTCGACAAGCGGCTACACGCACGCACACGAAGCACGCGCTGGGCAGGGTTCACGGTCCTGCTCGGAAGTGAAAACAACCCATAATAAGAATCTCTGCTCAACAATAAAATCCAACGAGGGAAGAGCATCATGTCCGATACCCCGTCCGCCAACCGTCGCGTGATCCGCGCGCCGCGCGGGACCGAACTGTCCGCCAAGAGCTGGCTGACCGAAGCGCCGTTGCGCATGCTGATGAACAACCTCGACCCCGACGTGGCGGAGAATCCCGACGAGCTGGTGGTCTACGGCGGCATCGGGCGCGCCGCGCGCAACTGGGACTGCTTCGACGCCATCGTCGCCGCGCTGAAGACGCTGGAGGAGGACCAGACCCTGCTGGTCCAGTCGGGCAAGCCGGTCGGCGTCTTCCGCACCCACGCCGACGCGCCGCGGGTCCTGATCGCCAACTCCAACCTCGTGCCGGCCTGGGCGACCTGGGACCATTTCCGGGAACTGGATGCCAAGGGCCTGATGATGTACGGCCAGATGACCGCCGGGTCCTGGATCTACATCGGCAGCCAGGGAATCGTGCAGGGCACCTACGAGACCTTCGCGGAGGTCGGGCGGCGCCACTACGGCGGCGACCTGAAGGGGCGCTGGATCCTGACCGGCGGCCTGGGCGGCATGGGCGGGGCGCAGCCGCTGGCGGCGACCATGGCCGGCGCCTCCATGCTGGCCGTGGAATGCTCCGCCCGCAGCATCGAGCGGCGGCTGGAGACGAAGTACCTGGACCGCTCCGCCACCACGCTCGACGAGGCGATGGCCCTGATCTGGGAGGCGCAGGCGAAGGGCACCCCGGTGTCGGTCGGCCTTCTCGGCAACGCGGCGGAGGTGTTTCCGGAGCTGGTGCGCCGCGCCAAGGCCGACCCGCGCTTCCGGCCGGACGCGGTCACCGACCAGACCAGCGCGCACGACCCGCTGAACGGCTATCTGCCCGCCGGCTGGACGCTGGAGGAGGCGGAAACCCGCCGGCGCAGCGATCCGGGCGCGGTGGTCGCCGCGGCCAAGCAGTCCATGGCCGCCCATGTGCGGGCGATGCTGGACTTCCACGCCATGGGCGTGCCGACGCTCGACTACGGCAACAACATCCGGCAGATGGCCAAGGACGAGGGGGTGGCGGACGCCTTCGCCTTCCCGGGCTTCGTGCCGGCCTACATCCGGCCGCTGTTCTGCCGCGGCATCGGCCCCTTCCGCTGGGCCGCCCTGTCCGGCGATCCGGAGGACATCTACCGCACCGACGCCAAGGTGAAGGAGCTGATCCCCGACAACCCGCACCTGCACAACTGGCTCGACATGGCGCGGGAGCGGATCCGGTTCCAGGGGCTGCCGGCGCGCATCTGCTGGGTGGGGCTGGGCGACCGCGCGCGTCTCGGCCTCGCCTTCAACGAGATGGTGGCGAAGGGAGAGCTGAAGGCGCCCATCGTCATCGGCCGCGACCATCTGGACAGCGGCTCCGTCGCCAGCCCGAACCGCGAGACGGAGGGGATGATCGACGGCTCCGACGCGGTGTCCGACTGGCCGCTGCTGAACGCCCTGCTGAACTGCGCGTCGGGCGCCACCTGGGTGTCGCTGCACCATGGCGGCGGCGTTGGCATGGGCTACAGCCAGCACGCGGGCATGGTCATCGTCGCCGACGGTACGCCGGCCGCGGCCAAGCGGCTGGAGCGGGTGCTGACCAACGATCCGGGCACCGGCGTCATGCGCCACGCCGACGCGGGCTACGACATCGCCAAGGACTGCGCCCGCGAGCAGGGACTCACGCTGCCGATGATCGGGTGATTGGTGCCAAGACCCTGCCGCTGCGCGGCGGCAGGGTCGCCAGGAGCAGGCCCGGCAGGACCAGCGCCACGCCGGCGAGGTGGAAGAGGTGCAACTCCTCGCCGAGCAGCGCCCAGGCGGCCAGGGCCGTCCACAGCGGCATGACGTAGAGCGACGTGCCGCCCCGCGACGGGCCCATCAGCAGGATGGTCTTCTGGTAGGTGATGAAGGCCAGGACCGACGCGAACAGCGCCAACCCGGCGATGCGAGCCACCGTGTCCAGGGTCATCGGCGCGGGGTGCAGGGCCACCGTCTCCCACAGGCAGAAGGGGGCCAGCGCGACGACGCCCGCGAAGGCGTTGGCCGCGAAACCGGTCACCACGGGCAGCGAGCTTTTCGACTGGCGGGCCAGCACGGTGTAGACGGCCCAGGCGGTGGAGACGCCGACCATCATCAGGTCGCCGATGTTGAAGGAGAGATGCAGCAGCACCGCCGGGTCGCCGCGCGTCAGGATGACGAGCACCCCGGCCATGGCGAGCAGGATCCCGCCGGTCTGGCGCAGCGTCACGGCCTCGCCCAGCCACAGGGCGGTGATCAGCAGGATCATGACCGGGCTGGTCGCGTAGATCAGCCCGGCGTTGGTCGCGCTGGTGAATTCCAGGGCCACATAGAGGCCGGCGCCGCAGATGACCTGCCCGAGCACGCCCATGACCAGCAGCCGCTTCCAGGAGGCGGCCAGAGCGTGCCGGTGGAGCAGGAGGCCCCGCGCCGCGAAGGGCAGGATGATCAGGAAGGCGATCACCCAGCGCCAGAAGGCCAGCCCGGCCGGCGGCACGACGTGGGCCGCGGCCCGCCCGAACACGATGTTCGACGCGAAGAAGGCCGAGCTTAGGAGATAGAAGCTGTAGGCCGCGAACGCGGTGTTGGGCGAAGCCTTGGGCATAAGGGGCCTGTTGAGGTGGCGGTCAAAGGGCATCCTCGGCCGCCGTCGGCCCCAGGAGCATGACCAGCTTGTAGTCGCGGTTCCCCGCCGGGTTCAACGTCACTTGTTCGAAGACCAGCAATCCCTCCAGCGGATGGCTGAAGGACCGGACGCCGCCTTCGCGGTCCAGCACGCCGTGGTCGTCCCACATCCGGGCGAAGGCGGGGCTGGCGCCGCGAAGCTCCTGCACCAGGGCGCTGACGTCGGCGTCGTCGCTGCGCCGGGCGGTGTCGGCGCGGAACTCCGCCAGCAGGCGGCGGGCGCGGTTCTCCCAATCGCAGATGAACGCCCGCGCCGACGGATCCAGGAAGACGTAGCGCAGCTGGTTGCGTTCCGCCCCGCCCAGCCAGCCGGAGAAGAGCGTCTCCGCCGCCGCGTTCCAGGCGCGGGCGGTCCACAGCCGGTCGAGCAGATAGGCCGGCGCGGCGATGGCGTCCAGGGCGGCGAGCAGCGGAGCCGGCGGCCGTTCGCCCGCCGCGCCCCCGTCCGCCTTCGGGTCGCGCTTGCGGGCCAGCTCGAAGAGGTAGGCGCGCTCCGCAGGCGTCAGGTGCAGGCCCTCGGCGATGCGGGCGAGGGCCGTGGGGGAGACGGAGACGTCCCGCCCCTGTTCCAGCCAGGTGTACCAGGTCGGGCTGAGGCCGCAGAGATGCGCCACCTCCTCCCGCCGCAGGCCGGGCGTGCGGCGCCGGGCGGAGCCGCCATGGACGCCGGCCTCGGCCGGGGTCAGCCGCTCGCGGTGGGTGCGCAGGAAGGCGCCCAGCAGGCGCCGGTGTTCGGGGGAGGGGAGCATGGTGGCAGGATTTATACCAGGATAAGTGCCTGCCTTGTACCAGGGTAACGGGCGGCGGATGCTGCCCCGACAACGAACCCGCCCAAGAGGACGCCGGCCCATGAGCAACGTCAATTCCAACACCCATCACAGTGTCGTCGCCGACCATTACGGCCCCCGCGCGGGCGATTACGTCACAAGCGCCGTGCACGCGGCCGGCGCCGACCTGGACCAGATCGAGGCCCTGCTGCGCGGGCGGGCGGCCGCGCGAGTGCTGGATCTGGGCTGCGGCGGCGGGCACGTCAGCTACCGCGCCGCCCCCCTTGTGGCGGAGGTGGTCGCCGTCGACGTGACGGCGGAGATGCTGGACAGCGTGGCGCGCACCGCGACGGAGCGTGGCCTGACCAACATCCGGATCCGGCAGGCCGCGGCGGAGCGGCTGCCCTTTCCCGACGGGCATTTCGACGTGGTGCTCAGCCGCTTCAGCACCCACCATTGGCTGGACGCCGAGGCCGGGCTGCGGGAGGCGCGGCGGGTGCTCGCGGCCGACGGCATCGCCGTCTTCGCCGACGTCATCACGCCGGCCCATCCGCTGCTGGACACGCATTTCCAAACGGTCGAGTTGCTGCGCGACCCGTCGCACGTGCGCAACCTCAGCGTCGCGGAATGGACGGCGGCGCTGGCCCGCGCCGGCTTCGCGGTCACCGGCCTGACCACCCGCCGCCTGCGGATGGAGTTCGCCAGCTGGACCGCGCGGACGCGCACGCCGGAGGTCCACGCCCGGGCCATCCGCTCCCTCCAGGACATGGCGTCGGACGAGGTGCGCCGGCATTTCGCCATCGAGCCGGACGGCAGCTTCATGCTGGAGGCGACGGTCTTCGAAACCGTGCCGGTCTGATTCGGAGTGGTATGACCGGTTCGCCGCCGCCGATGGTCCCCCCGCCGGTGCGGCCGGCGTGATTTGCTTTCCGAAACGATCCTTTTCGGGCACGTAACGATCATGTGAAGAAAGGCACGCCGCAACAGGCGTGCCTTTTGTCATGGAAAGGCCAGAATTCCGCGGTTTCCTGGTAGTATATGAGGTCCGTCGGTCCCGGCCGCGGCGGTGTCGTTCGCCGTCGGATCGCCCGCGCTTTACGGTGTGGGGCAAGGTCGGGACAAGGCTTGGCTAGCGTGTTGACAGAAAATCAGGCCGCGCGCCAAATGAACCGGGATTCCACAGGGCCGGCCGGGTATACCGGCGGCCCCCACTGTCCGAATGCGGGAGGCTTATAAGAATGAAGCGTATTCTGCTGGGAGCCGGGCTCGGCGTTGCCGCCGCGCTGGCGCTTGCGGCACCGGCACAGGCGGCGAAGACCCTCGTCTACTGCTCCGAGGGCAGCCCCGAAAACTTCAACCCGATGGTCAACACCACCGGGACGAGCTTCGACGTGTCGCTGCCGGTCTACAACAACCTCGTGGAGTTCGAGCGCGGCGGCACCAAGGTGGTGCCGGGCCTCGCCGAATCCTGGGAGATCTCGGACGACGGCCTGACCTACACCTTCCACCTGCGCAAGGGTGCCAAGTGGCACAGCGTCGGCGACTTCAAACCGACGCGCGACGCCAACGCCGACGACGTGCTGTGGTCCTTCAACCGCCAGTGGAAGACTGACCATCCCTTCCACAAGGTTTCCGGCGGCGCCTACGATTACTTCAACGACATGGCCATGCCGACGTTGCTGAAGTCGATCGACAAGGTGGACGACTACACCGTCAAGTTCGTGCTGAACAAGGTCGAGGCGCCCTTCCTCGCCAACCTGGCGATGCCCTTCGCGCCGATCCAGTCTGCCGAATACGCCGAGTTCCTGCAGAAGAAGAACCAGATCGACAAGATGGACCAGGTGCCCGTCGGCACCGGCCCGTTCCAGTTCGTCGCCTACCAGAAGGACGCGGTCATCCGCTACAAGACCTTCGAGCCGTTCTGGGGCGGCAGGGCGCCGATCGACAACCTCGTCTTCGCCATCACGCCGGACGCCGCGGTGCGCTACGCCAAGCTGAAGGCCGGCGAATGCAACATCGTGCCGTACCCGAACCCGGCCGACCTGGAGACGATGAAGAAGGACACCTCCATCACCCTGATGGAGCAGGAAGGCCTGAACGTCGGCTACCTGGCCTTCAACACCACGAAGAAGCCCTTCGACGACGTCCGCGTGCGCCGCGCCCTGAACATGGCCATCGACAAGAAGGCCATCGTCGACGCGGTCTACCAGGGCGCCGGCGTCCCGGCGAAGAACCCGATTCCGCCGACCATGTGGTCGTACAACAAGGACATCGAAGACTATCCCTTCGATCCGGAGCGCGCGAAGAAGCTGCTGGCCGAGGCCGGCTACCCGAACGGCTTCGAGAGCGACCTGTGGGCCATGCCGGTGCAGCGCCCCTACAACCCGAACGCCAAGCGCATGGCGGAGATGATGCAGGCCGACCTCGCCAAGATCGGCGTCAAGGCGAAGATCGTGCAGTACGAGTGGGGTGAATACCGCAAGCGTCTGCAGGCCGGCGAGCATCTGATGGGCATGATGGGCTGGACCGGCGACAACGGCGACCCGGACAACTTCCTGAACGTGCTGCTCGGCTGCGAGGCCGCCCGCATCGGCGGTTCGAACATCTCCAAGTGGTGCAACAAGGAGTTCGACGACCTGACGGTGCAGGCCAAGCGGACCACCGACGTCGCCGCCCGCACCAAGCTGTACGAGCAGTCCCAGGTGATCTTCAAGGAAGAGGCGCCCTGGTTCCCGGTCGCCCATTCCGTCGTTCACATGGCCCTGAGCAAGAATGTGGTCGATTACAAGATGGAGGCGTTTGGCATCCATCGCTTCTACGGCGTCGACTTGAAACAATAAGTCTTCGCCGCAAACAGCTTTACAAAGCGTAAGCCGGGGCGTTAAACCCCCGGCTTCCCTTTTGGTAAGCAAGGGACAAGGGGGCATCGGCCCCCTTGCTTTCGTTTCGAGCCCGGTGACCATCCGATGCTACGCTTCATCCTGACGCGGGTGAGCCTGGTGATTCCGACCTTTCTCGGCGTCACCTTCCTGACCTTTCTTTTGATCCGCCTCGTCCCCGGCGACCCCATCGAGGTCCGTGTGGGCGAGCGTGGCATTCCGCCCGAACGGCTGGAGCAGTTGCGCCACGAGCTGGGCCTGGACCAGTCGCTCTGGCATCAGTTCCTGGACTACATCGGCGGCGTCCTGTCCGGCGACCTCGGCCTGTCGCTGGTGACGCGCAACCCGGTGCTCGACGAATTCCTGACGCTGTTCCCGGCGACCATCGAACTGGCGGCGCTCGCCATGCTGTTCGCCACCGTGGTCGGCCTGCCGGCCGGCATCATCGCGGCGGTGAAGCGCGGGTCGATCTTCGACCACGGCGTGATGGGCATCAGCCTGACCGGCTATTCGATGCCGATCTTCTGGTGGGGCCTGCTGCTGATCCTGTTCTTCTCGGTCGGGCTCGGCTGGACCCCGGTCTCCGGCCGCCTGGACCTGCTGTACTATGTGGAGCCGGTGACCGGCTTCATGCTGATCGACACGCTGCTGGCCGGCGAGTACGGCGCCTTCTGGTCGGCGCTGCACCACCTGATCCTTCCCATGGTCGTGCTGGGCACCGTGCCGCTGGCCGTCGTGGCGCGCATGACGCGCTCCGCCATGCTGGAGGTGCTGGGCGAGGACTACATCCGCACAGCAAAGGCCAAGGGCCTGGCCGGCAAGCGGGTGATCGGCCTGCACGCGCTGCGCAACGCGCTGATCCCGGTGGTGACGGTCATCGGCCTCCAGGTCGGCACGCTGCTGGGCGGCGCCATCCTGACCGAGACGATCTTCTCCTGGCCGGGTGTGGGCAAGTGGCTGATCGAGAGCATCAACCGCCGCGACTATCCGGCGCTCCAGGGCGGAGTGCTGCTGATCGCCTCCACGGTGATGGCCGTGAACCTGCTGGTGGACCTCCTCTACGGAGTCCTCAACCCCCGCATCCGCCATTCGCGGTGAGGTGACGTCATGACGAGTGAAGTCCAAGCCACGGCGATCGCCGCCACCGTCCCGACCTCCCAGCCGCCGCACCCGCTGGTCGAGTTCTGGTACCATTTCCGGCAGAACACCGGCGCCATGATCGGCCTGACGGTGATCCTGGTCATCGCGCTGCTGGCGCTGTTCGCCCCCCTGGTGGTGCCGCACGACCCGAACATCCAGTACCGCGACGCCATCCTGGTCCCGCCGGTCTGGCAGGACGGGGGGAGCTGGCGCTTCATCCTGGGCACCGACGACATCGGGCGCGACATGCTGTCCCGCCTGATCTACGGCGCCCGCCTGTCGATGATGATCGGCCTGATCGTCGTGACGCTGTCGCTGGCCATCGGGCTGGCGCTGGGTCTGGTCGCGGGGTTCTTCGGCGGGATGGTCGACGTGCTGACCATGCGCCTGATGGACATCCTGCTGGCGCTGCCCAGCCTGCTGCTGGCCGTGGTGGTGGCCGCCATCCTCGGGCCGGGGCTGGTCAACGCCATGCTGGCCGTGTCCATCGTGGTGATCCCGCACTACGCCCGCCTGACCCGCGCCGCGGTGATGGCGGAGACCGGCAAGGACTATGTGGTCGCCTCCCGCGTCGCGGGGGCGGGTCCGCTGCGGCTGATGCTGATCGTGGTGCTGCCGAACTGCCTGGCGCCGCTGATCGTGCAGGCGACGCTGGGCTTCTCCACGGCGATCCTGGACGCCGCGGCGCTGGGCTTCCTCGGCCTCGGCGCGCAGCCGCCGACGCCGGAGTGGGGCACCATGCTGGCCTCCTCGCTGCAGTTCCTCCAGCGCGCCCCCTGGGTCGTGACCTGGCCGGGCGTGGCCATCCTGGTGACCGTGCTGGCCTTCAACCTGCTGGGTGACGGGCTCCGCGACGCCCTCGATCCCAAGCTGAAACGCTGAACCCGCAGGGTCATCATGCCTCTTCTCGACATCAAGAACCTGTCCGTCGAGTTCACCACCCGCGCCGGCACCTTCCGCGCTGTCGACGGCATCGACCTCACCGTTGACGAGGGCGAAGTGGTGGGCATCGTCGGCGAGTCCGGCTCCGGCAAGTCGGTGACCTCGCTCGCCGTCATGGGCCTCCTGGGCTCCAACGGCAAGGTCGTCGCCGACCGGATGAGCTTCGGCGGCAAGGACCTGCTGACCATGAGCGCGTCGCAGCGCCGGAACCTCACCGGCAAGGACATCGCCATGGTCTTCCAGGAGCCCATGACCAGCCTGAACCCCTGCTTCACCGTCGGCTTCCAGATCATGGAGACGCTGAAGGTGCATGAGGGGCTGTCCGGCCGGGCGCTGCGCAACCGCGCCATCGAACTGTTGGAGCAGGTCGGCATTCCGGCCCCGGAAAGCCGCCTGTCGGCCTTCCCGCACCAGCTCTCCGGCGGCATGAACCAGCGCGTGATGATCGCCATCGCGATCGCCTGCAACCCGCGCCTGCTGGTCGCCGACGAGCCGACGACCGCGCTGGACGTGACCATCCAGAAGCAGATCCTCGACCTCCTGGTCCGCCTCCAGAAGGAGCGGGGCATGGCGCTGATGCTGATCACCCACGACATGGGCGTGGTGGCGGAGACCGCGCAGCGCGTCGTGGTGATGTACGCCGGCCAGGTCGCGGAGACGCGGCCCGTGAGCGCGCTGTTCAACGCGCCGCGCCACCCCTACACCGGCGCGCTGCTCGACGCGCTGCCGGAGCGGGCGCTCGGCAAGCGCCGCCTGCCGACCATCCCCGGCATGGTGCCGGGCATCGGCGACCGGCCGCAGGGCTGCCTGTTCAACCCGCGCTGCGGCTTCGCCACGGACCGCTGCCGCATCGAGCGGCCGGCCCTGTTCGACGTGGACCAGGGCAAGGCGCGCTGCTTCTACCCGCTGTCCAATTCCGGTCCCGGCGCTCCCCTGGGCGTCGAGGAGGCTGTGTGATGACCGACACCCTCACCGAAACCCTGCCGACGACCGGCCCGGTCGTCCTGGAAGCCATCCACCTGCGCAAGCACTATGCGGTCAAGCGCGGCGCCTTTAAGCCGCCGGCCACCGTGAAGGCGCTGGACGGCGTGTCCTTCCAGCTGGAGGCCGGCAAGACCCTGGCGATCGTCGGCGAGTCCGGCTGCGGCAAGTCCACGCTGGCGCGCTCCGTCACCATGATCGAGCCGCCGTCGTCGGGCCAGCTGCTCTACGATGGGCGCGACGTGGTCGGGCGCAGCGTCGCGGAGATGAAGGAACTGCGGCGCACCGTCCAGATGGTGTTCCAGAACCCCTACGGCTCCCTGAACCCGCGCAAGACGGTCGGCTCCATCCTGACGGAGCCGCTGGTCATCAACACCGACCTCGGCAAGCAGGCGCGGCGCGAGCGGGCCATCGCCATGATGGCCAAGGTCGGCCTGCGGCCGGACCAGGTCGACCGCTACCCGCACATGTTCTCCGGCGGCCAGCGCCAGCGCATCGCCATCGCGCGCGCGCTGATGCTGAACCCGCGCGTGGTGGTGGCGGACGAGCCGGTGTCGGCGCTCGACGTGTCGATCCAGGCGCAGGTGCTGAACCTGATGATGGATTTGCAGGAGGAGCTGAACCTCGCCTACCTGTTCATCTCCCACGACCTCAGCGTGGTGCGGCACATCGCCGACGCCATCATGGTCATGTATCTGGGCCGTCCGGTGGAGCATGGGCCTCGGGACGTGGTCTTCACCCGGCCGCGCCACCCCTACACCCGCATCCTGCTGGCCGCCACGCCGCGCGTGAACCCGGCCCTGCGGGCGGAGCGCGTGGTGCCGAAGGGCGAGCTGCCGTCGCCGCTGAACCCGCCGCCGGGCTGCCCCTTCCACAAGCGCTGCCCCTACGCCACCGACCGTTGCGCGTCGGAGGTGCCGGCGCTGCGCCCGGTCGACGAGCGGCTGGTCGCCTGCCACTACGCGGAGGACATGGCGGTTTAGGACGCCTCCTCAGTGATGAATGAATTGGCCGGGTCGTGCGCAAGCGCGGCCCGGCTTTTTTCATGGCCCTTGCCCAACTGTCTCCGCCGGCGCCGATTCGTTTGCACGCCGTACGGGAAGTCGCGATAAAGGGGCATCGATCACTGCGGGAAAAGGTGTCGGCGTCATGGAGCAATCGGTTCTGCAAACCCGGGAAGCCGACAACCTGCCGCACCTCTGGCAGCGGATCACCATCGGCGCCGGCCTGACGCTGCACGCGCCTGCCGACCTGAGGTTGGACGCGGCGACGCTCCAGGCGGAGTTCGCGGCCCTGGACGCGGCCCTGCCGCAGGACCAGCGCGGCCATTACCAGAACGGCATCGGGGAGGGGTGGACGAGCATCGCCCTTCTGCACCACCCGCGGGAGGGCTCGTCCAGCGGCCGCAAGGGGGCGCCGCGGCCGGCGCTGGATTTCATGCCCAGCCTGCGCGCCCTGCTGGACCGGCCGGGCTGGATCGCCTGGGGCTGCGACCTGCTTCGCCAGGCGCCCCAGGGCACGCTGGCGTGGCACGCCGAGCCCCAGGCGCTCCACCTGGAGCATTTCCGGATGCTGATCCCGATCCATGCGCCGGCCGGCGCGGTGACCCTGCTGGGGCACGAGGCCGCCGCCTATCCGGAGGGACAGGCGTGGACGGGGGATTTCTGCTTCCCGCACCAGGTGGAAAACTTCACGGATCGGGAGCGGATCGTCGTCGCCGTCGACCTGATGGTCACGCCGGAGGTGCGCGCCCTGTTTCCGGCGGCCCTGGCCGAGGATGTGCCCCGGCGCACGGAGTTGGCGGCTGAGGCAAACCGCGCCATGCGCGCTTGGCTCGACGCTGCGGCGGCCTGACCGCCGCCCGCTTTGCCTTTGCAGGGGAAATCCTGGGGTAAAAATACTCAAGTATGCTACGAGTACTTCAGGATAAACGGTGTTCGCCTAAAAATTCCCTATCATTGAATTTATCTATGCGGTGATACGTTGCAAAGTTATCTAACTTGTGGCCACTGACGGTCGTAGGTGTATTCGTCGCGGCTGATTTTCGGATTGCTGAGTTGACGTGTGGGCTGAAGTGAAATTCTCCTTTTTCGTGCAGAGGCGCGGGATGCGCCTCTCTGACGTTAAGGAGAGACCTGCATGCGCCCCGATATGGTTGCCATCCGTCCCATGGTCGCGGACGACGCTCCGGCTTTTGCCCGCTGCATGCAGCGGGTGTATGGGGACACCTACAAGCCCTTCGTCTATGAGCCGGACGCGGTCCGAAAGCTTCTGGCCGACGGGCGGCTGCGGTCCGTCGTGGCCGTCACGCCGGACGGGGAGATCGTCGCGCACCAGGGCGTGATGCGGGAATACCCGGAGAGCCGCATCGCGGAAGTCACCATGGGCATCGTCGACCCGGCGCACCGCGGCGGCGGCCTGTTCAAGCGCCTGAAGGAGGTGGCCTTCGCCCAGGCCAAGCGGGAGGGGCTGCTGGGCCTGTACGGCGAGGCGGTAACCATCCACGACCATTCGCAGAAGGCCAACATCGCCATGGGGGCCCGGGAGACGGGCGTGATGCTCGGCTACATCCCGGCGAAGCGGACCTTCACAAATTTCGACGGCAACGGAGATGGCGCCGGCGCCCGGCGGCAGGCGGCCGTTCTCTTCTACATCCGCCTGAATCCGGAACCGTCGCGCACCGTCTACGCCCCCTTGGCGCATTGGGGCATGGTGGAGCGCATCTACCGGCACGCCGGGCTGGACCGTCGCATCGCCATGGCCCGCATCGGCGCCCTGGCCGGCCTGCCCGGCCATGCGGACATCCGCCTGAAGGTTCTGCCCGATTTCGGCGCGGCGATGATCCGCGTGGCGACGAGCGGGCTGGACCTCGTCGAGGTGGTGCGGACGCGGCTGCGGGAGGCGGTGCTGAGGCGCGCGGAGGTGGTCTTCCTGGATTTGCCGCTCGCCGACCCGGCCACCCAGATGATGGCCGGACGGCTGGAGGCGCTGGGCTTCTCTTTCGCCGGCGTGTTTCCCGAGTCGGACGCGGGCGATCTTCTGCGCCTCCAATACCGGGGAGACCTTCCGGGCTCCACGCCTCCCGAACCGGACCGCATCCGCATGGCCACCGATTTCGGCCGGACGCTGCTGGCCTACACGCTGGACGAGGATCCCCTGCGCACGGGGCTCCCGGACGCGGCGGCCTGAGGTCAGGTCCCGCGGCCGGTCTTCTCCTGGAGGGCGTCGATCCGCTTCGACGCTTCCGCCTTGGTGAGGTCGCCGTCGAAGG
Source organism: Azospirillum rugosum (assembly GCF_017876155.1). Lineage (GTDB taxonomy): Bacteria > Pseudomonadota > Alphaproteobacteria > Azospirillales > Azospirillaceae > Azospirillum > Azospirillum rugosum. The sequence goes on from NZ_JAGINP010000001.1 coordinate 185,543, forward strand.
ACTCGCCGGCCTCCTCGCTGAGCGTCTTCAGATAGGAGGCCTGGGCGCCGGTCATCGGCTCGTCGCCCGTGGTCCAATCGTCCGGGTTCTTGTCGCGGTTGGAATGGTCGTCGCCGGTCTTCGGATTCTCGGCCGCGTGGCTCCGGTCATCGTGGGCGTCGTCGCGACGATCATGCGTCGTGGTGGGGTGCTTCGTGTTCATGATATGTTCCCATGCTCCGAAAAACGATGGATCAACAATCTACCCTCCGGAAAAGTTCCGCCCGATGCGTCGGGGAGAATGGCGCGGTGGAGAGCGTCCATATTCCGTGTGAAATATCCTGAGCCGCCTACCGTCCGTTGAATCATCCATCGGAAGTGAGTACCCTTTCCCAAAACGGGGTCTTGTCCCGCTGGGGGAAACGTCCGTCTCGTCACGAGGAAGGGAAACGCGATGCCGCTGATGGAGTGGAACGACAAGCTGAGCGTCGGGGTGACGCAGTTCGACAACGAGCACAAGAAGCTCGTCGCCATGGTCAACGAGCTGTTCGACGCCGTGCAGGCCGGCCGGGGCAAGGACGCGCTGGGCAAGATCCTCGACGGGCTGATCGCCTACACGAAGACCCATTTCGCGAACGAGGAACGCTACTTCCAGCAGCTCGGCTACCCGGACCTCGCCGCCCACAAGGCAGAGCACGACGCGCTGGCCAGGCAGGTGCTGGACGTCCAGCAGAAGTACCATTCCGGCGCCACGGCCACGCTTAGCATGGAGGTGATGAACTTCCTCAAGAACTGGCTGGTCAAGCACATCCAGGGCACGGACAAGAAGTACGGCCCCTTCCTGAACGGCAAGGGCATCAAGTGAGTGCATGAGGGAAAGCCCCTTTCCCGTGAGGAAAAGGGGCTTCCTGGTTTAGCGCTTGCCCTTCGTGGGCTCGCTGACGTCCTGGACCGTCTGACCGACCACGTCGTCGTCCCCGGTCTTGGTGGCGAGGTCGCCCAGCGCCACGACGCCGACCAGCCGCTTGTCGCGGTTCAGGATCGGCAGCCGGCGGATTTGCTTTTCCGCCATGATCTGCGCGGCTTCGCTGCTGTCCTGGTCGTCGAAGGCAAAGGCGAGGTCCGGCGTCATGGCGTCGGCCACCTTGGCGGTTTTCACGTCCTTTCCTTCCGCGACCGCGCGGACGGCGATGTCGCGGTCGGTCAGCGTTCCGACCAGACGGTCGTTCTCGCCCACCGGCAGGAAGCCGATGTTGGCGTCGCGCATCATCCGCGCGGCGTCCTGAAGGGGCGTGTCGGGATTCACAAGCTCGACCTGCCGGGTCATGATCTCCCGGATCTGCATGATGCTCTCCCTCCTGCTTGGATGATGAGGATCATGCCGCCGTCCCGGGCTTCGCCGGGCTTCGGCGGCAGCCTACCGGCACCGGCGCGCCGATGTCCGCTCAACCAGGGGGATGTCCGAAAGTTCCGTGACAAAGCCCGTAGCCGGGAACCCCCGTCGGGAACTCTTGAGCGGGGCCGGGGTTCATTGGTTGACGGATGAATCCTGGATGGCTCCGTCATCGCGCAATGCCGGCGAAGGTGCGCCGATGGTTGTACCGCCGAAGGTTGTACTGACAAGTGCGTGCCCGGCCGACCGCCGCACACCCGCCATAACGACGGGGCTGGGCCGCCGCACCGGCCGGATTTTCACAACCGCGCGATCCTTTCGCTTGGCGGCCACCGGCCCGAAGCAGCCGGGATCTTCCATTCCGATCACACCCCGCCACGCCGCCAATCCCTTTCCGCCCGCATGGCCGCCCGCATGGCCGCTCGCTTTGCGCGCGGAGCCTTTTCCATGACCCATAGGAGGCAGGCATATGGAAGAACAGTGGCTGCTCAAGGCCAAATTCACCGCGTTCAACCTGACCGCCCTGGTCTTCGTGCTCGTCCTGTATATCCAGGGCTGGCTCGACCGCGTTCTGACGGGACACATCGCGGTCGCGACCGCGGTCATCGGCGTGGTGTTCCTGATCGGCCTGTTCATGTCCGCCTACCGGGTCTGGAAGATCGGCGGGGAGCTTGACCGCGCCAAGTCCGGCGGCGGCCGAATGGCGACGGTGGAGAGCGAGCGCGCGCTGGAAATCCGGATGTTCTCGCGGATTTCGCACCTTCAGCACATCGCCAACGCGCTGGGCATGCTGGGCCTGATCGGCACCGCCTGGGGCTTCAGCCTGTTCGCGGCCAACATCACGCCGGACATGGTCGGCAACGCGTCGTCGGCCGGCGCCATGGTCACCACGCTGGCGAGCGGCCTGGGTGTGGCGATCTACGCGACGATGCTGGGCGGCGCGCTCTGCCTCTGGACCACCTGCAACCTGCAACTTCTGCGCGGCGCCACCGCCTCGCTCTGCGCGCTGATCATGGACCAGGCGCACGCCCGGCGCCGGGTGTCCCCGACCATGCCCCCGTCTAACGAGGGCGTGTCCTACGCGGCCAAGCAGGCCGCCGCCTACAACGCGCTGAGCGGCGAGGCCACCCCATGAACGACTTCCTTGGCGAGGACCAGACGGGGGTGCTCGTCGCGCGGGACCTGCTGACGCTTCTGCTCTGCGGGTTCGTCGCCTGCGCCGTGCTGGCGGTGCCCTTCATCAACGAAGCCAAGAAGACGGAAGGAAACCAGAACAACTCATCCTCCGCCGCGGCCGGGACCGAACCGCCGGGCAACGTCATCATCGAGGCGCGGTGGGACGACAAGCTGCGCACCGACGTGGACCTGTGGGTGCAGGCCCCGGGCGACGTGCCGGTCGGCTATTCCAACAAATCGGGTCTGATCTTCAATCTTTTGCGCGACGACCTTGGCGCCTACGCCGATCCGACCGAAATCAATTTCGAGACCTCCTATTCGCGGGGGATTCCGCCCGGCGAATACGCGGTCAACGTGCATCTGTTCCGCAATCTTGAGAATGCCTTTCCCATCTGGGTCCGGGTCGTCGCCCGCGTGAAGACGGAAAACGAGTCGGGTGCTGCCACCGTCGCCGCCACGCGCGTTCGGCTGGACCACGAAGGGGAAGAGGTGACCGCCTTCCGCTTCAACCTGACCGAAAAGGGCGAACTGGTGCCGGGGTCCCTGAACGCCGTGTCCAAGCCGCTTCGATCCGCAAAGAATTGATCCGCCTTCCTTTTCGAGAGTGCGCCCATGGAAAGCCTCACCGTCATCTTCGGCTTCGTCGCGATCGTCCTGCTGTTGCTGGTGCTGTCGGCGTTGCGCTGGGCGCGCAACCGCATGGCGCGGGCGATCATCCTGGGATTGTTCGTCCTGATGCTGCCGGCGGCCTACGCGGCCCCGGCGACCCTGCTGGGCCGGGCGAAGCCGGTCACGCTGGAATGGCTTGGCTCCCACGTCCAGGAGGCGAAGGTGCTGAGCGCCACGCTGGTGGAGAACGAGGCGATCTACCTCACCCTGCTGTGGGAGCACGCGCCGAACCTCTACCGCCTGCCCTGGGACCGCCGCATGGCCGAGCAGCTCCAGGAGGCGCAGAAGGAGGCTCAGCGCAACGGCACCCAGCCGATGATGCGCCTGCCCTTCGAACGGTCGTGGGACGACCGGGAGCCGCGCTTCTACGCGCTGCCCCAGCCGAAGATGCCGGACAAGCCCTACCAGAACAGCCCCGGCAACGGTGGGCCGGGCGGGATCGAGTTCCAGCATCCCGGACAGCCGACGTGACCAACAGAGGCAACCGGACGCTTGAGGTGGCGGGCCGGCTCGACTAGGGTCTCCCGACATTTGTCCGCTGGAGGAAAGAGGGCGTCATGCCGTCGTTCGACATTGTGTCCAAGACCGACATCCATGAAATCGACAACGCCTTGAACGGCATGCGCCGCGAGATCGAGACGCGGTTCGATTTCAAGGGATCGCGTTGCACGGTGGAGCGGACGGAGAACGACATCACGCTTCTCGCCGACGACGGCCCGAAGCTGGAGCAGATGCAGGAGTTGCTGCGCGTCTATGTGACCCGTCGCAAGCTGGACGCCGGCGCGCTCGACTTCTCCAACAAGCCGGAGCGGGCGGCCGGCGACGCCCTGCGCCAGGTGATCACGGTGAAGCAGGGCATCGCCCAGGACCTCGGCAAGACGATCGTCAAGGCGATCAAGGACGCCAAGATGAAGGTCCAGGTCTCCATCCAGGGCGATGAGCTGCGCGTGACCGGCAAGAAGCGCGACGACCTGCAGGACGCCATCCAGCTGGTCCGCGGGCTGAAGATCGAGCAGCCGCTGCAATACGTGAACTTCCGGGACTGAGAAGGGCCATCCCGCACCGGTCAAAGATTTCCACCCGTCAAAATTTTCCTTGGGCACCGGTCAGTTTTTGCCGGGCTGTAGGGCAATTTTTGCCGGGTGATGGCGTCGCACCGCCGGAAACCGGCGCGTTTCCGCGACCCCGCCGTGGCGCGGCGTTTGCTTGACCACTCCAGGATTGCCGAACGCTCCAGGGTTCCCGTCCCATGTCGATCTTGGCAAACGCCGATGCTTCCCAGCAGATGCGCATCCGGGCCGAAGAGCTTCTGGAGCGCAAAGGCACGGGCGCGTCCCGGCAGGCGGGGGAACTCGCCGGCCAGTTCGCGGCGATGCTGGAGCAGCTGAACGGCGTCGGCGATTCGAACGGCGGTGGAACGGGACTGGGGGAGATCGCGGCCGCGGCGCCGGGTGCGGTGTCCGCTGTCCAGCACCGGCTGGGCATCGGCGCGGTCAGCGTCTTCGCGCAGAGCACCCCCGACGACGGCGCGGACGGCAACGCCCAGACCCCCGACCCGCGGATGCCCAACGCGGACGAGGCGATGCAGGTGGTGCAGAGCGCCTTGCAGTCGGGCGGTGCGTCCAACGACTTCCGCTGGCTGACCACCCTGCTGACGCAGACCGGTCCCGACGCCCCGACCTCCAATTTCGGCTGATGCCGCCCTGAGCTAGACGGTGCAGAGGAAGCGCCGCTCGGTGCCTTCCAGGACGAGGGCGGTCAGCCGGTTGGTGGCGAAGGCCCCGGTGTCGATGCCGATGCGGTTCGACCGGAGTTCCGGCTGCTCCGCGATGGTGTGGCCGTGCACCACGACCTTGCCATGGTCGGCGGTCGAGTGCAGGAACTCCCGCCGGATCCACAGCAGGTCCGATTCGGATTGCCGGTCGAGCGGAACGCCGGGCTTTATGCCCGCGTGCACGAACAGATAGTCGCCGATGGCGATGCTGTTCCGCAGCCGCTTGAGGAAGGCGAGGTGATGGCCGGGCAACGCCGCGAGGAGCTGCTGCCGCGCCTCCTCCAGCAGTTCGGGCGGGGCGTCCTCGGCGGGCGGGACGATGCCGTAGCTGGCGATGGTGGCGTTGCCGCCATAGGCGATCCAGGCGCCGCCGATATGGACATCGGCCAGGAAGTCCAGCATCGCGGCCTCGTGATTGCCGCGTAGATGGATGGCGCCGAAGCCGGGCGGGGGCGGGCCCGCCAGGCGCTCGATCACCAGCCGCGACTGCGGGCCGCGGTCCACATAGTCGCCCAGGAAGACGACGTACTTGACGAGGTCGGCCGCGGATTCCGCGTCGCGTTCAATCTGCCCCAGAAGCTGTTCCAGCAGGTCGAACCGGCCATGAACGTCGCCGACCGCGTAGACGCGCACGCCGCGCGGCACCGCGGCCACGACGGGGGCCGGGTCCGACCACAGCTTGCGCGCAAAGGCGAACACGCGACGCACTCCTCCTGCGTTATGGTTCAACGACATCTGATCGGCGACGTCTTGCCGGTTCTTATGGTGGGGACGCGGACGGGCTCGCTCCATCCCTCCGCGACGGCTTACTTCCGTCGCGAATACGAGGATATGTCAATCCACTCTTCCGGTTAAGCCGGAATCGCGGGCCTCTCCATCCGCTTGGCTGGTCAGGAGCCCCAATCAGGACCCAGGCATCGCCCGGTCGAGCGACGCCAGCAGGTCGTCGACTCGCAGCGTCACCACCCGGCTGTCCAGCCGAAGCCAGTGATAGACCCTTTGCTTCGTCCCGTTGGCGACCTGGAACTCCAGCCGCGCCGTGTGGCCGGTTCGCAGCAGCGGCAGCAGGCGCTCCATGGGCCCGCAGGTCAGGCCGACCCGGCGGGCCTCCTTGACCGCGGCGAAGCGGGTCAGCATCTCCGGACCCGCGTCGGCGTCCTTCACGCGGCCGCTCGTCACCTGCTGGAGGAAGCTCGCGAATTCCGGCGGCGCGTCGTCGGGGAGCTTCCCGTCGTCGAGCGCGCGGGCCAGCTCGCTGAGGGCGCCGGGCGTGTAGAAGCGCTGCGGCGGCGCGCCGTCGACGGTCAGCGTCACCGGACGGTCGAGCGCGATGGGGCCATCGAAGACGATGTGGAGCGTGGTGCAGGTCCCGTCGCGGACGGCGTTGAGGCTCAACTCGCTCTGGCCGCCGCGGTTGTTCGCGAAGTCCTCCACCGCCGAGGCGGTGCAGCGCCGGGCCGGCCCATCGCCCGCGCAGGCGACTGGAAAGGCCGAGGGCGGGGCCGTGGAGGCCGGGACCGCCGTTTCCGCCAACGCCGGGGCGGAAAGCCCGGTCTGCAGCCCCAATGCCAGCAGCCCCAATCCCAGAAGAGGAAAGCCCATCCAGCGTGCCATCCGCGCCACTCCCTTCGGCAAGACGCCTTGCGTGAAGGGGCGGACGTTAGCGGAATTGGGCTTTCATCTTGGTTAACGAAATCACAATTTCCGACGATTCGTCCTTACGCGGCCAGGGTCATTCCGGACACCCAACGGCGCACGTCGGTGGTGATGTTGGTGATGCGCCCGGCCTCCATCTCGATCAGCATGTCGCAGTCGCGCAGCGTGGCGAGGCGGTGCGTGATCATGAAGGTGGTCCGGCCGTCCATCAGCCGCTCGACCCCGTCCATGATCGCCTGCTCGGTGCGCAGGTCCACGGCGCTGGTCGGTTCGTCCAGGATGAGGATCGGCGCGTCGCACAGGAAGGCGCGGGCGAGGGCGATGCGCTGCCGTTCGCCGCCGGAGAAGCGCATGCCGCGCTCGCCCACCGGCGTGTCATAGCCCGCGGGCAGGCGCAGAATGAAGTCGTGGGCGTCGGCGGCCTTTGCCGCGGCGACGATCTCGTTCATCGTCGCGTCGGGGCGGCCGTAGGCGATGTTCGCCGCGACGGTGGTGGAGAACAGGATGGTGTCCTGCCCGACGATGGCGAACTGGCGGCGCAGGTCGGCGAGCCGCAGGTCGCGCAGATCCTCCCCGTCCAGATAGACCGTGCCCGCCTGCGGGTCGTAGAGGCGGGTCAGCAGCCCGACCAGGGAGGACTTGCCGGCGCCCGACTTGCCGACGATGCCGACGCGGCTGCCGGCGGGGATGGCGAAGGTCATGCCCTGCACGATGGGGCGCCCGGTGCCGTGGTCGAAGGACACGTTGGAGAAGGCGACGTCGCCCCGGGCGCGCAGCATCGGCGTGGCGTGGGGGCGTTCGGCGGGGTCGGCCGTCTCGTCCAGAAGGGAGAAGGCGCGGCGCAGGTTCGCCATCAGCTTCTGCTGCGCGGCGACCTGATGGCCCATGTTCTGGAGCGGCTGGTACAGCTGGGCGAGATAGGAGAGCGCCAGGAGAAGTTCGCCCACCGTCAGCGCCCCGGCCTGCACGTCGGTGACGCCGATCCACAGGACCGCCGCCGTGCCGGAGGCCAGCAGGATCGACACCAGGAAGCCCAGTCCGCTTTCCGCCAGAGCGGCGCGCATGAAGCTGCGGATCAGGTCGTCCGTGCGCTGGGCAAAGCGCGCGACCTCCCGCTCCTCCTGGCCGAAGGCGCGGACGACGCGCAGGGCCGACAGCGTCTCGTGCAGCACGGACTTGGCCGCGCTGTCCTTTTCGCAGACGGCGTCCCAGCGGCTGCGCAGCCGGTGGTGCGACAGGGCGGTCAGCAGGGCGAACAGGGGGGACACGGCCAGCGCGACGATCGCCAGCTTCGCGTTGATCAGCGCCGTCACCCAGACCATGCCGGCGAAATAGGCGGCCGACGTGACGAAAGGCAGAAGCACGTGGCTGATCTGCCATTGGATGGCGCTGGCGTCGTCCTCGATGCGGTTCAGCGCGTCGGAGATGCCCTTGCTGTCGTGCCGGACGAGCGCCAGGCGCTGGGCGTGCAGGAACAGCTTGGCGCGGAAATCGGCGACCATGCGCTGGCCGGTCCAATCCCGCAGCATGCGGTCGGCCAGCCCGTGCAGTTGGGTCAGCAGCGCCGCAACCACCACCAGCCCGACCGCGAGGACGATCGGGTTTCCCTGCAGCCACTCCGGCACCGTGCCGGCCACCGGGCCGGGCAGGGGCTTGCCGCCGATGACCGTGTCCACGGCGATGGTCACCGGCAGGGGCATCAGCAGGCCGATGGGTGTGCCTAGCACGCCCAGCAGGAGCAGGCCCGCCAGCTGGGGCCGGAACCGCTTGGCTTCACGGAAGACGCGGGCGTAGAGGGAGAACAGTCCGGCTGAAGACGGCGTGGCAGCCATGGTCGGTCTCGCGGAGCGCAGTTGGGTAAAATTTGAGCCGACACTCCGCGACCTTGGTTAATGACTTATTGCCTATGCCTTATGTCGCAAATTTCCCTCACTTGTACCTTTTCGGCCGACGCCACCGAAGGATGAGCCGATTGGAATCCGCAAGCGCTTCGCGAGAAGCCGTTCCGTTAATCCGAAAGGCATGTTCCCGCTCGCCCAATTTTCGCGGCTCGCCCGGAAGCACACGCAGGGAAGAGGAACAAAACTGTCGAGTTCGCGTTCTGCTGTGTGAATGTTCGTCACTTCGGAGGATGCCATGTCCGTTGGCACCATCTTACTGATCATTCTGATTCTGGTGCTTCTGGGTGCGGTGCCGGCGTGGCCGCACAGCCGGTCATGGGGCTATGGGCCGAGCGGTATTGTCGGCGTGCTGCTGATCATCCTGATCGTCCTGTTGTTGATGGGACGGATTTAACCATGACGAACGGGCCGGAACCTTAAGCGGCGCCGCCCCGTTTCCGGTGCGATGCCGACCGGCTCGGCAAAGGTCCGCCCCACCCACGGGGCCATCAACGGAGGAGAACCAAAGGATGCCGGCCAATATCTTCTACATCATCGGCGTTGTCGTCGTCGTTCTGCTGATCCTGTCCTTCCTCGGTCTTCGGTAAGGACAGATCCGGCACTGCACCTGACCGGCGGAACGCACCGGAGGCTCCGTACCCACGCAATGGAACGGCGCCTCCGGTGCGGTCCGCCTTTTGTGCGTCTTCAGCCCCGCCGCGGCGTGCGGCGCAGGACGAACATCAGCCAGCCGATCGGCCCCAGGATCAGAACCATCACCAGCCATCCCACGCGCGGCCCGAAGGGGCAGCGCGACCCGGGCGGCGGCCGCCAGGGCCCGCCGCGCGGCGACAGCAGGATGTGCAGGAGGGGCGCGCCGTACAGCGCGAACAGGATCAGCCAGGGGGTGGGATCATGGGACATGGCCTCATACTACCCGAGAATGGCCGTCCGCTCCCACCCCGGAGCCAAGCCCACGGCCATGGGTGCGCTTGCGGGGCCTGTGATGAAATGGTAATACCGCATGGCTGCTGTTTGGGACATGCCCGGTTTGCAACCTTGCTGGTGGCGATCGGGCGACCTATGATCCTGCGTCTCAGCTATGCCGAAAGGCGAGTGCCATGGCCATCGAGATCGAACGACGCTTTCTGGTCCGGAAAGACATCCGTCGTCTCTGCCGGGATGGTGTCCGCATCGTGCAGGGGTACCTGCCGTCGGACGGGGAGCACACGATCCGCGTCCGGCTTGCCGGGTCCGAAGGCACCCTGACCATGAAGAGCCGCCGCCGCGGCCTGTGCCGAGACGAGCTGGAATATGCCATATCCGGGGACTACGCCGCGCGCCTTCTGCGCACCGCCTGCGGCGCCGGGCTGATCGAGAAGACCCGCTACCTCGTCCACCACCACGGCCTTTGTTGGGAAGTGGATGTGTTCGATGGCGAGAACGCCGGGCTCGTCATCGCGGAGATCGAGCTTTCCCATCCCGAACAGGTCGTTCCGTTGCCGGATTGGGTCGGGGCCGAAGTGACCCATGTCCCGGCCTACAGCAATTCCTCCCTGTCCCGCTCCCCCATCCGCCGCTGGCTTGCCGCGGCCTGATTCACCACGGCCATCCCGGAAAAAAGGCCCCGGTTCGGTGAACCGGGGCCCAAGTCTGCGTGGATGACTGGTCCTACCACAGCAAATTGCGTGCCGTTCTGAAGGGGGAACGTCTTTTGGCGGGTCCCTGTTGACCAGAAGCCGATCGTGCGGGACGGCCCGCGGAGCGGCAGGGAAACGACAAACGGGACGTTTGCACCATGGCTCAGAACGAAAATCGGTGGAGGAACGAGGGCCGCTCCTGGAGTGACGACGATCGCTGGCGCGGCGAAAGCCGCGACTGGGGCGGGCAGGGCCGCAACGCAGGGTCGCATGACCGCGACGAAAATCGTGGCTATGGGCGTGGGGACTACGGGCGGGGCGCCTACGATGTGGGCGATTACGGCCGTGGTGATTACGAACGCGGCGAATCGATGCGCGGCGGCGGCTACGGAGAAGGCACCCAGGGGCAGGGCAGCTACAATCGAGACGACAGCCGCGACGACAGCCGCGGGGGCTACGGGCGTTCCGATTATGGGCGTTCGGATTACGGCTCGTCCCGGTCCGACTGGCAGGGCGGGCGCGAGACCTACCGCAGCCAGGACACCGGCGCCAACCAGGACTGGAGCCGGAACCGTGATTGGGACCGCGACCAGAACCGTGGCGAGCAGCGCCGGGATTACGGTGGCTATGCCGGCCGGGAGGGGTCGAGCGGCTTCGGCGGCTATGGCGGCGCCGGCTACGCCCGCGAAGACCGCATGGGCTCCGATCCCGGCGGCCGTGGCTTTGGCAGCCGTGATGTTGGGGGCCGTGATGTTGGGGGCCGTGATTTTGGGGGCCGCGAATTCGGGTCCGGCATGGGCGGCTCCGGCATTGGAAGCGCGGGCATGAATCGCAACTACGGCAGCCGCAACGACTGGGGCCGGTCGGGTTCGGAGTCGTCCGGTCATGGCCGTTCCAATTACGGCTCTTCGGACTGGGGCCGCCAGGATTACGGGCGCGGAGATTACGGCGGCCGCGCGTCCGGCCGCTCCTGGTCGGACCGCGAGGAGGGCTATGGCCAGGGCCGGGGCTTCGCCGGCTACCGGGGCATGGGCTCCGAATACGGCTACGGCGAGGACCGCGACCCGAGTCGCCGTTGGAGCAGCGATTGGGGCCACAGCAATTGGAGCCACAGCGATCGGAGCCAGGGCGGCGACCGCGGCCGGCGCGATCAGCGCGAGGACCGCGGCTTCTGGGAGCGCGCCGGCGACGAGATCGCGTCCTGGTTCGGCGACGAGGACGCGGAGCGCCGCCGTCGTGAGGACGAGATGCGCGCGCAGCGCGGCGGACGCCATCACGGCCGTGGCCCGCGCGGCTACAGCCGCTCCGACGACCGCGTCCGCGAGGACATCAACGACCGCCTGACCGACGATCCCCACATCGACGCGTCGGACATCACCGTCACCGTGTCGAACGGGGAGGCGACACTGACCGGCCATGTCGACCATCGCATGGCGAAGCGGCGGGCCGAGGACATCGTCGAGTCGATCTCCGGCGTGCGGCATGTGCAGAACAACCTGCGCGTCCGCCAGCACGGCGAGACCGGAAGCGGCCTCACCGGCACCGGCACGACCACGGCCGGCGCGTCCGCCATGGCGGGGGCGGGAACCTCTTCCGGCACCACGACGGGAAGCACCCTGGGGGGAACGGGCACGACGTCGGGCACGACGGTCGGATCCACGACGACCGGTGACCTGAGCGGGACGCGCACGACGACGCGTTAAGCGCCTTGGTCACATAAGGAAAAAGGGCCCTCCTTCCCGCGCGGAAGAGGGGCCCTTTTTCATGGTGGCGGTGTGACCCGTCAGTGGGCGGTGTCCGCCATGAAAGGCGTGTACTGGGCGTCGACGTTCTGGATGTGCTCGATCAGCCATTCCTTGAGCAAAAGGATCAGGTCGATGCGCAGCATCATCTCGTTGCTGTCGTCGTTGTCCTGGCAGAGCTTCTGCACCTCGTCGATGAAATAACGGTGCGCCGCCCGGTGCTGCTCAAGGTTCGGGTATCCCTGGCGCTCCATCAAGTCCTCTTCGCGGGCGAAATGGACTTTCGTGTAGTCGTTGAGTCCGCCGAGCAGGCCGGACAGGCTTTCACGGTCCTTTTCCGCAATGCCCGTCTTCAGGAGGCCGTTGAACATGTCGATCAGCTTTCTATGGTCGTCGTCGAGAACGGCGACTCCGACGCTCATTTTTTCATCCCAGGCGACATGTTCCATGGCATCAATCCTCCCTATGGGCCGGAATGCGTGAATATTGTTGCCGCTTTATACTTTGCGCGGGATCCTAGAGCCGGCAACGGCGCCGATTCAAGCGGCAAAAAACCGCAGGGCGGGGGTGCGGCGATGCGCGCCACCTGACGATTGCCAAACAAGGATGTTCTTTCCGGCGGGGCGGGCACGCATTATTACATGCGAGGGATCTGCGGAGTTCCGGCACATGGCGCTGCTCGACGACATCACACAGAAAAAACGGGCTTTGGACGACGCAAGGCCGTTGCCGCCGGAGGTCGTGCGCGATCTGGCCGACTGGTTCGAACTGGAACTGACCAAGGCCTGCAACGCGGTCGAGGGCGGGGAGTTGGCGACGGACGAGGTGCGCACCGTGCTCGACCGCGGCGCCGTGCTGCGCCACCGCCCGCCGGAAGCCCAGCGCCTGGTCCTGAACCACCGATCGGCGCTGGAACTGATGGCGCGCCTGTCCTACCAGCCCGGCGGCGTGGTGACGGAGCGGACGGTGGCGGCCTTCCACGGCGTGCTCTATCAGGGCATCGACGAAGACGCCGGCAAATACCGCGAAGGTCCGCTGAAGGACGGCAGCGTCGGCGCGTCGCCCGACCCGGCGAAGGTGCGCGTGTCCATGTCGGCCCTGTCCGGCTGGCTGCGCCGCACGGAACCGAGTCCCGAGGCCGCCTTCGAGGCGCATCACCGGCTGATGAGCGTCCGCCCCTTCTTCGAAGGCAACGCCGCGACGGCGCTTCTTCTCTGCAACCTGATCCTGAACCGGGCCGGGTACCCGCCGGTGGCGGTGCGAACCGAGGACGCGGAGCTGTACCGCGGGCTCGTAGAACGGGCCTGGTCGGTCGGCGACAAGACGCCCTTCCGCGACCTGATGATGCGCTTCCTGGACCGCAGCCTGGACGTCTGCCTGCTCGGCGCCTCCAAGGCGCCGGCCGACGCCGGAGCGGCCGAGGGCGCCGGCGAGGACGCCTGACCGTCTCCGTCAGTCCTCCGCCACAGGCAGCAGAAGGCGCGACGGCCGGTTGCCGCCGCCGTGGATCAGCAGCGTGATCGGCTGCGCGTCCACCAGCCGCGTCTCGCCCGGCTCCGCCCCCGTGCCCGGGTTGACCGGATAGGCGGGATAGCTCGCCCCGGCGAGGCTGAGGCGCAGCGCGCTTCCCACGGGCAAGGTCGCGCAGACCGCGCGCAGCGTCACCGTCAGCGGGCGCTGGTTGTCGCCGGGCTCAACCCGCGCGTGCCCCTGGGCCAGCGGCAGGACCCGGCCGTCGGGCAGCACCGCCGACAGCACGGCGCTGACGTCGAAGGAGGGGGCATCCGCTTCGACCCAGACCTCCAGCGCGACCCGGCCGGCGAGCAGCAGGGGCTCCGCGACCGGCGCCGTCGTGTAGGTCGCCACGTCCGGGCGCGCGTCCACCGCGGCGCGGTCGCGCGGCCCGGCGTCCGGCACCGCGTGTCCGCCGACCGTGGGCACGGGATCGCGCGGGTCGTGCACCAGCACGTCGAGGAAGGACTCGTCCGGAGAGTGGGCCTGCAAGTCGCCGCCTTGGCGCCGGCAGGCCAGCCCGTCGCTGGAAAGGTGAAGCGGCGTGATGGCCGCGGGCAGGGCGGGCAGGTCGCGCCAGCGCCGCGCCAGCAGGTCGAACAGCCGGACCGGGCCGGCCCGTTCCGCGCCGTTGGGCTCCCCCTTCAGGAAGCGGTCGAACCAGGCCAGCTGGAGGCTGTCGAAGGACGGCGCCTCCGTCCCCGCCCAGGGCGCGTCGCCGTTGGCGTCCCACGGCCCGACGAGCAGGCGGACCGGCGCCGACGACCGTTCCGACAGGGCCGCGTGGGCGTCGAGCGTTCCGTTGAGGCGCGGATCGTACCAGCCGCCGATCTGCAGGACCGGGACGTCCGTCGGGAGTCCGGCCAGCGAGCAGCACGGCGACAGGGCGTCCCAGCTCGACCCCGGGCCGGGCGTGGTCAGCCAGTCGTCGTAATGGCAATGGCGCGCGTAGTCGCGCAGGACCTTCGGGCGGGACGGGATCTCGTCGCCGAGCGGCAGGTCGCGCGTGGCCTGGAGCAGGGCGCGGAAGGCGGCGCCGTCCTCCAGCCGTCGCGCCGACTCGGTGGCGCAGCGCAGCGCCCAGCCCATGGCGTCGGCGAGACGGAACGCGCCACCTTCGTAGGCCCAGTCGGTGAAGACGTCCCACCCGGCCAGCGCCGGAACCATCGCGCGCAGCGCGTCCGGCCGCTCGGCCAGGGCAAGCCACTGCGCCATGCCGGCGTAGCCGCAGCCGTACATGCCAACCGCGCCGTTCGATCCGGGCAGGGACGCCGCCCAGGCCACCGCGTCGGCGCCGTCCTCGCGCTCGGTCTCGAAGGGGCGGAAGCGGCCTTCCGACGTGCCGCAGCCGCGCACGTCCTGCACCGCCACCACATAGCCGCGCGCCGCGTACCAGCGCGGGTGGGCGTAGTGGCTGGTCAGGGCGGTGCGCCGCCCGCAGGTGACGCGGACCAGCAGGACCGGCCAGGAGCCGGGTGCGTCGGGACGGTAAACGTCGGCGTCGAGGCGGGCTCCATCCCGGGTCCGCATCGATACGGTCTCGGGCGGCCGAACGGCCAGGAGCGGGTGGTGTTCGAGGATCACCGGAGCCATGTGGGTCATGCTGCGCCCTTCCGAGCGACGTTGACGATTCACACAGGCAATCTTCGTGCCACGCCTTCGCGCCCAAAAAGCCGGTCGTAGGACCCGGCATGGCCGCCCAACATTTGGGCAAGCGCCTTCACGTTGGGCGGTGACAGTCGTTTGGTCGCGTAGGCAGCGTAGGTTGGGTGGAGCGCAGCGCAACCCAACACTCTCGGCGACGATGTTGGGTTGCGCTGCGCTCCACCCAACCTACGGGTGCTTTTACGAATCGTAGGCCGTCAGGGAGACGCTGGGCACGTCCAGCTTCTCGCGGCCGCTCAGGAAGGTCAGCTCGACGAGGAAGGCCGCGGCGCGGACATCGCCGCCGACCTGGCGCAGCAGCTTGATCGCCGCGGCCATCGTGCCGCCGGTGGCGAGCAGGTCGTCCAGCACCACGATGCGCTGGCCGGGCTTCACCGCGTCGGCCTGCACCTCGATGGTGTCGGTGCCGTATTCCAGGTCGTAGGAATGGGCCACCTTGTCGCCCGGCAGCTTGCCGTGCTTGCGCACCATGATGAAGCCGGTGCCCAGCACCAGAGCCAGCGGAGCGGCGATCAGGAAGCCGCGGGACTCGATGCCGACCAGCAGGTCGGGCTTGTGCGGGCGGATCGCCTCGGCAAGCTGGTTCACCGCCTCCTTCCACGCTTCGGCGTGCGCGAGCAGCGGGGAGATGTCGTAGAACAGGATTCCGGGCTTCGGGAAATCGGCGATGCCGCGGATGTGGTCCTTGAGGTTGATGGCGTTCGACATGAGGGGCGTGGTTCCTGTGCAACAGCGGCGCCATACTATCGACGCGGTCCGCCCGGTGCAAACCGGCATCGTGACGCGCTATCCCGCGGTATGGTTGACCGGCACGGGGTCTTGCGGCCAAGTTCGCCCTGACGCCTTTGGGTTACACCACGCTGGATAGGGGAAGGATGGCTCGCGAAGGGGCCCGGTTGGAGCCGTCACGGGACGGCGACGGCGGCTGGACGCTGGCGGCGCTCGGCCGGTGGGACCTGCGGGCCACCGGTGCCGTGGCGCGCGAGCTTGAATCCTATTCCCTGGACGGCGCCGGCAACGCCGCGGTCCGCATCGACCTGTCGCGCCTCGACGCGCTGGACACGGTCGGCGCCTACCTGCTGTCTGCGCTGGAGCAGCGCCTGACGGCGGCCGGGCACCCGGTGACCGTGGCCGCGGTCCGGCCGGAGCACGCGGCCCTGTTCGACGCCGTGCGGGCGGTCTGCCCGCCGCAGCCCGAGGCCCCCGAACCGCAGCACCCGATCCTGGACATGCTGGAGCGCACCGGGCGCACGGCGGTGCAGGCCGTGCACGAAGGGCTGGCGCTGCTGTCCTTCCTTGGCCTGATCACGGTCACCTTCGGGCGGCTGGCCCTGAACCCGCGGCGCCTGCGGATTCGCGCGGTGCTGTTCCACATCGAGCAGACCGGGCTGAACGCGCTACCGATCCTGGGGCTGCTGTCCTTCCTGATCGGCGTGGTGCTGGCCTTCCAGGGCGCCGACCAGCTGCGCCGATTCGGGGCGGAGCTGTTCGTCGTGAACCTGCTGGGCGTCTCCATCCTGCGCGAGATCGGCATTCTGATGACCTCGATCATCGTCGCCGGCCGCTCCGGCTCCGCCTTCACCGCGCAGATCGGCACCATGAAGGTGAACCAGGAGGTGGATGCCATCAGCACGCTGGGCCTCGACGTGATCGAACTGCTGGTGGTCCCCCGCGCGCTCGCGCTGATGATCAGCCTGCCGCTGCTGGCCTTCTACGCCGACATCATGGGCCTGTTCGGCGGTGCCGTGATGAGCTACGCGACGCTCGACATCACCTTCGGGCAGTTCATCCGGCAGCTGCACGGCGCCGTGACGCTGCCGCATTTCCTGGTTGGACTGGTCAAGGCGCCGGTCTTCGCGCTCGTGATCGCCATGGTCGGCTGCTACGAGGGGCTGAAGGTGTCCGGCAGCGCGGAGAGCGTCGGAACGCTGACGACCAAGTCGGTGGTGGAGTCGATCTTCCTGGTCATCGTGCTGGACGCCGTCTTCTCCGTCCTGTTCTCCTTCCTCAGGCTGTGAGGTCCCGTGGCGCCGCAAGACCAGTCCCAGCCCGACCCGAGCTTCACGGCGCACGCCCCGCCGGTGATCCGCGTGCGCGGGCTCGTCACCCGATTCGGGGCGCAGGTGGTCCATGACGGGCTCGACCTCGACGTGCGGAAGGGGGAGGTGCTGGGCGTCGTCGGCGGGTCGGGCACCGGGAAATCCGTCCTGCTGAAGGAAATCCTGGGGCTGATGCACCCGGCGGAGGGTCGGATCGAGCTGCTGGGCCGCGACACCGCCGGCCTGCCGGAGGCGGAGCGCGTGGCGCTGCAGGCGCGGACGGGGGTGCTGTTCCAGAATGGCGCCCTGTTCAGCTCCATGACCGTGGCGGAGAACGTCATGGTGCCGCTGAAGGAGCACACCGACCTGCCGCCGGCCCTGTCGGCGGAGATCGCCCGGGTCAAGATCGGCATGGCCGGCCTGCCGCCCAACGCCGGGGCCAAGTTCCCGTCGGAGCTGTCCGGCGGCATGATCAAGCGCGCCGGGCTGGCCCGCGCGCTGGCGCTTGACCCGGAAATCCTGTTCCTGGACGAGCCGACCGCCGGTCTCGACCCCATCGGGGCGGCGGCCTTCGACCAGCTGATCCACAACCTCCAGCGCAGCCTGGGGCTGACCGTCTTCATGGTCACCCACGACCTGGACAGCCTGACGTCCATCTGCGACCGCATCGCGGTGCTGGTGGACAAGAAGGTACGCGTCGGCACGCTGGACCAGCTTCTCCAGGACCCCCACCCCTGGATCCACGAGTATTTCCACGGACCGCGCGGCCGCGCCGCGCGCCATGCGGAGGCCTGACCGAACGCCATGGAAACCCGCGCCAGCTACATCCTGGTCGGCAGCTTCGTGCTGGCCCTCCTTGCCGGCCTGTTCGTCTTCACGGTCTGGGTCGCCAAGGTCCAGCTGGAGGAGACCCGCCAGCCCTATTACATCTACTTCACGGGGTCCGTCACGGGCTTGCAGGAAGGCAGCCCGGTGCGCTACCGCGGCATTCCCGTGGGCACGGTGACCGACATCCGGCTCGACCCCAACGACGTCAGCCGCGTGCGCGTCACCATCGAGGTGCAGGAAGGCACGCCGATCAAGACCGACTCCATCGCCTCGCTGGAGGTGCAGGGGATCACGGGTGGCGCCTACATCCAGATTTCCGGCGGGACGGAGCTGAGCGAGTTGCTGCGCACGGCGCACGACAGCGGGACCCCGGTGATCCCCTCGCGACCATCATCACTGACGGTGTTCGTGGACGCGGCCCCGCAGCTGCTGAACCGCGCGCTCGACCTGACCAACCGGATGGCCGACCTGCTGACCCCGCAGAACCAGGCGGCCATCGCCGACATCCTGCAAAGCACGCGCACGCTGACGGCGGAGCTGGCGAAGGCCAGCAACGGCCTGGAATCGACCATGCAGCAGGCCGGCCGGACGCTCCAGGGCTTCGAGGCGGTCGGGCCGCAGCTCAACCATACCATGGCCCAGGCGCAGCGCACGCTGGCCACCGTGGAGGGCAGCACCAAGACGCTGACCGGCGACCTGCACGAGCTGACGACGTCGCTGAAGCAGACGTCCAGCCAGTTGAACGCGATGGTCGGGGAAAACCGCGACGCGGTGCGCGACTTTACGGGCAGCGGGCTGTATGAATTGACGCTGCTGATTACCCAGTTGCGTGACCTGTCCGGGCAATTGTCCCGCGTGGTCACGCGGATCGAGAATGACCCGTCGAACTTCCTGTTCGGCGGGACCCGGCAAGGCGTGGAGATTCGCGGACGATGAGCGGGTGGAGGAAAACGGCAACCGGCAAGGCGCGTCGGGCGCTGCTCGCGGCGGCTCTGGTCGGCGCGCCCCTGTGGCTGGGCGCCTGCGCGGTGCTGGACCCGACCGCACCCAACCTCTACACCCTGACGCCGAGCGGCCCCGCCGACCCGACAGTGCCGCGCGCCGACTGGCAGCTGCTGGTCGAGACCCCCGTGGCCGGCGCCGGGATCGACACGCCGCGCATCGCGGTCACGCGCGGGGTCACCGCGATCGACTACTTCGCCGACGTGTCCTGGGCGGACCGCGTGCCCAACCTGGTGCAGGGGCTGATCGTCCAGTCCTTCGAGAACAGTGGGCGAATCGTGGCGGTCGGGCGCGACACGGTGGGCCTGCGCGCCGACTTCGTGCTGAAGACCGACCTGCGCGATTTCCAGGCGGAGTTCGTGACGCCCACCGCGACCTTTCCCGACCGCGTCCATGTCCGCATCGCCGCCAAGTTGGTCAGCATGCCGCGCCGGACGATCGAGGCGGGGGAGACTTTCGAGGCGATCGTGCCCGTGAGTGGCCGGACGTTCCAGGACGTGGTGAACGCCTTCAACGAGGCCCTGGGCACGGTGGAGGCCGCCCTGGTCCAATGGGCGCTGCGCAACGGCAACGCCGTTTACCGGGCGGGAAGTGGTCGGACCAGCTGAGGAAATCGCTTGCTAAGCATACGAATCCTCATACCTAATGGGGATCAAGGATTCCGGGATTGTGGTTATTTCGGATCGGCCGCCTTGCGGCGGACTCCGGAAGGCCGGAACGGAACCGCCGGGGTTGGGCAAGGGATCACGGGGCTGACCATCCGATGATGGACCTTTCGGAGCTTTCCCGCGAAGAACTCGACGAGATGGCCGAGGCGGCGCGCGAACTGAGGACCTGCCAGCGCGTCCTGACGAAGACCGGGGACACCGTCGTCGGCGAACTGCTGCGCGGCCACGGCACGCTTTACGAATGGCGGCACTACCCGCCGGGCGACGTCTACGACGCCGAGTACCACGCCCAGTATTATTACCACTGCCATCCGGAGACGGAGCGGCCCGACGGCGAGCACGGGCATTTCCACACCTTCCTGCGGCCGCTCGGCATGCCGGCGGGCGTCGCGCCGGCCCCGCTGGAGGACTTCGAGGAGCCGGAGAACCAGAACGACGCGCTTTCGCACTTGGTCGGCATCGCCATGGACGTGGCGGGGCAGCCGGTGCGGCTGTTCACCACCAACCGTTGGGTGACGGGGGAGACGTGGTACGCGGCCGACGATGTGATCCGCATGCTCGACGGTTTCGTGGTGGACCACGCCCGGCCCTCCTGGCCGGCCAACCGCTGGATCACCGCCCTGATGCGCCTGTTCCGCCCGCAGATCGAGGCCTTGCTGCGGGAGCGCGACGAGACGATCCGCCACTGGGCCGGCCGGCACCCGGACGGCTATGTCTACGAGGACCGCAAGCTGGAGGTCGCCTCGCAGATCATGATCTCGGTGGACGAGCAGATCGCCGCGGTGGAGATGGCGCTGCGCGGCATCCGCCGCCGCCGCTCCGTCCTGCCGGAACCCCCGCGCTTTGTGGAGCCGTGAAGGGACGGCCAAGTTTCCACAGCGTTGGCGCGGCCATTAACAAAGACTCAACGCTTTTGGTCCGATGATATCCTGAAACGACGTCCTCCCGAACATTCAACGGGAGAGACCGGGGCAGGAAGGGTCAAGGACCCATGAACAACCAACCGACCGCCGGCCAAGCAACCCCCGGCCAAGCAACCGCCGACCGGTTGTCGAAGGAAGACGTGGCCCGGCTGCTGTCCGACCCGTCGCCCCACGGCCGATCCGAACTGGCCGTCAAGGTCGCCCAGCAATTCACCGGGGCCGCGCTGTCCGATGCCGAGCGCAAGCTGGCCGAGGACATCATCCGCGTGATGGCGCGCGACGCCGTCGTCCGCGTGCGCCAGTCCTTGGCCGAGAACCTGAAGGCGAGCCCGTCGCTGCCGCGCGACGTCGCCCTGACGCTCGCGCGCGACGTGGAGGCCGTGGCGATCCCGGTGCTCAGCGTCTCCACGGTGCTGACCGACGCGGATCTGGTGGAGATCGTCCGCACGGGCACCGACGCCAAGCACACCGCCATCGCCCAACGGCCCGCCGTGCCCGCCAGCGTCGCCGACGCCCTGATCGAGACGGCCTCGGAAGGCGCCGTGGCCGCTCTGGTGGCCAACAGCGGCGCGGAACTGGGCGAGAAGAGCCTCGGCCGTGTCATCGACCGCTTCGCCGGAAGCGAGGCCGTGGGCGACCCGCTGGTGCACCGGCCGAAGCTGCCGATCACCATCGCGGAGCGGCTGGTCGCCGTCGTGTCGGAGACGCTGCGGCAGCATCTGGTCACCAACCACGAGTTGCCGGCGAAGGTCGCCGCCGACCTGATCCTGCAGAGCCGCGAGCGCGCCACCGTGTCCCTGTTCTCCGGCGAGAACGACGAGGGCGCGCTGGAACGGCTCGTCGCCCAGCTGTCGCGGACCGGGCGGCTGACCTCGTCGCTGCTGGTGCGGGCGCTGTGCGTCGGCGACGTGGCCTTCTTCGAGACGGCGATGTCCTATCTCGGCAACGTGCCGCTGACCAACGCGCGGCTGCTGATCCACGACGCCGGGCGGCTCGGCCTGAAGTCGATCTACGACAAGGCGAAGCTGCCGCCGGCACTCCTGCCGGCCTGCCGGATCGCGCTCGACGTGCTGAAGGAGACGCCCTACGACGGCGAGGCGCACGACATCGAACGCCACCGCCGCCGCGTCATCGAGCGGATTTTGACGCAGTACGAGGATCTGGCGGCGGAGGACCTCGACTATCTGCTCGCCAAGCTCGGCGACCTGATGGTGGCCGAGGCTGCGTGAGACATCGCTTCAAAACGGTCGTTTCCACCTTATCGCCTTGCATCCGTCATCCCCGCGAAGGCGGGGATCCAGGAAACATTGCTGCTAAGTGGCTGATATGCCCTGGATTCCCGCCTTCGCGGGAATGACGAAACGGGGGGTGTCCGCATTAGGAAGGCGTTTCGAAAACGGCAGTGACGGCACGTCACGGCTTCTCGAACAGGTAGAGCTTCCCGTTCTCGGGCACGGTGAACTTCGGGCCCTTGAAGCCCTGGCGCAGCAGTTCCTTGCGCAGGAAGATCATGAAGCCGGCGTGGCCCACGACCAGCGTGTTCTCGCCGCTGTTCGGCAGGACCTCGTTGGCGAAGGTCTTCACGTTGTTGAGGAACGCGGTCTTCGCGTCGCGTTGCGACCGGTGCGAGGTGGCCCAGGCGATCCGCAGCATCATCTTCCAGAACGGGAAGGGCATGCGGATGTTGGCGCGGGCGATGGGCTTCAGCGCCGGTTCGCGCAGCATCGGGGTGCTGACGATCGGGCCGGGATAGATCGCCTGCGCCGTCTTCAACGCGCGCGGAGAATCGCTGGAAATGCACCGCGTCCAGCGGACGTCGCCCAGGTCGACGCTGCCCAGCCGGATTTCCGCCCCGTCATAGTCGGCCAGCCATTGAGCGATCTGTTCCGGTGTCATCCATTGCCGGTTCGGGATGCCGAGGGTGACTTCGAAATGACGAACAAGGCCGATCTTCATTGTTGTCCGCATTGGTTTTTTGTCTTCTTCGCCATTCCTACAGCAAACCGCAAGCTGCGCAACACGGTACCCGTGCACCCTTTGGGGGGAGAACGGGCACCTTCGGACCCCGCCTGTTTCCAGCCGCAACGCACCCAGGACGGTCGACGGGCTTGCGCCGGAGGGCCCCGAACGGTATAGGCAACCACACGTTCGGATTGAGGGCTGCACGCCGTGCTAGAGACGTATCTTCCGCAGCTGGCCGCTCTCGGCCAGGTGATCCTGATCGACCTTGTCCTGGCCGGCGACAACGCCATCGTCGTCGGCATGGCGGCGGCCGGCGTCGCGCGCGAGAAGCGTGGCCAGGTCATCTTCTGGGGCATTGCCGCCGCCGTGGTGCTGCGCATCATCTTCGCGCTGATCACCACCCACCTGCTGAACATCATCGGGCTGACGCTGGCCGGCGGCCTTCTGCTGTTGTGGGTCTGCTGGAAGCTGTTCCGCGAGCTGCGCAACCAGCGGGAGGAGGCCATGGCCGCCGCCCTGGTGGCGGATGAGAATGGCGAGGACGCCGCGCTGGCCTCGACGGGCGGCACCAAGCCGGTGCGCACCGCCGTGTGGGAGGTAATCGTCGCCGACGTGTCCATGTCGCTGGACAACGTGCTGGCGGTGGCCGGCGCCGCGCGGGAGCATCCCTACATCCTGGCGATTGGCCTCCTGCTCTCCGTCGGGCTGATGGGGGCTGCGGCCAGCGTGATCGCGCGCCTGCTCAACCGCTTCCACTGGATTGCCTACATCGGCTTGGCGGTGATCGCCTATGTGGCGCTGGAGATGATCTGGCGGGGCAGCCTGGAGGTCGTAGCGGCGGCTGGGGCGTTGTAACCGGGCCTTTCCGGCCGGGCTCATGCTGGGCTCGGGCCGGAACCTTCTGCCTTTCGTACGTGTTGTGGCGGCAGTCTCAAGAGGGGAGTCGCCGGCATGAACCGAGCCACGGACACGTATGTCAACCGAGGTGGCACCGCCGCGGAGGATGCCGAGGCCCGGGCCGCGAGGTCCGGGGCCGTGCCTCCGGCGCCACCCCATTCACCATCCAAGGTTGTTGTTGCCGACGGGCTCGACGCCACCGGCGCGACGGGCACCGCCGGTGTGTCCGGCGGGCGCCGCTCGCCGGACGAGATCGAGCGCGACATCCATGGCATCCGGGCCCGCATGGACTCGGTCCTGGACGAGATCGAATTCCGCCTGTCGCCCGGGCAGATGTCCGGCGGGGTCATCGACGTGGTCCGCGACGTGGTGGAGGGGAACCCGACGCGCGTCGCCCGCGCCATCCGCTCCAACCCGTGGCCGCTGGCCGTGATCGCAGCGGGCGCCCTCTGGCTCGCCTGGAACGTCTCCCGCACGCCGGAGGTGGAGAAGACCCCGCTGGGGAGCCCGGCGGGGATGGTGAACGACGACAGCATCCGCAGCCTGCTGGCGGACTTGATCGACGCGTGCCGGCAAGGCGCCACCGGCTTCCGGCAGGCCGACCTGATCCTGGACGATCCGGGTCTGACCCCGCGCTTGACCCAGGTGGCCTTGCAGTTCGACCGCAGCGCCGCGGCGCTCGACGCCGAACTCAGCCGTCGCGGCGGCGCGGCGCTGCCGGAGGGGCCGGTCCACCCGGTGTGGAACGACCTGCACCGTGAGCTTGGCGGGAACCGCTCCCGCGGGGCGGTGCTGGCCGGGCTGGAGCGCGGCGTCGACGGGGTGCTGGGGCTGTTCCGCGACGGGCTGCACGGCGACCTGCCGGAACAGCTGCGCGTCGTGGTGGGTGCCCATTTCCACGAGATCGAGACGGTGCGCCACCGCGTCGGCGCGCTGCGCGAAGCGGTCGCGTAAGGGGGACGGCGAATGCTGGGGCTGAGCCGTCGTCACCACTACAACTATCCCCGGGTGCAGATGGAGGACGGTCGCGGCCGGTCCGCGGACAAGCCGTCCGACATCCCGAAGGCCGGCTGGAAGGACATCCTCTGGCGCACCTGGGAGCAGCAGGGCAAGGACAACATCTCCATCGTCGCGGCGGGCGTCGCCTATTACGCCCTGTTCGCGATTTTTCCGGCCATCGCGGCGCTGGTCTCCATCTACGGCCTCCTCCTCGACCCGGCGGGCGTGGAGCGGCAGATCGGCCTGCTGGCCGACTTCCTGCCGCCCGATGCCCTGAAGGTGCTGAGCGACCAGGCGCACAGCGTCGCCACGGCGCCCCGCCAGGGCCTGGGCTTCGGCGTCCTGTTCGGCTTCGCGCTGACGCTGTGGAGCGCGTCTCGCGGCACCAACTCGCTGATCACCGCGCTGAACATCGCCTACGGCGAGGAGGAACGGCGCAGCTTCTTCCGGCTGGCGCTGATCTCCCTGGGGCTGACCATCGCCGGGCTGCTGTTCCTCATCGTCACGCTGGGCCTGATTGTGGCGGTTCCCGCCGTGATCAACCTGCTGGGCCTTCAGGACACCGTGATCGGCTGGGTCGCCAGCCTGGCGCGATGGCCGATCCTGGCGGTGGCGATCATGTTCGTGCTGGCGGTGCTGTACCGCTACGGCCCCGACCGGCGCGAGCCGAAATGGCGCTGGGTCAGCTGGGGATCGGCGGCCGCGACGATTCTGTGGATCCTCGCTTCGGTCGGCTTCTCGCTCTACGTCTCGCACTTCGGCAGCTACAACCAGACCTATGGGTCGGTCGGGGCGGGCGTCGTGCTGCTTCTGTGGTTCAACCTGACGTCCTACGTCATCCTGATGGGCGCCGAGTTGAACGCGGAGATCGAGCACCAGACCGCCCGCGACACCACCGACCAGGAAGGGCGCGGCGAGAAGCCGCTGGGCACCCGCGACGCCTACGTCGCCGACACGGTGGGCCGGCGCCGCGCGTAGCCGCTCAGTTGGGTGCGCTGCAACGCTGGATGATGGTGTCGACCTGGGCCTGGGCGCGACTGTTCAGCCGGTCGTTGATGAAGTCGGTCCACAGGTCGGACCGGCCCAGGCCCTCGGTCACGCAGCGGCAGCGGGCGGTGCATTGCGCCGGCTCAATGCCGCTGTTCGCGCAGGTGGCGGTGCAGGACTCCAGGAAGTTTCGGACGTCCAGCGGCTCCACGCCGACGCCAAGCGCCACCAGCGACAGGGTGCCGAACAGCATGGGCTGGTGGATCAGATAGATGGCGAGGCTGTGCCGGCCCGCCCAGGCAAATCCGCGGCCGACACGTGTCCGGGGCGAGCCCGCGGGCCGCGGGCGCCACAGGCGGCCCAGCGCGATCCCGAACAGCACCGCGCCGAACCAGGGAAACAGCGGCACATAGTCGTTCGACTCCGGCTCGAACGTCATCAGCCCGACCCAGCGCAGCGTCGGGGTGTCGAACAGGGGCAGGGCGACGGTCTCGCCGACGGCGACCACCGCCACCCCCAGCGCGAGCGTCACCGGCCAGGGCAGCCGTAGGAAGGCCAGGCCCAGCACGCTCGCCACGGCGATGTGGTGAAGCACGCCGAAGAAGATCGGGCTGTCGGGGAACATGACGAAGGACACCGCCGACACACCCGCCGCCGCGAGCACCAGCAGCAGGAGCCGGCGCGCGAAGCGCCGCCGGTCGAGCCCGCGGTCGGTCGCCAGCACGAGGCTGACGCCGGCCAGAAGCAGGAAGCTGCCGAGGATCAGGGTCCGCGCGGCCAGCCACAGCGGGTCGTCCAACAGGTCGAACCGCGCCAGCCCGAGGAAGTTCAGGTCCCAGGAGCCGTGATAGATCGCCATGGCGAGCAGTGCTGTGCCGCGCGCGACATCGACGGCGCCGAGCCTGCTGGCGCCATTCGTGGGCGCATGGAAGGACGAAGGGAGCATGGCGCGTTTCTGACGCATCGGCGGCCGCCTGTCCATCGAGCCTGCGTCAGGGTGGCTCAGTCGTCCCCGCCCGGGCCGGCGGACGGCGGGGTCAGGGGGCGGCGCTTGCGCGTTTCCCGGTGCAGGATGTAGAGGCCGCTCGCCGCGACCACCGAGGCGCCGAGCGCCATGTGCGAGGACGGCACGTCGCTCCACAGCAGCCAGCCGAAGATCACGGCCCAGAGCAGAGAGGCGTAGTTGAAGGGGGCGATCACCGCCGCCGGGGCCAGGGAATAAGCCCGCGTCATGAACAGCTGCGCGCCGCCGCCCAGCAGCCCGGTTCCGACAAGGATGGCGAAATCCGTCAGGTTGGCCGGCGTGACCCAGACGAAGGGCAGGGCGAAGGCGGTCAGGATCGTCGTGATCAACGTGAAGTAGAAGACGATGGTGTTGGGCGGCTCCGTCGCGCTGAGCTGCCGGATGGCGATCATCGCGAAGGACTGCGTGAAGGCCGCGCCAAGCCCGACGAAGGCACCGAGGTGGAGCAGCATCTCCCCGCTCGGCCGCACGATGATCAGCACGCCGATGAAGCCGACGAGCACGGCGCTCCAGCGGTGCAGGCCGACCTTCTCCCCCAGGAAGGGGACCGACAGCGCGGTCAGGAACAGCGGCGCGGAGAAGTTCAGCGCCACCGCGTCAGCCAACGGCATCAGATGGAACGACCAGAAGGTCAGCGACATCGACGACAGGCCGATGACGGAGCGCCAGACATGCCCCCACGGCCGCTCGGTGCGCAGCCCCGCCCCCCAGCCGCGCTGCAGCGTGATTGCCAGCGCGACCGGAATAAGGGCGAAGGCGTTGCGGAAGAAGGTCACCTCGGGCACGGGGTACCGCTCGGTGCCGATCTTGATCAGCACGTTCATCATGGAGAACAGGAACACCGAGCCCAGCATCATCGTGATGCCGAGCGGCGTGTTGTCCACGCGGGTGTGCGTGCGGGCGGGGGAGAGGGATGGGGCGGACACCCCCGGATGCTACCAAAGCGAAACCACCCGCGTCACGGTGTCGCGACACGGGCGGTCATGCCCTGGCGGAATGGCCGGAATGCGGCAGTCCCGTTTGCCGGACTGGTGCAATCAGCGTTGTTGCAGCATCTCCGCGATTTCCGCCTCGGCACGCAGCCAGTGGTCCATCTCCCGGCCGTCGGGCCGGCCTTCGCGCTCCCAGATCTCGTAGGCGCGCTCCTGCACCATGCGGTTCTGCTGGCCGCGCAGCAGGCCTTCCGCGATGTGCATGTTGATGCGCGACAGCGACACCAGCTTCGCCGCCTCGATGGAGCCCGTGGTCGCTTCCATGGTGGTGGTGGACACGTACTGCGCCAGGTTGCGCAGATTGGCCTTCACCGCCGGCTCCAGCGTGTTCTCCTCGTTCTGGAGCACCGTCTTGATGGCGACCCAGAGGCGCAGGTTGTGGTCGAGCGCGATGTTGGCCTTTTCCGGCGTGTCGGCTTCCACCAGCAGGCTGGCGGCGTGCAGCAGCGCGACGGCGTCCTGCTCGATCATCGTGAAGTTGGTCTGCAGGACGATCTCGGCACCGGTGTCGGTGGCGATCGTCTCGGCGGTTTCGGGCGACGTGATGGTGTCGGCAGCGTTCGCGGTTGTCGCGGTGGCGGTCTTCGCGGTGGCGGTCTTGCGCTTGGCCATGGTCGGGTCCCCGGGCAGATGTACCAGGGCCAATAGATCGGTGTGTTGTTAACAACCGGTTAAGACTAGAATTTTCGGGGCTGCTGTTCAGCCTCCGCGACAGAGGAGCGGCGCGGTGATTCGGTGATGTTTGTGCTGCAGTGCGAAAATGCTCCGGCCCGCGATCACTGTCCGGCCAGTGCGCCGAAGGGCAGGCGGTAGTAAAGACCGAACACATTGTTGGTCGACGCGTTCGAGTCCGGGGTCGAACCGGTGCTGTCGATTCGGCTGTAGCCGAGGCTGAAGCGCGACTTGTTCTCGAACTGGTAGCCGAGTTCGAGCTGGGAGCGGAACTCCACAGTCGAACCGGTTTCGCGGGTCGTGCGGTTCGCACGCGGCAGGGTGCCGGCGCCGATGCTCGGCGTGAACACGAAGGATCCCAGCGGCACGTCGATCAGCACGCCGCCCATCCCGTGCAGGCTGCCGTCCACCGACGGGCTGCCCATCGACACCCAGGGCCGGATGTCGGCGTAGGGCTCCAGCTTGGGCAGCAGGGACGATCCGATCCGCACTTTGCTGTGAAGGTCGGACACCGTGGTTTCGGGAACGTCGCCGGTCACATAGGCCAGCGCGCCGATCTTCCAGTTGCCGATGCGGTCGCCGGGCGCAGTCGCGTCCTGGGCATGTGCCGGCAGGGCGAGCGCAAGGCCCGCGGCCACGACCATCACAGGGAAACCCCGGGAAACCCTGCCCACGGCGCCACACTCCTGCTTGCCCGTTACCCAGACGAAACCACCGGAGACGAAAACCATCGGACTCTACCACGCCCGAACTTGTCACTGCTGTGTCATTACGGGCGCGCGTTCCGCGTTTGCAAGCGCCTTTCGGTGCTACCTCCCTGATGTCGTTTCGCAATGGCCCCACGTCAATAGGGGAGGCGTGCCCCTGTTCACCCTCGCAATTGCGGAGTGGGGTTAGCACCGATGGAGCGACGGGACGCGACGCATGGACGCGCCGCCGGACCGGGCGAACCTGCCCCGCGGGCACCGGCCCGTGTTAGGCTTCGGCCATGCAGCACGCACAGCCCGATCCGGTGCAACGGAAGGTGGCCGCCTTTCTCGGCGATCCGCGCAGCCACGGCGGCGCGGCCGTGGAGCGCGTGGACACGCACGCCGCCATGGTGTTCCTGGCCGGCGACCGCGCGTACAAGCTGAAACGCGCGGTGCGCTATCCCTACCTGGACTTTTCCACCGTGGAGCGGCGGCACGCCGCCTGCGTGGCGGAACTGGCGCTCAACCGCCGCACGGCGCCGACCCTCTATCTCGGGGTCGCGCCGGTGCTGCGCCGCGCCGGTGGGCTGGCGCTCGGCGGAGACGGCACAGCGCCAACCGACCAAGCATTGGACTGGGTCGTCGTCATGCGCCGCTTCCCGGCCGACGCCCTCCTGGAGCGGATGGCCGAGCGCAGCGCGCTGACCGACGACCTGATGCGCGCCCTGGCCGACGCGGTGGCCGCCTTCCACCAGGCCGCCGAGCGCCGCACGGACGGCGGCGGGGCGACGGCCATGCGCGCGGTCGTCGACGGGAACCTGCGCGAGCTTCGCGAAAGCCCCGCCCTGTTCCCGCCCGACCGGGTGGAACGGCTCGCGTCCCGGTCGATCTCCGCCTTGGAACGCCTCGCGCCGCTGATGGAGGCGCGCCGGGCGAACGGCTTCGTGCGCCACGGCCACGGCGACCTGCACCTGCGCAACATCGTGCTCCTCGACGGACGGCCGACCCTGTTCGACGGGATCGAGTTCGACGAGTCCCTGGCGGTCATCGACGTTGTCTACGACTTGGCGTTCCTGCTGATGGACCTGGAGCAGCGGGGCCTGCGCATCCACGCCAACACCGTGCTGAACCGCTGGCTGGACGTCACCGGCGATCTGGACGGGCTGGCGCTCCTGCCGCTGTTCCTGTCGATGCGCGCCGCCGTGCGGGCGAAGGTCGCCGCAGCGGCGGCCTGGCTGCGCGCCGACGAAGGCGCTGTGGCCAAAGGATCGGCGGCCAAGCTGGAGCGCGAGGCCGTCGACCATCTGGACTTCGCCATTCGCGCTTTGGACCCGGCCCCGCCGCGCCTGATCGCCGTCGGCGGGCTGAGCGGGACGGGAAAGTCGCGGCTCGCGCTGGGGCTCGCGCCCTGGGTGGGGCCCATGCCGGGGGCGGTGGTGCTGCGCTCCGACGTACGGCGCAAGCGCCTGTTCGGGGTGGCGGACACCGACCGGTTGCCGGCGGAGGCCTACGACGCGGCGGTCACCCGGCGCGTCTACGCCATGCTGGTGGACGAGGCGCGGCGGGTGCTCGCCGCCGGCCACGCGGCGGTGGTGGACGCGGTCCACGCCAGGCCGGAGGAGCGCGCGGCCATCGCGGCGGCGGCGCGGGACTCACGCGTGCGGTTCGACGGCGTCTGGCTGGACGCGCCGCTGGAGACGCGCGTCGCCCGTGTGACATCTCGCCGCGGCGACGCCTCCGACGCCACGGCGGAGGTGGCGAAACACCAGGAATCCTACGACGTCGGCGCGATCGATTGGCTGCGTGTGGACGCGGGCAGGGATGCGGGGGACGCGCTTGCGGCCGTGCGGGAAAGACTGGCGTAATTCCAGGTGGGACGGGCGCTCCGCCGTCCGATGCGGTACACTGTCCGAAACACGGTCCTCGACGTCCGCAGGCGAAGGGCACGCGGCGCACCGAACCACCGTCCGACAAAGGGCCGGCGGAAACGGCCCGGGGGGAGATCATGTCACTGAAGACGATTCTCGTGCCGCTGGCCGGCACCGACAGCGACCCGGCGGCGCTGAACGCCGCCATTCAGATCGCGCGGAACTTCGATGCCCACGTCGATGCGCTGTTCGTGAAGCTCGACCCGCGGGACGCCGTCCCGATGCTGGGCGAAGGCATGTCGGGCGCCATGGTCGAGGAGATCATGCGCGCTGCGGAAGGCGAGGCGAACGTCCACCTGCGCACCGCGCGCCGCACCTTCGACGCCGTCGTGCAGGAGGCCGGGATCGAGCTGCGCGACGTCCCCTCGGGCGTCGAAGGCCCGAGCGCCCGCTGGCGCGAGGTCGTCGGCCGGGTCGAGGACGTGGTGCCGCTGGAAGGGCGGCTTGCCGACCTGCTGGTCTTCGCCCACACCCGGCTGGACACCGACACCCAGGCCTACGCCACGGTCGAGACCGCGCTTCTCGGGGCCGCCCGGCCGATGCTTCTGGTGCCTGGCACTCTTCCGGACGCGATCGGCCGCACCATTACCGTCGCCTGGAACGGAAGCGCCGAATCCGCCCGCGCGATCGCCGGGGCGATGCCCTTCATCCGCAGCGCCGACACGGTCCATGTGCTGACCGCCGAAACCTCCCACACCGAGGCTGCGGCAGGTCGTCGCACGGTCGATTATCTGGCTTGGCACGGGGTTAACGTTCAGTTAACTATATTGAAGCCGGGGTCGGAACCCGTCGGCCAGACCATCATCAACAAGGCCACGGACTTGGGCTCGGACCTCCTCGTCATGGGGGGATACGGGCACAGCCGGATGCGGGAAATGATCCTGGGTGGCGTGACCCGCTATGTTCTGAACCACGCTGGTCTGCCCGTGCTGATGGCCCACTGACCGGGCCGGAGTCCGGGACGATCGCCGCGGTCGGATCGTCGGGCGGGAACGTCAACCCGACGCGCGGCGCTGTCTGCTGAAGGCGCCCTCCACGCCGGTGGTGAACAACCACAGGGCCGCTGCCGGACCTGATCCGACGGCGGCCCGGCAATCGGGAAGGGAACGCGCCATGTTGACGATCGACGATTGCATCGCGCTGAGCGATCTGACCGAAGACGAGATCGACGCCATCGCGGAACACGAGCACCTGCCGGAAATGGTCGCGGTGGAGCTGGGCTGCTGCCTCGTGCACGCCGCCGATGGCCCGCGCCGGATTGCCCGCATCATCCGCGACGACATCGAAAACGCGCGCAGCCACGGCCAGCCCCGCCACGCCGACGAGCTGACGGTGGTCCTGGACGGGTTCGTGGCGCATCACCCGGCGCTTTGACGCCGCATTCGGGCAACGGCTTGGGGGGAAACCAGCCGGGGAAGGGGCAGGCGCCGGAACAACCGGGCCGCCCGCAAAGTTGGATGGGGAGGAAAACGCGGGGGGCGCGGGCGACGCGCTCCCCGTTTCTGCCGGAGGACAGCAACCCGTGCCGCTCAAGAAAATCCGCCTCGAACTGGCCCGCACCGCCGACCATCCGGAGGGAAGCGCCGACCACGGCTATGAGTTCACCGCCCCGCTGACCGCGGACGGCCATCTCGATCCCGAGGAATGGCGGACGCACAAGACCGCCTGCACCGTCCACCGCTTCTGGCGCGGCGAGGACGACGAGACCGGCCACCTGATCCATCGTGGGAAGGGCTGGCTGTTCGACTACGACCAGGACGACGTGGACGACGACGAGCCGATCTTCCGCTTCGACCGCCACACGCTGGTGGAGGGTGAATACATCTCCATCACCGAGCATGACGGTGTCCAGCGGCCGTTCCGCGTGGTGTCCGTGCGGTAAGGGCGCGGTCGGCGCCACCCCCCTGCGACAATCCGCCCGGACAGGACCGTTCGGCACGGCGGCGCTTCATATCGCCCGCGCGCGTGGGTAGACTTGCCCCCGGCTCTTTCTCCGCTTGGGGTGTGCAACGGGTGGCGGCGGACGCGAACTCACCGGCGTCGGACGACGCGCTGCTGGTCATCCGGTGGCGCGAGGGTGGCGGGCATCCGATCGATACCGCGTCCCCGGCCGTGCTTCGCATGCTCGGGGAGGCGGAACCCTGCCTTCAGACGCTCCTTCACCCGTTCGACCGGGACCGCTTCCTGGCGGAGGTCGCCCGGGCGCGCCGCTGCGGGCACGACCGCGCGCGGCACGCCGACCACCGCGTCGTCGACCGGGACGGCCGGGTGTCGTGGTGGCAGACCGTCACCGTGCTGCACCCGCAGCCCGACGGCGGCCTGCGCGGGGTCAGCCACGCCTTCGACGTCACGGACCTGCGCGGCTGTGGGCGGTCCTTGCCGCAGGACACAGCACCCTGCGCGGAGCGCGCGCTCCTGCAGGCGATGCTCGACTCCATTCCGGACCTGATCTTCTTCAAGGACCTAGACAGCGTCTTCGTCGGCTGCAACCGCGCCTTCGCCGCCTTCCTCGGCCGGTCGGAGGAGGAGATCGTCGGGCGCAGCGACTTCGACCTCGTGCCGCGCGACCTGGCCCTGGCGTTCCGCGCCGACGACCGCGAGGCGCTGCGGGTCGGGATGCCGCGCCGCGTCGTCGAGACGGTGCAACTGCCCGACGGGCGCGAAGCTCTGCTGGAAACCATCAAGACGCCCTACCGCGGCCCGTCGGGGGAGCTTCTCGGCCTCGCCGCCGTCGCCCGCGACGTGACGGAGGCGCGCAGCACCGAGGAGACCCTGCGCACCCTGTCGCTGGCCGTGGCGCAGAGCCCGGTGGCGGTGGTGATCACCGACGCCCTGGGGAAGGTTGCTTACGTCAACGCCCGCTTCACCGCGATGACCGGGCGCGAGGCGTCCGCGGTCCACGACCTGGAAAGCTTCGCGCTCTGCTTTGCCGAGCCCGGCTCCGACCAGTTCCGGGAGATGTGGCGCGTCCTGTCCGCCGGCGAGACGTGGCAGGGCGAGCTTCCCGCCCGCCGCAGCGACGGCGGCCTCTATTGGGCGTCGGTGACCATCGCGCCGGTCCGCGAAGCCGACGGGCGGATCACCAACATCATCGGAACCGCCGACGACGTGACGGAGCGCCGGCAGGCGGAGGAGCAGATGCGCCGCGCCCAGAAGATGCAGGCGGTCGGCGTGCTGGCGGGCGGCATCGCCCATGATTTCAACAACATCCTGACCGCGATCCTGGGCTACAGCCATCTGGCGCTCGACAGCCTGCCCGAGGGGTCGGAGGTCCGCGACGACGTCGCCCAGGTCACCATCGCGGCGGAGCGGGCCAAGGGGCTGGTCCAGCAACTCCTGACCTTCTCCCGCAAGGAGAAGGCCGGGCGCGAGGTCGTCGACCTGCGGCGAATCGTGGAAGAGGCGCTGCAGCTCATCCACCCGACCATCCCGCTCGACGTGACCATCCGCTTCGTCTGCGACGATGGCGACATGGCGGTCTTCGCCGCCCCGACGCAGATCCACCAGGTGGTGGTGAACCTGTGCAAGAACGCGCTGGACGCCATCGGCGACGATCCCAAGGGCGGCCCCAAGGGCGGCGGCCTGCCGCGGCTGATCGTCGTGACGCTGGCGCACGCCACGGTCGGGGCGCCGAAGGAGCTGGCGCGCGCCCGGCTGAATCCCGGCCGCTACCTCTGCCTGAGCGTGTCGGACACCGGCTGCGGCATGGACGCGGCGCTGATCGAGCGGATCTTCGAACCATTCTTCACCACCAAGGCCGTGGACAAGGGGACGGGGCTCGGCCTGGCCGCGGTCCATGGAATCGTCGCCGACCATGGCGGCGTGATCGACGTCGTCAGCGCGCCCGGCGAGGGATCGAGCTTTTCCATCTACCTGCCGCGGCACGATCCGGAGCTGGGGCTTCGCGCCATCAAGCGCGGGCGCGGGCGGATCCTGCTGGTCGGTGACGAGCGGACGATGCTGGGCATGGCCGGCCGCCTGCTGCGGATGCAGGGGTTCCAGGTCGTCGCGTCCGCCGGCAGCCGGCGGGGGCTGGCGCTGTTCACCATCGCGCCGGAGCGGTTCGACCTCGTGGTGCTGGAGCAGGGGCCGACCGGGCAGGCGTGGCGGCTGCTGACGCTGGCGCGCGCCTTCGCCGCTGCGTCGCCGGGCATTCCGATCCTGGTCTGCGCGAGCCCCGACAGCGAACTGGAGGGAGCGGCGGTCGAGGCGGCGGGCGTGACGCGCATCCTGCGGACGCCGGTCGTTCCGGACCAGTTCGTGACCCTGGTCCGCCAGCTCGTGGAGGAGCGGCTGGCCCAGAAGGCCGGACGGAACGCCGACTCCACCACGGGCGCCACCACGGGCCGGGGCCACCGGCCGGCATGATGGAAGCAAACATAAGCAACGAGGAGGACGCGCCGCCATGGCCAACGTGCTGATCATCGACGACGACGACATGGTCCGCACCATGCTTCTGCGCACCCTGACCCGCGGCGGACACGAGGCGGTCGGCGCGCGGGACGGAATCGAAGGCGTCGACGCCTTCCGCCGGAATCCCGCCGACCTCGTGATCACCGACATCTTCATGCCGAACCAGGAAGGGCTCGCGACAATCATGGAGCTGCGCCGCAGCTATCCCAGCATCAAGATCATCGCCATTTCCGGGGGCGGCGCGCGCGCCTCGCTCGACGTCCTTCCCGTGGCCGAGGCGCTGGGCGCGCAGAAGACCCTGCGCAAACCCTTCACCCCGGCCGAGGTGATGGACGCCGTGCGCGACGTGCTGGGCGCCTAAGCGTCCAGCACACCGGCCGGATCAGTCCCGGTGCTGGCGATGGTGATGCGGTGTGCGCCGCGGGCGCGGTCCCGTCGGGAGTGCCGTCAGGCGGCCATCCGCTCTTCGCGGGCGCGAAGATTGCGCTTTACGCGCTCCAGGAGCTGGCTCAAGCACTCGCGGCTGATGCCGTCGCGCTTCATCAGGGCCACGATGATGGGCTCGTCCAGGATCTCCGACAGGGTCGGATCCTTCTGATGGTCCATGCTTTCCTCCCTGGCATCGGCTGTTGTCCACCGATGAATTTTATTATACGCGGAGAATAGAATTGCGCAATGATACTGCATTGCGAAATTTCATGTCACTCTACCAAGCGGCGAATGACCATCCAGCCTAAATGCCTCAACGCACCACTCTTCGCCTATGCCTTCTTGGGGATTACGCCGAATGCATCAGTGGAACCGCTCCGCAGGAGTCGCTTGCGGGTGGGTCACGTCGCCTGTTCGCGCGTGATCGACACGCCGGATCCCGTCACATCGGGCAGGGCGGAGGACAACTCCACGTCCACGCGGACGCGGCGGACCTTGGCGTGGGCGAGGCACAGGGCGGCCGCCCGGTCGGCCAGGTAATCGGGGCCGGGAACCGCATCCTCCGCACACAGGCGGCGCAGATCCTCGACGATGTCCTCGTAGGACATGACGGCGGCGATGTCGTCCGGGAAGCCGCGGCCGGGATGGCTGACCTTCAGTTCCAGGTTGATGCGCGCGGTCGTGTGGTCCGTCCGGCCGGCGAGCGACACGGTGGCCGTGAAATCCCGAAGCAGGATGGTGTAGGTCGCCGACGCGTCGGAGGCGGCGCCAGCGCGTCGGGAATCGGTGTCGTTGGGCAAAAAAGCAGTCTCCAGGCGGCCGTGTCGGCGCTACGCCGGCGGGCACTATAGCGCAAGCGTCCGCGATTGCCATCGTGTGGGCGTAGGTGTGGGCGTAGGTGTGGGCGCGGTTCGGGACGGAGTCGTCAGACCGCTTCGGCGATCACCCCGGTCACCGGCACCACCGTATCCCGGCCGGGCACGGCCTCCTCCAGCTGCCCGATGCTGCGGCTGAGCGCCGGATGGACCAGGTCCGCCGCGATGTCGGCCAGCGGGCACAGCACGAAGGCCCGCTCCGCGATGCGCGGGTGGGGGATCTCAAGCTCCGGCGCGTACATGACCAGTTCGCCGTAGAGCAGGATGTCGATGTCGATGGGGCGGGGACCGAAGCGCAGTCCGCCTTCGCTCCGGCCGAGCGCCGCCTCGATCCCCTTCACGAAGCGGAGCAGTTCCCAGGGGCCGAGCAGGGTCTGGCCGCGCACGACCATGTTGAGGAAGGCCGGCTGGTCGGTGACGTACATCGGCGCGGTCTCGTAGACGCGCGAAAAACGGTCGAGGCGAACCTGGGGTCCGAGCTTCCGCTGCGCCTCCCGCAAGGTCGCAGCGCGGTCACCGAGATTGCTGCCAAGAGCGAGGTAGACCGTGGTCATCGCGATGCCGTCGCTAGTCGAAACCATTTCCTCACCTGTCATAGCATGATCCCCCTGTGCCGCAATCGACAAAGCGACCTATCCATCCAAATTGCCACAGTCGCCCGAACTGCCACAGTCGCAATGTCCTATGCCCAGTTTCCTAGCCGTCTTCCGGCGGGAACCGCAAGCCATCCCTGGGGTTGTGTTCATGGAATGGTCTCCGGTCGGAGGGTGTAAGCGATGTTGGTCGGGCGTGCGGCGATGAAGGCGGGTCTGCTTCTTGTTTTGGGAATGACGGGGCTGTTGCTCGCCTCCTGCGCGACCGGGCCGGACCCGCAGGTGGCGCGGCGCGCCCAGTCCGAAATGCTCGGCATGCCAAAGGAGCGGCTGCTCGCCTGCGCCGGCGTGCCGGCGCGTCAGGCGACGGCGGGCGGCAAGGAGTATTTCACCTATGTCGAGCGCCCGGCGGTGGCCGCCGGGCCGGGCACCAGCATCGGCATCGGCGGTTTCGGCGGCAGTTCCAGCGGTGTCGGAGTCGGGTTGGGGTTTGGGCTGCCGGTGGGCGGCTACAGCAGCGGCAACGGCTGCGAAGCGACGTTCGTTCTTGGCGGCGGCGTGGTGGAGCAGGTGTCCTATCCGGCCAGTTCCGAACTGTCCGCCTGCACGCCCATCGTCCAGAACTGCATCCCGCCTGGCCCACGCTGACTCATACTTTTCGAGGGGGAGCCCTCCGGAATGAGGGACTGTCCGGGGCCACGGCGATGCCGTATCGTCCTGGCCTGAGCTTGGCCGTGCACGCGTTCCGAAGGGTGCACGGACCGGGCTTCAACGATGCGGGCGTGGGGTTTGGAGGGACGACGTCATGGACATGAGTGGCAGCCAGCGCATCGCGGCGCCGCGCGAGGCGGTGTGGAAGGCGCTGAACGATCCGGAAATTCTGCGCCAGTGCATTCCCGGCTGCGAAGAGGTGCAGAAGGTCTCCGACACGGAATTCACCGCGAAGGTCGTCGCCAAGGTCGGCCCGGTCAGCGCGAAGTTCGCGGGAAAAGTGACCTTGTCGGACCTCGACCCGCCCAACGGCTACACCATCACCGGTGAGGGATCCGGAGGTGCCGCCGGATTCGGCAAGGGCGGCGCGACGGTGACGCTCGCTCCCGACGGCGACGCGACGCTCCTGTCCTACACGGCGAAGGCCCAGGTCGGCGGCAAGCTGGCGCAGATCGGCTCGCGGCTCGTCGACGCGACCGCGCGCAAGATGGCCGACGATTTCTTCACCCGCTTCACCGCGGTGGTCGGCGCGCCGGAACCGGCGCCGGAAACGCTTGCCGAGCCCGTGCCGGCGGCGGAGCCCGTTGCTGCCGAGCCGGAGGCCGCGCCGCGCCGCGTCGTGGTCGCCGAGGCACCGGCTGCGGAGAGCAGCGGGGCGTCGGCCGCGCCCGCGGCCACGGTGACTCCGGCCGTGGAAAGGCCGCCCGAATTGCCGCTTCCGCTGCCGGCCGCCCGCGGCCGGGGCGGCCTTTACGTTCCTTGGTTGGCTATCCTCGCCGTGGCGGTTCTCGTCATCGTGCTGGCCTGGATGAAATAACCCGTCCTTGGTGTTTATTTAACGTGGCGCGACACCTTGGGGGTTTGGCCTTACCCCAAGAATGTGTATCCTGCGCCACGTTCTCGCCGGCATTGTGCGCCGGCCACATCCGGATAGGGAAAAGCAACAATGAAGAAGCATCTCCTGGGCGCCACTGTGATCGCCGGTATCGTCCTGGGCGCGGGCGCCGCTCTGGCGGCCGACTCCGCCGCTGGCAAGGACGTGTTCAAGGTCTGCATGGCCTGCCACACCGCCGAGCAGGGCAAGAACAAGGTCGGCCCGTCGCTGTTCGGCGTCGTCGGCCGCCCGGCCGCCTCGATCGAGGGCTTCAAGTACTCCAAGCCGATGCAGGAGAAGGCCGCCGGCGGCCTGGTCTGGACCCCGGACAACCTGAAGGCCTACATCGCCGCCCCGAAGGAGATCGTCCCGGGCGGCACGATGGCCTTCGCCGGCCTGAAGGAGCCGGAGAAGCTCGACAACCTGATCGCCTTCCTGAGCGAGCAGAAGTGATCTGAGCGCGGATTTCCGCCGCGTAGGGCCGGGCCGGAGGGCGACCTCCGGCCCGGCTTCGATTCGGGCCCTGTTTTGTGTTTGGGGGAGCGGTTAACCTGCCGCCTCCAGGCTCTTGCTCGCCACCTCGAACACATCGGGGGACAGGCCCGGCGTGGCGACGATGCGCTCCAACTCCGCCCGCATCAGGGCGCGGCGCTGGGAATCGTAGCGGCGCAGCCGCGAGAAGGGGCCCATCAGGCGGGCCGCCACCTGCGGGTTCATCGGGTCGATTCGCAGCACCTGGTCGGCCAGGAAACGGTATCCCGCCCCGCCCGCGTCGTGGAAACGCACCGGGTTGCCGCCGGCGAAGCCGCCGATCAGCGCGTAGACCTTGTTCGGGTTGCGGATCTCGAAGGCCGGGTGCGACAGCAGCTTGGTCACGCGCTCCAGCGTGTCCGGCCGGTGGGAGGTCGCCTGGACGCCGAACCACTTGTCCACCACCAGCGGCTCGCCCTTCCAGCGCTCGTAGAAGCCGGTGATGGCCTCCTCGCGCTCCGGCGCGTCGGCGTTGCTGAGGAACTGCAGCGCGGCCATGACGTCGGTCATCGCCTGCGCCCCGTGGTACTGGCCGAGGCAGAGGCCGAGCGCCTCCTCGTCCTCCAGCGCCATCAGGTAGGCGAGGCACAGGTTCTTCAGCGCGCGCCGGCCGATCGCCGCCGCGTCGACGGAGAAGGGCTCGTTGCCGGCGTTGCGGCGGTAGGTCGCCAGCCAGTCCGGCCGCAGTGCCTCGGCCAGCCGCTTGCGGGCGAACTCGCGCGCCTCGTGGATGGCGTCGGGGTCGATCACCTCCATCTGCGTCCCGACATAGCCCTCCGTCGGCAGCACCAGCGCCTGGGCGGCGAAGGCCGGGTCCTTGTCGGCGTCCTTCAGCACGGCCCCGACCGCGTCGATGAAGCTCTGAGGCAAGGCCAGTTCGCGGCCGGCCTGCCGGTCGGCGACCAGCGACAGCAACAGCCGGGTGGCCAGCACCTGGCCGGCTTCCCACCGGTTGAAAGCGTCGCTGTCGTTGGCCATCAGGAAGGTGAGGTCGGCGTCCGACAGGTCGGCCTTCAGCTTCACCGGGGCGGAGAAGCCGCGCAGCAGCGACGGCACCGGGCGGGCCGGGACGTCCAGGAACTCGAAGGTCTGTTCAGCCTGGGTGACGTGCAGCGTGCGGCTGGTGCCGACGGGCTTATCCTCGCCCTTCAGGCGCAGCGGCAGGTCCTTCCCGTCGGGGCCGAGCAGGCCCATGACGAGCGGGATGTGCATCGGCTGCTTCTCGGGCTGGCCCGGCGTCGGCGGCACCGCCTGCTTGACGGTCAGGCGGTAGGTCTTCGCCGCCTCGTCATAGGCGCCCGTGACGTTCAGTTCCGGCGTGCCGGCCTGCCGGTACCAGAGCTTGAACTGCGTCAGGTCCGTGCCGGTGGCGTCGGACATGGCGGCGGCGAAATCGTCGCAGGTCACCGCCTGCCCGTCGTGGCGCTGGAAATAGAGGTCCATGCCCTGCCGGAA
This sequence comes from Azospirillum rugosum, assembly GCF_017876155.1. Lineage (GTDB taxonomy): Bacteria > Pseudomonadota > Alphaproteobacteria > Azospirillales > Azospirillaceae > Azospirillum > Azospirillum rugosum. The sequence continues at coordinate 226,120 of NZ_JAGINP010000001.1, forward strand.
GCCCTGCGGCCCCAGCAGCGTGTGGTACATGCGGATGACTTCCGACCCCTTGTCGTAGACGGTCGGGGTATAGAAGTTGTTGATCTCCACATAGCTGTCCGGGCGCACGGGGTGCGCCATGGCGCCGGAATCCTCCGGGAACTGCACGGTGCGCAGGCGCTGCACGTCGGCGATGCGCTTCACGGCGCGCGAGTTCATGTCGCTGGAGAATTCCTGGTCGCGGAAGACGGTCAGCCCCTCCTTCAGCGACAGCTGGAACCAGTCGCGGCAGGTGACGCGGTTGCCGGTCCAGTTGTGGAAATACTCGTGCGCCACCACGGCCTCGATGCCCAGGAAGTCCTGGTCGGTGGCGGTTTCCGGCTTCGCTAGGATGTATTTGGTGTTGAAGACGTTGAGGGACTTGTTCTCCATCGCCCCCATGTTGAAGTCGCCGACCGCGACGATGTTGAAGATGTCCAGGTCGTATTCCAGCCCGAACACCTCCTCGTCCCAGCGCATCGACTTGATCAGCGAGCGCATGGCGTGGTCGACCTTGTCCTCGTTCCCCGGCTCCACGTAGATGCGCAGGGTCACGTCGCGGCCGGACATGGTCTGGAAATGGTCTTCCTGATGCCGCAGGTTGCCGGCGACCAGCGCGAACAGGTAGCAGGGCTTGGGGAAGGGGTCCTCCCACACCGCGCGGTGGCGGCCGTCGGGCAGGTCGCCGGACTCCACGAGGTTGCCGTTGGACAGCAGCACCGGGTAGCGCGCCTTGTCCGCCGTGATGGTGGTGGTGTAGCGCGCCATCACGTCCGGACGGTCGGCGAAGTAGGTGATCTTGCGGAAGCCTTCCGCCTCGCACTGGGAGCAGAAGTTGCCGGAGGACTTGTACAGCCCCTCCAGCGCCGTGTTCTCCTGCGGCTTGATGCGGACGACGTTCTCCAGCGTGAAGGCGTCCGGGACGCTGTGGACGGTCAGGTGGTCGGGCGTCACGGTGTAGTCGCCGTCGGTCAGCGGCTTCCCATCCAGCGCCACCGACACAAGCTCCAGCCGCTGGCCGTCCAGCGTCAGCGGCTGCGCCGCCGCGTCGCCGCGCGCCGGGTTGCGGCGTATGCCGAGCACCGCGCGCACCGTGGTCACGTCCTCGCCCAGGTCGAAATGCAGATCGACGGTGTCGATCAGGTGCGCGGGCGGGCGGTAGTCCTGCAGGCGGATGGCCTTGGGCGTGCCTTTGTCCATGATGGCGTTTCTCTAACCTTGTTTGGCCGGAACGGCGTCGCTGGGACGAACCTTAGCATGGAGAGAGTGGGGATGAAGGGCGCCGTTGGACAGGGGCGATCGGCCGGGGAGCAGGGCCATCGTCATTCCCGTCTGCGTGCTGCTGGGCGTGCGATGGAATGAAACACTGTGAAACATGAGCGACGGTGATGTTTCATGGTGGCTCCCTTCCGGCGATGTAAGTTTTTTATCCTATATGATCCGGGAAAATGAGGCAACAGGGCGGGGTGGGGGCCGCAGGGCTGTGGAGTTGGAAGACGGGAATCCACCATCCATAGGACCATCGTTGTCCCCGCGAACGCGCTACGGTATGCACACATCTCGCGGATGCGGTAACGCATTGAGCAGCATAGAAAAAGCCCCTCTCCCCTTGGGGGAGAGGGGTCTGGGGTGAGGGGTCGTTACGGGCGGTAGCCCGGAGAAAATCTCAAACCTGGCCGCGGTGGGTGGTTCCGGCCGGCCTGTGGCCGGCGCCACCCTCACCCCAAACCCCTCTCCCCTCAAGGGAGAGGGGCTTTTTCTCCACTGTATCAGCCACTTACCGCAATGGCGAAATGTGTGCATACCGCAGCGTCTTCGCGGGGATGACGGGCGTCTCAAGAAACGAATACGGTCTCCAACTGCGATTGCCCTGAGCCGGGGAGCGTAGGTGCTTGTTCCCAAGGGTGGCTGTGCCTATCATCGGATGCGGAGGTGGACGATGGGCAAGACGGTTCGCGTGAACGCGGAAATCAGCGAAGAGCTGAACGCCAGCCTGCAACGGCTCGCGGACGAACATGGCCGGTCCAAGGACGCGTTGATCGAGCAGGCCCTGCAGGTCTACGTGCAGTCGGAAGAACAATTCGCCGCAGCGGTCCGCGAGGGTATTGCCGCGTGGCAGGCCGGAGAGGCCGTCGAGCATTCCGATGTCGTGGCTGATTTCGAACGCCGGTACGGCCGTGCGCAATGAGGCGCGTAGGTTGGGTGGAGCCGAAGGCGCACCCCAACATCGTTCATGAGCGAGTCTTGTTGGGCTGCGCTGGCGCTCCACCCAACCTACGGGGCCATACGAAAAAGCCCCTTTCCGGGTGGAAAGGGGCTTTCGGATCGCGGCGCTCAAGAACCGGTCAGACGTGGAAGCTCTCGCCGCAGCCGCAGCGGCCCTTTTCGTTCGGGTTCTTGAAGACGAAGCCGGTCTGGAACTTGTCGTCGACGTAGTCCATCTCGCTGCCGATCAGAAACATGACGGCGGCGGGGTCGATCAGGATGGTGACGCCCTTGTCCTCCACCACCTCGTCGAACTTCATCTTTTCCTTGGCGTATTGGACGTCGTAGCTGAGGCCGGAGCAGCCCCGCGCCTTCACGCCGATGCGCAGGCCGATGATGTCGTCGGTCGCCTTGGTCATCAGCGACTTCACACGCTCCGCGGCGGCGTCGGTGATGGACAGGGCCTTGGGAAGAGCAGCAGTAGCCATGGGGATCTTCGCCTCCTTGATCAGAACATGTCCAGCTGGATCCGCGCGACCTCGGACATCATGTCCTGGCGCCAGGGCGGGTCCCACACCAGTTCCACCTTGCATGTGGTGACGTCTTCGACGGACTCAACCGCCTGCTGCACCTGCAAGGGCAGTTCGCCGGCGACCGGGCACATGGGGCTGGTCAGCGTCATGTCGATCTCGACCTCGTTGTTCGGGCCGACGTCGACGCGGTAGATCAGCCCCAGCTCCCAGATGTCGACGGGGATTTCCGGGTCGTAGCAGGTCTTCAGCGCCGCAATCACGGCGTCGCCCAGCACGGCGCGCGGGTCATAGGCGGCCTTGGCCGCGGCCATGTCCGCCTCGGTCTGGTTCATCGGCCGGGCTTCATTCGCCCCAGCCTCGTTGGTCATCGCGTCTTCGGACATCGCGGGTTCACCGTCTCTGAAAAATGCTACTCGCCAAGGCTCTATTCACTGGACGCCTTGTCCTGGCCTTCAATGGCCGCGTTCATCGCGTGCCAGGCCAGGGTGGCGCACTTCACGCGCACCGGGAACTGACGGACGCCGGACATCACCATCAGCTTTTCCATGGCTTCCTCGTCCACGGGGCCGTGGTCGCCGTGCTCGTGGTCGTCCTTGGTGCAGAGGTCGTGGAAGGTCTCGAACAGGGCCTTGGCCTCCGCCTCGGTCTTGCCCTTCACCACCTCGGTCATCATGGAGGCGCTGGCCGTGGAGATGGCGCAGCCGCGGCCCTGGAAGGCGACGTCCTCGACCACCCCGTCCTTCAGCTTCAGGTAGACCATGAAGCGGTCGCCGCACATGGGGTTCTCACCCTTGGCCTCCCGGTTGGCATCGTCCGGATGCCGGAAGTTCCGGGGGTTCTTGCCGTGGTCCAGGATGACTTCCTGGTACAGCTCGCGCAGTTCGTCCATCATGCTCCGAAGAACTCCTTCACCGCGATCACCGAAGAGACCAGAGCGTCCGCCTCAGCCCGCGTGTTGTAAAGGGCGAAGCTGGCCCGCGCCGTGGGGCCGACGCCGAACCGTTCCGACAGCGGCTCCGCGCAGTGGCGCCCGACGCGCACCGCCACGCCGTACTGGTCGACGATGGTGCCGACGTCGTGCGGGTGCACGCCCTCCACCGTGAAGGACAGGATCGGGCCCTTGCCGGGTGCGGTGCCGATGATGCGCACGCCCTCCACCTGCGACAGCTTTTCCGTGGCGTAGCGGAGCAGGTCGTGCTCGTGCGCGGCGATGGCCTCGCGGCCCAGCGATTCGATGTAGTCGAGCGCGGCGCCGAGCCCGATCACCTCGGTGATGGCCGGGGTGCCGGCCTCGAAGCGGGCGGGCGGCAGCTTGAAGGTGGTGCCCTCGAAGCTGACGCTCTCGATCATGTCGCCGCCGCCCTGGTAGGGCGGCATCTTCTTCAGCAGGTCGTACTTGCCGTAGAGCACGCCGGTGCCGGTCGGGCCGTAGAGTTTGTGGCCGGTCATGATGTAGAAGTCGGCGTCGATGTCCTGCACGTCCACCACGCCGTGCACCGCCGCCTGGCTGCCGTCGAACAGCACCGGCACGCCGCGCTCGTGCGCCAGCCGGGCGATCTCCTTGGCCGGCGTGACCGTGCCCAGCACGTTGGAGCAGTGGGTGATCGCCACCAGCTTCGTGCGGTCGGACAGCAGGTCGGCGTAGGCGTCGAGGTCGAGCACGCCGCGGTCGTCCACCGGCACAACCTTGATCCGGACGCCCTTGTCGGCCTGGAGCAGCTGCCACGGCACGATGTTGGCATGATGCTCCATGACGGAGAGGATGATCTCGTCGCCCTCCGACAGGAAGGCGCGCCCGTAGCTGTGGGCGACGAGGTTGACGGCCTCCGTCGCGCTGCGGGTGAAGACGATGTTGCGTTCCGACGGGGCGTTCAGGAAGCGCGCGACCTTGCCGCGCACGGCCTCGAACTGGTCGGTGGCGGTCTGCGACAGGAAATGGACGCCCCGGTGGATGTTGGAATAGTCCTCCTCCAGGAAGCGCGTCATGGCGTCGATGACCTGACGCGGCTTCTGCGCGGAGGCGGCGCTGTCCAGATAGACCAGAGGCTTGCCGGGCTTCCCCTTCCTGTCGTGCACGGTGCGCGACAGGACGGGGAAGTCGGCGCGGACGCGCTCAACATCATAAGTGGTCAGGGTGGGATCCGCGATCTGGGTGTCCATGTCCCGTTTCCTTCGTTAGCGCGCGTTCTGCCAGGCGGAGACGTAGGCCTGGAAGGCCTCGCGGACGCCTTCCTCGGGGATCTCGTCCAACGCCTCCGCCAGGAAGGCACCGATCAGCAGGCCGCGCGCGGCCTCCTTGTCGATGCCGCGGGCGCGCAGATAGAAGAGCTGCTGGTCGTCCAGCTCGCCGGCGGTGGCGCCATGGCTGCACTTCACGTCGTCGGCGTAGATCTCCAGCTCCGGCTTGGCGTCGATCTCCGCGGTCTCCGACAGGAGAAGCGCGCGGTTCTGCTGGTAGCCGTCGGTCTTCTGCGCGCCGGGACGCACCAGGATCTTGCCTTGGAACACCGCGCGTGCGGTGTCGTCGATCACGCCCTTGTAGACCTCGCGGCTGGTGCAGCAGGGGACGGCGTGGTCGATGAAGGTGCTGGTGTCCACATGCTGGTCGCCGCGCACCATGTAGGCGCCGCTGACGTGGATGTCACCGTGCTCGCCGTCGAAGGTGCTGCGCACCTCGTTGCGCGACAGCTTGGCGCCCGTGGTCAGGATGAAGTTGTCGTAGACGCCGTGGCCGCCGACCTTCGCCGCGGTGTGCGACAGATGGAAGGCGTTGGTGTGCTCGCGCTGGACCTTGTAGTGGTGGACCGACGCGTTCGCGCCGACGAAGACCTCGCCCACGCCGTTCGACAGGGTGGCGCCGGTGCCCAGGCCCACATGGTGCTCCACGATCACGACGCGGGCGTTGTCCTCCGCGACGATCAGAGTGCGCGGGTGGAAAGAGGTCGGGTGCTCGTCGGAACCGACGGAGACGAAGACCAGTTCCACAGGCTCCGCCACCTCGACGCCCTGCGGCACGTGCAGCACCGGGCCGTCCGCTAGGAAGGCGGTGTTGAGCGCCACCAGCGGCAGGTCGTCCGGCGTGGCGAGGCGGCCGAGATGCTCACCCACGAGGTCCGGCTTGTGGGTCAGCGCGTCGGCGAGGTTCAGCAGCTCCACGCCCGCCGGCAGGCCGGCGGTGGAGGACAGCTCCGCCCGGAAGCGGCCGTCGACGAAGACCAGCCGCGGGCCAGAGGTGCCGGCGGCGCGGACCGTCGGCAGAACGTCGAAGCGGACACCGGTTTCCGCCGCGACGGCCGGCTGGAAGGCCAGCTTGTCGAGCGCGCGCAGGTTGGTGTAGCGCCAGGACTCGTTCTTGACGGTCGGGAAGCCCAGCTGTGCGAAGCGGGCGCGGCCCTGGTCGCGCAGGTCGCGCACCCAGGACAGCGACCCGCCGGGCAGGTCGGCCTTCAGCCGGTCGAACTGCTCCAGGAAGGGCCGGGCGGTCGCCGGGTCGAAGCCGCGCGGGGCGGCTTCGGGGGCGCGGGACGGCCCAGGGGAGGTGCCGTGCGAGGTTGTGGTCGTCGCCATGGCTCAGGCAGCCTCGTTGACGCCGAACTCGGCGTAGCCGTTCTTCTCCAGCTCCAGCGCCAGCTCCTTGCCGCCGGAACGCTGGATCTTGCCGTGCGCCAGGACGTGCACGTAGTCCGGTACGATGTAGTCGAGCAGGCGCTGGTAGTGGGTGATGACCAGCATCGCGCGCTCCGGCGAACGCAGGGCGTTGACGCCCTCCGCCACGATCTTCAGCGCGTCGATGTCCAGGCCGCTGTCCGTCTCGTCGAGGATGGCGAACTTCGGCTGGAGGACGGCCATCTGGAGCGTCTCGTTGCGCTTCTTCTCACCGCCGGAGAAGCCCACGTTGACCGCGCGCTTCAGCATCTCGTCGGTCATGTTCAGCGCCTTGGTCTTCTCGCGCACCAGCTTCAGGAACTGCATGGCGTCGAGTTCCTGTTCGCCACGCTGCTTGCGGATGGCGTTCAGCGCGGACTTCAGGAAGGTGGTGTTGGCGACGCCGGGGATCTCCACCGGGTACTGGAAGGCCAGGAAGACGCCGGCGCCGGCACGCTCCTCCGGCTCCATCGCCAGCAGGTCCTGGCCGAAGTACTCCACCGAGCCCTTGGTGATCTCATAGCCCTCGCGGCCGGCCAGCACGTAGCTGAGCGTGCTCTTGCCCGAGCCGTTCGGGCCCATGATGGCGTGGACTTCGCCGGGGCGGATCGTCAGGTTGATGCCCTTCAGGATTTCCTTGCCGTCCACCGTGGCGTGCAGGTTCTTGATTTCGATCATGGTGTCTTCGCCTTCCTTAACCCTGGCGGTGGCTTTGGTAGGTTGGGTGGAGCGCCAGCGCAACCCAACATGCCTTCCAATGCTGCGACTGTTGGGTTTCGCTGGCGCTCCACCCAACCTACGGATGTCCTTACCCGACGCTGCCTTCCAGGCTGATGCCGACGAGCTTCTGGGCTTCCACGGCGAATTCCATGGGCAGCTCCTTCAGCACTTCCTTGCAGAAGCCGTTGACGATCAGCGACACGGCGTCCTCTTCCGACAGGCCGCGCTGGCGGCAGTAGAAGAGCTGGTCCTCGCTGATCTTGGCGGTCGTCGCCTCGTGCTCGATGCGGGCGGTGCGGTTGCGGCTTTCGATGTAGGGCACCGTGTGGGCGCCGCACTGGTCGCCGATCAGCAGGCTGTCGCACTGGGTGTGGTTGCGCGCACCCTCCGCCTTCGGCAGGATCTTCACCAGCCCGCGGTAGGTCTGCTGCGCACGGCCGGCGGAGATGCCCTTCGACACGATCGTCGAGCGGGTGTTCTTGCCGATGTGGATCATCTTCGTGCCGGTGTCGGCCTGCTGCAGGTTGTTGGTGATGGCGACCGAATAGAACTCGCCCACCGAATTGTCGCCCTGCAGGATGCAGCTCGGGTACTTCCAGGTGATGGCGGAGCCGGTCTCCACCTGCGTCCAGGAAATCTTGGAGTTCTTGCCGCGGCAGGCGCCGCGCTTGGTCACGAAGTTGTAGATGCCGCCGACGCCCTCTTCGTTGCCCGGGTACCAGTTCTGGACCGTCGAGTACTTGATCTGCGCGTCGTCCAGCGCCACCAGCTCGACCACCGCGGCGTGCAGCTGGTTCTCGTCGCGCTTGGGCGCCGTGCAGCCTTCCAGGTAGCTGACGTAGCTGCCCTCGTCGGCGATGATCAGCGTGCGCTCGAACTGGCCGGTGTTGGCCTGGTTGATGCGGAAGTAGGTGGACAGCTCCATCGGGCAGCGCACCCCCTTGGGGATGTAGACGAAGCTGCCGTCCGTGAAGACCGCCGAGTTCAGCGTGGCGTAGAAGTTGTCGGTGTAGGGCACGACGGAGCCGAGATACTTCTGCACCAGCTCCGGACACTTGTGCACGGCCTCGGAGATGGCGCAGAAGATGATGCCCATCTCCTCCAGCTTGGCCTTGAAGGTCGTCGCGACCGACACGCTGTCGAACACGGCGTCCACGGCCACCGCCGGGCTGCGGCCTTCGGACCCTTCGACGCCCGCCAGGATCTCCTGCTCGCGCAGGGGGATGCCCAGCTTCTCATAGGTCTTCAGCAGTTCCGGGTCGACCTCGTCCAGCGACTTCGGCCGCGCCTTCATCTTCGGGGCGGCGTAGTAGTGCGCGTCCTGATAGTCGATGGGCGGGTAGGAGAGCTTGGCCCAGTGGTGCGGCTCCTCCATCTGCTGCCAGGCGCGGAACGCCTTCAGGCGCCATTCGAGCAGCCATTCCGGCTCCTCCTTCTTGGCGGAGATGAAGCGGACGGTGTCCTCGTTCAGGCCCTTCGGCGCGACGTCGGATTCGATGTCCGTCGTGAAGCCGTACTTGTACTTCTGCTCCGTAACGGCGCGGACCTGTTCGACGGTTTCAGTCGTGGCGGCCATGTGCTCTCGTTCCCTAAAAGCGTTTCCAGATTGCGCCGAACGTCAGACGGCGCGCCGTGTCGGTGCGGATTCGTTATTGGCCAGATCGATGTCGGGCCAGGTGGCGGGCCCCATCATGTCGGCCAGGGTCACTTGTTCGAGCGCGCCGCGGATGGCGCGGTTGACCTTTTCCCAGCCGCCGCGCATGGGGCACATCCGCTCCACGCCGCATTGGCTGTCGGCGCCCTCGACGCAGGCGGTCAGCGCGATGGGGCCGTCGAGTGCCGTGATGATTTCGGCGATGGATATTGCATCGGCGGTGCGGCTGAGCGCATAACCCCCGGCGGCGCCCCGGTGCGAGGTCGTCAGGCCGGCCGGGGTGAGGGCCTTCATCAGCTTGGCGACGGTGGGGGCGGGCACGCCGGTGCGTTCGGCCAGGTGAGTCACGGTGTGGACCGTGCCCACATGCCGCGCCATCTCGCTCATGACGACGATGGCGTAGTCGGTCAGCTTGCTCAGCCTTATCATAACCGCCCCATACAGGACTAAATTAGTCCTGATTAAGTGGCCATCATAAGACCTTTGTCAAGCGGAACCGTGGCCGAATAACCGCCGGAAACGCTCGGTTATATTAATGGCAGGATTGCGCGGCGCGCACTGCGACGTTCCGCCGCAGGTGGCGGTTGAGCCGCCCCGGAACATGGGTGTCGGCACGGAAAAAGAAAGACGGCCCCGCGGGATGGCGCGGGGCCGCTGACGTCAAGACGTCGAACGCGATGAAAAGTCAGGAAGAGCGCCCGTCCGTCAGGACGGCTTGCGCACTTCCTCGCGGGCCGCGTCGCCCGCGGCGGTGACCGCGTCGCCGACCTCTTCCTTCGCCGCTTCGACGGCCGCGCGGGCCGCGCGGGTGCCGCGGTCCATGGCCTCCTGGGCCAGTTCCTTGGCGCGGTGGGTCGCCTCGTCGGCGTAGTCGCCGATCCACTCGTTCTCGTAGCGGGTCGACGGGATGCTGGCGCCGAGCGCCGCCCCCAGCGCCACGCCCATCACGCCGGCGACCAGCGGGTGCTCGTCCACCATGTCCCACAGGCGGCTGGTCGCGCTGTGCATGCGCTCCGTCGACATCAGGCCGTGGCGGCCGCCGTCGCTGTGCGAGGCGGAGGTCTGCTGCGAGGACTGGCCGACGCTGTAGGTGCGGCCGCCCATGCCCGGGATGTGGTCGCGGGCGCCGCTCACGGCGCCGCTGGCACGGTCATAGGCGTCGCCGGCCAGATCGCTGGCGCGGTCGTAGGCGGTGCTGGCGGCGTCGCGCACACTGCCGGTGGCGCTGTAGAAGGTGTCGCGGGCGTATTCCGCCGCGCTGCCCGCGCGGTCGCGCACGGAGTGGACCGCACCGCTGCGCGCGATGCGCCGATCGTAGCCGCTGCCCGACAGCGCGAGCCAGCCGATGCCGAGGCCGATCAGGGCCAGCGGGATCGGGTTGTCGCGCACGGTGCTGGACACCGACGACGTCCAGCCGCGGGACTGGCCGCTCCGCGCCTGGTTGTAGTTGCGGTCCTCCTGGCGCTGGCCGCGCCCGCCGTTGCTGGTGTTGTGCATCCGGTTCATGGCGTTCTCCATCACAGTCCTTGGGGCGAGCTGCCCGGCCTTGTGCCGCAGCGCGCCGATCGTTTCGGTGATCCGCGACTGGCTTTCGCGGATGTCCCGCTGCAGAGCGTCATAGTCGCGGGACTGGTCCGCGGAGGACCGTTCCCGCCCGTGGTCCGCGCGCCCGCTCATCGGGCGAGCTGGGACTTGGCCCAGCGCTTGTCGTCGCGCAGCGTCTCCATGGTCCGCCGCGGCTGCAGGTTCTCCGGCTTCAGCCGGTTCTTGCCCATCAGGGCGATCACGCCCCCGATGGCCAGCACCACCACGCCGACGATCACGGCGGCGAGCCAGGGCGCCACCACGGTCGCCAGGGCCAGCACCGCGGCTGCCAGCAGGACCAGAACGCCGGCGAAGGCGATCAGACCGCCGGCGGCGAGAAAGGCGACGCCGCCCGCCGCCTGTCCCGCCTTTTCCGTGAGTTCGGCCTTGGCGAGTTCGATCTCCGTGCGCGCGAGGTTGGTGGTCTCGCGCGCCAGGTCGGCGAACAGGCCGGCGATGGGACGATCCTGACGCGGGTCATAGGGACGATCCTGACGCGGATCGTAGGAACGGTCCTCCGCGGCGCTCATGGCAGGGTGCCTTGGGGTTTGACGCCGGTCACCGGGGTGGAGTTGGCGCCGGCCGAACCCTGGTTGGCTTGGCCCTGGTTGGTCTGGCCGGAACCGATGCCGGTGGTGCCGGTGCTGCCGGCCACCAGCTGGGCCGCGTCGCGGGTGCGGGCGGCGCTGGTCGCGGCGGTGGCCGCGTTCAGGGACGCGCGCGGCGGGGCGGCGCCGGCGGTGGCGTGGTTGCGGTCATAGGCGCTGGACGACCCCGCGGCGGTCGAGCCGGCGATGCCGCCCGCCATGCCCCGGCCGGTGTCGCGGCCCGCACCGGACACCATGCCCGTGCCCATGCCGGAAGCGGTCGCGGAACGGCCGGCGCTGAAGCTGGACCGGTCGTCGTGACCGAAGCCGGACATGCGATCCGAGGTCATGCGCGACGTCGGGGCCCGGTAGCCGCCCTGGCCTTGAAATCGACGGTCACCCGAGCTTTTGATGAAGCGGGCGAACAGGAAGCCGACCGCGAAGGCCGCGCCGACGAACACCTCCGGCTGGCGCCGGGCGAAGCGCTCGACCTGGCCGACCATGTCGTCGACGCTGGAGGTGCGCAGCATGTCCGCAACCTGCTCGACGCGGTCGGCGGCCTGCCCGGCGTAGCGCGCGGCGGCGCCGTTGTTCTCGTCGTTCAGCTGCTCGGCGGCCTTGTGCAGGGCGTTCGCGACGCTGCCGAGTTGGTCGGCGGCGCGGTGGCTCTGCTGCTCCAGGAGCGAGCGGATCCGGCCCTGGGCGGAGCTGATGCTGTCGCGGCCCGCCTGCGTGGCGTCGTCGGCCATGCGGCTGACGTCGCCGGTCATGCGGTCAGACGGATTGTTGCCAGTCGAATTGTTACTGGTCGAATTGTTGCCCATGGCGTTGCTGGCGCTCGAGTTGCGGTCGGTGTTGCTCATGCGGCCCATGTCGTTGTGTTGGCCTCCGGCCTGCTGACGGGTTGCGTTCGGCTGGCTGCCCGGTTGGCTCGTGCCGTTCTGGCCCGTGCTGTTCTGGTCCTTGCGGTTCGGTCCGCCGGTACCCGCTCCGAAGCCCCCTCCGATGCCCGACGTGTCGCGGTCTGCCATCTGCTTTCCTCCTCCGGGATTTCATTCTCCGCGGCATGCGGCGTCTCGCCGCGCTGGGCGGCGACCGATGTCAACCCTTCAAACAACAGCGCAGGCTTCGGAGTTCCGCCGTGTGTACAATCCTTTGCCGTGGCAACGCGGGGTTGCCGCCGCGCGCCTGCCCTTGGGCATCGCAATTGGACAGAACGCGGAATTCTGCTAAACTTTGCCGCGAAGCGAACTCGGCCCCGATGAACCGGAGGAGGCGGGCGTGAGCGGGATTTTCAGCGTGCTGTCCGACGGCCAGTCGAACCTGTTCCGCCTGCAGCAGGCCAAGAAGGCCTGGGAACGCGATATGGAGGCGATGGACGCCAAGGACGCGAAGCAGCGCCTGACCGACAAGGCGGACGCGGTGCGCCAGCCCTTCGCGCTCACCCCGAAGCAGCAGCAGGAGCGCACCTCCGCGTTGAGCGCGCTGGAGGAGGCCAAGCGCGTCGGCGGGCCGAAGGCGGCGGCCGAGCAGAAGCTGGAGGAGGTGGAGCGCAAGATCGCCGAGCTGAAGCTGATGATGCGCTATTCCCACGGCAACCGGGAGAAGCTGGCGCAGCTGGCCCGCGAGGCGGCGATCCTGGCCCGCGAGGCCGGGCGCGCGGCGAAACAGTACGGCGAGGGCGTCGCCGCCGCGGCGGAGATGGGGCTGCCGGGCGGGGCGGGTGCGCCTGGGACCGAAATCGTGCACACGGTCACACGGACGTCGCTGACCGTCGTCCAGACGGAGATGTCCGTGGACGTCACGGTGACGCTCAGCCCGGACGCCCTGGCGAGGGCGCAGGGGGCGATGGCGCAGGGTGGGGATGCGGCGGGAGCCGCCGCCCTTGCGCGGGACGTGGCTTCGTCCTCCGCCAACCAGGACTCCTCCGGCGATGGCCCGCCGGCCGGCGAGACGGACGCGCTGGCGGCCGAGGCGTCGGATCTGGAGGATCAGGCGGCCCAGGCCAGTCTCGGCGAGGAGGATGGCGCCGCGCCCAATGAAGCACCGACGGACGGAATGCCGCCCGACGTCGCCGAGGCCGTGAAGGCGGCGCTGGGCGGAATTCAGCCGGGATCGGGGGCCTTGTCCAGCGACGGCCGGCGCGCGCTGATGCAGCGGATGATCGCCGACAACGACCTGAAGATGTCCCGCTACCGCGAGGCGGATGCCTTCGGCCAGCGGGTCGAGAAGATTCTGGCGACGGTGAAGTCGATCATCGGCGAAGCCAAGGTCGTCAACGAGGCCGACCTGTCGGAAGAGCGGCGCAAGGCCCGGCGCGAGTCCTTCAAGGCCTACGACAAGATCGTCGACGGCGCCCAGGACGAGGTCAACGGACTCCGCCAAGCGGCTTTCGGTTCGGGCATATCCCCGCGGGAGGTGCTGGATATCCTGACCGGCGGCGATGACGGCAACGCCACGACGGAGGGTGGGGCGGAGGCCGGGGCGAATGGGGCAGTCTCACCGGCGGATGCGGCGTCCGCCGGCGGAGCCTCCGCGGTGAACCTGCTGGCGTGAGGACGTCATCGCAACAGAAGGGCAGGGCGCGCATCTCCTTCGCGGTGGCGGGCGAGTCGATCGAGGTAATTCCGCAAGGGAAGGGGCCCCGATTGCGTTGACGGCCGGCATCTTGACGCGGGGAAAGCGTCGGCGCACCATGGCGACCGTGAAGGTTGATGCTCGAAATGCATTGGACACACAGCGCCGACCGGTCTTGGGGCCGGCCGGATAGAAGGCTGGAGTTCGCGCGGCAACATCCCTTCGGCCGCCCTATGGCGCGCCCATCGGAACGAACCTGTTGCCCATCCGGCTGACCGGCGGTGGGGCCATACCCGGGTGGCCCTGCCGCCGATTGCCTTTGTCCCCGATTGTCTTTCAGGCGCCTTCAGGGCGCCTTTTTCATGCTTGCCCGTCCCCTTTCCGTCCCCACCAACACTGTGCCCCGCAACTGTCACCGGGCCACGCGCGGCGTGAGTGATTGTCTCCAAGCCCTCCCGCGCAAGGGGAGAGCCAGAGCTTCGCCTTGCATTTGAGGCGATCTCACCTCAATCCACTGACCTCCTGATGGATAAATTGTTTCGAAAATCACCCTATCGATAGGAGTGGGAATAAAAAGTGGTCGCAAATGCGCGCAAAAAGGGGGTAGATTTGGGGCGCTTAACGCCACATTAACCAGACTGGACTGAGTTTGTGTCTCACGGAGGCGGCAAGTGCAGGCATGGAGCCGGCAAGACCGCCCGCGAATTCAACCACGATGCTTGAAAGGCCCGAGCATGACCATGACGGGTACAATACGCGAAGTGGCTGGAGCTGCTGTCGGAGCGGGGTGCCGGCGGCGCAGTGCGGGCCTGATGCTGGCGGTTCTACTGCTGGCGGGGTGTCCCGGCACCGCCGTTCCTCCCGAGACGCAGACCGCCTCGCCGGCGCGCACGGCCGCGGCCGTTCCGCCGGTTCCGCGGACGAAACCCAAGCCTCCGCCGCTGGCCGTCGCCACGGCGAAGGACGCGGCCGCCTCTCCGGCGGTGACCGGTCCGACGACCGGCGCCACCGCGGGAACGGTCGCCGTGACCGGAGCGGAAGTCGCCGCACTGCCCGCCAACCCGATGATCTCGGATCCGGCGGGCCGCAAGACTCCCACCAACCTGTCACCCGATACGCTCGTCGGCCTGGACCAGCTCCAGACCCGGCGTCTCCTGGGCACCCCTGCCGCCACCGAAGAGGCACCTCCTGCAAAGGTGTGGCATTACGCCAAGGGCGATTGCACGCTCAAAGTCTTCTTCTTCATGGACATGACGTCCTCCCAGGACTTCCGAGCCCTCTCCTACGACCTGAAGAGCAGCGACAATGTCCCAGATGTCGATAAACGATGCTTCGCTCAACTCCTCGCCCAAGGCTGGGATGTCCCCCATGACTGAGAGCACGGTCGCCCGCGTCGCGCTGGTCGATGACGACGACCTGTTCCGCGAATCCCTCAGCCTCAACCTCGCCGACGAGGGTTACGAGGTCGTGACGTTCGACCGCGGGGAGCCCGCGCTCGACTTCTTCGCCAACGGCGGTTCGGTGGACATCGTCCTGCTGGACTGGCGCATGCCCAAGATGGACGGAATCGACGTCCTGCGGCAGATGCGGTCCCGCGGCATCGACCTGCCGGTGATCTTCCTCACCGTTCTGTCGGACCAGATTTATGAAGAGGCCGCGCTGGCCGGCGGCGCGCTGGACTTCGTGGAGAAGTCGCGCAGCCTGCCGATCCTGCTGAAGCGCATGCGCCTCATCGTCGACGGCTCCAAGGGCACGCCCGAGGAGACGGAGTCCAAGGAAGCCATCTACGCGCTGGGCGCGCTGGAGCTTCGCCTGGACAACAGCCGCGCCCTGTGGAATGGCAAGCGCATCGACCTGACGCTGACCGAGTTCAACATCGTCAAGCTGATGGCGACCCGCCCGGAAGAGGACGTGTCCTACCGCGAGATCTACGACCTCGTGCATGGCAAGGGCTTCCTCGCCGGCTACGGCCCGTCGGGCTATCGCGCCAACGTCCGCGCCTTCATCAAGCGCATCCGCCAGAAGTTCCGCGTCGTGGACGGCAACTTCGATTGCATCGAGAACTATCCGGGCTTCGGCTACCGCTGGGGCAATGGCGCCGGTGGTACGGGCCGCACGCGTGACGACGCCGACGATGTGATGGCCGATGGCGCTGCTGCCGATTGAGGCCCGACACCCCGAACGGGTGCCGGTGAGCCGTGTGACCATGGGCTTTCCCAAGCTGCGGGTGCGATGGCTGTGGCGCTCGCTGGCCAGCCGGCTGGCGCTGCTGACCATCGTGTTCCTGGCGGTCCCGGTGCTGATCTATGATCAGTTCCAGCGGGCCGACGTGACGACGCAGACCCTGCTGCTGCAAAGCGCGCAGCGGCAGGGCGACCTGATCGCCCGCGCGCTTGAGCCGGACCTGTCCCGCGCCAACCGGGCGGCCCTGCCGCACCTCGGTTCGGTCCTCGGACGCTTCGCGGACGAGAACACGCGGCTGAAGCTGCTGGTCCGGCCGCGCACCATGTCGGGCAGCGAAGCGTTCTTCTACGTCGGGGCGGCGCCGTCCGTCCCGACCGACGACCTGAACGCGGAGCGCCGGCAGCTGCTGGAGCAGGGCGTGCTCGACCGGCTGGGGGCGTCCTGCGCGGGCAACGCGCCGCTGGCGCTGCGCCTGCCGCGCTCCTCCGGCGGGATGGAGATCCTGACCTCCGTCACGCCGGTGAACACCGAATTCGGCTGCTGGGCCCTGGTCACCAGCCACACGGCCGGCGGCTACCTGGAATCCTCGCTCGGCCGGCCCTATTGGAGCACGCCGGTGGTCCAGGCCGCGGCGCTGATCTATGTGGGGATGGCGGCGCTGGTGATGGCCGTGCTGCTGGGCGTCTGGCGCAACCTGCACCGTTTCCGCGACCTTGCCCGCGACATCGTCTCGGGCGGCATCGGCGGCGACGGCGGGCAAGGAGCCTTCGCGGCCCGCAACACCGTGCCCGAACTGAGCGGCGTGGCCGAGGACTTCGACCGTCTGGTGGATACGCTGCGCGAGAGCGCCCGGTCGCTCCGCCGTGCGGCCGAGGACAACGCCCACGCCTTCAAGACGCCGATCGCGGTCATCCGCCAGTCGGTGGAGCCGCTGCGCCGGTCGCTCTCCGGCGGCGATCACCGCAGCCAGCGCGCGCTGACCATGATCGAGAAGTCGGTGGACAAGCTGGACGGCCTGGTCTCCTTCTCCCGCCGCATGGACGAGGCGGCGGCCGACCTGATCGCCCCGCCGCGGCGCCGGGTGGACCTGTCCGACTTGGTGGAGCGGATGGCCGGCGGCTACACCAGCCTGCTCGCCGAACGGCAGCTCCACATGCGCTCGCGCATCGAATCGGGCGTGGTGGTGCGGGCCAGCGAGGACATCCTGGAAACCGTCATCGAGAACCTGGTGGAGAACGCCGTCAGCTTCTCGCCCCAGGAAGGCACCGTCAGCGTGCGCCTGACCAGCAACGGCGGCTGGGCGGAGCTGGTGGTGGAGGACGAGGGGCCGGGCGTCGATCCGGCGAACCTGCCGCGCATCTTCGAACGCTACTTCTCGCAGCGCGAACCCGGCCGCGGCATGCCCGAGGACGAGTCGGTGCAGAACCAAGCGGAGGCCACCCACTTCGGCATCGGCCTGTGGATCGTCCGCCGCAACATCGAGGCGTTCGGTGGCAAGGTCCGGGCCGAGAACCGGCCGACCGGCGGCTTCCGCATGACCGTCGCGCTGCCCCAGGCATAAACGAAAAGCGTAAACGTGGCTGGACACTGGTTTATTCCCCCCTCTCTTCGGGGATAGGGGAATACCAGTGTCACCGATCCTGCCCTTGCCCCGGCCGGAGTGCGGCGATACCGTGCGCCCCCAGCCTCAACCGGCAAGGCGGGCCAATGCACGACATCGTCATCTACGTCCTCGGCGTCTCCGGCCTTCTCGCGCTGGTCAGTTTCCTGCCGCCTCTGGCAGCCCGGTTGCAGGTGCCCTACACGGTTCTGCTGGCCGCGGTCGGCGTGGCGCTCGGCGCCGTGATCCAATCCTTCGCCGGGGTGCAGGGCGCCGGCCCGGTCCACGACTTCCTGAATTCGCTGGCCGGGCTCGACGTTTCGTCGGAGGTGCTGCTCTATATCTTCCTGCCGGTGCTGCTGTTCGAGACGGCGCTGGCGGTGGACGTGCGGCGGCTGTTTGACGACATCGGGCCGATCCTCGTGCTGGCCGTCGTCGCGGTCTTCGTCTGCACCTTTGCCATCGGCTTCGCGCTCAGCCTCTTCACCTCCATGGGGCTGGTGGCCTGCCTGCTTTTGGGCTCGATCCTCGCCACCACCGACCCGGCGGCGGTCGTCGGCGTGTTCCGCGACCTGGGCGCGCCGCGCCGCCTGACCATGCTGGTCGAGGGCGAAAGCCTGCTGAACGACGCCGCGGCCATCGCGCTGTTCACCCTGTTGCTCGGCATGCTGACCAGCCGGACGCACGGCGGCGCCATGGAGGCGGCGACCGAGTTCCTGCGCGATTTCGCCGGCGGCGTGCTGACCGGCTATGTGTGCGGCCGCGTCGCCTGCTTCCTGGTGGAGCCGGTGCGCGACCAGCCGATGGCCGAGATCACGCTGACGGTGGCGCTCGCCTACCTGACCTATGTGCTGGCGGAGCATTACGTCGGCGCGTCGGGCGTGGTGGCCGTCGTGACCTCCGCGCTGGTGGTCGGGTCGGTCGGGCGCACGCGCATTTCCCCGGCCACCTGGGGCGCCTTGGAGCATGTCTGGCGGCAGCTGGGATTCTGGGCGAACTCGCTGATCTTCCTGATGACCGCCATCTTGGTGCCGCGCCTGCTGCTGGGGATCGGCTGGGTCGACGTCGGGCTTCTCGCGGTCGTCGTGGTCGCCGCGACGGCGGCGCGGGCGCTGGTCCTGTTCGGGCTGCTGCCGCTGCTGTCCGCCACCGGGCTGGGGCAGCAGGTCAGCCACTCCTACAAGGCGGTGATGCTGTGGGGCGGCCTGCGCGGGGCGGTGTCGCTGACGCTGGCGCTCGCCGTCACGGAGAACGGCCGGCTGCCGGAGCGGGTGCAGAGCTTCGTCGCCGTCATCGTCACCGGCTTCGTCTTCTACACGCTGTTCGTCAACGGAACGACGCTGCGCGCGCTGATCCGCCTGCTGAAGCTCGACCAGCTGTCGCCGGTGGAGCACGCCATGCGCAACCGGGCGCTCGCCCTGTCGCTCGCCAGCATCCGGGAGCGGGTGGAGAACGTCGCCCGCCATTACGAGGTGGACGAGGCGGCGACCGAGGCCGTCGTCTCCCAATACGCCGACCGGCTGGGCGCCATCGACCGCGAACGCGAGGCGGAACTGCCGATCAGCAACGAGGACCGGGTGACCATCGGCCTCGCCATCCTGGTCAACCGGGAGGAGGAGCTGTACTTCGCCCACTTCAAGGAAGGGGTGCTGTCCCGCGGCGTGGCGGAGCTGCTGACCGCGCGCAGCGCGCGCCTGCTTGACGCCGTGAGGGCGCAGGGCCGCGCCGGCTACCGCGCGTTCGAGGAGCCCTTCATCGCCTTCACGCCCTGGATGCGGGTGGCCAGCCTGCTGCACCGCCGTCTCGGCTGGCGGGCGCCGCTGGCCCGCCGGCTCGCCTTCCGCTTCGAGATTCTGGTCGGCGTGCGCACCGTGCAGCGCGAGTTGCTGGACTTCACCCAGACCAAGATCGCCCAGGTGCTGGGCCAGGACGTGTCCTGCGAGATGGAGGGGATGCTCGCCGTGCGGCTGGCGATGGTGGAGCAGGCGCTGGCTGCGATGAAGCTGCAATATCCGGACTACGCCCTGATGCTGCAGAGCCGCTACGTCGGCCGCGCCGCGCTGCGGCTGGAGGAGGCCGATTTCCGCGCCCTGCACGCCGAATCCATCATCAGCGCCGAGGTCCTGACCGACCTGGAGCGCGACCTGGACACGCGCCGCCGCGCGCTGGAACGGCTGCCGAAGCTCGACCTGCGGCTCGACCTGATGGACTTGGTCGGGCGCGTGCGGTTCTTCGACGGGCTGGAGGAGGGGCGGCTGCGCGGCATCACCACGCTGCTGAAGCCGCGGCTCGCACTGCCGGGGGAGACCATCGTGCGGCGGGGCGAGCGGGGCGACGCCATGTTCTTCATCGCCTCGGGTGCGGTGGAGGTGCTGGTGCCCGGCCTTGCCGAGCCCGTGAAGCTCGGCACCGGCGATGTGTTCGGCGAGATGGCGCTGCTGACCCGCCAGCGGCGCAACGCTGATGTGCGGGCGCTCGGCTATTGCCAAATGCTGGTGCTGGATGCGAAGGACTTCCGCCAGCTGATGCGCCGGGACACCGAACTGCGGGCGCACTTCCAGGCGCTGGCCGAAGCGCGGCGCAACGCGTTGAAGCCGAAGCCGCCGGCCGACCGTGCGCCGGCGGCGGATCAGGCCGTCGCGGCGCCGGCCGACGCGGGCGAGCCCGCGGTTGAGGCGGCGCCACAGGGTGCGGGAGCCCAGGGGTAGGAGACGATGGGACGATGACCGTGCAAGCATCCGCCTCCGCGGGCGGCCGGCCGGAATGGGTCAACGCGATGCCGGCCGTGTTCGTGGTGCTGTGGAGCACGGGGTTCATCGGCGCGAAATACGGTCTGCCTTACGCGGAGCCGTTGACCTTCCTGCTGGTGCGTCTGGCGCTGGTCGCGGTGGTTCTGGCGGCGGTGGCCCTGGCGACCAAGGCCCCCTGGCCGAAGACCTGGCGCGAGGCCGGGCGCATCGCGCTCGCCGGGCTGCTTGTCCACGGCGTCTATCTGTCAGGCGTCTTCTGCGCGATTTCCAAGGGCGTGCCGGCCGGCGTCGCGGCGTTGATCGTCGGCGTGCAGCCCCTGCTCACCGCCGCTCTGTCCGGCCCGCTTCTGGGCGAACGCGTGTCCGGCCGGCAATGGGGCGGCCTGCTGCTCGGGCTCGTCGGCGTGGCGCTCGTGGTGAGTGAAAAAGTCCATTTCGATTCGGGCAACGTCGCGGGGGTCGGGCTGGCCGTTGCCGCCCTGCTGGGCATCACCTTCGGCACGCTGTACCAGAAGCGCCACGGCACGGCGATGGACCTGCGCAGCGGCGCCGCGATCCAGTACGCCGCCACGGCCGCGGTTCTGGCCGTCGCGGCCCCGCTGTTCGAGACCATGCAGATCCGCTGGACCGGGGAGTTCGTCTTCGCGCTGCTCTGGCTCAGCTTCGTGCTGTCGGTGGGGGCGATCTTCCTGCTGTTCGCGCTGATCCGCCGGGGCGCGGCGGCCCGCGTGGCGAGCCTGTTCTACCTGACCCCGCCGGTCACGGCGGTGATCGCCTGGGCGATGTTCGACGAACGGCTCGGCCTTCTGGCGCTGGCCGGCATGGCGATCGCCGTGGGCGGCGTGGCGCTGGTCAACCGGGCGTGAGCGTGGCCCTGAGACGAGGCCTGCGCCCGGGCGCGGCAGCGTGCGCATTGCCAGCGCCGCCGCGTCCGACTATTCTCCTTCGCATCAGCAGCGGTGGCGCCGGGCCGGGGATGACCCTCGCCGCGGCGCTCCGGAATCTGGCGATCGACCGCGTGGCAACCAACGTGGCAACAAACACGGGGCCCACCATCATCGTGCCGACCAACATCGGAAGTGAGTGCCATGGACGGCCTTGAGCCCATCTCGCTCGATGACACCCAAACCCTGCAGGCCATCGGCATCCTCGCCGACGTCCTGGACGGGGTGGACGGCCCCGGCGGGCTCGACACGGTGCTGGTGTCCAAGGCGCTGCGGCAGGTGATTGCCACCAAGTCGCAGCCGGCCTTCGAGTTCGCCTCGCGCGCCTTCAACACGCTCGACCCCGACATCCGCCGCAAGGTGGCGGAGGACGCCGACAACGCCGCCCACGATGCGGTGGAACTGCGCGCCCGCGTCGGCGGCTTCCTGGCGACCCCGGCCGCGCGGGAGGCGGGCGCGTCCGGCCCCGCTCAGCCGACCAGCTTCCTGAACGCCCTCAACCTCCGTGCCCGCCGCCGGCCAAATCAGCCGGAGTAAGCGCGTTCCCGTTCTCCAGCTGCAGCAGGGCGCAGTCCCAATAGGGCCTGGGCCCGAAGCACTCGGCCAGGAAATCGACGAAGGCCCGCACCTTGGGCGACAGGTGCCGGTTCTGCGGGTACACCGCGTAGACGTTCGATTCCGACATGTAGCAATCGAGCAGAAGCGTCTTCAGCGCCCCGGTCGACAGCGCCTGCCCGACCATGAAGGTCGGCAGAACGACGATGCCGACTCCAGCGATGGCGGCTGCGTGCAGCAGATCGCCGTTGTTGGCCCGCAGCGATCCCGACACGCGGACGGTTCGCATCTCCTCCCCGACCCGGAACTGCCATTGCTCGGCGGCCGGAACGTTGGTGTAGATCAGGCAGTTGTGGTTGATCAGCTCCTCCGGGGTCGCCGGGGTGCCATGCTTTTCCAGATAAGCCGGGCTGGCGCAGACGACACGGCGGGCGGGGGCGAGGCGCTTGGCGATCAGGGAGCTGTCGCGCAGCCGCCCGATGCGCACCGCGAGGTCGTAGCCCTCGTCGATCAGGTCCACATAGCGGTCGTTCACGTCCATCTCGATCTCGATGGACGTGTAGCGCGCCAGGAACTCCGCGATGGCCGGGGCGAGGTGCTGCATGCCGAAGGACACCGGGGCGTTGATCCGCAGCCGCCCCCGTGGGGCGGCGTGCAGGTCGGCCACGGCCTGCTCCGCCTCCTCCAGGTCGGTCAGGATGCGGGAGCAGCGCTCGTAATAGGCCTGCCCGACCTCCGTCAGGCTCAGCTTGCGCGTCGTGCGGTTCAGCAGCCGCGCGCCGAGCCGGTTCTCCAGCTCCGCGATGCGGCGGGAAACCACGGACTTGGACAGGTTCAGGCGCTCCGCGGCGGCCGTGAAGCTCCGGGTGTCCACCACCTTGATGAAGGCGAGCATGTCGTCGAGGCGATCCATGCTATTGTTGTACACCCACGAACAATGAAGTTCCAGCGCGCCGGATTTGCGGGGAGCCGACAACGCGTTATGTCTGTTGGCACCAGCACATCCAACCGCATGGAACGACAGGGAGTTCGGACATGGCCAAGGTTCTGGTCCTCTACTACAGCAGCTACGGGCATATCTCGACGATGGCGCAGGCGGCTGCGGAGGGGGCGCGCTCCGTTCCCGGCACCGAGGTGACCGTCAAGCGCGTGCCGGAGCTGGTGCCGGAAGACGTCCGGCAGAAGGCGCACTTCAAGGAAGAGCCGAACATTCCGATCGCCGACCCCAACGAACTGGCGAATTACGACGCGATCATCTTCGGCGTGCCGACCCGCTTCGGCAACATGCCCGGCCAGATGAAGAACTTCCTGGACCAGACCGGCGGCCTGTGGATGAAGGGCGCTCTGGTCGGCAAGGTCGGCAGCGTCTTCTCCTCCTCCGCGACGCAGCACGGCGGGCAGGAGAGCACGATTCTCACCACCCACACCGTCCTGCTGCACCAGGGCATGGTCATCGTCGGGCTGCCCTACAGCTTCCAGGGCCAGATGGGCGTGGACGAGGTGATGGGCAACAGCCCCTACGGTGCCAGCACCATCGCGGGCGGCGACGGTTCCCGCCAGCCGAGCGCGGTCGAACTGGACGGCGCCCGCTTCCAGGGCAAGCACGTCGCGGAGATCGCGACGAAGCTGCACGGTTGATCATGGTTCCCTCTCCCGGCCAGACCGGGAGAGGGTTTGGATTGCATTTGGAGATTGAGCGATGGGCCTGCTGATCGAAGGCCGCTGGCAAGACCAGTGGTACGACACGAAAACCACCGGCGGTGCGTTCGTGCGGCCGGAGACGCAGTTCCGGAACTGGGTGAAGGCCGACGGCTCGACGCCGTACCGGCCCGAAGCCGGGCGCTATCACCTGTTCGTGTCGCTCGCCTGCCCTTGGGCGCACCGCACGCTGATCGTCCGCGCGCTGAAGGGGCTGACGGAGGTCATCGGCGTCAGCGTCGTCGACCCGCTGATGCGCGAGGAAGGCTGGACCTTTCCGGAGCCCGACCCCATCACCGGATCCACCCGCCTCTACGAGGTCTACGCAAAGGCCAAGCCCGACTACACCGGGCGCGTTACGGTCCCGGTGTTGTGGGACAAAAAGACCGGCGCGATCGTGAACAACGAGTCGGCCGAGATCATCCGGATGCTCAACCGCGAGTTCGACGCGTTCGGCGACCCGTCCGTCGACCTCTACCCCGCCGACCTCGCCGGTGCGATCGACGAGCTGAACGCCTTCGTCTACGACCGGATCAACAACGGCGTCTACAAGGCCGGCTTTGCCACCAGCCAGGAGAAGTACGAGCAGGCCTTCGACGCCCTGTTCGCCGCCCTGGACGAGCTGGACGCGCGGCTCTCCAACCAGCGCTATTTGTTCGGCAAGCGGCCGACCGAGGCGGACTGGCGCCTGTTCACCACGCTGGTTCGCTTCGACGCCGTCTATGTCGGGCACTTCAAGTGCAACCTGCGGCGCATCGCCGACTACCCGAACCTGTCGGGCTACCTGCGCGACCTCTACCAAGTGCCGGGCATCGCGGAGACGGTGAATTTCGCGCACATCAAGCGGCACTATTACGCGAGCCACACCATGATCAACCCGACCGGTGTCGTGCCGAAGGGGCCGGCGCTGGATCTCGACGCGCCGCATGACCGGGCGCGGCTGGGATAAGGAAAAGGACATCGCGGCCCGCAACATCCTCCGCTCCCGCCGGTTGGCTTTGGCATCAGCCATTGCAAGGAGTGGAGTTCATGCGAGGCATGCCTTTCGCCGTCTTGGCCTTCGGGTCGCTTCTCGCCCTGTCACCGGTGGTTTCGCCGATGGCGCTGGCGCAGCAGAGCCAGGGCCAGGGGTGGGGCGGCGCGCTCGACACACTGAACCGGGCCGTCAACCCCAACGCCAATCCTGCCGACCAGGACCGCGACCGTGATCGCGACCGACAGGTGCGCGACGACCGCCGCTACGAAGGGTCCAGCACGGACGACCGGCGCGGCCGGTCCGAATACAGCCGTTATTCCGACCGCGACCTGCAGGACCGCTACGAGCGCATCGTGGACGAACAGCGCGAGATGCAGCGCGAACGCCGCGGCCTTGAGGATGAGATGAACCGCCGCGGCATCCGCCGGTAACGGGGAAATCGCCTACAGAGACAAATATCCATCGATTGATTGCATGGAAAAGCCCCTCTCCCTTGAGGGGAGAGGGGGTGGGGTGAGGGTGGCGCCGGCCATGGCCGGCCGGAAATCTTATCCGCCCTGCCAGGCGTAACGACCCCTCATCCCAACCCTTCTCCCCCAAGGGGAGAAGGGCTTTTCTCGGCGGGTCGCGGTCAGGATTTGAAGCAGCGGGCCATGTCCTGCTCAAGCCCGATGATTTCGCAGATGAAGCCGTTGGAGAACTTGAAGCGGTACGGGCCCGTCTTGCGCACGCTGATGGCGGTCTGCCCGGATTTATCCTTGAAGGACACCCAGGCCGAGGAATCGAAATGGGTGTTCAGGCCGTTGCTGAGGCGCACGCGCCCCTGGTTGTCCTTGATGATCTGAACGCCGGTGTTGTAGGCGAGCACGTTGGGGCTGCTGGCCGTCGCCGCCAGCCCGTTGGTGCAGTTGACGCCTTCCGGCTGCACGGCCACGCACTCGTAGGGTTTCGGCTGCGAGGCCGTCAGCACCATCGCGTAGATGGCGACTTCCAGGACGTTCATCGGCATGCGGCGCCTCCCGGACTGCCCCTGAGTTAAGACGGCAGGGTTCGTAGGCAGTCTATCGGAGGCGTGGTTACAAAAAGGATAATGTCAGGGTCAAGCTCTGTCTGTGGGCGGACCCGATTGTTTCGCGGACAGCGCCTTGTCGAGCTTCTGCCGCAGCGTGTCCGGCGTCAGCGGCTTCACCAGATAGCCGCTCGCCCCGAATCGGAGCGCCGACTGGATGATCTCCGACTCGCGGTGCTTGGTCAGCATGATGACCGGGGCCGATCGGCTCACCGCCCGTTCGCGGTCGCGCAAGGCCTCCACGAAGGCAAGGCCGCCCATCGGCATCATGTCGACGTCGCAGAGGATGGCGTCGAAGGACAGCCGGTCGCAGCGGGCCAGCGCCTCCGCCCCATCGGCCGCTTCGACCACGTCGCCGACACCGAGCTGGCGCAGCAGCCGGACGGAGACGGAGCGGGTGACCACCTCGTCCTCCACGACCAGCACCGAACAGGACCCATACCCCACAGCCACCCCCGTTCTCGTGAAACGAGTACCGGGGTATGATAAATCAAATGCGGGCGATCATGGAATGGACGTCGTCGAGCGCGGGGGCGATGGCCCGGGCCTGAAGGCGCGCGCGATCCGCATCGCCGCTCAGCAGGTTCTCCTCGATGGCGGAGAAGAGGCCGGCCAGCCGATGCGCCCCGGCGGTTCGGGCGGCCCCGGCCGCGGCGTGGGCGGCGAGACGGGCGCCGGGCAGGTCGTCCTGCTCCAGCCGGTCGCGCAACCGCTCGGCCAGATCCCGCTCGTTCTTCAGGAACAGGTCGTACAGCATCGTGACCGTGGGACCGAGGGTGCCGAAATTGCGGACCATCGGCTCCACGTCCAGGACCTCTGGGTCGGGGCCGGACGCCGCGGGCGCATCCAAGGGGCTGGGCGGTGGGGACGCGGGCATGGTGGGCTCGCGGTTGCGACTGTAGGTGATACAGTCGAGGGGCAATATTCCACCGTCAAGGCGTCCTCCGCGCGGCGAATGGCCGCTCCCGCCGCCTTCCGCGGGCCGGCACGGAACCCTATGGTGCCCGGCCTTGTTCCTCGTCCAGATGGAACCCGCGTGGAATGTCCGACCGATGACGGCCGTCCCGGATCCGCGCCACGGCGCAACGCGACCAACACCGGTGCTGGACTCCGGCGTTCGGTCGCCCGCGCTGGTGGCACGCCTCCTGGACATGCTGGGGATCGGCGCCGTCGCCGGTGGCGGGTTGGTGGGCGCCCTGCTGCTGGTCCGTTCCCCGTTCGACGGTCCCTGGCGGCTGGTGCTGGCCGTCGCCGTGGTGTTCGTCGGCATCTTCGCCGGTTTCCTGATGATCGGCTTCGCCGCCAACCTGCGCGAGCTGGAAGCCGTCCGCCGCTGCCTGGCCCTGGTGGCCCGTCGCCAACGACAGCGAGAACCCTGAGTCCATGAACAACGAACGTCTCGACGCGCTGGTCGTCGGCGGAGGGCCGGCCGGCCTGACCGCGGCCATCTATCTGGCGCGCTACCGCCGTCGCTTCCTGGTGATCGACGCGGGCGCCAGCCGGGCCTCCTGGATCCCGCTGTCGCACAACCACGCGGGCTTTCCCGACGGGGTGACCGGCAACGACCTGCTCGCCCGCATGCGCGCGCAGGCGGAGCGCTACGGATCGCGCATCCTCTCCGGCACCGTGGAGTCCGTGGAGCGGACGGCGGACGGCTACCGCGCGCGCACCGCGGACGGGCGGGAGTTCTTTGCCCGGACCGTGCTGGCCGCCACCGGGGTGATCGACCTGGAGCCGGAACTCCCCAACCTCTACCAGGCGGTGCAGCGCGGGCTGATCCGCCATTGCCCGATCTGCGACGGGTTCGAGGTGATCGATCACCGCATCGGCGTGATCGGCTACGGCACGGACGCCCTGGGGGAGGCGCTGTTCCTGCGCACCTATTCCCGCGACATCACGCTGCTGACGCTCGGCCAGCCGATGAAGCTGGAGGAGGCGGAGGAGCGGCGCATGGCCGAGGCCGGCATCCGCGCCGTCGAGGATCCGGTCGTGGAGGTCCATTCGGAAGGCGGGCGCATCGCCGCGCTGACCACCGCGACGGGAGAGCGGCTGGCCTTCGACACGCTCTATTCCGCGCTGGGCACCGTGCCGCGGACGGACCCGGTGAAGGCGCTCGGCGTGCGGATCTGCCCGGACGGGCGGCTGGTCACGGACGGGCACCAGCAGACGGGGATCGAGGGCCTGTACGCCGCGGGCGACATCGTGGAGGGGCTGAACCAGATCTCCGTCGCCATGGGACAGGCGGCCATCGCCGCCACGGCGATCCACCGCCGCCTGTCGAAGGAGGACGGCGACATTTAGCGCCCGTGAACTTTCCTCGCCGCCGGCTGTTCTGGCCTGGATGGGGCGTTCCCGGTGTGGGCGCCTCTTGCTGGCACCCTTGGGGCGAGGGAGGAACGATGACGATCGGGAAAGCAACGATCGCGCAACTCTGGGCCGCCGCGTCGGTCGCGATGATGACCGCCGCGTCCGGCGCGTGGGCGCAGCAGCCGTCCGGGCCGGCGACACCGCCCGGCCAGACACCACCCGAGACACCCTTGCCGGTGATCGGCGAGCCGCATCCCTGGCAGATGTGGCACCAGACCGCCGCCTCGCCGGTGATGGACATGATGGACTGGTTCCACCGCCTGCTGGTCTGGATCATGGTGGCGGTCTGCGTCCTGGTGCTGGCGCTGCTGGCCGTCGTGGTTCTGCGCTTCAACGAGAAGAAGAACCCGGTCCCGTCGCGCACATCGCACAACACGGTGATCGAGGTGATCTGGACCGTCGTGCCGGTGATCGTCCTGGTGGTCATCGCCGTGCCGTCCTTCAAGCTGCTGTATTTCGGCGACCATGCACGGGACGCGGAGATGACGCTGAAGATCACCGGGCGGCAGTGGTATTGGGACTACGAGTATCCGGACCACGGCAACTTCACCTTTTCCTCCATCATGATCCCGGAGACCGACATCAAGCCCGGCCAGCGCCGGCTGCTGGAGGTCGACAACCGGGTCGTGCTGCCGGTCGACACCAACATCCGCCTGCTGGTGACCGCGGGCGACGTCATCCATTCCTTCGGGCTTCCCGCCTTCGGGCTGAAGGAGGACGGGGTGCCCGGCCGCCTGCACGAGTCCTGGGTCCGGATCGAGCATGAGGGCGTCTATTACGGCCAGTGCTCGGAGATCTGCGGCACCAACCACGGCTACATGCCCATCGCGATCGAGGCCGTCTCGAAGGAGCGCTTCGCCGAGTGGACCGAGCAGGCGAAGCAGAAGTTCGCCAAGTCCGGCACGCCGAAGGCTCCGGCAGTGACCGAGCTGGCCGCCATTCCGCAATGACCGCCGCACCGGCAACAACAACACCAGAACCAAGCGAGGACCGCGATGGTTGATTCGCCTCACGCCGGCGGGACCGGGACGCAACACGGCCACGCGCATGACGACCACAAGCCCGGATTCGTGCAGCGCTGGCTGTTCTCGACCAACCACAAGGACATCGGGACGCTTTATCTCGTGTTCGCCGTGGTGGCAGGCATCGCCGGGCTCGTCTTCTCCGGCATCATCCGGGCGGAGCTGCAGCAGCCGGGGCTTGGCGTGGTCGGCGACGGGCAGATATGGAACGTCGTGATCACGGCGCACGGCCTGATCATGGTGTTTTTCGTGGTCATGCCGGCGCTGATCGGCGGATTCGGCAACTGGTTCGTGCCGATCATGATCGGCGCCCCGGATATGGCGTTCCCGCGCCTGAACAACATCAGCTTCTGGCTGCTGGTCCCGGCGCTGCTGCTGCTCTTCAGCTCCGTCTTCGTCGGATTGGGGGCGGGGACCGGGTGGACGATCTACCCACCTCTGTCGTCGGGAACGGCGCACCCGGGGCCATCGGTGGACATGGCCATCTTCTCGCTGCACCTGGCGGGCGCGTCGTCGATCCTGGGGGCCGTGAACTTCATCACCACGATCTTCAACATGCGGGCCCCGGGCATGACGCTGCACAAGATGCCGCTGTTCGTCTGGTCGATGCTGGTGACGGCCTTCCTGCTGCTGCTGGCCGTGCCGGTGCTGGGCGGGGCCATCACCATGCTGCTGACCGACCGCAACTTCGGCACCACCTTCTTCAACCCGGAGGGCGGCGGCGACCCCGTCTTGTTCCAGCACCTCTTCTGGTTCTTCGGCCACCCCGAGGTCTACATCATGATCCTGCCGGGATTCGGGATCATCAGCCAAGTGGTGTCCACCTTCTCCAAGAAGCCGGTGTTCGGCTATCTGGGCATGGCCTACGCGATGGTGGCGATCGGCGTGGTCGGCTTCGTCGTGTGGGCGCACCACATGTACACGGTCGGCCTGGACGTCGACACGCGCGCCTATTTCACCGCGGCCACGATGATCATCGCGGTGCCGACGGGCGTGAAGATCTTCTCCTGGATCGCCACCATGTGGGGCGGCTCCATCGAGTTCAAGACGCCGATGCTGTTCGCGCTCGGCCTCATCTTCCTGTTCACGGTCGGCGGCGTGTCCGGCGTGGTGCTGGCCAACGGCGGTTTGGACAAGGCGCTGCACGACACCTATTTCGTCGTCGCGCACTTCCACTACGTGCTGTCGCTGGGCGCGGTCTTCTCGATCTTCGCCGGCTGGTACTACTGGATCGGCAAGATGTCGGGCCGGCAGTACCCGGAGTTCTGGGGCAAGGTCCATTTCTGGATGACCTTCATCGGCGCCAACCTGACCTTCTTCCCGCAGCACTTCCTGGGCACCGCGGGCATGCCGCGCCGCATCCCGGACTATCCGGACGCGTTTTCCGGCTGGAACATGATCTCCTCGATCGGTTCCTACGTGTCCTTCACCGGCCATATCATCTTCATCGCCGCGGCGATCTGGACACTGCGCTACGGCGCGCGAGTCGGCGCCAACTATTGGGGGCCCGGGGCCACGACGCTGGAATGGACGCTCAGCTCCCCGCCGCCGTACCACCAGTTCGAGGAGCTGCCGCAGGTCAAATAGTCGCACCCCCTGCGCGCAGCCGCTATGACCAAGGGCCGAGCCACCGCTCGGCCCTTTGTTTTATGTGTATTTTATGGATGCGCATAAGAGGGGCATAGGCACGTATGTACCGTAGGGCGGAGGGTCGTTTACGTCCGGTTAAGAATCCCGGCCCTAGGAATGGCTCATCCGCGGCGATGGAATGTGGTCCGGGTGTGGTCCGGGGCACAGCGGGAACTTTGAGAAGGCGGCATCCTGCCTTCATCGACGAACCCGACCATCAACGCCACACCATTGGAACTCGCGTCATGGCCCAATCGGTATCCCGCGCCCTCAAAGCCATCAAACGCCACAACGCCCAGCCGGAACAGATCGACCACGCCATCCTCTGCGCCATCAACGTGACGCTCTGCCTCCTCTCCGGCGGCAACGACCGGGTCGCCGAGGGCTTCAACCAGGACATCGCGCTGAGCGGCCGCGCCTTCGGGCTGCGCTGCTGACCTACTTCTCCTCCAGCTTCCGCAATTCCTCGCGCAGCAAGTCGCGGGACTCAGACGGAAGTTGGCCGATCGCCCCGGCCAGGACGCGCAGACGCCGCCGCAGGGCATAGACCGAATCCAGCAAAGACAGGACGACGGGCATCGCCTCGTCGTCGAGCGCCAGGTCCTCCCGCAGGTCGCAGATCATCTCGACCCGCGCGATATCAGCCTCGCTGAACAGAAGGGCGCCGCCCTCGTGCTGCGGGCGAACCCAGTGCCGCTCCACCCACAGGGTCAGGTCGCGGGCCGTGACCCGCCGGCAGACCGTCAGAACCTCTTCCGTTCTCTGTGCCATCGCGCGGCCTCCCGCTGAACAGCGTTGCTCCTATGCGGACTCCATGGCCCGGCGTGGATTGTAGTCCGCCGCCCAGCCGCGCACGAACTCCTCCAGCGCCGGATCCGGCGTGTCGGGCAGCGCGATGCGCAGCGTCACGTATTGGTCGCCCCGGCTGTTCTTCTGCGGATCGGGAATGCCCTTGCCCTTCAACCGCAGCCGCGTCCCGTTGTTGGCCCCCTTCGGCACGGTCAACATCACCGCGCCGTCGATGGTGGGCACGCGCACCTTGCCGCCGAGCACAGCCTCCGCCAGCGTCACCGGCAGGTCGAGGTGGACGTCGTCGCCCTCCCGCCGGAACCAGGCGTGCGGGGCGACGGTGACGGTGATCAGCGCGTCGCCCGGCGGACCGCCGTTGACCCCCGGCAGGCCCTTGCCCTTCAAGCGGATGGTCGCGTGGTCCTCCAGCCCGGCGGGCAGGTCGATGTCCAGCGTCTTGCCGTCGGGCATGGTGACGCGCTGCTTCCCGCCCTTGGCGGCGTCGACGAAGTCGACGGTCAGCGCGAGGCTGAGGTTGCCGCCCTTCATGGGCATCGACGCGCCGCCGGCCGTGAAGCCGCGCGAGAAGCCCCGTCCGCCGAAAAGATCGGAGAAGATGTTCTCCAAATCGTCGGAGGCGAAGCCTTCCGCGTGGCTGTAGCGCGCGCCGCCCGGCCCCTCCGCGAAATCGCGGTAGTATTGGCGCTGCGGCCGCTCCTGCCCGGAGGCGTCGATCTCGCCGCGGTCGAAGCGCGCGCGCTTGTCCGGATCGGACAGCAGGGAGTAGGCGGCGCTGATGTCCTTGAAGCGCTGCTCCGCCTCCTCCTTTCCGGGATTCAGGTCCGGATGGTATTTCTTCGCGAGCTTGCGATACGCCTTCCGGATGTCGTCATCGGAAGCGTTGGATGATACGCCGAGGATCTCGTAGGGATTGCTCATGGCGGTGACCACGTCTAGCAACAAGGGGCCAGCGACAAGGGGTTTTGAGCACGTCTGGCGTGTATGTGTTCAACGTTGCCTGCCAAATCAAGAGGGGTGGCGGTGCAGTCCGCGCAAGGGCCCTGTGCTTGTGGCGGGGGTGACGGGCGTGGTTCCAGCCACAACATGTTCTTCCGTGCCTTTTCGTCGAAGAGGTCCAGTTCACGGAATCCGGAAGGCGGTTCATGGCTTTCGCGTCCACCGACGGGGCGGTCGCCGGGCTGCGGCGGCGCCACAAGATCGGCAACCTCGTGCAATCCCTCCTGCTGCTTTGCGGCATGGTGCTGATGCTGGCGCTGTGCGGCTGGATTCTCGCCGGGGCGGACGGCTTGGTGTGGGCCCTGGTCGGCGGCGGCGTGAGCCTTCTGCTCAGCCCGCGCCTGTCGCCGCGCGTGATCCTGGGCATGTTCGGCGCGCGCCGGTTGTCCTACGCCGACGCGCCGCGGCTGTTCGAGACGGTGGGCGCCATCGCGCGCCGCGCCGGCCTGCCGGCCCCGCCGGAGCTGTGGTACATCGCCAGCCCCACCCTGAACGCCTTCGCCGTCGGGCGCCGCCGGCAGTCGGCCATCGCCGTGACGGACGGGCTGCTCCGTTCGCTCGACCTGCGCGAACTGGCGGGCGTGCTGGCGCACGAGATCAGCCACATCCGCAACAACGACCTTGCGGTTATGGGCCTCGCCGACACGGTGACCAACCTGACGCGGCTGATGTCGCTGTTCGGAATCGCGCTGCTGATCGTCAACCTGCCGCTGCTGGTCATGCAGCCGGAGGCCATGCCCTGGCTGCTCATCCTGCTGCTGATCGCCGCACCCTGGGGCGGGGCGCTGATGCAGCTCGCCCTGGCGCGGACGCGGGAGTTCGACGCCGACCTCGACGCCGCCCACCTGACCGGCGACCCGGAGGGGATCGCCACGGCGCTCGCCCGCATCGACGGGCTGCAGCGCGGCCCATGGGAGGGGATCCGCTTTCCAGGCCGCCGCGCCCAGGCCATCCCGTCGCTTCTGCGCACCCATCCCCACACGGAGGAGCGCGTCCGCCGCCTGATGGAGCTGGGCGCCGGCCGGCGGACCCCGCAGCCGGCCTTTCCGGGGCTCGACCGGACGCCGCTTCCGCTCGTCCTGCCGCGGGCGGTGCGCCGGCCGCGGTACCGGCTGGGCGGCTACTGGTACTGAACGGTTACAGCCTGCGACCCCGCCTCTCCTGGACTCCCGCCTATTGCCCCGGTAGAACCGGAATCCTGCGGTTGGCTGAAGAGGCGGGTCTCCTCCATGACCTTTCAAGGGCGTTTGATCCTTCTGATCACCGGGCTGGTGACTCTGGCGGTGCTGTCGATCACGGCGATGCTGGCCTGGACGACGCACGCCTCGATGCTCGCGCGGATCGAGACGGACAGCCGCCTCGCCGCGGCGCTGCTCGCCCGGTCGGCGGTCCAGGCGCGCGAAATCCCGCGCGACGTGGAGGCCCTGCTGGGCGAACGCCTGCTGTCGGAGGCGACGCTGTCCGCGCACATCGTCGCCCTGATGGAAGGGGCGAAGGCCGCGCCGAAGCCGATCAGCGACCGCTTCAAGGCGATCGCCGAGGCCGGCGGCCCCGACGAGGTGTGGGTGACCGACAACCGCGGCCGCGCCTACATCCACAACCTGCCGGGCCCGGACATCACCTTCGGGGCCGACGCCAAGGCGCAGCCGCAGCACGCACCCTTCTACGGCCTGCTGAACCGCGCGCCGGAGAAGGTGGTGACCGATGCCGCCACCGAAGGCGGAAAGCTGATGAAGTTCGCCGGCGTCGCGGGCGTGGACAAGCCGCGCATCGTGCAGGTCGGCGCTGATGTCCGGCGCCTGGGCGATATCGCCCGCAAGGCCGGCACCGACGGGCTGATGGAGGCCTTCGTCGCCACCAAGGCCATCGACGGCGCCTGGCTGCTCGACAGCGCCGGGCGTCAACTGGTGCGGGCCGCAGCACCCGGTGACGGCGGGCCGCTGTCGGACGCCGCCATCGAGGCCGCCAAGGCCGCGACCGCCGCCGGCGAGGTCCGCACGCTGCGCGAGGGCGCCTTCCTGACGGCCTTCGCCCCGGTGAAGCCGGCGGGCGGGCAGGGGGCAGGAACCGCCGTGGTCCGTGTGCCGGCCGCCGACGCCTCCGCCGTCGTGGCGCGGGAGGCCAAGGTCGGCGTGCTGATCGGGGCCGTGGTGCTGGCACTCGGAATCGCCGCCGCGGTCCGCTTCGCGCGCCGCCAGATGGCCCCGATCGAGCGGCTGGGCGAAGCCGTGGCCGCCGTGGAGGCCGGCCGCTTCAACCCCTTCACCCTGAACGACGCGATGGAGCGCAACGACGAGATGGGCCGGCTGGCCCGCGTCTTCCGCAGCATGGCGTTGGAGGCGAGCGCCCGCGAGGAGACGCTGGACGCCCAGCTGGTCATGAAGTCGGCCGAGCTGGAGACCAAGACCGAGAAGCTTGCCGCCGCCGAGTGCCTGATCGAGGAAGAGCAGCGTGCCGCCCGCGACGTGCAGGCGAGCCTTCTGCCGCGCCAGCTCCCCACCGGCCGCGACAGCCAGTTCCACGGCCTGCTGATTCCCGGCGCCACCGTCAGCGGCGATTTCTACGACGTGATCGAGCTGGACGAGACCCGCACCCTGATGGTGGTCGCCGGCGTGTCCGGCGGCGGCGTCCCGGCGGCCTTCCTGATGCTGCTGGTCCGCGGCGCCATCCGCGAGCTGGTGCGCGCCGACTCCACGCCGGCCGCGATCCTGGCCGGGGCCAACGACCTGCTGTGCGGGCAAAGCCCCTTCGACGGCTTCGCCACCGCCTTCGTGGCGCTCTACGACCGCAGCACCGGCATGCTGCGCCATTCCAGCGCCGGCAACCGCGCGCCCTGCCGGGTGCTGGCGGACGGCACGGTGCAGGCGCTGGCGGATGCCGGAGGCCCGGCGCTCGGCGTCCGCAAGGGCGTTCCCTATGGCGAGGCGATCATCCGGCTCGACCAGGAGGACACGCTGTTCCTGTGCACCGACGGGCTGCTGCGGGCGCCCAACGCGGAGCGCGAGCCCTTCGGGGAAGAGCGGCTGGCCGCCGCCCTGGCGCACGGCCACGGCCGGTCGGCGCGCGACCGGATCGAAACCGTGCTGCACGCGCTGGGCAATCACGTGGGCACCCAGGGCCTTGCCGGCGACGTCGTCTGCCTGACCGTCCGCCGCCTGCTGCCCGCGGCCGAGGTGGTGGTGGAGGCGACCCCGGCGTAATTCGCCGGGTCGGCGCGCCCGTTCAGGCAAGGTTCAGCTGCGGTCGTCCAGAATGGCGGGAACGAACGATTCTGCCAAACGGAGGACGACCATGTCCAACCCCGCCCTGTCGAGTCCCGCCAAGGATCGCTACGACCTGCCCATGCAGGCCCTGCACTGGGCCATCGCGCTGCTGATCATCGCCGCCTTCGTCCTGATCCAGGTCCTGGACGGCATGCCCCGCGGACCGGAGCGCAGCGCGCTCATGGGCGTGCACAAGTCGGTGGGCGCCACCGTGATGCTGCTTGTCGTCCTGCGGCTCGTCTGGCGTTACGTCAGCCCGCCGCCGGCCCTGCCCGCGGGAACGTCGCCGCTGATGGCGCTGGCCGCCAAGGGCGGGCATGTGGCGCTCTACGTCCTGATGATCGCCGTGCCGGTCGTCGGCGTCCTGATGTCGCAGGCCAATGGCCGCCCGGTCGAGGTCTGGGGCCTGTTCACGCTGCCGACGCTGCTGGGCGAGAACAAGGACCTCGGCCACCTGCTGGAAGAGGCGCACGAGGTCCTGGGCAACCTGATCCTGATCGTCGCCGGCCTGCACGCCGCCGCGGCCATGTTCCACCAGTATGTGCTGAAGGACGGCGCGCTGACGCGGATGCTGCCGTGGGGCGCGCGGGAGGTGCGGTGAGGGGGAGTGGTCGCACTGGGCCCCCACCCTAACCCTCCCCCACCTTCGGCGAGGGAGGGAACTCCGCCGCTCGACGCTTAAAGCCCTCCCCCGCGAAGTGGGGGAGGGTTGGGTGGGGGCCCTGTGCGACCACTCACCCCCACCACCTCAATGCCGCGCGGCCTTGTGGTCGCCGTGCTCGCGTTTCTCGGCGGTGTCGCGGCCGATCAGCTTGTTGAAGTTGGACCCTTCCTCATAGAGCAGCGCCAGCTTCGAGTCCTCGAACTGCTTGAAGAACTCGTCCCATTGGATTTCTTCCAGCTCGTCGTGGTCGGACTGCCGGGCCTTCGGGAACATCAGGCGCAGCAGGCCGACGCCGGTCTTCCGGCTCTTGGTGCCTTCATGGTGGGTGCTGCGCACGACGGCGGGCTTTCCCCCGTGGCTTTCGGCCCAATGGCGGATTTCGTCGTGGTCGGTCGTCGTCTTTGCCATGGCGGTTCTCCCGGTTCCTTCCCTTAAGGGTGACTTCTCTTCCACGAGAACAGCCGGGCTCACGCGGCGTTGCGCCGCTCATTGCGCCGCCGGGCACCCTCGCTGGCGCGGGCACGGGTTTCCCGTTCCAGCCGTTCGCGCAGGAAGGCGAGCACCGCGGCCTCCTCCGCGTCGAGCCCGGACAGATCCTCGCGAAGCTCCGTCTCCACCTCGCGCTTCAGCGATTGCAGCAGGTCGCCCTCCAGGTAGGCGTCCAGCACCTCCGGATGCACGTAGCTCTTGCGGCAGACGCTGGCCGTGTTGCCGAGGCGGGAGGCCACCTGCTCGATGGCGCGGGTGACGTTGCGCTTCGCCTTGGTCTTGTTGTCGAAGCTCTCGAACTCCTTCAGCGCCATGGCGGCGAGCACCGTGCCGGCCCAGGTGCGGAAGTCCTTGGCGGTGAAATCCTGGCCGGTGATGGCCCGCAGGTAGTCGTTCACATCGCCGGACGCGATGGCGTGCCGTTCCCCGTCCTGGTCCATATACTGGAACAGCTCTTCGCCCGGCACGTCCTGGCAGGCCCGGACGACGCGGGCGAGCCGGCGGTCCTTCAGCGAGACGTTCCACTCCTTTCCCGACTTTCCCTTGAAGGAGAAGCGGATTTCCGAGCCTTCGATGTCCGCGTGGTCATCGCGGAGCGTGGTCAGGCCGTAGCTCTGGTTCTCGCGGGCGTAGGTCTCGTTGCCGACGCGGATCAGGGTGGTCTCCAGCAGGCGGACGACGGTCGCCAGCACCTTCTCCCGCGGCAGCCCGCGGCGGGACAGATCCTCGTCCACGCGCTGGCGGATGGCGGGCAGGGCGCGGCAGAACTCCAGCATGCGGCCGAACTTCGTGCCCTCGCGCATTTCGGTCCAGCGGGGGTGGTAGCGGTACTGCTTGCGCCCCTTGTCGTCGCGCCCCGTGGCCTGGAGATGCCCCTCCGGCTCGGTGCAGATCCAAACGTCGCGGTAGGCCGGCGGGATCGCCAGCTTGCGGATGCGTGCCAGCGTATCCTCCTCCGTCACCGTCTGCCCGTCCGGCCATTTGTAGGTGAAGCCCTTGCCGGCCCGTCGCCGACGGATGCCCGGCTCCTCGTCGGAGACGTAGATGAGGCCGGCGCAGGCCGCGGCCTCCTTCGAATCGGCTTGCAGGTCGGTGGGGATGGAGCCATCCATATCGGAAACCTATGAGGTCGGAACCTTTTGGCGGAATTCTTCCTTTCAACGGGGGCCGGAGCTTTTTGGTTGCGCGGGGTTGCGGTTGACGAGATGGCGAAGAGTTTCTTCGCACGTGCAAAAGCCCTATCCTGGCCGCCGTGCCCTACGGGAGAGTGACGATGGAAGAAACCAAGCTGACCGCCGCCCTGCCCAACATGGACATCCAGATCCTGCACCGGGAGGACCCGGAGCGCGGGGCCGAAATGATCGCGGTGCAGATCACGGCGACACCGTCCTTCGACGCCGCGCTCGGTCAGTTCGGGCCTGCGCTGATGAGACAGATGCTGCAGAACACCGCTTCGAATCCGATGATGGCGAACCCCCTGATGGCGAACCCGATGATGGCGCTGTGGGCCGCACCGATGCAGGCCTGGACGCAGGCGTGGACCGGGATGGTGCGGCAGGCCTGGGCGCCGTGGCTGCGCTTGCCGGCTGGTGACCAAAAGTAGCCGGGTAACCAATCGTTAGGGGGAGGGGCCGACCCTTCGCACGGGTTTCCTGCGGAGGGTGGCGATGGCCCCGGGTTCGTCTTGGCTGCGCGGTGCGGCCCTTTACCAGATCTATCCGCTCAGCTTCCTGGACCGGAACGGCGACGGCTGGGGCGACCTCGACGGCGTGCTGGACGGCATCGACCACGTGGCGTCGCTGGGGGTGGATGGGGTGTGGATCAGCCCCTTCTACCCGTCGCCGCTGAAGGATTTCGGCTACGACATCACCGACCACCGCGCCATCGATCCGCGCATGGGCCGGCTGGCGACCTTCGATCACATCGTGCACAAGGCGCATCTGCGCGGGCTGAAGGTGATCGTCGACCTGGTCTGCGGCCACACCTCCGACGCGCACCCCTGGTTCGCGGCCAGCCGCCGCGCCCGCGACGGGGAGTTCGCGGACTGGTACGTCTGGGCCGACCCGCGGCCGGACGGCACGCCGCCCAACAACTGGCTGTCGGTGTTCGGCGGGGCCGCCTGGACCTGGGAGCCGCGGCGGCGCCAGTACTACCTGCACCATTTCCTGTCGAGCCAGCCATCGCTGAACCTGCACAACCCGGTGGTGATGCAGGCGCTGTGCGACACCGCCGCCTTCTGGCTGGAGCGCGGCGTGGACGGCTTCCGCATCGACGCGGTGGATTTCTTCGCGCACGACCCGCAGCTGCGCTCCAACCCCTCGGTGGTGTGGAACGCGCCGGAGCCGCCGCTGAAGCCCTTTGCGCTGCAACGGCACCTCTACGACATGATGCACCCAAGCGTGCGTGACGTGGTGGCCCGGCTGCGCGAGGTCGTGGACCGGTATCCGGGGCGGGTGCTGCTGGGCGAACTGTCAAGCCAGCCCGGCGCCGGCCAGCGCATCGCCTCCTACTGCGGGCCGCAAGGGCTGCACGCCGCCTACACCCTGGCGCTGGCCAAGCAGCCCTTCACGGCCAAGGGTTTCGCCAGCGCGCTGAACGGGACGCCGCGGCCGGAGTCGATCTGCTGGAGCTTCTCCAACCACGACGTGGAGCGCGCGGCCAGCCGTTGGCTGCCGGCCGGCGCCGATCCGGAGCGCTTCAACGCGCTGCTGGCCTCGCTGTTCGCGGCGCTGCCCGGCACCGTCTGCCTGTACCAGGGGGAGGAACTGGCGCTGCCCAACGCGGCGCTGGAGCACCACCAGCTCCGTGATCCCTTCGGCATCACCTACTGGCCGGAGTTCCAGGGGCGCGACGGCAGCCGCACGCCAATCCCTTGGCGGAGCGACGCGTCGAACGCCGGATTCTCCACCGCGCGGGAGCCCTGGCTGCCGGTGGCCGAAACCCACCGGGCGCTGGCCGTCGACGCGCAGGAGCGCCGCCCGGGAAGCCCGCTGGACATCTGGCGCCAAGCCTTCCGTGTGCGGCGCAACCACGCGGCCCTAACCGCGGGCGGCGTGGAGGCCGTGGAGGACAAGGGCTCCGTCCTCGCGTTCGAGCGTGTGGCGGACGGGGAGAGCCTGCTGGCCGCCTTCAACTTCGCCGACGAGCCGGCCGAGTATTCCCTGAAACGCAAGCCGCAACTTGTCGCACTCGACCTGCCGCGCCCGCCCGGCGCGCCGGCGCCGGAGGTCACCGCGGACGGTCGGACGCTGGTGCTGCCGCCGCTGTCGGCCTTCCTCGGGCTGCGCACCGGCGCGGGGTGACCCAGCGTAGACCAGACATGCGGATTTATGCGGTGAAACGGTTCTAAAACACTGCTTTGTTACGCGGGTGAAAAATCCCCCGCAACAAGTGGTCCCGGAGACGTCCGGCCAAGCCCCTTGGAACCGTCGGGGAGGCAACGCCCATGGGAGATAGAGTCGTGAAAAGACGTGCGTTTCTGAAGTCGGCGGGCGCCGGTGCGGCGGCGGCGGGTGCCGGCCTTGCGGTTGCCGGCGTGGCCGCCCCGGCCATCGCGCAGTCGCAGCCGGAGATCCAGTGGCGCCTGGCGTCGAGCTTCCCGAAGAGCACCGACGTCCTGATCGGCGCGTCGGAGGTCATCGCCCGCCGCGTCGCCGAGTCCACCGACGGCAAGTTCCAGATCCGCGTCCACGCCGCCGGCGAGCTGGTCCCCGGCCTCCAGGTGCTCGACGCCGTGCAGAACGGCTCGGTCCAGTGCGGCCACACCTGCGGCTACTACTACGTCGGCAAGGATCCGACCTTCGCCTTCGACACGGCGATCCCCTTCGGTCCGAACGCGCGCCAGATGAACGCCTGGCTCCAGGCCGGCGGCCTGGACCTGATGCGCGCCTTCATGAAGAACCACAACGTCATCCAGTTCGCCGCGGGCAACACCGGCGTGCAGATGGGCGGCTGGTACCGCAAGGAAATCAAGACCGCCGCCGACTTCCAGGGCCTGAAGATCCGCATCGCCGGCATCGCCGGCCAGATCATGACCAAGTTGGGCGCCACCCCGACCCAGATCGCGGGCAGCGACGTCTACCCGGCGTTGGAGAAGGGCACCATCGACGCGACCGAGTTCGTCGGCCCGTACGACGATGAGAAGCTCGGCTTCTATCAGGTCGCCAAGTACTACTATTACCCGGGCTGGTGGGAAGGCGGACCGAACGTCTCGCTCTACGTCAACCTGCAGGAGTATGAAAAGCTCCCGAAGGCCTATCAGTCGATCCTGACGGCCGCCTGCGCCGAGGCCAACACCTACATGACGGCCCGTTACGACGCGGAGAACGCCAAGGCGCTGAAGCGTCTGGTCGCCAAGGGCGCCATCCTCCGCGCCTTCCCGCGCGACCTGATGGAGCAGGCGCACAAGATCGCCTTCGACCTGTACGACGAGATCTCCAAGAACAACCAGAACTTCAAGACGATCTACGAGAACTGGAAGCCGTTCCTGGAAGAGACCCAGCTGTGGGCCCGCGTGGCCGAGCTGCCGTACGACAGCTTCGTAACCTCGGTCAGCGCCAAGAAGTAACGGTATTGTTCCAAAGCCCCTCTCCCCTTGTGGGAGAGGGGTTGGGGTGAGGGGCGTTACGGGCGATAGCCTGGAGAAATGCTCGTCTTCGGTTGCTTGTGCTTGCTTCCGGCCGGCCAGAAGGCCGTCGCCACCCTCACCCCAACCCCTCTCCCCTCAAGGGAGAGGGGCTTTTTCTTACGGCGCCAGTCACTTACCGCATAAGCTAAGTATGTGAATACTTTAGCCCCGGCGGGAGAAGGGCTTTTTCTTGTCAGCCGACGTCCTGGCGGGGCATCAGGTCGTATTGGCGCTTGGCCCCGGGCTGGGTCAGCATGCGGGCGTGCCAAGCCTGGACGTTCGGGTATTTGGCGAGGTCGATGGCCGCCTCTTCCACGA
This sequence comes from Azospirillum rugosum, assembly GCF_017876155.1. Lineage (GTDB taxonomy): Bacteria > Pseudomonadota > Alphaproteobacteria > Azospirillales > Azospirillaceae > Azospirillum > Azospirillum rugosum. The sequence continues at coordinate 267,604 of NZ_JAGINP010000001.1, forward strand.
GGTCGATCCAGGGAAAGGCGAAGATGTCGGCGATGGTGACCCGCTCGCCTTCGATGAAGCTGCGGCCGTCCAGGTGCCGGTCGAACTGGGCAAGACCCGCCGCCGCGGCGGCGTCGAGCCAGGGCAGGGCGTTGCGGTCGCCGTTGAATTGCCGCACGGCGCGGGCGCGCTGCACCGGCAGCAGGACGTCGGCCAGCCAGGACAGCCATTCCGCGAGCTTCAGCTTCTCCCGCTCGTCGCGGCCGCCGAACTTGCCGGTCTTCTCCGCGAGATAGGTCAGGATCACGCCCGATTCGGACAGGTTGACGTCGCCGTGCACCAGGGTGGGGACGCGGCCGAACCGGTTGATGGCGAGGTAGCCGGGGGACTTCTGCTGGTCGGTGCGCAGGTCGATGTGGCGGTAGGCGAAGGGCTCGCCCGCCATCGACAGGAACAGCACGACGCGGGTCGCCGGCTGGGAATTGTACTGGCCATAAACGGTGTAGGCGGCGGTCACGGTCTCTATTCTCCCTTCTGGCGTCGCGTCTGGGCGCGTGGAATCGGCCGCACCATGACGGCGAAGCCTGAGCGATGCCAGGGGAATCCTTCGGACGTCCGCGCGGGTGGTCAGCCCGCGGCATGCCAGATGCCGGGATCCACCGGCTGCCCGACGGCTTTGCGCTGCTGCGCATAGTCCCGCAGCTCGCGGGCCAGCACCGGGTTCGCGCGGCGGTCCAGGCCGTCCACGTCGGACAGCGGGACGCCCAGGAACACCGCCTTCATGATCAGGCTGTTCCAGGACGGCTCGTCGAAGCGCTCCGCCGGATAGGGGTTGCCGAGCGCGAGCGCCTCGAACAGCTCCCGGTGGTCGGACCGCGTCGCGGCGGTGGCCCAGGACAGGTGCCGCTCCGGATAGGGCAGCAGCGGCAGGCAGCGGTACAGGACCGCGGAGATCTCGCCCCGGCCGAGCTTCAGCAGCCCGGTCACCATCCCGGCGTAGGCCTCCCCGTCGCTGTCGTCGTAGCTGAGCAGCAGGACCGCGCGCGCCGCCACGTCGGCGGTCCAGCGCTGTGGGCGCCAGCCCGGCCGGGCCTTGGCGGCGTCCGCCTGATCCTCGCGCGTCAGGCGCAGGGGCGCGTGGCCGAGGCGCTTCGGCGCCTCCACAACGGCGGCGGTGAAGACATCGTCGTCCATGCCCTCGTTCACCGTGTCGCGGGCGTCGTCCAGCCATTCGACCCCGGCCGGCGGCGACACCGCCTTCAGCCACTGGCGCAGGAGGAACAGGACGTGCTGCGTGTCGATCGGGTGATAGGGCTGGATCATGGCCGGGGACCCTTCGCAGGTGGGCGTTCCCGTCAACCGGCGGCCGGGCTGAAGGTTCCGAAAGGAGAGGGCGCCGTGCCGACCCCTGCGCCCCATCTGTTGAATTGTCGACGGTGGGGGACATGCGAGGGAAGACGGAGATGCGTGGGATTGCCGGTCCGCTGGCCGCTTCGATGGCGGCCCTCACTCTGGTTGCGCTGATGGCGGTGGCCCCGGCGGCCGCCGAGCCGCGCCACGGCATGGCGCTCTACGGGGAGCCGAAATACGGCGCGGACTTCAAGCATTTCGACTATGTGAACCCGAACGCGCCGAAGGGCGGCAAGGTCACGTTGCAGGCCATCGGGTCCTTCGACACGCTGAACCCCTTCGCGCTGAAGGGCGTGCCAGCGGCCGGCGCCACGATGATCTACGACACGCTGATGGCCAACGCCGCGGACGAGCCCTTCACCGAATACGGCCAGCTGGCCGAGAGCATCGAGGTGCCGGAGGACCGGTCCTGGGTCGCCTTCACGCTGCGCCCGCAGGCGCGCTGGCACGACGGCAAGCCGGTAACGGCCGAGGACGTGGTCTTCACCTTCCACACCCTGACCGAGAGCCACCCCTTCTACCGCAGCTACTACGCCGCCGTGGACAAGGTGGAGGCCGATGGCGACCGGCGGGTGCGCTTCACCTTCAAGCCGGGCGACAACCGGGAGCTTCCGCTGATCGTCGGGCAGCTGCCGGTCCTGCCGAAGCATTACTGGGAGGGCAAGGAGTTCCAGGCGACGACGCTGGACCCGCCGCTCGGCAGCGGGCCGTACCGCATCGCCGCCTTCGATCCCGGGCGCAGCATCAGCTACGAGCGCGTGGCCGACTATTGGGGCGCCGACTTGGCCGTGAACGTCGGCCGCAACAACTTCGGCACTATGGCCTACGAGTATTTCCGCGACGCCAGCGTGGCGCTCCAGGCCTTCCGCGGCGGGCTGTACGACTTCCGCCAGGAGAACGTCGCCAAGACCTGGGCGACCGGCTACGACTTCGACGCCGTCCAGGCCGGCAAGGTGGTGCGGGAGGAGATTCCGAATCAGGTTCCCGCGGGCATGCAGGGCTACGTCTTCAACACGCGCCGGCCGATGTTCGCCGACCGCCGCGTGCGCTGGGCCATCGCCCAGGCCTTCGACTTCGAATGGACGAACCAGACGCTGTTCTACGGCGCCTACAAGCGGACGGAGAGCTACTTCGAGAACTCCCCGCTGCAATCGCAAGGCGTTCCCCAGGGGCGCGAGCTGGCCCTGCTGGAACCCTGGCGCGGCAAGATCCCCGACGAGGTCTTCGAAAAGCCCTACAGGGCGCCGTCGACCGACGGCCAGAACGGACTGCGCCGCAACCTGCTGGAGGCCAAGCGCCTGCTGGACGAGGCCGGGACCGACGTCCGCAACGGCCGGCGCGTCATGGTCGCGACGGGACAACCGCTGTCCTTCGAGATCCTGCTGGACAGCCCGACCTTCGAGCGGGTGACGCTGCCCTTCGTGGAAAACCTGAAGCGGCTGGGCATCCAGGCCAACGTGCGCACGGTGGACACGACGCAGTATGAGAACCGCATCCGGGACTTCGACTTCGACATGACCGTCCATGTCTGGGGCCAGTCCCTGTCGCCGGGCAACGAGCAGGCGGGATTCTGGGGTTCCAGCGCGGCGGAGCGGCCGGGCAGCCAGAATCTCGCCGGCATCCGCGACCCGGCGGTGGACGCGCTGATCGGCAAGGTGGTCAGCGCCGGCAGCGAGGAGGATCTGAAGGCGGCGGTTTCCGCGCTCGACCGCGTTCTGCTGTGGGGCCACTACGTCGTGCCGCAGTGGTATTCGGGCGTCTACCGCGTGGCCTACTGGAACCGCCTGAAGCGGCCGGCCACGCTGCCGCCCTACTCGCTGGCCTTCGACGCGTGGTGGCTCGGCGACGCCAAGTCGGTGGCCGAGCAGCCGCCGCGGTGATGTGGGCGTCTATCGGGAGGAGACCGGCATGAGCACAGTCATGGTGGTCGAACACGACGCGGTCCTGCGGGCGCGCATGGCCGATGCTCTGCGCAAGGCGGGGTTCGATGTCGAAGAGGTCGCGGGCGGCCAAGCGGCGCTCGCCCGCCTGAACGAGGGCGTGTGCCCGGCGCTTATCCTCCTCGGCCTGAACCTTCAGGATCCGGGCATGAACGGGTGGGAGTTCCGGGCCGCGCTGCTTCAGGACCCCGATCTCGCCCATATGCCCGTCTGCGTGGTCATCGACGCCGGGACCGAGGAGGAGACGGCGGAACGGCTCTGCGCCGCCGGCGTGCTCCGCCATCCCGTCAAGGATGCGCAGCTCGTCCGGATGGCGCATCGATGCGCCGGCCACGCCGCTCCGGACGACGACGGCGCGTAGCCGTTCCGACACCTTGACCTTGTCACCACCGGGCGAACGCGGACCGGCGTAGGGTCGCCGCACGCCGTTGCGGCGCTTCGGCCACAGGGCCCCCGAAACGGTGGGGCGCCTGGGCAAGCCGCTTGCAGTTTTAGAATAATTCTATTTTATTCGCGCCGAACACGGACACGCGGTCGCGTTGCGGGGGCAGCTGGATTTCGGTAAATCTCAGCTTGACCACAGCCGTTGCGCGTGGCGCATTTCTGATGCCCCTATTCAACTTGCGGACAGCACGGCGATGACTTCGGTGAACAAGGCGCAGACCATCCTGGTGGTGGAAGACAACGTGCTGATGCGCAAGCTGTTCGTCCGCTGCCTGGAGGAAGGCGGCTACACGGTGGTGGAGGCGGAGGACCCGCGCCTGGTCATCGACCTGATGCGCGACGTGCCGCCGGACCTCGTCGTCATGGACATCGTGATGCCGAACGTCTCGGGCGTCGAACTGATCAAGATGATCCGCGCCGACGCCGCCCTGGCCGCCACGCCCGTGGTCGCCGTGACGAACCTCGCCACGCCCGCCGACAAGCGCCGGCTCACCGACGCCGGCTTCGACGCGCACGTGTCGAAGCCGATCAAGCCGAAGGACTTCCTGGCGACGATCGTGGGCATCATGGACAGGACCCTTCCGGCTCCGGCCGTCTGAGACCTTTTCGCTGCCTTGAGATCCGGGCCGCGGCCGTTTGCGTAGACGTCCAAACGGGCTACTTCGAACGCCTTAACAGCACCTTCAAAGAGGGGAAGAAACGATGGCGCGCTATCTCGTCACCGGCGGCTGCGGCTTTATCGGCTCGCACCTGATCGAACGCCTGCTGGCCGCCGGGCACGAGGTCCGCGTGCTCGACGACCTCTCCACGGGAAAGCGCGAGAACCTGCCGGATTCGGTCCCGGTCACCGTCGGCGACGTCGCCGACCCGGCTGCGGTCGACGCGGCCATGAGCGGCGTGGACGGCTGCTTCCACCTCGCCGCCGTCGCCTCCGTGGATCGCTCGCGCGAGGCGTGGCTGGAGACGCACCACGCTAACCTGTCCGGCACCATCGCCGTGTTCGACGCGGCCCGCCGCGCCCGGGGCGGTGGGCCGGTCCCGGTCGTTTACGCCTCCTCGGCCGCCGTCTACGGCGACAACCCGAACATGCCTCTGACGGAGGACGCCGCGACCCGACCCCTGTCCGCCTACGGCGCCGACAAGCTGGGCTGCGAGCTGCACGCCCGCGTCGCCGACGGGGTGCATGGGGTGCCGACGACCGGCTTCCGCTTCTTCAACGTGTTCGGGCCGCGGCAGGACCCGAAGTCGCCCTATTCCGGGGTGATCTCGATCTTCGCCGGCCGCATCGCCCGCGGCGAGCCGATCACCGTCAACGGCGACGGGGAGCAGGTGCGCGACTTCGTCTATGTGAAGGACCTCGTGCGCTACCTGACCGCCGCCATGGAGCGTCCGCAGCCCGGTGCGCCGGTCTACAACGTCTGCACCGGCACGCCGACCACGGTGAACCGGCTGGCGGAGGTGCTGGCCGCCGTCGCCGGCAAGCCGCTCGACCGCCGCACCGGACCGGCGCGGCCCGGCGACATCCGCGTGTCGATCGGCGACCCATCGCGGCTGGTCGCCGCCTTCGGCATGGCCTGCGAGACGTCGCTGGAAGAGGGCTTGCGCGACACGTTGGCGTGGCTGGCGTGATCGGACGGCGGTCCTTCATGCACGGCCTTCTGGGCGGAGCGGCGGCGCTGACCCTCCCGCGTGGAGCGCAGGCGTCCCCGGCGCCCGCCCCATGGGCGGTGTATTACGCCGACAAGGAGCCCGTGAAGGCCTTCGAGCCCTACCGGCTGCTCGTGCTCGACAGCGCGCACCACCCGCCGCTGCGCGTGCTGAAGGACCGCGGCAAGACGCTGCTCGGCTACATCAGCCTGGGTGAGGTGGAGCTGCACCGCCCCTGGTTCGCCCAGGTGAAGGACTGGGGCTTGCTGTCGCAGGAGAACCCGAACTGGGCCGGCAGCTTCTACGTGGACGTCCGCGACAGCCGCTGGGTCAAGCTGGTGGTCGAGGAACTGGTCCCGTCCATCCTGCGCCGGGGGTTCGACGGCATCTTCCTCGACACGCTCGACAACCCGCCGCACCTGGAGCGCACCGACGCCAAGCGCTGGGCCGGCATGACGGAGGGGGCAGCCCGGCTCGTCCGCGCCATCCGCGCCAACTGGCCGGGCATCCGCATCATGCAGAACCGCGCCTACGAGATCCTGCCGGACGTCGCGCCGGTGCTCGACTATGCGCTGGGGGAGAGCGTCTACGCGGGGTGGGACTTCGCGGCCAAGAAGCCGCGCCTGCAATCCGCCGACGACTACCGATTCCAGGTCGAGGCGCTGACCGGCGCCCGACGGCTGAACGCCGCGCTGGGCCTCTATTCCCTCGACTACTGGGACCCGGCCGACGCGGAGGGCCTGCGCCGCATCTACGCGCTCCAGCGCGCGAACGGCTTTGCGCCCTACGTGTCCGTGGTCGACCTGGACCGCATCGTGCCGGAGCCCGCGGCGGCCACCGCCCGGGGCGTGGAGAAGGCCCCGTGAGGCTCGGGAGTCTCCTTCACCGCTTGGCCGTCCTGCTGATCCTCGCCGCGGCCCTCCTGCCTGCTGCGGCGCGGGCGGCGGAGCGGGGTGCGGTTCCGCGCACCATCCTCGCGCTCGTGGACTTGCGGGAGGAGGGCATCGTCCGCCGCACGCGCATCCACACGATGGCGGAGATGCCGCTGAACCACCTGGGCCTGACCGTCGCCTATTGGAACGTGGCGGACGGTCTTCCGGACCTGTCGCGCTACCCGGACCTGCGCGGCGTCGTCACCTGGTTCACCAACGAGCCCTTCGCCGATCCGCAGGCCTACATCGCCTGGGCGTCGGCCGCCATGGACCGCGGCCTGCGCTTCGCCGTGCTCGGCCAGGCGGGGGTGCGCGGCCGGTCGAACGGGCAGACGGTCCCGCTTGCCCTGTCCAACCGCTTCTTCGCGCGCTTCGGCCTGCGCGACGACGACGGCTATGTGGACTTGACCTACCGTGCGCGCCCGGTGGTCAGCGACGCCATGGTCGGCTACGAACGGCCGCTCATCGGCGTGCTGCCCGGCTTCGCGCTCTACCGCAAGACCGACGGGCGCTACGACTCGCACTTGGTGATCCGCCGCAACGGGGATGAGGCGACGGACACCCATCTGGTGGTCACCGGGCCGAACGGCGGCTTCGCCTACAGCGGCTATGTCCGGCACTATGACGCGGAGCTGAACCGCAGCCTCTGGATTCTCGACCCCTTCGCCTTCTTCCGCACGGTCTTCGCGACCGACGACCTGCCGAAACCGGACGTCACCACCCTGTCGGGGCGCCGCATCTACTTCAGCCACATCGACGGCGATGGCTGGCGCAACGTGACGGAGGTGGAGCCGTACAACAAGGATCCAAACAACAAAGGTGGGGTCATCGCCGCCGACGTCGTCCGGCGCGAGGCGATCGAGGCCTTCCCGGACCTGCCGGTGACGGTCGCCCCCATCGTCGGCGACGTGCACGCCGACTGGAAGGGCACCGCGGAGACGCGGGGCGCGGCCTCGCGCCTGTTCGCCCTGCCGCAGGTGGAGCCCGCCAGCCACACCTGGACGCACCCCTTCCGCTGGTCCTTCTTCGCCGACTACACCCCGCAGAAGGAAGCCGTGTTCAACGAACGCGCCGACGACGCCCCGCGGCGCGGTTATTTCGACGAGCTTCTGGGGCGCCGCAAGGCCACCGCCCCCGGCCACGAGGCAGTGGGGGAGGTGTCGGACATCGGGCGCTATTCCATCCCGCGCGCCTATCTGGAACGCCCCTTCGACCTGGACCAGGAGATCGGCGGCGCGCTCGATTACTTCACGCGCATGGCGCCGGAGGGGAAGAAGGCCGTGCTGGTGCAGTGGCCCGGCGACACCTCCCCCTTCTCGGCCGCCGTCGCGGCGACGCGCAAGGCCGGTGCGCGCAACATGAACGGCGGCGATTCCCGCTTCGACGCGGAGTTCCCGTCCATCACCGCGGTGCCGCCCATCGGTCTTCCGGTGGGAACGGAGCGGCAGATCTACTCCGGGAACAGCAACGAGAACACCTACACCGACCTCTGGACCAACCGATTCTTCGGGTTCCAGAACCTGATCAACACGGTGCGCAACACCGACAGCCCGCTGCGGCTGAAGCCGTTCAACATCTACTACCACATGTATTCCGGGCAGAAGACCGCCAGCGTCCAGGCGCTGCGCCGGAACCTGACCGCCGCGCGGGAAGCGGAGATCGCCCCGGTGATGGCCTCCACCTACGCCGCCATCGCGGACGGATTCTACGCGACGCGATTCGTTCCGGACGGGGAGCGGCGGTGGCGCGTCACGGACCGCGGCGACCTCAACACGCTGCGCTTCGACCGCGCCAGCTTCACCGCGGTGGACCTCAATCGGTCCACGGGGGTGCTCGGGCAGCGGCACCACCAGGGCAGCCTCTATGTGGCGCTCGACCCCGCGGTTGCGGAGCCGGTGGTGGCCCTGGGCGAGACGGCGCGCGCCGACAACGATCCGCCGGCGGACCGGCCCTACCTCGTGCAGGGGCGCTGGGCGTTCAGCGGTCTGGTCGTGGACGGCGGCGGCTTCCGCGTCGGCGCCCAGGGCTACGGCCGGGGGGAGATGGCTTGGCACGTGCCGGAGCCCGGCCGCTACGCCATCACCGCGGAGCGCGGCGGCACGGTCCTGTGGCAGAGCGAAGCCGAGGTCGGGGCCGACCGGCGCCTGAACGTCGCCATCGACGCCGCCGCGATCCGGCCGCTGACGCTGCGCGTCCAGCGGACATCACGGTAGGGGGACGGGATGCGCGCGAACATCCTGTTCGTCCTTCTGATAATCGCCGTCGGCGTGGGCGTGAGCCTGCTGCTGATCCCGCGCGGCGAGGAGTTGGCCCTTCAGAAGTTCCGCGATCAGGACTACGCGACAGCGCGGCTGGCCTATGAGCAGCGCTTCGACGCCGGTGACCACTCCGCCGCGACGGTCATGCCGCTGACCCGTCTGTACCTCGACGGCGGTGAGGTCGACCGGGCAATCGCGCTGATGGAGGCGTTCGTCGCCCGCGAACCGGAGGCGAACGCCTCCTACGCCGAGGGACGGCAGATCCTCTCCCGCCTCTACCGCGACGCCCAGCGCATGGGCGATTACCTGGAGAATCTGGAGGTGCTGGCCCGGCTGCGTCCGACCGACGAGAATTACCGGGAACTGGCCACGTTGGCCGGCTTCCACGGCCAGATCGACCGCCAGATCGACGCGCTGCGGCGCTATTGCGAGCTGAGGCCGGAGGATGGCGACGCCCAGATGGAACTCGGCACGCTGTTGGCTTCGCAGGGCGCCTACGCGGAGGCGATGGAGCGTCTCGGCAACGCCGACGATCGCGCCAAGGGGGCCATCGAGCCGAACGGCCGTGAGCTGCTGATGAGCCTGCTGCTCGACCAGGGGCGGGCGGGGGAGGCCTACGCGCGCGCCCGGCAATGGATCGCGCTGGGCACGACCGTCGGCGACACCATCGGCCTGCTCAGCCAGTTCGCCGCGGCGAACCGCCCGGACCTGTCCGTCAAGCTGCTGGAGCCGAAGCTGGCCGATCCGGCCCGGCCGCTGGCGCTGGAGCTGACCCACATCGACCTGCTGACCGCCGCCGGCCGGGTGGAGGAGGCGCGGGCGCGGCTGGACGCCCTGCCGGACGCGGTGGACGACCTATCGCTTGGCCGGCTGGTCGCCTTGCAGATGAACGTCGGCCTGGGGCGCAAAGCGCTGGAGACGGCGAAGGGGCGCGACCTCAATCTGATCCCCGACTGGGCGCTGGTCGGCATGGCCGAAACGGCCTTCCGGGAGCGTGACAATGCCTTCCTCGAGCACATGACGCGCGAACTGGGCGACGCCGTCCTGGCGCAGCACCCCGTGCTCGCCGCGAACATCGCCATCGCCCGCGGCGACAAGGGGGAGGCGGCGCGCCACGCCCGGGCGGCGCTGGCCGACGCGGCACTGCCGCTGGCCGAGCATCTGGCGGCCGTGCGCCTTCTGGACCGCGCCGGGCAGCGCGAGGCGGCCGCAGCCGCTTTCGACCGGCTGGCCCTGACCGGAGCGCTGCCGGACGAGGTGCTGGAGGAGTTGGGTGGGCTGTTCCTCGACCTCGATCGCGCCAAGGCCGGCGTGGCTTGGTTCGACGCCCGCCGCGCCGCTATGCCGTCTCTGGCCGGCGACCTCGGCTGGGTGCGTCTCGCCGCCAAGGCCGGCGATCCGGGGCGGGTCGCGTCCTGGCTCGACGCACACCCCAGGCTCGATCCTGCGCTGTTGCAGGACGTCGCCGGGATCGCGGCGGAGCGGGGCGCCTCTGTCCTGGCGCTGAAGGCGGCGGAGCGGGTCTACGCCGCGGCACCGACGCCGCGCAGCCGCTTCGCGCTCGCCTCCGCCCTGCTGTCGGCCAAGCGGCCGGCCGACGCCCTGCCGCACCTGACGGACCTGCTCGCCGACGGCGGGGCCCCAGTGGAGCCGATGGCGGTGGAATCGGCCTACGCGGCGGCCCTCGGCGCGCTCGGCCGCAACGAGGAGCTTGCCCGGTTCGTCGCTGCGAAGCTCAACCGCGGCAGCCTGCGCGAGGAGGAAGAGACGGCGCTCCTCTACACGCTGCTCGACCTCAAGGCTTACCGTCCGGCGCTGCCGTTCCTGCGCGACCGGGCGCGGCGGCTGGGCGGGGAGTGGCTGTTCGCCTACGCCGACGCCGCCCGCAAGACTGGAGCCGTCCGCGAGTTGGCGGACCTTCTGGAAGCGGACCTCGCGCGCCCGGACCTCGACGCGAAGGGGCGGGAGGACCGCGCCGGGCTGCTGCTCGACGTCGGGGGACCGGCGCGCGCCCTTCCCGTGCTGAAGCAGCTGGCCTCCGGCGGCGAGGCACGGTGGGATGGCCTGTACCGCGACGCGCTGACGAAGCTGGGGCGCAAGGACGAACTGCGCCGCCATCTGGCCGCCCGCGCCCACGACGACCGGGTGCCCGCGAAGGAACGGCGCGAGATCGCCTTCGCGCTGCTCGACCAGGGCGATAAGGCATCGGCCGAACAAGCGTTGCTGCGATTGGCCGCGGGCCAGGGTCCGGACAGTGCGGATTTCAAGCAGCTGACCTTCCTGTGGGGGCCGCGTCCGGCGGCGGCGGCGCTCGATTGGATCGAAGGGCGGGCGAAGGGTGCGGCGTCCCCCGCCGAACAGGCGGCCTGGTACGAGCGGCTGGCGGACCTCGGCGGGGCGCGTCGGGTCGCCGACCGGTTGGGGCAGGGCGGCGCACCCGCGGCCAAGGATCTGAAGGGCCCCTACATCGAAGCGCTCGCCGCCCAGGGCAAGGGGAAGGAACTGGCGGAGGCCGTCAAGTCCGCCGTCGGCCAGGAGCGGGAGCCGGAGCGCCTGCGTCGCTACGCCCGCCTGGCGGAGCAGGCCCGCCAGCGCGGGGCCGCGGCGGAGGCCTGGAAGGCCGTGCTGTCGCAGAGGCCGGACGATGGCGATGCTCTGCGGCAGTTGGGCATGCTGGCCTACGACGAGAACCGGCTCGCCGATGCGGAACGGTTTCTGCGCGGCTTCCTCGCCCAGCGGCCGGGCGACTATGAGGCCAACTACTTCCTCGGCGAGTCCCTGACCGGCCAGAAGCGACCGGCCGAGGCCGTGCCCTTCTACCGCCGCGCGCTCGAGCAGGTCCGCGCGCTGAAAGCAAAGAGCGACAACGTCGTGCAGACGGAGGCGAACATCCTGCACCGGTTGGGCAAGGTGGACGATGCGGTGGTCCTGTTCGAGACGCTGCGCAAGCTGCGGCCGGCCGACCGGCAGCTGAAGGCGGACTACGCGTCGATGCTGATCGACAGCGGACGAATGACGGAGGCGCGCCGTGTGCTCAACCTTCCGTAATCGTCACGCGCAGAATCCCCTCTCCCGCCGGGGGCGGGCGAGGGGGTTTTGGGCGCTTCTCGCCACCCTGCTGCTGGCCGCCGCGACCCCGGCGGCTGCGCAGACGAAAGCCGCCGTCCGCGTGGAGGCGACCCGCGAGGAGACGGGCGCTCGGCTTGCACTCCGCTGGCCCGGCGCGGTCAGGGTGGATCCGGGACGCGATGGCCGCGAACTGACGATCCGCGCCTCACGCCCGCTCGGCGACGCGCCGCTGGACACGGTTCCGGATCGGCTGCAGGGTTGGGTGGACAATGTCCGCTACGGCTACGACAGCCTGCTGCTGGTTCTCGCCCAGGGCGTGACCGCGGAGGTCTCCGTCGAGTCCAACGGGGTGACCATCGCCTTCACCCGGGAACGCGCGACCGGCCGGCTCACCGTGGAGGAGCAGGCGGCGGAACAGGTGGCGCAACGGCGCATCGACTATTTCCGTGCGGTCACCTTGATGGAACAGGGCGATGTGCGGGAAGCGCGCAGCCTGCTAGGCGATCTGCTGCGGGCCAACCCGAACGACGTCCAATCCACGGCGCTGCTTGCTCAAGGTGAGGAGCGGCTCGGCCGCTGGCGGGAGGCGGTGGGTCTCTACGACCGCGCCCTGGAGCTGGCACCGAACGAGCCGTCGCTCGTCACCAGCAAGAACAACCTGCTGCGCGAGCATGGAGAGCATGCGCGCGTCGATTGGGACCTGTTCCAGGTGAAGAACGCCGACGTGCAGCGCATCGGCCGGCTGACCGGAAGCTTGGAGGTGGGCGGCAACACCAGCGTCCTCTACGCGCTGGAGAACCGCGACGTAGATGTGGATCAAGCGGTGCGGGCCGACGGGACCGTGGCGCCCTTCCACGGCAGCCGCCAGCGCGCGGAGCTGACTCTGCGCCACGACTGGCCGGAGGTGCAGCAGTCGCGACTATCGCTGTTCGCCGCGCAGAAGACGGTCGGCGCCGGCTATGTCCATGGCTGGCGCGAGGAGCGGTCGGAGACCCGCGCCGGCGTGGCGTGGCGAGAGCCGACCTACACCTTCATCGAGGGGATCGTCGGCGGCGGCCGGCGCGACCGCGTCTTCCTGACCCACGAGGAACGGCTGTCGGAGCGCTGGTCCGCCAACCTCGGCGCCGGCTGGAATCGTTATGGCCTTGCGGGGGCCGGCGACCTCGCCACTTCGGCGACGGTCGAAGGGGCGGTCCGTTATGTGCTGATCCGGGAATGGCCGGTGACTAGCATCGCCTATGTGCTGGACGCGGAATACGTCGCGCGGCGCGCCGACCGGGTCGACGAGGCGGGGGTCGCCTACCTGCCCCTGCCGGTCCAGACGCGCGAGGTGCACGCGCTTCAGCTCGCGCTGGACGACGCCCTGACCGATTATCTGCGCTACAGCATCCAGGGCGGCTACGCCTACGATCGGCGCGGGAAGGGCGGGCCGCAGGGCTCGCTGGCGCTCGCCTATGAACCCCTGGAGCGTCTGGAACTCGGCCTGCGGGCCAGCTACACCCGCGCCACGGCGCGCGGCAGCGGCACCACCGCCACCGGGGCGGGCGGCTATCTGATCATGCGCTATTGACGGCGCGGCCAACGGGACGAACGGCCATTGGAAAGAACCGCGGCATGAGCGAATCCACACTGGAACCGGGCCTCGACCCCGGAACCGCGGCGGCGCAGGCCGGGCCGCGCCGCATTCTAGGCCTGCGCCGTGTGGCGCTGGTGGAGCTTGCCCTGTTCTTCCTGGTGGCGCTGGGGCTGGACGCTATGGTCGGGGCGGGGCTGCGCTTCGACGGCGTGCAGCCGCATCCCTTCTGGATTCCGGTTCTGCTGCTGGCGATCCAGTACGGCACGAACGAGGGCGTGCTGGCCGCGGTCGTGGCGTCGGTGGCGCTGCGGCTCGGCAATGTGCCGGAACAGCTGATCTCCCAGGACTTCTACCAGTATCTGTTCACGATCAGCCGGGAGCCCATCCTGTGGCTCGTCGCCGCCGTGCTGTTCGGCGAGCTGCGCATGCGCCAGATCCGGGAACGGGACGAACTGCGCGCCGGCCTGGACCTCGCCCGCCGGGAATCGGACGCGATCACGCGCTCCTACCGGCAGCTGAAGTCGGTCAAGGAAAGCCTGGAAACCCGCGTCGCCGGCCAGCTTCGCACCGTCTTCACGCTCTATCAGGCGGCCCGCGCCATCGACAAGCTGGACGAGGGGGAGGTGATGCTGGGCGTCGCCGATCTGGTCCGCTCCGTCATGCGGCCGGAAAAGTTCTCGCTCTTCCTCCTGAACAACGACGTCCTGGAATCGGTGACGAACGAGGGCTGGGACGACGAGGATGACAGCTACGCCCGCTGGTTCGACCATTCCTCCCAGCTGTTCGAGACGGTGGTCGGCCGCCAGCGCATCCTGTGCGTCGCCCGCGCCGAGGATGAGCGCATCCTGAAGGGCGAGGGCGTGCTGGCCGGCCCGCTGGTCAGCGACGACACGGGCGAGGTCGTCGGCATGCTGAAGATCGAAAGCCTGGGATTCCTGGACCTCGGCGTGAACAGCCTGGAGAACTTCCGCATCCTCTGCGAATGGATCGGAACCGCCCTGGCCAAGGCGCGGCAGTTCCGGGAGCTGAACGAGCAGCGCCTCTATTCGGGCGACGGCTCGCTCTATTCGTCGGGCTTCATCGACCGGCAGGCCATCTTCCTGGCCAACCTCGGCCGCCGGCTCGGCTTCGAGACGACGACCGTCACCATCCGGCCGCAGGGCTTGTCCCGGCTGAGCGCCGACCGGCGGGCGGAGGTCGCGTCGGCGATCGGGCGGGCGGTGCGGCAGGGGCTGCGCGACACGGACATGGCCTGCGACGTCGGCCAGCACGGGATGGTGTTCGGCGTCGTCCTGCCCGGCACGCCCATGGACCGGGCGCAACTGGTGTCCGAACGGCTGGAGGCGTCCGTGCGCAAATCCCTGCCGGCCGACCTCACCGACCTGCCGATCACCTTCACGGCGCAGAAGGTGGGCGCGGAATGAGCACCCACGCCGAACCCGCCGACGCCGTGCTGGAGGAGGCGCCGAACCTCGGCACCGCCGACCTGCTGGCCGCGCTCGCGCTGGTGCTGGTTGCGGAGGCTGGCGTGGTCACCTGCGCCGCATGGCTGGGGTCGCCCTTCGGGCTTGCGGGGGCGATTGCGGCGCATGCCGGCATCGTGGCAGCGGTCGCGTTCTGGGTGCGGTCGCGGGTGAGGCGCGGGCTGGACCTGCGGCTGGCTGGACTGCTGCTGGTCACCACGCCGGTGCTGGGGCCGCTCGGGCCGGTCTGCACGCTGCTGACGACCCTGCTGCACGCCCTGTTCCGGCGTTACGCCACAGGGTTCCAGGACTGGTATCTGTCCCTGTTCCCGGAAAGCCAGTCCGAACCGGCGCAGGAGCTGTACGAGCTGATCGTGTCGGGCCGCGAGACCTCGCACCTCGCCGCCGCGGAATCCTTCACCGACGTGATGTCGGTTGGCTCCCCCCAGCAGAAGCAGGCGGTGATCGCGCTGGTCGCCCGGCACTTCCGCCCAGCCTTCACGCCGGCGCTGAAGGCCGGGCTCGCCGATTCCGACCCGTCCGTCCGCGTCCAGGCGGCGACCGCCACCGCGCGCGTGGAGCACGAGTTCAACGAGCGCTGGCTGGAGTTGGAGGAGGCCGTCCGGGCGAACCCGCAGGACGCGCGGGCGGGGCTGGCCCTGGCGCGGCACCTGGACGACTACGCCTTCTGCGGCCTGCTCGACACCAACCGGGAGCAGGAAATCCGCGACAAGGCCCAGGACGGCTACCGCCGCAGTCTGGAGCTGGCACCGGACGACGACGACGCCCGGCACGACTTCGGCCGCCTGCTGCTGCGCTGCGGGCTGGTGGAGGAGGCGGCGCGCGCGCTGGAACCGCTCATCGAGCGGACGGACGACCGGCGGGTCCTGTTCTGGTACGCGGAATGCCTGTTCCGCCTGGGCCGCTACGGCGACCTGCGCGTCTTGGCGCAACGCCGCGCCGACCTGATGCCGATTGGCGCGGACAGCACCGACACGCTGGCGTCGGTCATGGCGCTGTGGGCCGCGCCGGTCGAAGGTGAGAAGGAGCCGGTGCCCGCATGAGTGATTTCCGCAAATCCGACGATCCGGCCGACGTCTGCCTGCTGATGGAAGGTTCCTACCCCTACATCCTCGGCGGCGTGTCGACCTGGACGCACGACCTGATCAAGTCGCACGCGGACCTGACCTTCCACGTCGTCTCGCTGGTCGCCGACCGGGCCACCCGCAAGATGGCCTACGAGCTGCCGCCGAACGTCACCGGCCTGACCCACGTCTACCTCCAGGACCCGGACCCGGGCTGGCCGTGGGTGCCCGGCAAGGCCGAACTGATGCGCCGGCTGGAAGCGCCGTTGAAGCGCCTTCAGCAGGGCGGCGGCCTGGCCGAGGTCGAGGAGGTCGTGCGCCTGCTGTCGCGCCGACGCGGGAAGGTCGGGCGGCGGGTTCTGCTGAACTCCGAGGAAGCCTTCCGCATGGTGGTCGGGCTGTGCCGGGAGACCCTGCCCGACGCCTCCTTCCTTGAGTATTTCTGGGGCTCCCGCGCCTTGATGAGCGGGCTGTTCGCCACGATGCTGGCGCCGATGCCCGCGGCCAAGGTCTATCATGCCATTTCAACGGGTTATGCCGGTTTGTTCGCAGCCCGTGCGACGCTGGAAACCGGCCGTCCGGCCCTGCTGACGGAGCATGGCATCTACACCAACGAGCGGCGGATCGAGATCCTGATGGCCGAATGGCTGTTCGAGGGGGCCGATACCTCGCTGGTCGTGGACAAGAAAAAGCGTGATCTGAGAGACCTTTGGCTCGACACCTTCGCAAGTTACTCGAAGGCCTGCTACGACGCCTGCGACCGGATCCTCACGCTCTACGGCGGCAACCAGGAATTCCAGCGGCGCCAGGGTGCCGACCCAAGCCGCTTGAAGGTCGTCCCGAACGGCATTGATTATGCTGGATATTCGAAGGTTCAGCGCGACACCTCCAAGCGCCCGCCGACCATCGCTCTGATTGGCCGCGTGGTGCCCATCAAGGACGTGAAGACCTACATCCGCGCGGCCGGCATCCTGCGCGAGGACATCCCAGACCTGAAGGCGATGATCCTCGGCCCGCTGGAAGAAGACCCGGGCTATGTGGAGGAGTGCCGGACCATCGTGAAGCATCTGGGGCTGGAGGAGACGGTGATCTTCGCCGGCCGCGTGAAGCTGACGGACTGGCTGGGCAAGGTGGACGCCATCGCGCTCACCAGCGTCAGCGAGGCACAGCCGCTGGTGATCCTGGAGGCCGGCGCGTCGGGCGTGCCGAGCGTGGCGACGGACGTCGGCTCCTGCTCCGAACTGATCCTGGGGCGCGACGACGAGGTTCCGCCGCTGGGACCGGGCGGCGCCATCACCCCGCTGGCGAGCCCCTTGGACACGGCGCGGGAACTGCGTGCCCTGCTGCTCGACCAGCCCTGGCGGGACCGCTGCGCCGCCGCCATCGCGCAACGCGTCGCCCGCTATTACGACAAGGTGGAGATCGACCGCATCTACCGCGCCATCTACGACGAGCACATCGCCCTGCCGACCCAGACGACCCTGTTCGAGCGCGCTCCGGCGCGGGGAGCGGCGTGACATGGCCGGCATCGGTTTCGCGCTGCGCAAGCTGGCCCGGCGGGACGACCTGCTGGGCGTCCTGCAAGGCTACGCCCATTCGGCCTTCATCACCTCCGGCCCGTGGATGTTCACCATCCTGGCGCTCGCCGGCATCAACCTGATCGGGCAGTCGATCGTGTCGATGGAGGAGTTGACGCTCTTCCGCGTGGTGGTGATCTACAATTTCTGCTTCTCGGTCGTGCTGACCGGGCCGCTGGTGCTGGTCGCCACGCGCTATCTGGCGGACGCGATCTACGCCAAGCAGGTGGACACGGCACCGGGCATGCTGCTGACGACGCTTGGGCTCGCCTACGGGCTGTCGGCGGTGACGGCGGGGCCGTTTTACCTGTTCTACAGCGACCTGCCGGCGCCGATGATGACGGCGGCGCTGATCGGTTTCTTCCTGGTCAGCGGCATCTGGGTCGTGTCGATCTTCCTGTCGGCGCTGAAGGACTATGTGGCGGTCACGGCGGCCTTCGGGATCGGCATGGCGGTGGGAACCGTCGCGACCGCCGGGCTGGGGGCGTTTGCCGGCCCGACCGGAATGGTCTGGGGATTCTCGGCGGGCCTCGCCGTCATCCAGTTCGGCCTGATCGCCCGCGTCTTCGCGGAGTATCCGTACCGCGTCGCGCGGCTGTTCGCCTTCGTCAGCTATTTCCGCAAATATTGGGATCTGGCGCTGGTCGGGCTGGTCGCCAACCTGGCGGTCTGGGTCGACAAATGGATCATGTGGTTCGTGCCGGAGCGCGAGGCGGTGTCCGGCGCCATGGTGATCTATTCGGCCTATGACAGCGCCATGTTCGTCGCCTACCTGACGATTATGCCGGCGCTGACCCTGTTCACGGTGAACGTCGAGACGCGATTCTTCGAACGCTACCAGGGCTTCTACCGCGACATCCAGGAGCACGCGACCTATGACCAGATCGCGCGCAACCATCGGGGGATCATTCAGGCGCTGCTGGACAGCTCCCGCAACCTGATCATCCTCCAGGGGGCGGTCTGCGCGCTCGCCATCTTCCTGGCGCCGAACGTCGTCGGGGCGCTCGGCCTGCATTACCAGCAGATCGGCATGTTCCGCTTCGGCGCGTTGGGCGCCTTCTTCCAGGTCGGATTCCTGTTCTGCACGGTGATCCTGGCCTATTTCGACCTGCGCCGGCGCAATCTGTTCGTGCAGATCTTCTATCTGGCCGCCAACAGCGGGCTGACGCTGGTTTTCAGCCGCATGGGCTTCGCGTGGTATGGCTACGGCTATTTCCTGTCGTCTCTGCTGGCCTTCGCGGTCGCCTATCTGCTGGTCGCCACGGCGGTGCGGAAGCTGCCCTACGTCGCCTTCGTCGCCAACAACCCGTCGGTCCGGTGACAGCATGAAAGGCTTGGCCGTCGTCGCTCTGGTCATCCTGGTCGCTTCGCCCGCGGCGGCCGACCCGGTGCGGGTGGACCGCACAGACCCCAGCCATCTGCGCGCGCTCATGCAACCGCCCGTGATTCCCAGGGAGGTCCTGCCGCCCCGCACGCGCTTCATCCGCTCCCAGGCGGTCTACAGCCTGCCGAAGGGCTTCGATGGCCTCGCCAAGTTCGATCCAGCGCTGTCGCACCTGTGCCAGCGCGGGGCCTTCGTGCAGGAGAGCGACGGATTCTATTGGGCCCGCACGCCGGACAAGCGCTACGGCGTCGCCTTTTCCGGCGGGGCGAATCTCATCGACCCGCAGGGCAAGCGGCGGCCGGGCCAAGTCTATTTCTTCGACGGGCAGGACAGCCGCTGCCGGGTCTATGTCGGGGAGCAGGCGCGGCTGATGCCGAACTACATCGGGCAGGGAAGCCCATGACATCCACCTCCCGGCCGGGCGCGGCCGGGAGGTGGATGCGCGTTCACTTGGCCGCGACCGTGGCCGCCGGCTGGGCCGGACGGCCGACGGCGAACAGGATGCCCTCGCTGTTCACATGGTCGCCGGGGCCGAACTGGAAGCTGTTGATGGCGCCCTTCTCGTCCGTGCCGAAGAGGATGAAGCCCGGTCCGACGCCGTTGGCCGAAACCTTGCCGTCCACCACCGTGTCGCGCACGTCCGGATAGCGGGCGTAGGCCTGGGCGAGCCCCGGGTTGGCCTTCAGCACGGCCGGCGGCAGGGTCTTGGCGCTGTAGTGGGCCACCGACGAGGAGTCGAGGACCATCAGGAAGGCCTTGCCGCGCCCGGCCGGGATCGGCTGGCTCATCACCACCATGACGTGGCCGGTGTCGTTGGCCGGCTTGCCCGTGTAGGGGATGCCGCAATGGCCGGGCAGGCACCAGGACAGGATGTCGCCGGGCCGCACGTCGGCCAGCTTGCGGACGGGCGTGAAGGGCGCGCCCGGCTTCAGGTTGGCGAAATACTGCCGGTAGACGTTGGCGCGCGGGTAGGGCTTCGAAGCCTCGCCCGGCACCTGGGACTGGTAGGCGTGCACCGCCTCGTACTGGAGCGGCAGCTTCTTCAGGTTGTGCGACACCCAGCCGGAGCAGTCGGCCTCGACCTCGTACTTCCCGTCGCCGAGCGGCAGGACGACCGCCGCGGGGCTGTTGTTCTCCTGCTCGTGGACGTACTTCGTCTTGCCCACGACGCTGGCCAGCGAGCCGGTCACGCCGGCCAGATGGGTGGCGGGCGTCGGCACGGGAAGGGCGGCCTTCTGCTGGGCCAGGGCGGGAAAGGCCACCCCGGCGAGGATGGCGCCGAGCGCTGCGGTCTTGGCGAAAACATTCATGGCGATATGCACCCACTGATACGGGGATGGGACAACTTTCGCCATTTTATCGAGATAATCGTCGCAGGGAACGACAAAGACGCGAATATCGCGCACGGCGAGCGGCGGGCAGGAGCATCCCGGCCCGCCGCCTGCCGCTTTCCGTGGCCTGCTGCTTCACCCTGCTACTTTGTCAGGAACTGCGCGATGGTGTCGCCCGCCTTGCCGATGTTCACCACCCCGTCCAGGTGGCCGAGCGTGGAGGTGATCGCGTCGGTGTATTCGACCTTCAGCCCCTGCTTTTCCAGCCGCTCCTTCAGCGGGCGCATGTTGCCGTCGGGCGGGAAGACCATGTCGTCGGCCGACGGGATCAGCAGAACCGGGGCCTTGATCTTCGCCAGCCCCTCCTCCACCGTGCCGCCGTTGCCGGTGACGAAGGTCTGGTTGGCCTTCACGAGATAGAGGAAGTGGTTGGCATCGCTGACCGACGCGCGGGCGGCTGCGGCCTTGTCCAGCCAGGCTTCGATCGCGTACTGGTTGTTCATCGACAGCCGCGGGTCCTTGCCCTCCTCGGCCCATTTGCGGCCGAAGGTGGCGTCCGCCCATTTCCAGTGGCGCGCGTGCAGGGTCACCAGCTTCAGCGCCTCGGTCAGGCCGGCCTTTGGCTCCTCCTTGCCGTAGTAATCGCCGTTCTGCCAGTTGGGGTCGACCTTGATGGGGGCCGCCCACAGGTTCAGCCAGCCGATCAGGAAGGGGTCCGCCTCCGCCCCGCCGATGGCGGCGATGACGCGCCTGACCATCTCCGGATATGAGGCGCCCCACTCGAAGGCCTGGAGCGAGCCCATGGAGCCGCCCATCACGGCCTGGAGCGACTTGATGCCCAAGCTGTCCAGCAGGGCTTTCTGCACGTTCACGAAGTCGCGGATGGTCACGACCGGAAAGCTCATGCCGTAGGGCTTGCCGGTGTCCGGGTTGATGCTGGCCGGCCCGGTGGTGACCACGGTCGGGTCCTTGGGCGACAGGTTCACCAGCGTATCGGAACTGATGATGAAGTATTTGTCGGTGTCCAGCGGCTTGCCGGGGCCGATGATCGAATCCCAATAGCCGGTGGCGGTGTCCTCCGCCTTGTATTTCCCGGCGGCGTGGCTGGATCCGCTGAAGAAATGAGTGACGAGGATCGCGTTGTCCTTGGCGTCGTTGAGCTTGCCGTAGCTCTCCCAGCCGATGCGGACGTTCTTGATCGTGCCGCCGCCGGTGGTCGTGTAGGACGGCATCTCGAAGACCTTCTTCTCGACGAGGCCGTCGAGCGCCAGGGCCGGTGCCGCGCACAGAAGCCCGGCGGCCATGGCGAGGCCGCCGAGGCGCATGGCCACGGATCGCATGTTGGTTCCCCTCCGGATGTTTTTCGTTCGCAGAAGCGTTGCTTGGACGCGAAGTCTACGGGCAGCCTCCCACCTGTCCAGTAGGGCAATTGGCGGAGCCTGAAGGGGAACCCGCAGCCAGCCGAGATGTCAGCCCAGCCGCACGGCCGTGCCGTTGATGGACACCATCAGCATGCCGTTTTCCTTGCCCAGCACCTCGTAATCGATGTCCACCCCGACCACGGCGTCGGCGCCGAGTGCCCGCGCGGATTCCTGCAAATCGGCGAAGGCGGCCTCCCGCGCGTCGCGCAGCGCGTTCTGGTAGCCGCCGGCCCGCCCGCCGACGATGTCCCGGATGCCGGAGAACAGGTCGCGGAACATGTTCACGCCCAGGATCGCCTCCCCGGCGACCATGCCCAGGTACTGGGTGATGCGGCGGCCTTCGACGTTGTCGGTGCTGGTGACGATCATGGCAACGCTCCCCGTTGGTGTGCGCCATGAAGGTGGCGCCGGATTCTTCCGCCGCAATAGGGGGAATCGGCGGAACGACGGACGGGCTGGGAGGAGCCCAAGGCGATACTGCGAAATCGCAGCGTATCCTCGACGAAATTGCGGCATAGTCGATGGACCCTTGCGCGTTCCGTCAATGTTCTCTCATATCGGCGCAAAAGGGGCGTTGGGGTGTTGAGGACCGGGCCATGGACGACACGCGGCGAGCGATCCTGCGCTGGATGACCGGGGTGATGGAGGCGCGCGGCTGGAGCGCCGGCGCCTGGGCGCGCCTGGCCGGCGTCACGGCGACGAACCTCACCCGGTTCCTGCGCGACCCCATCAACGGCAGCGTGCCGAGCGCGGAAACCTTGGGCCGGCTCGCCCGCGTCGCGGGATCCGAGCCGCGCTTCCTGGACGAGCGCGCCTACCCCCCGACGACCCGCGTTCCCGTGCTGAACGTGGAGCAGGTGCACGCCTTCCTGGACCTCGGCCGCCGGGCGGGGGAGGCCTTCATCGCCGCCGCGCTCCGCGACGGGGCGCGCAGCATCGCCGTGGACCGGCCGTCCTCCCGCCGGGCCTTCGCCCTGACCATCGCGTCCAAGAGCCTGAACGCCGCCGGCGTCCTGCCCGATGACTGCGTCGTCCTGGAGCCGACCGACGTGCTCGCCCCCCAGGCCGGCGACGTGGTGGTGACGGTGGGGGAGGGCACGGTCTGCGGCTACCGCTTCTTCCCGCCGCAACTGCTTCCGGTGAGCACCGACCCCGACTGCCGTCCGACTCCGATCGGCGATGCGAACGTCGCCGGCGTGGCCGTGCACGTCGTCCGCTCCCTGCGGATTTGACGAAGAATTTCGCAAAGAGAGCCGCAAAGGCGCGCGGATAATTATTTACGAACCACCTCTTAAACCGGGCGTGGTCGTGTCCATCTCTGTGCTCTCTCGCGCCGAGTCGCGAAGCGCTGCCGCGGCTCCTCAAGCGGCGACTTACTTTCCTGAAAACATTCGATCTTTCGATCCTTACGGCCACGTTCCAGGTTCTCTTTTTGTTCTTGAATCCTGCATGTTCGCAGCCCATATTCAGGCTACAGCTTATGGTTAATGCCGAAGGTGCTGCGAAGGCGCATTTCGGGCGGGCGTAAGGCGGAGAGGACAGCAACGGCTGGGGGGCCGACAGGGGAATGGCGATTACCGACGCGCAGCGCGCCGCGCGGGCAGGGCGGATCGGGTCTTCCGACGCCACCCGCATCATGGCGGGCGACTGGGTGGCGCTGTGGCGTGAGAAGACCGGGCGCGCGGATCCCGCGAACCTGGACCTCGTCGCCGCCGTGCAGATCGGCATCGCCACGGAACACCTGCACGCCCGCTTCGTGGAGCACGCCACCGGCGTGCGCTGCGTGGCGGCGGAAGACACCTGGGTTCACCCCGAGCATGACTGGATGGTGGCCCACCCCGACTTCCTGACCTGGGAAGGCGGAGAACGCGAAAGCCAGCCGGACACGGTGGTTGAGGCGAAGTTCACCGGCGGCTTCCAGTCCGACGCGGAGCTGGCGCAGCGCTACCACTGGCAGCTCCAGCACCAGCTGGCGGTGATGGGGCTGGAGCGCGGGCTGCTGTCGATCCTGCGGCCGACCGGCCACGCGATCGTGCGTGTTCGCAGGAACGAGGACGATTGCGAACGGTTGCTGGAAACGCTGAGCGCCTTCTGGTGGCACGTCGCCAACGACGTGGAGCCGAGCGACCCCGTGCCCTTCGACGCGCCGGTCTACGAGACACGGCGGGTCGTGGACATGGCCCGGCACAACCGCTTCGTCTCGCTGGCGGCGGTGCTGGTGGAGCAGCGCTCCACCGCGATCGCGGTCAAGGAGGCGGAAGTGGCGCTGAAGGCGCTGATGCCCGCCGACGCGCGCATCGCCTTCTTCGCGGGGGAGGAGCCGGGCCGCGGCCTGTACCTCGCCCGCGACCGCGAGGGACGCCTGTCGCTGCGCTACGGGCCGCCGCCGCGGCGTGCCCTGGACACCGCCGAACCGTGGCAGCCCGCCGCGGACGGTATTGAGGGATTGTCCCCTGACCCGAGCCTGGACGCTGTGCTCAGCGGCGGCTGGGGTGAGGGGAGAGACGAACGCTTCTAGAGACGAAGGACCCGACCATGGGACGCATGAGCAAGACCGACACCGTCGCCGAAACCGAAAAGGCCGAGAGCAAGGCCGAGCCGAAGATCACGGGCTCGAAGGCGGAGACGGCGTCCGCGTCCGCCCACGCTTCGAAGGCCGACACTCCCACCTTCGAGAACCTGCATCTGTGGAACAAGCTGAAGCGGACGGACCCGAAGGCGACCAAGCCCTTCACCCGCTCCGGCGGCTTCCGCGGCACGCAGATCGACCCGACCTGGCGCCTGATGATGATGACCGAGGTGTTCGGTCCCGTCGGCAAGGGCTGGGGCTACGAGCAGATGGACTGGACCATCGCGGAACGCATGGTCTTCATCTGCGCCCGCGTCTGGTACATCGACCCGGAAACGGGCGAGAAGTGCTGGACCGGCCCGCAGTGGGGCGGCACCGAGATGGTCCGCCGCCGCAACGGCATCGAGGCGCCCGACGACGAGTGCTTCAAGATGTCGATGACCGACGCGGTCGGCAAATGCCTCGTGCAACTCGGCCTCGCCGCCGACGTCCACATGGGGCAGTTCGACGATAGCAAGTACCGGGAGGAGTCGGAGGCCTTCTACGCCGCCAAGGCCAATCCGGACCTGCAGCCCACCGCCATCGCCGCCTTCGAGGAGGAGGTCAGGAAGCGCCTCGGCGCCTGCCTGGACCTCGACGACCTGGAGGAGGTCTGGCGGGCCGGCGTCGGCACCCGCCTGCGCGAGATCGGCAGCGTCGACCGTGCCGCGCAGCACCGGATCACCAGCCTGTTCGCCCAGAAGAAGGCGGAGATCCTGAAGCGCGAAGAGAGCGGCGACCAGGACGGCGGCGAAATGGAGGCCGCCTGAAGCTCATGACACAGGCCGGAAAGGAGACGTCATGACCGCAACCCGCGCCGAACGCTCTCCCAGCGGCCTGTTCCGCATGAGCGCCTGGGAAGGCGAGATGGAGCGCAGCAACGCCCAGCTGCCGCGCTGGTACTGGAACGAGGCGGACCGGCGGCGCCAGTACGCCCGCTGGGTCGAGGCGGAGGCGGAGAGCATGGCCATGCGGCTGGCAGCATTGCTCCGCCCCGACACGCCGGCCGAGACGGCGGCACCGGCCCGCGCACTGGTGGAATCGCTGGCGCGTGACGCCGAGTGGGCCCGCCGGTTGGAAGAACGGCTGCTGACGGAAGCGGCCTAGAGATAAGGAACGCGACGCCATGATGATCGAGGAGGTCCAGGCCCGGCTGCGCGCGGCTCACGCCCGTATCGGGCACGAGGGCCGCTTCGCCCTCACCCTCAGCCTGAACGGAACCGAGGAGTGCTACATCACCCATTGGTTCCGCCCGGAACCCCACGCCTTCGAGGACTGCAAGGCCGTGGGATCGGGCACCATCGCGGAATGCCTGACGGCTCTGGACCGCTACGTCGCCGCCTACCGGCGCAAGCCGACGGACGAGGAGGTCGGGCGCACGCTGGGCCTGCTTCCGGCGGATGCGGCGGCGGCCAAGCGCGGCCGGCCCCGCAGCGCTCCGCGCAAGAACCCCGGCGTGATGATGGCGGCGGAATAGGCTGCGGTCAGCGTCCGGTGCCGATCGAAACGGAACGGGCCGCCATCGAAGGATGGCGGCCCGTCGGCCTTGGAGCGTTCGCTTCTTCGGCCCGCGGAGCGGCTTATCAGCCCACGGTGCGGTAGGCGTTCAGCGTGACGACCAGATCCTGGAAGTCGCGGTCGGAGCCGGTGCCGGCGTCGTCGAGGCAGACGACGTAGCTGGTGATGTAGGTGGCGTTGTAGCCGGCGAGCTTGGTCACCTGGTCCAGCACGCTCAGCGTCGAGCCGCCGTTGCCGGTGATCTGGAGCGAGAGCGGCCAGCGGCTGGCGTCGGTCGGGGCCGTGGCGACGGCCGTGGTGAAGTTCCAGTTCACGCCACCGGCGGTCTTGTCGACCAGGACCTGGTTGGCCTGGTCCAGCACCTTCACGGAGTAGGTGCAGCCGGACTGGGTGTTGATGGCGACGGTGAAGGTCTGGCCGGGAGCGATGTCGGCCAGGGTGACGACGGCGGTGTTGGACATTGTAGCCTCTTGAAAGGATTGAGCGCGATTGCGCAGGCCGGACAGTAAGCCGAACCTTCAAAGCTGTCTTTTTCGCGCGTCTCAAACACGGTGCCGCACTCTCTCGCCAAGAAAATACTCGATGATCTGCACTCACTTGTATTTGTAAATGAGCGATTTTTGACCCTGTACGTTCCTTTTTACTGGCAGGGAACGCCGCTATCTTTACTTTGCGAAAAATGGCCGGTCCGGGAGTGCGGCGTTCGGACACCTGACAGGCGCGCGCTCCTCGATTATCGTCTCTCATCGTGAGAATTGCGGAGCCGCTGCCATGGACGCGTCCGTTGCCCTGTTGAGCATTCTCGGCGCCCTGACGATCGGCGCCATGAGCCCCGGCCCCAGCTTCGTGCTGGTGGCGCGCACGTCGATCGCCCAGTCGCGGCGGGCCGGCTTGGCCGCGGCGTTGGGCATGGGCGTCGGGGGCGTGGTGTTCGCGGCGCTCGCCTTGCTTGGCCTGCACGCGCTGCTGACGCAGGTCGGCTGGCTGTATCTCGCGTTGAAGGTCGCGGGAGGGCTGTATCTGATCCACCTGGCGGTGCGCATCTGGCGCGGCGCCGGAGAGCCCATCCATGTGGCAGAAAGCCCAGCGGACACGGCCGGCGCGGGCCGTGCCTTCTGGTTCGCGCTCGCCACCCAGTTGAGCAATCCGAAGACGGCGATCGTCTACGGCAGCATCTTCGCAGCACTGCTTCCCGCGGCCCCGCCAGCGTGGGTCCTGCTGACGCTGCCGCCCGCCGTGTTCCTGATCGAGGCGGGCTGGTACGCCATCGTCGCCGTCGCCTTTTCCGCCGGACGCCCGCGGGCGGCCTACCTCCGCTCCAAGGGCTGGATCGACCGTGTCGCGGCGTCGGTCATCGGGGCGTTGGGGCTGCGGCTGGCGCTTGACGCGGCGCGGCCCGGCTGACGTTCAGGTCGCGCCCAGTTCGAGCCGGTTCTTGCCCAGGCGCTTGGCGCGGTACATGGCTTGGTCGGCCGAATGCAGCAGCGTGTCCGCGTCCGCCCCGTCCCAGGGGTAGAGCGCCAGCCCGACGCTGGCCGACACCCGGTGGGACAGGTCGGGCAAGGGGGCGTCGATGGCGGCGATGATCTTTTCCGCCACGGCGCGCGCGCTCGCGGTCGATATGTCGCCTTCGAGCAGGGCGGCGAACTCGTCGCCTCCCATGCGGGCGGTGCTGTCGCTGTCGCGCAGGACGCCGGCAAGGCGCTTGCCGATGATCACCAGCACCTCGTCCCCCTTATGGTGGCCGTAGGTGTCGTTGATCTCCTTGAATCCGTCGAGATCGAGGAACAGCAGCGCGAAGCTCCGGTTCTCCCGGCGGGCGCGGGCGATGGCGTGCTGCAGCCGGTCCTCGAAGCGTATGCGGTTGCACAGGCCGGTCAGCATGTCGTGCCCGGCCAGATAGCGCAGCCGCTCCTCCAGATGGTGCTGCGCGGTGGTGTTCCGCGCCACCCCCTCGATGCCCAGCGCGCGCCCCGAAGGGTCGCGGCGAATGTAGGCGTTGGCGGTTACCCAGATCAGCTCGCCGTCCTTGCGCCGCATGGGGATACCGTAGTCGCGGATCTGCCCCCCGGCGTCCTTCAGCGCGGCGATGAAGCGGCTACGCCCGTCCTCTTCCACGTAATGGTCGGTGATCCGCGTGCCGACGACCTGTTCCGGCGGGATGCCGAACTCCCGCGCGAAATGGGGGGAGGCCATGATCACGCGCCCGTCCAGGTCGGTGCGGTAGAAGGCGTCGGGCAAATTTTCGATGATCGACCGGAGGTCGGCCTCGGACTGCGCCAGCCGCTCCATGGTCGAGCGGAGCGCCTCCTCCGACCGCGCCCGGCGGATAAATTCCCGGCGCAGGAAGAACCACAGCAGGACCGCCGTGACCAGGACGAAGGCAACGCCCTTCGTCTTTGCGACGAGGGCGTTCCCGCCGAGACCGACGGCATTCAAAAGATCGTGCGACCCGACCACCCAGACAATGGCGAGAACAGCGTAGGCGCCGGCGATCCTGATTGCGGGTGCGGTCATATGAGACGGTGTGCCCTTGCCCTTTCCGCCAACCTAACCTTTCGCAGGCAAAGCGTCCACGCGCAACGGCGTGGACGCTTGGATGTCCCAGAGCAAGGAGCGCCGCGGCCGCGCCCGCGGCGGTTACCGCTTCTTGCCGGCCTGGGCGCGCGCGAAGGCTTCGGCGAAGGCGTTGTTGATCGGCTCCGGCGCCCGCGCCGGTGCCGGGTTCGGCTTCGCGGCCGGCTTGCCGGCTGGCGGCCCATTGCGGCGCCCGTCCTGGGGGCGGCCGTCACGCGGACGGTCGTCGCGCGGGCGTTCCCCACGCGGCCCCTGGGCCTTTTCGGGGCGCGGGGCGGCGTCGGTCAGGCGCATGGTCAGGCCGATGCGCTTGCGCGGGATGTCCACCTCCAGCACCTTGACCTTCACGATGTCGCCCGCCTTCACCACCGTGTGCGGGTCTTTCACGAAGCTGGTCGAGAGCTGGGAGATGTGGACCAAGCCGTCCTGGTGGACGCCGACGTCCACGAAGGCGCCGAAGGCCGTCACGTTGGTGACGACGCCTTCCAGCACCATGCCGGGCTGGAGATCCTTCAGCTCCTCCACCCCCTCCTTGAACTCGGCGGTCTTGAACTCCGGACGCGGGTCGCGGCCGGGCTTCTCCAGCTCCTTCAGGATGTCCTCCACGGTCGGCACGCCGAAGCGCTCGTCCGTGAAATCCTCCGCGGACAGGCCGCGCAGGAAGCGCGCGTCGCCGATGACGCTGCCCAGATCCTTGCCGGTCTTCTTCAGGATGCGTTCGACCAGCGGGTAGGCCTCGGGGTGGACGGCCGAGGTGTCCAGCGGGTTCTCGCCCTCGCGGATGCGCAGGAAGCCGGCCGCCTGCTCGAAGGTCTTCGGCCCGAGGCGCGGCACCTCCAGCAGCTGCTTGCGCGAGCGGAAGGCGCCGTTCTTGTCGCGGAACTCCACGATGTTGCGGGCGATCGTCTCGTTCAGGCCCGACACGCGGGTCAGCAGCGGGATCGACGCGGTGTTCAGGTCGACGCCGACGGCGTTCACGCAGTCCTCCACCACCGCCTCCAGCGAGCGGGCGAGCTTGCCGGCGGACACGTCGTGCTGGTACTGGCCGACGCCGATCGACTTCGGCTCGATCTTCACCAACTCGGCCAGCGGGTCCTGGAGGCGGCGGGCGATGGACACCGCCCCGCGGAGCGAGACGTCCAGGGTCGGGAATTCGGCCGCAGCCGTCTCGGAGGCCGAATAGACGGACGCGCCGGCCTCGCTGACCACCAGCTTGGTCAGCTTCAGTTCGGGGTGGCGCTTGAACAGGTCGGCGACCAGCTTGTCGGTCTCGCGGCTGGCCGTACCGTTGCCGATGGAAATCAGCTCCGCCTTGTGGCGGACCGCCAGCGCGGCGATCACGGCGATGGAGCCGTCCCAGTCGTTGCGCGGCTGGTGCGGGTAGATGGTGGTGGTGTCCACCAGCTTGCCCGTCGCGTCCACCACGGCGACCTTCACGCCGGTCCGGATACCGGGGTCGAGGCCGATGGTCGTGCGCGGGCCGGCCGGGGCGGCGAGCAGAAGGTCATGCAGGTTGCGGGCGAAGACGCGGATCGCCTCGTCCTCCGCACGGTCCCGCAGGTCGCTCATCAAGTCGGTCTCGACGTGCGGGCCGATCTTCAGCTTCCAGGTCCAGCGCACCACGTCGGACAGCCACTTGTCGGCCGGGCGGCCCTGGTCGCGGATGCCGGTGTGGGCGGCGATGGTGCGCTCCGCCGGGTGCGGCTGGCCCT
Source organism: Azospirillum rugosum (assembly GCF_017876155.1). GTDB lineage: Bacteria > Pseudomonadota > Alphaproteobacteria > Azospirillales > Azospirillaceae > Azospirillum > Azospirillum rugosum. The sequence goes on from NZ_JAGINP010000001.1 coordinate 297,535, forward strand.
CCTCCAGCGGAAGGTCGAGGCGGATGTCCAGCACGCCCTGCGCGCGGCCGCGGAACAGCGCCAGCGCGCGGTGCGACGGCAGCTTCGCCCAGGGCTCGTCGAATTCGAAATAGTCGGAAAACTTAGCGCCCTCGGCGCGCTTCTCCTCGATCACCTTGGAGGTGACCACGCCCTTGTCGGCCATGGTTGCGCGCAGCCTGCCGACCAGCTCCGCGTCCTCGCCGAAGCGCTCCACCAGGATGTGGCGGGCGCCGTCCAGCGCGGCCTTGACGTCGGCGACCTCCTTCTCGGCGCTGACGAAGGCGGCGGCTTCGGCCTCCGGCACCTTGGCGGGGTCGGCGAGCAGCAGGTCGGCCAGCGGCTCCAGCCCGGCCTCGCGCGCGATCTGCGCCTTGGTGCGGCGCTTCGGCTTGTAGGGCAGGTAGAGGTCTTCCAGGCGCGTCTTGGTGTCCGCCTGTTTGATCTGGAGTTCCAGCTCCGGCGTCAGCTTGCCCTGTTCCTGAACCGAGGACAGGATCGCGGCGCGCCGGTCCTCCAACTCCCGCAGGTAGCCGAGACGCTCCTCCAGCGTGCGCAGTTGCGTGTCGTCGAGCCCGCCCGTGGCTTCCTTGCGGTAGCGGGCGATGAAGGGGACGGTGGAGCCCTCGTCGAGCAGCTTGACGGCCGAGGCGACCTGGGACTCACGAACCGAAAGCTCGTCGGCGATGCGCTGGCTGATGGACAGCATGGATGACCGGTCACTGGTGAAAGACAAGGCGGCTCCTATACCGCGAAGGAGGTGCCCACGACCAGTGGCGATCTGGGGTATGACGGAACATCGGGGCGCGGCGCCGCCGGAAAGGATGCGGACGCGGCCCGGCTGATAGGTGCCGAAGTCCGGCGCAAGGCGCCGCCGCGGAGCATACCTCGCCTTTTCACGATAAAGCGGTATGTTTTGCAAAAAAGTATAAGGGAAGAAAAAGGCCCCGGCATTTACCCGTCGTTAACCATGTCAGCCCTATACATCGTCTTGCAACTTGGTTGCGTTTCCTCCCGAACCAAACTTCCAGCGGCTCGCTGCATCTGCGGCTGAGCCGCTTTTTCTTTGCCTAAAATGCTCCGTAAGCAAGATCCAGCATAGTGAAGATATTCGGTTAACACGTTAACCAATAATTCAGGCCCCGTTGATAGGGTGGTCATCAGCAACTTGGTTGCGTTTCCTCCCGAACCGACTTTGGCGGCTGCCGCACCGGCATGCCGCCATTTTTCTGCGCGACTGTTGCGCATTGCCCACCGGCCGGCGGCACGTGCGACGGACAGGGTTTTTCCCCTTGCGTTGGTTGGGAGAAACATCCTTACTTGTTGTGGGTCTACTTCAGCCGGAATCTCTCCCTTGGGCTTTGTCGTTTCGGCAATCGCCTTCCTGTTCGTCATGGCGGCCACCGGGGTCGCGGCACGGCGCTTGCCGTCGGTGCCAACGATCGTCTACGGCGGATCGGCCGCCGCCTGCGCGATCGTCGTGCTGTGGGCCGCGGCGACCCTGGCAGGCGGTGGCGGTGTGGCGGAGGGTTGGGTGCTCCCCATCGGCCTGCCGTGGATCGGGACGCACCTGCGCGCGGACGCGCTGTCCGCCTTCTTCCTGCTGATCGTCAATTTCGGCGGCATCACCGCCAGCCTGTTCGGTTGGGGGTACGAGCGCGCGCACCGCGACTCGCACGCGGGACCGGTCCTGCCGCTGTTCCCCTTGTTCCTGGCGGCGATGAACATGGTGCTGATCGCCGACGACGCCTTCGCCTTCCTGGTGTCGTGGGAGTTCATGTCGCTGGCCTCCTGGCTGCTGGTCCTGTCGACCCACCGGGAGGAGGGGACGCCGCGCGCCGCGCGCCTCTACCTGATCATGGCGAGCTTCGGGACCGCCTGCCTGCTGCTGGCCTTCGGGCTTCTGGCGACCGCGCATGGGGACTACAGCTTCGACGCGATCCGCGCCCAAGCGCCGTCGGTGTCCGCCGCGGCGTTCTGCGTGGTCCTGGTGCTGCTGGGGGCTGGGTCGAAGGCGGGCCTCGTGCCGCTGCATGTCTGGCTGCCGCTGGCGCATTCCGCAGCACCCAGCCACGTGTCCGCCCTGATGTCCGGCGTGATGACCAAGGTCGCGGTCTACGCCATGATCCGCGTCCTGTTCGACCTGCTGGGCGAGCCCGCCTGGTGGTGGGGCGGGGTGATGCTGGGCTTCGGCGCGCTGACCGCGGTGATGGGCGTCCTCTACGCTCTGATGCAGGAGGACGTGAAGCGGCTGCTGGCCTATTCGACGGTGGAGAACATCGGCGCCATCGTCATCGCGCTCGGCCTCGCGCTGGTGTTCAAGGCGAGCCACACGCCGGTCATCGCCGCCCTCGCGCTCACGGCCGGGCTGCTGCACGTGGCCAACCATTCCCTGTTCAAAAGCCTGCTGTTCTTCACCGCCGGCGCCGTGCTGACGGCGACGGGCAGCCGGGACCTGGGCCGGCTCGGCGGGCTGATCCACCGGATGCCGACCACGGCCGTGCTGGCGCTGATCGGCTCTGCCGCCATCTCCGCCCTGCCGCCGCTGAACGGCTTCGTCGGGGAATGGCTGCTGTTCCAGGCGATCCTGAACGGGCCGGCGCTGCCGGAATGGTCGCTGAAGATCGAAATCGCCGTGGTCGGCGCCGCCCTGGCGCTCGCCACCGCGCTCGCCGGCGCCTGCTTCGTGCGATTCTACGGCATCGCCTTCCTCGGCCGCCCGCGGTCGCGCGCGGCGGGTGAGGCGGCGGAGGTCGGGGCGGGGATGCGGCTCGGCATGGCGGTTCCGGCGGCGCTCTGCGTCGCGCTCGGCGTGCTGCCGACGCCGCTGATCCGGCTGTTCGAGCCCGCGGTGCGGCTGATGGTGGAGGCTGGCCCCTTCGACGACCGCGCCTACCAACCCTGGTTCTGGCTCGCCCCGACCTCGGCCATCGGCAATTCCTACAACGGGCTGATCATGCTGGCGGTGATCGCGCTGCTGTCGGTCCTGCTGGTGCTGGTCATCCACCGGCGCGCCAGCGACCGGGTGCGGCTGTCGATTCCCTGGGGCTGCGGCTTCGATGGGCCGGATCCGGCGGCGGTGACGCAATACACCGCCTCCAGCTTCGGCCAGCCGATCCGGCGCGCCTTCGGCAGCACGGTCTTCCGCGCCCGCGACGAGGTGGAGATGCCGGAGCCCGGCGACACGCGCCCGGCGCGCCTGACCGTCCGCTGGACCGACCCGGCCTGGGCCCTGCTGTTCACGCCCGTCGGCGTGGCCGTGGACCGCCTGGCGGAGCGGGCGAACCGGCTGCAGTTCATGACCATCCGCCGCTACCTGACGCTGATGTTCCTGGCGCTGGTCGTTCTCCTCGTGATGGTGGCGGTAACGCAACGATGACGGTCCTGCTCGCCAGCCTCTATCAGATCGTGCAGATGCTGCTGGTGCTGGCCTTGGCGCCGCTGCTGACCGGCTGGGTGCGGCTGGCGAAGGCGCGGCTGGTCGGCCGGCGCGGGCCGTCGCCGCTCCAGCCCTACCGCGACCTGCGCCGCCTGCTGCGGAAGGAGGTGGTGCTGGCCCGCAACGCTTCCTGGCTGTTCCGCGCCGTGCCCTACCTGATGTTCACGGCCATCTGGCTGGCCGCCGGGCTGGTGCCGAGCTTCACGACCCAGCTGGCGCTGGCCCCGACCGCCGACCTGATCACGCTGATCGCGCTCTTGGGATCCGCGCGCTTCTTCCTGGCGCTCGCCGGCATGGACGTGGGCACGAGTTTCGGCGGCATCGGCTCGTCGCGGGAGATGATGATCGCGGCGCTCGCCGAACCGGCCATGCTGATGATCGTGTTCTCCGTCTCCATCCTGGTGCGGACCACCTCGCTGGCGGAGATCGCCGACTTCATGATGTCCGGCGCGGTGGGGCTGCGCATCTCGCTGGCGCTCGCGCTGATCGCGCTGGTCATGGTGGCGATCGCCGAGAACGCCCGCATCCCCATCGACAACCCGGCGACGCACCTGGAACTGACCATGGTGCACGAGGCGATGGTGCTGGAATATTCCGGCCGCCATCTGGCGCTGGTCGAAGCAGCGAGCATGCTGAAGCTGCTGCTCTACATGGCGCTGATCGCCTGCATCTTCGCGCCGTGGGGCATGGCGACGGCAGGGGGTGGGCTGCTCGCCGTGCTGTGGGGCGTGGCCGCCTTCGCACTGAAGCTCGCCGTCGGCGGCGCGCTGCTGGCCCTGTTCGAGACCTCCATCGCCAAGATGCGCGTGTTCCGCGTCGGCGAGTTCCTGGGCGGCGCGCTGCTGCTGAGCCTGCTCGGCGCGATCTTCCTCTACGTGTCGCGGGGGGTGTGATGCGGGCATTCATCTCCTCGTCCCGGAAGCAACGTCACTGTCATCCCCGCGAAGGCGGGGATCCAGGGCTGTTCGGACGCGTCCTCGAAATGCCCTGGATCCCCGCCTTCGCGGGGATGACGGAAAAAGCGCTGCTGGGGGGCACGTCATGACCGACCTCGGCTACGATGCCGCGCACATGCTGGGGGCCGTGGTGCTGCTGATGAGCTTCGCTTTGCTCTACCAGCGCCGGCTCTTTTCCCTGCTGCACGTCTTCACGATGCAAGCGCTGGCGCTCGCGGCCACCGCGGCGTGGCAGGCCTTTTCGCACGACGAGCCGCACCTCTACATTACGGCGCTGCTGACCCTGGTGCTGAAGGCCGTGGTGATTCCGGTCGCGCTGCACCGGATCATCCTGAAGATGAACATCCAGCGCACGATCGAGCCGGCGCTGGGCATCGGGCTGACTATGGTGGCGGGCGTGTCACTGGTGACGCTGTCGATCCTGCTCGTGCTGCCGGTGACGGAGGACGCCACGGCGCTCACGCGCGAGAATCTGGCGTTGTCGCTGTCGGTGGTCCTGCTCGGCCTGCTGATGATGATCTCGCGCCGCAACGCGGTCAGCCAGGTGGTGGGCTTCATGTCCATCGAAAACGGGCTGATCCTGGCCGCGGTCGGTGTCGCCGGCATGCCGCTGGTGGTGGAGATGTCCGTCGCCTTCTCGGTCATGGTGGCCTTCATCATCTTCGGCATCTTCCTCTTCCACATTCGCGAGCGCTTCGACACGCTCGACATGCAGAAGATCGAGAGCTTCCGGGGGGAGAGCGACTGATGGGCGCCATCACCGTCATCGTCGCGACCCCGCTGCTGTCGGCGATCATCCTCGCGCTGGTGCCGAATTACCGGCTGGCCGCAAAGCTGAACATCCTGTTCTCCGCCATCACGCTCGTGGCGGCACTCGTCCAGTTCGGGGTGGAGCCGTCCAGCGGCGCGCTGTTCGTGGTGGACGCCTTCAACGTTACGCTGATCGCGTTGACCGCCTTCGTCGGGCTGACGACCAGCGTCTTCTCCGCCGGCTACATCGGGCACGAGGTGGCGATCCGCAGGCTCGACGCCGGGAAGCTGCGCTTCTACCACGCCATGTACCAGGCCTTCATGTTCACCATGCTGCTGGCGCTCAGCGCCAACAACCTGGGCGTCATGTGGGTGGCGGTGGAGGGGGCGACGCTGACCACCGTCCTGATGGTCAGCCTGTACCGCACCGCCGCCAGCATCGAGGCGGCGTGGAAATACTTCATCCTGTGCGGCGTCGGCATCGCGCTGGCCCTGTTCGGCACCATCCTGATGTACCTCGCCGCCCAGCCGGTGATGGGGCCGGGCATGGCGGCGATGACCTGGACGGATCTGATGGTCCACGTTGCCAAGGTGAACCCGGCCATCCTGAACCTCGCCTTCGTGTTCCTGCTGGTCGGCTACGGCACCAAGGTCGGGCTGGCGCCGCTGCACGCCTGGCTGCCCGACGCCCACGCGGAGGGGCCGACGCCGATCTCCGCCGTGCTGTCGGGGCTGCTGCTGAACGTGGCGCTCTACGCCGTGCTGCGCTTCAAGATGCTGCTGGCCGCCAACGGGGCCGCCATCGCGCCGGGGCCGCTGATGGTCGCCATGGGGCTCGCCTCGCTGCTGCTGGCCGGGCTGATGCTGTACCGGCGGCGCGACATCAAGCGATTCTTCGCCTACAGCTCCATCGAGCATATGGGCATCATCACCTTCGCGTTCGGGATGGGCGGGCCGCTCGCCAACTTCGCGGGGCTGCTGCACATGGCCATGCACAGCCTGACCAAGTCGGCCATCTTCTACGCGGTCGGCCACGCCGTGCAGGTGAAGGGCACGCAGCGGATCGAGAAGATCGCCGGGCTGACGGTCAGCCATCCGGTGCTCGGCTGGGGCCTGCTGGCCGGGGTGGTCGCCATCGCCGGCCTGCCGCCCTTCGGCATCTTCATGAGCGAGTTCCTGCTGGTCACCAGCACCTTCGCGCGGGAGCCGCTGCTGGCCGTGCCGCTGACCATCGGGATTCTCGTCGCCTTCGGCGCGCTCGTGCTGCGGGTTCAGCAGGTTTGCTTCGGCACGCCCTCCGGCGCGAATGCGCCCATCCAAGGATCGCTTGTGCCGCTGTTCGCGCATCTGGCCCTGGTGCTCGTCGCCGGGCTGTGGCTGCCGGGGCCGCTGGTCGCCTGGTTCCAGACCGTCGCGGCGCTGCTGGGGTAGGGGAGGCGACGTGTACGGAGAACAACCCCTGTTTGGCCTGCTCAACCGCATCGGCGGCGCGCCCGTTGCGGACCACGGCCCGTGGCCGCGGTATCGCATGACCCGCGACGGCTGGCTTCAACTGATCGCCGAGTTGGAGGGCAGCGCCTGGAGCCTGCTGGGCCTGTGGGGCGAGCCGAAGGAGGTTTACGCCGCGCTGCGCGAGGACATGTCCGGCGACATCGCCGTCGTCAGCCTGGACTGCCCGCAGGGGCGCTACCCGAGCCTCAGCCCCGTGCGACCCTCCGCCAACCGGCTGGAGCGCGCGGCCCACGACCTGTACGGCCTGACCGCGGAGCGGACGACCGACCCGCGTCCCTGGCTGGACCACGACGCCTGGGGCGTGCGTCGCCCGCTGTCGGACCGGCCGGGCGCGCCATCGCCGAATCCCGGCCCCTACACCTTCCTGTCGGTGGAGGGGGAGGGGCTGCACCAGATCCCGGTCGGGCCGGTCCATGCGGGCATTATCGAGCCCGGGCATTTCCGCTTCACCGCCAACGGAGAAACGGTGGTGCGGCTGGAGGAGCGGCTCGGCTACGTGCATCGCGGCGTCGAGGGGCTGATGCGCGGCAAGCCCATCGCCGAGGCCGCCCGGCTGGCGGCCCGCATTTCCGGCGACAGCACGGTCGCGCACAGCCTGGCCTTCGCCCGCGCGGTGGAGGCGGCGCTGGACGTCCGGGTGCCGCCGCGCGCGGTCTGGCTTCGCGCGCTGATGGCGGAGCTGGAGCGCGTCGCCAACCATCTGGGCGACATCGGCGCCATTTGCAACGACGCCGCCTTCGCCTTCATGCTGGCGGAGATGAGCCAGCTGCGCGAAGCCGTGCTGCGCGCGGCCGACCTGTGCTTCGGCCACCGGCTGATGATGGACCGCGTGGTGCCCGGCGGCGTGGCGGCGGATTTGCCGGAACGGGGACCGGCCCTGCTGCTCGACCTCTGCGCGGAGCTGCGCCGGCGCTTCCCGCCGTTGGTGACCATCTACGACGGCAAGGCGTCCTTGCAGGACCGCACCGTGGGGACCGGCGTCGTCGCCACGGGGCTGGTCAGCCGTTTCGGCGCAGGCGGCCCGGTCGGGCGCGCCTCCGGCCGCGGGCTGGACGCGCGCCGCAACCCCGGCTACGCGCCATATGACGACCTGGAGTTCGAGGTGCCGGTCCTCACGGAGGGCGACGTCAACGCCCGTGTCTGGATCCGCATTCGCGAGGTGGAGCAGTCGATCGCGTTGATCGAGCAGATCGCAAAGCGGATGCCGGGCCTGCCGCGCGGCCTGGACGGCACGACTCCGTTGCCTCTGGTGCCGCTTGCGGCAGGGCAGGGGGCCCGCGAAGGCATGTCCCTCGTCGAATCCTTCCGCGGTGAGATTCTGACCTGGGTGCGGATCGAGGCGGATGGAACCGTTGGGCGCTGCCACCCGCGCGACCCGTCCTGGTTCCAGTGGCCACTGCTGGAGGCCGCCATCGAGGGCAACATCGTCGCGGACTTTCCGCTGTGCAACAAGTCCTTCAACTGTTCCTACGCGGGGCATGACCTGTAAGGGGGAGCGGTGTTCAAGCATATCCTCAAGTCCTTGACGGGCGGCCCGGTCACCGAGGCCGGCCCGGCCCCAGCCGATCCGGCGCTGGCCGAACTGGCCGGCAAGCTGGAGAAGGCGGCCAAGGCGCGGCTGGGGCGCAGCCTGTCGATCCGCGAGGTCGACGCGGGCTCCTGCAACGGCTGTGAGCTGGAAATCCACGCGCTGAACAACCCGATCTACGACCTGGAGCGGTTCGGCATCCGCTTCGTCGCGTCGCCACGCCACGCCGACGTGCTGCTGGTCACCGGCCCGGTCACCCGGAACATGCGCGAGGCGCTGGTCCGCAGCTGGGACGCGACGCCGGACCCCAAGTGGGTCGTCGCCTGCGGTGACTGCGCGGTGGACGGCGGGCTGTTCCGGGGTGGATACGCCTGCATCGGCCCGGTCAACGAGGTCTTGCCGGTGGATCTGCACATTCCCGGCTGTCCGCCACGGCCGGCGGAGCTGCTGGCCGGCCTGTTGGCTTTGCTGGAAACCAGCGACACTCGCTGAATTTTCGGCTGGCGCGCCTGGTTCCCGCGGGTGGATGGGCTACCGCCGACGGCCCGGCGACAGGCCGGCTTACCGCCGGAACAGTGTTGCGCCGGAGGCTGTATAGGCTACGGTGAAAGCCGTTGCCTTGCCATCGGAGCGTTGGAGCATGGAGGCGAAAGCGCTGAAGCGCGTGCTGCCGTTGATCGCACTTCTGGCGTCATCGGCCTGTGCGGTGAAGACGGTCGATTGCTCGCTGCTCAGCGACCAGGAAATCGCGGACGCCCACAGGAACGGGCAATGCGGCAACGTCTTCGCGCGCACCCACGACGAAGTCATCCCGGTCGGCAGCGTGGTCCCGCCACAGCGGCGCAAAGCCCGCCCGCCGAACGCTCAGCTGCTCGACGATCCCGGACCGGCGGTCATCCAGGCGGAAGCGGAGAAACGGGCGAAGACGGCCACGCGCCCTCCCCGCACGCAGTCCGCCCAAAACTTTCCATAATACCGCTTATAGGATTTATTGGCTCCAGCAGGGTGGCTTGGCTTTTATCCGCCTTCCGGGTCGGATAAGGTCGCCCGGACTCCATTTCCTTTTCTCCGCCCCAGACGAGAGCCCATGGCCCGCAACATCGACCGTCTTCTCGACATCATGGCCCGCCTGCGCGATCCCAACGGCGGCTGTCCGTGGGACCTGGAACAGACCTATGCGACGATCGCGCCCCACACGATCGAAGAAGCGTATGAAGTCGCCGACGCCATCGAAAAGAACGACAAGGCCGCGCTCCGCGAAGAGTTGGGCGACCTGCTGTTCCAGGTCGTCTATTACAGCCAGATGGCGCGCGAGGAAGGCCTCTTCGACTTCGAGGAGGTCGCGGGCGTCATCGCCGACAAGATGATCCGCCGCCACCCGCACGTCTTCGGCGCCGACGAGGTAAACACCGCCGACCTGCAGACCTCCCGCTGGGAGGAGCACAAGGCCGCGGAGCGCGCCGCCAAGGCCGCCGAGGAAGGCCGCGTTCCGTCCGCGCTGGAAGGCGTCATCGCCGGCCTGCCCGCCCTGACCCGTGCGCTGAAGCTTCAGAACCGCGCCGCCCGCGTCGGCTTCGACTGGACCGACGCCCGCGACATCCTCGACAAGATCGAGGAGGAGGTCCAGGAACTGCGCGCCGAGATGGACGCGGGCAGCGCCCAGGAGCGCGTGGCCGACGAGCTGGGCGACCTGCTGTTCGCGCTGGTCAACCTCGCCCGCCGCCTGAAGGTGGAGCCGGAATCGGCGCTTCGCGGCACCAACGCCAAGTTCGAGCGCCGCTTCCACCGCATCGAGGCGCTGCTGGCCGATCAAGGCCGCAAGCCCCAGGACGCGACGCTCGACGAGATGGAAGCCCTCTGGCAGCAGGCCAAGCGCGAGGAGCGGTCGTAAGCCGGCCCTCCCGCCTGACCCGCGGGGCCCGTTACCCGAACAGGTGCCGGTGCAGCGCCTGCCAGCTGTCGCGGTCGGGGGCCATCATGACCCCGCCGCCCAGCACGGTCGGCCGGTAGGGCGCGCCGTCGAACAACGCGCTGTAGCCGCCGGCTTCCGCGTGCAGGAGCACCCCGGCGGCGTGGTCCCACGGCATCAGGCGGTGGTAGAGCGAGTAATGCGCCCTGCCCTCCAGCAGCCGCAGATACTCCTGCGCGGCGCTGGACAGGCAGGCGCGCGGGCCGAGCGCCCTGCCGCGCTCGTCCAACTGCCGTCCCAGGGACTCCTCGCAGAAGCGCGTGGACAACGCCCCGACCATCTCCGGCAGCGGGACGGCCGGCGCGACCTGCACGCGCTTGCCGTTCAGGAACGCGCCCTGCCCTTTCACCGCGGTGGCCAGCCGGCCGTCGCACGGGTCGTAGATCCAGCCGGCCAGCGTCTCCCCGGCGCGGGCGAGCGCGACGATCACCGCAAACAGCGGGCGGCCGTTGGCGAAATTGATCGTCCCGTCGATCGGATCGATGATCCACACCGGCGCGTCGCCATGCAGCCGGTCCAGCAGCGACTTGTCGGCGGAGACCGCTTCCTCCCCGACCACGGTGCTGCCCGGCAGCAGGTCCATCAGGCGCGGCGTCAGCGCGCGCTCCGCCGCTTCGTCGGCCAGCGTCACCAGATCGGCCGGGCCGGTCTTCTCGCGGATGCCGGCGTTGGCAAGGTCGCGGAAATAGGGAAGGATCTCGGTTTCGGCCACGTCGCGGATCAGGGCGGAGACGCGGTCCACATCCGGTATTGCAAACTCCGGGACCGGGCCCGGATTCGGTTGGGTCGTCACTTTTTCGGCGCCGTTTTCTGTTTCGGATCGAGTTCGAGGATGGTGCTGCCGTCCTTCGGCGGCTCCGGGATCAACACCTTGCCTTCCAGTCCCGTTTCTTTCAGCGCCCTGACCAGCGCCTCGTAGGTCGCCTGGTCGGCCGCCGGATTCGGGACCGGCGGCGGTCCGACGAGCGGACCCGGGTCCGGCTTGCGCGGCGGAATCTTCACGTCGAAGGGCAGCGGCGACTGCCGCGCCTCCTTGGTTTCCTCCTCCGGCGGGGGCGGCGGGGGGCGCCACAGGCGGAAACAGTCGGTGAAGCTCGCTTCCTTGCATTGCTTCAGCAGGTCGCGGGCGTCGGGCGCGGTCACCACCGGGCCGACCGGGGCCGGCGGGAAATCGTCCGGCATCGGCGGGAGCGGATCCTCCGGCGCCACCTCCGGCTCCTCGACATAACCCGGAGGAAGCGCCGGGTCGGCCGCCGCTGTGGCAGCGGCAACCAGGCATAACGCGGGCAGAAGGGCGAGGAGAAGACGCACGGGACTCCGGCGGTCGGAACGTGAAACAGGCGGGCGCGCCATTATGGCGCCCCGCCCGTATTACCGCCATGAACAATTCCTGCGATGCCGATCCGGAAACGCGGAGGATCAGGCGTGCGGGCGCCCATTGTCGGAGGTCGCCGACGGCGCCCAGGCGGCCAGTTCGGACCGCACTGCGGCGATCTTCCGGGATTCGACCGGGTTGGTCTCGTGCCGGGCGGCCTCGCTGATGATTTCCAGCAGATGCGCGCGCCCCGCGGGATCGCGCGACAGTTCCTGAATGCGCAGCACCGCGGCACCCGGCGACAACCGTTCCTGGCGCGCGACCAGGGTCACCTGGTCCGCCATGAAGGCGGTGATCGAAAAGCGATACGGATCGGTTTGCAATCGCATTGGCAGTTCTCCTCCCGGGGAAGCCGTTGCTCCCATCCAGAAGTCGGGATCGCACCCGAAAGTCGCTAGACTACTTACGAGTTATGACGGTGAAGACATTCGGGACCTGACGAAGGGCGGACCGGGCGCGGCGAGATGCCGCGCCCGTCGCCCAATGTCATATGTATACGATCATTCGACCGTGAAGCGCTTCTCGAATCGGGCGAGATCCGCCGGATCGATGGCGACGTGCAGATGGGCCTGCGCGTCGTCGTCGCGCCGCTCCAGCACCTCGCCCTTGGCGTAGAGCCACGCCAGGGCCGCCCCGTCGCCGAGGTCGATGGACAGGTCCACCACGCGGCGGTGCGCGTTCATGCGCTCGTCCAGCAGGCGGTCGAGCGCCTCGATCCCCTCCCCCGTGCGGGCGGAGACGGCCACGGCGCGCGGGTTGCGCTGGGACTGGGCCAGGACCGCTTCGCGGGACTCGGCGTCGAGCGCGTCGATCTTGTTCAGCACCTCGATGACGCGCTCATCCTCGTCCGGGTCGATGCCCATATCCCGCATCACCTCGTGCACGTCGGCCTTCTGGGCGTCGGTGTCGATGTGGGCGATGTCGCGGACGTGCAGGATGATGTCGGCGGCGTCCACCTCCTCCAGCGTGGCGCGGAAGGCAGCGACGAGGCCGTGCGGCAGGTCGGAGATGAAGCCCACGGTGTCCGACAGGATCACCTTGCGCCCCGACGGCAGTGTCACCTGCCGCATGGTCGGGTCGAGCGTGGCGAACAGCAGGTCCTTGGCGAAGACGTCGGCGTTGGCCAGCCGGTTGAACAGTGTGGACTTGCCGGCGTTGGTGTAGCCGACCAGCGCCACCACCGGGTACGGCACCTTGGCGCGCGCCTTGCGGTGCAGGCCGCGGGTGCGGCGGACGTCGTCCAGCTCCTTCTTGATCTTGACGATCCGGTCGCCGATCAGGCGGCGGTCCATCTCAAGCTGGGATTCGCCGGGGCCGCCCAGGAAGCCGAAACCGCCGCGCTGCCGTTCCAGGTGGGTCCAGGACCGCACCAGACGCGACTTCTGGTAGGTCAGGGACGCCAGCTCGACCTGAAGCATGCCTTCGCGCGTGCGGGCGCGGGCGCCGAAGATCTCCAGGATCAGGCCGGTGCGGTCGATGACCTTGGCCTTCAGCGCCTTTTCCAGGTTGCGCTGCTGAACGGGGGAGAGGGCGTGGTCCAGGATGACGAGGGTGGCCTCATGCTCCTCCACGATCTGCGCCAGATGCTCCACCGTCCCCGATCCCAGCAGGATCGAGGGCTGCGGGCGATTCACCCGCGCGCATTCGGCGTGCACGACGTCCAGATCGATGGCGAGCGCAAGGCCCACCGCCTCGTCCAGGCAGGACTCGGGATGGCGCAAGGCCCCGTCCGTCTCGCTGCGGAGGACGGGGTGGACCACGATGGCGCGGCCGGAGGCGGTGGGCGCCCGGCCGTTGCCATTGGTCGGAAGATCAGACGCTTTCACCTTCCTTGGGCGGCTCGAAGAGTTGGATGGGATGCGCGGGCATCACGGTGGAGATCGCGTGCTTGTAGACCAGCTGCGAATGCGCGTCGCGCCGCAGCAGGACCGAGAAATTGTCGAACCAGGTGATGATCCCCTGAAGCTTAACGCCGTTCACGAGAAAGACGGTCACGGGAGTCTTGTTCTTGCGGACGTGATTGAGGAATACGTCCTGCACGTTTTGGCTTTTTTCAGACATTTATGTCGCCCCCTTCTTCAGTGTTTTTGGGGCCCTTTGTTAGAGAGCCCGCTCCCCGCAGCGATAAGGTTTGGTGTGCGTTGCAACCGTCTCGACTACTGTTCAACCGATATGGTGTCACCACCGCGCACCACCAAGCCGCACAGCGCATGGCATGTGTCGTACCGATGGGTCGGCGGGAAACGGCCGAAACCGCTCCCCTCTCCCGATCCTATTAGCACCGGTACCATTCCCGCGCCATGGGCACATTCCATATCGATGTCGGCATCGCCGACAAACCAGACGTCTGGCCCCGGTTCGATGCCTGCCGGTTGCAGCGCCATCCGCACCGGCGCCACGTGCGGTTTATCGTACTCCGCGTCCTGGGCACCGACCAGACGGCCGAAAAAGCCGGTCCACCCCAGCTTGTCCGCCTCCGCCCGCAGGAAGCGGCCGGTCTTGTTCGACACCACCGCCTGGTAGATCCCACGCTCTGCAAAGCCGCGCAGCAGCGACTCCGCGCCGGGCAGCGGGCACAGGTGGTCCAGGTGGTGGGCTTCGAAATAGGCGTAGAACTGGTCGCGCGCCTCGGTCCAGCGCTCCCCGAAGATGCGCGGGAAGCTGTCGCGCATGGACTGCTTGATTCGCTCCCGGGCCTCCGCCTCGCTCCAGGGGGCATGGCCGAAGGTGACCAGCGCGTGGTTCAGCGCGGCGCGCACGGTGCCCCAATTGTCGACCAGCGTGTTGTCCCAGTCGTACAGGACCGCGCGCGGCAGGGCCGGAAGGCTGTCCAGGATGTCCGCCACGCCGCTCACGCCGCCGTGCTCCCCTTCGCGTAATCCAGATAGGCCTGGCGCAGCGCCATGGTGACCGCGCCGGGCTTGCCGTCGCCCACCGGACGGCCGTCGATCCGCGTCACCGGCAGCGCGAAAGTGCCGGCCGAGGACACGAAGGCCTCCCGCGCCGACAGCGCCTCCTCCACCGTGAAGGGCCGTTCCTCGACGGGAATGCCGCGCTCGGCGGCCAGCCGCAGCAGCGACAGCCGCGTGATTCCGTTCAGGATCGCGTGGGACGGCGGGCGGGTCACCAGAGTGCCGGCCCCCGTCACGATCCAGGCGTTGGAGGAGCTTCCCTCCGTCACCGTGCCGTCGGAATCGACCAGCCACGCCTCGTAGGCGCCCGACTCGGCGGCCTGCTGCTTGGCCAGCACCGGCGCCAGAAGCCCGACCGTCTTGATGTCCCGCCGGCCCCAGCGGATGTCGGGCACCGTGATCACGGCCACGCCCTGCTCCAGCTGCTCCGGCTTGGCGAAGGCCGCGACGCGCTTGGCGGTCATCACCAGGGTCGGTTTGGCGTTGGCCGGAAACTTGAAGTCGCGCGGCGCCACGCCGCGGGTGATCTGGAGGTAGATGGAGCCGTTCACCAGCCCGTTCCGCCGCGCCAGTTCCCGCAGGATCCGCTCCACCACGCGCGGCGCCGCCGGCCAGTCCATGCGCAGCTCGGCAAGGCTGCGTCCCAGCCGCTCCATATGGCCGTCCAGGTCCGCGAAGCGACCGTCGAGGATGGTCACCACCTCATAGACGCCGTCGGCGAACTGGAAACCACGGTCTTCCACATGAACCGTCGCCTGCGCGTGCGGCAGGTAGCGGCCGTTGACGTATGCCCATCGCGCCATGTCAGGGTCGAGCCATCTCAGGTCAATTCGAAGCCAAAACGAAGCAGGCTTGCCCGCATTTTCGTACACTTACCGCTGAGGCTACCACCAAGCGCGACCCCGACCAAGGTGGGAAAGCTGCCTTGAACCTCAGCGCCGACTCCGGGGCCTAGCAGACGATGATGCGCGGCGTGCCGTTCAAGGCGGCGAACTCGCGGATCGCACGGTCGCGCGTCACCAGGGGAATGCTCAAAGTCTGCGCCGTGGCAGTGATCATACGGTCCCCGGGGTCGCCGTGAAACGGCTCCGGCAATAGGGATGAGCCCGCGGCGGCCTCGACGGACAGCGGCGTCAAGCGGACGCCGGGAATGCCGAGGAACCGCTGGAACCAAGCCACGGGATCAACGTCGAGGGCGATGCGCCGCTTGCGAACCAACAAGCCAATTTCCCACGCGGAGATCGGCGACACCAGAACGCCGCCCTCCAGCCGCGCGACCTCGATCGCCGCGACGGCTTCGGGAGTCATGGGGGTTCCGCTGTCCAGCCACAGGATGGCATGGGTGTCGAGGAGCAGGTTCACCGGTGCAGGATTCCGTGCGCGGCGTCCCAATCATCGTCGCTGGACACCGGTTCGCTCCCGTCATCGCTGTCCAGAAACCGGACGGACCCCCGATGCGCCCCGTGGATGGGTGCCAACTCAGACGACGGTGCGTTCAGCTCGGCAACCGGCCGGCCATGGCGCGTGACGACGATCTTCGAGACCTTCCGGCCTTCCAGATCGTCGAACAACGCAAGGCATTTCGCCTTGAACTCGGTCACGCTGACCGTCAGGACAGACCCCGGCATAATCGCCTCACCGCTATGGTCATTTCAATATGACCATTGCGGAGGCGTCGAGCAAGGCATCACTCCACGAACATCTTGCCCTTCTCGTTGCCGTGCACGCCCAGCGACTTCAGCTTGCGGTGCAGGGCGGAGCGCTCCATGCCGACGAAGGAGGCGGTGCGGGAGATGTTGCCGCCGAAGCGGGTGACCTGGGCCAGTAGGTATTCGCGCTCGAACACCTCGCGCGCCTCGCGGAGCGGCAGGCCCATGATCTCGCCGCCCTTGTCCCACTTCAGGACCGTGGGCGTGATGGCGCCGATCTCCGGCGGCAGCTGGTCGGCGCGGATCGCCTCCTTCGGGTCGCCCTGGGCCATGATCAGCAGCCAGTCGACCACGTTGCGCAGCTGGCGCACGTTGCCCGGCCAGTCGTAGGCCTGGAGGGCGGCCATGGCGTCCTCGCCGAACTCGCGCGGCGGCAGGCCAGCGGCCTCGGCCGACCGCTGCATGAAGTGGCGGGCGAGCAGCGGGATGTCCTCGCGCCGTTCGGCCAGCGAGGGCACGCGGATCGGCACCACCGCGAGGCGGTAGAACAGGTCCTGGCGGAAGCGCCCTTGCTCGATCTCCGCCTGGAGGTCGCGGTTTGAGGTGGCGATGACGCGCACGTCCACCTCGACCCGGTGGCCGCCGCCGACGCGTTCGAACACCTGCTCCTGGAGCGCGCGGACGATCTTGCCCTGGGTTTCCAGCGGCATGTCGGCGACCTCGTCCAGCAGCAGCGTGCCGGAATGGGCCTGCTCGAAGGTGCCGATCTTGCGCCCGGTGCCGTCCACCCCGGCCTCGGTCCCGAACAGCTCCATCTCCAGCCGGTCGGGGCGCATGGTGGCGCAGTTCAACCCGACGAAGGGGCCGCCGTTGCGGCGGGAGCGGGCGTGGATCAGCCGCGCCACCACCTCCTTGCCGGAGCCGGCGGGGCCGGTGATCAGCACGCGGCTGCCGGTGGGCGAGACGCGGTCGATGCTCTGGCGCACCTGGTTGATGGCGGAGGAACGGCCGATCAGCTCGACCTCGCCGCCGGCGCGCAGCTTCAGTTCCTCGTTCTCGCGCTTCAGGCGGGCGGCCTCGATGGCGCGGTCCACCATCAGCAGCAGCCGGTCGGCCTTGAACGGCTTCTCGATGAAGTCGTAGGCCCCGATCTTGATCGCCGACACGGCCGTTTCGATGTTGCCGTGGCCGGAGATCATGATGATCGGCAGATTCCGATGGTCGCGCATCAGCTGTTCCAGGATCTGCAAGCCGTCGAGGCGGCTTCCCTGGAGCCAGATGTCGAGGATCACGAGGCTTGGGCGCCGGGCGGCGACCTGCGCGAACGCCTGATCGGCGTCGCCGGCCTCGCGGGTCTTCATGCCTTCGTCGTTCAGGATGCCGGCGATCAGCATCCGGATGTCCGTTTCGTCGTCGACGATCAGAATGTCATGCGCCATGGGCTGCGTGCCTCTTCTCTCCGCCGGTCTCCGCCGGCGTGTCGCTTCCGCCGTGGACGGTGGCCTCGGCCGGTGTCGTGTTCGGGATGATCAGGCTGACGCGGGCCCCGCCCCCCAACCCGCCGCTGTCGCGGTCTTCCAGGGTCAGCACGCCGCCATGGTCTTCCATGATCTTCTTGACGATGGCGAGCCCCAGGCCGGTGCCCTTGGCCCGCGTGGTCACATAGGGCTCGGTCAGCCGGTCGCGCTCGTCGGCCGGCAGGCCCTTGCCGTTGTCCTCGACCACCAGCGTGACCTGCTCCTCGCCCGCCGTGACGCGGATGGACACCGCGCCCGGCGGCAGCTCCGTGCCGTCGGCAGGGGCGGTGCGCCCTTCGATGGCGTCGGCGGCGTTCTGCAACAGGTTGGTCAGCGCTTGGCTGATCTGGCGGCTGTCGCACTGCACGGAAAGCGGGCCGGGCGGCAAAGCCGTCTCGAACTTGATCTTGCCGGCGTGCGCGCTCGATTGCAGGAACACGGCCTGCCGGACCAGGTCGTTGATGTTGCAGGGCTTCATCACCGGCTGCGGCATGCGCGCGAAGGCGGAGAACTCGTCCACCATGCGCCGGATGTCGTCCACCTGCCGGACGATGGTGTCCGTGCACATGGTGAAGACCTCCGTGTCGGTGGTGATCTCCTTCAGGTACTTGCGGCGCAGCCGCTCGGCGGACAGCTGGATCGGCGTCAGCGGGTTCTTGATCTCGTGCGCGATGCGGCGCGCCACGTCGGCCCAGGCCGCCTTGCGCTGCGCGGAGACCAGTTCGGTGATGTCGTCGAAGGTCACGACGTAGCCGCGCACCTCCCCGCCCCCGCGCCCTTCCGCCGAAATGCGGACCAGCAGCGTCAGCGGCGTGGTCCCCGGGCGGCGGATCTGGATCTGGTCCTGCACGACCCGCCCGGCGCGCGCCGGCGCGTGATGCAGAAGCTCGCCCATCTCCGGCGACAGGTCGGCCAGCTTGCGGCCGATCAGCGTTTCCGCGTCCTCCACCCCCAGCAGGCGCGCGGCGGAGAAATTCGGCAGGTTGATGCGCCCCTCGGCGTCGAGCCCGATCACGCCGGCCGACACGCCGCCCAGCACCGCCTCGGTGAAGCGGCGCCGCTCGTCGAGCAGGCGGTTGGTGGACAGAAGCTCGTGCCGCTGGCTTTCGATCTCGGTGGTCATGCGGTTGAAGGCGCGCGACAGCAGGCCAAGCTCGTCCTCGGCCGGCGGTTCGGACACGCGCACCGTCAGGTCGCCGGCGCGCACCCGTTCCGCCGCGCCGATCAGCGCGCTGATGGGGCGGGCGAGCTTCGTCGCGAAGATCAGGCCGGCCCACACGGCGGCCAGCAGCAGCAGCAGCGCCACGACCAGGAAGATCAGCGTGAAGGTGATCTGAAGGCTGCCGCGCTGGCTTTCCAGCGCCGCGTATTCCTTCACCGCCCCCTCCGCCGCGGTCATGTGCGACAGCACGCGCGGCTCCACCATGCGGCCGACATAGAGGTAGGTGTCGGCGAAGCGGTCGAGCCTCACCAGCGCGCGAACGCGGTCGTCGTTCTCGCTGACGATCATCGCCACCTCGCCGCGCCGCGCGGTCTGGAGCTTGTCGTCGGGAATCGGGTCGAACTCCAGCGCGAAGGTGTAGCCGGAGCGGGCGAGGATGGAGCCGGTGGTCCCGTTGAAGACGATTGCCTCCGACAGCGCGCGCAGCATTGCCTGGGTGGCGACCACCTGCTCGAACCGGTCGGGGTCGCTGACCAGCCGCGCCGCCTCCTGGTTCAGGTCGTTCGCCATGGCGAGCGCGTCGGCGCGGATGTTCTGCTGGTGCTCGTGCAGATAGGCGCTGGCGACGGCCAGGGACTCATTGACCGCCGTGCGCACCCGGTCGCTGAACCAGGACTGGACGCCGACGTAGAAGAACACCGTGGCGAAGGCCGCCATGATGATGGCCGGCAGCACCGCCAGCAGGCTGAAGGCCGCCACCAGCCGGACGTGCAGCTGCGACCCGGCGAGGCCGCGCCGCCGCCCGATCCACAGCGTGACGATGCGCCGCGCGATCAGCACGCCGAGCAGGAGGAGCAGCGCGAGGTCGAGAGTCAGCAGAAGCGTGACCGTGCGCGGGTTGGTCTCCCCGAAGGGGGCGCTCTCCGTCAGCGCGGTGTAGGTCGCAAAGCCCGCCAGAAGGGCGGCGATGGACAGCGCGGCCGCCAGCCGCTTGGCCAGCCCGACGCGGGCCGCCCAGCGGAGGAATTGCTGCCACAAGGCCGTGGCATTCTCGGAAGTTGTGAAAGACATGAATCCGGCAGCTGTATTGTTGCCGGAATGATACACCATCTGTTGCCGGGCTGCCAAGCCGCAAGCCCCTTGGCCTTTCGGATAGGCCTTCGGGAGCCCGCCGGGACCCCGCGTCACCGTTGGCAGCGGGAGGACCGTGTCACAAAAAGGGCACGCTGTGGGACGGCCGTAACGCCGCGGCGGCGGTGATGCCCCGCCGCCGCGGCGTGGCTCACTTCAGTCCGCGGACCACCTGGATGTCGAGGTCGCGGATCTTCTTGCGCAGCGTGTTGCGGTTGAGGCCGAGCAGCTGCGCCGCCTTGATCTGGTTGCCCCGCGTCGCCGACAGGCTGAGCGAGATCAGCGGGCGTTCCACCTCGCGCAGCACGCGGTCGTAGAGGCCGTTCGACGGCATCCCGTCCTTGTGGGCGGCGAAATAGTCCTTCAGGTGCCGTTCGACAGCCGACGACAGGCCCTCCCCCTGCGGTTCCTCCACCGGCTGGGCGGCGGGTGTGGCGTCGGCCAGTTCGGCCTCGATGACGTCGAGGCTGATGACCTCCTGCGAGTACAGGGCGGCGAGGCGGCGGACGAGGTTTTCCAGCTCGCGCACGTTGCCCGGCCAGCGGTACCGCTTCAGCCGGTCCATGGCGGGCTGGTCGATGCTCTTCACCGGCAGGCCCTGGGCGGAGCACTGGTTCAGGAAGTGGCGGACCAGCAGCGGCACGTCCTCCGTACGCTCGCGCAGCGGCGGCAGGCGGATCGGCACGACGCACAGGCGGTAGAACAGGTCCTCGCGGAACAGGCCCTGGCGGATCAGCGTACGCAGGTCGCGGTGCGTGGCCGCGACGATGCGTACGTCCGTCTTGATGGGCGTACGCCCGCCGACCGTGGTGTACTCCCCTTCCTGGAGCACGCGCAGCAGGCGCGTCTGCGCCTCCAGCGGCATGTCGCCGATCTCGTCCAGGAACAGCGTGCCGCCCTGCGCCTGCTCGAACCGGCCGGTCGAGCGGTTGGTGGCGCCGGTGAAGGCGCCCTTTTCATGCCCGAACAGCTCGGATTCGATCAGCTCGCGCGGGATCGCGGCCATGTTGATGGCGACGAAGGGGCCGTTGCGCCGCTTGCCGTAGTCGTGCAGCGCGCGCGCCACCAGCTCCTTGCCGGTGCCGGACTCGCCGGTGATGGTCACGGTCAGGTCGGTGCCCATCAAACGGGCAAGGACGCGGTAGATCTCCTGCATGGCCGGCGAGCGGCCGATCAGCGGCAGCTGCTCGTCCGATTCCCCCGCGTCGGCCGGCAGGGCCGCCGGCGGCGTATTGGAGTTCAGCGCGCGCTCGACGACCGACACCAGCTCCTTCAGGTCGAAGGGCTTGGGCAGGTATTCGAACGCCCCGCGCTCCGCCGCCTTGACGGCGGTGATCAGCGTGTTCTGCGCGCTCATGACGATGACCCGCAGGTCCGGCCGGATCTTCTTGATCCGTGGGATCAGGTCGAGCCCGTTTTCGTCCGGCATCACCACGTCGGTGATGATCAGGTCGCCCTGCCCGTCCGCCACCCAGCGCCACAGCGTGGAGGCGTTGCCGGTGGTGCGCACCTCGTGGCCGAGGCGGGCAAGGGCCTGCGTGAGAACGGTACGGATGGCGCGGTCGTCATCCGCGACGAGGATGGTCGCGGCACTCATCCGCGGGCTCCCCGGACGCCTCGGACCGGAGCGGGATCGCCGGAAATCTGCGATTCATCGTACATGGGTAGCGAGACCTTGAAGACGGTTCGGCGCGGCTGGCTGTCAAACTCGATGACGCCCCCGTGATCGCCGACGATTTTGGCTACCAATGCAAGACCGAGGCCAGTCCCGTTCACCTTCGTGGTTACAAAGGGGTCGAACAGGTTGGACCGCAAATCCTCGGGTATGCCATCCCCATTATCCTGAACGGACACCAGCAGCGGCAGGTGCAGGCGCGTGTCGCCGCCCGGAAGGGCCATGCGGACGCCGTGCTGATAAGATGTGCTGAGGATGATCTCACCGCCCGGATCCGGTGCAGCTTCTGCCGCATTTTTAATCAGGTTCAGAAAAATCTGGATGAGCTGGTCGCGGTTGCCATAGACCGGCGGCAGCGACGGGTCATAGCGCTCGATGAAGCGGATGTTCCGCGCGAAGCCGCTCTGCGCCACCTTGCGCACATGCTCCAGCACGGTGTGGATGTTCACCGCGTCGCGTTCCAGCGGCCGCTGGTCGGAGAAGACCTCCATCCGGTTGACCAGCGCCACGATGCGGTCCGCCTCGTCGCAGATCAGGCGGGTCAGCACGCGGTCGGACTCGCTGCAATTCTCCTCCAGCAGCTGCGCGGCGCCGCGGATGCCCGACAGCGGGTTCTTCACCTCGTGCGCCAGCATCGACGCCATGGCCGTCACGGAGCGCGCGGCGTTGCGGTGGGTCAGGGAGTTGTCGATCTTCCGCGCCAGCGTGCGCTCGTTGATGGTCACCAGCACATGGTCGGTGGGATCGCCGAGCGCGGTCACGCGGACGGTGACGTGGTGCGGGCCGATGCGCGGCGTGTCGATGGTGACGCCTTCCTGCGAGACGCGGCGGCGCCCCTGCTGCACCTGCTCGATCAGCCCCATCACCGGGCTGTCGGCCGGCAGCAGGTCGGCCAGCGGCATGCCTTCCATCATGGCGGCCGACAGGTCGAAGAACTCCTGCGCCTCCAGGTTCACGCAGCGGATGTCGCCCGCCCCGTCGACGACGAGGACCGGATCGGGCAGCGCGTTCACGACCACCGACGGGTCGATGCCGCGACCGGGCCGGGCCGTTGCCGAAAAAGACGGCGCCTGGCTGCGCGGCGTACGGCGGGGAAGCGGCGTTGCGGCGGAACTGCGGGCCATCAGGCGGCCATCCTTTCAATCGCCGGGGCGTAGAAATCGCGGATGAAGCCGCGCACCGCCTCGGGGTTGGACATGCGGTTGACCTCGGACCGGAATTCGTTGGACCCGCGCAGGCCCGTGGAATACCAGGACACATGCTTGCGGGCGACGCGCAGGCCGCCCTCCACGCCGTAGTGCTCCAGCATGGCGTCGTAATGCTCCAGCAGCGTGTCGAGCTGCTGGGACAGCGGCGGATCGGGCTGGCGCTCCCCGGTGCGCAGATAATGCATGACCTGGGCGGGGAACCAGGGGCGCCCGTAGCTGCCGCGGCCGATCATCACGCCATCGGCGCCGGATTCGGCAAGCGCCCGGTCCACATCGTCGAAGCTGGCGATGTCGCCGTTGACGACCACCGGGATCGACACGGCCTCCTTCACCTTGCGGATGAAGGCCCAGTCGGCGGTGCCGTTGTAGAACTGGTTGCGGGTGCGCCCGTGCACGGTGACCATCCTGATCCCGCAGTCCTCGGCGATGCGGGCGAGACGCGGCGCATTCAAGCTGCCCTCGTCCCAGCCCTTGCGCATCTTCAGCGTCACGGGGATTGAGACGGCCTTGACCGTCGCCTCCAGGATCCGCGCGGCGAGCGCCTCGTCCCGCATCAGGGAGGAGCCGGCGTGGCCGTTCACCACCTTCTTCACCGGGCAGCCGAAGTTGATGTCGACGATCGCGGCGCCGCGGTCCTCGTTCAGCTTGGCCGCCTCCGCCATCACCTCCGGCTCGCAGCCGGCGAGCTGGACGGCCATGGGGAACTGCTCCGGCTCGCATTCCACCATGCGCAGGGTCTGCCGGTTCTCGCGGATCATCGCCTGGCTGGCGACCATCTCGGACACGACGAGGCCGCAGCCGGCCCGCTTGACGAGCCGACGGAAGGGAAGATCCGTCACGCCGGACATAGGGGCGAGGATCACCGGACCCTCAAGCGTGATGGAGCCGATCTGAATGGTCATTTGCACCTGCCCACGAGATGGGCACATTGTCGATATGATGAGATTTTGTGCACGCTAGCACAGCGATTTGGCATGCCGCAAGCGTCCAGCGGTCGTGCCGCCGCCGTGGCTGCCATGCGCCCGTATGAGCCCCGAGGGCGGACTAGCCCAGAAGGACGTCGGTGACGAATTTCACGCCCGGATAGGCAAGGGTCAACAGAAGATAGGCGATCAGGACGAGACGCGCCGCCTTCCGGCCGCGCACGCCGGTGCGCGCGTTGGCCAGCAACAACCCTCCGATGACGACGAAGCTCGCCACCGACAGAAGAGTCTTGTGGTCCGCCCGCAGCAACACGCCCTGCTCGTAGTAGAGCACCGCCATTCCCGTGGCGAGGCCGGCGCCCAGCACGGCCTCCGACGCGGCGAGCAGGGTCAGTTGCAGCCGCTCGCTCTCCGTCACCGGCGGCAGGAAGCGGGTCAGCGAGGTCGGCCGTTTCGTCTTCAGCGCGCGCTCTTGCAGGAAGGCGGCGAAGGACGCCACGGCGGCGAGCGTCAAGAGCGCGTAGGTGATGACCGACACGGCGATGTGCAGGTCGATCCAAATGCCGGGCGCGCCGCCGCGCAGGAGCGGGGCCGGGGCCTCCTCCGCCAGCGTCGCGAAGGTGCCAACCAGCAGCAGGTAGGGCAGCAGCAGCGGCGACAGCCGCCACGCCGACCGGGTGACGGCGCTGAGCGCGGTGAACAGCAGCATGCAGGCCGCGATGGTCACCCACAGCGCGGTGGACAGGCCCGTGTGCCAGCGGCCGGCCACCTGGGTCAGCGACCACAGCGCCGGGCCGGCGAAGCCGAGCACCAGCGCGCCCCAGAAATAGGCGGAACGCCCCTCCACCCCCTGCCCGGCGATACGGCGGTACGGGTAGATGGAGGCGGGCAGCAGCGCCATCAGCGCGGTCAGGCTGTAGACGATGTTCTGCGACATGCGGCGGCCCTATGCCCTTCCCTCTTCTGGACGATCCAAGCCCGTGCGCCGACCGCGTTGCGGGCCTTGGCGGAACCAGTCTTGGCGGAACCTTGGCGACAGGCTAGGCTCCGGCGCGCTCGCCACATATATCCCACTTGGACCGGATCCGTCCCATGCCTTCCTGCATCGCGCTCATCGCCGCCGCCGGCAGCGGTCAGCGGTTCGGCGCCGAGCGCCCCAAACAGTATCTCGACGTCGCCGGCAAGCCGGTCCTGCGCCACACGGTGGAGGCCTTCCTGCGCCATCCCCAGGTGAGCGCGGTGCGCGTCGTGATCAACCCCGCGTTTCGCGACCTGTACGAGACGGCCGTCGCCGGACTCGGTCTGGCCGAACCGGTCGCCGGAGGCGCTTCGCGGCAGGACTCGGTGCGCAACGGCCTGGATGCGCTCGCCGAGTCGGCGCCGGACCTCGTCCTGATCCACGACGCGGCCCGGCCGCTGATCGACGACACGACCATCAGCGCGGTCATCGCCGCGCTCGGCCAGCAGCCGGCCGCCATCGCCGCGGTTCCCGTCGCCGACACGCTGAAGCGCGGGCGGGACGGCGTCGTGGCCGACACGGTGGACCGCTCCGGCCTGTGGCGCGCCCAGACGCCGCAGGGGTTCCGCTTTCCGGACATCCTGGCCGCCCACCGCGCCGCGGCCGGGCTGGAACTGACCGACGACGCGGCGGTCGCCGAGCGCGCGGGGCTGTCTGTCGCCCTGGTGCCCGCCAAGGAGGAGAATTTCAAGGTGACCACCCCCGACGACCTGACCCGTGCCGCGCGAATCCTGGACGCGGGCCTGTCCGACATCCGCACCGGCACCGGCTTCGACGTGCACCGCTTCACCGACGGCGACCATGTCACGCTGTGCGGCGTGCGCGTGCCGCACACGCAGACGCTGGAAGGCCATTCGGACGCCGATGTCGGCCTGCACGCGCTGACGGACGCGATCCTCGGCGCGCTCTGTTCCGGCGACATCGGCAGCCACTTCCCGCCCAGCGACCCGCAGTGGCGCGGCGCCGACAGCGCCCGCTTCCTGAAGCACGCCGCCGACCTCGTGGCGGACCGTGGCGGAAAGATCGCCCATGTGGACGTCACCGTGATCTGCGAGCGCCCGAAGGTCGGCCCGCACCGGGAAGCCATGGTCGCCCGGATCGCCGAGATCCTGGGCATGGACCCCGGCCGCGTCAGCGTGAAGGCCACCACGACCGAACGGCTCGGCTTCACCGGCCGCGGCGAGGGCATCGCCGCGCAGGCGGTGGCGACGGTGCGCCTGCCGGGGTAAGGTGGGGCGTCAAAAGAAGAAAGGAGCCGGCGCATGTTCCCCGACCACATCCGCGAACTCGCCGCCAAGGTGCTGGCCGAATATGAACTGGCCGGCTACAGCGTGGCGACGGCCGAATCCTGCACCGGCGGCCTGATCGCCGGCGCGCTGACGGACATCCCCGGCTCGTCGAAGGTGGTGGACCGCGGCTTCGTCACCTACTCCAACGTCGCCAAGTCGGAGATGCTCGGCGTTCCGCCCAGCCTGATCCACGCCCACGGCGCGGTCAGCCCGGAGGTGGCCGTCGCCATGGCGGTCGGGGCGCTGGCGAAGTCGAAGGCGGACGTGGCGGTGGCGGTCACCGGAGTGGCCGGCCCCGGCGGCGGCACGCCGGAGAAGCCCGTCGGGCGCGTCTACATCGCCACGGCGGTGCGGCGGGGTGCCGCCAAGCACAAGGAATACAACTTCCCCGGCGACCGCGAGGAGGTCCGCCTCGCGACCGTACAGGCCGCCCTGGAGCGTCTGAAGACAGCCCGGCCGGACAGCAGCATTCGGTGATGGTCTCTATTCCCTCTCCCCCCTGGGGAGAGGGTTAGGGTGAGGGGGCGCCCGCTGGGCGTCAAAGCACTGCAATGAGGCGGCGTTTCCGGCCTTCGGCCGCCCCCTCATCCTAACCTTCTCCCCGGAGGGGAGAAGGAATTGGGTGCAGGCGTTCAGGCCGTGCGCGCTGCGGCGGGCCGCACGGCGCCGTTGCCGTAGAGTTGGTCGGCGCGGGTTTCGAAGGCCTGGACCATGCGGCGCACGGCCTCGTTGAACAGCACGCCCATGATCTTCTGCAGCATCTTCGAGCGGAACTCGAAGTCCACGTAGAAATCCACGCAGACGCCGCGCTCGTGCGGGGTGAAAATCCAGTGATTGTTCAGGTACTGGAATGGCCCCTCGGTGTACTGCACGTCGATGCGCCGGCCCGGCTCGTCCAGCTCGACGCGGGAGGTGAAGCGCTCCCGCACCATCTTGAAGCCGATGACCAGGTCGGCGAACATCACGTTGCCTTCGCGGCGGCGGATGCGGGCGGCCAGGCACCAGGGCAGGAATTCCGGGTACCTCTCCACGTCGGCGACCAGCCGGTACATCTGTTCCGGCGTGTAGGGAAGGACCTTCTTTTCCGCGTGCGTCGGCATACCCGCTCCGTTCGTCTCCAGCAGCCCGTCAGCCCGCGCCCCTCAACCGGCGGCCACCGCGAGCTTGCGGAGGCGGGCTTCGCGCAGCTTCTCGAAATCCGCGCCCGCGTGGTAGGACGAGCGGGTCAGCGGCGTCGAGGCCACCATCAGGAAACCCTTGCCGCGGCCAAGTGTTGCGTAGCTCTCGAATTCTTCGGGAGTCACGAACCGGTCCACCGCCGCGTGCTTGGGCGTTGGCTGGAGGTACTGTCCGATCGTCATAAAGTCAACGTCGGCGGCGCGCAGGTCGTCCATGACCTGGCCGACTTCCTCCTTCATCTCGCCCAAGCCCACCATGATGCCGGACTTGGTGAAGATCGTCGGATCCAGCTCCTTCACCCGCGACAGCAGCTGTAGCGAGGTGAAGTAGCGCGCACCCGGACGGATCGTCGGGTAGAGGCGCGGCGCCGTTTCCAGATTGTGGTTGAAGACGTCGGGCTTGGCCTCGACCACCACCTCCAGCGCGCCCTTCTTCTTCTGGAAGTCGGGGGTGAGGATCTCGATGGTCGTGCCGGGGGACGCCGCGCGGATGGCGCGGATGGTGCGCGCGAAATGCTCCGCGCCGCCGTCCGCGAGGTCGTCGCGGTCGACGGACGTCACCACGACATGGCTGAGCTTCAGCTGGGCGACGGCCTCGCCGACGTTGTCGGGCTCATGCGGGTCCAGCTGGTCCGGCCGGCCGGTCTCGACGTTGCAGAAGGCGCAGCCGCGCGTGCAGATCGAGCCCAGGATCATGAAGGTGGCGTGCTTGTGCTTCCAGCACTCCCCGATGTTCGGGCAGGCCGCCTCCTCGCACACGGTGTTCAGCTTGAGCCCGCGCATGAGCTGGCGGGTCTCGTTGTACTCCTGGCTGGTCGGCGCTTTCACCCGGATCCAGCCCGGCTTGCGCTGAATGGGGTTGTCCGGCTTGTGGGCCTTTTCGGGATGGCGAAGCTTTTCGGACTGATCGACCAGGGTCATGATGTCAATAGCTCCCAACGGGCTGCCCGCGGGCAGCGCCGATGCTGAACGGGGACACGCTCACGCGCGCCATTCCGGCGGAAACAGGTCCGCCGGATAGGCCGGAATGACCAACCGGTCAAGTCTGTTTAGCAGTCCGGACACGGATCGCCTAGACGACGATGGTCTAAGCGACGCTTGGACCGCACCGGCAATAGCGCCTGCCCGCAGGGATACCGTCGTCGGTCTCCGACCGGCTGGGCCATCCCCGTCGTGCACGGCGCTCTTGCGGATTATCCTCCGACCGAGGTCATTCGGCATGCCGATTAGAAGTGGATCGCCCGGCCATAGGCATCAAGGACGGACTCGTGCATCATCTCGGACAGGGTCGGGTGCGGGAACACCGTCTCCATCAATTCCTTCTCGGTGGTCTCCATGGTCTTGGCGACCGTGTAGCCCTGGATCAGCTCCGTCACCTCGGCGCCGACCATGTGGGCGCCCAGAAGCTCGCCGGTCTTGGCGTCGAACACGGTCTTGACCATGCCGTCGGCCTCGCCCAGCGCGATGGCCTTGCCGTTGCCGATGAAGGGGAAGCGGCCGACGCGGACGTCGTAGCCGGCCTCCTTGGCCTTCTTCTCCGTCAGGCCGACCGACGCGATCTGCGGGTGCGAGTAGGTGCAGCCCGGGATGTTGCGGACGTCCAGCGGGTGCGGGTGCTTGCCGGCGATGTGCTCGGCGGCGATTACGCCCTCGTGGCTGGCCTTGTGGGCGAGCCAGGGCGCGCCCGTGACGTCGCCGATGGCGTAGACGCCCGGCTCCTCCGTCTGGCACCACTGGTTGGTCTTGATGTGGCCGCGGTCGGTCTGGACCTTGGTGTTCTCCAGGCCCAGGTTTTCCGTGTTCGGCGCGATGCCGACGGCCAGGATGACGCGGTCGACGGTGATGTCCTCGGTCTTGCCGTTGGCCTCGACCGCCACCGTGACGTTGTCGGCACCCTTGCGCAGGTTGCCGGCCTTGGCCGCGGTGATGATGCCCATGCCCTGCTTTTCGAACTGCTTGCGGGCGAAGGTCGAGATCTCCTCGTCCTCGACCGGCAGGATGCGGTCCATCACCTCGACCACCGTCACCTTGGCGCCCAACTCGTTGTAGAAGCTGGCGAACTCGATGCCGATGGCGCCGGAGCCGATGACCAGCAGCGACTTCGGCGTGGTGTTCGGGGTCATGGCCTTGCGGTAGGTCCAGACCAGCTTGCCGTCATCCTCCAGCCCCGGCAGGGTGCGGGCGCGGGCGCCGGTGGCGATGATGATGTTCTTGGCGCCGAAGGTGCCGACCGCGGCGCCGTTCTTGGTGACGGCCACCTGCCCCTTGCCGAGCAGCTTGGCGTCGCCCTCGATGACGGCGACCTTGTTCTTCTTCAGCAGGTGCTTGACGCCGCCGTTCAGCTGGCCGGCGACCTTGCGGGAGCGCTGGACGACCTTGTCCAGGTCGAAGGACGGGTTCTGGATGACCAGGCCGTATTCGGCCGCGTGCTTGGCGTTGCGCAGCACCTCGGCGGAGCGCAGCAGCGCCTTGGTCGGGATGCAGCCCCAGTTCAGGCAGATGCCGCCCAGGTTCTCGCGCTCGACGACCGCGGTGCTGAGGCCGAGCTGCGCGGCGCGGATCGCCGCCACATAGCCGCCGGGACCGCCGCCGATGACGAGGACGTCGTAGTTCATGTCGGCCAAGGGTTGTTCCTCCCTAAGATCAAGGCGTGCCCGCGCCGTCCTTGTCGGCGGCGGATGCGGCGAAGAACGCGTCTTCGACCCGGCAGGCCTCGTCGATGATCGTGTCAAAGAGCTTCCGCATGAAGTCCGGGTCGAGCCCCTGGGCTTTGCCCAGCGCCGCCGCCCGCTCCTTCACCGCTTCAACGCGGTCGGGCAAGACGGCGGGCAGCCCCTCCCTCTGCTTGATGACGGCGACCCGCCGGACGACGCCGAAGCGTTTCCCGAGAAGGTCGATGATCTCCGCATCGAGTGCGTCGATCTCCGCGCGCAGGGGGGAGAGGCTGGCGCTCATCGGTCCGGTCCTTCGTTACAGGAGCATGGCGAGCGGGTCCTCGATCAGCTTCTTGAAGGCCGCCAGGAACTCCGCGCCCTGGGCGCCGTCGGCCACGCGGTGGTCGACGGTGACCGAAACGGTCATCACCGTGGCGATGGCCAGGGCGCCGTTCTTCACGACCGGCCGCTGCTCGCCCGCCCCGACGGCCATGATGCAGGCCTGCGGCGGGTTGATGATGGCCGCGAACTCCCGGATGCCGTACATGCCGAGGTTCGAGATCGAGAAGGTGCCGCCCTGGAACTCCTCCGGCTTCAGCTTGCCGTCGCGGGCGCGCTCGGCCAGGCCCTTCATCTCGTTGGAGATTTCGGCCAGGCCCTTGGTCTCCGCCTTCTTGACGATCGGCGTGATCAGGCCGGTCGGCGTGGCCACGGCGACGGAGATGTCGACGTGGTCGTAGCGCAGGATGGCCTCTTCCGACCAGGCGGCGTTGATGTTCGGGAACTTCTTCAGCGTCAGCGCGGCGGCGCGGATGATGAAGTCGTTGACCGACAGCTTGTAATCCTTGGAGCGGGCGTTCAGGTCGGCGCGGACCTTCAGCAGCGCGTCCAGCTCGCAGTCGATGGCCAGGAAGTAATCCGGCACCGTCTGCTGGACCTCGGTCAGACGACGGGAGATCGTCTTGCGCATGCTGCTGTTCGGCTGGGCCTTGTAGGCCATGCCGAGCTTGTCCGACAGGTCCTTGGCGTCGATGCCCGCGGCCTTGACGGCCGGGGCGGGAGCCGCAGCCGCAGCCGGAGCGGCGGCCGGGGCCTTCGCCTCGGCCGGAGCCTGCGGAGCGGCGGCCTTGGCGCCGCCGCCGGCCTTGGCGGCCTCGACGTCGGCCTTGACGATGCGGCCGTTCGGGCCACTGCCCTTGACGGCCTTCAGGTCGAGCCCGGCCTGCTCGGCGAGACGGCGGGCCAGCGGGCTGGCGAACACGCGGTCACCGCCGTGGCTGGCAGCCACCTGGGCGGCCGGCTGGGCCGGGGCCGGAGTGGACGCCGCGGCCGGGGCCGGCGTCTTCGGCGCGACGGCCTGGTCGGCCGGCGGGGCGCCCGCACCCTGGCTGCCATAGCCGCCGGTGCCGGCCGTGCCGGTGGCCGGGGCGGGAGCCTTGTCCAGCGCGCTGTCGTCCTCACCCTCTTCCAGCAGCACGGCGATCGGGGTGTTCACCGCGACGCCCTGCGTGCCGGCCTGGACGAGGATCTTGCCGATGCGGCCTTCGTCGACCGCCTCGACTTCCATGGTGGCCTTGTCGGTTTCGATCTCGGCGAGCACGTCGCCGGACTTCACCGAGTCACCCTCCTTCTTCAGCCACTTCGCGAGGTTGCCCTCGGTCATGGTGGGCGAGAGGGCGGGCATCAGAATCTGGATGGTCATGGGCTCGCCCTCCTTACTTGCGGTAGCAGGCTTTCTTCGCCGCTTCCGCGATGCGGTCCGGCGAAGGAAGGACGAGCTTTTCCAGGTTGGCAGCATACGGCATCGGCACGTCGAGGCCGGTCACGCGGATCACCGGAGCGTCCAGATAGTCGAAGGCGTGCTCCATCATCAGGGCCGACAGCTCGGCGCCGATGCCGCAGGTCGGCCAAGCCTCCTCAACGGTGACGAGGCGGTTGGTCTTCTTGACGGAGTTGACGATGGTTTCGGTGTCCAGCGGACGGATCGTGCGCAGGTCGATGACCTCGGCGCTGATGCCCTCCTTCTCCAGCAGCTCGGCGGCGGCGAGCGCGTAGCTGACCATCAGCGAGTGGGCGGTGATGGTCACGTCCGTGCCGGTGCGGCGGATCTTGGCGCGGCCGATGGGAACGATGAAGTCCTCGCTCTCCGGGACCTCGAAGGTCTGGCCGTAGAGGATCTCGTTCTCAAGGAAGATGACCGGGTTCGGATCGCGGATGGCCGACTTCAGCAGGCCCTTGAAGTCCGACGCCGAGTAGGGGGCGACCACCTTCAGGCCGGGGACGCTGGCGTACCAGGGCGTGAAGTCCTGGCTGTGCTGCGCGGCGACGCGGGCGGCCGCACCGTTCGGGCCGCGGAACACGATCGGGCAGCCCATCTGGCCGCCGGACATGTACAGCGTCTTGGCCGCGGAGTTCACGATGTGGTCGATCGCCTGCATGGCGAAGTTGAACGTCATGAACTCGACGATCGGGCGCAGGCCCTTGAAGGCCGCGCCGACGCCCAGGCCGGCGAAGCCGTACTCGGTGATCGGCGTGTCGATGACGCGGTCGGCGCCGAACTCCTGCAGCAGGCCCTGCGACACCTTGTAGGCGCCCTGGTACTGCGCGACTTCCTCGCCCATCAGGAAGACGGTCGGGTCGCGGCGCATTTCCTCGGCCATGGCGTCGCGCAGCGCTTCGCGGACGGTCTTCTTGACCGTCTTGTCGAAGAACTTGTCCTCGTCGGACGCGGGCGGCGCGGCGGCCGGGCCCTTTTCCGGGCCGGTCGGCAGGGTGGCGTCGGGGCGCGCGCCGGTGTCCTTGACCACCGGCTCCGCGGTGACCTTGGGCGCCGGCACCGGGGCGGCCGATACGGCGTCCACGGCGCTCTCGCCTTCACCGACGATGACGGCGATCGGGGTGTTCACGGCGACGTTCTCGGTGCCCTCGGCCACCAGGATCTTGCCGATGCGCCCTTCGTCGACCGCCTCGACCTCCATGGTCGCCTTGTCGGTCTCGATCTCGGCGAGCACGTCGCCGGACTTGACCTCGTCACCTTCCTTTTTGACCCATTTCGCCAGCTTGCCCTCGGTCATGGTGGGCGACAGCGCCGGCATCAGCACTTCGATCGGCATTCCTCAACCTCCGGCGGCGCGGGACATCCAGGGTTCATGCCCCGGCCCTCGGCACCGCTCGCTTATGCGTTGATGTCAGGCTTCGACCCTCAGGCCTCGACCAGCACGTCGGTCCACAGCTCCGCCGGATCGGGCTCGGGGCTCTGCTGCGAGAATTCCGCAGCCTCGGTCACCACGGCCTTGACCTCGCGGTCGATGTCCTTGAGCTGGTCCTCGGTGACGTAGGCGCCGTCGAGCAGGGTCCGCTTCAGGTTGTCGATCGGATCGGACTCGCTCCGCATCTTCTCGACTTCTTCCTTGGTGCGGTACTTGGCCGGGTCGGACATCGAGTGGCCGCGGTAGCGGTAGGTCTTCATCTCCAGGATGACCGGGCCGTTGCCGGCGCGGATGTATTCCACCCACTTCTCGGCGGCGGCGCGGACTTCCAGGACGTCCATGCCGTTCACCTGGTGCCCGGGGATGCCGTAGGCCGAACCGCGCTGGTACAGCTCGCCGGCGGCCGCGCGCTCCTGCGAGGTGCCCATCGCGTACTTGTTGTTCTCGATCACGTAGAGCACCGGCAGCTTCCAGAGAGCCGCCATGTTGAAGCTCTCGTAGACCTGGCCCTGGTTGATGGCGCCATCGCCGCTGTACACGGCGGACAGGCCGTCGTCCTTGTTGTACTTGTGCGCGAAGGCGAGGCCGGTGCCCAGCGGGACCTGCGCGCCGACGATGCCGTGGCCGCCGTAGAAGTTCTTCTCGCGGCTGAACATGTGCATCGAGCCGCCCTTGCCCTTGGAATAGCCCCCGCGGCGGCCGGTCAGCTCGGCCATCACGCCCTTGGGGTCCATGCCGCAGGCCAGCATGTGGCCGTGGTCGCGGTAGCTGGTGATGACGTCGTCACCGTCCTTCAGCGCCGCCTGCACACCCACCACGACGGCTTCCTGGCCGATGTAGAGGTGGCAGAAACCGCCGATGAGGCCCATGCCATAGAGCTGGCCCGCCTTCTCCTCGAAGCGGCGGATGAGCAGCATCTCGCGGTAGAACTTGATCATTTCCTCGGCCGAAGCGGCCTGCTTCGGCGCGGACTCGGTCTGCGCCTTGGGACGGCGTCGTGACGCGGCCATGTTTTTCCTCCCCAGGGTTCATACGGCAACGGCAAGCGAACAGCCGTGGCCGCAACACGTTACGAGGGAACATCCCCCTCGCACCGGAAGTGGATATGGCGCGCACAGTACACGACAAGCGCGGACTACGCAAATACCTGTTTTCAAACGCGAATTTGGAAGTTAACCGGCTTCCGGTTAATTCACTGATCTGGGCCGTTTCTCAGCGCTATTCTCAGCGCTAGGATCATCCGGCGCCGGCGCCTTTGGTAGTTGGATGATGACGTCGCGCGGGCTGGTGAGGTTCAGCATCGTGCGCGCCCGTTCGTCCAGCATGTCGCGGTCCAGGTGGTCGTTGCGCATCAGCTGGGCGCGCTTGTCCATGCGCTCGCGCTCCGCCCTCACCTGCTGGAGCACGGATTCGGCCGTCGCGATTTCCGTCTCCAAATGCTTCATGGCGAGCAGGCCGCGGTCGCCCTGCACGGCATAATAGACGAAATAGGCAACGACGCTCGCGCCGATGGCCGGGCCGATGGTGTGCCGAAGGGCGCTCTTCGCCGCGCGCTTCAACGAGTCGGAGAGGTTCGAGAGCATGGTCATGGCAGGATGGAATCACAGGGGATTCCTTCGGTCAAACGAAAAAGAAGCAATCCAAAAGAATTCACGGGTCCGCTGTCTTCCTGCGCACAGTAAAGCGGCCATTCAGCTTGCCGCAACGGCGGCGGAGATACCCCGTTCGAAAGGCATCGGCAGAAAACGCCGCCTTGAATGGAATAGGACAGGACGAAGCGTGTTTGTTGGACTGCGCTGCCGCTGCGGCCGCTCCTCCCGGGGCGGGTGCTGCGTCGGCGGACGCAAAACATGGAAGGGAGAGAACTCCATGCGTAGCAAGCTCTGGCTGGCCGTCGTTCCGGCGCTGGCCCTCGGCCTCGCCGCGTGCGACGAACAGTCGGCCAAGAACGACAGCGGGAATACGAACACCACCTCCACGGCGGAACGGCCGGCGACCACCCCGCCGCCCCCGGCCGGCACGCCGGGCCAGAACGCCTCGGGCGTGACGGGGAACGCCCCGCCGACAACGCCGGCCCCGACGACCACGCCCGCTCCCTCGGCCGCTCCGGGCGGCAGCAACACCAACAGCCAGTAATCGGGAAACCGGCGGGGGCGGGCGTTGCGGCCCGCCCTCGCCTCCCCTCGCCTCCCCTTACTCCGCCGGGACCTCGCGCGGCTTGCGGTCCTCGCCGATGGCGACGTAGGTGAAGACGCCTTCGGTCACCTTGATCGGCTCCGGCGCGGTGCGCTGCCGGCGCACCCAGGTTTCGACCCGCACCCGGATGGAGGTGCGGCCGACCTTCTCCACGAAGGCGTAGCAGCTGACCTCGTCGCCGACGAAGACTGGCTTGTGGAAGGTCATCGCCTCGATCCCCACCGTCGCAACGCGCCCACCGGCGCGCCGCAGGGCGACCACGCCGCCGGCAAGGTCCATCTGCGCCAGCAGCCATCCGCCGAAGATGTCGCCGTTCGGGTTGGTGTCGGCGGGCATGGCGATGGTGCGCAACGCCGGGCCGTCGTCCATGGTCTTTGGCATGGCGTGGTGCGCGGACGCTCCGGTGGGAGAGGCGTGGTCGCTCATCGGTCCTCCTTAACGGCGAAAAAGCACATCACAAAATCTTGTGCGCGGGGTATATAAAGGCCACCGCATGCGCTTGCGCAGCCCTGACGAAATTCCTATAAAGTTGGGTCATGAGCGACCTTTTCGAGAACACGGCGCGCAAGGCCGACAGCTATTCCGCCCAGGATATCGAGGTTCTGGAGGGGCTTGAGCCCGTCCGCCGACGGCCGGGCATGTACATCGGCGGCACCGACGACCGGGCACTGCACCACCTGGTCGCGGAGGTGCTGGACAACGCCATGGACGAGGCCGTGGCCGGCCACGCCAGCCGCATCGACCTGGAGCTGACCGCCGAGGGCACGGTGATCGTGCGCGACAACGGCCGAGGCATCCCGATCGACGACCACCCCAAGTACCCCGGCAAGTCGGCGCTGGAGGTCATCCTCACCACGCTGCACTCCGGCGGCAAGTTCTCCAACAAGGTCTACCAGACCTCGGGCGGCCTGCACGGCGTCGGCCTGTCGGTGGTGAACGCCCTGTCGGACCGGCTGACGGTGGAGGTGGCGCGCGACCGGCAGCTGTTCATCCAGAACTACAGCCGCGGCCTGCCGCAGGGGCCGCTCGCCAAGCAGGGTGCGATCAATCGCCGCGGCACGACCATCCGCTTCCACCCCGACCCGGAGATCTTCGGCGAGGGCGCCCATTTCGAGCCGTTCCGGCTCTACCGGATGGCGCGCTCCAAGGCCTATCTCTACCGCGGCGTCGAGATTCGCTGGAGCTGCGACCCGTCGCTGCTGACGCCGGAATCGACCACCCCGGCGCAGGAAACGCTGCATTTCCCCGGCGGCCTGCTCGACTACCTCAACGCCGCGCTGAAGGATCGCAAGACCCTGACGCCGACGCCCTTTTCCGGCGCGCTGGACTTCCCGAACCAGCAGGGCCGCGTGGAATGGTCCATCGCTTGGCCGGACGACGACGAGGGCTTCTCGCACACCTACTGCAACACGGTGCCCACGCCCCAGGGCGGCACGCACGAGGCCGGCCTGCGCGCCGCGCTGACGCGCGCGCTGAAGGGCTATGGCGAGCTGACCAACAACAAGCGCGCCGCCCAGGTCACCGCCGACGACGTGGTGGGCGACGCCTGCATTCTGCTGTCCGTCTTCATCCGGGAGCCGCATTTCCAGGGCCAGACCAAGGAAAAGCTGGTCACGGCGGAGGCGCACCGCCTCGTCGAGGCCGCGGTCAAGGACCACTTCGACCACTGGCTGTCGGGCAACCCGTCCTCCTCCAACGCGCTGCTGGAACGCCTGATCGAAAAGGCGGAGGAGCGGGCGCGCCGCAAGCAGTCCAAGGAGCTGGGGCGCAAGTCCGCCACCCGCCGCCTGCGCCTGCCCGGCAAGCTCGCCGACTGCTCCCGCAACACGCCGGAGGGGACGGAGATCTTCCTGGTCGAGGGTGACTCGGCCGGCGGCTCCGCCAAGCAGGCGCGCAACCGCGAGACCCAGGCCATCCTGCCGCTGCGCGGCAAGATCCTGAACGTCGCCTCGGCCTCGGTCGACAAGATGAAGGCGAACCAGGAGCTGAACGACCTGACCCAGGCGCTCGGCTGCGGGATCGGCAAGGACTTCTCCAGCGACAAGCTGCGCTACGAGCGCGTCATCATCATGACCGACGCGGACGTGGACGGCGCGCACATCGCCTCGTTGCTGATGACCTTCTTCTACCGGGAGATGCCCGGCCTGATCCAGAACGGGCATCTGTACCTGGCCCTGCCCCCGCTCTACCGCATCAGCCACGGCGCCAAGTCCGTCTACGCGCGCGACGACGCGCACAAGGACGAGCTGATGGGCAAGATGTTCAAGGGCAAGAAGGTGGAGATCAGCCGGTTCAAGGGCCTGGGCGAAATGATGCCGGCCCAGCTGCGCGACACCACCATGGACCCGTCCAAGCGCTCGCTGCTGCGCGTCGTCGTGCCCAACGCCGCCGACCCGGAGCAGGAGGACGACTTCAAGGGGACCAAGACCCTGGTGGAAAGCCTGATGGGCCGCAAGCCGGAGCTGCGCTTCCAATTCATCCAGGACAACGCGAAGTTCGTCCGCGTGGACGACATCGACGTGTAACTCGGCGGGCCAGTCGGCTGGCGTCTTGTCGGCCGGCGCCTTGTCGGCCGGGCGTTCACGCTCCATTCTCCTGACAGGGAGACAACAGAGAGCGAAGCACGCCCATGACGGTTCTCACCCGTATCGCCGCCCTGGCCCTCTGCGCGGCGGCGGCGGCCTGCTCCAACGAACGCGTGGTGGCAGACGAGCCGATGCCCGCCTACACGCGGGCGGAGGTCGCCTACGCCGCGTCCAACCGCGATCTGCGCGTGGTCATCCATGGCAATCCCTTCGGCATGGACGCGCAGAGCTTCGGCCAGCTGGTCACCGACAACATGCAGAACCGCGTCAGCGGCGTGAAAACCCACTTCACGACGACGCCGAACAACACGGCGCGGCCCGATTACCGCGTGGTCTTCGCCTTCAACCCGGCGCAGACGATGCTGAACTCCTACCTGTGCGCCGGCCAGCCGATCCGGACGAGCCCGCCGGGCGGGCCCATCGTGGTCCAGGGGGCCTTCTGCCGCGGCGGCGGCCCGCTGTCCTCCGCGACGGGGTGGCTGGACCGTCCGCAGGGACCGGCCGATCCCGATTTCCGGCAGCTGATCAGCGACATGACCTTCTCTCTGTTCCCATCGAACCGGGCCGACGGGGGATGCTCCGGGGGGCCGGACTGTTAGGCACCGTTAGCCGTACAGCAGCCAGTCCCGCAGCAGCGCGGTGACCGCCTGGGGCCGCTCCATCGCGGAGAGATGGCCGCAATCCTCCACAACCGCGAGTCGCGCGCCGGGAACGCCGGCGGCGATCTCCGCATGGACCTCCGGCGGCGTGATGGCGTCCTGGCGGCCGCACAGCACCAGCGTCGGGCAACGGATCGCCGGCAGGCCCGGCCGGCTGTCCGGCCGGTTCATGATGGCGGTCTGCTGGAGCGCGTAGTTGTCCGGCCCGATCCGCTGCGCCTGGGCCTGGATCGACTCGACCAGGGGCGCGTCCTTCAGGCGGTCCTGGTGGACCAGCCGCGGCAGCCCGGCCGCGATGACCTGACGCAGCCGGCCCTGGCGGACGAGCGCGATGCCGTCCTTGCGGGTGGCCGTCTGCTCCGGCGTGTCCGGGCGGGCGCTGGTGTCGAGCAGGGCGAGCTTCGCCACCCGGTCCGGCGCCTGGCGCAGGATCTCGAAGGAGACGTAGCCGCCCATGGACAGGCCGGCGAGCGCGAAGCGCGGCGGTGCCGAGTCCAGCACGGCGCGGGCCAGGGCCGCCACGCTGTCGTGGCCGGTCAGGTCGCCGACGGCGGCGTCCGCGACCTCCCCAAGGTGCTGCGTCTGGTGCTCCCACAGGGCCGCGTCCAGCGGCATCCCGGGCAGCAGGATCAAGGGCAGTCTTTCGGTCATTCGTCCCTCGGTCTTTCGTCTCTCTGGCACGGTCACTTGATGAGGCTCAGCACGGACTTGAAGGCCGGCGCGTCGCCGCGCCCCAGCCATTCGAACACGGCCATTTCGGTGCTGACGACCTCCACGCCGTTCGCGCGCAGGCGGGCATGGCCCAGGGCGACGTTCGACGCCTTGCGCGACGAGCTGGCGTCCGCGGCGAGCGCCACGTCGTAGCCGAGCGCGCGCAACGACAGTGCCGTCTGCATCACGCAGACATGCGTCTCCGCCCCGGCCAGCAGGATTTGGCGCCGGCCGGCCCGCTCCAACCGCTCCAGGAAGGATGGCTCCCCGACGGCGGAGAAGCTGATCTTCTCCACCACGGCTCCCGGCGGCAGAAGTTCGCGGATCGGCGCGACGGTGGGTCCAAGTCCCTTCGGGTAATGTTCGGTGGCCAGCACGGGAACGTTCAGGAGCTTGGCCGCCTTCACCAGGATCGCGACGTTCGCCGCGACCCCGTCGGCATCGAGGATGGCGGGCATCAGCCGTTCCTGGACGTCGACGACCAGCAGAAGGGACTGTTCCGAATTCAAAAGCATGGCGCCGCCATTCTCTTCGTTCTTTACGTGGACCGAAGCCCGTCGTTCGCGCCGCGACTCCGGAGCCGCGGAGCCGCCCCGGCGGGCCCGGACGGGCGTCCAAACCGTCCGAAAGGTGGTTGCGGAGCCTACCGGAGCGCGTCCTGTCCGCCAAGCTACCCCACTTCGTCACGCGCAATGCGCGTTTTCAGCACAAGGTCTATTGACAGCGCCCTTTGACTTCATATTCTGCGGCCCCATCTAATCGTCGGGCCGGGATGGCTCGATTTTCGTACTCCAGACAGAAACAGGTTGGATGCTATTTTCGGAACTTGGGCTTGGACCCGACGTCCTCCGCGCAATCGAGGATAAGGGTTACACCCAGCCGACGCCGATTCAGGAACAGGCGATTCCCTGGGTCCTGCAAGGCCGTGACGTGCTCGGCTGCGCGCAAACGGGCACGGGCAAGACGGCCAGCTTCACCCTGCCGATGATCGACATCCTGGCCTCCGGCCGGGCACGGGCCCGCATGCCCCGCTCGCTCATCCTGGAGCCGACCCGCGAGCTGGCCGCCCAGGTGGCGGAAAGCTTCGAGACCTACGGCAAGCATCACAAGCTCAGCATGGCGCTGCTGATCGGCGGCGAGACCTTCACCGAGCAGGTGAAGCGGCTCGACCGCGGCGTGGACGTGCTGATCGCGACCCCCGGCCGCCTGATCGACCTGTTCGAGCGCGGCAACATCATGCTCAACGACATCAAGGTCTTCGTCATCGACGAGGCGGACCGGATGCTCGACATGGGCTTCATCCCGGACATCGAGCGGATCGTCAGCAAGCTGCCGCGCATGCGCCAGACGCTGTTCTTCTCCGCCACCATGCCGCCGGAAATCCGCCGCTTGGCCGACGCCTTCCTGATGAACCCGAAGGAAGTGACCGTCGCCCCGCCCGCCTCCCCGTCGGAGACGGTGACCCAGGCCATGGCCCTGGTGCACGAGGAGGACAAGCGCAAGGCGCTGCGCCACCTGCTGCGCACCGAGGACGTCAAGAACGCCTTCATCTTCTGCAACCGCAAGCGCGACGTCGCGATCCTGCAGAAGTCGCTGGAGAGCCACGGCTTCAACGCCGGCGCGCTGCACGGCGACATGGTGCAGTCCAAGCGCACGGAGACGCTGGAGGCCTTCAAGAAGGGCGAGATCACGCTGCTCGTCTGCTCCGACGTCGCCGCGCGCGGCCTGGACGTCCAGGGCCTGAGCCACGTCTTCAACTTCGACGTCCCGGTCAGCGCGGAGGACTACGTCCACCGCATCGGCCGCACGGGGCGTGCCGGCAAGACGGGGCGCGCCTTTACGCTCGCCAGTCCGCTGGACGGCAAGCAGGTCGCGGCCATCAGCCGCCTCATCAAGCGGGAGATTCCGTTGATCGCCATCGATGGCCTCGAGTCGGCCGAGTTCCTCAGCGAGGACGAGGCGCGCCGCGGCCGTGGCGGCCGGGGACGCGGGAAGGAGCGCGACCGCGAGCGTGATCGTGAGCGCGACAAGGCCCCGCGGGAGCGTGGCGAGCGCGAGGAGAAGGCAGCGCGCGAGGAGCGCGCCCCCCGTGAGGAACGCCAACCCCGCGAAGAGCGCCAACCCCGCGAAGAGCGTCAGCCTCGCGAGGAGCGTCAGCCGCGCGAATCGATCGCCGCGGCGGAGAGCCGACGTCCGGATCCGCGCCGCGAGCGGGACCGTGATCGCGACCGCGACCGTGGTGACCGCCGTCGTCGCCGTGACGAGGACGAGGACGATACACCCGTGATCGGCTTCGGCGACCATATGCCGGCCTTCATGCTGCGCTCCGCCCGTCGCCCGATGGCCGCGGAGCCCGCCGCCGAGACCATCGAGCAATCCTCGCAGGAGGGCTGAGCGCGATGCAGACCATCTTCGTCATGGTCAAGTGCGAGTTGGGCAAGGCCTATCAGGTGGCCGACCAGGCCGTGCAGGAGATCGAGCAGGTGTCGGAGGTGCACTCCATCTCCGGCCAGTATGACCTGCTGATGAAGTGCTACCTGACCCAGGACATGGACATCGGCCGATTCGTGACCGAGAACATCCAGACCCTGGGCGGCGTGCGCGACACCTTCACCCTCATCGCCTACAAAGCCTTCGCCTGACACAGCTTTTTCGGGTGATCCCGGTGCAGCTCCGCCCGCCGCGGCGGAGCTTTTCCGCCGCGCGGTCACAGTTCGCGGACAATTCGCGGGGGTCTCAGCGAAACCGTTGACTTGGCCGGATCGTTACCTCAAACGTTCGGACATGTCCCAGTTCCCGCCCCGACATGCCCGGCGCCCCGGCGCCTCCCCGACGAAGCGTGGTCCAGCGACGAGCCACTCGCTGATCGCCCGCTCCGGCATCATCGCCCTGATGGTCGCGTGCGGCGTGGCCGTGTCCGACCTCGCCGAAGCGCAGCAGCCGCCGGCGCAGCAATCACCGGCCCAGGGCGCGCCGCAGCAGCCGGCGCAGCAGGACCCGCCGGTCCTGCTGAACGCGGATACGGTCACCTTCGACCAGGACCTCGGGCTCGTCACCGCGTCGGGCAATGTGGAGCTGTCCCAGGGCGCGCGCAGCGTCCGCGCCGACACGATCACCTACAATCAGAAAACGAAGGTGGTGACGGCGACGGGCAACGTCCGTCTGGTCGAGCCGTCGGGCGACATCCTGTTCTCGAACTACGCGGAACTGACCGACGACCTGAAGAACCTGTTCGTCGAGAACATCCGCGTCCTGATGACCGACAACAGCCGCATGGCCGGTACCGAGGGCGAACGGCGCGAGGGGCGGCTGATCCGCATGAACCGCGCCGTCTACAGCCCTTGCGAACTCTGCAAGGAGGACCCGACCCGCGCGCCGGTCTGGCAGCTCCGCGCCGCCCGCGTCGTGCAGGACAACGAGGAGCACGAGGTCCGGTACCGCGACGCCGTCATGGAAATGTTCG
Source organism: Azospirillum rugosum (assembly GCF_017876155.1). Lineage (GTDB taxonomy): Bacteria > Pseudomonadota > Alphaproteobacteria > Azospirillales > Azospirillaceae > Azospirillum > Azospirillum rugosum. Next base: position 340,221 of record NZ_JAGINP010000001.1, read on the forward strand.
GCGTCCCGTTCTTCTACCTGCCCTACCTGTCGCATCCCGATCCGACGGTCGACCGCAAGTCCGGCTTCCTGACGCCGAGCTTCCGCAACAGCTCGGAACTCGGCTTCGGCATCGTGTCCCACTATTACTGGGACATTGCGCCGGACAAGGACGCGACGATCGACTTCGGCGGCTACACGCAGCAGGGCCCCTATGTGGGAGGCCAGTACCGTCAGCGCTTCGAAAAGGGATCGCTGCAGCTCGACGGGTCGCTCACCGAAGGCGAGATCCCCAACGGCTCGGTGTCGGGCGCCAACGACCGGCGCCTGCGCGGCCACTTCTTCTCGCGCGGGCGGTTCGAGATCGACGACACCTGGCGCTGGGGCTTCGACGTCAAGCGGGCCAGCGACGATTACTACCTGCGGCGCTTCTTCAACAACCGCGACGAGGTGCTGACCAGCCGCGGCTTCATCGAAGGGTTCAACGGCCGCAACTACGCGGTGGCCAACACCTACAGCTTCCAGGACCTGCGCTACGGCAACACCGTTCCGGAACCGTACGTCCTGCCCGACGCGCGTTACCTCGCCTTCGGCGAGCCCGGCAGCTTTCTGGGTGGCCGCTGGTCGCTGAACAGCAGCCTCCTGGGCGTGAACCGGATCGGCAAGGACGGGCCGAACACACGGCGCATCGCCGTGATTCCCGGTTGGGAGCGCGAATTCGTGTCGAACGCCGGCTTCGTCACGACCCTGTCGGGGTCCGTGCTGGTCGCCGGCTACAGCGCCGACCAGTTCAACCCGGTCGAGCCGACGTCGCCCGGCAACAACAGCATCAGCCGCCTGCGCTTCTTCCCGCAGGCCCAGGCGACGGTCCGCTATCCGTTCGTCCGCTACGGCGAAAGCTCTCAGCAGCTGATCGAACCGATCGGCCAGCTGACCGTGGCGCCGAACGTGGGCGACCACACGGCCTATCCGAACGAGGACAGCCTGGACGTCGAATTCGACGAGGTGAACCTGTTCATGCCGAACCGCTTCACCGGCATTGACCGGCTCGATGGCGGGTCGCGCTTCACCTACGGCCTGCGCTCCTCGATCACCGGCTACAAGACCGGATCGGCGAGCGTGTTCCTGGGCCAGAGCATCCGCTTCTCGAAGTCCAACCAGTTCCAGAGCGGATCGGGCCTTGAAGACCAGCGGTCGGACTATGTGGGCCGCGTGGACCTGCGTCCGGCCAACTGGATGGACATCAACTACGGTTTCCGCATCGACCACGACACGCTGGACCCGCTGCGGCATTCGGTCAACGCGGCGGTCGGCGTTCCCGAGCTGACGCTGTCCACGGCCTACACCTACATCGACCAGACGCAGAGCCGCTACGCGATCCAGAAGGACATCGTGGAGCAGGCGTCCTTCGGGCTCAGCTCCAAGTTCACGGACAACTGGTCGATCAACCTGGCGCACCTCCAGGCCATGCGGCCGCAGCCCGGCGCCCGCTCCAGCGCGGCGATCCTGCGCTATCAGGACGAATGCCTGATCTTCGAGACCATCGCGCAGCGCGACTACACGACGACCGCGTCCGGACAGACCGACGGCAACACGCTCTTCTTCCGCTTCGTGTTCAAGAACATCGGCGAATTCCGCACGCCGGGCTTCAGCTCCAGCTTCCTCGGGGCCACCAACTCCAACAACAGCGCCCGGTGACCGGGTCCTGCTCCCCCGTCGCGCGGGGGAGCAGGCAGCCCCCGCCGAGAGCAGAGGATCGGCCGAAGGTCAAGGGGTTGCATCGAAGGCCCGATCCCGCTAGCCATAGCACCCTCTCCTTCCGAGCGGATCACACGCACCATGTCCCTGGGACGCTACGACTACGACCGTCGCTACCGGCGCCGATTCTGGGCGCGTTTCGGGAAGTTCGCGATGTTCGCCGTCGTTCTGCTGGGCGTCGGCCTCTTCGCCTACCAGATGGGCATCGAGCAGCTGAAGGGCCGCGACGTGACCCTGCGGGAGGAGAATGCCGCCCTGTCGCGCCAGAAGGCGGAGCTGGAACTGCTCGCCAGCCAGATGCAGCACGCCGCGCGGACGGCGGAAGCCAAGGCCGCGGAGCTGGAGGCCCGCCTGCAGCGCGAGGTTCCCACGGGCGACCTTGCCCGGCTGGCGGGGTTGATCGGCGAGCGGCTGAAGGGCGGCATGGACGCCAACCGGCTCGCCTTCGTCATCACGCAGGCCCAGCCGGTGCGCAATTGCCAGCAGCCGGAGAACAAGCGCTTCGCCCTGGCGACACCGCTTCTGAAGACCGGCAACCGAGCGGTCACCTTCGGCAACAACACGGTGACCGTCAGCGGCGAAGGCCAGTCGGCCCGCAATCCCCAGGGCGCCCAGGAAAGCTGGTTCGACCCGGCGCAGCCCGTGACCATCAAGGTGACGTCCATCGGCGGCAAACAGACGGTCGCCACCGGCGTGCTACCGCTGCACCACGCCGTCGTGGTCGACAACGCCGAGTACCGCTTCACCTTCACCGCCGGCGCCCGTTCCTTTGTCGAGGTCACGGCCGACCGCTGCCCCTTCCCGTAAGAGACGTCAGTCCTCAGGCACCGTGAAGGAGCGCGGGGCCTCTCCGGCGGCGTGGATGGCCCACATCGTCTCATAGGCGCGCTCCAGCGCCCGGGCCATGCGGTCCGTGGCGAACAGCGGGGCGCGGTCGCGGCCCGATGACAAGCGCGCCTTCAACCCGGCCAGCTCATCCGGCCGTCGGGCCAAGCGCAGCGCTGCCGCCTCGTAGGCGTCCAGGTCGGGAACGGCCAATTCGGGCAGCCCCACGGCGCGCAGCAAACTGGCTCCCACGCGCGAGGCGAAGCCGTCCCCCGGCACGGTGAGGACCGGCAGGCCGGCCCACAGCGCGTCGCTGGCCGTGGTGTGGGCGCCGACCGGCGTGGTGTCCAGGAACAGGTCGGCGAGCCGATAGCGCGCCAAATGGTCGGCCGGCGGCCGGCGCGGCGCGACGACCAGCCGCTCCGCCGCGACGCCCCGGCGCACCGCTTCCCGGCGAAGGTTGCCGGCAACCTCCGGCGCACCGTCGAGCAGCCACAGCACGCTCTCCGGGACGGCCGTCAACAGGCGGCACCAGAGGTCGAACAGCACCGGCGTGATCTTGTAGGGCGCGTTGAAGCAGCAGAAGACGAAGCCGCGCTCCGGCAGCCCGCAGGCGGCGCGCGTCGGGGTGGCGCCGATGAGCCGGCGGCGGTCGTTGGGCTGGTAGCAGGACGGCAGCTGCACGATCCGCTCCGAAAAGTCCGCCTGCCGGTCGAACGGCGTCACGACGGGGTCGCCGATCACGTAATCGAACCAGGGCGCCCCCATCGTGCCGGGATAGCCCAGCCACTGCGCCTGCACGGGGGCGGGGCGCTGCGCCGGAATCTCGATGCGGGCGCCCTGGGTGTGCCCCTTCAGGTCCACCAGGATGTCCACGCCATCGTCGTGGATGCGCGCGGCCGCCTCGGCGTGGGGAACGGCCGACAGGTCGACGAAGCGGTCGAAGGCGGCGACCAAGCGCCGCCGCATCGGCCCACCGTCGTCGGGGCCGTAGGAATAGCCGATCACCTCCACCCGGCGGCGGTCGTGCCGCTCGATCAGTTCGGCGAGCAGCGCGGCGGTGGCGTGCTCCTGGAAATCGGACGACAGATAGCCGACGCGCAACCGGTCGCGGGCGCCGCGCCCATGCCGGAAGCCGGGCGCCGGAACGGCTCGCGTGCGCCACGCGCTGTACCGCTCGGCGCAGGCCCGCTCCAGCGCAGGGCCGGCGCCTTCGCCGAGGAGGATCCAGGGGTGCGCCTGCTGGGTCGCGCCGTCCCGGACCATGGCGACCAGCCGGGCGGAGCGTTCGGCCAGCCCGTCCCAGCGGCACAGGTGCCGCTGCTGCTGCACCAGCTGCGCCAGGACGCCGCCGACGTCCGGAAGGCCAAGCGCGAGCGCCCGTTCCAGGCCGGGGACGCTCTCCGCGATCCGGCCCGCTTCCTTCAGCGCGATCCCCAGATTCGCGTGGGCTTCCGCCAGATCCGGGCGCAGGGCGAGGGCGTTGCGGAATCCGGCGGCGGCCAGTTCGGACCGTCCCGCCGCCTGCAGGACCGCCCCCAGGTTCAGCCACGCGGGCATCAGCGTCCCGTCGCGCGCCAGGGCGTCGCGCAACGCCGCTTCCGCCGCGTCCAGCCGGCCGAGCGCGCGCAGCAGGACGCCCTGGTTGCAAGGCGCGGCGGCGAACGAGGGCATCAGGCGCGCCGCCGCGCCATAGGCGTCCGCCGCCTCATCCAGGCGGCCCAGCGCCTGCAAGGTCAGGCCGAGGTTGAAGTGCACGCCCCCGAACCCCGGCAGCCAGGCCAGGGCGCGGCGGTGATGCGCCAGGGCCTCCGCCGGCTTGCCCTGTCGGCGCAAAGCCTCGCCGTGGTTGGACCGCGCCACGGCCTCCTCCGGCGTGCCCGGTTCGTCCAGCGCGTCCAAAGCGGCGAACAGCGCCTCCAACAGCCCGCCGTCGCTTGGAGACGCGGCGAGCATCCGCCGCGCCTCGTCGATCCGGGCCTGGAGGTCTGTCGGCACGCGGGGGCCGCCTATTTCCGGACCCAGCGTCCGCCGGACAGAACGTACAGGCCGGCCGGCGTGCGCTCGATCAACTGCTGCCCGGCGAGCGCCTGGACCTTGTCCACCGAGGTGCCGTTGCTCTTGGCGATCTCCTGGTAGCGGGCCATGCGCTGGGCGTTCACCTGGTCGGCCAACTGGGCGGCGGAGGCCGGCGCGCCGGTGACGGCGCCCACCAGCCCGTCCGGCCGCTCGCCGATCTGGCCTGCGGCCTTGGCGGCCGCCAAGGCGTCCTGGGCGTGGCCGGGCGCGGGCGCCGCCAGGGCCAGCGTCAGCACCAGCCCGATCGCGGCGAGAATCCGGTTCATGGAGTCTTCCCTCCTTTGACAGCCCCCGCCGGCGGCACGCCGAACAGGGCCGGATCGTCGGCTATGGCCTTGTCCAGGTCGCGTTCGACCTTGACGCGGACTTCCTGCTCGATCCGGATGTTGAGGTTGATCTCGATGGGCTTGTCCGGCGCCTCGATCTTCACGGTGGGCGCGCAGGCCAGCAGGCCGGCGGTGGACAGGCCGCCGATGGCCAAGCCCAGGATGGCGGAGCGGCGGAGAGGACTGGTCGGTCTCATGGATTTTTTCGTTCGAACTCCGTCATGCGGTCGCGGACCGCGTCTGGGATGCGGTAGGCGTCGAGGCTCTGCCGCAGGATCCGGTCGAGCGCGCCGCTCACCTTAAGATTAAGCGCAACCGGATAGCCATCGTAGAATGCCGGGTTGGCCCCGCGGATGGCGATCCCGACCCGCAGGTCGCCGCCCGCCTGCCCGTCCACCGTGGCCCGCAGGGTCTCGAATCGGAAATCGGTCAGGGCGTTCCTCAGCAAATCCGTCGGGCTGCCCTCCTCCCCCTCCAGGAAGCTCGGCGGGTGTGCCGGGTCGTAGCGCAGGGTGCCGGGCGCGTCGGCCTCCAGCACGCCGCCGTCGAGATGGACGGCGTTCTTCGCGATGCGCACGGGCAGGCGACCGCTCACCGTGCCGGTGGCGTCCAGCCCCTCCACGGCGGCGAGGGCAAGCAGCGGTCCCAGATGAACACCGTCGGCGCGCAGCGCGACGGTGCGCTCCCCGGCACCAGGGGCGATGACGAAGGGCTCCGCCCGCAGCCGCCCGCCGGCCCAGCGCCACTCCGCGCGCTCCACAGCGAGGGCGCCCGTCTTGCCATAGCCGAATCGGACGGTCCCATCGGTCAGCGGCAGCCCGACGTCCAGCAGCTTCACGGCCAGGGTCTGGCCGGGCGGAAGCACGGGCGGGGTGAAGCTCGACAGGGTCAGCACGCCGTTGACCCCCGACACCGCGACCGGCCCGAACCGGCCGCCCAGGTCGGTCAGCCGGACGTCGCCCTGCGCCGCCACGCCCTTGGAGTCCAGCCGGAAGCGCAGCTTGGCGGTCAGGCTGCCGGCCGGCTCGCTGACCGCCACCGTGCCCAGCCACGCCGCGACCGGCGGCAGGCTCTTGGCCGGGGCGGAGAGGGTCGCCTGCCCCAGAAGGCTGTCGCCCTGCCCCGCCGCGGTGAGCCGCAGGGTGCCGCTCGCCCGCCCCTTCGGCGTGACCAGCGTCACGGCCGCATCGTCGACCCGCAGCGTGTCGACCGGCAGAGCGGCCATGCCGTCCTGCTGGCCGGCCTTTTCACCCGCCGGCCCGCCGCCGCCCAACACCATGCCGGCGAGCCGCAGGCGGCCGTCCTTTCCCGCGTCCAGCGTCAGGCGGCCGTCCGTGAGCGTGACCGCGGCCAACCGGCCCTCCAGCAGCGACGCCAGCGGATGGTCCAGAGTCACCACCCCGGCCACGGTCCCCGCCTTGTCCAGCCGGACCGTCGCCCGGCTGCGCTCCGGCAGGAGTTCCGCGACGCTGACGGTCGCATCGGGAAAGCCGGCGCGGCGCAGGGCCCAGGTCGCGCCGGCCTCGGCCAGTTCGGTCCGGTAGACCGCCAGCAGGGCGAGCGCGCCACCGCCGACCGCGATCAAGGCCACCCCGCGCCGCAAGATCCGTCCCCCCGCCATCGTCCCTTCATCCGTCATGAACAGCCGAGCGCAAGCTTATCTTCCATACGCCGGGCCGCGCGAGGGGACGACTGTGCGACATCGATGCGACTGGCTGAACGGGGTGGGCCGCAGGGTGGCTTTGCATCGGCGGCTGTTTCCCCTATGGTCGGCACCGCGGAATCGGCACATCGGAGAGTTTCGCATGTTGCGGTGGACGCGCATTCTCATGGCGACGCTGATCGCCACATTCTTTTTCGTTCAGGGGGAGGCCAAAGCCTTGGATCCGGAAAACACCCTTTACCTCGACCTCAAGGACGGCCGCGTGGTCATCGAACTGCGCCCGGACCTGGCACCGAACCACGTCGCCCGCATCAAGGAGCTGACCCGTCAGGGCTTCTACGACGGCGTCGTCTTCCACCGCGTGATCGAGGGCTTCATGGCCCAGACCGGCGACCCGACCGGCACCGGCACCGGCGGCTCCGGCAAGAAGCTGAAGGCCGAGTTCTCGAACGAGCCGCACGTCCGCGGCACCCTGTCGATGGCCCGCACGCCGGACCCGAACAGCGCCGACAGCCAGTTCTTCATCTGCTTCGCGCCGGCCTCCTTCCTGGACCGCCAGTACACGGTCTGGGGCAAGGTCGTCGAGGGCATGGAATTCGTCGACAAGATCAAGAAGGGCAGCCAGGCCCGCAACGGCCAGGTCGACGGTCCCGACAAGATCGTCAAGATGCAGGTCGCCGCGGACGCCAAGTAAGCGCCGCCAATCCTGACGCGGACCGGTTCCACACGGTTCGGGGACCGAAGGGGCGCTTCGCGCGCCTTTCCGGTCCCCGTGCTGTTTCTCGGCCCCGCTTCAGGGCGCGTCCAGCGTTCCGGTCATCGCGCGCAGCAGGTGGCGCATGCTCTGCGGCCGCTCCTGCCACCGCATCGACAGGCCGGCGAACAGCACGCTTTCGAAGGCCGGCGGCACCGACACCCCGCATTCCGACAGCTTCGCCACCTTGTCGTTCATGAATCGGCTGGTCGCGTCGGGCGGCGCCTTGCCGGTCAGCGCCTGATAGGTCGTGGCGCACATGGCGTAGACGTCCGTCCACGGACCCTGCCGGCCGTCGTGCGAATACTGCTCCGGCGGGGCGTAGCCCGGCTTCAGGATCACCGTCAGGCTGGAATCCTGGCCCGCCGCCTGGCGCGCGGCCCCGAAATCCAGCAGCTTCCGCTCGCCGCCCGTGGTGAGGAAGATGTTGTCGGGGCTGATGTCGCGGTGGATCAGCCCTTGCTCGTGCACCGCGTGCAGCGCCTTCATGATCGGCGCCAGAATGGTCAGGGTTCGCCGCGCGTCGATGCGCCCGCCGCATTCCGCCACGTATTTCTTCAGCGTCCGGCCTTCCAGAAGCTCCATCACCAGATAGGCGGTGTCGTTCTCCTCGAAGAAGTCCTGGACGCTGACGATCTCCTTCACGTCGCGCAGCCGGGCGAGCAGCCGCGCCTCCTCCAGGAACTTCGACAGGCCGGCGGCGAAGCTGCGCGCGTGCTCGTCGGAGAAGGGAATGACGCCGGACGCCCCGGGAACGCGCGAGATCAGGTTGGCCGGGTAGAACTCCTTCACCGCGACCTTGATGCGCAGGCGGTCGTCCCATCCCAGGTAGGTCGCGCCGAAGCCCCCCTGCCCCAGCACGCGCCCGACCCGATAGCGGCCGAGCAGGACCGTTCCCGGCATGAGATGGACGCCGTTCCGGTTGTCGGACTGCTTTGGGTAGCCGCAGCCCCGGCACATCCCCTGGACGACCGTCCGGCCGAAGCAGCTGGGGCACATCGCCGCATCGGCGGACGACGAGGCGGTCGGTGACGGGGCGGCCGGTGACGGGGCGGCGGGGCCGCGAGCCGCCGCTGGCGCCACTCCCGGGGCCGGCGCCGTCAGCGCGGTGTGCGTGCCGGGCCGTGGCGCGGTCGATCGTTGCGACGGCCGCGACGAAACCGGCGCCGACTCCGCGGGCCGGGGACGCGACGCCGGCGGCTCGGGTCGGGACTGGGATTGCGGTTGCGGGGCGGGCTGGCAGGGCGACGGGGGCGGGGCTTGGCGCAGCTGGTCGAGCAGCTCGTACAGGCGCCGAACCTCCGCCTGCGCCAGCTCGTCGTGCTGGGCGGTGACCAGGTCGGTCTGGAACTGCGGCTGCCGCACGATTTCCAGGATGTGCTGGCGCAGCAGCGGAAGCGCCCCCTCCTCCCGCACGAGGCCGGAGCAGGCGATTTCGGCCAGACGGATGGTCCGGCGGCGCAGCATTGGCTCCACCTGCCGCAGGCGCTGCGCCAGGCGGCCCCGCTTGGCGAATTCGTCCACGATGAACTCGGTGCGGCCGGCGATGCGGACGCGCGTTTCCTCCGGCAGGCCGGACGCGCGGATGGCCGCGACGGCGCCCGCGATGGCCTGCTGGAACCGCGGCGTGTCCGGAGTCTGGACGATGGTGTTCTCCACCAGCAGCTCGTTCCCGAGCGCGGCGTCGAGCGCGTCGGCGATCTCCCCCATGTGCCGTTCGGCGGCGGGCACCGTGGAGACCGCCGCCAGATAGTGAATCCGCGCCATCAGGTCGGCCAGCGTTTCGCTGAGCCCGACGATCGACCGCCGGTAGGCGCTGGCCCCACCCTGCTCCAGCCGGCGGGAATAGCGGACGGTCAGCGCGTCGGCCATGGCGCCGCCGCCCATCACCTCCATCGGCGTCAGGAGATGCCCGGACAGGACGCGCAGAAGCTCGGCCTCCTGGTCCGCCGTGCCCCGGCCGAGCGGCTGCGGGGCGCGCAACTGCCGGCGGATCCGGTCCAGCGCCATGGAGCGGGCGACCGGCAGCTTGCCCTGCCGGAACCAGCCGTTCAGGATCCCCGTGCGGTTCGGCCCCATGGCCTCCATGGGGACACGGCCGAACATCGTGTCGCACAGCCTCACCAGCAGCCCGCCGGGCGGCAGTGCCGCGCCGAACAGCTCCTGCGTCGCGGCGACCGAGCACAGGATGTCGCCGATCACCCCGTCCACCTCGGCGGACAGGCGCGCGTCGGCATCGCCCTGGAACAGCTCGATCAGGCGGTCGAGCTTGGCCGACCAGGTCCGGTGATCGGCCAATTCCAGACTGATCGCGACGCGCAGGTCGTACGATGCGTCACCGGTCGGGGATCGGCCGGGCCCGCCGGCCAGCACCGCGTCGATGGGCGGCCGTCCTTTGGGCAGAGTGCCGAAGGCCACCTGCGCGACGCGCGCCTTGGCGTTGGTTTCGGCGATGGCGTCCTGGATCGCGCTGCGCCGGGATTTCGGGTCATGTCCGGGGGTGCGCGCCTGGACGGTCGCGATCTTGCCGACGGCCACCTCCACGAGGGGGCCCTGGTCGAGCAGCTGCCGCAGAGCCTTCGCGCCGTGGATCACCTCGGTCGGGGTGAGCACCATCGAATCCAGATACTGGCGCAGGGCGGCGCCGATCACGATCCGGCTTTGCGGGGCGTGGTAATCGGCGAGGGTGGTGCAGATGTCCGCCTCGTCGAACGCGCCGACCGGACCGGCTTGAAGGGTGGGCATCGGCCTGGACACGCTGTGCCTATGTGCGGGAGCGAAACGACGGGGAGCGGCCGAAGCCTTGAAAGCGCATTGTCGACCGCATCCGGTAAACAGGGCGTATACATCGCTCGACGACGGCAAACGCGGGGGTTGTGCACGCGGCCGGGCATCACCCACCGCCGGCTGCCTCCGAATCGCGTCGCCTGTCCGACCGTTCATACCCGTCCGCGCGGGCCGACGCGCTTCCCATCGCTCGCCGGCTGTGCGATACCCGAGTCTCGACCGCCAGGAGGCCGACTTGGGCACGGACATCGACGCGGACATCCTAACGCTGCGCCGCCCCAGAGGGGGCCGATTTGGCGGCCTTGGGGGCGGGCATGGGGACATGGAATGCCTTCTGTGTCCGGACAAGGGCGGCTCCATCGCCCGGCTGACGCTCCATGGCCCGGACGGTCCCGTCGACCTCCTTCGGCCGGCGACCGGCTGGGCCTTGCAGCACGGGTCGGCCGTCGACATGGGCTGCTTCCCGCTCGTCCCCTTTTCCAACCGCATCGCCGCGGGCCGGTTCGACTTCGACGGACGGACCGTCGAGCTGCCGCTGAACATGAGCGGTTGCCCACACGCCATCCACGGCGATGGCTGGCAAGCCGACTGGTCCGTGGCGGAACGGACCGACTGGGCGGCGCGGCTCGTCCTCCGCCACGGCGGACAGGGCTGGCCGTGGCGCTACCGCGCTGTCCAGGACATCGCGCTGGAAGGGGACGGCCTGACCGTCGTGCTGGACGTGACCAACGAGGATGATCGCCCGATGCCCGCCGGAATTGGGCTGCACCCCTATTTACCGAAGCCGCCGGGCACCCGGCTGTCGGCGCGGGTCGGCGGAGTGTGGATGAACGACGCGACGCTCCTGCCCAGGGACCGCGCCGCCCTGCCGGAGGAGTGGCGCTTCCCGGACGGCGTGGTGATGGACCGGACGGTGCTGGACAACGGCTTCACCGGCTGGGACGGCCGCGCGACGCTGGACTGGCCGGGCCGTGGCCTGCGCCTGACGATGACGGCCGACGGCCCCTTCGGGCATCTGGTGATCTACGCCCCGCCGGGCGAGGACTACCTGTGCGTCGAGCCGGTCAGCCACATGACCGACGCGGTCAACCGCGGGCAGGAGGTGGACGCCGGCCTGCGCGTCCTCGCCCCCGGCGAGAGCCTGCGCGGCACGATGCGGCTCACCCTGTCCCCGCTCCGCGGCTGACGGAGCCTTCCGGTATCAGCGGCCCGGCGTCAGCGGCAGCGGACAAAGGTCGCGCCGAAGGCGATGGGCTTGTCCAGGCGCAGGAACAGGCGGTCGAGCCGCGGCATGTCGGCGGTGTCCAGGCGGAGGGTTCCGGCGATGCCGACGGAGTCGGGTTTCGGCGCTTCCGCCCGGAAGGCGATTCCCTGCCCCGGGCCGCCGTCCTCCACCGTCACGCGCCCTTCCACCGGCAGGCCGGCGATTCGCGGGTCGTGGAGGCCAAGCGCCATGTCCTTGGCCGTCTCCGCCTTGGAGATTTCCAGGTAGGAACTGCGGCAATCGTCGATCGGGGTGCGGGTGGCCGGGTCGGCCTTGGCCCAGCGGCCGGCCAGTCCGGCGACGCCGGGCTGCCGCTGCTTCGGCAGGAAGGCCCGGGGCGGCGGCTGGACCGCGCGGGGAGGTGCCGCCTCGGTGATGGTCACGGGCTGGTCCGCCACCGGCGCCCGCCGGGCCGCCCGCTCGTCGTCCAGCGCGCTGGCGCGGTCGGCGTACTGGCGCGCGAGGCAGGCGGCACGGTCCTTTGCCTTCTTCGGGTCGTTCAGGTCGGCTTCCGTCACCGGGCAGGCCGCGTCCCGCCGCTGCACCCACATCCGCTGGCCGGAGGCCAGGGCCTCCTTCCCGGGCTCGCCGGTCTCATCCGCGAAGGCCCTCACCACGGCGTCGAGTTTGCCGGCCGCGGCGGCGAGCGCCGGATCCCGGCAGACGAGCTGCCCCGCGGGCGTGTTGGCCGTGGCGCAGTCCGGGGCGCCGGCTGTGGAGGTGGCCGTGGACGGTGTCTGGCCCGCGGCGTCCGCCGCGACGGCCGGCACCGCCGAACCAACCGCCAGGAACCCCGCCAGAACAATCGCTGCCCGCATCGAAAAATCCCTTACGCCGGAAACGCTTCCAGCACGGCCTTCACTTGCCGCTGGAAATCCTGGTCGCTGCGATAGCGCGTCAGGACCGTCTTGTCACGCTGAACGAAGAACAGCATGTCCTCGCGCTTGGGCAGGGAGCGCTGGTTGGGCTTGTCCAGAAGCTCCCCGTTCCAGTCGATGCGGGCCATGAAATAGGCTGCGCGCGAGTACAGCATGAACAACTTGTTGTCCGGCGCCATCCTCTCCCGCCGCAACAGCCCATAATAGTAGTAATTCCGGCCATGGAAATAGTTGGTGTAGATGGCCTGCAACGCGGCAAAGCGCTCGTCGGGCGAATTGATCTTCTTCACCTGCTTTTCCAGCTTGAACCCGGCGTAGAAATACTCCCGCGCCTCGTTCTCGAAGGAAAAGGGGGAACCGCGCATGAGCGCCATCTGCTCCCCGTATTTGCGCAGGATCCGGCCCATCAGCAGTTCCAGGAACCGCCGCTCCGCCGCCAGCTCAGACGGCACCTGCATGATCAGCTCGAAGACGTGGCGCAGGTGGTAGGGATGGCGCACGACGATGACCGGGACGTTGCCGACCTTCCGTCCCGGTGCGCGCCGGCTGGCGGGGGTGGACCGGGACGCCGACACCGACGCGATGACCGAAAAGGCCGTGTCCTGGAGCTTCCAGCGCATCGCCATCTGGGACGACTGCTTGCCGAGGTTGAAGCTGGCCAGCCGGCGTTGCAGGCGGCTGCGCCAGGTTTCCTTGGGCATCTTGTGCGTCGGCAGGTCCGGAACGGCCAGCGGGTTGCCGAGGATGTCGGCCGGAGGCGGCAGCGGGTTGAAGTTGAAGTATTTGCCGGTGACCACGCCGCGCGCGGCTCCGCCGGGGACCATGCCGCCCCCGCGCGCTCCGCCGCCCATCGACGTCGCCGACACCAAATCCATCCGCCGCCAGACCCTTTCCTGCGCCCTGCCCGCAACCACCCACGCGCCTTGCGGGCGAATTGTTTCGTGTACACCGTTGCCAGAGAAAGAAAACACTGACCTTTATACGGTCACGTGCACAAGTGGAAAAGCGGCTCCGGTAAAGCGGGATGTCGCAGGGCTTTTGTCCCACCGGACGATCCCGCAGGTGCGAAGGCACTCTGTCCGAGCGAAATGGTTGATGGTATCCTTCCCGTCCGCGTGCCGGACAATTCCGACCGGCAGCCGCTGCCGCTGGACCACGGGTGGGGCATTCATGGCGATCCACGTCGCTCTCAATCACAAGACCGTCTACCGCTACGACCGCCTGATCAATCTGGGACCGCAGATCGTCAGGCTCCGCCCCGCCCCGCATTGCCGCACGCCGATCCTCAGCTACTCGCTGCGCGTGTCGCCGAAGCAGCACTTCCTGAACTGGCAGCAGGATCCGCAGTCCAACTACCAGGCTCGCTTCGTCTTCCCGGAAAAGACGCGGGAGTTCGTGGTGGAGGTCGACCTCGTCGCCGAGATCGCCGCCATCAACCCCTTCGACTTCTTCCTTGAGGAGAAGGCGTCCAAGATCCCCTTCACCTACGAACCCTGGCTGGAGCGCGAGCTGCGCCCCTACCTGGAGACCGAGGTGCCCGGGGAACGGCTGGCCGCCTACCTCGCGGACATCCCGCGCGAGCCGACGGCGAGCATCAACTTCCTGGTGGACGTCAACCAGCGGCTCCAGCGCGACATCGGCTACGTCATCCGGCTGGAGCCGGGCATCCAGAGCTGCGAGGAGACGCTGGGCAAGCGCACCGGATCCTGCCGCGATTCGGCCTGGCTGCTCGTGCAGATCCTCCGCCACCTCGGGCTGGCGGCGCGCTTCGTCTCCGGCTACCTGATCCAGCTGACCGCCGACCAGAAGGCGCTGGACGGCCCCTCGGGGCCGGAGGCCGATTTCACCGACCTGCACGCCTGGACGGAAGTGTTCCTGCCCGGCGCCGGCTGGGTGGGCCTGGACCCCACCTCCGGACTGCTGGCCGGCGAAGGGCACATCCCGCTGGCCTGCACCCCGGACGCCTCCTCCGCCGCCCCCATCTCCGGCCTGGTGGACGAGTGCGAGGTGGAGTTCGGGCACGAGATGTCGGTCACCCGCATCTACGAGGCGCCGCGCGTCACCAAGCCCTACTCGCCCAAGCAGTGGTCGGAGATCGAATCGCTCGGCCACCGCATCGACGAGGAGCTGCAGGCCGGCGACGTCCGTCTGACCATGGGCGGCGAGCCGACCTTCGTGTCCATCGACGACATGGACGGGGCGGAGTGGAACACCACGGCGCTCGGCCCGCAAAAGCGCAAGCTGGCCGCCGACCTCGTGCACCGGCTGATGAAGCGCTTCGCGCCCGGCGGCCTGCTGCATTTCGGGCAGGGCAAGTGGTATCCCGGCGAATCGCTGCCGCGCTGGGCCATGACCGTCTACTGGCGCCGCGACGGGGAGGCCTTGTGGGCCAACACCGACCTGCTGGCGCGCGAGGACACCGACTACGGCCACACGGCGGAGGACGCCGGCACCTTCCTGGTGACCCTGGCGAAGAAGCTGGGGCTCGACCCGGCGCTGGTGCTGGCGGCCTATGAGGACCCCTGGCATTACCTGCGCCGCGAATCGCTGCTGCCGGTCAACGTCGATCCGCTGGACAGCAAGCTGGAGGACAAGGAGGAGCGGGCGCGGCTGGCCCGCGTCTTCACGCGCGGCCTGAACGAGCCCGTGGGCTTCGCCCTGCCGATCAACCGCAAGATGACGCAGCAGGGGCCGGTGTGGCTGTCCAGCGCCTGGCCGCTGCGCCAGGAGCGGCTGCTGCTGATGCCGGGAGACAGCCCGGTCGGCTACCGTCTGCCGCTCGGCTCCCTGCCCTGGGTGGCGCCGCAGGACTATCCCTATTCCTGGGAGACCGACCCGTTCGAGGAGCGCGCTCCCCTGCCGCCGAACCGGGTGCCGCTGCGCCAGCACGCGCTGCGGGACGAGGCGGACGGCGGCGAGAGCGCCATGGGAAAGCGCCGTTCCCACATCCAGCGCGCGATGGCCGAGGTGCGCGCGGAGATGCCGGAGGAGGGCAAGTCCGCCTGGTGGATCGTCCGCACCGCCCTGACCTGCGAGGCCCGCAACGGCCGCATCCACCTGTTCATGCCGCCGATGAACACGCTGGAGGACTATCTGGCGATGCTGGCGGAGATCGAGGCGACCGCGGTCGAGCTGGACATGCCCGTGGTGATCGAGGGCTACCAGCCGCCGAAGGATCCGCGCCTGAACTCGCTCGCCGTCACCCCGGATCCGGGCGTGATCGAGGTGAACATCCACCCGTCCCACAGCTGGGACGAACTGGTGCGCAACACCCAGGACCTCTACGAGGACGCGCGCCAGTCCCGCCTGGGGGCGGAGAAGTTCATGATCGACGGGCGCCATTGCGGCACCGGCGGCGGCAACCACGTGGTCATGGGCGGCGCCACCGCGGCCGACAGCCCGTTCCTGCGCCGGCCCGACCTGCTGCGCAGCCTGATCACCTTCTGGCAGAACCACCCGTCGTTGTCCTACGCCTTCTCCGGCCTGTTCATCGGCCCGACCAGCCAGGCCCCGCGCGTGGACGAGGCGCGCGACGACACGCTGTACGAGCTGGAGATCGCCTTCAACCAGATCGACAAGGCCGCGGCGGAGGGCAACTGCCCGCCCTGGATCGTCGACCGCGTCCTGCGCAACCTGCTGACCGACGTCCAGGGCAACACCCACCGGGCCGAGTTCTGCATCGACAAGCTCTACTCCCCGGACAGTTCGACCGGACGTCTGGGGCTCGTTGAGTTCCGCGCCTTCGAGATGCCGCCGCACGCGGAGATGAGCCTGACGCAGCAGCTCCTGCTGCGCGCGCTGGTCGCCCGTTTCTGGAAGTCTCCCTACAAGGGTAAGCTGGTGCGCTGGGGGACGGAGCTGCACGACCGCTTCATGCTGCCCTACTTCGTGCAGCAGGACATCGCGGACGTCGTGGCCGACCTGCGCGACCACGGCTACCCCATCGAGGAGCGCTGGTTCGACCCGCACATGAACTTCCGCTTCCCGGTCTACGGCCACGTCAACCAGCGCGGCATCTCGCTGGAGCTGCGCATGGCGCTGGAACCCTGGCACGTGCTGGGCGAGGAGCCGGGCGGCGGCGGCACGGTGCGCTACGTGGACAGCTCGGTGGAGCGGGTGCAGGTGCGCGTCACCGGCCTGACCGACGCGCGCTACGCGGTCACCTGCAACGGTCGCCGCGTGCCGCTGATCCCCACGGGCATGGAAGGGGAGTTCGTCGCCGGCGTGCGGTACCGGGCGTGGCAGCCGCCCTCCTGCCTGCACCCGACGATCCCCGTGCACACGCCGCTGGTCTTCGACATCGTCGACCTGTGGGCCGGCCGGTCGATCGGCGGCTGCACCTACCACGTCATGCATCCGGGCGGCCGCAACTACGACACCTTCCCGGTCAACGCGAACGAGGCCGAGGGGCGGCGCCTCGCCCGCTTCTTCCCCTTCGGCCACACCCCCGGCCCGATGCCGATCCCGGCGGAGGAGCGAAACCCGCAGTTCCCGATGACGTTGGACCTGCGGCGGGGCTGAGAAGCGGCCGGGGCTGGTCAAGGACTGGCCAAGGAGTGGTGGTTCTTCCGGTCGGATCCCGCATCCGGCCGGAAGCTTCCCCGAACCGCCCCTTGCATCGGCGGGAACGCGCGTTCACACTCCGAGCGCCATGCACCAAATGTGAGCACGCGACCCCACCTTGCCCAACCGCGACCCCACCCTTCCCGACCCCAGCGCCCCCACGCCCGTGGGGCTGCGTCCGGTGCCGTTCCTTCAGGGGTCGCTGTTTGGCGAGGCCGATGCCCTGGGCTATGGCACAGGCCAGGTCTACGACGAGATGGTCACCGGCCAGGGCCGGCTTCGCCCGCACTGGCAGAGCTTCATGGGCACGCTGGGTCCGCTCGACCCGGAGCTGATGGCCGAGCGGTGGGAGGAGGCGCGGCGCCTCCTGCACCAGAACGGCGTCACCTACAACATCTACGGCGACCCCAAGGGGATGGAGCGGCCCTGGCCGCTCGACATGGTGCCGCTGCTGATTCCGGCGCACGAGTGGAAGGCCGTCGAGTCGGGGCTGGTGCAGCGCGCCACGCTGCTGAACGCGGTGCTCGCCGACCTCTACGGGCCGCAGACGCTGACGCGCAGCGGGCGGCTGTCCCCGGCCGTGATCCACGCCGACCCCGGCTTCCGCCGCGCGGTCCACGGCATCCGCGTCCCCAACGACATCCACCTGCATTTCTACGCGGCCGACCTCGCCCGCGCGCCCGACGGGCGCTGGTGGGTCCTGTCCGACCGCACCCAGGCGCCGAGCGGCAGCGGCTACGCGCTGGAGAATCGGGCGGTGCTGGCGAAGGTTCTGCCCGACAGCTTCCGCCACTGCCAGGTGGAGCGGCTGTCGCCGTTCTTCGAGGCGTTCAAGGACACCCTGCTTTCGCTCAGCCCGCGGCGCGAGACCCCGCGCGTGGTGCTGCTGACCCCGGGGCCCTACAACGAAACCTATTTCGAGCACGTCTACCTCGCCCGCTACCTCGGCATCACGCTGGTGGAGGGGGCGGACCTGACCGTGCGCGACCGGCAGGTGTTCCTGAAGACCCTGTCGGGGCTGGAGCGGGTGGACGTGATCCTGCGCCGCCTGGACGCCGACTTCGCCGACCCGCTGGAACTGCGCGCCGACAGCTCGCTGGGCGTCGCCGGACTGATCGAGGCGGTGCGCGCCGGCAACGTCGCCCTGGCGAACTCCCTCGGCTCCGGCTTCATGGAATCGATGGCGGTCAAGCCGTCGCTGCCCATGCTCTGCCGCCACCTGCTGGGCGAGGAGTTGAAGATGCCCGGGGTCGCCGTCTGGTGGTGCGGCGACGACGCGGAGCGCGCCTACGTCATCGACCACCTGGACGGGCTCGTCGTCAAGCCGGCCTTCCCGTCGCTCGCCTTCGAGCCGATCTTCGGCGCCGACCTGTCCGCGGCGGAGCGGATGGCCCTGGTCGAGCGGATCAACGCCCGCCCCTGGTGCTACGTCGCGCAGGAACGGCTGGCCCTGTCGACCGCGCCCGTGTGGCAGGGCGGCCGCCTCCAGCCGCGTCCCCTGGTGCTGCGCGTCTTCCTCTGCGCCCGGCGCGACGGCAGCTACGCGGTCATGCCCGGCGGGCTGACGCGCGTGTCCACCGAATCGGGCAAGCTGGTCGTCTCCATGCAGCGGGGCGGCGGCAGCAAGGACACCTGGATCCTCGCCGGCCGGCGCAGCGACAGCGCCCCGGCCCAACCGCGCCCGCAGGCCGGACAGGATGCGACGGAGCCGGTGCTCCGCCCGGCCGCCAACGACCTGCCGAGCCGCGTCGCCGACAGCCTCTACTGGCTCGGCCGCTACGCGGAGCGGTCGGAGGGGGTGGTCCGGCTGCTGCGCGCCACGCACACGCGCCTGACCGACGGCAACATGCCCGGCGCTACGGCGCAACTGCGCCCCCTGCTCTGCCTGATGGCCTGGGAGGGCGTGATCCCCTGGGACCTGACGCGCGTGTCGGAACTGGGAAGCGGGCGCGCCCTGCGCAACGCGCTGCACACGTCGGTGGTCGATCCGGACCATCCCAACAGCCTGCGCGCCCAGGTGCTGCGCCTGCACCGCACCGCCTATTCGGTGCGCGACCGCCTGTCCCTGGACATGTGGCGGGTGATCTCCATGCTGGAACGGCAGAGCCAGACGCCGCGCCAGAAGCTCGACGCCGCGGCGATGCTGCTGCGGCTGGACGACCTCGTCACCATCCTCGCGGCCATCGCGGGCATGGAGCAGGAGAGCATGACGCGCGGCCCCGGCTGGCGCTTCCTCGACATCGGCCGCCGCATCGAACGGGCGCTGCACACCATCTCCATCATGCGCGGCCTGAACGTCCAGGGCCTCGACCGGCAGGAGGAGGGCACGCAGGCGGCGACGCTGGCCGTCCTGCTCGAACTGGGCGAGAGCGTGATGACATACCGCAGCCGCTACCTGACGACGGTCCGGCGGACGCCCGTGCTCGAACTGCTGCTGAGCGACGAATCGAACCCGCGCGCGCTGGCCTTCCAGCTCGCCGCGCTGGAGCAGCACGTGACCGCGCTCCCCGGAACCGCAAAGCCCGGCCCTGGCGCCCCCACCGCAAGCGCGCTGTCCATCGTCCAGGCGGCCCGCGCCTCCCTGCGCAACCCGGAGAGCCTGCGGTCGAGCGAAGCGCTGAACACGCTGCTCGACACGCTGGCGACGTCGCTTCCGGACATCTCGAACCTTCTCACGCACGCCTATTTCAGCCATGCCTTTGCCCGATCGGCCTGACGCCCCTTTCAACCAGGACTCCGGCCCCGCGGATCGCGGCGGCGTGCGGTACCGCCTGCGCCATGTCACCCATTACGACTATGGGGAGGACGTGTCGGTTTCGCACCACCTGCTGCACCTGACCGCCCGTCCCCACCCGCGGCAGCGCGTGCGGCGCTGCTGCCTGACGATCGAGCCGGCGCCCGCCGTGCGGTCCGACCACACCGACTATTTCGGCAACACCGTCACCTACGTGGCGGTGCAGGAGCCGCACCGGACCTTCACGATCACCGCCGACAGCGAGGTGGAGGTGTTCACCCCGCCCGTCCTCGACGCGGCATCCACCCCGCCCTGGGAACGGGTGCGCGAGTCGCTGCACAGCCTGTCCGACCCCGACGACGGGGCGGAGATCGTCCAGTACAGCTTCGACAGCACGCTGGTCGCCGTCTCCCCCGTGCTGCTGGACTACGCGTCCCAGTCCTTCACGCCCGGCCGGCCGGTCGCGGAGGCCGCGCTGGACCTGATGCGGCGGATCCACGGCGACTTCACCTTCGACCCGACGGCGACGACGGTGGCGACGCCGCTGGCCGACGTGATGCGCCACCGGCGCGGCGTCTGCCAGGACTTCGCCCACATCGTCGTCGGCTGCCTGCGCGCGGTCGGCCTGCCCGGCCGCTACGTCTCCGGCTATCTGCGCACCCTGCCCCCGCCGGGCCGGCCGCGCCTCGTCGGCGCGGACGTCAGCCACGCCTGGGCATCGGTGTGGTGCGGTCCGACGGGATGGCTGGACGTGTGCCCGACCAACGCCCGCGCGGCCGACCAGGACTTCATCACCATCGCCTGGGGCCGCGACTACGACGACGTCAGCCCGGCGCGCGGCGTGCTGATGGGCGGGGCCGGCCACTCGCTCAGCGTCAGCGTGGACGTCGAGCCGCTGGACTCCGCCGGCTGACCGCTTTCCGTCAGGCGGTGGGCCGGGCCGTCATGAGGCGGTGCACCGTGTCCAGGACGACTTGCGGGCTGACCGGCTTGCGCAGGATTTCCAGCGGCTTCCAGATGTCTGACGTCAGGTCGTCCTGCCCCGGCTCCATCGGCATGAAGCCGGTGACGACCAGCAACGGCAAGGCAGCGCTCAATCCGCGCAGTTCCCGGACCAGCGCGCGGCCGTCCATGCGCGGCATGCGCATGTCCGTGATGACGAGGTCCGCGGGATCGTTGCGGTAGCGTTCCAGCGCCTCCAGCCCGTCCTGGGCCAGGGTGACCCGGTACCCCTTGCGCTGAAGGAAGTCCTCCATGGCCATCGCCGCCAGGGGTTCGTCCTCCGCGACCAGAATGTGCGCGGGTTCAGGCATGGGTGCGCTCCAATTCGGTGGCCGAGGGTCGCGATACGGGCAGGGTTATGGTGAAGCGGACACCGCGACGGCCGTCGCCGTGGTCCACGTTGGCCGCCTCGATGCGGCCGTTCATCGCGTCGATGATCCCATAGCCGATGGACAGGCCGAGGCCGGAGCCTTTGCCGACCTCCTTCGTCGTGAAGAAGGGATCGAAAATGCGCGGCAGCACGCCCGGGTCGATCCCGCCGCCGTCGTCGGTCACCGCGATCAGAGCCGTGCCCGGGCTGCCGCCCCGGCGCACGTGGACCTCGATCCGCCCGCCGGCGGGCGATCCCTCGCCATCCGCCGCGCGCCGTTCGACGATGGCGTCGTGGGCGTTGGACAGAAGGTTGACCAGCACCTGCTCCAGCTGCAATGGGCGGCCGCGCGCGACCGTCTCACCGATTTCAAGGTCGGCGTCGATCGTGATGTTTTCCAAGGCGAACTGGTGGGCGACGAGGTCCACCGCGGCGCGGACGCTGGCCGTGGGGTCGAACAGCTGCGTTTCCCCGCCGTCGCGCCGGCTGAAGGTGCGCATGTGGTCGATGATCTTGCCCATGCGCTCCGTCTGGTCGGCGACGATGGTCAGCACCTTGTCCAGGCGTGCCGTGTCGGTGTCGCCGTCGCGCAGCCGGGACAGCGCGTTTTCCGCCCAGATGCGGATGATGTTCAGCGGCTGGCTCATCTCGTGGGCCATGCCCGCGGCGAGCGTGCCGAGCGTGGCGAGCTTGGAGGTCTGCACCAGTTCTTCCTGCAGCTGCTTGCGTTCGGTGATGTCGCGGGAGCTGCCGAGGAGTTGGACGATGGTTCCGCCGGCGTCGCGAACCGGGACGAGGACCGTGTGCCAGACGCGGCGTCCGACCGGCAGATCGAGGGTTTCCTCGTAATCGATGGGGCCGCCGGCCGCGACGCAGGCGGCGTAGCGCGCGGTGACCGCCTGCGCCGTCTCGGGAGGCAGGGCTTCGGAGACGAGGCGGCCCTGGATCGTGTCGGGATCGATGCCGGTCGCCCGCGCGTGCGCGGGGTTGAGCGTGTCAAAGGCGAAGCGCCCGTCGGCGAGAACCGTGACGACGAAGAGCCCTTCGGCAAGGTTGTTGAAGAAGCCGGCGTAGCGCTGCTCCGCCTGGCGCCGCACCTCGATCTCCCGCTGGAGCGCGTCGTTGGCCGCCGCCATCTGGGCCGGGCTCGGCAGGGCAAGCAGGCGCGGCATCAGCAGCCACAGCGCGATGGCGGTCAGCACGGAGGCGACCGCGGTCACCCCCTTTACCAAGCCTTCCAGCCCGTATTCGGCGTTCCACAGGGTCCAGATGCTGAAGAAGTGCGTGGTTCCGCAGGCGAGGATGAAGGCCGCGAACAGCCAGAAGATCCAGCTGAAGGCCACGTCGCGCCGCTTCAGCACCACATAGACCAGAGCGATGGGGATCGAATAATAGGACAGACCGATCAGAACGTCGGAGCCGATGTGCAGGGCCAGGATCTCCGGCTTCCAGAGAAGGCACACCCCGTGGGGAATGAACCCGCTGGTGTCGAAGAAGCCCTGTAAGCCGGCGAACATGATTCCCCCTCGGTCTTCTGTCTGCACGGGCCAACCCGCCGGCGACGCCGTCGCGAGCCGTTGCGCCCCCGGCGCGAGGAGGTCCGGGCACGGTCGTCCAATGACGCACATCGGCTGCAACCGTATGGCGTCAAAAGTCAGACACACCATGCGGAAAGTCAATCTGACTTTCGGAAAGGTGGGGTGTTGAGGCCATTTGGGGGTGGCATGAAAAAAGGCGCGGCACCCGCTGGGAGTACCGCGCCCGGAACGCATCCCGAATTGCTTAGGCGGCCGTGTGAACCTTGCGGTTCTGTTCGCGTGTCTTCAGGAAGCGGAGATTTGGGAAGTCTTCCTGTGTCCGGTTCAGGTGCCAGGCGTTTCTCGCCAGGAAGACCAGCGCGCCGTCATGATCCTCGGCCGCGGCGGAACGGTTCAGGTCGAGGAACTTCTTCAGCTGGTCGTCATCCTCCGTTTCGATCCAGCGCGCGGCGTCCACGCCGGCCCCCTCGAAGCGGGCGGAGATGCCGTATTCCGCCTCGATTCGGGCGGCCAGCACCTCGAACTGCAGCTGGCCGACGACGCCGACGACCCAGTCGGCCCCGGTCAGCGGCTTGAACACCTGGGAGGCGCCCTCCTCCGCGAAATGCTCCAGCGCCTTGCGCAGGTGCTTCACGCGCATCGGGTCGTCCAGGCGGACGCGCTGCAGCAGTTCCGGCGCGAAGCTCGGCACGCCGGTGAAGCGCAGGTCCTCGCCCTCGGTCAGCGTGTCGCCGATGCGAAGGCTGCCGTGGTTGGGGATGCCCATGATGTCGCCGGGCCAGGCCTCCTCAGCCAGTTCGCGGTCGCGGGCCAGGAACAGCACGGCGTTGTTCACCGCCATCAGCTTGCCGGAGCGGACATGCTTCAGCTTCGCCCCGCGCTTGAACTTGCCGGAGCAGATGCGCACGAAGGCGATGCGGTCGCGGTGGTTGGGGTCCATGTTGGCCTGGACCTTGAACACGAAGCCGCTGAACTTGCCTTCGTCCGGCTCGACGGAGCGCTGCTCCGCCGGCTGCGGGCGCGGCGGCGGGGCGCTCTCGGCGAGGCCCTGGAGCAGCTCGCGAACGCCGAAGTTGTTGATCGCCGACCCGAAATAGATCGGCGTCAGGTGGCCGGCGCGGTAGGACTCCAGGTCGAAGGGCGGCATAAGGCCGCGCGCCATCTCCACCTCCTCGCGCAGCTTCGCGACGGCGTGGGCCGGCAGCAGCTCGTCGAGCTTCGGGTCGTCCAGGCCGTTGCACTGGATGCCCGAATCGATCTCGTCGCCCTTTGTGCGGTCCATCAGGATCAGTTGGTCGCGGATCAGGTCGTAGCAGCCGAGGAAGTCGCGGCCCATGCCGATCGGCCAGCTGGCCGGCGTGACCTCCAGCGCCAGCGAGCTTTCGATCTCCGAGATGAGGTCGAAGGGGTCGCGCGCCTCGCGGTCCATCTTGTTGCAGAAGGTCATGATCGGCACGTCGCGCAGGCGGCAGACCTCGAACAGCTTCAAGGTCTGGCTCTCGATGCCCTTCGCGCCGTCGATGACCATCACCGCGCTGTCCACCGCGGTCAGCGTGCGGTAGGTGTCCTCCGAGAAGTCCTCGTGGCCCGGCGTGTCCAGCAGGTTGAAGGTGCGGCCTTCGTAGTCGAAGGTCATCACCGACGCGGTCACGGAGATGCCGCGCTCGCGCTCCACCTTCATCCAGTCCGACTTGGCGCGGCGCTGCTCGCCGCGTGCCTTGACGGCGCCCGCCATCTGGATGGCGCCGCCGAACAGCAGCAGCTTTTCGGTGAGCGTGGTCTTGCCGGCGTCCGGGTGCGCGATGATCGCGAAGGTTCGACGCCGGGAAACAGCGTCCAGAAGCTCGGACATGCGCGGATCCCGTAACAAGCGAAAAGGAACGACAACGAGGGCCGGGAGCGTCGGCGCCCACGGCCCTCGTGATTCGGCGCTATAGATAGCAGTGTCGCGGCCCCGCTTCCAGTCCTCGTGCGACGGTGACGCGATGGCGGAAGGAGTGGCGCCTGTGCTAAGCCACGACGCCCCAACCGCGAGACACGCAAAGGATGCTCACGTGAACTGCCCCAAATGCAACTCCGAATACGCGTACCAGGATGGGGAGCTGTGGATCTGCCCGGAATGCGCCCATGAATGGAACCCGCTGGCGGCCGTCGCGGAGGAGTCCGGCGCGGACGCGGTGCGCGACGCCAACGGCAACCCGCTGGCCGACGGGGACAGCGTCACGGTGATCAAGGACCTGAAGGTCAAGGGATCGTCGCTGGTCGTCAAGGGCGGGACGAAGGTGAAGAACATCCGCCTGACGGACGGTGCCGACGGTCACAACATCGCCTGCAAGATCGATGGCATCGGGGCCATGAACCTGAAGTCGGAATTCGTAAAGAAGGCCTGATGGGGGCGAGCCATCCCCTCCCGCCAATGGTGCGGAAGGGGATGGGCGGACCACCTTAGAGGGTCAGCTCGGCGATCTGCACGGCGTTGAGCGCAGCACCCTTCAGCAGCTGGTCGCCGCAGACGAACAGATCCAGGCCGTGGTCGCCGAAGATCAGGCTGGTGCGGATGCGGCCGACCTCGACGTCGAACTGGCCGGTGGCGTTCAGCGGCATCGGGTAGATGCCGTCGGCCGGCACGTCCTTCACCACCACGCCCGGCGCGTCGGCCAGCACGGCGCGGGCGGCGTCCGGGGTCACCGGCGACAGCGTCTCGACCGTGATCGCCTCGGAATGGGCGCGGTAGGTCGGGATGCGCACCGCGGTGCAGCTGACCGGCAGGTCCGGGATCTCCAGGATCTTCCGCGTCTCCCAGGTGACCTTCATCTCCTCCTTCGTGTAGCCGTTCTCCTGGAAGGCGTCGATCTGGGGGATCAGGTTGAAGGGGATCGGGTGGCGGAAGACGCTGTTGGTGACCGGCTTGCCTTCGAGCTGGTTGCGGGTCTGCTCCTCAAGCTCGGCCATGCCCTCCGCGCCGGCGCCGCTGGTCGCCTGGTAGGTGGAGACGATGACACGGCGAAGGCCAAAGGCCTTGTGCAGCGGGCCGAGCGCCACGACGGCGATGGCCGTGGTGCAGTTCGGGTTCGCAATGAGCTTCGCGTCGCCCATGGCGTGCGCGTTGATCTCCGGCACGATCAGCGGGACGTTGTCGTCGTAGCGGAAGGCCGAGGAGTTGTCGATGACCAGCGCGCCCTTCTCGGTCAGGGCCGGGGCGTGCGCCTTGGCGAAGTCGCCGGACACGGCGAGCAGGACGATGTCGTAGCCCTTCACCTTCTCGGCGTCGAACGCCTCCAGGGTCTTCGTGCCGAACGGGGTCTCGACCGTGCGGCCGGCGCTGCGCTCCGACGCGAACAGGCCGAGTTCCGCGACCGGGAACGAACGGCGGTGGAGGACATCGACCATCTCGCGGCCGACGGCGCCGGTGGCGCCAACAATCGCGACGCGACGGGGAGAGGCGGAAGGGGTGCTCATGGGTGTGGTCCGTCCTTGTGTCATGCCCGGATCGAGCGGGACGGCGGCCCCCAGATACACCGAGGCCCCGTCCGTGTCCGGCGGGGCCTTCGTGGTGGGTGAAGCGTCTCTACTCGATCAACGCACGCCACCATCCGACGGCCCGCCGGAGCGGGTCGTTTTGGTAGTGGTGGTGGTGATGGCGAGCGAGCGATTCATAGCCCGTTAGATAAACGAAAGGCGCGGGGCTTGTAAAGCGCCCGCGCCTTTCCATCGCAATTTTGTTAGACCGGCTCAGTCCTCGCCGTCTTCGACGTGCTCCGGCTTCACGGGGTGGACGTCCCAGATCTCCGTCGCGTATTCCATGATCGTGCGGTCCGACGAGAACCAGCCCATGTTCGCGGTGTTCAGGATGGCCTTGCGCGTCCATTCCTCCTGGTCGCGATACAGCTCCATCGCCTGCTCCTGGGCTTCGCAATAGGCCGCGAAGTCCGCCGTGACCAGGAAGTGGTCGCCGCCGTCGGTCAGGGCTTGCAGGATCGGGTGGTAGCGGTTCGGGTCGTCCGGCGAGAAGACGCCGGTGGAAATCATGTCGAGCGCCCGCTTCAGGCTGGGGTTCGACGCGATCACCTCGCGCGGGTTGAAGCCGCCGCTGGCGCGCAGGTCGTTCACCTCCTCCGCGGTCAGGCCGAAGATGAAGATGTTGTCCTCGCCCACATGCTCGCGGATCTCGACGTTGGCGCCGTCCAGCGTGCCGATGGTCAGCGCGCCGTTCAGCGCCAGCTTCATGTTGCCGGTGCCCGACGCCTCCATGCCGGCCGTGGAGATCTGCTCCGACAGGTCGGCCGCCGGCATGATGATCTCCGCCGCCGTGACGTTGTAGTTCGGCAGCAGCACGATCTTTAGGTTGTCGTGCACCGACGGGTCGTGGTTGACCACCTTGGCCACGTCGTTGATCAGCTTGATGATCAGCTTGGCCATGTGGTAGCTCGGCGCCGCCTTGCCGGCGAAGATCTTGGTGACCGGCACCCAGGCGATCGTCGGGTTGTCGCGCATCTCGTTGTACAGCGCGATCGCCTGAAGGATGTTCAGGAGTTGGCGCTTGTACTCGTGCATGCGCTTGACCTGCACGTCGAACAGGCTGTCGACCTGCACCTCGATGCCGGTCTGGCGCGCGATGAAGGCGGCCAGCCGCTTCTTGTTCTTGCGCTTGGCGCGGCGGAACTCCTCGCGGAAGACCACGTCGTCGGCCTTCTCGGCGAGCGCCTTGATCTGCGGCAGGTCCTTGATCCAGCCCTGGCCGATGCGGCTGGTGATCAGCGCGGCCAGCGGCGGGTTGGACTGGTGCAGCCAGCGGCGCGGCGTGATGCCGTTGGTCTTGTTGTTGATGCGGTCCGGGAACTCCGCGTGGAAGTCGGCGAAGACCGTCTGCTTCATCAGGTCGGTGTGCAGCGCCGAGACGCCGTTGACCTTGTGCGAGCCGAGGAAGGCCAGGTTGCCCATGCGCACGCGGCGGTCGCCGCGCTCGTCGATCAGCGACAGGCGCGACAGGCGCCCGTTGTCGCCGGCCGCCCGCGCCTTGGACCGGTTCAGGAACTTGGCGTTGATTTCGTAGATGATCTGCATGTGGCGCGGCAGAACGCGCTCCACCATGCGGACCGGCCAAGCTTCCAGCGCTTCCGGCAGCAGCGTGTGGTTGGTGTAGGAGAAGGTCGCGCGGGTGATGTCCCAGGCCTTGTCCCAGACCACGCCGTGCTGGTCGACCAGCAGCCGCATCAGCTCGGCGATGCCGATGGCCGGGTGCGTGTCGTTCAGCTGGATGGCCGCCTTGTCCGGCAGGTTGTCGAAGGTGGTGTGGTGCTGCAGGTAACGGCGCAGGATGTCCTGGAGCGAGGCGGAGGTGAAGAAATACTCCTGCTTCAGGCGCAGCTCCTTGCCGCCCTCCGTCGCGTCGTTCGGGTAGAGGACGCGGCTCAGGTTCTCCGACAGGACTTTCTGCTCGACCGCCTTCATGTAGGCGCCGTCGTTGAAGTGGCCGAAGTTGAAGTCGCGCGTGGCGCGCGCCGACCACAGGCGCAGCGTGTTGATCGTGTTGCCGCCGTAACCGACCACCGGCGTGTCGTAGGCCATGGCCAGCACGCGCTCGGCATCCACCCAGCGGTAGGCCTTCTCGCCCACCGAATCCCGGAACTCCTCGACGCGGCCGTAGAACTGGACGGGGTACAGCACCTCCGGCCGCGGGAACTCCCACGGGTTGCCGAACTGCAGCCACTGCTCCGGATACTCGACCTGCCAGCCATGCTCGAAGCGCTGCTCGAACAGGCCGAACTCGTAGCGGATGCCGTAGCCGTAGCCCGGAAGCGCTTCCGACGCCATGCTGTCCAGGAAGCAGGCGGCGAGGCGACCGAGGCCGCCGTTGCCCAGCGCCGCGTCCGGCTCCGCGTCCACGACGTCCTCCAGGCTGATCCCGATCTGGTCGAGCGCCTTCCGGCACTCCTCGGTGATGCCCAGGTTGGCGAGGCTGTTGCTCAGCAGGCGGCCGATCAGGAACTCCAGCGACAGATAGTAAACGCGCTTGGCGTCCTTCTGGTAATAGGTCCGCGTGGTGTCCATCCAGCGGTCGACGAGGCGGTCGCGCACAGCCAGGGCGACGGTGTGGAACCAGTCGCGCCGGGTCGCCGCCCGGGCGTCCTTGCCGACGGAATAAACCAGCCATTCCAGAAACGAGCGTTTCAGCCCGTCGACATCCAGACTGCGGCGTTCGATCTCGCGCGACTTATACCGAGCGTCCATGTCTTGACTTTCTTCTGTCCAGGGCCAACTGGAGCGGGCGGTTGACAGGCCGGCCTTCCATCGGCGGCAGTTTCCGGAATTATGGTTAAGCAACTCCTAAGCCAAACGGCCCATATGCCAAACGGTCAGGCCGAACGGCAGAGGCGTTCTGAACGCTGACCTCCCTCCCGGCAACCTGATCGCTTTCCAGACCGGTGGAAGGGAGTAAGATGGCACGTGCGCCGGCCGCTTTGAACCTCCAGATGCTCGACGAACTGAATCCGAACCACGCCGTCCCCCATCAGGGCGACACCGACACCATCCTTCTGCGGCAAGCCCAGCCGTCGGACATTCCGGCGCTGCTCGCCATCGAGGAGCGGTGCTTCGCCACCGACCGGCTGACCCGACGCAGTTTTCAATATTTGCTGACAAAAGCCAAGGCCACAGCCCTTGTTGAAGCACATGGCGGTCCAGGGGGCGGTCGGGTGGTGGGTTACGCGCTGGTGTCCTTCCATTCCGGAACCTCCCTGGCGCGGCTGTATTCCTTCGCGGTGGACCCGGATTTCCGGGGGCAGGGCGTCGCCAAGCGCCTTCTGGCAGCGGCGGAGCAGGCCGCGCGGTCGCGCGACTGCATCTATCTTCGCTTGGAAGTGCGCCGGGACAACACTCCGGCCATCAACCTCTACAAAAAAAGCGGGTATCGCGAGTTCGGCGTCTACACGGACTACTACGAAGACCACATGGAGGCGCTGCGCCTGGAAAAGCGCCTGGGCACCGCGGGGCCGAGCGCGCCGCTGGGCGGCCCGATGGTGCCCTATTACCAGCAGACGCTGGACTTCACCTGCGGCCCATCGGCGCTGATGATGGCCATGAAGGCGCTGAAGCCGGCCGAGATCGAGCTGGGACGGAAGCTTGAAATCCGCCTGTGGCGCGAATCCACGACGGTGTTCATGACCTCCGGCCACGGCGGCTGCGGCCCCTTCGGGCTGGCGCTGGCGGCGGCGCGGCGCGGTCTGAAGGCCGACATCTACGTCAAGGACAGCACCACGCCCTTCCTCGACAGCGTGCGCAGCGACGACAAGAAGGAGGTCATGCGCATCGTGCACGAGGACTTCCTGGAGGAGCTGGACGGGTCCGACGTCACCGTGCACCACAGCCCCTTGACCGCGGAGGACATGGCCGAGGCGGTCAAGCGCGGCGCCATTCCGATCGTGTTGATCAGTTCGTACCGCATCTACCACGAAAAATTCCCGCACTGGGTCGTGGTGACCGGGGCGGACGACCGTTTCCTTTATGTTCACGACCCGCTCGTGTATGATCGCCATCACGCGCACATAGACCGGATGAACATGCCCATCCCCAAGGCCGACTTCGAGCGCATGGCCCGCTACGGCAAGGCGCAGCTCAAGGCAACCATTCTGCTCAGCGGGCGGTCCGCCGACTGATGCCGGCCCATCTCCTCATCGTCGACCGGCGCGCCGACCTGAAATGGGCGAAGGACACCCTCCAGGTCGTCAGCGCCCGCGACTACATCGCCAAGCCGGAGACGGTGAAGATCCCGCGCGGCGCGCGCATCCTGAACCTGTCGCGCAGCCACCGCTACCTCGGCACGGGCTATTACTGCTCCCTGCTGGCGGAAGCGCGGGGGGAGCGGGTGATCCCCTCGGTCAAGACGATCCTCGACCTGTCGCAGAAGGACTTCTACCGCGCCCAGCTGGGCGAGGTGAACGAGGCGCTGCGGCGCACGATCAAGCGGCTGTCGGACCCGCCCGGGGCATCCTTCAACCTGACCGTCTTCTTCGGCCAGGCCGACGACGCACGGTTCCAGGACATCGCCCGGTCGATCTTCGACCTGTTCCGCTGCCCGCTGCTGAAGGTTCAGGTCCGGCTGAAGGAAACCTGGACCGTCCACACGCTGGAGGCGCTGTCGCTGGCCGACCTGCGCCCTGACCAGGAGGCCCAGTTCGAAGCGGCGCTGGAGGCCTACACCCGCGCCTCCTGGCGCGAGCCGGCGGCCCGGGCGCCGGCGCGCTACACGCTGGCCATCCTGCACAACCCCAGGGAGGAGCTGCCGCCCTCCAGCCCGCGCGCGCTCCAGAAGTTCGTGAAGGCGGGGGAGAGCCTGGGCATCGCCGTCGAGCTGATCGAGAAGAAGGATTACCTGCGGCTGGCGGAGTTCGACGCGCTGTTCATCCGCGAGACGACGAACCTCGACCACCACACCTATCGCTTCGCCAAGAAGGCGGCCGCGGAAGGCATGCCGGTGATCGACGATCCGAACTCGATCCTGAAATGCACGAACAAGGTCTATCTGGCGGAGTTGCTGAAGGCCAACCGCATCCCGGCGCCCAAGACGGTCATCTTCGACAAGCGCGGCCTCGCCACGCTGGACCAGGAGATCCCCTACCCCATCGTGCTGAAGATTCCGGACGGCTCCTTCTCCCGCGGCGTCTTCAAGGTGCAGAACCGCAGCGAGCTGGAGGCGACGGCGGAGGGCCTGTTCGAGCAGTCTGACGTCATCCTGGCCCAGGAGTTCATGTACACGGAGTTCGACTGGCGCATCGGCGTGCTGAACCGGCAGCCGATCTACGTCTGCCAGTACCTGATGGCCAAGAAGCACTGGCAGATCGTCAAGCACGGCGGCAACGGCCGGGCGGAGCAGGGATCCTCGCGCACGCTCGCCGTGGAGGAGGCGCCGCCGGAGGTGATCGACATCGCGGTCAAGGCGGCGGGCCTGATCGGCGACGGGCTCTATGGCGTGGACCTGAAGCAGAACGACCGCGGCGTGTTCGTCATCGAGATCAACGACAACCCCAGCATCGACCTCGGCGTCGAAGACGCCAAGCTCAAGGATGAGCTGTACCGCCTTGTTATGCGGGACTTTCTGCGCCGCCTGGAAAGCCGGCCCAAGAAATAGGGGCCCCAGCGCTTGTGATCGAGGTACTTACAACCGCAACTGCTATGTGGGCGTAACCTGATCCCGCAAATTCTTATTCCGAAAGAAACTTTCGGCTGTTGCAGCCGGGGAACAACCCCTTCCCCCCCGCGTTAAGACCTCAACGTCACCACGAACGGGAGCACCTCCGAAGCGCTGCGGCGTTTTCGGGTTGCCCAGTTGGAAAGCGGGAGACCGTTGATGACGACAGCCTGCTCCGCGTGCATCGCCAGCCCGACATCACGGGCCAGGTAGGCGGCACCGCACCCTAAAGAAAACCGCCAAGGGCATTGCTGGACCGGCGCGACACCGCGCGCGCCGGACGGGGTTCGTCATCCTCGAAGAAGGTCTCCGCAAAGGGGCGCCGGAGAACGGCCGCCCACCGGTCAAAGAGAAGGTTGGAGGAAGAGAGATCATGGCGTACTGTTTCGAATCCGAACTGATCCGCTGCATGCCGAACCTGCAACGCTACGCCTGCAAGCTGACCCGCGATGTCAGCGCCGCCGAAGACCTTACCCAGGATTGCCTTGCGCGCGCCTTGTCGCGGCAGCATCGTTTCGAGCCTGGAACCAATATGCAGGCATGGCTCACCACCATGCTGAAGAACCTTCACTTCAACAATCTCCAGCGCGAGAAGCACGTCACCAAGGTCGAGCTTTGGGACGGCGCCATGTCGGTCGAGGCCTCCCAGATCGCCCGGCTCGTCTTCCGCGACGTCGACCGTGCCTTCGGCGCCTTGACCCCCAGCCAGCGGAAGGTCGTGAAGCTGGTGGCGATCGAGGGCCGTCCCTACCAGGAAGCGGCAGAGAAGCTGAACGTGTCCATCGGCACCATCCGCTCCCGCCTCTGCCGCGCCCGCGAGCGCCTGAACACGCTGATGGCGGCTTAAAGGGGCATTCGCCCTCTCCCGCGCCGCCATGGACGCGGGAGAGGGCGACGCGTTATCCGTTCACCACGCTCCCGCCGTTCGGGTGCAGAACCTGACCGGACATGTAGGACGAGTCCGCCGACGCCAGGAAGACGAAGCTGGGCGCCACCTCGTCGGGCTGGCCGGCGCGCTTCAGCGGCACGTCGCTGCCGAACTTCTCCACCTTGTCCTCGGGAAAGGTGGAGGGGATCAGCGGGGTCCAGATCGGGCCGGGCGCCACGCCGTTGACGCGGATGCCGCGCTCCGCCAGCGACAGGGCCAGGGACCGCGTGAAGGACACGATGGCCCCCTTGGTGGAGGAGTAGTCCAACAGCATCGGGCTGCCCTTGTAGGCGGTGACCGACGTCGTGTTGATGATCGCCCCGCCCTCCTTCATGTGGGGCAACGCCGCCTTCGCCATGAAGAAATAGGCGAAGATGTTGGTGCGGAAGGTGCGCTCCAACTGCTCCGCGGTGATGTCCTCCAGCGACTTCTGCGGATGCTGCTCGCCCGCGTTGTTGACGAGGATGTCGATCCGGCCATGCTCCTCCACCATCCGCGCCACCGCGCGGCGGCAGGTCTCCTCGTCGCCGACATCGCCGCGCACGACGGTGCAGGGCTGGCCTTCGTGGGTGACGAGCCGGCGGGTTTCCTCCGCGTCCTCGTCCTCGCTCAGATAGACGATGCCGACCTTGGCCCCTTCCCTCGCGAAATGCAGGGCGACGGCGCGTCCGATGCCGCTGTCCCCGCCGGTGATCAGCGCGACCTTGTCGCGCAGCTTGCCGCTGCCCCGATACTCGGTCCGCGCCGACGAGGGCTGGGGCGTCATGGCGTCCTGGTGGCCGGGCTGGGTGTTCTGGTGCTGCGGCGGCTGGCGGCCCTCCTGTTGAGCCCCCTCCTGCTGAGCCATGTGGTTCTCCTTCCGGCGGATTCATCCGCTTTGGTGTTTTCCGGGCTGGGTAGCCCGCACACGCCGTGTCGGCGGACAACAGTCGGAAATTCCTTGCGTTCCTGACAATTCACCGCTGGAACAACCGCTGGGAGCCGCTGTTACTTCGGTCGTGCGAGACGTAGACGGCTTCGACGGAGCAGCCCAAACCCGGACCGGACGTTCGGTTCCGCCATTTTCGCCACTTGGCGGTCACCGATGCGTTCCCCATAAGAAGAGGTAGACGGCGACTCCCGATGCTCAGAATGCCGTACTATATTGTTCACTGTGTCACGGACCGTTTCCGTCTCAAGGGGATCAGCCCCCGGGGACGTTCCGGGAACGAAAAGATATGAAGCGTGTGACGATGAACCATATCAACGCATATCTTGATGGCGCCTTGGACGACAAGGAACGTCAGGAGTTCGAGCAGTCCATCCAGGACGACGCCGACGCAAAGGCCGTGCTGACCTTCCACAAAAGCCATGTGGATGAATTGCACCGGCTGTATGACCCCGTGCTCGAAGAGCCGGTGCCGTCGCGCATGCTCGAACTCTTGCGACAACGCCGCCCAAGCTAACCCTCCCCTTTCCCGCGTTCCATCGTCACAAAAGGCGACCGGGCGAACCGGGCGCCTTTTTTCTTTTTTCCGGGGCGGCGATCCCGACGCGGGCTCCTTCGCGACTTCTCCTTTCGATCTGGCCCCTTTCGATCTGCCCCCTTTCGATCCGTCACGGCCTTCCCCATAACACCACCTGAGCGGGGGCTCGGCAGCGTACCCCCGCGGCATGGCAAGGGATTGGAACGGACGGCATGGCGCGTGGACGGGTGGAACCGAAGGTCATCCTGGGACCCATTCTCTATTTCCGCGGGGAGCAGGGCGATCGCTGGTGGCTGTCGGCCCTGTTCGTGCTGGACGGCGATGCGGAGCCCGACGACCTGCGCGTGGACGGCGTCACCCTTCCGGTCCCGCCACGGCACCTGCTGCGCTGGCGCGGCCACCACGTCTGGCGCTTCGACTTCGCCGTGCCGCGCGCGACGCGCGACCAGGAGGTCGCCTACGGCTTCATGGACGGCGACCAGTCCTGGACCCTGACCGTCCCCGGCCGCCTGACCCAGCCGCGCTTCGCCTACGTCTCCTGCAACGGGGTGGAGGACGAATCCCGCCTCGCGGCGCTGGATGCCCCGCGCAACGCGCTGTGGGCCGACCTGCGGCAGAGGCACGAGGCCGACCGCTACCACCTGCTGCTCCAGGGCGGCGACCAGCTCTATGCCGACGCTGTGTGGCGAAGCGGCCCGCTGCTGTCCGAATGGGCCGCGCGGACGGACAGGGAGCGGCTGGCCCAGACCTTCACCCCGGCCATGGCCGAGGAGGCGATGGCCTTCTACTTCGACCTGTACCTGCGCAGCTGGGGCCAGCCGGAGACCGCCGCCGTGCTGGCCCGCATCCCGTCGGTGATGATGTGGGACGACCACGACATCTTCGACGGCTGGGGCTCCCACCCCGACGAGGAGATGCAGTCGCAGGTGTGGCGGGGCGTCTACACGGCCGCCCGCCGCCACTTCGCCCTGTTCCAGCTGGGCGCGCTGGCCGAGGCGCTGCCGGAATGCGTGTGGGGTGCGCAGCGGTCCACCTTCACCCAGGGCTTCCGGATCAAGGACGTCGGGGTGCTGGCGCTGGACCTCCGGACCGAGCGCACGCCGCGGCGGGTCATGTCGGACCAGAGCCGCGCGCTGCTGCCGGCCTGGCTCGACCGTTTCGACGGCTGCCGGCACCTCGTCCTGATGTCCAGCGTGCCGCTGCTGTTCGTCGACACCGGCGGGCTGGAGCGGGTGATCGGCCGGCTGCCGGGGCGGATCGGGATCGAGGACGACCTGCGCGACCAATGGCGCAGCCACGCCCACGCCGAGGAATGGCAATCCCTGATCGAGCTTCTGGCCGACTTCTCCCGTCGCACCGGCTGCCGGGTCACCGCGGTGTCCGGCGAGATCCACGCCGGCGGGCGCGGCGTGCTGCGCGGCGGCGGGGTGGAGATGTGGCAGCTCATCGCGTCGGGCATCGTGCACCCGCCGCCCCACACCATGACCGCCGCGGCGCTGGAATGGCTCGCCCGGCGCAAGGAGAGCCCGTTCGACGGCTACCGCTTCGAAATGCCGCGCTTCCCCGAGTCGGGCAAACGGATCATCCGGCAGCGCAACTGGCTGTCCCTGGTCTTCGACGGCAAGGGGCAGCTGCACGCCCGCTGGTCGGCCGAGGGGCAGCCGAACCGCTACGCGCAGGTGATCTGACCTGCCCCGTCAGAGCGGCCCAATCAGATCGGTTGGTCCACCACGAACAGAAGACCCGGTACGTCCACGCCCTTCTCCCGGCGGGGTGCGCAGGGCTCCAGCAGGAGGATGCGCAAGCCCGCCGCCTCCGCCGTGGCGCGCAGATAGGCCTCGGCGTGGGCGTAGCGGCGCGTTGGACCCAGCGCGAAGCCCTCGCCGTCCAGCCGCTCCACGGTGGCGGCGAATCGGCCACCCGCGCGGAGCGCCTCCGCCGCCGCCCGGAACACCGGGGCGAGGTCGCCGATGTAGACCAGCACGTCCGCGGCGACCAGCAGGTCCCAGCCCGCCGGTGCCGCGTCCAGCGCCGCGACGACGTCGCCCACCCACAGCTCGTCGTACAGCGCGCGGGCCCGTGCCTTGTCGACCATGCGCGGCGACAGGTCCACGCCGGCGAGATGGCTGGCCAGCGGCCGGAAGGCCACGCCGGCCAGCCCGGTGCCGCAGCCGAGATCGAGCACGCGCAGGCCGCTGCCGCCGCCCAGCCGGTCCACCGCCCGGCGCAGAAGCTCCGGCGCCGCATAGCCCAGCTTGCCCACCAGATCCTGGTCGAATCGGTCGGCGTAGCGGTCGAACAGGGCGCGGACATAGGCGGCGGACAGGTCCGCCCCCTCCCCCGCCTCCAGCGCCGCGATCAGCGCCGCGCTGCCGAGGCTGTCCTCCGAATCCAGGTCCCGTGCCTTGCGCAACGCCGCCAGGGCCTTGTCCGGCTCCCTCAGCGCGATCCAGGCGCGCCCGATGGTGTGGTGCAGGACGGCGTCGTCCGGATCGCGGCGGGCAAGCGGCTGGAGCCGTTCGACGGCGCCCAGCGCGTCGCCGGACTCGATCAGCGCGGCGGACAGGTCGAGCGCCGCGTCGCGATCGTCCGGGCGCAGGGCCGCGGCCTCGCGGAACTCCTCCAACGCCTCGTCCTTGCGACCCTCGGCCAGGAGCGCGCGGGCGAGGCCGAGCCGGACCAGCGCGGCGTCGGGCCGCTCCGCGGCAAGGCTGCCGTAGGCGGCGACGGCGTCGGCCGTCCGTCCGGCGCGGAACAGGGAATCGGCGAGGCCGACTCGCCATGTCCACACACCCGAATCGAGCACGACGGCCCACCCGTAGGCATGAACCGCCGTTGCCGTGTCCCCGGACGCCTGCGCCGCGTCGGCAAGGGCGGCCCAGGCGTCACCCAACGCCGGATCGGCGGCGCAGGCCATGCGGAACGCGCGCGCGGCACCGGCCGGATCGTCGGCATAGAGGCGGTCGTAACCGGTTTGGAAGAGCAGGTCGGGAACGACGCCGGGCGGAATGGGGGCCGGCGATCCCTCCCGGTCGGCCGAAATCGGGGCCGGAACCGTCGGATCGAATGACACGCTGACGCAGTCCTGAGGTCGCTTCCCGTTCCCGTCGCCAAGCGGTCGAAACCGTTGTCCAACACCGGGGCGCGGGCACAAGGAAAGCCCAGTCTATTGCCCTGCCTTGTTGCGGCGCGCAAGAGCGAATCGCTGTGTCACCACCGCTTCTCATCCGGGCGACAGACGGTCGCAGTACCCCTTTCGAAGGAAACTTTTTCTCAGCCCCGCCTGGCGCCCTTAACCGTTTTTGCAAAGTGTTTAAAATCAGTACCTTATTCGTCACAGGCACGGTCCTATGACGTCGCCTGACCTCCACCCTGTGACATCGGGCGACGGATTGGTGTGGTATTACCGGGCTGCAATTCGATTGACGCTGAATAAAATTTTTGGAAGTGTGGCTTCGGCGCCCGATGGTGGGCGTTGAACTTTTGGGTAGGAGGCGGTCACCGTAAGCGACTCGGTGACCGGAACGACGGCTCCGCGCAGGGGGCCAAAATGAAGCCGGCCGAACGGCGGCAACGGATAGGGGGTAGGACATGCGGGAACGACAACAGCGCGTGCGACGCACGCAAGGGGGCTGGATCGCTCTTGCTATCGGACTCTGCACCGCACCGATCTTCGCGAAGCCGGTTCAGGCCCAGGCCCAGACGCAGGATAGCTGCGTTACCCACGCCATCGAGGCGGAACGCAAGTTCAACATTCCCTCCGGCCTCTTGGTCGCCATCTCCCTGGTCGAAAGCGGGCAGGACGGCACGCCGAGCCCCTTCGTGATGAGCGTGGAAGGCCGCCCGGTCTACGCGCGGAACGTCAACGACGCCGCCCGCCACCTGCGCGACAAGCGCGGCCAGCTGAAATCGAACGTCTACGTCGGCTGCATGCAGCTGTCGCTCGGCACCCACCGCGGTCAGTTCTCCCCGGTCGAGCGCATCGTCGAGCCCAAGGAAAACGTCTTCTACGCCGGCCGCCTGCTGCTCCGCCTGCACGGCGAGGAAGGCAGCTGGAAGACCGCCGTCGCCCGCTACAACGGCGGCTCCATGCGCCAGGCCCAGGGCTATGTCTGCAAGATCTGGCAGCACCTGAACGAGCTGGACGCCAAGAGCGCCAAGCTGCTGGAATCGCCCCGCTGCGGCAACGAGGAGCCCGCGAGCATCGCGCCCGCCACCCGCCGCACCTTCCGCAACGCCCAGCAGGTCGCCGCGCTGGACTGAGCCGGGGCTCCGCTGGTTTGCAGGGATGGCGCCGGGCGCCAAACTGGGCTACATCCCCGGTCCATGAACTACCGTCACATTTTCCACGCCGGCAACCCGGCCGACGTGATGAAGCACGCGGTCCTGGCGCTCATCATCGATCACCTGCGCGCCAAGCCGGCCCCCTTCTGCGTGCTGGACGCCCACGCCGGGATCGGCCGCTACGACCTCGACTCCGAGCCCGCGCGGAAGACGCTGGAGTTCAAGGACGGAATCGGCCGCCTGTTCGGCCGTCCGGCGCCCCACCCGGCGCTTCAGCCCTACCTGGACGCGGTCGCCGCGCTGAACCCCGACGGGGATCTCCGCTGGTACCCCGGCTCCCCCCGTCTGGCGCGCGCCCTGCTGCGCGACCAGGACCGGCTGGTCGTCAACGAACTTCACCCGGACGACTGGCAGACCCTGAAGGCGGAGTTCGCCGGCGACCGCCGCGTCTCCGTCCAGCACACCGACGCCTACCACGCGCTGAAGGCCAACCTGCCGCCCCGGGAGAAAAGAGGACTCGTCCTGGTCGACCCGCCCTTCGAGCAGCCCGACGAGTTCGCCCGCATGGCCGAGGGGCTGGCCACCGCGCACAAGCGCTGGCCGACCGGAGTCTACGCGCTCTGGTACCCGATCAAGGAGCGGCCGGCCGTCTGGCGGTTTCAGGAGGCCGTCGAGAACACCGGCATCCGCAAGATCCTCATGGTCGAGCTGACCTGGCACCCGGAGGACACCCACACCCGCCTCAACGGCTCCGGCCTGCTCATCGTCAACCCGCCCTGGAAGCTCGACGAGACGTTGCGGGACATGCTGCCGGCCCTGCACGCCGCCCTGCCCTCCACCGGCGGCGGGGCGAAGGTCGATTGGCTGGTTCCGGAGGCGTAAAACGGCCCAAAACGGCCGTGGAGCGGCCAGCGGTCACAGATCTTGACGTTGCGCCGGGGTTTTTCTCGCCCTAGGGTGGCTTGTCCGCTTACGAACACGCAGGCCCCGATGTCCCGGTCCAACGATTTCGCCGCCGCTTTCGCCAAGGCCCATGCCGAGGCCGGGCTGACCCGCGTGTCCGTCGCACACATCCTGCAGACGATCCAGAAGGACCCGTCCTTCCTGTTCAGCGCGGAGCTGCGCCAGGGCGCCGGCCAATGCCCCATGCACGCGGGTGGCGGCGCCGCCATCAACACCGACGACGCCGACAAGGTGACGGTCAACAGCCTGCTGGCCTTCCTGTTCGAACGGCTGCGCGACCACGTCGCCAAGGTCCTGCCGCTGGACGAGCGCGGGCAGGTGATGCTGCCGATCCCGCCGCGGTCGCCGCACGGGCTGAACCCGGCGGACCGCGCCGCCATGGCGGCGGCACCGCTGGACGTCATGGCCTCGGTCCTGCGCGACGCGACCTGCCACCTGCTGGACGGGCTGATCACCGGCTGGGCGGCGGAGCTTCTGGCGGAGGAGGAATATTACCGCGCCAAGGGCTCCGGCGAGATCTCGACCGACGCGGCGGCCACCTTCGTCCTGCGCACGGTGCTGGAGGACTCCGCCCTTTACCAGCGGGCCGGCTACGACATGCTGTCGATCACCAAGACCGGCAGCCACACGGCCATCCACATCTGCTGGGCGATGGTGGAGGCCGCACCGCTGCTGAAGCCGGGGCTGGACGCCGAGGCCTACGACGACCTCGTCCGCAAGAGCCTGAAGCAGGTGGTGCCGCTGTCCATGGCCAGCCTGGGCATGCTCGTCCATTATATGGAGGCGTCGGGGATCGAGCCCCACGACGGCCTCGCCATCCACCTGCTGCCCAAGGACCAGACGGCCTTCGTGCTGGACGAGAACGGGCTGATCGCCCTGAACCCGGAGCCGATCACGCGATTCGCGAAGCCGGAGGAGAAGCACTACACCGGCTGCCCGGCCTTCTACACGCCCGGCTTCATCAAGTTGTACCTGGACATCGTCGCCAGCATCGCGCTCGACTACGGCGTCTACGACCGGCTCCGCAGCCGCTGACCACCAATTCCCTTCCCTCCCAGCCGACCCGTGCAGCCATGGCCCGCTCCAACGACTTCGCCCTGACCTACCTCGCCGCGCACGAGCAGGCCGGGATGGCCCGCATCAACCTCGCCCCGGTCCTGCACCGGATCGCCGAGGACCCGAACTATCTCTTCTCTGAGGAGTTGCAGCGGCTCGCCGGCCAGTGCCCGGCCCACGCCGACACGCGCAAGGAGGATTACGAGAAGGTCGCGATCAACACGCTGCTGGCCTTCCTCTACAACGACCTGCGCGAACACATCGTCAATCGCATGCCGCTGGACGCCGCGGGGCACATCATCCTCAGCAACCCGCCGGATTCGCCGCACGGCCTCGACATCGCGGACAGCGCCGGGCTGGACGCGGCGCCCGTCGACACGCTGATCGGCTTCCTGCGCGACAGCATCTGCCACCTGCTGGACGCCATCATCAAGGACTGGGCCATCAAGGTGATGGCGGAGGAGGAGCGCTGCCGGGCGGAGGGGTCGATCACCCCGCTGGCGGCGGCCAGCTTCGTGCTCGCCAACACGCTGGAAAGCTCGGTCCTGCACGCGCCGTCCGGCTACGACATGCTGTCCATCACCAAGACGGGCAGCCACACCGCGCTTCACGTCTGCTGGAACCTGTGCGAATCGGCCCCGATGCTGAAGCCCGGCCTGACGCTCGACCAGTACGACGACCTGTCGCGGCGCAGCCTGAAGCAGGTGCTGCCCCTATCCATGGGCAGCCTCGGCATGCTCTGCCAGTTCATGGGCGCCGGATCCATCGAGGCGGACGACCATCAGGCGATCCACCCGCTGCCGGCCCACCAGACCGCCTTCGTCTATGACGAGGACGCGCCGGGCGGGATGATCGTGCTGAACGCCGACCTGATCGAGCCGACCGCCCAGCCGGGCGAGCGTCATTACACCGGCTGCCCGGCCTTCTACGCCAACGGACTGATCAACCTCTACATGGAGATCGTGCTGTCGGTGGCCGCCCGCTACGACATCTATGGACGCAAGCAGCGGGCCGGCTGACCGGCCCATCCTGCTTCCTTTGCACCGATGATCTTGACGCGCCGCCACGCGTGCCTATGTTGGCGGCCTTGCCCTACTTGAAGGTGCCGCTTGGCCAAGAAGTGGATCCTGCGCCGTTACACCACCACCGCCGCGGCCGATGGCATCAAGCGGGCGCGTGGCCTGATGGCAAACCCGTGGCAGCGCCTGCTCGGCCATATCGAGAGCGTGTTCATCGACCACGCCTGCTTCCGGCTGATCTATTCGAACACCTTCCGCGTGTCGGACCGGATGTACCGGGCGAGCCAGCCCTCCCCGTCGCACATCCGCGCCGCGGCGAAGCACGGGGTGAAGACCATCCTGAACCTGCGCGGCGGCCGCGACTGCGCCTCCTACATCCTGGAGGCGGAGGCCTGCCGGGCCGCCGGCCTGACGCTGGTGGACTTCCCGGTCAATTCCCGCGACATGCCGCGCAAGGACACGCTTCTGAAGGCGCGGGAGCTGTTCCGGACGATGGAATACCCGGCGCTGATGCACTGCAAGTCGGGCGCCGACCGCGCCGGCTTCATGTCGGCGCTGTACCTGTTCGTGCAGGAAGGCGTCCCGCTGGAAACCGCGGTGAAGCAGCTGCACTGGAAGTACGGCCACTTCAAGCAGGCCAAGACCGGCATCCTCGACTATTTCTTCGAGCTGTACGCCGCCTACAACGAGAAGCGCCCCATCCCCTTCTGGGACTGGGTGGAGCGCATCTACGACCCGGTGGAGGCCAAGGCCAGCTTCCGCTCCCGCGAATGGGCCGACACCGTCGTTGACCGGGTGTTGGGCCGCGAATAAACCGTAGACCCGTAGGTTGGGTGGAGCGCAGCGCAACCCAACATCCTCCGCAACGCCGGGTGTGTTGGGTTGCGCTGACGCTCCACCCAACCTACGACCCTCACACCAGCGCCGCTTCGCCATCCTCGCCGAACTGCAGCTTGCTGAGGCGCGCGTAGGTGCCGTTCTGCTCGATCAGCGCGTCGTGGGTGCCCTGCTCCACGATGCGCCCGCCCTCCATGACCACGATGCGGTCGGCGTTGCGCACGGTGGCGAGGCGGTGGGCGATGACCAGCGTCGTGCGCCCCTTGGTCAGCCGCTCCAGCGCCCCCTGCACCAGCCGTTCGGATTCGCTGTCCAGCGCGCTCGTCGCCTCGTCCAGCAGCAGGATCGGCGCGTCCTTCAGGAAGGCGCGGGCGAGCGCCAGCCGCTGACGCTCGCCGCCGGACAGCTTCACGCCGCGGTCCCCGATGACCGTGTCGTAGCCCTCCGGCAGGCGCGCGATGAAGTCGTGCGCCGCGGCAGCCTTGGCGGCGGCGACGATG
Organism: Azospirillum rugosum; assembly: GCF_017876155.1. Lineage (GTDB taxonomy): Bacteria > Pseudomonadota > Alphaproteobacteria > Azospirillales > Azospirillaceae > Azospirillum > Azospirillum rugosum. The sequence goes on from NZ_JAGINP010000001.1 coordinate 382,980, forward strand.
TCGTCGAAGGGCGCGTCCAGCCGGCCGAAGGCGATGTTGGCGCGCACCGTGTCGTTGAACAGCACCGTATCCTGGCTGACCAGGGAGATCACGCCGCGCAGGCTCTTCAGCGTCACCGACCGGACGTCCTGCCCGTCGATCATCACCTCCCCGCTGGTGGCGTCGTACAGGCGGGGGATCAGGTTGAAGACGGTGGACTTGCCGGCCCCGCTGCGCCCGACCAGCGCCACGGTGGCGCCCGCCGGCACGTCGAGGTCGATGCCCTTCAGCGTCTCCACCCCTTCCTCGTAGGCGAAGCGCACGCCGCGCAAGGACACGGCCGCGCGGTCCAGCGCCAGCGGCTTGGCGTCCGGCCGCTCCGTGATGGTCGGCCGCTCGTCGATCAGTTCGAAGATGCGCTGCGCGGCGGCGAGGCCTTCCTGGAGGACGGCGTTCAGCGTGCCGATGGCGCGCACCGGCTGCGCCGCCATCAGCAGCGCGCCGACGAAGCCGGAGAAGGCCCCGACCGAGCCCTCGCCCATCGCCATGCGGTAGCCGGCAAACGCGATGACGCCGGCGACCGCGGCGCCGCCCAGCACCTCCATCATCGGGTCGATGCGCGAGCGGGCGCGGGTCGCCTTCATGGTCAGGTCGTAGTTGTCCTCGAAGGCGCGGGCGGCGCGGGCGCGCTCGTAATCCTCCAGGCTGTAGGTCTTGACCATGCGGGCGCCGGCCAGGCTCTCGGTCAGCAGCGCGGTCATGTCGCCCATCTGCGCCTGGGTGTCGCGCGAGACGCGGCGCAGCCGCTTGCCGATGTTCACGATCGGCACGGCGGCGATCGGGTAGATGACGAAGACGATCAGCGACATCACCCAGTCCAGGTAGAACATCGCCCCGACCAGCGTGATGACCGTCAGGATGTCGCGGACAAGGTTGGTCAGCGTGCGAGTCAGCGCGTTGCGGATCAGGTCCACGTCGCTGATGAAGCGCGAAGTCAGCGTGCCCGTGGGGGCGGCGTGCAGCTGCGCGGTGTCCGCCGTCAGCAGATGCGCGAACATCGACAGGCGCACGTCGGTGATGATGCGCTGCACGATGTCGGTGGTCAGCACGGTCTGCGCGTACATGGACACGGCCTTCACCGCCGTGACCAGCACGATCACCACGGGAATGACCAGCAGCATCGTCCGGTCCTGCGCCGAGAACATGGCGTAGGCCTGGTCGATCAGCAGCGGATAGGCGCCTGTCGTCGCGGCGACCAGCGCCATCAGCAGGAAGGACATCAGCAGCTTGCCCGCGTAGGGCCGCACCCATTCCCGCAGCATGCGGACGACCAGCCGCTCCGTCGCCGCATCGAACCGCAGCCGCTCACCGCTTTTCTTACTCACGTGCCGAACTTCCTGTATCAAACCTCTAAGCCCTTCTCCCCTTGGGGGAGAAGGGTTGGGATGAGGGGTCGTTACGCTCGGTAGAGCGGACATGAATTTCCGGCCGGCTCCGCCGGCGCCACCCTCACCCCACCCCCTCTCCCCTCAAGGGAGAGGGGCTGAAAGCATGGCTTAGCCGAAGGAGCCCGCGCTTGTCCACCGGGGTCGCCCGATCAAGCTTCCTTAACCGGCCCGATGCCATAATAGGATGCAATCCGGCCATATCCTTGTGCGAAGGAGGCGCCATGGCGAACGACGGTGGAAACGGGCGGCACAGGCCGAAGATCGGGCTGGCGCTCGGCGCCGGGGTGGCGCGGGGCTGGGCGCACATCGGGGTGCTGCGCGCGCTGAAGCGCTACGGCATCGAGGCGGACATCGTCTGCGGCACCTCGGTCGGCGCGCTGGTCGGGGGCGTCCACCTCGCCGGGAAGCTCGACGCGCTGGAGGACTGGGTCCGCGCCCTCACCCGGCTCAAGATTGTCGGCTACCTGGACCTGCGTCTGCGCCAGGGCGGCGGGCTGATCGGCGGCGAGCGGCTGCTGGCGGAGTTGCGCCACCATCTGGGCGACGTGGAGGTGGAGGAACTGCCCATCCCTTTCGTGGCCATCGCCACAGATCTCGTCACCGGGCACGAGGTGTGGATCCGCAACGGGCCGCTGGTGGAGGCGATGCGCGCCTCGATCTCGCTGCCGGGGGTGTTCCCGCCGGTGCAGGTGGACGGGCGCTGGATGGTGGACGGCGCGCTGGTCAACCCGGTGCCGGTGTCAGCCTGCCGGGCGCTCGGCGCGCAGATGGTCATCGCGGTCAACCTCGCCGCGGACATCCTGGGCAAGGCGCGCAAGCCCGGCGCCGCCGTGCCCACGGCCGCAGGCTTCGACCTGCTGAAGCTGGTGGAGGAGCAGGAGCCGGACGCCAAGCGCAAGTCGCCGATCGGCGCCCTGTCCCGCCGCATCTTCCGGCGCGACTATGAGGGGCCGAGCCTGTTCGGCGTCATGATCTCGTCGCTGGGCATCGTCACCGACCGCATCACGCGGTCACGTCTGGCGGGGGAGCCCCCGGACGTCCACATCACGCCCCGCCTCGGCCACATCGGCCTGTCGGAGTTCGACCGCGCCGACGACTGCATCCGTGAAGGCGAAGCGGCGGTCGAGCGCGCCCTGCCCGATCTGCACGACGCGCTCGCCGTCTTCGGCAACGGCCCACGGGAGCCGCTGCGGGGGTAAGTTGCCGCGTTTAGTTGTCGAGCGCCGTGCCCAGGGCGGCACCGCCCAAACCGCCGATGACGGCGCCGCGCTTGCCGTCAAGCGCATAGCCGCCGGCCGCACCGGCCGTTCCGCCGACCACGCCGCCGGTCGAGCAGGCGGCAAGCGTCAAGAGCGCAATGGCGGTCCCGATCAGACGCAAACGAGACATGTCTAAACCCTCCTCGTGGTGTTCTTTCACCGGGATAAACACGCCAAGGCACGTTTTGCTTCCAGACTGAACAAATTCGCCCGCGGAACCATTGCCTACGCCGTGGGTTTTCTCGACAGGTCACCTACAGATCCGCCACAGATCCGTCGAATCGGGAAGAACTCCCATGACCATCCAATCGTTCATCGGCACATGGGCCATTCGCAAACCGGCCATCTGCGTCGTGGTTGCCTTATCGCTTGGCGCGTGCCAGACGGGAAGCACGTCGGAAACGGTCGGCACGCTCGGGGGTGCTGCCGGCGGCGCCCTGATCGGTTCGCAGTTCGGCGGCGGCGCCGGCAAGCTCGCCACGACCGCCATCGGCACGCTGGTCGGCGCCTTCGCCGGCCGCGAGATCGCCCGCAGGCTCGATTCCAACAGCGAGAGCCACGCCATGGCGGCGGAGCGCGACGCCGTGGCCCGGAACCAGACCATCACCTGGAACAACCCGCAGAACAACAGCCGCGGGTCCGTCCGGCCGATGCGCACCTACGAGAACGCCAGCGGGCAGACCTGCCGCGACTACACCCACACCATCAACGTGGAGGGCAAGCGCGAGACCGCGCGCGGCACCGCCTGCAAGCAGTCCGACGGCACCTGGCAGCTGGTGAGCTAAGTCCGGCTAGAACAGGACCCGCGTGCCGAGGCGCAGCATGGTGCTGGTGGCCGGCCCGCCGTCGTAGGTCATGGTGCCAAGGTCGGCGGAGACGCTGACCTGCGGCGACATGCGGTAGCGCAAGCCCGTCGACCAAGCCTCCTGCGGAAGCTCGTCGCCCAGCTGCGTGTGGGCGAGGCGGCCGGTCAGGCTCCAGCCCTGGAGCGTCGTTCCCCGTTCCAGCATCAGGCCGGCGTTGAAGGTGCGGCGCGGGGGACCGATGTCCGGCATCTGCTCCCGGTAACCGGCGCCGAGAGTCAGGCCGCGCAGCGCGAGCTGGCCGCCGATGACCCAGGACTGCCGCGGCGTCCCCCGCTCCTTGTCGGTGATCTGCGCCTTGCCGGCCCCCACGGTCAGGCGGTATCTGGCCGCGCCGACCTTCCCTTCGTTGCGGATGACGCCTTCCATCAGATGGCGGGCGACGGGGTCGGAAACGCCCGGCTCCGTCCGGATCGGGGTGTAGCCGAGCCCGACGCGGAAGCCCGACAGCCGGGGCGAGTAATAGGTGGCGCGCGCGTCGGGGCTGCCGAAGGCGCCGTCGTCCACGAACAAGCTGTCGGTGAACCAGGGATCGCGCACGGGGCTGGTCACCACAAGCCGGCGCTGGGCGCTTTCGGTCTGGCCGATCTCGATGGCGCCCCACGGGCCGAGGTTGAACGCCCGCTTCTCGAACGACGCGTCAACCGGGACAGTTTCGTCCGCGCGCGGGTCGACGTTGGGAAGTTCGGAGGCCGCCTGAGTCGCAAAAGGGCTGAGCGTCAGCAGAAGCGATAGGATCAGTGGCGGAAGACTCCGTGTGCGAGCCATGGGGTTCCGTCTCGTTTCGCGTGCCTGGGACGGGACCGTAACATCGGCCATTGTGCACTGCGGGAGACAATTCTGGTCTCAGCGGAACAATCGGGGTCGTAGGCGCGGATGCGCCCTCCGGCCACGTTGCGCCGCCGCCACGAAACCGCCAAAATCTCAAAAGACCGAACCAACGGTTTCCGCACCCCCTACAGCACTACCCCGCAGCACCACCCCGCAGCACCACTCAATGGCACGAGGCATATGGAGGCGACCAGCTACATCATCCTGATCGGGTCGACGCTGCTGATCGTCAGCATCCTGACGAGCTATCTGGCGCTGCGCATCGGCACGCCGCTGCTGCTGATCTTCCTGTCCGTCGGCCTGCTGGCCGGCGAGGACGGCATCGGCGGCATCTCGTTCAACGACCCGGACACCGCCTTCCTGATCGGTTCCATGGCGCTCGCCGTCATCCTGTTCGAAAGCGGGCTCGACACCAAATTCTCCAGCTACCGCGCGGCCGCCTGGCCGGCGCTCAGCCTCGCCACCGTCGGCGTCGGCGTGACGACCGGCGTGGTGGGCACGGCCGCGCATTACCTGCTCGAACTGCCCTGGGTGGAATCCCTGCTGGTCGGCGCGGTGGTCAGCTCCACCGACGCCGCGGCGGTGTTCTTCCTGCTGCGCGTCGGCGGCATCACCATCCGCGACCGCGTGCGCTCCACGCTGGAGATCGAGTCCGGCAGCAACGACCCGACCGCGATCCTGCTGACCATCATGCTGGTGGAAGCCGCCCAGCACGGCTGGGGCACGCCCGTGGAGCTGGGCAGCTTCCTGGTCCTGCAGATCGTGGAGGGCGCGGCGCTGGGCCTGCTCGGCGGCGCGACGCTGGCCGCCTTCATCAACAACGCCAGGCTCGACCCCGGCCTCAGCCCGGTGGTTACGCTGACCTTCGCGCTGTTCATCTTCGCCGGGACGAACGTGCTGGGCGGCAGCGGCTTCCTGGCCGTCTACGTCGCCGGCCTCGTCGCGGGGAACGTGAAGCTGCGCGGCGCGGTCGACCTGCGGCGCTTCCACTCCGGCCTGACCTGGCTCAGCCAGATCGTGATGTTCGTGATGCTGGGGCTGCTGGCGACGCCGCGGGAGTTCGGGTCCATCGTCCTTCCCGCCCTCGGCCTTGCCGCCCTGCTGATTCTGGTGGCCCGCCCGCTGGCGGTGTGGCTGTGCCTGATGCCCTTCCGCTTCACCGCCAACGAGACGACCTTCGTCGCCTGGGTGGGCTTGCGCGGGGCGGTGTCCATGCTGCTGGCCCTGGTGCCGGTGTCGGCCAACCTGCCCGGCGGGCAGATCATCTTCAACACGGCCTTCATCGTGGTGATCGTCTCGCTGCTGGTGCAGGGCTGGACCATCGGGCCGATGGCGCGCTGGCTGAAGCTGATCGTGCCGCCCCGCCGCGGCCCGGTGGAGCGCGTGGAACTGGAACTGCCCGGCGACGCCGACCAGGAGCTGGTCGCCTACACCGTGCACGCCAAGAGCCCGGCGGCCCGCGGGCAGCGGATGCCGCGCTTCGCCCGCCCGTCGCTGGTGATCCGCGAAGGGCGCGTCGTGCCGCTGCACAAGGCGCGCACGCTCCAGGCCGGGGACCGCATCTACCTGTTCTCCCCGCCGGACCAGTTGCCGCTGATCGACAAGCTGTTCGCCGGCAGCCGCGCTCTGGACCAGGACGACCGGGAGTTCTACGGCGACCTCGTCCTGAATCCCGACGCGACGGTGGAGCAGATCGCGGAGATGTACGGCCTGCCGCTGTCGCTGTCCAACGCGACGCTGACCCTGCGCGACCTGCTGCGCAACGAGTTCGGCGGCGCCTGCGAGCTGGGCGACCGCGTGCGCATGGGCGGGGTGGAGCTGATCGTCCGCGACATGGAGGACGGTCGGATCACCTCCGTCGGGCTGGCGCTGGAGCCGAGCGCGGTGACGAAGCCGCGCGTGCCGCTGTTCCAGCGCCCGCGCCAGATCTGGGGCCGCGTGCTGGCCTGGTGGAGCCGTCAGTCCTTCCGGCGCTGGCAGCGCCGCGAGCACCGGCGCGAACGCCGGCCCGCTCCGCTTCCCCCGCCGCCCGTATCCGAGAGCGAAAAGGAACCCGAAAAGCAGCATGGCTGATCTGCCTGTGACCATTGCGGTCGGTTGATCCCCCTCAATCCCCCATGCTGCAAGGCGGCATAGCGTGGCTCATGACCGGCGTCCGACACGGACGCCCCAACGCCTGAAGGAGAAGGCGGCCATGAGCCAATCGACCGCACACCAAACCAGCGAAGACCGTATTTATGAGGACGCGCTGTTCACGGAATATTGCGGCGACCGCGTCGCGGCGCTGTCGCCGGAACGCCGCCGCGCCGCGCACGACCTGTTCTGCGACGTGATGTGGCATGAAGGGATCGAGGCGCTGACGCCGGAACGTCTGGACTGCATCCTCGACTTCGCGGCCGAGACCCTGCCCGACGCTGCGTGACCGTTCCCGGTGGGTGGGCCGGCCATTACCGCCGGCTACCACCGGCCCTACACCGTTTCCATCTGCTTGCGCACCATGTCCGCCAGGGCGTCCGGCGGCATCGGGCGGCCGAACAGGTAGCCCTGAAGCAGGTCGCAGCCGATCGACACCAGGAAATCCCGCTGTTCCTCGGTCTCCACGCCCTCGGCGACGGTGACGAGGCCGAGACCGTGCGCCATGCCGACCGCGGCGCGGACCAGCGCGTTGTTCCGGGTGTTCTCCGGCACGTCGATGATGAAGGCGCGGTCGATCTTCAGCTTGGCGACCGGCAGCTGCTGCACGTAGCTGAGCGACGAATAGCCCGACCCGAAATCGTCGATGGCGACCTGGACGTCGATGGCCTCCAGCTCCGTCAGCGTGCGCACGGCGGCCTTCAGGTCGCGGACCGCCGCCTGCTCGGTGATCTCCAGCCCCAGGCGCTTGTGCAGCGCCGGATACTGGTTCAGCAGCTCCTCCAGCCGGCCGGTCAGGTTGCCGCGCAGGAATTGCTGGCCGGAGATGTTGATGAAGACGCGGTCGGGCAGAACGCCGGCCTCGAACCAGTCCGCCATCTGCCGCACCACCGTGGACAGCACCCAGTCGGTGATCGGCACGATAAGGCCGCTTTCCTCGGCGACCGGTATGAACTCGCCCGGCGACACCGGCCCCAGCGTGTGGTGCGTCCAGCGCAGCAGCGCCTCCGCGCTGACCACCCGGCCGGAGCGCGCGTCGACGATCGGCTGGTAGACCATGTGCAGCTCGTTCCGCTCGATGGCGTGGGTGAGGTGCATGGTCAGGAACATGCGGCGGGTCGCCGCCGCGGCCATCTCGTGGGTGTAGAGGCAGACCTTGTTGCCGCCGTCGTGCTGCGCCGCCTGCAAGGCCAGCTTCGCCTTGGCGTTCAGCTCCTCCAGCGTGCGCACCTCGGCGTCCTGCACGGCCGCACCGATGGACAGGCGCAGCCGCACCCAGTGCCGGTCGGCGTAGATGGACGCGGTCAGCCGGTCGTGCAGCAGGTCGGCCAGGGTCTGCGCGTGCTCCGCGCTTTCCACCCGCGACAGAGCGGCGAACTCGTCCGCGGCGATGCGGCACACGTAGGTCTGCGGCGGCAGGACCTCGCTCACGCGGCTGACCATCGCCTTCAGCGCCGCGTCGCCGACGTGGAAGCCGAAGGCCTCGTTGATGTCGCTGAACTGGTCGACGTCGAGCGCGTAGAGCGCGTAGAGCCCGGCCCCCGGATCGGCCGGATCATGGTTCACCAGGACCGCCTCGCACTCCTCCAGGAAGGCGGTGCGGGTCAGCACGCCGGTCAGCGGGTCGTGCCGCGCCAGGTAGGAGGCGCGCTGTTCCGCCGCCAGCCGTTCGGAGATGTCGCGGATGATGCCGACGAAGGTGACGTCGCCGCCCATCCGCGCCTGGCCGACGCTGATGTGGATCGGGAAGACGGTCCCGTCCTTGCGCTTGCCCAGCGAATCCCGCCCGATGCCGATGATCTTGGCGCGGCCGGTGTCCAGGTAGGAATGGATGTACTTGTCGTGGTCGCGCGAAAAGGGCGGCGGCATCAGGACGGAGGCGTTCCGCCCGACCAGCTCCTCCTCCTCGTAGCCGAACAGGGTGCAGCAGGCGCGGTTGATCTTGCGGATGATCCCGCCGCGGTCCGACACGACGACCCCGTCCACCGCGGCGTCGAGCAGGGTCGCCACAAAGGGATCGCGGCGCATCACGAAATCCGCGATGCGCTCCGGATCGGTCACGTCCTGGAACACGCCGAGGAAGCCCTCGACCGTACCCTCCTGCCCGCCCTTGTCCGGACCCCGGTGCGGCAGGACGAAGCCGCTCAGCAGGGTCCGTCCCACCCCCGGCCGCTCCCCCTCGCAGTCCAGCGGGGCGGCGGCCCCGGTCCGTGCGGCCTGCTCCACCGCGCGGGACAGGGCCTGGGCAACGGGGTGGTCGATCTCGACGACCCGCCGGCCGGGCAGGCCGTCCGGCCCGGCCTTCAGCATGGCCGCAAACCGCTCGTCCGCGTGCAGGACGCGGTGGTCGCCGTCCAGGTAGACGAGGACGAAGGCAGCGTGGTCGAGAAAGCTGGACGCCAACGAGGCCAGGAAGTCCGGCGCGCGCGACAGCGCCGGCACCATCGCGGCGTCCGGCCGTCCGTCGCAATCCTGGGGCTGTGCCGGAGGCTCGTTCGACAAAACCGTACCCGCTTTCCAAGTCGTCGCTCGCGTCGGCGCTGCCGGATTGCATCACACGGGAAGCGGCCGCCACCGAAGTGTCATTATGACCACTTGCGAACCGTATTCCAACGATTCGAAGCGGCCATGCAGCCATTCCGCGCAATCCCACACCGGCGTACGCAATTGCACGTCGGGGCCGGCGGACCAAGACCTCGGCACGGTCGATCCGAGCCAAAGTCTTAGCCACTTCGGTATAGACGACCGGCGGAAGAGGATCAACCCGTCGGTTCTCCTTTGTCACGGCCTGCCCCGCGGGTGCGGCCGGTCACGCCCCGCGCTCGCTGTCCAGGTGAAGCAGCTGCGCCGATGGGTAGCGCTCGCCGGCCGCCGCCCCCTTGGGCACCGCCGCCTCGATCGCCGCGAGGTCGTCGGCGGCCAGGGACAGGGTCGCGGCGCGCCGGGCGTCCGCCAGCTGCTCGCGGCGGCGCGCGCCGACCAGCGGGACGATGTCCGGTCCACGCGACAGGACCCAGGCGATGGCGACCGTCGCGACGGACACGTCGAGCCGGTCGGCGATCCCGCGCAAGGCGTCGACCAGAGCCAGGTTGTGCTCCAGGTTCTCGCCCTGGAAGCGCGGGTTGGCGGCGCGGAAGTCCTTGGCGGCACCACGGTCCTTCGACCAGCGGCCGCTGATCAGGCCGCGCGACAGGACGCCGTAGGCGGTGATCCCGATGCCAAGCTCCCGGCAGGCCGGCAGGATGTCCGCCTCGATTCCGCGGGACAGCAGCGAATATTCGATCTGCAGGTCGCAGATCGGGTGGACGGCGGCGGCACGGCGGATGGTGGCGGCGCCCACTTCCGACAGCCCGATGTGGCGCACATAGCCGGCCTTCACCATGTCGGCGATGGCCCCGATCGTCTCCTCGATGGGAACGGCCGGGTCGAGCCGCGACGGCCGGTACACGTCGACGTAATCAGTGCCCAGCCGCTTCAGCGTGTAGGCGAGCGCGGTCTTCACCGCGTTGGGGCGCGAGTCGTAGCCCAGCCAGTTGCCGGCCGGATCGCGCTGCGCCCCGAACTTCACGCTGAGCACGACCTTGTCGCGCGGCCGGTCCTTCAGCGCCTCGGCGATCAGCATCTCGTTGTGGCCCATGCCGTAGAAGTCGCCGGTGTCCAGCAGCGTGATGCCGGAGTCCAGCGCCTCGTGGATCGTCGCGATGCTCTCCGTGCGGTCGGCCGGCCCGTAGAAGTCCGACATGCCCATGCAGCCCAGTCCCAGGGCCGACACCTCCAGCCCGCCCGTTCCCAAACGGCGCTGCCCGACGCTGGTGTCCGTGTTCGCCATGATCCCCTCCTCTTGTGTCGCAGAGACCGGCGCCCGGCCGGCCTGACGAAAGGGATGATGGCGCTGATCGGATCGTGCGATAATCCGTCCATTCACGAATGGCTTGTCCGAGCAGGCGAACAATGCGCGGCCCCGACCTCTCCGATCTCGACGCCTTCGCCGCGGTGGCGCGGCATCGCAATTTCCGCCGCGCGGCGCGGGAGCGCGGCGTGTCCCCCTCCTCGCTCAGCGACGCGATCCGCGGGCTGGAGGAGCGGCTGGGCGTTCGGCTGCTGAACCGGACGACCCGCAGCGTCACGCCGACGGAGGCCGGGCAGCGGCTGCTCGACCGTCTGGCGCCCGCGCTCGCCGAACTCGCCGACGCGCTGGACGCGGTGAACGATTTCCGCGACACGCCCACCGGCACGCTGCGGCTCAACATTCCGGCCGCCGCCGGCAAGCTGGTCCTGGCGCCGATCGCCGCCCCCTTCCTGCTGGCCCATCCCGGCGTCCGGCTGGAAATCGTGGAGGACAACGCCTTCGTGGACGTCTTCGCCGCCGGATTCGACGCGGGCATCCGCTATGGGGAAAGCCTGGCGAAGGACGTCATCGCCGTGCCCTTCGGCCCCAGGGAGCAGCGCTACGCCGTAGCGGCGTCGCCGGAGCACATCGCCCGGCACGGCCGTCCGGAGCGGCCGGCCGACCTGCTGTCGCGCCCCTGCATCCGCCACCGCTTCCCCAGCGGCGCGCTGTCCCCCTGGGAGTTCGACGACGGCCGCGGCGAAACGGTGATGCTCGATCCGGACGCGACCCTGGTCGTCAACAGCACCGAACTCGCCGTCCGGGCGGCGGAGGACGGTCTGGGCTGGGTCTATGGCTTCGAAGGCTTCCTGCGCGACGCGCTGGAATCCGGGCGGCTGGTCGAGGTGCTGGAGGGCTGGAGCGTCCGTTTCCCCGGCCCCTTCCTCTATTACCCCAGCCGCCGGCACGTGCCGGCGGCGTTGCAGGCGCTGATCCGCTTCGCACGGGACAACCCGCCGCCGGAATGGCGGACGGGCTGACCCGTCAGGCGGCCAACGCCAGGGTCCGGACGCGCTGGGCCACCTTCTGGAAGGCCCGCTCCTCAATCTGGCGGATGCGCTCCCGGCTGACGCCGTAGACGACGGCGAGGTCTTCCAGCGTCTTCGGCTGCGGGCTGAGCCGCCGCTCCACCAGGATGGTGCGTTCGCGCTCGTTCAGTTCGCCCAGGGCTTCGTTCAGCATGGACCGGCGCAGTTCCGCCTCGCCGCGCTCCACCAGGGCATCCTCGATGGTGGGGCGCTCGTCGGGCAGCAGGTCCTGCACCTCCGCGGCCCCCTCCTCCGCCAGGGGGACGTTGAGGGAGGAAACCGGCTGGACGAAACGGCGGTTGACCTCCACCACGTCCTGTTCCGGAACCTCCAACTCCTGCGCGATGCGGCTGACGCTTTCCGGCTTTAGGTCGCCGCTGCCGAACTCGCCCAGCTTCCGCTTCAGGCGGGACAGGCCGAAGAACAGCTTCTTCTGCGCGGCCGTGGTGCCCAGCTTCACCAAGCTCCAGGAGCGCAGGATGTATTCCTGGATGGAGGCCTTGATCCACCACATCGCGTAGGTGGACAGGCGGAATCCGCGGTCCGGCTCGAACTTGCGGACGGCGGTCATCAGGCCGAGGTTGCCCTCGCCGATCAGGTCCATGATCGGCAGGCCATAGCCGCGGAAGCCGGTGGCGATCTTCACGACCAGGCGCAGATGGCTGGTGACGAGCTTGCGGGCGGCGTCGACGTCGCCGTGCTTCCGCCAGGCGGTCGCCAGCACATACTCTTCCTCCGCGCCCAGCACGGGGAACTGGTGGACCTGGTTGATGTAACGGGACAGGGACTCGCCGGCCAGCGGCACGGCCAGGGACGGCGTCGACAACGTGAGCGCGGTGCTCATGTCACATCCTCATGCAAGCGATATGACCGATCGGCCGGCCCCCGTCATGGGCAGCCGGCTGCCTTTTCTTAAGGCTTGTACAGTTTACTTGCGGAAATCCGGCTGTCAACGGACCTGCGACGCCGGCCGGGGATGGGTTTCCGCCGCCATGCGGCATCGCCTTGTGGCGCGGAGAAAGCAGCGCTAATGTCAGCGCAATTGAACATGAACCGCCGTCTTAGCGAAAAAGTGGAGAAAAAGGACCAACCTTTCCACTTTCAGCAGAGGCGCAGAACCGACACGCGAGCCGCCATTTCTCTCCGCTTGCGCGGCCGCCGACAGAAGGACCTACGGGGAACGATGGCGAACATTCTTGTGGTCGACGACGATCCGGTCTCCCGGAACATCGTCACGAAAATCCTGGAGAAGGATGAGCACACCGTGACCGCCTGCGCCAGCGCGCCGGCGGCCATCGAGGAGCTGACCTTCAAGGAGTTCGATCTCCTGGTCACCGACATCATCATGCCGGAGCATGACGGCTTCGAGGTCATCCAGGCCGCCCGCAGCCTCCGCCCCAAGCTGAAGGTCATCGTCCTGTCCGGCATCGACGAACGCGTCCCGCCGGAGCTGAGCATGGCGGCCTTCGAACGGCTGGGCGTCTGCCGCGTCGTGCGCAAGCCGATCAAGCCGGCCGTCCTGGTGTCGGAGGTGCTCGCCGTCCTGGTCGCCGGATAAGTCACCTTCGCCGGTCAGACCGTCTCGAAGGCGCCCAGCGTTTCGCCCAGGATGCCGTCCAGTTCCGCGGCCAGGGCGCGCGCGTCGTCCAGCCCGGCCTTTTCGAGCGCAAGCGCCTGATCGCCCAGGCGCTTCGCCCCCACGTTCCAGGACAGCCCCTTCAGCGTGTGGGCGGCGCGGTGGTGCTCCTTCCCGGCCTTCAGGAACTCCCCGATCTGCCGGATGTGTTCCCGCGCGCTGTCGGAGAAGGCGCCGAGCGTTTCCTGCCAGCCGTCCGCGCCCAGCGCGTCGACCAGCACCTGAACCTGCTCCACGTCGATCAGCTCTTCCAGGGCGACCGCCGCGGGCGCTTCAGTGGCGCCGTCCGGCGTGGCCCCTTCCGGCTTGGCCGCCGGCGCGCCGAGGACCGTCGCCATCTCGCGGAACAGTTCGCCCGGGCGCAGGGGCTTCGGCACGAAGCCGTTCATGCCCGCGTCCAGGCATTCCGGCCGCGAGCTGCCCGACGCGTGGGCGGTCAGCGCGATCACCGGAACCCGCCGGATCGGCCCCTTCATCTTCCGGATCAGCCGAGTCGCCGTCAGGCCGTCCATGTCCGGCATCTGGATGTCCATCAGGACGAGGTCGAACTCCTGCGCGCCGGCCAGGCGGACCGCCTCGCTGCCGTCCTCCGCCAGCGTGACCTTGTGGCCGGACCGCTCCAGGATCCCGCGCACGATGTCGCGGTTGATCTGGTTGTCGTCCACGGCCAGGACGCGCAGGCCGGCCGGAACCACCGCGTCCGGGTGGTGCAGCGGGCTTCGGTTCTTCAGCAGGGCCTCGGGGTCGCCCACGCGGGAGGCCACGGAGAAGCGGAAGACGCTGCCGCGGCCGGGTGCGGTGTCCACCTCGATCGCGCCGCCGAGCGCCCGGCACAGCTCCTGGCAGATGGCGAGGCCGAGACCGGTTCCGCCGTAGCGGCGGGTGATGGAGCTGTCCGCCTGGGTGAAGCGCTCGAACAGCATCGGCACGGCGTCGGCGGCGATGCCGATGCCCGTGTCCTCCACCTCGAATTCCAGCAGGAAATGGGTGTCGTCGATGTCGCGCCCGCGCCGCGCCCGCACGGCGACGTGCCCGGCGTGGGTGAACTTGACCGCGTTGCCGACGAGGTTGAACAGGATCTGCCGCAGCCGCGCCGGGTCGGTCACCACCACGTCCGGCACCGTCGGCAGCATGTGCGAGGTCAGCACCAGCCCTTTCTCGAAGGCGCGGGGACGCATGACCTCCAGCACGGTCTCCACGATGTCGGCAAGCGCGCAGTCCGCCTCCTCCAGCTCGAACCGGCGGGCTTCCAGCTTCGACAGGTCGAGGATGTCGTCCAGAAGCCGCAGCAGGCTTTCCGCCGACTGGCGGGCCACCATGGCCAGCCGCTGCTCCTCGCTGGCGAGGACGCTGTCGGCGAGCAGCGCGAGGTTGCCGAGCACGCCGTTCATCGGGGTGCGCAGCTCGTGGCTGATGGTCGCCAGGAACTCCGTCTTGGCGCGGCTGGCCGCCTCCGCCGCCTCCTTCGCCTGGAGCAGCTGCTGGGAGGCGAGCCGCGGTTCGGTGACGTCGATGCAGATCCACAGCTTGCCGATCGGCGCCCCCGCGGCGCTGCGAACCGGGACGTTGTGCCAGGAGACGATGCGGCCGTCCTCCAGCGCCATCTCCCGCACCTCGTCCTCCTCCACGCCGGCCAGCGCGGCCGCGGCGGATGCGTTGCGGGAGGTGGCCATCACGTCGTCCAGCCCAGCCCCGACCAATGTGCCGCACACCTCCTGGTCGACGCCGAGCAAGCGGCAGAAGGCGGGGTTGGCGTAGGCGATGCGGCGGTCGCTGCCGGCGAACAGGATGCCGATGTCCATGGCGGCGAGCAGGGCGGACAGGCGCGCGCGCTCCTGCTCCACGTCGTGGGCCAGCTTCTCCCGGGTGTCGAGCGCCTGCGTCAGCTCGTCCACCCGCTCCTTGATGGCGCGGGACATGGCGTTGAAGGCCGCCCCCAGGCGCCCGATGTCGTCGTCGCCTTCCGCCAGCGCGTGCGGGGCGTAGTTGCCGCGCGCCACCTCCTCGCTGCACCGCGTCAGCGCGGTCAGGTGGCGCGTCAGGAAGAATCCGATCAGCGTGAGCAGCCCCGTGGACAGCAGCACCTCGACCAGAGCGATGGCCACGCCCTGCGTCACCAGCATCTTCCGCGCCGCGACGATGTGGGCGAGGTCGAGGCCGAACTGCACGCTCCCCAGCCTCTGCCCGGCCAGCGCGATCGGCGCACGGACGTCGAAGCGCGCGCCGGTGTCCTTGTCCGCCAGGCTGAAGGCCTCGTCGGGGGGCGGCAGGGCGCGCTCGCGCGGCCATCCGCTGATGGCGACCAGCTTGCCCGTGCTGTCCTGCACGGCCAGATACTCCACCCCGCCGACCGACCGGCTTTCGTCGAGCACGGCCTGGAGCGTCGCGTAGTCCCGTTGCGCCAGCGGCGCGACCAGCGCCGCGTTCAGCACCGGCGACACCTGGCTGGCGTGCAGCTGCGCCTGCTCGGCGAGGCTGCCGTACAGCAGGCGGACGCTGTTGGCGACCAGCAGCGTCAGCATCAGCGCCTCGACGAACACCGCGGCGAGCAGCATCCGCCCGCGCAGCGTGTGCCAGGGGCCGCCCCGCCCGTCGCTCATTTCACGGCCTTCAGGACGTGGCGCACCTCGTCGGCCAGCGGCTCCATGGCCGCCAGCTCCTCGCCGCCGACCTCGCGATAGCCGCCCAGTGCATTGGTGTTGAAGTAGGCCTTGCCCTCCGCCGTCTCCGCGAAGGCCATCAGCGCCTCGTGCAGCGCCGGCCAGCGGTCGGCCAGGCGGGCGTTCACCAGATAGACCCGGCCGGCCATGGGTTGGCTTTCGGCGATGACCTTCAGCTTCGCCTGCACGTCGGGCGCCAGCTTCTGCAGGTTCGCCAGCGACATGAAGCCGGCCGACGCGTCGCCCGCCAGCACGATCTGGGCGACGCTGTCCGCCGCGCTGACGTAGCGGAGCTGGGCCTCGACCTTGCTGTCCTTCAGCCAGTGCTGCCCCCACAGGGTCACCAGCGACGACGGGTTCAGCCCCAGCACCGTGGTGCCGCGCAGCGACGCCGCATCGGCGTAGGGCGACCCGGCCGCCGCGACGACCACCGACTTGAAGTCGGCCTTGTAGGTCAGCAGCGGTTTGTAGCCGGCGTCCTGGCGCAGCAGCTGCGCCTGGTGCCCGGTGGTGACGGCGATGTCGTACTCCTGGTCCAGCGCGCGGCGGGCGAAGGCGGTGAAGTCGGGGGCGGTGACGATCTCCGCCGGCTGCGCCATCGCCTTCTCCACCGCAAGGCGGACCGGCTGGTACTGCTCGATGATGACCCGGGCGCTGGTGTGCGGCGCGATGCCGATGCGCAGCGGCGTGGTATCCGCGGACGGGGATTGAGCCTGGGACCACGCCGGCGCCGTGCCCGCCAGCACGGCTCCGACCAGCGAAACGGCGGCAATCAGCGACTTCAGCATGGTCTCGATCCAATGGATGGTCCGGAAACGGATGCGCCGCCCCAGGCTACGCCGGTGGTTCTACGCATTTGGCTATAATAAAAGATTATTTTTCGCGGCTCCATGGAAGAGGGCGGAAAGGGCAGCAACACTTTGACGCGGGCCATTTGCCGCGGGGGTGCGCCGGACCGCGTGGCGTAGGATATCCCGCACACGAAGGAGCGCCCACATGCCCGACACCATGACCGGAGAGGCCAACCCCGCCCTGACGCCAGAGGCCATCGCCGCGCTGGTGCGGCGCTTCTACGACGCGGCCCGCGCGGATCCGGTCCTCGGCCCGAGCTTCGCCGGCGTGGCCGACTGGGAGGAGCATTTCGAGGTCATCGAGCGCTTCTGGGCTTCCGCCCTGCTCGGCACCAAGAGCTACAAGGGCAACCCCTTCATGGCGCACGTCAACCTGGACCTGACGCCGGAGTCCTTCACGCGCTGGCTCGCGCTGTTCAAGGACGCGGCGGACGCCGTGTTGCCGCCCGCTTACGCCGAACAGGCGGTCGCCAAGGCCAACCACATGGCGCGCAGCCTGACCGCGGGGCTGTTCACCATCCCCGGCCGGAAGTACCAGCCGCCCGCCTACGCCGAATGACCGGGCTGCCCGGCAAAGGACGGCAAAGCAGCCAGCTAGATTCTAAAGGGGTACCCCGTCACCGCGTCTAAAACTGTAACAGTGCATCCGTATAGTGCGGCCAATTCGAAAACAGGCCACGACAACGTCCATGCACATGTCTTCACAAAACGGTCATCGGCTCCATTGCGGGCTCCATTGCGCGTGCTGCGCCCGCCCCTTCGCGCGGACCTCGCAGCGTGGCCCGGCGCCGCTTTATTGCTCGGCCGATTGCCGCACGCAGATGCGCATCCGCCAACGGGTGTGGAGCCGGAACGCCGTGATCAACGCCGCCGTCGCGTCGAACGACGACGCCCCGCCGATGCTGGCGCGCGCGTCATGATGAAGCTGGTGGTCCATGACGGGAACTCCGCCGCCGGCCTGCTGCTGACGGGCTTCTCCCACATGCACGAGGTGGTGCGCGTGCTGCGCAGCCTGGAGGAAGCCGACAGCGCGTCGGTGCTGCTGGAATCCTTCGCCCGCCGTTGCCTGGACGCGGGCATCGCCTTCGATTCCACCGACCCGCTGACCGCCTGCACCTTCTGCAGCTCGCTGGTGGAGGTCGAGGTGCACGCCGAGCCGGGGACCCCGGCCGCGCATTTCGTCCGCCTGTATCACCGCGACGCCAGCGGCGTTCTGTGCCGCCTGCACCACGGCACCCTGCACGCGGTGGCCCGGCAGCTCCGCTGCGACGAAGGGCCGCGGCTCCCCTTCCCGCCGGCCATCGCCGCCTCCGCCCTGCACGGACGGGCCTGAGCCGAACACTCCCCACGACACCCGTTCCGACAGTGCCGGCGCCGGGTCACCCGGTCGCCGGCACTGTCGATTCCCTCACTCCCGGACCACGTAGGTGTAGAAGCGGGTCGTCCCGTCGCTCTCCACCTCGCGGTAGAGCCCCTGGATCTCGTTGTCGAATCCGGGGAAGCGGTTGGCCCCGTCCTGGAAGACCTTCAGGTAGTCGATCATCGGCCGCGCCCGCTCGTCCAGCCGTTCGCCGGGAACGACGGTGGCGATGCCCGGCGGGTAGACGACGAACAGAGTCGTGGCGATCCGCCCCGCCACCTGGTCGATCGGCAGGTAGTCCACGTCGTTGCGCACGAGATGGCGCACCGCCTCGCGCGGGGGCATGACCATCTCCGGCAGGTGCTCCGGCCGGAACATGCGGCGCTGAAGGTCGCTGGTGCCGCGTTCCCGGTAGAAGGCGTGCATCGCGTTGCACAGGTCGCGCAGGCGGCGCCCGGCGTGATGCTTGGGCCGGCGCGCGACGAACTCCGGGATCACGTCCTCCAGCAGGGCGTTGTCGTCGTGCAGGCGCTTGAAGGCGACCAGCCCGCTCAGAAGCGTCCCCGCCTTGCTCGATTCCACACCCGGCGTCAGCAGGAAGAGGATGGAGTTCAGGTCGTTCTTCTCCGGCACGATCCGGTTCTCGCGCAGATACTGCGCCAGCACCGGCGCCGGGATGCCGTGCTCCTCGTAGGCGCCGGTCCGCCGGTCGAATCCGGGGGTCAGCAGCGTGAGCTTGTTCGGGTCGGTCATGGCGTAGCCGGGCTCCACCCGCCGGAAGCCGTGCCAGTCCGCACCCGGCGTCAGTTCCCAATAGCGGACGTCGGCGACCAGCGCGTCGGTCGGCACCTCCTCCCAGGCAACGTCCTCGCCGCTCACACTCACCCGGTCGGGCACGAAGGGGTCGAAGAACCAGCGGCGGGCGGGATCGCTCTCCCGCTCCTCGAACTCCTTGCGGATGGCGCGGATCTTCTTGCGCAGTTCGATGCCCAGCCGGATCGTGTCGTCCCACAGCACCTCGCCCGACCGGCCCTTCATCATCTGCGCGCCCACGTCCAGCGACGCGAACAGCGGGTAGAAGGGCGAGGTGGAGGCGTGCTGCAGGAAGGTCTCGTTGAAGCGGCGGTGCTCCACGCGGCGGCGCTGCCCCTTGATGTGGCTGTCCTTCACGTGGATCTGCGAGGCCTGGGAGAAGCTCGCCAGCTGCTTGTGCGTGGACTGCGTCGCGATGATGCCGGGGTGGCCGTCGTGCAGCCCCTCCAGCCCCATGGCGAAGCGGCCCTTGAACAGCGGGTGGAACTTCAGAAAGCCGGCCCAGGCCTCGTCGAACAGGATGTAGTCGCAGAGATGGCCGATCTTCGCCAGGATCGCCTCCGCGCTGTAGATGGTGCCGTCGTAGCTGCACTGCTGGATCACCGCGGCGCGGAAGGGCCGTTCCCGCTTCCAGGCATTCGGATCCTTGACCAGAGGGTTGCGGCGGATCTTCTCGCGGATGCGCTCCTCGTCCAGCGCCCCGGGGTCGATGGGGCCGATCAGGCCGTGGGCGTTGCGGTCGGTCTCCAGGAAGACCGGGATGCCGCCGCCGAGGAACAGGCTGCCGTGGTGGGCGGCCTTGTGGTTGTTGCGGTCGAACAGGACGAGGTCGTCCTCCGCCACCAGTGCCGACAGCACGATCTTGTTCGACGCCGACGTGCCGTTCAGCACGAAGTAGGTCCGCTCCGCCCCGAAGATGCGCGCCGCCTCCTTCTGCGCCTGGAGCGCCGGGCCCTCATGGACCAGCAGGTCGCCCATCTCCAGCACGGAATTGTCGATGTCGTCGCGGAACACGGCCTCGCCCAGATGCTCCACGAAGATGCGGCCGATGGGGCTGCGGCTGTAGAAGATGCCGCCGTTGTGGCCCGGGCAGGTCCACAGCTGGTTGCCTTCCTCCGCATAATCGACCAGCGCGCCGAAGAAGGGCGTCTTCAGCGTGTCGGCGTATTGCTTCAGCCGGCTGACGAGGTTCTTGGCGATGAACTCCGGCGTCTCCTCTGCCAGGAAGACGTAGCCGTCCACCTGGTTCAGCACGTCCACGGGAATGTTCTCCAGCCGCTGGCGGCGCACCAGTAGGATGATCGGCATCTCCAGCCCGCGGCGGCGGGCCAGCGCGATCAGCGACGCCGTCTTGCCGTCCAGCCCGCGCTTGCCCCAGTCCACCACCATGCAGCCGATGGCCGAATCCGTGCGGATGGCGAGTTCGGCGTCCTCCACCCGGCGGGCGCGGATCACCTCGAATCCCATCCGCTCCATCTCGGCGGTGATCTGCTGGAGGCGGATTCCTTCCAGCTCGTCGGCGTCGAAGGCCGGCGCGCAGACCAGGAACGTGAAGCGGCGGAAGAAATCCATGGGCCGGGGCTCCGGAAGGCTGAAAGGATGGGAACGGAAAGGACCGTCAGTCGCCGGCCTGGACGATGCCGCCCAGATGGTCGTCGGGCAGGGCCATATCGGACTGGCCGAGCGCCCGCTGCATGAAGACGCTGTCGGTCCAGCGCCCGAACTTGAAGCCGACCGACCGCAGGATTCCGGACTGGGTGAAGCCGCAGGCCTCGTGCAGGCGCAGCGAGGGCGTGTTGGCGCTGTCCACCACGGCGACCATCTGGCGGGCGCCGGCGGCGGCGCAGGCCTCGATCAGCGCGGGCAGCAGGCGGCGGCCGATGCCGCGGCCCTGGTGGTCCTTGTGGATGTAGATGGAATGCTCGACCGTGTAGCGGTAGGCCGGCCGCTTGCGGAACGGCGCCGCGTAGGCGTAGCCGAGAATCGCGCCGGCCTCCTCCGCGACGAGGTGCGGCAGCTTGCGCTTCAGCATCGCCTTGCGGCGGCGCTTCAGCTCCTCCGGGTGCAGGGGTTCGACGTCGAAGGGGCCCAGGCCGTGCTGGATATGGTAGCTGTAGATCGCCAGCATCGCCGCCACGTCCTCCTCGGTGGAAGGGCGGATGCTGATGGTCGGGAACGTGTCGGGCACCGGGTCCTTCCTCGCGCCAATGAGACGGCAACGCGCCGGACCCGGACCTTACTCCACAGCCATGACAGTCTTATGAAGGCGCTACCGCGTTCCGTACAAGCGGTCGCCGGCGTCCCCGATGCCGGGCAGGATGTAGCCGTTGGCGTCGAGCTTCTCGTCCACCGCCGCGGCGAAGACCGGCACGTCCGGGTGCTCGTCGTAGAAGGCGCGGAGGCCTTCGGGGGCGGCGACCAGCACGGCCAGCTTGATCGACGCGGCCCCGGCGTCCTTCAGCCGGTGCACCGCTGCGGCCGCGGTGCGGCCGGTGGCGAGGATGGGATCGACCAGGATGACCAGCCGCTCCTCGACGTCCTCCGGCACCTTGAAGAAATACTCGACGGGGGACAGCGTCTCCTGGTCGCGGTACAGGCCGATGTGGCCGATCCGGGCCGAAGGAAGCAGCGTGCGCATGCCGTCCAGCAGCCCCTGTCCCGCCCGCATGATGGCGACCAGGCACAGCTTCTTGCCCGTCAGCAGCGGCGCGTCGAAGCTGGTCAGCGGGGTTTCCACCGGACGCTCCTCGATCGGCAGGTCGCGCGTCAGCTCATAGCCCATCAGCTGCGCCAGTTCGCGCATCACCTCGTGGAACCGGGCGGTCGGCGTTTCCCGCCGCCGCAGCAGGGTCAGCTTGTGCTGCACCAAGGGGTGGTCGATGAGCGTGAGCGTCGGAATGGTCATGCGGGTCCTTTCCTGTTTCACACCCCTCTCCCGCCCCCGGCGGGAGAGGGGTTTAAACGCGCATCAAAAAACCGTACCGTCGCTGCGGATGCGGATCGGCGGGCCGCCGTCGGGGCGCAGGCGGCGGGCGATCACGCGTCCGGCCGTCCAGGTCCCGCCTTGCAGAACCTTGGCGAGCGGGAAGTCCTCCGCCGGCACGCCCAGCCGGTCGCGCACCGCGTCGGCGATGCGGTCGAGCAGGGCGACGGTCAGCGCGCGCCACTCCACCACCGCCTCGTCCCCGACCTCCAGCGGCTTCTCCAGGATGCGCTTGTCCTTCGGCACGAGCACGCCGGTGTCCACCAGAAGGCCGCCGTTGCGGTATTCCGGCAGGCCGGTCAGCCGGTCCAGCCCGGTGACGCGGATGCCCGCCTCCTCCAGCGGTTCCACCAGGGAATAGCTCAGCCACTGCGACAGCTTGTGGAAGGGCACCAGCCCGACCGCGGAATGGCGCCAGACGTCACCGAGATTCACGCCCTCCAGCTCGATCCGGCCCGGCCAGATCGGCCCGAGACCGCGCAGGACGGCGTCGAGGATCGCGGTGGCCGGAAGTTTGCCGCCTTCGGCCTGCCCCTTCAGCACGTCGTACAGGTTGCCGACGCGCCCGGGATGGCCGAACAGCGCGGGGGCGGAGGCCAGCGCGGCACCCAGCCGGCGCAGCAGCGCCGCCCGCCCCTCCAGCCCGACCAGCGGGTTGTCCTCCGTCACCTGGAAGCCGCGGGCCAGCGTGTCGGCGCCAAGCCGCGCCAGCGCCATGGTGTCCGTCCGCAACGGGTGGGCGGGATCGTCGGAAAAGGCGCCGGAGCGGAACAGGTCGAAGCTGGCGATGGCCAGCCCTTCCGACCGCGCCAGCACCGTCCCGCCGGAATCCAGGTACCGCCAGCGCTCCCCCGCCCCGGCGTCCAGCAGCACGCTGGTCACGGCAAGGTCGAAGCGGATGCGCGCCATTTCGTCAGGATCGCCCCCGATGGCCGGATCAAGCTTCCCGGCCAGGGCCGCCCAGCGGTCCACCCCCAGCACGACGAAATGCCGCCAGCGGCTGTGGTAGGGCACGGCGAGGTCCGGGTAGGCCTCCCGCGTGACCTGCGCCACGAGGTCGGCGGCGTCCGCCAGCCGCTTCGGCTTCAGCTCGAAATGGTCGAGCTTGCCGCGCTCGGCGTCGGCGAGCAGCGCGTGCGCACGCTCCCGCACCGCCTGGGCGGACAGCAGCCACGCCGCACTGTCCGTCCCCTTCGCGGCGTCCTTCGCGGCGCTCAATCCTTCAGCCCCCGGCCCTTGGCGGTTGCCAGTTCCTCCGCGGTCGGAACTGTGGGCGTGAAGTAGCCGGCGGCTTTCTTGGCGTCCATCTCCACCTTGGCGTCGTCGGGGATCAGCTCGTCGGGAATCGGGATCTGCTCGACGATCTCGATCCCGGCGCGGCGGATGGCGTCGGACTTCATGTTGCTCATCGACACCATGCGGTCGATGCGGGTGACGCCCAGCCAGTGGAAGATGTCGGGCATCAGCTCCTGGAAGCGCATGTCCTGCACGCCGGCCACGCACTCCGTCCGCTCGAAATAGGCGTCCGCCCGGTCACCGCCGGGCTGGCGCTTGCGCGCGTTGTAGACCAGGAACTTGGTCACCTCGCCCAGCGCCCGGCCTTCCTTGCGGTTGTAGATGACCAGCCCGACGCCGTTCTCCTGCGCGGTGCGGATGCACTCCTCGATGCCGTGGGTCAGGTAGGGGCGGCAGGTGCAGATGTCCGACCCGAACACGTCGGATCCGTTGCACTCGTCGTGGACGCGGCAGGCGACCTTGCGCGCCGGGTCGGTGATGGCCGCGACGTCGCCGAAGATGTAGATGGTGTGGCCGTTGATCGGCGGCAGGAAGACCTTCAGGTCGGGCCGCGTCACCAACTCCGGGAACATGCCGCCGGTATGCTCGAACAGGCCGCGGCGCAGCGCGCTCTCCGCGATGTCGAAGCGCTTGGCGATGCCGGGCAGGAACCACACCGGCTCGATGGCGACCTTGGTGACCTTGGCGTCGCCGCTCTCCAGCAGGATCGACCCGTCGGCGGACAGCCGGCCTGCCTTCATCGCGTCCATCAGTTCCGGCATCTTGATGCGGGCCTTGGTGACGGCGACGGTCGGCCGCACGTCCACGCCGCGCTCCAGATGGTCGCCGAACAGCTCGCTGACCATGTGGCCGAACGGGTCCATGGAGACGATCTTGTCCGGGTCGAACCACTGCGGGTGCGGGCCGATCGCCTCGGCCGGCGATGTGTTCGTCAGGTCCGGCACATGGTAGGCGCTGAGCTGTCCGGCCGCGACCGCCAGCGCGCGGTAGACGGCGTAGCTGCCGGCGTGCGCGCCGATGGAGTTGCGGTGGGCCGGGTCGGACAGCGAGGCCACCACCGGTCCGCGCTCCGCGGCCGTGGCCGCCCCCCAATGGACCGGTGTATAGCGCGGCTTTGCGCCACCGGGATGCGAGGCGAGAACGATGTGTCTCTGCGGCTGATTGCGACGGCTCTCCATCCGGACGCCCCTCGATGCCTCTCCACCGCGACAGTCTGACACAGCCGGGTTCCGTTGCACCATCAAAACCACAGGGCAAAACCACAGGGCAAAACCATCGGCAGAATCCGGAGGATCGTCCTATGACCCACGCCAGGGCTCCGAATCCAGGTTAACGAGTGGAGAGGCCCAGGATTGAGGCGAGATAGCGGGCATCCCATGCCGCGGCCTTGCGTCTGAGCTTGATGCTCTTTTTGTCGGTTACGGCGCGGACGAGGTTGATGGCGAAGTGGCGGACGACGACCATGTTTTTGGCGCCGTGCCCGGTGCGCAGCCGGGCTTGATCCTCGCCGAAGACGACGTCGAGCACCCAGTGGAGCCGGTTTTCGATGCCCCAGTGACCGCGCACCGCGTCGGCCGCCGCTTGCGCGGTCAGGGCGGCGGAGGAGATGTAGTAGCGGGTGTCGGTGCGGCAGCGGTCCTTGAGTTCGGTGCGCGAACAGACTTTGACGATGGTCGTGGCGCCGGGAAGGCGCAGTTCGCCCGGAAACCGGCGGTCTCCGGCCAGCCAGTCGGTCTCGCGGCTGATCCAGACTGTGCGCTCCTCGATACGGCCATGGCCCTTGTCGAGGTCGCTGGCGACGCAGACGGCCTCCGCCGGAGCCGTGGCGAAGTAGGCCTCGATCTCCGCGCGCAGGGTCGGTTGGTTGGCCTTCACCGCCAGCAGGTAATGCGCCCCGGCCGCGGTGATGGCGCCGGCGATCGTCGCGTTGCAGGCCATCGCGTCGATGGACACCGTTGCACCCGTCAGGCCGCCGTTGGCTGACAGGCGCTCCAGCAGGACCGGAATGGCGGTGATCTCGTTGGATTTGTCGCTGACCGCTTCCTGGCCGAGCACCAGACGCGCCGTGGTGGCGAAGGCGGACACCAGGTGCACCGGTGCTTGGCCATGGCCCCGGTCATGGCTGCGCCGCGATGTCTTGCCGTCGATGGCGACAAATTCGGGCCGCTCGGGCCATGTCGCGCGCACCCAAGCGGTAAAGCAACTCGAAAACAGCCCCGGATCGATCCGGTTCATCAGCAGCGTCAGCCAACGGCCCCCCGGCACGCCATGATGATAGGGCAGCATCTCTCGAAGGAATGGCAGATGCGCTTCCCCCCAGGCGGCGATGTGATCGTAATCGTCACAGTCTGCGATCGTGCCGCACACCACCAGCAGCAACACCTCCGGCAACGGGTGCGCCACCCGCCAGGGCTCGCGGGGATCATCGATCACCGAAAAATGGTCGAGCAAGGCACGAAGGCGCGACTTCTCACCAAAAACCGAAGCGGGCTCGGGCATCTCGGCTTCTCCGAATCAGGGCCATCCAGAGAATCACGCTTCGCGCAAGCCGTAAACCAGCGTTAACCTAAGTTCGGAGCCCTGTGACCCACGCGCGTGTGATTTACGCCGGTGGCCAATGCGTGCTTGTATAGTGCGCCCTTTCGCATCCGACCGCCCGCGGTGACCATGACCGGCTCGTTCCTGCCCACCCTGTCCGCCTTCTCGCTGGAGGGCAAGGTCGCCCTGGTGACCGGCTCCGGACGCGGGCTGGGGCTGGAGATTGCCCGCGCGCTCAGCGGCGCCGGCGCGCATGTCCTGCTGAACGGCCGCGACGCGGAACGGCTGGAGGCCCGCGCCGCCGACCTCCGGGCCGCGGGCGGCGCGGCGTCCGTCCTGGCCTTCGACGTCGCCGACCGCGCGGCGGTGCGCGACGCCTTCGCCCGCATCGCGCGCGACCACGGCGGGCTGGACGTGCTGGTGCAGAATGTCGGCCAGCGCAACCGCAAGCCCTTGGCCGACTTCACCGACGCGGAAATCGGGGCGCTGCTGGACGTCGACCTGTCCTCGGCCCTGATCCTGGCGCGGGAGGCGGCGCGGCTGATGCTGCCGCGCGGGTCCGGGCGGCTGATCACCGTCACCTCGATCGCCGGCGGGCATGTCGCCAAGGCGAACGACGCGGTCTACAGCGCCGCCAAGGCCGGGCTGACCGGCATGGTGCGCGCGCTCGCCGTCGAATACGGCCCGCAGGGGCTGACCAGCAACGCTATCGCCCCCGGATTCTTCGCCACGGAGACCAACGCGGGAATCACCGGCGATCCGGCGGCGTCGGCCTATTTCGAGAACCGCACGCCGCTGCGCCGCTGGGGCCGGCCGGAGGAGATCGCCGGGGCGGCCGTCTTCCTGGCATCATCCGCGGCGTCCTACGTCAACGGCCATGTGCTGGTGGTGGACGGCGGCGCCACGGTGCAGATGTAGGCACCCGCGTCCCTGCGATCTCACGCCCCCGGCAGCATTCGGCTCAGCACCTCGTCGCGCAGCACGAAGCGGTGGTAGAGCGCCCCCAGGATGTGCAGCCCCGCGGCGGCCAGCAGCGCGTAGCTCAGCACCACATGGATGTCCCCCGCCGACCGGCCGAGGGACGATCCTTTCTCCACCAGCGGAAACAACGGGACGACCTGGAACAGGGTGATGGACCAGCCGCGGGCCGACGCGTTCATCCAGCCGAGCAGGGGCACGAGGATCAGCAGCAGGTAGAGAAGCCAGTGGATGGCCGACGACGCGGCGTTCTGCCACCCGGGCAGGCCGGCGGGCGGCGGCGGAACGGCATGGGTGATCCGCCAGACCAGCCGCAGGAGGAGCAAGGCCAGGATCACGGCGCCGAAGGACAGGTGCAGGTTGATCAGCGTTTCCGGCTGCATGTCGCGGCGGATGTCCGGCATCGTCCAGCCGATCGCGTACTGCACGATCAGCAGCAGAACGATGACCCAGTGCAACCCCACCGCAAAGGTCGTATAGCCGTCGAACTCCCGGCCTTGCTCGTGGATGGCACGCTGCATCGGCTCCTCCCTATCGGGTGGGCATGTATTCCGCGCCGGAGCACCGACCAGCCCCGGACACAGGCTTATTCGGGAGAGGGTCGCTGAAACCCTGCGAAGGTGGCGAGCGTCCGCAGCGTGCCATCCAGGCGTTCCACCCTACGCCTTGCCGATCTCGATCTTCTTCCCGGACCGCCGGCTCGTCTCCGCCTTCGGTAGGGTGACCGTCAGCAGGCCGTTCTTCATCGTCGCCGCGATGCGGTCCTGGTCCACGTTGGCGGGCAGCCGGAAGGAGCGCGCGCAGACGCCGTAGCGCCGTTCGGAGAAATAGCGGTTGCCGCCCTTCTCCTCCGTCTCCTCGCGCTTCTCGGCCCGGATCGACAGGACGTCGTCCTGGACGCTGATGTCGACGGATTGCTCGTCCATCCCGGGCATTTCCATGGTCACCCGGTATTCGCCTTCGCGCTCCTCCACCTCGGCCGGGGGTGCGAAGGCCATGCGCTCCATGTCCGAGCGCAGCAGCGGTTCAAGGTCGAAGGGGGAGCGCCGGTTCCACGGGAACCGGAACATGGACGACGCCTCGTCGAACAGCCGGTCGAACTCGTCGCGCAAGGTAAGGAGGGGATGCCGGTTGCGCTCGGCCATCGCGCGGGCGGCGGCGCCTGTGGAGGTGCCCGTGGAGGCGACGTCCTTGCGTCCCTCCTCCGGCGTGGACGTCATGCCCTGTTTGGGTTTGTCCGTCGCGTTCGCTTCAGCCATGGGGTCCTCCTGTTTCTTGTGATGGCGGATGTCCCGGAACGGGTATCGCGCCAATCCCACGGACGCGCGTTAACCTGGATTAAGCGCCCCGCGGCGAAGCTGCCGGTGGACTTGCCGGCGGATGGTCCTACCTCTTGGGTGGGCCAAACCAGGCCCGCTGGACATCCAGACCAGAGGTGCTTCCATGGAGACATCGGAAACGGAGGCGGTCGCCTCCCTGCGTCATCGGCATGCCGAACTTGAAGCCCAGCTTCACGCCGAGTATGCCCGCCCGAGACCCGACGACATGACCCTGAAGCGTCTTAAGCTGGAAAAGCTCTACGTGAAGGAGCAGATCGATCACGAAAGGCTCCACTGACCGGCGCCGACCGTGGAAGTTGGGCCGCTCCGCGACGGGGCGGCCCATTTCATATCGCCATTCCGCAGGCGGATCGTTCCGGACCCAGGTCATTCCGGTTTTGAATCATTCGGGCGCGCGCAGGCGGTAGCCGACCCCGGTCTCGGTCATGATGTGCCAGGGCCGTTCCGGGTCCGGCTCGATCTTCTGGCGCAGCTGGCGGATGTAGATGCGCAGGTACTGCACGTCGGTCTCGCCGCCCCAGACCTCCTTCAGGATGAAGCGGTGGGTCAGCACCTTGCCGGCGTGGGCAACCAGCAGCCGCAGCAGGTCGTATTCCCGCGGCGACAGCTTCACCTCGTTCCCCCGCACCGTGACGATGCGGCGGACCAGATCGACCGTCAGGTCGCCGCTGCGGAACAGCGGCCGTTCGCCCTGCTGCTGCAGGCGGTGGCGCATGGCCGTGCGGATGCGGGCCAGCAGCTCGTCCATGCCGAAGGGCTTGGTCACATAGTCGTCGGCGCCGAGGTCCAGCGCCTCCACCTTGCCGGCCTCGTCCACCCGGCTCGACAGCACGATGATCGGCGCCGTCACGCCGTCGCCGCGCAAACGGCGGATCACCTCCAGCCCGTCGATGGCCGGCAGGCCGAGATCCAGCACCAGCAGGTCCGGCGGCCGGCGCCGCATCTCCTCCAGCGCCTTGGCGCCGTCCTCCGCCTCCGTGACGTCGTAGCCCTGCGCGGTCAGGCTGGTGCGCAGGAAGCGGCGGAACGGCGGCTCGTCATCGACGACGAGCACGCGCAGCGGCATGGACTCCGACCTCATTCCGCAGCCTCCTCGTCGATGCGCGCCAGCTCCGCCGCCGCCGGGATGGACAGCGTGAAGACGGCGCCCCGGCGGTCGGTGCGGTTGCCGGCGACGATGGTTCCCCCCATCGCCTCGACGAAGCCGCGGCAGATGGCGAGGCCGAGCCCGGTCCCCGCCCGCTGCCGGTCCTGGGCGTGGACCCGGTAGAACTTGTCGAAGATCCGCTCCACGTCAGCCCCAGGGATCCCGTCCCCTTCGTCCAGCACCTCGATGCGCACCCGGCCGTTCTCCTGATGAGCCCTGACGTCGATCCGCGACCCAGCGGGCGCGTATTTCGCCGCGTTGTCCAGCAGATTGAACAGCACCTGCTCGAACAGGACGGAGTCGACCTCCAGCATCGGCAGGTCGGCGGCCAGATCCACCTCCACCGTGTGGCCGGCCAGAATCTTGCCCGCCCGCTCCAAGGCGCTGCCCACCAGCTCCGCCAGATCGACCGGGCTGGTGCGCGGGCGGATCGCCCCAGACTCCAGCCGCGTCATGTCCAGCAGGTTGGCGATGAAGCGGTTCAACCGCTCCGCCTCCTCCTGGATGGTGGAGGCGAGATCCCGGCGCGACTCCTCGTCCAGCATCGGCCCGTAGCTGGTCAGGCTGGTCGCCGAACCGAGGATGGAGGCCAACGGCGTGCGCAGGTCGTGCGAGATGGAGGTGAGGAGGGCTGAGCGCAGCCGCTCCGTCTCCGCGGCCAGCCGCGCCCGGTCCACGTCCTCCGCCAGGTTGACCCGCTCGATGGCCAGCGCCGCCTGGTCGATCAGCGCGTCCAGCAGGCGGCGCTCGTCCGGTGTCAGCAGGGCGCCGGGACGGCCGGTGTCGATGCCGGTCACGCCGACGGCACCACGTCCCGTGCGCATGGGCAGGAACAGCCACTTGGCCCCCGGCAGCGTGTCGGCGCCACGTCCGGCGGGGCGGTTGTTTTCCCACGTCCATGTCGCGGCGGCGAGGTCGGCGTCCTCCAGGATGTCCTCCGGCGGGTAGCCGGCGCGCACCTCAACGCTGTTCCCGTCCGGCAGCAGCAGGACCACATGCACCTTCAGCATCGCCGCGATCTGGTAGGCGGTTGCCCACAGCAGGTCGTCCATGGTGACGACGCCGGCCAGCTTGCGGCTGAACTGGTACAAATCCTCCGTCGTCTTGGCGCGCCGGCGCGCGGCGACGGCCTGGGCGCGGACGCGCGCGGTCAGATTGCTGGCGATCAGCGCGACCACGGCGAAGAAGAACAGCGCGACGATGTTCTCCGGCTCGGTGATCGTGAAGGTGTAGAGCGGCGGCAGGAAGAAGTAGTTGAAGGCCAACACGCTGATCAGGCTGGCGTAGAGCGAGGGCAGCAGACCGCCGGTGACGGCGCTGGTCAGCACCGCGGTCAGGAAGACCAGCGCCACGTTGCTGAGGCCCAGCACCTGTTGCAGCACCTTGCCGACCACCAGCGCCGCCGCGACCCATCCGGTGCTGGCGAGGTAGGGCCACCACTCGACCGCCGGGGCGCGCCGCGGCGCCGTCCGCACCGTCTTCGGCGGGATCGGGCCGCCGGAATCGCCGGCGATGACGTGCACGCTGATGTCGCCCGCCCGGCGGATCAGGGCGGACGCGACCGACCCGTGCAGAAGCTCCGCCCAGCGCGGCCGGCTCGACTTGGCGATGACGATGTGCGTGACGTTGTTGGCGCGGGCGTAGTCCACCACCGTGTCGGCCACGTCGCGGCCCGGCACCGTCACCGCCTCGCCGCCCAGCTTCTCCACCAGCCGCAGCGCGTCGGCGATGCGGTCGCGCTCCACCTCGCTGAGGCGCAGCGCGTGGGTCGTCTCCACATGGATCGCCGTCCAGTGGGCGCGCAGCCGCTCCGCCTGCCGGCGCGCGTAGCGGACGACGGCGGCGCAGCTCGGATGCTCGTTGACGCAGACCAGGAGGCGCTCCCCGGCCGCCCAGGGCCCGGCGATGGCGTGGGCCTGCATGTGGGTCAGCAGCTGGTCGTCAACCCGCTGCGCGGTCAGGCGCAGCGCCAGTTCGCGGAGCGCCGTCAGGTTGCCGGCGGAGAAGTAATGCCGGATCGCCCGCTCCGCCGTGCGCGGGACATAGACCTTCCCCTCCTTCAGGCGCTGGATCAGGTCTTCCGGCGTGATGTCGATGACCTCGATGTCGTCGGCGCGGTCCACAATGGAGTCCGGCACCGTCTCCCGCACGCGGACGCGGGTGATCTTGGCGACGACGTCGTTCAGGCTTTCCACATGCTGGATGTTCAGCGTGGTGTAGACGTCGATCCCCGCGGCGAGCAATTCCTCGACGTCCAGATAGCGCTTGGCGTGCCGGCTGCCGGGCGCGTTGGTGTGGGCCAGCTCGTCCACCAGCACGACCCGCGGACGCCGATTGAGGATGGCGTCCAGGTCCATCTCGTCCAGCCGGCGGTCCTTGTACTCGACGTGGCGGCGCGGGATCACCTCCAGCCCGGCGAGCAGCGCTTCCGTGTCCTTGCGGCCGTGGGTCTCGACCACGCCGACCACGATGTCGACGCCGTCCCGCCGCTTGGCCTGGGCGGTCGTCAGCATCTCGTAGGTCTTGCCGACGCCGGGTGCTGCGCCGAGGAACAGCTTCAGCCGGCCACGCTCCTCCCGCGCCGCCTGGCGCAGCAGCGCCTCGGGCGAGGGACGGGCGGGGTCGGGGCGGTCGCTGGGCATGGGATGTGTGGTTTCTTCGTCGGAGGTTTTGCCCCCACCCTAACCCTCCCCCGCTGCGCAGGGGAGGGAACTGCCGCAGGCTCCGCAAACAGGCCCTCCCCCGCCCAGCGGGGGAGGGAGGGACCCGCGGAGCGGGAGGGTGGGGGCAAGTCGTTGCTACACTTCAGCTAATGCTTCCCCGCAGCCTCGTCCAGGGCAAGGTTCAGCCGCAGCACGTTCACCACGGGATCGCCCAGGATCCCCAACGCGGGCGTCTCCGTGTGCTCCGCAACAACCCGCCGCACCGCCTCCTCCGTCATTCCCCGGCCCCGGGCGACCCGCGGCACCTGGAAGTCGGCGGCGGCGGGCGACAGGTGCGGGTCAAGGCCGCTGCCGGAGGTGGTCACCAGGTCGACCGGCACGGGCGCGCCGGGATTCCCCGCCTTCAGCGCCTCCGCATCAGCCTGCACCCTCTCGGCCAACGCCTTGGAGGTGGGCCCGAGGTTGGAGCCCATGGAGTTGGCGGCGTTGTAGGGCTGGGCCACCGACTTGGCCGGATCGGCCGGGTCCGGACCGGTGGTCGCCGAGGGCCGCGGGTGGAAATAGGCATCATGGGTGAAGCCCTGCCCGATCAGCGCCGACCCGATCACCGTTCCGTTCCGCTCGATCAGGCTGCCGTTGGCCTGATGCGGGAACACGGCTTGGGCAATGCCGGTGACGGCCAGCGGGTAGGCGAGCCCGGTGATGACCGTCAATGCTACGATCATCACGAAGGCGGGGCGCAGTTCCTTGATCATGACGAATGTCCTTTTTGTCCGCCGTTCAGACGAGGCCGATGGCGTTGACGATCAGGTCGATCGCCTTGATGCCGGCAAAGGGAATGACGATGCCGCCCAGCCCGTAGACCAGCAGGTTCCGGCGCAGCAGGCTGGCCGCTCCCACCGGGCGGTAGCGCACGCCGCGCAGGGCAAGCGGGATCAGCGCGACGATGACAAGCGCGTTGAAGATGATCGCCGACAGGATGGCGCTCTCCGGGCTCGCCAGCCCCATGACGTTCAGGGCGCCCAGCTGCGGGTAGAAGGCCAGGAACATGGCGGGGATGATGGCGAAGTACTTCGCCACGTCGTTGGCGATGGAGAAGGTGGTCAGCGCGCCGCGCGTCATCAGCAGCTGCTTGCCGATCTCCACGATCTCGATCAGCTTGGTCGGGTCGCTGTCCAGATCCACCATGTTGCCGGCCTCGCGCGCCGCCATGGTGCCGGTGTTCATCGCCACCCCGACGTCGGCCTGGGCCAGGGCGGGCGCGTCGTTGGTGCCGTCGCCGCACATGGCGACCAGCTTTCCCTTGGCCTGCTCGTCGCGGATCAGCTGCAGCTTCGCCTCCGGCGTCGCCTGGGCCAGAAAGTCGTCCACGCCGGCCTCCGCGGCGATGGCGGCGGCGGTCATCGGGTTGTCGCCGGTGATCATCACCGTCTTGATGCCCATCTGGCGGAGTGCGGCGAAGCGCTCGCGGATGCCGCCCTTGACCACGTCCTTCAGATGGATGACGCCGAGCAGCCGCCCGTCCCGCGCGACGGCCAGCGGCGTGCCGCCGGCCTTGGCGACGCGCTCCGCGATTGCCGTCACCTCGCGTTCCGCCGCGTCGGCCAGCGCGTTCGGGCGGATCGCCGCGACGGCACCGCCGCGGCTTGCGGCGACCGTTGGTCCCGCACCCCGCACATGGGCGAGCACCGCATCGACCGCCCCCTTGCGGATCGCGGACCCGTCGGCGTCGATGCCGCTGATGCGGGTCTGCGCCGAGAAGGGGATGAAGTGCGCGTGCCGGTCGGCCATGTCCCGGCCGCGGATTCCGTACTTCTCCTTCGCCAGCACCACGATGGAGCGCCCCTCCGGCGTCTCGTCGACCAGGGAGGCGAGCTGCGCGGCGTCGGCGAGGTCGCGCTCCGCCACGCCGGACACGGGCAGGAACTCCGACGCCTGGCGGTTGCCCAGCGTGATGGTGCCGGTCTTGTCGAGCAGCAGCGTGTCCACGTCGCCCGCCGCCTCCACCGCGCGGCCGGACATGGCCAGCACGTTGAAGCGGACGAGGCGGTCCATGCCGGCGATGCCGATGGCCGACAGCAGCGCGCCGATGGTCGTCGGGATCAGCGTCACGAACAGCGCCACCAGCACCAGCACGCTGACCGAACCGCCGGCGTAGGCGACGAAGCTGGGGATCGTCGCCACCGCGATGACGAAGATGATCGTCATGCCGGCCAGCAGGATGTTCAGCGCGATCTCGTTCGGCGTCTTCTGCCGCTGCGCGCCTTCCACCAGCGCGATCATGCGGTCGAGGAAGGTGGAGCCGGGCGCCGCGGTGATGCGCACCTTGATCCAGTCGGAGATCACTTGCGTGCCGCCGGTGACCGCGGACCGGTCGCCGCCGCTCTCGCGGATCACGGGGGCGGATTCGCCGGTGATGGCCGCCTCGTTGACGGAGGCCACGCCCTCCACCACCTCGCCGTCCGACGGGATCAGGTCCCCGGCCTCCACCAGCACGAGGTCGCCGGTCTTCAGCCGGGTGGCCGGCACGGTCTGCCAGCGGTCGGTGCCGCCCTCACCGTTGTTTGGCAGGAGCTTGGCGTTCGTCTCCGTCTTGGTCTTGCGCAGGCTGGCCGCCTGGGCCTTGCCGCGCCCTTCCGCCACCGCCTCCGCGAAGTTCGCGAACAGCAGCGTGAACCACAGCCAGACGACGATCTGCACCGCGAAGCCGATGTTGCCGGCCCCGGTCGCGAGATCGCGCAGCAGGAGCAGCGTGGTCAGCGCCGCCACCGCCTCGACACAGAACATGACCGGGTTGCGGACCATCAGCCGTGGGTCGAGCTTACGGACCGAATCTCCCAGCGCCGGCACCAGGATGGCCGGGTCGAGCATGGTCGAGGCCGACGACCGGCGGCCGGTTTTCTTTTGGGATTCCATGGTTGGATCGCCCCGATCAGAAGAGGGTGCCGGCGTTCATCGCCAGATGCTCGACCACGGGGCCGAGGGCGAGGGCCGGGAAGAAGGTCAGGCCGCCGACGATCAGGATCACGCCGACCAGCAGGCCGACGAACAGCGTGTCGTGGGTCGGGAAGGTGCCGGCCGACGCGGCGGCGCGCGTCTTGGCGGCCAGCGATCCGGCGATGGCCAGCATCGGCACGATCACGAAGAAGCGCCCGACCAGCATGCCCACGGCGAGCGTCAGGTTGTACCAGAGCGTGTTGCCCGTCAGCCCGGCGAAGGCGCTGCCATTGTTCGCCGCCGCCGAGACGTAGGCGTAGAGCGCTTCCGAGAAGCCGTGCGGCCCGGCGTTCGCCATGCTCGCCGTGCCGGTGTCCAGCACCACGGCTAAGGCCGTCCAGCCCAGCATCATCACGGGCAGGCAGAGCACGGCGAGCATGGTCATCTTGACCTCCTTCGCCTCCAGCTTCTTGCCCAGATACTCCGGCGTGCGCCCGACCATCAGGCCGGCGACGAACAGGGCGATGATGGCGAACAGCAGCATGCCGTAGAGGCCAGCGCCAACACCGCCGATGATGATCTCGCCCAGCATCATGTTGATCATCGGCACCATGCCGCCCAGCGGCATGAAGCTGTCGTGCATGGCGTTGACCGCACCGCAGGAGGCGGCGGTGGTCACCACGGCGAACAGGGCGGATGCCGCGATGCCGAAGCGGGTCTCCTTCCCCTCCATGTTGCCGGCCGCCGTGTCGATGCCCAGCGCGGTCAGCGCCGGGTTTCCCTGCGCCTCCGCCCAATAGGCCAGCGTCACCCCCAGGAAGAACAGCACGCCCATGGCGGCCAGGATGGCCCAGCCCTGGCGCTCGTCCCCGACCATGCGGCCGAACAGGTTGGTCAGCCCGGCGCCCAGCGCGAAGATGGACAGCATCTGGATGAGGTTGGTCAGCGCGGTCGGGTTCTCGAAGGGGTGGGCGGAGTTGGCGTTGAAGAAGCCGCCGCCGTTGGTGCCCAGCATCTTGATCGCCTCCTGCGAGGCGACGGGGCCGAGCGCGATGGTCTGCTTGGCGCCTTCCAGCGTGGTCGCGTCCACAGCGGCGCCCAGCGTTTGCGGCACGCCCTGCCAGACCAGGAACAGCGCAACGACGAAGGACAGCGGCAGCAGGACGTAGAGCGTGCAACGCGTCAGGTCGACCCAGAAGTTGCCGACCGTGCGGCAGCCCGCGCGGGCGAAGCCGCGCACCAGCGCGACGGCCAGCGCGATGCCCGTGGCGGCGGACACGAAGTTGTGCACCGTCAGCCCGGCCATCTGCACGAAATAGCTCATCGTGCCTTCGCCGCCGTAGTTCTGCCAGTTGGTGTTGGTCGTGAAGCTGGCGGCGGTGTTGAAGGCGAGGTCGGCGGGCACCGCCGCCATGCCCTGCGGATTGAAGGGCAGCAGCCCCTGCACCCGCTGCATCCCATAGAGCAGCAGCATGCCGGCGAGGTTGAACAGCAGCATGGCAACCGCGTAGGTCACCCAGTGCTGCTCGGTCTTTTCGTCCACGCCGGCCAGCCGGTACAGGCCGCGCTCGACGGGGCGGAGCACCGGCGACAGCAGCGTGCGCTCGCCGGTGAAGACGCGCGTCATGAAACCGCCGAGCGGTCGCGCGACGGCGGCGACCAGGGCGGCGAACAGGAGGATCAGGATCCAGCCGTTGACGGTCATCGGGGGCTCCTCAGAACCGTTCCGGGTGGATCAGGGCGTAGACGAGATACGCCAGCAGGCCGGCGGCCACGAGGCCGCCCAACGCGTAATCGAGGGTCGCGTAATCGAGGATCATGTTTCATGTCCTCACAATCGGTCGCAGGCGTGCACATAGGCGATCGCCCCGGCGAAGAAGGCCGCGGTGATCGCCAGCATGATGATGTCCAGCATGGTTGCTCTCCTGACGGCGTCCCGAGCCACAGCTTTGCGGCTGCGGCGGAACGCGCGTTAAACTGGATCAAGCGCGGACGCGGCACCGCGCGTCCGTCACGGTCGGAGGATGCGCCACCGGCGCGTATAGATTCGAGGTGGCGCGCCGGGGCGTCGCCATATGGGCGGCGTATATGCCGGGACGCCCCGGTCAGAGGCCGAAGGCGTCCAGCAGCACCGTCGCCGCACAGGCCAGGGTGAGGAAGACGGCGACCACGACCCCGATCTCCCCGAACACGTCGCCGGGTGTGGGCACCGGGCCGGTCGTCCCGGACCCGGTTGCGGGCCAAGCGGGAAGCACGGAAGCCTGGCCCTTGATCGCACTGCGGTTCGTCCGATGCGATGCCGTGGAGTGTGGAAGCATGGTCGCCATCCCCTTCCTGGGTTCACGGGACCGGCGGTGCAAAGCCGCCGGTGTCCGTTCCCTCAAGAAAAGGGCGGAGAGCCGTATAAAAGCGATGGGGCGGCTGGGGCCGCCGGCATATACGCCGCGGCTATGGGCCGGCCGTGTCGACGGCCGCGGCCCGGAGCCCTTCGTCGAGTTCCTGAAGCAGAACCGCGGCGCGTCGATCGCCCGCATGGCCGGCGCCCATCCGGCGGACGCGGACGGAACGCTCACCGTGGTCGAGGCGGAGCGGAGCGCGTCACCACAGCATCAGCACGAGGATCTGCGGCGCCAGGATGCGCAGGCACATGGCAAGCGGGTAGACGGTGGCGTAGGCCAGCGCCGGCGCCTCCGACACGGCGACCGCGTTGGCGTAGGCGAGGCCCGGCGGGTTGGTCTGCGCCCCCGTCAGCAATCCGCAGATGGTCAGGAAGTTCAGCTTCAGCACGCCGCGCGCCAGCAGGCCGGTGACGACCAGCGGAATGGCGGTGACCAGCACGCCCCAGGCCATCCAGGGCAGCCCCGCCCCGCTCGCCAGCGTGTCGACAAAGCGGGCGCCCGACGCGATGCCCAGCACGCCGAGGAACAGCACGATGCCGATCTCCCGCAGCGCCTGATTGGCGGCCGGCGGCATGAACCACACCAGCGGCCCCAGGTGCCCCAGCCGCGCCAGGAGGATCGCCACGATCAGCGGCCCGCCGGCCAGCCCCAGCCGCAGCGGCGCCGGCATGCCCGGCAGGAACAGCGGGATCGAGCCGACGATCGCCCCCAGCGCGATGCCCAGGAACATCGGCACCATCTCCACCTGCTGAAGGCGGCGCGGCGAATTGCCGATCAGCTGCGCCACCGACGACAGACCGGCCGGGCGGCCGATCACCGTCAGGATGTCGCCGAATTGCAGCTTCAGCGCGTCGTTCGGCACCAGCTCCACGCCGGCCCGGTTCACCCGGCTGACCACCACGCCATAGAGGCCCTGGAGGTTCAGCGCGGCGATCGGCCGGCCCAGCACCGCGTTGCCGGTGACCACCAGCCGCTCCCACTTCAGGTCGGTGCCCTTGGTGGTCAGCGTCACGCCCGATTCTTCACCCAGCAGCCGGCACAGCTCCTCCAGCTTCGGGCGAGGCCCCACGAGATGGACGACGTCGCCCACCTGCAACACCGTCTCCGGCTTCGGCGCCACCAGCGTGCCGTCGCGCAGCAGCCGCGAGGCGACCACGCCCAGGCTGGGCAGGGTCGACAACCGGCGGAGTTCCAGCCCGTCGATTCTGGGGTTGCGGATGGCGACGTCCATGGTGTGCAGCTCCGCCAGTTCCCGCCGCCGCTCCGCGTCGAAGGCCTGCGCCTCGCGCTGAGGGTCGATGCGGAAGACGATGCGCACCAGCGCCATGGTCAGCAAGTTGCCGACGATGCCGAAAGGATAGGTCACCGCGAAGGCGAGGCCCGGCAAAACCATCACCGAGGCGTCCGCCCCCACCTCCGTCAGCACCTGCTGCGTGGCGGCCAGCGCCGGGGCGTTGGTGACGCCGCCGGCGAAGACGCCCAGCGTCACCCCCAGCGGCAGCGCGCCGCTGACCGCCAGCATCGCCGACACCGCGACGCTCAGCACCACCATCAGCAGCGCCAGCGCGTTCAGCTTCAGGCCCGACGCGCGCAACGCCGCGAAGAAGCCGGGGCCGACCTGGATGCCGATGGTGTAGACGAACAGGATCAGCCCGAAGTCGCGGATGAAGTCCATCATCTCCGCGTTGAAGCTGATCCCCGTCACGTTGGCGACGTGCCCGCCGGCGATGCCGGCGAACAGCACCCCGCCGATGCCCAGCCCCACACCGCGGATGCGGATGTGCCCCAGCGCCAGCCCGGCCGCGGAGACCACGCCCAGCATGAAGACCACCCGCGCGATGGGCGGCATCGCGACGAGCAGGTTGGTGATGACGTCCATTTCAACTCACCTTCATTCAGCTCAGGCGGACCCCGACCCCCCAACCCACGAATTCCACGCCCGCCGCCTCGAAGGCACGCCGTCGGCGTACGGCCGCCGACCAAGGTCGCCCAGGCTCCAGTCCAGGAGATTGCAGGCCATGCGGCACTGTTCGGGTGTCATGCCGGCCTCAGACCTCCTCGGCGACCATGTCGATGGCGCCGCACGGGCATTCCGCGGCGCACACGCCGCAGCGCCGCGTTGGGCAGCGGCCGGCCGACGTGCAGCCGCGCCATGTCGCTGGCGGGCACGCTCCGCGGGTCCTGGATGATGATCGCGTCGGGCTCCATGATCGGCTCGCGCAGCCGGATCTCCCGGTCGGAGATGCGGCAGAAGGAGACGACCGGCGCGCCGGTGCGCTCCGACCCGAAGCTGGGATAGACCTGCGCGTGGCGGTCACCACCCCCTGCCCTCCCCGGCCATGGATGCGAACCTGAAACATCGCGTGAGTCCTCAAGCGAGCGCGAAACACCGGTCGGCCTTGCCCGGACATCGAACAGCGGAAGCACCGAACGGTCAGGCGAACCAAAGGCCGATGGTCATCAGTCCGAGCACAAGGGTGGCGCGGAGCAGAAACTGGGTTTCCAGAACGGAATCGGTCATTGCTTTTCCATGCTGCGGAGCGAACGGTGGGCCGCCCGTCTTCCGGGAACGCAATTCCTCCTGAACCGTTGGTCGGTTCCGTTCCTGCATACTAATATATTAGATTCGCAAGCAAGGAAGATCCGACCGTCGTACCGGCAAAGGACAAAATGTCGCGCTTGGTTGGAGGGGCTAAGGCCCGGCGCTGCAATCGCAATTGCCTCAGCATCCAACTCGCCCTCTTGCAACAACGTTCAATCTAATATACTAGTATATATAGCGCTCCAATCTCGGCGGACTCACGGCCAGTCCGGGCATACCAAGCTTCGTCCACGAGCGCGGCAGTCATTGCGGAAACGGAGCAAGGTCGGGTTTCCCAGGGCAAGGGCGAGAGGCGGCCACAGCGGGCCGCCTCTCCCTCTTTCCGATACCAACGCGTTGCGCTTCCTGATTTTCCGTGCCCTACGGCACCTGCGACACATCGCCCTATCGACGATTGATAACCATTCGCAACACCATGCCGTCGCCGTGGCAGTCCGCCATCCTTTCGGACTCCGGCTGTCTTCAGGTGCCATCATGACCCTCCCATCCCCGTCCGATGGGGATCTCCGCCTCCACCAGCTTCGCAAAGGCCAGCCGGCCACCGTGACCGGCGTCGATGAGTCCGTCGTCGTCACCACCCTGCCCGCCGGGGAACTGGAACGGCGCATGATCGAAATGGGCCTCGTCGAAGGTTCCCGCGTGGTGATCCTGCACGAAGGGTTCCCCGGCCGCGATCCCATCGCCATCCGCGTCAACGAGCACACCCTGGCGCTCCGCCGGGCCGAGGCCCGCGCCGTGCGCGTGGCCCCCCTGGCCTGAGGCCCGGCCACACACCCCGAAAATTCAAGGAGACCGGCCATGTCGGTCCAGGCATCCGCCGCCCAACCTCCGCGCATCGAGCCGCCGCGCATCGCGCTGGTCGGCAACCCCAACTGCGGCAAGACCGCGCTGTTCAACGCGCTCACCGGCTCCCGCCAGAAGGTGGCGAACTACCCAGGCGTGACGGTGGAGCGGAAGACCGGCCACGCCGTCAGCCCGCTCGGCCGCCGCGTGCAGGTGATCGATCTGCCCGGCACCTACAGCCTGCGCGCCCGTTCCCCCGACGAGGAGGTGACGCGCGACGTCGTGCTCGGCCGCTTCGCGCACGAGGAGGGGCCGGACGCGCTGGTCTGCGTCGCCGACGCCACCAACCTGCGTCTGAACCTGCGGCTGGTGATCGAGCTGAAGCGGCTCGGCCGCCCGATCATCCTGGCGCTCAACATGATGGACGCGGCCGACAAGCGCGGCTGCCGCATCGACGTGGCAACCCTGTCCGCCATGCTCGGCGTGCCGGTGGTGCCGACCGTCGCCATCCGCAGCGGTGGCGTCGCCGGCCTGCTGAACCAGATCGACCGGACGGTCGCGTCCGCATTCGAGTGCGCGGAGCCTTGTTCCTGGAGCGAGCCATCCTCGCGCGACCTGCGTGCCTACCACCAGGAGGTGGAGTCGATCCTCGCCCGCTGCGTGACCGACGCCGGCCTGCCGCCGCTGGCGACGCAGCGCGTGGACACGATCCTGCTGCACCCGGTCTTCGGGCTGCTCTTCCTGTTCGCGGTCCTGTTCCTGATGTTCCAGGCGGTGTTCGCCTGGGCGGCGGCCCCGATGGAGTTGATCGACGGCGCCATCGGCGGGGTGAAGGACTGGGTCGACACAACCCTGCCCGACGGCGCGTTGCGCAGCCTGCTGACCGACGGAATCATCGCCGGCGTCGGCAGCGTCGTCATCTTCCTGCCGCAGATCCTGGTGCTGTTCTTCTTCATCCTGGTGCTGGAGGCGACCGGCTATCTCGCCCGCGCCGCCTTCCTGCTGGACCGGCTGATGGGCGGGGTCGGGCTGCACGGGCGCGCCTTCATCCCGCTGCTGTCCAGCTTCGCCTGCGCGGTGCCCGGCGTCATGGCCGCGCGCACCATCGAGAACCGGGCCGACCGGCTGGCGACCATCATGATCGCGCCGCTGATGACCTGCTCGGCCCGCCTGCCCGTCTACACGCTGCTGATCGCCGCCTTCGTGCCGGACAAGCCGGTGCTGGGCGGGATGGTCGGGCTGCCGGGGCTGGTCATGTTCGCGCTCTACGCGGCGGGCATCCTGTCGGCCCTGTCCGTGGCCTTCGTCCTGAAGCGCACCGTCTTCAAAGGCGCGCGCGAGCCGCTGCTGATGGAGCTTCCGGCCTATCGCCTGCCCAACCCGCGCGACATCGCACTCGGCCTGTTCGAGCGGGCGAAGGTCTTCCTGACGCGGGCCGGCACGACGATCTTCGCGCTGATGATCGTCATGTGGTTCCTCGCCAGCTTCCCCGGCGCCCCGGCGGACGCGACGGAGCCGGCCATCCACTACTCCGCCGCCGGCATGATCGGCCACGCGCTGGAGCCGCTGCTGGCCCCCATCGGCTTCCCCTGGCAGATCGCCGTGGCGCTGGTGCCGGGAATCGCGGCGCGGGAGGTCGCGGTGGGCGTGCTGGGCACCATCTACGCGCTGAGCGGCAGCGGCGAGGCGCTGCACGCCTCCCTCGCCGGCGCGCTAGCGGAATCCTGGAGCCTGCCGACCGCGCTCGCCCTGCTCGCCTGGTACGTCTTCGCCCCGCAATGCCTCGCGACCCTGTCGGTCGTGCGGCGCGAGACGAACGGCTGGTTCTGGCCGGCCGTGATGTTCGCCTACATGATCGCGCTCGCCTACGGCGCGGCCTTCGTGGTCTTCCGCGTCGCCTCCGGCCTTCTGTGACGGAGGGGACAGCCATGGGACAAGACCTGATCGTGTACCTGATCGTCGCGCTGGCCGCGGGCTGGCTCGCGCGGCGCTTCCTACCGACCCTCCGGCGAACAACGAAGCCGGATCCGGCGCCGAACCCCTGTGGCCGCTGCACCGGCTGCGGCCCGAACGGCGGGGGCGGCTGCCACTGATTTCAGCGATCGGCCGCATGCCGCTCCAGCGCCGCCCGCAGCAGGGCGGCGACGCGGAAGGGGCCGTGCAGGAACTTGCCGTAGGGCAGCGTCGCGAAGAATCCCAGCACGCTGCCCAGATGGACCAGCAGCAGCGGCCCCATCGCCGCCGTCTCCCGCACCGCCAGCAAGGCCAGCCCGCTGGCCGACACCAGGAACAGCTGGGCGAGCAGCGCCAAGTCGGCCCCGGCCAGTTCCGGCGCCAGGGGTTCCGGATCGGCGCCGCGCTTCAGCCACGCCAGCCCGGCGGTCCCGACCAGGATGCCCACCCCGCCCAGCGTTCCCAGCAGCACCGGCGCGCTGAGCAGCGGGTACGGCGCCGCCCAGCCCAGCGCGTGGTCGAACACCGTCGCCACCGCCGTCGCCGCGAAGCAGGCCGCCACGCCATAGGCCATGGCGTGATGGAACCGCCTCCGCGCCCGCGAGAGGCGCTCATCCCGGTCGCTGCACCCCGCCCCGCCGCCGAGGTTCCGCAACGTTACCGCATCGCGCAGGGCGTCGCGCAGCGCCGGCAGCCACCGGGCACCGCCCGGCACCGGCCCAAGACTGCGCCAATAGGACCGCACCGCCATCCCGATCGCCAGCAGCGACCAGCCCGCCGTTACCCCGGCGCTTCCCGCGATGACGCCCCAGGGCACGACCCGGTAGAAGGCCTTCGGCTCCGCGCCGACGCCCAGCAGCGCCTCCCGCGGCACCCACAACATCCCAAGCGCCAGGCACGCCGCCACCGCAATCAGCGTGACGGCCAGGACAAACCGCTCATTTTTCTGGAACAGCCGCCCCAGCGGCCGGGGCCAGGCATGGTCCTGGTAGGTGCCGTGCCGGACGCGGCTGAGGCTGCGCGGCAGGTTCAGCTGGAAGGCGTGCGGCGGGGCGTACTGGCAGGCGTGGTGGCAGGCCCGGCAGTTGTGGCAGAGGTTGGACAGGAACGCCAAGTCCACCAGGGACAGATCCCGCCGCGCCTTCAGCGCCCCGAACAGCGCGCAATAGCCGTCGCAGAACTGGCAGGCGTTGCAGATCTCCAGCGCCCGGCGGGCCTGGTCCCACATGGCGGAGGCGTCATCGCAGCGCATGGGCCGCGGCCTCCCGCCCCGCGATGCGCCCGAAGACGGCGCCGATGGTCATGGCGATGCCGGCAAGGTAACCCCGG
Source organism: Azospirillum rugosum (assembly GCF_017876155.1). Lineage (GTDB taxonomy): Bacteria > Pseudomonadota > Alphaproteobacteria > Azospirillales > Azospirillaceae > Azospirillum > Azospirillum rugosum. The sequence goes on from NZ_JAGINP010000001.1 coordinate 426,678, forward strand.
CCGATGACGTTGGGCGCCATGATCACGCCCGCGGCGAAGATCCCGTCCAACGGGATCCCGTCCCGGTCCAGCACCCGCGCCCGCTCGTCCACGCGGACGCCGAGATGGGTAGACGTCAGCCCCGCCCGCACCGGATAGGCGCCGAAGGGTGGCACGGCGATGGGCGCGGCCACCCGGCTCTTCGGCGGGTCGAGCCCCTCCGTATTCCCGCCGCTGGTTCGAATGGCGGCGTTGTAGGCGCTCACCGTCCGCTCCAATGCCTCCGGTGCGATCCCCAGCGCCACCGCCAAGTCCCCGACGCTCCCGGCGCGGATTGTCGGAAAGATCGACGGGCGGAAGCGCCGCTCGATCGCCGAATCGAAGATCGAAAAGGCCACTCCCCCCGGACAGCGCGCGATGCGGTCGCCCCAGACGGAGAAGCGCGTCGGCCCGATGTCCGACCCCTCGTCCGCGAAGCGGCATCCATCGCGGTCCACCACGATCCCCTGCGCAAGCCCATCCAGCCGCGTGACGATCCCCCCATCAAAGCGTGGCGACCGCGCGTCCACCGCCACCATGTGCCCATACCCCGCATCCCCGACCGGCGCGGCCCCGAGGTCCAGCAGGCCCTTAAGCACCGTCCCCGTGGCGTGGGGCGTCCCGCGCGTCACGATCTGGTCCGCAACCGCGCCCCAACACTCCCGCAGCCAGTCCCGGTTGGCCTGGAACCCGCCGGACGCGGCCACCACGGCCCCTGCGCACAGGACCTGTTCGCCCCCCTGGCAACGCACGGTGACCGACGGCGCCCACCCGTCGCCCGGTTCCAGCCGGCGCACCTCGCTGTCGTAGCGGACCTCGACGCCGAGCCGCCCGGCCGTCGCGTACAGCGCGTTCACCAGCGACTTCCCGCCGCCCAGGAAGAAGGCCGTCTTGCGGGAAAAGGGCAGGTTCCCGTCGCCCGCGTCCTGGAAGCGGACACCGTTCTCCTCCAGCCAGCCGACGATCCCGGCGGAGTCGCCGATCAGCCGGTCCGCCACCGTCTCGTCCATCCGCCCGCCGGTCACGCGGCGCAGGTCGGACCGGTAGTCGTCGGCGTCGTAGCGCCCCTGGATGAAGGGCGTCGGCCCGTCGTGCATGATCCGGAAGTTGCGGGAATGCCGGGCGTTGCCGCCGCGAAGATCCTTCGGCGCGCTTTCCAGCAGCAGGACGGAGGCGCCCGACCGCCGGGCGGCGATGGCGGCGCACAGCGCGGCGGCCCCGCCGCCCACCACCACGACATCGCAACGGCGCACGGTATGCTCATCGAACCGGAAGGCGCGGACGGCCCGCGCCGGGGGGATGCGCTTTATGCACCATCGCCGCGGCCGGGACGGGGAACATTCCCCGCGCCCCCCTGCGACACCTTAACGCGTCCCCCTCGACGCCGATGCACTGATATATTAGTCCCCGCCTACGTCGAGCGGAACCGCCATCGCCTGCACACCGCAGCCCTGTGTTCCGCCCGTAACTTGTTCCGCCCGCGACTGCGCGCCCGGCGGCCCTCGCGTCCTCCGACGCCCCGCAAGCGCAAAAGGACCCACGATGTTGATACAGAGCCATGACGAGGCCGCGGGCCCTTCCCGCTCCGGACGCCCGTTGGAAACGGCCGTCGCGGCGCTTGCCCTGCGGCTGGCCCGCGTGGCCGGCCCGCGCCTCGGCAACCCCGTCCTCGACCGGCTGTCCCAGGTCTTCGCCCGGCGCCATCCCCGCGCGGCGGAGGCGTTGGCGGAATTGCCCGCCGCCACCGTGCTGGTCGATCCGACGGACCTGCCCTCAGGCCTGCTGCTCCGCCTCGGCCCCGGCGGGCTGCGCCTGCGCCTGTGCGATGCCGCCGCCACCACCGCGGACGCCATGGTGCGCGGACGCTTCGGCGCCCTGCTCGACCTTGCGGAGGGGCGGATCGACGGCGACGCGCTGTTCTTCCGGCGCGACCTGACCATCGCCGGCGACACCGCGCTGGTGGTCGCCCTGCGCAACGCCCTGGACGGCGAGGACATCGACCTCCTCGCCGAGATCGACGCCGCCGCCGGCCCCATCGGCCGCTTCGGCCCCAAGGCCCGCCAGCACGCCGCCCAAACCGCCGCCCGTGTTGCCGAAACGCTGAGTGGCCTGCGGTCGGCCCTTCTGCGCCCCGAGGCCCGGCGCCTCGACGCGCTGGAACGCCGCGTCGCCCGCGTCGAATCCCGCGTCGAATCCCGGGAGCCGTGACGTGGCCCACTTCGAACTGATCTGCCCGGCCGGCACGCCGGCCGCCCTGCGCGCCGCCGTCGATGCCGGGGCCGACGCCGTCTATTGCGGGTTCCGCGACGCGACCAACGCGCGCAACTTCCCCGGCCTCAACTTCTCCGTCCGGGAGATGGCGGAGGGCATCGCCTACGCCCACGGCCGCGGGCGCAAGCTGTTCATCGCGATCAACACCTACCCCACGGCCGGCAACCCCGGCCCCTGGCACCAGGCGGTGGACCAGGCGGCGTCGCTCGGCGCCGACGCGGTGATCCTCGCCGACTATGGGCTGCTCGACTACGCCGCGCGCCGGCACCCGCGCCTGAAGCTGCATCTGTCGGTGCAGGCATCGGCCGCCAACGCCGACGCCGTGACGCTCTACCGCGACGTCTTCGGCGTCCGCCGCGTGGTGCTGCCGCGCGTGCTGACGGTGCCGGACATCGCCCGGCTGACCGCGGAGACCGGCGTGGAGACGGAGGTCTTCGTCTTCGGCGGCCTCTGCCCCATGGCGGAGGGGCGCTGCTCCCTGTCGTCCTACGCGACCGGCCAGTCGCCGAACCGGCAGGGCGTCTGCTCCCCGGCCAGCCATGTCCGGTACGAGCCGCGCGGCACGACCCTGGTGTCGCGGCTCGGCGACTTCACCATCAACCGCTTCGAGGATGGCGAGCCCGCGGGCTACCCGACCCTGTGCAAGGGCCGCTTCGTCGCGCGCGGCCAAGCCTCCTACCTGTTCGAGGAGCCGACCAGCCTGAACGCCATCGCCCTGCTGCCGGAGTTGAAGGCCGCGGGCGTCCGCGCGCTGAAGATCGAGGGGCGGCAGCGCGGCAAGGCCTACATCGCCGCCGTCGTCGGCGCCTACCGCCAGGCGCTGGACAGCTTCGACCGCACCGGCCGGGCCGAGGTGCCGCAATTGGCCCCAACGCTCGCCGACGTCATCGAAGGCCGGCGCGACACCACCGGTGCCTACACCCGCGGCTGGCGTTGAAGGAGCCCCTGAGATGACCGCCACCATGAACGACGCACAGCTGACCCTGGGCCCCCTGCTGTTCAACTGGCCGCTCGCCGCCTGGCACGACTTCTACGCACGCATTGCCGACGAGGCGCCGGTGGACTCCGTCCATCTGGGCGAGATCGTCTGCTCCAAGCGCGCGCCCTTCTTCGCCGACCACCTGCCCGACGTGATCGAGCGGCTGACCGCCGCGGGCAAGCGCGTCCTGCTGTCAACCCCGATCCTGGTGACGACCGACAAGGAGCGGGCGGCTGTCCGCGAGTTGCTGTCCATGGACGGCGTCGCGTTCGAGGCGAACGACACTGGCGCCCTGCTCCACCTCGCCGGGCGCCCGCACGCGGTCGGGCCGTACGTCAACGTCTACAACGAGGGCACCCTGGCGTGGCTGGCCGGGCGCGGCGCCACGTCGGTGACGCTGCCCGCCGAACTGCCGGAGGCCTCCATCCGCGCCATCGCCGCCGCGGCGGCCCCGCTCGGCGTGGCGGTGGAGGTCCAGGTCTTCGGCCGCATCCCGCTCGCCATCTCGGCCCGCTGCTACCACGCGCGGTCGCACGGGCTGTACAAGGACGGCTGCCAGTTCGTCTGCGGGCAGGACGCCGACGGCCTTCCCGTCGACACGCTGGACGGCGAACCCTTCCTGGCCGTCAACGGCCTGCAAACGCTGTCGCGCCGCTATCTCTCCCTCGCCGACCGGCTGGACGGCTTGCGGAGCCTGGGCGTGTCCCGCTTCCGCCTGTCGCCCCACGCGGTCGACATGGTGGAGGTCGCGCGCCTCTTCCGCGCCGTGCTCGACGGTGCCCTGTCCGGCGCCGACGCGGACGCCCGCGTGGCGGAGCGCGTCGGGGAGGCCGGCATCACCAACGGCTTCCTTCTCGACCGGCCCGGCGCCGACTGGGTCGGTGCGGCCCATCCCTGAACGAAAAGGTCTGAATCATGCACTACTATCCCTATCCCTTCCGCCCCGATCCGACGCACGGCAAAGGCCCGAACAAGGCGTTTCTCCTGCGGCGCATCGAAGCCGCGCTCCACACCGGCGATCCGATCTTCCTCGTCGTCATCGCCGCCCTTCTCGGGATGCTGCTCGCCCTCCTCTGACGGGGATGGCCGGCCGAGACGCAGTCATGTCCATAGAAACGATGCACTTCCTGAGCGCGCAGGACGCGATCCCGTTCCTGCAGCGCAACGGGTTCAAGTTCCTCGAAGCACCGGGACGCTGGTGGAAAGGCGTCGACGGCAAGCTCGTCCGGGCCGAAATGCACATTTCGGCCTACGGGGCGCTTCTGGTGATTTCCGGATAGTCGCCGGGACACCGCGGCAACTCGACGCAGACCGGATTCCTCACAGGGCCCGTCCCACCGAAACTGGTATGACCACAACAGCCGCTGCCCGGGCCGACACACGCCCGCCCAGCGACGCGGATCACGCCGATCCCCCTTTTCCCACGGCCCCTTCCCCCGTGCACCCCTTGCTGATGCGCCTTGGGAGCGAAGGACCGGCCGAACCCTCACACGATGGCAAAGATCATGTCGTTCAACACCCTTGACCAAGCCGTGCAGACCGCCAGCGACCAGACCTACGCGCTGGACCAGTCCGCCCACATCACCAGCGACGGCCGCCGCTTCTTCGTCGAAGGCGTGGACCCGAACTGGAACGAGTTCCGCACCGTGCTGACGATCGCGCCGACGCACCTCGCGCGCCGCGTCAACTGAGCGGCCGCACGCCGCAACCGTAGTCACACGACCAGCACGCGAGGTCCCATGATGAAGCCGATGGAAACGAATGGCGACGCCTTGGACACCTTCGACGCCGAACGGTGGCTGGAGCGGCTGGCCGCGGGCGAAACGCCCAGCGACGGCTGGGAGCCGGTCTGCCGGGACCTACTTCTGGCCTACAGCCGCTTGCAACAGGAGCACAGCCGTGTCATGAGCCAGATGGTTCGCATTTTGGGCATCGTAAGTCCGGAATTTGGGGATCCGCGCTGATGGGCGAGGTCATCGGATTCGACACCGTCGAACAGAAGCGCTGGGAACGCCTGCTGGTCAGGCTGGCCGAAACGCTCGACCGGGTCCGCGCGTCCTGCGAGACGGAGCTGGCGGCCTACACGATCCTCGCCGGCCCGATCGGCTACCGGAGCGACTATCCGGAAACCGCCGCCGCGATCGCCGGCACCCTGACCTACATCGACGCCCGCATGCAGCTGCTGGCCTCCGGAGCCCCGTCGGCCGACGCGCTGGCCGAGGCGGGCCGTCTGCTCGACGACCTGCGCGCCAACGAGCCGCGCTGGACGGCGCTCTTCCTGGAAGAACGCGACCGCATCCACGCGCTGCGCACCACCCCGCCGCGCGGCTTCGGCGGCGGCACGAACTGACCCGTCCGACCGCACACATTTTCGTTAGCCCGTGCAAAATGGGCTTGCATCGAATGTGATATACTAGTATAGCTTTTTTCGTTCGGTTATCCTTTGAAGCCCATTCGGCCGTCACAGCCCTCAAGCTGTCCGACCGGTTGGCGTTTCTCCAAAAGCGACTTCAAGGCCACCAGGGCTCCCCCCGGGTGGCCTTTTTCTTTTCGGACGATCACACCGCGCGGCGACCTTTGAATGGCAGCCATGCTGCATTGCACAAGATTCGCCCGTGCGCTGCCGTCCTTCCCTGCCTAGACTTGACCCGCCATGCCCGACTGCTCCCGCCCCGCCTCCGCCGCGCTGTCCGCAGACTCCGCGACCACGACCACCGTCACGCCCGCCCGCCGGGACGACCCGCTGCGCGGGATCCTGCTGGTCGTCGTCGCGGTGTTCTTCTTCTCCTGTTCCGACGCGACCGCGAAGTATCTCAGCCAGACCCTGCCCTCCATCGAAATCGGGTGGATGCGCTACGTCGCCTTCTCGACCCTGCTCCTCCCGCTGATGCTGCGCGGCGGGCCGCAGGTCGTGCGGACGGCGCGCCCCGGCCTGCAAATCCTGCGCGGGCTCGGTATGCTGGGATCGGCGCTGTTCTTCATCATGGGCATGCGCTACCTGCCGCTGGCCGAGGCGGCGGCCACCAGCTACGTCTCGCCCGTCTTCGTTACCATCCTGTCGATCCTGATCCTGAACGAGAAGATCGGCGTGCGGCGCTGGGCGGCCGTTCTGGTCGGCCTGGTGGGCGTGCTGATCGTGATCCGTCCGGGCGGCGCCGCGTTCCAGCCCGCGGCCGTCTTCCCCATCCTGTCGGCGATGAGCTGGGCGACCGGCGTGGTCATGACCCGCAAGATGACCGGGCAGGAACGCCCGGCCACCACGCTGATCTGGACCGCGCTGACCGGCCTTGCCGTGCTGACGGCCCTGCTGCCCTTTGACTTCGCCGTGCCGACCTGGCGGGAAGTCGCGCTCGGCGGCCTGATCGGGGTGGTCTCCACCATCGCGCAATGGCTGCTGGTCCAGGCCTACCGCTACGGAGACGCGTCGGTCCTGGCCTCCTACTCCTACATCCAGATCGTCTGGTCGTCGATGATGGGGTATCTTGTGTTCGGCGCGATGCCGGACCACTGGACCTTCGTCGGCGCCGGCGTCATCATCGCGAGCGGCGTCTACACCGCGCACCGCGAACGGATCCGGCAGAAGGAACGCGCCGCGTCCCAGGCCCCCGCGGCGGCCTGAACGGAGGGAGGATAGCGGCCAAAACGGCCGATATCCCTTGCATGGCGGCGTGATATATTAATATATTGATCCGAGGCGCCGGATACGGACCCCAAAGGACCGGCGGACGGAGGATGACATGAGCGTTTCCGCGAAGCGGGTGGCTTCACTCGGCGAGTGCATGTTGGAGATGGTCCGCCGTCCCGACGGCGCCTTCACCATGGGCTTCGGCGGCGACACGCTGAACACCGCTGTCTATCTGGCCCGGCTGGGCGCTCCGGTGGACTACGTCACGGCGCTGGGCGACGACCCGAACAGCGACGCCATGGTCGCCGCCTGGACCGCGGAGGGCGTCGGCACCGGCCACGTGCTGCGCGTGCCCGGCCGCGTGCCGGGGCTCTACATGATCGAGACCGACGACAAGGGGGAGCGGCGCTTCCTCTACTGGCGCGACGCCGCCCCGGCGCGCGAGCTGTTCGTGCTGCCGCAGTCGCCGGCGCTCATCGCCGACCTCGAAAACTACGACCTGCTCTACCTCTCCGGCATCAGCCTGGCGATCTGGGGCGAGCGCGGGCGCGAGGTTCTGTTCCCCCTGCTCGACCGCCTGCGGGCGCGCGGCGGCCGCGTCGCCTTCGACACCAACTGGCGCCCGCGCCTGTGGCCGGACAAGGAGACGGCGCAGCGCGCCTATGACGCCATGTTCCAGCGCGCCGACATCGCCCTGCCCGGCGTGGAGGACCTGCGCGGCCTGTACGGCGACACCGACGCCGCCGCGGCACTGGCCCGCGTGCGCGCCGCCGGTGTGCCGGAGATCGTGCTGAAGCTGGAGCAGCCCGGCTGCATCGTCGCCACATCCGACGGGCTCCAGAAGGAGGTCCCCAGCCAGAAGGTGGCGAAGGTCGTGGACACCACCGCGGCCGGCGACAGCTTCTCCGCCGGCTACCTCGCCGCACGCCTGCAAGGCCGCGACCCGGTGGAGGCCGCCCGGTCGGCCCATCGCATCGCCGCCGTCGTCATCCAGCACCGCGGCGCCATCATTCCCCGCGAAGCGACGGACGCCGTGCTCGCCCAGGACGCCGGGTAACGCCATGGGACCCGCCCCCTTCCCCCGCGCCGCCCAACGCGGCACCACGGCGGCGGCGGCGATCTACCGCGACCTGCGCACCGAGATCGTGTCGCTGCGCCGCAAGCCCGGCGAGCCCATTTCGGAAAAGCAGATCGCCGAAGCGGCCGGCGTCAGCCGCACGCCGGTGCGCGAGGCGGTGCTGCGCCTGTCCGACGAAGGGCTGATCGAGGTCTTCCCGCAGTCCGGCACCTTCGTCGCCCGCATCCCCATCGCCGCGCTGCCCGAGGCCAGCCTGATCCGCAAGACGCTGGAGCAGCAGACGGCGCGCATGGCCGCCGAGCGCGCCACGCGCAGCCAGATCGCGGCCTTGCGCGCCAACCTGGAACGGCAGCAGGAGGTGGACGTCGCCGACGACGCCGACGGCTTCCACCAGGCCGACGAAAGCTTCCACGCGCTGATCGCAGAGATCGCCGGTTGCCCCGGCTTCTGGCCGATCGTGCAGCAGGTGAAGGTGCAGATCGACCGCTGCCGCCGCCTGACCCTGCCCGTGCGCGGCCGCATGTCCACCGTGATCGCGGAGCATGAGACGATCGTCGCCGCCATCGCCGCCGGCGATCCCGAGGCTGCCGCCGGTGCTCTCAGCGCCCATATCGATGGCCTGTTGCTGACCATCGACGACGTGCGGCACGCCACACCCCTCTATTTCTCTCTTCCCGAGGCCAAGCCATGACCGTTCCCCGCCTTGAACCCTCCCTGACCGGCGCCCGGATCGTCCCGGTGCTGGTGCTCGACAACCCGGCCGAGGCCGTGCCGCTGGCCGAGGCTCTGGTCGCCGGCGGCCTGACCACGCTGGAGATCACCCTGCGCACGCCGGGCGCGCTCGCCTGCGCCGAGGCCATCGCCGCCAAGGTGCCGGGCGCTCTGGTCGGCCTCGGCACGCTGATCCGGCCGGAGCAGTTTGCCCAGGCCCGCGACGTCGGCGCCCGCTTCGTCGTCAGCCCCGGCCTGACCGACCGGCTGGCCGAGGCCGCCAAGGCCGCCGGCCTGCCCTATCTGCCGGGCATCGCCACGGTGACCGAGGCGCTGATCGCCTACGAGCACGGCTTCCGCGAGCTGAAGTTCTTCCCCGCCATGCTCAACGGCGGCGCCCCGGCGCTCAAGGGCATGGCCCCGCTGCTCCCGGAAATCCGCTTCTGCCCGACCGGCGGCATCAAGGCGGAGAACGTCCGCGAGATCCTCAGCCTGCCCAACGTCTTCGCGCTCGGCGGCACCTGGCTGACCCCGGCCGACGCCGTCAAGGAGCGCCGCTGGGCCGACATCGAGCGCCTCGCCCGTGAGGCCTCCACCCTCGCGACACAGGGCTGAGTCGGTGCGGCGGCGCGTCGGCGTGATCGGGCTGGGCATGGCGGCGACGCCCCACGCCCAGAGCCTGCTGGACCTGGCGGAGCGGGTGGAGGTGGCCGGTTGCTTCAGCCCCTCGGCCGACCGGCGCGCCGCCTTTGCCGCGCGTTTCGGCCTGCCGGTGGTGGATCGCATGGAGACGCTGCTGGACGACCCGACCCTGTCGGCGATCCTGCTGCTGACCCCGCCGGACAGCCACGCCGACCTGGTCGCGCGCTGCGCCGCCGCGGGCAAGCACGTCCTGCTGGAAAAGCCGCTGGACGCCACGCCGGAGGGCTCCCGCGCCGTGGTCGAGACCATGGAGCAGGCCGGCCTGACGCTGGGGGTCGTCCTCCAGCACCGCTTCCGTGCGGCGGCGGAGCGGCTGACCGACCTGCTGCGCGACGGCGTGTTGGGCGACCCGCTGACCACCTCCGTCATCATCCGCTGGTGGCGCGACGGCGACTATTACGCCCAGCCCGGCCGCGGCATGAAGGCGCGCGACGGCGGCGGCGTCCTGCTGACCCAGGCCATCCACACGCTGGACCTGTTCGTCAGCCTGTTCGGCCTGCCGAGCCATGTCGCCGCCTTCGCGGCGACCAGCGGCCTGCGCCCCATCGACACCGAGGACATGGTCACGGCGTCCCTGCGCTTCGAGACCGGGATGCTCGCCACGGTCGACGCCACCACGGTCGCCTTCCCCGGCTTCCCCGAGCGGATCGAGATCGCCGGCACCAAGGGTTCCGCCATCCTCACAGGCGACAACCTGGAGGTTCAGCTCCACAGCGGGGAGACGATCCGCGCCGGGGAGACGGCCGGAACGCTCGGCGGCGGCGCCGACCCCATGGCCTTCGCCAACACCCACCACCGCGCCGTGCTGTCCGACTTCCTGGACGCGCTGGATAAGGGCGGCAGCCCGCGCGTGACCGGCCGCGAGGCGCTGAAGGTGCACCGCCTGATCGAGACGATCCTGGCAGCCTCCGACGCCTTTGCGGTGACGTCGGTCGCCACGCACTGAGTCTCCGCCCAGCTGTTCCCTCTCCCCTCCGGGGAGAGGGAAGGGGCCCGCGCGTCAGCGTGGGAAGGGTGAGGGTCGTGCGAGAATAAGCCCTGATCCTTGCCGGTACCCTCACCCGGCCGCTGTTGCGGCCACCCTCTCCCGGGGCGGGAGAGGGAGTTCTGCGCCGCCGCGCCATTCTGCCGCACCCTGGCTTCACGACGAAAACACCGCAAAACCGCGCCACGCGCAGGCACGCTCCGTCACCAGAACCCCTTGCCTCCATAACTGATATATTAATATAATACGCCAACTCCCCGATAAGGAACCCCATCATGGCCCAGCTCTCCCGTGACCTCCTCGCCGGCGGCGCGCTCGACGTCGCGCACACCGCCGGCGCGCCGGTGCTTCCCGTCACCATCCTGCAGGTGGGCGACGGCAACTTCCTGCGCGGCTTCGTGGACTGGATGGTCGACGTCGCCAACGGCCGTGGCCTGATGGGCGCCGGCGTCGCCGTGGCCCAGCCGCTCGCCCAGGGCATCGCCGGCCTGCTGAAGGCCCAGGACGGCCTCTACACCGTCCTGCTGCGCGGCATCGAGCAGGGCCGCGAGGTGGAGGATCGCCGGGTGGTCAGCTGCGTGTCCGACGCGCTCGATCCCTACGCCGAGTGGGAGCGGATGGTCGCCCACGCCACGGCGCCGCAGCTGCGCTTCGTCGTGTCCAACACCACCGAGGCCGGCATCGCCGACGTGGAGGAGCCCTACACCCCCGGCGCCTGCCAGCAGAGCTTCCCGGCCAAGGTCGCCGCCCTTCTGCACGCACGCTTCAAGGCGCTGGGCGGCACGGCCGCGACCGGCCTGGTCTTCCTGCCCTGCGAGCTGATCGAGGCCAACGGCGCCAACCTGAAGCGCATCGTGCTGGCCCACGCCAAGCGCTGGGGCCTGGAGTCCGGCTTCGCCGCCTGGGTGGAGGCGCACAACCACTTCCTGAACACGCTGGTCGACCGCATCGTCCCCGGCTACCCGCGGGACGAGGCCGCGGCACTCACGGCCAAGTGGGGCTACGAGGACACGCTGGCCGTGGCCGGCGAGCCCTTCCACGTCTGGGTCATCGAGGGCCCGGCGGCTCTGGCCGAGGAGTTCCCGCTGCACAAGGCCGGCCTGAACGTGGTGTGGACCGACGACCTGAGGCCCTACCGCAGCCGCAAGGTGCGCATCCTGAACGGCGCCCACACGGCGAGCGCGCTGGCCGCCTTTGGGGCCGGCATCGACACGGTCAAGGGCATGATGGACGACGCCACCCTGTCGGCCTACCTGTCCAAGGTGATGTTCGAGGACATCGTCCCCTACGTCCCGCTGCCCGAGGCCGAGCGCCAGGACTACGCCCGAACGATCATGGAGCGGTTCGGCAACCCCTACATCCGGCACGAGCTGATCTCGATCGCCCTGAACTCCGTCTCGAAGTGGGCGGTGCGCGTGCTGCCCAGCCTGAAGGACGCGGTGGCCGCCAAGGGCGAGGCGCCGGAGGGGCTGTCCTTCTCCCTGGCCGCCCTGCTGCGCTTCTACCAGGGCACGCTGGCGGACGGCGCCTACACCGGCACGCGCGACGCCGGCGCCTACCCGATCCGAGACGACGCGGCGGTGATCGCGGCCATGGCCGCGGCCTGGGCGGCGCACGGCAACGACCCGGCGGCGCTGGTGAAGGCGATTCTGGCCGACGCAAAGCTGTGGGGCGAGGACCTGACCCTCATCCCCGGCCTCGCCGTCCGCACCACCGCCCACCTCGCCGCCATCCAGGCCAAGGGCATGCGCGGCGCCCTGGCAGGGCTGCTGGGCGCGTAAGCGCCATCACAGTCCAGCGGCACCAACAAAGACGGAAGGGGGCGAAAGCCCCCTTCCTTTTTTGTTGCCGTCACGCCGCGCGCGTCACGGGTCGGCGATGAAATAGTCGGGCAGCTGCTTGCTGCGTTCCCCGAACTCGGCCGCCAGCTTCTCCAGATGCAGCTTGATCGCCGCCTCCGCGGCGTCGGGCCGATGCTCGGCGATGGCGGTGACGGCCGTCGCATGCTCGTCCACCAGACGCACCATGCGGCCCGGATCGGGCAGGGTCAGGCGGCGGTAGCGGTCGATCTGCACCTTCACCTGCTGGATCAGCGTCCAGACCCCGGGCAGCCCGGCGACGTCGGCGATGGCCGCGTGGAACTCCTCGTCGGCGCGGTGGAAGGCTTCGGCGTCGCCGGTTTCGGCGGCCACGCGCTGCCGCGCGATCAGGTCTTGCAGGCGGGCCACCTGCTGCGGCGTCGCGCGTTGCGCGGCGTAGCGGGCGGTCGTCTCCTCCAGCGCCGTGCGGAGCCTCATGGATTCCGGAAGGTTCGCCAGGGGAATGCGGGCGACGAAGGTGCCGCTTTGCGGAAACACCTCCAGCAGCCCTTCGCCGGCCAGCTGCCGCACGGCCTCGCGCACCGGGGTCCGGCTGACCCCGTAGGTCTGGAGCAGATCCTTCTCGATGACCGGCTCCCCCGGCTTGCGCTTCAGGGTCATGATCTCGGCGCGGAGTTGCTGGTAGATGCTCTGCGCCGCCGTGGCCCCGCGCCCGCGGGATGCCCGCGACGGATGCGGCGCGCGGCGACGGCTGGCCGCCGATTCCGCGTCGGCGGTTCCCGCCGCGCCCATCCCGTCACCGGTCGTCATGTTCGTGTCCATCGCCGTCCTTCGCCGGTCGGTCCCGTGTCCAGGGCCGGCTGGCCGATCCTTGTTGTTGGTCGCCGCCTTTGCGTCCCGTCCAGGGCGGGGCGGCTCCGGAATGCCAAGCAACAGATACAACAGCGGGATCCGGCCGCGATAGCGTCTTCTGGCGGCCACACCGCACCCGCGTCGCGCACACCCCGGACGCGGTGCCCCCTGCGGCAAACTGTCACCATCCCATCGCAGCGCTGTGGCTCGGTCTGTAATACTAGTATTCTAGCTTACAGAGATCAGCGCCGGGCGCCACGGGAAGGCAGCCAGGGCGGGCACGAAGCCCAGCCCGGCCGGAACCCCGCGGCAACCGGTCGAACAACGCGGCCACAGCGCTCCCACAGAAAAATCCGGGAGCCGCCCACCAGGAGTGCCGGTAATGGACATCAAAAAGCGCATCGATCGCATCCCCGGCGGGATGATGATCCTTCCCCTGTTCCTTGGCGCCTGCCTGAACACCTTCGCGCCGAACACCGGGAAGTTCTTCGGTTCCTTCACCAACGGCCTGATCACCGGCACCCTGCCGATCCTGTCCGTCTGGTTCTTCTGCATCGGCGCCAGCATCAGCCTGAAGGCCACCCCCCTGGTCCTGCGCAAGAGCGGCGTCCTGGTGTCGGTCAAGATCATCACCGCGGCGCTCGCCGGCGTCATCGCCTCGCTGTTCATCCCGGCCGACGGCATCACGTCGGGCTTCTTCACCGGCCTGTCGGTGCTGGCCATCATCGCCGCCATGAACGACACCAACGGCGGCATGTACATGGCGCTGATGCAGCAGTACGGCACCAAGGAGGAGGCCGGCGCCTTCTGCCTGATGTGCCTGGAATCCGGACCGTTCATGACCATGGTCACGCTGGGCATCGCCGGTCTCGCCAGCTTCCCCTGGCAGACGATGGTCGGCGCGCTGCTGCCCTTCGTCATCGGCTTCGCGCTCGGCAACCTCGACAAGGACCTGCGCGCCTTCTTCAGCCAGGGCGTGTCGGTGATGGTGCCCTTCTTCGCCTTCGCGCTGGGCAACAACCTGAACTTCACGACCATCATGAACACCGGCCTGCTCGGCATCGTGCTCGGCCTCGCGGTGATCGCGGTGACGGGCTTCACGCTGGTGCTGGCCGACATCTTCCTGGCCAAGGGCAACGGCACGGCCGGCATCGGCGCCGCCTCCACCGCCGGCGCCGCCGTGACGGTCCCGCCGATCATCGCCTCCATCGAGCCGAACTTCGCCCCGGTCGCCCCGGCCGCCACCGCGCTCGTCGCCACCTGCGTGGTCGTCACCTCCCTGCTGACCCCGGTCCTGACCGCTTGGTGGGCGCGCCGCTACGGCGTCCTGTCGCCCCGCTACAAGGCGGCGGAGGCGACCAAGGCCTCCCTGACCGTCGCCCCCGCGGAATGAGCCATCCAGATCACCGTCGGCTGAATGCGGCACAAACGAGAGTTCCGATCATGAAGATTTCCGTTCGCCACCCGTCCCATCCCGACGCCGTCCGCGGCTACGACACGGCGACGCTGCGCGACCACTTCCTGGTGTCGTCGATGTTCCAGCCCGACGACATCGTCCTGACCTACAGCCACATCGAGCGCTTCGTGGTCGGCGGCGCCATGCCGGTCGCCGGCCCCCTGAAGCTCGAAGCCCCGAAGGAGATCGGCTCCCCGAACTTCCTGGACCGGCGCGAGCTGGGCGCGGTCAACGTCGGCGGCCCCGGCCGCGTCACGGTGGACGGCGCCGTCTACGATCTGGACACCCGCGACTGCCTCTATGTTGCCATGGGGAGCGAGGACGTGCGCTTCGAAAGCCTGGACCGCCGGAACCCCGCCAAGTTCTACCTGAACAGCACGCCGGCCCACGCGCGCTTCGAGACCATGAAGATCTCCATCGCGCAGGCCAAGCAGCGCCACCTCGGCGACCCGTCCACGTCCAACGAACGGACGATCTTCCAGATGATCCACCCGGACGTCTGCAAGACCGCGCAGCTGGTGCTCGGCATGACCATGCTGAAGCCGAACAACATGTGGAACAGCATGCCGTGCCACACGCACGACCGGCGCAACGAGGTCTATTTCTACTTCGACCTGCCGGAAAGCGCGCGCGTCTTCCACTTCATGGGCGAGCCGACGGAGACCCGCCACATCGTCATGGCGAACGAGGAGGCGGTGATTTCCCCGCCCTGGTCGATCCACTGCGGCGTGGGCACGCACAACTACACCTTCATCTGGGCCATGGGCGGCGACAACCAGGCCTTCGACGATATGGACCAAATTCCCCTGGCCACGATGCGCTGAGCGGAGACACACGTTATGATCAATCCTTTTGACCTGACGGGCAAGGTGGCGCTGGTCACCGGCGCCAACACCGGCATCGGCCAGGGCATCGCCGTGGCGCTCGCCAAGGCCGGCGCCGACATCGCGGCGGTCGACGTCGCTCCGCTCGACGAGACCCAGGACCTCGTGGAGGCGGCCGGGCGCCGCTTCCTCGGCCTGAAGGCCGACCTGACCAGCATCGCCCCGGTTCCAGGCCTGATCGAGGAGGCCGTCGGCCGCTACGGCCAGCTCGACATTCTGGTCAACAACGCCGGCCTGATCCGCCGCGCCGACGCGGTGGACTTCACCGAGGCCGACTGGGACCTCGTGATGAACATCAACATCAAGACGCTGTTCTTCTTCTGCCAGGCTTTCGGCCGCTACGCGATCAACGCCGGCCGCAAGGGGAAGATCATCAACATCGCCTCCATGCTGTCCTTCCAGGGCGGCATCCGCGTCCCCTCCTACACGGCGTCGAAGAGCGGCGTGGCCGGCATCACCCGGCTTCTGGCCTGCGAGTGGGCCGGCAAGGGCATCAACGTGAACGCCATCGCACCGGGCTACGTCGCCACCAACAACACGGCGGCCCTTCGCGCCGACGAGAACCGCAGCGCCGAGATCCTGGGCCGAATCCCGGCCGGCCGCTGGAGCGTGCCGTCCGACATGGGCGGCCCGGCGGTCTTCCTGGCGTCGGAAGCCGCCGACTACATCCACGGCACGATCCTCCCCGTGGACGGCGGCTGGCTGGCCCGGTAACCACGGTCCCTCTCCCCTCCGGGGAGAGGGTGCCCGCGAAGCGGGCGGGTGAGGGTCATGCGAGAATAGGCGACTGATCCTCGCATGACCCTCACCCTTCCCACGCTTCGCGCGGGCCCCTTCCCTCTCCCGGGGCGGGAGAGGGAGTTCTAGACCATCCACCACCGCCAAGGCAGAATGCCGCAGTCCGCCGTACCGGCGGACATGATGGATGGTACCGCCGCGCGGGCGGGAAACTCGGATGGCTGATGCAGCGGTGATTCTGGCGCTTCTTTCCCTGGCGATCTGGCTGGTGCTGGTCCTCGGCCGCGGCGGCTTCTGGCGGGCTGACCAGCGGCTCCCCCCGGACTGCGACGAGTCCTTCTCCGTCAGGATCGCCTCCGTCGTTCCGGCGCGCGACGAGGAGGACGGCATCGGCCGCGCCCTGTCCTCGCTGCTCGCGCAGACCGGCGTGACGCTCACGACCGTCCTGGTGGACGACCACAGCCATGACCGCACTCGCGCTATTGCCGAAGACCTGGCCGCCGAAAATCCCGGCCGGCTGATCGTCACCGGCACCGCCCCCCTGCCGCCGGGCTGGAGCGGGAAGCTGTGGGCGGTGGCGGAAGGCATCCGCTGCGCCGAGCGCGCGGTTCCCGACACCGACTATCTGCTGCTGACCGACGCCGACATCGAGTTGGGTCCCGGCACGGTGCGCCGTCTGCTCGCCAAGGCGGTGCGGGAGGATCTCGACCTCGTGTCGCTGATGGTGGAACTGGACCACCGCGGCCCCTGGGCGCGGCTGCTGATCCCGGCCTTCGTGTTCTTCTTCCAGAAGCTCTACCCGTTTCGCTGGGTCAACGACGCCAAGCGCGGCACCGCGGCGGCTGCCGGCGGCTGCGTGCTGGTGCGCCGCACGGCGCTGGAGCGGATCGGCGGGATCGCCGCGATCCGCGGCGCGCTGATCGACGACTGCACGCTGGCGGCGGCGGTCAAGCGCTCCGGCGGCAAGATCTGGCTGGGCCTCGCCGATTCCGCCCGGAGCCTGCGCGACAACCGTTCCCTGTCCAGCATCTGGACCATGGTGGCGCGCACCGCCTACACCCAGCTGAACCACTCGCCCTGGCAACTGGCCGGCGCCACGCTGGGCATGGTCGTGACATATCTGGTGCCGCCACTGGCCGTGCTTTCCTGGCCGCTGCACGGCAGCACGGGTACGGCCCTGGCCGGGGCCGCCGCGTGGGTTCTGATGATCGTGAGCTTCCGGCCGACCCTGCGGCTCTACGGGCAACCCGCTCTGCTCGGCGCGCTGCTGCCGCTGGCCGGGCTGGCCTACAGCCTGATGACCCTGGACTCCGCGCTGCGCCACTGGCGCGGCCGCGGCGGCCAGTGGAAGGGGCGGACCTACCCGGCGCCGGATCAGCCCTCCGCCTGAAGCCCATCCTGGACAAGCGCGACGCCCTTCACCTGGGCGAAGACGTCCTGCCCGGCGGCGAGCCCCAGCGCGTCCCACGACTTGCGCGTGACGCGGGCGAGCAGGCGCGCGCCCTGCCCCTCGGCGCCCAGCGCCACGACCGCCATCATCTGCACCTCGTCCTGCCGCTCCGCCGCGACGATGCGCGCCGGCAGGGAGTTCAGGATGGTGCTGCCGGTCGAGGGCTGGCGGGCGAGGCTGATGTCCGACGCCGCGATGCGCACCCGGCGTCCGGCCCCCACCGCGCCCAGGTTCCCGGGCACGAGCAGCCGCCCGCCCTCCAGGCGCAGCGCGGTCAGGCCGTAGGCCTCCTCATGCCCCTCCACCACCGCGGGCAGGGTCACGCCGGCTTCCGGCATGCGGGCGATGGGCAGGGACGGGTCGGCCTGGAGGTCCTGCATCGGCCCGGCGGCGACCACCCGCCCTTCCCGCAGCAGCACCAGATGGTCGGCCAGCCGCTCCACCTCCGCGATGTCGTGGCTGACGTAGAGCACCGGCACCGGCAGCACGCCGTGCAGCCGTTCCAGGTAGGGCAGGATCTCCTCCTTGCTGAAGCGGTCGAGCGCCGCCAGCGGCTCGTCCATCAGCAGGAGGCGTGGCTGCGACAGCAGCGCCCGTCCCACCCCGACGCGCTGCCGCTCCCCGCCCGACAGATGCTCCGGCGAGCGGTCGAGCAGGCGCGCGAGCCCCAGCAGGTCCACCACGTCGTCCAGGCGGATGCTCTCCGGCACGCCGCGCCCGACCGTGCGGCGGTGGCCGAACAGCAGGTTGCTGCGCACCGACAGGTGCGGGAACAGGCTCGCCTCCTGGAAGACATAGCCGATCGGCCGCTTGTGCGTCGGGCGGAAGTGGCGCTCGTCCTGCCAGACGTCGCCGTCCAGCGCCATGCGCCCGCCCAGCCTTTGCAGGCCGGCGACGCAGCGCAGCACCGACGTCTTGCCGCAGCCGGACGGCCCGAACAGGGCGGTCACCCCGCGCCCCGGCGCCTCGAACGCGACGTCGAGCGCGAAGCGCCCGAGCGTCCCCTGGAATCGCGCGGTCAGGCTCATCGGCGCGCCTGCCCGATGCGCTTCTCCAGCGTCATCATCGCCAGGATCACCGTGAAGGAGAAGACCAGCATCCCGCCGGCCAGCCAGTGCGCCTCCGCCCATTGCAGGGTTTCGACATGGTCGTAGATGGCCACCGACAGGACCTTGGTCTTGCCGGGTATGTTGCCGCCGATCATCAGGACGACGCCGAATTCCCCCATGGTGTGGGCGAAGCCCAGCACCGCGCCGGTCAGGAAGCCGCGGCGGGCCAGCGGCACCGCCACGGTGAAGAACATGTCCAGCGGGGAGGCGCGCAGGGTCGCCGCCGCTTCCAGCGGGCGGTCGCCGAACGCCTCAAAGGCGTTGCGGATCGGCTGCACCACGAAGGGCATTGAGTACAGGACGGAGCCGATGACCAACCCTTCGAAGGTGAAGGCCAGCGACCGCGCCCCCCACAGCGACGCCACCCAGCCGCCGGGCCCGTCCGGCCCCAGCAGGGTCAGCAGGTAGAAGCCCAGCACGGTCGGCGGCAGGACCAGCGGCAGCGCCACCACCGTGGCGACCGCCTCCTTCCACCAGGCGCGCGACCGCGCCAGCCACCAGGCCAGCGGCGTGCCGACCACCAGCAGGATCGCGGTGGTCAGCGTCGCCAGCTGCAAGGTCAGGACGATGGGCTGCCAGTTCATGACGGGCCGGCTTAGTTCGACACGGCCGTGCCGTAGCCGAACTTGGCGATCACCCTGCCGGCCTCCGGCCCCTTCAGGAAGGCGACGAAGGCCTTGGCCGCCTCGTCCGACGCGCCCTTCTTCAGCAGCACGGCGTCCTGGCGGATCGGCTCGTGCAGGCTTTCCGGTACGACCCAGCGGGAGCCCTCGCCCTTCTCGATCACCTGCGACAGGGCGACGAAACCGACCTCCGCGTTGCCCGTCTCGGCGAACTGGTAGGCCTGGGCGATGGTGTTGCCCTGAACGATCCTGGGCTGGAGCGCATCGTAGACGCCCAGCTTCTTCATGGCCTGCACCGCCGCGGCGCCGTAGGGGGCGAGCGCCGGGTTGGCGATGGCGACCTTCTCGAAGGACGCAGTCTTCAGCGTGTCCTCGCCGGTGACCGTCGCCGGGTTCTTGCTCCACAGCACCAGCCGGCCGATGGCGTAGGTGAAGCGGCTGTCGGCGACCGCAAGCCCCTCCTCCACCGCCTTCCGCGGCGTTTCGTCGTCGGCGGCCAGCAGGACGGTGAAGGGTGCCTCCTGCTTGATCTGCGCATAGAACTGCCCGGTCGCGCCAAAGCTCAGGACCGCCTTGTGCCCGGTCTTCTCCTCGAAGACCTTGGCGATCTCCTTCGCCGGGGCGGTGAAGTTCGCGGCGACCGCGACGTTGGTTTCACCGGCCCGGGCGGTGGTGGCGGTGACCGACAGCAGCGCGACGGTGGCGAGCAGAAGGCGCTTCATTCCATTGACCCCCATGACTGAATCAATCGACGGCAAGAATGATGTGCGACGCATCAATCAGCGCGCAGGCCGGGCCGCCGACGGCGAGTCCCAAGTCCTCCGCGCTGTGGCGCGTGATGATGGCGGTCAGCGTCTTGCCGCCGCCGATGTCGAGCGTGATTTCGCTGTTGACCGCGCCGTCCTCCCGCCGGGTCACCGTGCCCTCGATCCGGTTGCGGACGGAGGTGCGGCGGGCCTCGTCGGCCGGGGCCAGAATGACGAAGGGAGCCTTGATCAGCGCCGTCGCCTCGCGCCCGGGGATCAGGCCCAGCTCGCGCACGCTGTCGCGGGTGATGACGGCGGTGATGGCCGTCCGCTCCGACAGGGTCAGCGTGACCTCCGCGTTGACCGCGCCGTCTTCGATGGCGGTCACCGTTCCGCGCAGGGCGTTGCGTGCACTGGTGCGCATGAAGAACCCCCACATCAGCCCGGCCGCGGACAGCCCCGTGCCGTCCAGGTCCGGTTCCAGCGCCTTGAAGGCGCGCGCCATCTCCCCCTCCAGCCGGTGGAAGGCGGCGACCAGCCGCAGCCCGGCCGGAGTCAGCGCCGTGCCGCCGCCGCGCCGGCCGCCGGCCTGCGCCTCGACCAGCGGCTGGCCGAACAGGTTGTTCATGGCGTCGACGGCGTCCCACGCGGCCTTGTAGGTGATGCCGACCGCACGCGCCGCGCCGGAGATGCTGCCCTCGCGCCCCACCGCCTCCAGCAGCCGGATGCGCTCGCCCCCGATCGGGGAAGCGCCGCCTCCGGCGAGGGAGACCTGCGGATGGATGGGCTTGGGCGGCGGCATGCGGGATGGCCTCAGGCGCTATATATGGCAGGTATATAACCATGCCGGCGCGAGGGTCACCACCCGCTTTTTTTGCGGCGCACGCATTTTTTCGGCAGCGCCGCGTCAGTGCGGCGCACCCCCAACCGTCAGCCCAGCATGTCCGCCAACGTCGCCCGGCAGCCCTTCGTCAGCAGGCTGTCCAGCGCCGCCACGACTGCCAGGCCGAAGCCGGCGTCGGCCACCAACTCGGGGGCGAAGATGTCGTCGATGGCGAACAGCGTGCCGGCCAGCGCCGTGGCGTCGCGCCCGGCCGACGCCACGGCGGCCCTCAGGCGGGCGGCCAGCGGATCGGCGATCTCGTAGGCCGCGCCCTTCTCCGTCTCCTCCAGCGTGAAGCGCATCCAGGCGGCGACGGCCAGCGCGATGAAGCGCGGCGTGCGTCCCCCGCGGACATGCTCCAGCGCCGCCTCCAGCAGGCGAGGCGGCAGCTTCTGCGAACCGTCGGACGAGATCTGGATGGTGCGGTGGCGAAGCGCGGGGTTGCGGAACCGCTCCTCCAGCGCCGCGGTGTACCGCGCCGGGTCGACGCCGGGGATCGGCGGCAGGGTCGGGATCAGGTCCTCGTCCCACAGCCGGCGGATGACCGATGGCAGCTGCGGGTCGCGCATGGCATCGGAGATCGTCTCGATGCCCGACACCACGCCCAGGTAGGCGAGCGCGGTGTGCGCGCCGTTCAGGCAGCGCAGCTTCATCACCTCATAGGCGTGAACATCCTCCACCAGCAGGGCGCCGACCTCCTCCCAGCGCGGGCGGCCGAGCGGGAAGTCATCCTCGATCACCCACTGCCGGAAGGGCTCGGTCACCACCGGCCACGCATCCTCGCAGCCGAGCGCGGCGGCGACCGCCACCTTGTCCTCGTCGCGGGTGGCCGGCGTGATGCGGTCCACCATGGTGCAGGGAAAAGCGACGCGTTCCGCAATAAAGCGCCCGAGCACCGGGTCGCGCAGCTCCGCGAAGCGCGTGACGATGCGGCGCACCGTCTTGCCGTTCTGCGGAAGGTTGTCGCAGCACAGCACGGTGAAGGGCTCCATGCCTGCGTCGCAGCGCCGCTTCAGCCCCTCGACCAGCAGGCCCGGAACGCTGCGCGGCGCCGTGGTGCCGGCCAGATCGGCGACGATGGCGGGATGCGCCTCGTCCAGCGCGCCGGTCGCGGCGTCCTGGCAATAGCCCTTCTCCGTGACGGTCAGCGTGACGATCCGGACGCGCGGGTCGAGCATACGGTCCAGCACGCGCTCCGGCTCCTCCGGGATGACCAGCGCCTCCAGGAAGGAGCCCACCACCCGCGGCGCGTCGCCGTCCGCCCCGCGGACGAGCAGGGTGTAGAGGTTGTCCTGCGGCTCCAGCGCGTCGCGGATGGCCGGCGACAGCGGGTCGGCGCCGATGATGCCCCAGTCCGTGTCCCCGGCGGCGATCGCGTCGTCCGTATAGACCGCCAGATGCGCCCGGCAGAAGGCGCCGAGCCCGATGTGCAGGATGCCGGGAGTGACTTTGCTCCGGTCATAGGCGGGCCGCTGCACCGTTTGCGGAAGGGCCGCCAGCCGTGCGGTGTTGAGCCGGGCGGACGCGCCGTCCGGGTTGGACGATGTGGACATGACGCTTTGATCCTTACGTGTCGGGCGCGACCGGCCCCGCATGAGGTCGTCAAGGGGCATGCCGTCCGCGCGGAGCGGACAGCCGTGGCCGTGCCAGCGAATTTTAAAAAGCGAGGTGGTGCCTAATTCCCCTCTCCCGCCCCCGGCGGGAGAGGGAGGGACCCACGCCATTGGCGTGGGAGGGTGAGGGCAAGGTTTCTCGGGAGGACCTAGCCCTCACCCTCCCACTTCGTGGGCCCCTCCCTCTCCCTGCGGAGCAGGGAGAGGGGTAGAAAGACGCGCTATCACCAATTCCACAGCGTGCCGTCGGCCAGGCGGGCGACGGGCAGGTAGGCCGGGTTGTAGGGGTACTTGGCGGCCAGCGTCTCGTCGATGTCGACGCCATGGCCGGGCACCTCGCCGGGCAGCATGTAGCCGTCCTCGAAGCGGTAGGCGTGCGGGAAGACCTCGTCGGTTTCCGGGCAGTGCTCCATGTGCTCCTGCACGCCGAAGTTCGGGACCCAGGTGTCGAAGTGCAGGGCGGCCCCCATGCAGATGGGCGACAGGTCGGTCGCGCCGTGGCTGCCGGTGCGCACTTGGTAGAGTGCTGCGAGGTCGGCGATGCGGCGCATGTGGGTGATGCCGCCGGCGTGCACGACCGAGGTGCGGATGTAGTCGATCAGCTGGTTCTGGATCAGGTCCTTGCAGTCCCAGATCGTGTTGAACACCTCGCCCACCGCGACCGGCGTGACCGTGTGCTGGCGGATCAGGCGGAAGGCCTCCTGGTTCTCGGCGGGGGTCGGATCCTCCATCCAGAACAGGCGGTAGGGCTCCAGGCTCTTGCCCAGCCGGCCGGCCTCGATGGGGGTCAGGCGGTGGTGCACGTCGTGCAGCAGGTGCGGCCCCATGCCGTGCTTCACGCGCACCGCCTCGAACAGCTTGGGCGCGAAGTCCAGATAGGCCTCCGTCGACCAGACCGACTCCTCCGGCAGGCCCTTGGTGGCGGGCTCGTAGAACTTGCCCTTGGCGACGCCGTAGACCCCGCTCAGGCCCGGAACGCCGGACTGGGCTCGGATCGCCTTGTAACCCTTCTCGATGTATTCGCCGACACGGTCCACCGTCTCCGCCACGTCGCGGCCGTTGGCGTGGGCGTAGACCATCACGCCGGTCCGGCTCTTGCCGCCCAGCAACTGGTACAGCGGCATCCCGGCGAGCTTGGCCTTGATGTCCCACAGCGCGGTGTCCACCGCGGCGATGGCCGACATGGTGACCGGCCCGCGGCGCCAATAGGCGCCCTTGTACAGGTACTGCCAGATGTCCTCGATCTGCTGCGGGTCGCGGCCGATCAGGCAGGGGATGACGTGGTCCGTCAGGTAGGACGCGACCGACAGCTCGCGTCCGTTGAGCGTGGCGTCGCCGACGCCGTACACGCCCTCGTCGGTGACGATCTTCAGCGTGACGAAGTTGCGGCCGGGGCTCGTCACGATCACGTACGCGTTCTGGATTTTCATGGGAGGCTCCGGGACCCCTGCGGGTCCGACTGGGAAGAAACTCTGCGATGAAGCGTCAGGGGACCGGAGCATTCCGAGGCTTTGGGCGCCCCGGAACGCTCGGTTGGGAGATCAGACCTCGATCCCGGCCGGGGTCATGCCCGACCCGGTCTTCGGCAGGATGAAGTGCATGATCGCAAGGCCGACGAGGTACAGGACCGAGGCGATGGCGAACAGCAGGTGATAGTTGCCGTTGGTGGCGTCCAGCAGGCGGCCGACGCCCATGGAGACGAACATGCCGACGAAGTAGGCGCAGAAGCCGCCGATGCCGACCACGGAGCCCACCGCGTTGCGCGGCATGGTGTCGGACACGATGGTGTAGACGTTGGCCGAGTAGCCCTGGTGCGCCGAGGCGGCGATGCCGATCAGCACGACGGCGATCCACATGCTGGACACCTGGGAGGCGAAGAACACCGGCAGCACGCACAGGCCGCAGATCAGGAAGGTGATTTTGCGGGCGCGGAGCGGCTTCACGCCGCGCTTGATCAGGTGGGAGGACAGCCAGCCGCCGCCGACGCTGCCGAAATCGGCCATGGTGTAGATGATGATCAGCGGAAGCATCGCGCCGAACAGGTTCACGCCATACTGCTTGGACAGGAAGCCCGGGACCCAGTTCAGGTAGAACCACCAGACCGGCGCGCTGAAGCAGGTGCCGACGATGTTCGCCCAGGTGCCGCGGTAGCGCAGCAGTTGCAGCCAGGGAATGTTGACCTGTGGTTGGACCGGGTCGCTGCGGATGTAGGCCAGTTCCTCCGGCGTCAGCTTCGGATGCTCATCCGGCTTGCGGTAGATCAGCAGCCAGGCGATGACCCAGAAGAAGCCGATGCCGCCGGTGACCAGGAAGGCCGCTTCCCAGCCCCACAGGGCGAGCAGGATCGGCACCAGGATCGGAGCCGCGACGGCGCCGACGTTGCTGCCCGCGTTGAAGATGCCGGTGGCGAGCGCGCGTTCCTTGGCCGGGAACCACTCCGACACGGCCTTGATGGAGGCCGGGAAGTTGCCGCCCTCGGTCAGGCCCAGGCCGGCGCGGGCGATCTTGAAGCCGAAGACGCTGCCCATGAAGGCGTGGATGCAGGCGAAGAAGCTCCACCCCGCCACAGCCGCCGGAAGGCCGATGCGGATGCCGATCTTGTCCATCAGTCGGCCGCAGCCGATGTAGCCGAAGGCGTAAGCCAGCGAGAAGGCCGCGACGATGTCGCCGAAGTCGGACTCCGTCCAGCCCATGTCGCCCATCAGGGTGGACTTCAGCAGGCCGAGGACCTGGCGGTCCATGTAGTTGATGGTCGTCGAGAAGAACAGCAGCGCGCAGATGGTCCAGCGGTAACGCCCGATGTGCTTGCTCACCGTAACCGCCGCGGCGCGGGCGCGCTCGCCGGTGGTGGTGGTGGCGCTGGCGGGAGGGCTCGCCCCCCCGGTGACTTCGAAATCAGCGCTCATGATCGAACTCTCCTGATGCTGGCGCGCGCCGCGGGGTGCTGGAGCGCGCCGCATGCGTGTGCCCGTCGCCGCCGGCCATGCGGCGGGCGGTCGGAACGAAGTGGAGGATGGCCTCTGATAGGCGGTCAGCCTGTGTCGGAGCCGGCTTTATCGGCGTCCGCCGCCCGACGTTCTTCCTTCTTGGGACGGCGGAGGAGACCTCTCGCTGGCTGACATTGATATACTACCATTCCAGTATGGCACGGTCAAGGTGGGCACACCTTTGCAACCGGCCGCGAAACGGCTTACACCGTGCGGCGGGACGCCGCATTTGGCGGATCGGGCGAACAATTTCATGGCCGTGTTGAACCGCACTGGTATGGAAGCGTATAACGGACGCGCAAGGGGTGGAGGACGACAATGCTCGACAGGATTGAACCGGATTCGTCGGAACCTGTGGCGCGGCGCGTCTTCCGGGACCTGCGGCAGGCCATCGTCACCATGCGCTTCCGGCCGGGCCAGCCCCTGTCGGAGGCGGAGGTCGCCAAGTCCCTGGGCATCAGCCGCCAGCCGGTGCGCGAGGCCTTCATCAAGCTGAGCGAGGCCGGGCTGGTCTCCATCCGCCCGCAGCGCGGCACCTTCGTCGTCAAGATCTCGGCCAAGCAGGTGATGGACGCGCAGTTCGTCCGTCAGGCTGTGGAACTGGCCGTGGTGCGTAAGGCCAGCCAGGAACTCTCCGCGGCCTCCATTGCGGCTCTGCACGGCATCGTGAAGCAGCAGCGCGTCGCCGCCGTCGAGAACCCCGACATCTTCCTCGACCTGGACGAGGCCTTCCACCGCTCCATCGCGCTGGGCGTGGGCTGCGAATACGCGTGGCGCGTGGTGGAGGAAACCAAGGCCCAGATGGACCGCGTCCGCTACCTGAGCATCCCGGAGCAGGCGACCCCGGTGGAGCGGCTGATCACCCAGCACGAGATGATCCTGGAGGGGATCCAGGCGCGCAACCCGGACCTGGCGGAATCCGCCATGCGCCTGCACATGGGCGAGATCCTGACCTCCCTGCCCGACCTGGAAAAGCGCTTCCCCGACCTGTTCGACAGCGACGGCGCAACGCCGGCCAAGGGAGAGGACGCTACTCAGCGCCGCGTCCCGGTCACGACGAAGGCTTAGTACGCGCCAAGGAACATTTTCACCACAGAGACACGGAGACACAGAGAAACCACGCCCTCCGTGTCTCCGTGTCTCTGTGGTGAATTCTTTTCCTCACCCGTTCCAGCCCAGGTGGCTCAGGAAGGACTGCGTGCGCGCGTGGGTCGGTGCGTCGAAGATTTGGGCGGGCGGCCCCTCCTCGATCACCCGGCCCTCGTCGAAGACCAGGATCCAGTTGGCGACGCGGCGGGCGAAGCTCATCTCGTGGGTCACGACGACCATCGTCATGCCCTCCTCCGCCAACCGCTTCATGACGTTCAGCACCTCGCCGATCGTCTCTGGATCGAGCGCCGAGGTCGGCTCGTCGAACAGCATGACGTCCGGATCCATCGCCAGCGCGCGGGCGATGGCGACGCGCTGCTGCTGGCCGCCGGACAGCGCGCTGGGGTGGTTGCCGCCCTTGGCGCCCAGCCCGACCTTCTCCAGCAGGGCCTGCGCCTTGGCGCGCGCCTCCGCCGGGTCGGCGCCTAGGATGGTGATCGGGCCGACCGCGACGTTCTCCAGCGCGGTCATGTGCGGGAACAGCTCGAAGTTCTGGAAGACCATGCCCATGCGCCGGCGGACGTGGCGCAGCTCGGCTTCCGTCTTCGGCAGCGGCTGGCCCTCGAACACGACGCGCCCGCCGTCGGCGATCTCCAGCGCATTGGTGCAGCGGAGCAGCGTGGACTTGCCCGACCCCGACGGGCCGATCAGGCAGACGACCTCGCCCTTGTTGACGCGCGCCGACACGCCGTTCAGCACGGTCAGGGACCCGAAGCGCTTGACCACGCCGTCGTACTGGACGACCGGCGGCTGGTCGCCGTTCTTGCGGCCGGTAACGGTGGATTCCATGGTGGTCGTGCTCACTCGGTGACCCCGTATTTGCGGTGTATCCAGTCGACGAGCTTGGCCTGCGGGTAGCCCAGCAGCCAGTAGATCGCCGCCATGGCGGTCAGCATCTCCAGCACCCGGAAGGTCTGCGACCGGATCTGCAGCGCGGTGTGGGCCAGCTCGCCGACGGCGATCACCGACACCAGCGACGTGTCCTTGAACAGCGACACCCAGGTGCTGGCGAGCACCGGCAGGATGCGCCGGATGGCCTGAGGCAGCACGACCTTGCGCATGGCCTGCGACCGGCTCATCCCCATGGCCATGGCCGCTTCCAGCTGCCCCTTGCGGATCGAGTTCACGCCGGCCCGGAAGGTCTCGGCGTTGTAGGCCGACACGTTCAGGCACATGGCGACCAGCCCGGTCGCGAAGGCGGAGAACTGGATGTCCGTCAGGATCGGCAGGACGTAGAAGGCCCAATAGACCAGCAGAATCAGCGGGACGTTGCGGAAGAACTCCACGAAGACCGTGCCGAGGAACGACACGGCGCGGACGTGCGACTGCCGCATCAGCATCACCGCGATGCCGCCGGGGACGGCGATCGCCATGGTCGCCACGGTCAGCGCGATGGTCAGCAGCACGCCATACGCAAGGTCGCCGCGGTATTGCCAGACGACGTTCCAGTCCAGGGTCATGACCGCCCCAAATGCGCGACCCGGCGGTAGAACGCCTCGACGGCGCGCGTCACCGGGAACAGGATCAGGAAATAGGCGAGCATCGCCGTGGTGAAGACCTCGATGGGGGCGTAGTTCTGCGCGGCGATGGTCTCCGACTGCCGCATCAGCTCCGGCACCGCGATGACCGAGGCGATGGCCGTGTCCTTGATCGTCACCGACAGCAGGGAGCCGTAGGCCGGCAGCATGCGCACCACCGCCTGCGGGAACAGGATCTTGCGGACGATCTGCGCGCCCGACATGCCCAGCGCCCGCGCCGCCCGCACCTGCCCCGGCCGGATGGAGTTCAGGCCGGCGCGCAGGATCTCCGACACGAAGGCGGAGATGTGCAGCGTCAGCGCCGCCAGCGCCGCCCAGAAGGGCGGCAGCGTGACGCCGGTGACCAGCGGAAAGGCGAAGAAGGTCCAGACCAGCACGACCAGCACCGGAATGGCCCGCATCGAATCCACGTAGAAGGTCAGCGGCACGCGCAGCCAGCCCGGCCCGTAGACCCGCCCGAGGCCGAGCGCGATGCCGACCAGCGTGGCCGCCACGATGGTGGCGACCGACAGTTCGATGGTGATCAGCAATCCCTGGACCAGGAATCTCCAGTTGTCCAGGATCGGCGAGAAGTCGAAGTCCATGGCCGTCCGCTTGCGAAAGGCAGCGGCGCCCTGCCCTCCTTAAGGACGGCAAGGCGCGCGGCGGGGTCTGTTACAGCCCTTCGGCGATCTTCTGCTCGGCCGCCTGCAGCTTCGGCTGCATGTCCTTGGCGACCGCGCGCAGCCAGTCGAGATAGGCGGTCTGGTTCTTGTCCACGGCAAGGCCAACCGGGTTCGCCTTCTCCTTGCTGTCCTGGCAGTTGTTTTCCTTCGGCAGGACGGCCAGGCCCTTCAGCTTCTTGTTCATGCCAACCCACGGCACGCGGTTGATCGGGGCCGCGTCGGCGCGCTTCGCCATGATCTCCTCGACCGGCGCGGTGCCGGACCCGGTCACGCCGCGCAGGTTCGCCTTGGGAAAGCGCTCCTTCACCCAGCCCTCCTCGCCGCCGCCGGTGTAGTAGGCGATGGTGAAGTCCGGGCTGTTCAGCTGGTCCACCGAGGTGACCCCGGCGAACTTCTTGTTGGAGGCCAGCCCGAACATGCAGACGCTGGTGTTGGAGTAGATCACGAAGTCGACGACCTTCAGCCGCTCCGCCGTCTCGGCCAGCGGGGAGATGGTCATGTCCACCTGGTTGGAGGCGAGCACCGGGACCTTCGTCTCGTGGCTGACCGGGACCGGCTTCAGCGTCACGTTCAGGCGGCGGGCGTATTCCTTGGCGAGGTCCCAGGCCGGGCCGCTCCACGCCTCGCCCGTGCCGGAGGTGTTCTCCACCAGCCAGGGCAGGTTCGCCAGGACGCCGACCCGCAGTTCCCCGGCCTTGCGGATCGCGTCGATCCGCGGGCTGGCGCCCTGGGCCGGCACGTCCTGCGCCATGGCCGAACCGAAGGTCATCAGCGCCAAGGCCGCCGCCGCGGCCGTCAACGTGAGTGCTTTCCTCATGTCTCCGCTTCCTTCCCTGGACCCGCATTTTTTGGCGCGCCGGCCGTTGCGACGGCGCACGGGCAATCATGTATACTACCATACGAGAGCATGTTGTTGGGCGCAAGAGCAATCCGCCCCCCGATGCCCCGCGGGAACACGGCAGCACCGCGATGCCGCCGAAGGTGATATCGCTTCCGAAGCGCTGCAATATTTGGCTGCGGCTCGGTTGATGACGGCACATGGGTTCCCTCCACGTGGTCTTGCCAAAGGAGCCTGTCTCCCTCCGGCTTTTGCTCCCTGGCCGGAGTCCCGTGCAAACTATTCTGTCATCAGGCCTCAAGCGCCCAGGCACCCGCTGCCTGGGCGCCCTTTTTTGCCCACGATCCGACGAAGTGCTGCCGGACTCCCCCGTCGGACAAGCCGGGGGTTGCCGCATGTGATATGCCGACCGAACCGATGCCGAAATATCCCCTCGCCGTGTTGAACGGGCGTGGTGCTTCACAGAAGAAAGGCGTTCCATCGCAGAACGGCATTTCACCGCGACCGATGATGGTCGGACCTCCGAAGAAAAAGTGCGAGCAGCGGCGTCCCTTGCGTGGGGCGCCGCTGCTTTGTCTGTGCCTATGAAGGGTGGATGACCGGTGGACGCCGCGGCGTTACTTCTGGATGCCGAAAGCGTTCTGCTTGGCGAAGTTGCCGATGCCGGCGGCCATGTTGTTGGCCTGGAACTGGTTGCCGCCGCCGAAGGGCACGCCCAGCGGGCCGACCTTGGGGGACTTCTGCAGGACCGTGCCGTTCTGGACCGCCAGGTTGCCGACGCCGGCCGCGGTGTTGCCCATGCTGATGATGTTCGGCCCGCCGAGGAACCCGCCGCCCTTCTGCTTGGTGAAGGCGTTCTGCACCGCGACGTTGCCGACGCCCGCGGCGGTGTTGTTCAGGCTGGTGATGTTCTGCGCCATGGCCGGGGCGGACAGCAGGGCCAGCGTGGCGAAACCGGCGAGCAGCGAGGTGCGGATCATGGTGGGCTCCTGGGTCTGAGGCCAGGGCCCGCGCCCCGGCGTTGTCGATGACCACACCCTACCCGCGCCTGCCCCGGCCGGCTGTGAACCGCCCCACAGGCGAGCCGCATTTCCTCCGGTCATGGCGGGGATGCCGAAACCTTGGGCCGGAACCGTCGAGGCCAAGGCCGTCGGCGTGCTAGGCTCCCCGCTCCAACGTCGAAAAACCAAGGGAGAGGATATGAGCACGCGTCCGCAAGCCGTTTCGGTGTCGCATGTCGAGAACGAGCGCACCCGGGTCACGGAATGGCGTTTGGTTCCCGGTGCCGAAACCGGTGCGCACGTCCACGGCTACGACTACGTCATCGTGCCGATCACCCAGGGCATCTTCACCATCGTCGATCCGGACGGCAACGAGCGCGCCTTTCCGCTGGAGCCCGGACGCTCCTACTTCCGCAAGGCGGGCGTCAGCCACAACGTCATCAACAACGGCGGCTCGGACATCGTGTTCGTCGAAGTCGAGCTGTTGCAGGAAGGCTGACGCTGCGGCTCACCGGCGGCCGGGCCCGACCCGCCCGCCGGTTCGTGGCTTGACGCCGGTCGCCCCGGCCCCAAACTCGGGCGCATGAGCAACCACGACCTGAAAGACACCTCAAACGACGAGGATGACAACCGCTCCCGAAACGCCGCGAACATCGGCGTGGCGATCGTCGTCACGATCCTGCTGGTGGTCGGATACTGGCTGATCAACGCGCTGATCCGGCAATCGAAGCTGGAGGACTGCATGCTGGCGCACCGGCGCGACTGCGTCCCGGTGGAAGCGCCGCGATCCTGACGCCCCAGGCCCGCATCGGCGGTGTCGGCGGTTTGTACCGGACATCCCGAAATTGCAGAATCCGACGATTACGGGCCCTGCCTCCGGGAATAAAGACGCTCGAAAGAGCGTTCATACCGGGCGAGAGCAGCAGGAGGCGCCGATGCAGACTGTCTTTCACCACATCCGGCTCGCGGAAGGCCCGATCTTCTACGCCGGCGAGCCGATCTCGCTCGCGGACGCGCAGGTGATGATCAACGACGGCATCATGGAAAGACGGCTCTCCCCGGGCTCGTTCCTGCGTGTCGCCGGCGTGGAGCTGTTGCTCGAACAGGCCGGGACGGCCGTCGGCGACCATCGCTGAGGGCGATTGCCGATCGCGCCGCTGCGACATTCCGACAGGTGGGAATCGGGCAAGATGACAGGAAGTTCATGAGACGCTCCAGCGCCCCCCGGTTACCGTCCGACCGTCGTCCTCGCTGATCACTGCGTGAGAAGCGCTCTCCTGCCCCGCCCGTTTCCCCGAACGGGCGGGGAATTTTATGGGGCGCTTCAGACATCCCCCGGCCGCTCACGGCCCCGGCCACCGCCGCGTCTTCTGATAGCTCCGCTCCGACGCGTTGCTCAGCCAGACGATCCACAGGCAGGCCGCGGCGAAGCCGACGACCAGAGCCAGGACCGCGACCAGAGCGGTGTGCATGATTTCAATCCCGGTCACGTCATCCCCCCTATCGCTCCGAAGATTCGGCATGCCCCGACGCGGAGCATTGGGAACAACAGGGCTAGACGCATTCCGGCGTCACCGTGCGAGCGATGTAATACGGGGGTGCCGGACACCACAACCGCGCGCGACACCTTCACCGGTCTTCGAATTGAAACCGCTATGTCTGCGTGATCGTCGGCGGAAATTTGCGGCTCGGGCCGTCGCCCGCACGCCACTTGAAAGGAATGGTGATCCGGGTGGGACTCGAACCCACGGCCACATGATTAAAAGTTGTCTGTAAATTATGTGGCGTCAAAGGCGGTTTGCAAAACTAGCGCAAATCTGCCCAACGCAAAACTGCCATTTTCCAGAGGTGCTGCAAACTGAAAAGGGCCACCCGTCGGGGTGGCCCTTCCTTGTTTCAGCCCGGCCACTTCCAGTCGCGCATGATCCAGACGATAGCGGCGATGGCGCCAATGACAGCGCCGAGCAGGACAAGCCACGCAACGGCCATGGTCACAGCCCCCCGGCCAGGAACGGCAGGAACACCGGCAGCAGGGCGGTCCCGGCGTAGTGGTCGACCATCGCCAGCCCGCCGGCAATCGCGGCAGCCAGGGCGACGCCCATCAGGGCCTTCAGCTTCTTGTTCATGGTGCGCCCCTCCTTCGGGCGTTAGTTGGTTCGGAAGAGGTCGGCTTCGGCGGCGCGGCGCTTGACGAGGCCCGGAAGCTGCGTCTTGACGCCGTTCACCGTGGCGCAGACCCAGCGGCCGAACTGGCCAGCCGCGCCGGCGTAGTCGCCCTTGTTCAGCAGGACCAGCAGCGTGGAGCTTTGCAGGCTGCCCGCCCCCAGGTTGAAGACGAAGGAGGCCAGGGCCCCGCGCTGCTGCGGGTTCAGCGGCACCTTGACCAGCTTGTCCACCTGGGCCGCGGCGGCGGTCAGGTCGGCTTGCAGGAACGCGTCGGCGTCCGCGGCGGTGATGACCTGCCCCATCTTCACGCCGGCCGTGTGGCCGTAGCCGATGGTCGGGACGCCGGCGGGGCACACGTAGGCCTTGAGGCGCAAGCCCTCGGAGGTCCGGACCAGGTCGAGGGCGGCTGGGTGGATGGAGGTCATATTCGCTTCCTCATTCACGGCGCGGCGCATCAGTCTCGACCGGGCAGACGCGGCCGGATAATCTTGCGATCACGCTGGTCTGCTCGATCGCGTTCTGCATGGTCCTGAGGTTGGCCTCATAGACGTCCTTCCGGACGAAATGCCCGTCGATGTGTTCACGCAGGTCATCGATGCGGGCGTGCACGCGCTCGCGGCCCTTGGCCGATTCCGCGCGGGTCTTCTCGATCTGCCCCGATAGCTCCCGGCGCATGGCGCTGATCGCTCGGCCAAGGCCGAAGACGATGGTGGCGCCCAAAGTGAGGCACCCGATGACGATGCCGAGGACGGCCTTCAGCGTGTCCAGAGTCAGCGGCAGGTTTTCCATCATGCGTTCCGGTCGGGGGCGTCATGCCGTACCGTGACGCCCCCGACCGGCCAGTCCAACGCACCAGCGCAAATCAGCGCGGCCACCAACCAATGGTGGGGGCGATCAGGTCCCCGCCTGGCGCTCCGCCTCCGCTCGCAGCGCGTCCCGCTCGGCCGTCACCTCCGCAAGCTGGACGGCCATGGCGTTGCACTCCGCCAGGGCGGCGGTCAGCGTCTGGTCGAGGATGTCGGACAGCGGGAAGCCGTCCGCCCCGGCCACCGCCACCGGTTCGGCCGCGCCGATGAACTCGCCCAGCACGGCGCCGTCCTCGTCGCGGGTGACGTAGCGGAACTGCGCGTGCGCGCCCGACAGGCGGCCGTCGCGGTCCCAGCGCACCAGGAATTCGTAGGCGTGCTTTTCCGTCTTCATAAGTGCCTCCAAGTCGCGATGTGGATCAGGAAACGGTCGTGCCGTCGGGCCACCGCCAGTTGGTGCCGTCGCTGACGGCCAGCCGCCGGTTCGCCGCGCCGTCGGAGACGTAGATCAGCCGTCCCGACGGGCTTGCGCTGGGCAGCGTGGCGACGGTGTAGGCGCGCAGGCCGAGGTGCGAGGCGGCATCCACGATGGTCGTGGAGCGGGTGCGATGCACCAGGGAGCCATCGGCTCCGACGTAGAGCCGTTCCGCACCAGCCGTAGAGAAGCCCATCGCCCCGGCGGAGTCGGCGTTGTTGAATGACCAGAGGCCGCTCTTGTAGGCGACGATGCTCTTGGCGGTCGTCCCCGAGCCCGCGGAATCGGCCGTAATCATCCGCAGGATGACGCCGGCCGCCGGATCGTTGGTCGTGTTGTAGACATCGCAGTAGGCGAGCCCGGCCACATCCTTCTGCATGTCCAGGAGCTGCGTGGGGGTCTTCCCCACGCCCAATCCGGCGCTGTTGACCTCCACCTTCCCGACGCCGCCCACAGCGATGCCCACGGTGTCGGCGGTCGGGCGGTAGAGCCCGGTGTCCGCGTCCCCATCGACCGTGATCGAGGGCGCCGCCGCTGTGCTCGTCCGCGGGTATAGGACGCCAGCATCCGACAGGCCGGTTACCGACACGTTCGTGTTGACCGCCGGGTTCTCGACGGTCACTCCGTACCGGCAGTGGTTGTCCGCGCCGTAGGGCTCGTATGCGTTGCCGCCGCCGACCACGGCGCCGTCGATGACGCCGTTTTTCGACCGTCCGCCGATCCAGACGCCCGAGGTGTCCGCCGCCGCCGTGTAGCCGTTCACGGAGTTGTAGCGCCTGGCCTTCGTGCTGACCTTGAAGCCGTTGGCGCCGGCCAAGTAGATTGGAGCCTTGACGTAGTCCAGCCACTCGCCACCGATGACGGTAAGGCCGGTCGCGCAGTCAACCCCCGTGCTGTTCTCGACCAGGATACCGTAATCGCTGTTGCCCTGGCCGATGCCGACGCAGTTGCTGACGGTGATGTTGTAGGCGGTTTCGGCGCCGTTGTTGTTGTCTACATGGATGGCGGACAGGCGGTTGCCGTCGAAGAACACATCCGAGATGGTGTAGGTCATGTTCACCACCCCGCCGTTCTGCGGCAGGATGTTCACGGCATGCTCGTTCGCCGCGGCGAAGTTGCCACCCTTCACATGGATGACCTCCATGGCCTCCACGCACAGATGGTTCTTCGGGCCGATGTTCTCGGCCACCATGCCAGTCCAGGCCCCGTACGTGACGGAGCGTGCCGGGCTGAGATAGCCCTGGAACGAGCAATCTGTGAACGACATGTCCGCCGGCCGCCCCTGCGTCACGGTCTTGAGGAACCGCACGGACGCCCGCGTGTGCTGAAGCGACGGCTCCCGGTGATCCCACAGCCCCCGGAACACGACCTTGTCCCACACGCAACCGGCCCCGCCGTGCACGATGAACGGGTACGTGGTGCCACTGACGTACAGCCGCTCGAAGTAGCAGTGCACCGGCCCATAGCAGACGACGTGCGCCGTGCCGTCCGTCACGGGATGGAGGAAGGTGGACGGCGCCTGCCCGTTCTCATAGCCATGATCGTGCATCACGAAGAAATCGCGCAGCACGACGCCCGGCACCATTTCATCCGAAGGACTGCCCAGGACGAATGTCGGGCCGTAATCTCCGATACGTCGCAGGATCGTATCGTCGCAGCTCGCCCCCTCGATCGTCACGCCACGCGGCACCGTGATGGTGCTGGTCAGCAGGAACACGCCACGGGGAATGCGCACCCGCCCCCGCCCACTCGCCGCAGCCGCCGTGACGGCCGCCTGGATGGCGGCAGACGACGATACAGACCCGGCCAGGTCGGCGCCGAAGTCGATCGGGCTGTAGGTCTCAGCAAAGCGGTCCTCCAGCGCCCGGGCAAGCGTGGTGCCCGTCGCCTTCACCATCACGGCAGAGCCGTCGCCGTCGACGTCGAGCTTGCTTGTGAAGGTGTTGTTGAAGCTGTTGTGCGATCCGTTGTCCTGGACAGGCCCACTGTTTACGACCGAGGACTCAATACGGCATTCGCCCGTGGCTGGCCCGAGGATGGCCACAGCGCCCGCGTCCTGAATGTGGCCCTCGAAATCCATCTGCCAGACAGAGCCAGCCGCTGCGATGGCCGCCGTCTTCGGGCCGATGATCTGGACATTCTCGAACTGCGGGTGCAGGCAGGTTCCCGCCAGATAGATGCCGTTTTCGTTGGTGCCGCTCGGAGTGGCGAAGTTCAACCAGACATTCGACAACGCGATATTGTCACAGTCGTTTGCGCCGAACAGGTTTCCGCTGAACTGACGTCCAGCCGAGTTCTTGAACCACCGCCCATTACTGGCCGCGAACCCGTCGACACCATCGAGATTGAATCCTTCAGCCCGAACGTCGATGTGGACGTTCGAAAGCGCCACGACGAGCGACTTGTCCGACGACCCAGCCCGCTGCATGCGCCACGCATTGGAGACCGGTCCAATCTCGCAATCAGACGCATAGATGCCTTCATGGTGCCCGGCGATCCACACACCCCAGTGGCAATAGGAGGTGCGCACGCCGCGCCAATAATGCGCGATCTTGCCGGGCTGCGGTGCGCTCCCTGAACCGCTGGTCGTGCTGTCCAGCCGGATCGCGTTGCGCATGGTGTAGTTGTCTTCGGCCGTGGGCGCGACCTCCCCGGCCGATCCGTAGATGCGCACGTCGTCCAGGATCGTGCCGCCGGCGTTGGTAGCCCACACGCCGTAGCTCGCGCCGCCGGTCAGGGCGACGTTGCCGTTGATCTTGACACCCTCCAGCGTCAACAGCCGGTCGCCGGTCAGCTCCGCCGGGAACTCGGCGCGGATCGCGACCTGGGCAGCGTCAACGAAGCCCGTCAGCGCGATTTTGCGGATCGTCAGCGTCTTGACGCGCCCCTGCCCGGGGCCGGATTGGATGACGTTGCCGGCGGTGGACACGTAGTGGATGCAGTGCCCGGAGTGCGCCCACAGCAGCGCCGTGGTGGCGTCGCCGTCGCCCTCCAGCGTGATCGGCGCGTTGCTGATGCTGATCGGGGCCAGCAGCAGGTAATGCTTGGCCGGCGCCGGGACGCGCAACTTGCCGCCACCGATGCTGGTCAGGTAGTTCACGGCGGCTTGGAAAGCGGGCTGGTCGTTCGCGACGCCGTCGCCCTTGGCACCCCACCACGCCGCGTCCGGAACGCCAGCCTTCACACGCCGCCAGCGGCCGGCCCCGGTCCATCCGGTCGGACGGACGGTCATGCCGCCGTCATCGGTCGCGCCGCTGGAGTTGTCCCAGATGAACAGCCCGCCGCCGCCGTCTTCCCCGGCGTGGTAGCTGCGCAGCGTGATCGAGCCGATGACGCGCGACGTGGCGGCCGGGATGGCGCGCAGGGCCGCCATGCTGTCCACCACGCGGGCGTCATCGACGATCCGCGCAACGGCGCTGGTAGCCGTCTCCGCGGCGGCCGTCGCAATGGCCGCGCTGTTGTTGAAATTGTCCACGGAGACGGTCACCGCGCCGGTGTCGTCGAAGATCAGGGCTTTCCCGGCGCGCGCGGCGGCGAGCGGCAGCACGGTCTGCGCCGTCCGCTCGGCGTCCGGCAGCCTGATCGCGCGGCGCAGCTTGTCGTCGAGCTGCTGGGCAATCGCCGTCAGCCTGTTGAGGTCGGTATTCAGCACCTCGGTCCTGAGCGGACCAGACGACGGGAATTGGCTCGTCCGCTTGATCGCCACGTCGCGCCAGATCGTGACGACGGTGTTGCTGACGGGGGTGTTCAGCGTCAGCGCTCCGCCGCTCGACTGCCCGGCCCCGGTCACGCTGAACCCGCTCGCCAACTCCACGCCGCCGACGCTGCACCGGATGTCGTCCGTCACGAAGAACGGGAACGGGATCGTGAACACCGCCTGCGGAGTTGCCCCCACGTCGTAGCTGCGTCGCGGCTCGATGTCGTCAATCTGGATGTGCGCCATGCCCTGCCCTCCTGTCGGGCGGCAGGATCGGAGCCTGGGTGCTTCGGGACCAACGCACCCGCCCATGAAAAAGGCCGCCCGGTGAGGGGCGGCCTTGGTGCTGGCAGAACGGCGACGGTTAGGCGACGATGGCCCAGTCGTCGGCGAGCATGTCCGTCTGGCTGGCGAGCCAGCCAATGACCATGGAGCCGTCCGCCGCGCGCATGTCGATGTGCGGCAGGAGGCGGACATTCTCGTTCGGCGCTTCGGCGGCGCGGTGCGCGGCGGCGTGGCCGGGCTTCGCGAGTTCCGGGGCGAACTCGGAACCCGGCGTGTAGGCCAGCCACATACCCTTCCCGTTCCAGCCATCGCGCGCCACGCGGTGCCCAGCCTTCAGGGCGGTGATCGCGTCACCGAAGGACATTCCGGCGGAGGAGGTCGCCTTGTACCCGCCCTCGAAGACGAGCCGCGGGCTGTGGCTCTGGTAGCCGTCCTCATAGACGACGAAGTAGTCGCCGGGCGCGGGGAAGGCGCGGGCGAAGAAGCCACGGGCCGGAGTGAGGGTGTGCTGCTCGCCGGTCGGCAGCAGGATCGTCAGCGTGTGGGCCTCGGTGTCGAAGGCCACGATGGGCGCGGCCTGCACCACCTTGTGGCTGACGAAGACCGAGAGGGTGAGGCCGATGGCGGCGCAGAAGGCGGTGCGGGACATGGTGCGGATCGTCGGTTGTTGGTGGGGCCGTGCAGGCGTTGTGCGCCCTGACCGTGCCGCCGCCCATGCCCCGCGCCCAACGCACCGGTTCAGCCGTCATCCCCGAACAGCGCCGCTATCTCCTCCGGGGTCAACGTCGGCTCGGCCGGTCGCTGCCTGCCCTGGCAGTCGAAGTGCTGGGGCACGGTCTCGAAGCGGGAGGCGTA
Organism: Azospirillum rugosum; assembly: GCF_017876155.1. Classification (GTDB taxonomy): domain Bacteria; phylum Pseudomonadota; class Alphaproteobacteria; order Azospirillales; family Azospirillaceae; genus Azospirillum; species Azospirillum rugosum. The sequence continues at coordinate 465,683 of NZ_JAGINP010000001.1, forward strand.
GACGGCCGGGATGATCCCCAGGATGTCGCCGTTGCTGGAGACGACCAGGTAGTCGCCCTTCTTGACCAGCACCGCCTTTTCCTGAAGGTTCTTGGTCCCGACGCGCTTCACGACCATGTCGAAGGGCGCCCGCAGGGACTGGTACAGAACACCGACCTGCGGGCGGGGCCGAACGAAGGTCATCGCGGCAGCACCGCCCCCAGGTCCGGCGCGCGGTCGGGCGTGTCGTGCCCAGGCCGCCACCAGAACCGCTGGCCGTAATCCCGGCGGGCACGCTCCTCCATGCGCGAGAAGCTGTCCCGATAGCCAGGGTCGAGCAGGGCCTGCACGTTGTCCATGATGGCGCGGTCGGTGACCAAGCGGCTGTACCAGAGGTTGGAGCCCGGCAGGTTGCCGCGGATGAACCGGGCCACCTCCGCGCCGAAGTGGGAGGGTTTGCCGTCCATGAGCGTGCGGTAATCCGGCATGGCGAGCCGCACGGCGTCATCGACCACGCCGGCCACTGGACCCGCCATGGTGACGGTGAAGCCCTTCATGTTGCGATCCGCTCCCGCGGCGAAGAAGTCGCCGAAGATGCCCGCGCCGCCCGCCTGCATGTAGGCCGCGCCCCAGAACTTCGGGTCGTCCATCCGGCGCGGATCCTTTCCGGTCAGCAGCTGGCGAGCCTGGATGGACATCGCGCCGGCCACGGTCAGCAGCGTGGACATCGCCGCGAACCCGGCCACCTTGGAGGCGTTGACGTCGATGAAGGTGCGGGCGAGGTGGGTGGTCGCCATCGTCACCGAGAACGACTTGAACAGCCAGAAGGACCGCGCGACCTCCCCCCAGAAGGTGCCGCGGGGCAAGCCGCCGCTGGTCAGCTGCCGCACCCGGGCGTCCGGTTCCAGCACGGCAAAGGCGCGCTCCTGGATGATCGCCTCCATCAGCTTGTCGCCCAAGGCGCGGTCGGACACGTTGGCCGGGTCGAAGAAGCGGGCGCCGTCGGCGTCGACCAGCGGGGCGGCGCGGATCACGTCCCAATCCGCCGCGCTGATCCCGTAACGCTCCAGCATCTTCCGGAGAGGCGCGTCCACGTCGGCGAGCGGCCGCGCGGCGTTGTCGGCGACGTGCCCCATCATCTCCAGGGTCCACGCGTTCTTCAGGCCGTTGGTCCAAGCGGACATGCCCTGCACGCGCTGGATGAAGGACGCCATGCGCTCCATGATCTTCGGCCCGACCATCTCGTCGCCAAAGCGCCTGGTGCCCAGGGCGGCGTCCATCACGGCGTGCGAGACGATGCCCATGCGCAGGGCGAGCTGGCGGTCGCCCTCCTTCGCGATCTGCCCGACCACCGCGCCGATGAAGCGCGTGACCGGCATGCCGTTCGCTGCCGCCGCCCACGTCGCCGTTACCGAATCAGCGGGGATGGACGAGACGAGCGCAGAGCCCAGCCGGGCCGCCGTCTGCCAGGACCGGAGCCCGCCGAACAGCGAGGCCCAGAACTCCGACTGCGCCTTGCCCAGCCGGCCGCTGAGCGCATCGTAGGTCCGGCCGATGGCCTCCGGGCTCTCGACGGCGCGGACAGGGTTGGCGAGCGGGTTGCGGGCGAGCGTCGTTTTCTCCGCGTCCGTCTTGTAGGCCAGCTCCTGCACGGCGCGGATCGTGGCTCCGTGCTTGGGCCCGAGCACCTCGGTCAGGGCGATGTCGCGCGCCATGCCTTCCAGGTGACCGACCAGCACGTCGTAGATCCCGCCCTGCCCGGAGCCGAACTTGTCATTGTAGGCCAGCCAGCCGTCCGCGTTCTGCCACTGGAACACCCGCCGCTCGTTGTGCCGGCCGTAGGAGCCACCCTTGCCCGGCGGGGGCGGTAGCTCGCTGGTGATGTTGTCGAAGGCCTGGCGCAGCAGGTCCGCCAACTTCAGCCCGGACATGGGGGCGCCGGTCTCATAGTCGAGGATCTGCAGATCCCCGCGCTCCGCCGCCTGCATCATGTGCTCGGTCCAGGCCGCGCGCCCTGCGTCCTTCATGCGCTTGGAATCGCTGATCTGCGGAAGGCGCCAATCGTACTTCTTCACCAGATCGCCGCCCCCGCCGATGAAGCGGTCCGCGGCGTATTCGGTGGCGTCCTTCCAGCCCTTCGCTGCGCTCTTGGCGGTGGCGTCGTTGGTGGCCTCGCCGAAGACCTCCCGGACCATATTGCGCAGGCCCAGCGTGTCCTGCGTCAGGCCGGCCGCCTTGCTGCGGTAGGCGTTCAGCCCGTCCGCGAACCGCCGGAAGAGCTGGCCCAGGACGTTCTCCTTTCGGGCCTCCACGTTGGAGTACTGCGCCTTGCCGCGCATGTCGCGGACCAGCAGCGCCATGCCGCCGGCGACAACGCCGTCCGGGTGGGCCTGCACGTCATCGATCACGCGCGCGACCGCGAGGATCTGCTTGGCCGTGCGCGCCTTCTCCCGCTCCGCCGCCTCCTTCATGATGCGGGCGGTCTCGGCGATGGCTGCGGACTGCGCAGCCTCCGGCGCCATGTGGTCGGCGTACTGCCGCTCCAGGTCGCGGATATGCTTCAGCGCCTGCTCCGCGGCCTCGCGCGACAACACTCCAGCCTCAACCCGACCGTCGAGGCACCTCTTGATGTCGAGATCCTTCATTCCGCCGCCACTCCGAATGCGCAGGCCGCGATCGTCGCGGCGTCGTTGATTGCCCGGTCCGCCTCGTCCATCAGGTCCATGGCGCTGCGGCGCATGGGCACCACGTTCCCGGCCTCGTCCACGACCTCACCCATGGGAACGTCCAGTTCACGCGAGGCCAGCAGGCGGTTCACCTCCTGATAGAGCGCGTCGTGCGTCTCCGGGGCGCGGGCCACCTCCTCCGCCGGGCGGGCGGGCGGAACCGGCGGCGCCCTCTCCTCGCCCAGCAGGATTTGCCCAGGCCGCTCCGCGCGCCCCAGCAGGCCGCCACCGTTCTCCGCCATGGCCTCGTCCACGTAGCCGGACAGGGCCTCGGCAACCGACTTGCGGCCGGCCGGGGCGGTCAGGCCGTCGTTGCGGAAGAACATGCGGACGAAGGCGCCGGTGATCGGGTCCACCTGCCCGGAGAAGATGTCTTCTTGGTTCAGCAGGTCGAACACCTTCTGCCCGCTTTCCCGGGCGCGCTGGACGAGCCGAACGGCATCCAGCAGGCGCGCGGTCGGGTCCAGCGCCGGGGGGATGTCGCCGCGGGCCGCCGCCGCGCGCATCTTCGCCCATGGCCCGGCCGCGTCCTGCATCGCGCCGCCGATGGCCTTGATGTCGTTGTCCAGATCCTCGACCAGCTTACCGATCAGGTCCGGAGCGTCGTAGGCGCGAGACAGCAGCGCCCCCTCGAACCGGCGCCGGCCTTCCTGGTTCAGGCCGCCGTCGGCGTCCACAAGGCCGCTTCGCTCGCTAACCGATAGCCCATCCAGCCAGGACCGCACCGCGCCACGGTTGCTGGCGGCCGTCACGTCGCCGCTGCGCACCTGCGACAGCACGGCGTTGTTGACCATGCGCGCGTCCGCCCGCGCCTGCTCGGTCGGCGACAGGCGCGCCGCGGTGGCTTGGTTGGCCTCGTTGGCGAAGGCGGCGCGACCTGCGGGATCCATGTCGGTCTTGCGCACGGCCACAAGCACCGGGTTCCGCATGTCCGCCGCCGCAGGGTCCCTCTGCGTCACCCATGCCCGATAGCGGTCGGCCGCCTCTCCGCCCCGCTCATAGGCCGTCCGGATCGCACCGACGCGCCCATTCCCCGACTCTACGACCATGTCCGGCCCGATGATCGGCGCGCCGGTGGCAGCGTCCGGAGACGGCCCCAGGCGTTCCGGCTGGAGGTTGGCGGCCATGTCGGCGATCTGCGCCTGCGACGCGACGCGCGTCCGGTCGCGGGGCTGGAGTTCCGGCGGGAAGGCGGGGTTCACCGTGCCGTCGGCGCCATGGCTGCTGACGAGCTGGTCAGCCTCGACCACCCGGTATTCCACGTCGATGGAGCGCCCGCCGGAGGTGAAGACCCGATCCGGTGCCAGCGGAACCGATGGAGCCGCAGCCCGCGCCTCCTGCACGATCGGCTGCACGTCCACCGGCCGCCCGGCCTCGATGTCCTGCGCCGCCTTGGTCATCGCCCCGACGTGCGCCTGCTCCCCAGCCACGCCCGGCAGGGGGTTGGACGCGCGCACCTGTTCATCGCGCTCCACGACGTTCAGAGCGTCCTGCACCTCGCGGGGCAGCTCGGCGCGGTCACGGCCCCGCCACAGCTCGACGCCCTTGCCCAGCGCCTTCAGGCCGCCGCCGATGATCGCTCCACCGGCGCCCGCGGCGGCGATGTTGCCGGCCGCGTCGGCAAGCCCATACTGCGGGTCAACCTGCTGCTTGAACGGCGCCGTCCCGGCTTCGATCACGGCCTGCGATCCAGCGGCGATTCCCGCCTCGATGGCCGCGGTCTTCAGGATGCCCGCCGCCGGCCCGGCACCCATGAACATGGAGGCGATGTTGAGCGGGTCGGTCATGGCGCCCGCGATGTCGCCCAACACGAAGCCGGCGCCGCTGGAGAAGCTGCCCGGCTTGGCGGACAGGGCGTCGCGCTCGCCCTTGGCCTTCTGCGCCTTCGCCACCGCGCCGGCCTGGATTTCGTCGTCGGTCGGGTAGGACAGGTTCAGGTCCGGCCGCTCGCCCTTCAGGCTGTCGAAGCGCGCCCGGATGGACTTCTCCAGCGCGTCCCGGTTCGGCCCCCGCGGCGCCGCCTCCGGGTTGGCGTAGACCTCGCCGGTCGCGTTCTCCAGGGCGTCGAGGGCGCCCTGCACCACCTCGTGCCGAGCGCGCCACAGGGCGTCGCTGTTGGCGTAGGCGCGCGTCTCGCTGAACGCGGCATGGAAGCCCTCCGCGAAGGAAGGCGGAAGCTCAGCGGGCGGTGCGGATTGCGCCCGGCCCAGGGCGTCGGTGGTGTCGGTGGTGTACAGTCCAAGCAGCATGCGGCCCCTCCGTTGGAGCCATTCGCACGCAAGCTATGGGGCGCCGCCAACGCACAAAGGCACAAAATGCGCCACGGCTTCGGGGGTGGCTGTACGAATTCGTTTTGGCGGGTTGGCGGGTGCTGCTACAGAAATAGCACATGAGACCGGCGGCACACCCGATGGTGGCCGCCGCTCATTAGCCACCGGTCGCAACGGTGGCGATATCACAACCCGAATGTGGAGCGAGTTTATGACCGGCGTGGGAATAACACCCTTTCTTTTCGAAGGCGAGAGCCTTGTGCGGGTCGTGGCCATTGATGGCTCGCCCTGGTTCGTAGCGGCAGAGGTATGCCGGGTGCTGGGCATCAAGAACCCTGCGGATGCGGTAAAGGGCTTGGACGATGATGAAAAGGGTATAGCTACTAGCGATACCCTTGGCGGTCGGCAGGAAATGGTCGTCGTCACGGAATCCGGCCTCTACGCCCTGATATTCCGTTCGCGGAAGCCAGCGGCACAGCGCTTCCGGAAGTGGGTCACGTCGGAAGTGCTGCCGACCATCCGCCGCACCGGCTCCTACAGCGTGACTCCGGCCGACGATCTGAAGGCCCAATTGGCTGCCCGGCGCATCAGCATCACCGAACGGAACAATGCCGTGCGGATGGTCGAGCAGATCAAGCGAACCTACGGGGCGCAGGCTGCGGCGGACAGCCTTCCGGGGATCTACGCCTCGGTGGGCGTGACTGTGAACCTATCGCGAGCGGTGGTGCAGCGGGAACTCCCGCTTCAGCAGCAACCGCCCGCCAACCAGGACCGCAAGAAGAGCGACGCCGCCTAAAGGCGATGGTGGCGCATCACTGCGCCACCTTCTTCCCCAGGTCCAGAACGTAGGGCCGATCCGGGCTTCCGACCTTTTTCACGGAGCCCGAGGAGAGCCACACTGTGTACTGCCCAGGCCCTGCATCCTCCAGCCTGGCAAAACGACGGAAATCTCTCGCCTTCAGAGGGTATCCGCCTGCGGTGATGGCCCCACTGAAGTCCTCATCAGTGAGTGCGCCGATCAGCTTCTCGAACTCGCTGTCCGTCATGTAAGGCTTGGGTGGAATGATCTTGGGGCTTCTCGCGATCCCCATATCTCCGAGGAATCCCCCAGGATTCCCCCATGATACTACGCCGCCCGACACATCGCGCAGAGCCTGCTGCATTCGGCCAGAGTCATAGGCCCCGCTGAAGTCCTTCGCCGCCACGGACAGGTCGGCATAGCGCGCCGTGGCGGCCCGTACAATGCCGTCACGGGACTTCGGCATAGTGTAGACGGCGGAGCCCAGGAAGTCGTTCGCCTCCTGCCGGATGTTCTTTTCCGGCGGGAGGATCTTCTTGTCGGCGTCGATGTAGGTTTGCCCACTGATGATCGAGGTGCCAAGCTCGGGGTTCTGGCGGTAGATCAGGCCGGCGCTCGCGAAGACCGGGTTGTCGGCGCCGACCTTCTCCAGCGTGGCGGTCAGGTGGTCGCCGTCGAGGGCGCGGGCCAGCGTGCCGACAAGCCCGGCGCGGGCCTTGGCGTCGCCCTGGTCCCATGCGGCCTTGAACGCGGGTAGTTCGTCCGGCCGGATCACCGATTGCGTGCCCACGCCGTAGTGCTCGCGGGTGACGACGGCGGAGCGTTGCCGGGCGGACAGGGCCTGAGCGGCGCCCGCCGGGTCGTTCCAGGGGATGGGCGGCAAGGCGGGGATGACGCCGCGTTCCACGGCGAGGCCCAGCGGGTCGCGCTTCAGGCCGTCGCGGGTGCTGTCCACCAGCTTGCGCAGGGCGATCAGCATCCCGCCATCTTCGGTGGACAGCCCTTGCGCGCGCTCCCGCTGGTCGAGGACATCGACGGCGGCTTGCTGCTGCTGCGGGGTGGCGCCGGACAGCTTCTCCACGGTGCTGGCCCGGTCAAGGCGCGTCGCGATGCGCTCCAGCAGCGGGTAATCCTTGGCGAGCGTCGCGCCCTTCAGGATCGTCTCGACCGCGGCGCGCGTGGGCTGGATGCCCTGGTTCAGCCCGGCCTCAACCTCCGACCACTGAGCGTGCGCCCGCTCGCCGGCCAGCTTGGCGACGCCGCTGAACAGCTTCGGGTCCAGGGCCGGGGCGGCGGACACCTTCTCCGCGGCCCAATCGCGGATATCCCCCGCCGTCATGTCCTTCAGGAAGGGGTTCGCCTTGATGACGTCGGCGCTGACCAGCATTTCCATGGGTCGATCATCCGGTGCCTTCAGCACCGTCGCCGCCCCGCCGCGCCCAAGGAAATGCGCAAGGTAGACGGCGCCGTCATCGGTGGGGAGCCCATCGGCCGCCAGCCCGGCGCGGTTATCTTCCGCGTGGGCCGTGACCATGCGGCGGGACAGCGCCTGATCAGAGCGCAGGCCGAGCAACTGCGCATCGGTCTTGCCGGCGGCAATCTCCGGCGCGTGCTTGCGCACCGTCTCCAGCCACGTGGAATCGATGAACTGACCAAGTCCGGCGGCGGAGCTGTTCGGGTTCTTCGCGTCCGCCCGCCCGCCGCTCTCCGCTCCGACGATTCGGTCGGCGAGGCTCAGGCCCATCGACGCGGTGATCTTGCCGGCGCGGTCCACCAGCTGATCGAGGGGAAGCCCACGCAGGTCCGCCAGCAGCCCGGCGCGGACGTGGGTGGCGCGTAGGGCGGCGGCGTCGCGGGCTCCTCCGGCCGCGGTCAGGCGCGTCGCCACCTCATCCACCGTCTCCGGCGGAATGTCCAGGCCAGCGGTCAGGCCGGTCGCGAGTTCGCGCGCGGCGGCGCGGGCGTCGTGCAGATCGGCCTTCCGCCCGCGCTCCAGTTGCGCGATGTGGGAATCGGCGCGGTTCTCCAGGGCGATGCGCTGGGCGGGCCGCAGCCGCAGTTCGGGGTTCAGCAGCTCCCGCCGAATCCATGAGCGGGTCGCGTCGGCGCCGCGCTCGGCATAGGTCGGGGTGATGAGGGCCATGGCGTGTTCGCCCGCCGCCCGGCCGTCCAGATCCTCCAGCGCGATCGCGGCCTCGTCCTCCGCCAGCAGGCCCGACGACACCGCGGCGGCCAGCTTCGTCTGGTGCTTGGTGCGGGCCTCCTGATATTCCGGCGTGCCGACGCGCCCGGCCATCGCCAGATTGATCACGTCGTCGCCGGACTGCTTCAGCAGCGCCGTCGTGGACTGCCGGGCCAGCCGCTCGTCGCGGGAGTGCTTGGCGTTCAGGACGACGCCAAAGCCGCGGTTCCCTTCCTCCTGCAGCATGAGGTCGATCTGCTGCGCATAGGGCGCCGGAGCGCCCTTGATGACGCCCTTGCGGTAGCCGTCCCATTCGTTGCGGAAGGCGTCGGGGTTCTCCCGGTGCTTGTCCTGAAGCTCCAGCAGCTTCGTCCGCGCCTCGACCTCGGCGTTGCCGAGGAAGGTGACGAGTTGGCGCTTTTGCTCCTGCAGGCCGAATTTCGTCGCCATGTCGGTGATCTGGTTGCCGACATTGGCAACCGTTCCCCAAAGGTCCATCGTCATGGTCATGCCTTCGTGGTAGAGGAGGGATCGGAGTAGATCTTTGCCACGGCGCCGACCCCCTGCAACGCCGACCCGAACGCGCCAATGCCGCCAGCCATCAGGCTGTCGGTGCGGCGGCGGGAGGCTTCGGCGGAGACCAGAGCGGACTGCTGTCCGTACAGGCGATTGATCGCCGCCTCGCGAGCGAGGTCGCCGGCCTCAACGCCCATCCGCCAGATCGACAGCTCGTTGCCGTAGCGCTCCTGATCGAGCGTCGCGATCTTCCTCACGGTGTCCACCATCAGCGCGCCGCGCTGCGCCTCCGCCTGGGCAGCGCCGGTCATCGCGGCGGACGACTTGGCGGCATAGCCGGCCTCCTCCAGCCCGATCTGCGCCCGCCCCTCGCGGTTCACACGGTTGGCGAGGGCCATGGCGGAGGGACCGACGGACGAGCCATGGCCGGCACGCTGAGCGGCCAGCGTCGCCAGCCCGGAACGCAGCTGGGCGCTGTGCTGCGCCATGGCGGCCTGCCCTTCGGTCTGCGTGCGCTTGGCCTCCGCCTGGAGCGCGTCCCGGCGGTCAGCAAGTTGCCGGCCCTCCAGCGCGGCGCCGGAGCGGATGGCGACCTCTTCCAAATCGAAGAGGCCGCGCCTCGCCATGCCCTGCTGTTGCTGGGAAAGCGCAAGCGGGACCTGCGAACGCTCGATCTGGTCGGCCTTCTCGTTGGCCTGTATCTGCGCGATCTGGGCCTGCCGCGCTTCGAGGCCCGCCTGGCGCGACGCGGCCTTGCCCTGCTGGACGGTGCCATAGGCCGAGACGGCGGCGCCAGCGACGGCGGCCCCGGCGGAAACTGCCCCCAATCCCATGTCATGCCTCCGTCAAATTGATGCGGAACAGCTGGCCAAAATCTTCACCGCCCAGGCGGTGGTACAGCGGGGCCATGCGCGGTCCATCGCCCCGCACCCCGGCCCGCGCGAACACTTCGCCGACGCCGCGTTGCCGCAGCGCCTCCAGGGCGGCGCGTTGCAGGCGGATGCCCAGCCCGCGGAAGGCCGGATCGGCGTAGAAGGTCGCGTGTTGCGCCGACAGCACGTCTGGGGATTCCAGCGAAGGGGAAATCACCGACATGAGGTAGCCGAACATCCGGCCGTTGCAGCGGGCCGTCATGATCTGCATGGCGCCAAGATCGTCCAAGGCGCGGAGAAGCGGGATGTTCTTGCGTTGCCAATCGCCGGGGGCCTCGCCGACCGCGACCAAGTGATCGTTGAAAAGCCGTTCGGCGTCGCGCAGCCACACGTCGAACGGCTCCGCCTGGATCGTCACGCCGTCGAGGTCGCCGGGCTCATCGCGGGCCATCAGCGCCAGCGTCTGGTGCTTGGCGATGGCCGTCAGCTTGTCCAACTGCGGCGCGTGGGCATGGCAATACCGGACGATCGCGCGCATGTCGCATTGGACGTTGACCGGCGCCCACGCCCCCCACCACTCCGGATCGTGTCGGTAGGGCAAGCAGTGCTCGAAGACCGCGGCGCAGGCGTCCTCTCGCTCCAGATCCTCGAAGCGCACCGACAGCGCGTCGGGGACCCGGCGGCTGATCTGCTCCAGCTTGCGGTCCAGGCGGTGCATGAGGCGTTCCACCGCCGGACGGTCGGGGAATAGCCCAAGCCGCATCAGGCTGTCGGCGGACGCCATCGGGTCGCGCCGCACGACGACCACCCGCAGGTCGGGCCGGAGATGCCGCGCCAGCCGCCACCATGGCGCCGCCGCCGTCTCCGCCGTGCCCGTGCAGGGCTGGGCCAGCCAGGACCGGACGTCGTCGAGGCTGCGGGCGTGGCGCAGTTCCTCATGGCCGCAGACCCAATCCCCGTAGGTCAGGAAGCGCGACAGCCAGGCCGTGCGGGACCTGGGCAAGCCGAAGATGACGAAGGGAGGGGACATCAGGCGGACACCTCCATGGACAGCCCCAGCACCGTCACGGGGAGTGGTTCGGGAGCATGGATCGTGATGGTCGGGCGGCGGGCGCGGCCCAGCAGCCGGAACTCCTGCGGGCCACTGCGCAGCGGCGGGGCTTGCGACAGTTCGTCGGTCACGACGTACGCAGCGAGGGTCTGCCCAGACACGGACAGGCGGTGGCTGCCCAGCAGCTCCACCCACACGCGGCAGATGCGCATGGTGTCGTGAATGATGGCGCCGGAACGCCCCTGGATCACGGGCGGCAGCGTCTCGATGAGCCACGGGAAATCCAGGCCGACGTCGTACGGGCCATCCGCGGCCGGGTCGGGCTGGGGCAGGCCGCCCAGGGCGTAGCGGCCGGCGATGACCTGCACGCCATCCCCGGTGCCGTAGCGGGCGGTTGCGGCGGACAGGTCGGCGTAGGTCGTCGCCGCGTCCAACGACAGCGCGGGGTCCACCTTTTCCAGCAGGATCTTCACCGCCCCATTGGCCGTGCGCTGCGTCACCAGGAAGAGTTCGTCGCCAAGGGCCGCGACGGAGCGGACGGTGCCGGCGATGGTCCATGGGACGAAGCTGCGGACCTGCTGGCTCTCCAGCAGCTGCATGCAAGCCATGGTGCCGTCGCCATTCACGAAGAAGCCGTAGGTCTCCACGCCACCGTACCAGCCGGTGGTGAACGCGGCGTCGGTCGGGCTCTTGATCGTGTGGGAGGCCAGCAGAGAGGTCGGCGTGCCCGTCCACTGCGCCGTCGTGTCGCCGGTCGGCGAGAGCTTCACGATGGTGGAGCCCGTCACCAGGATCACGCCGTTGTCGAAGGGTTCGGCGCGGCAGCTGCTGACCGGCCACGGCGAGCCGAAGGGCAACAGGCCGAAGTTCGCCGGGGTGAAGGGGCGGCTGGCCGACTCCGCGTTGTAGTAGCAGCCGCGGTCGGTCAGGACCAGCAGCTGTTCGCCGCTGACCACCTGCACGATCCGCTGAGCGGCCGCATCGCCGATCAGGTCGAGCACCGCGTCGGTGTCGATGGCGTCGCCGACGTCGAAGTCGTAGAGGGAATCGGTGCGGGAGGCGCACACGATGTTCGGCACGGCGCGACCGCCGGCCAGGATCAGGCGATTGCGATGCAACCCCACCGCCGCCGGGTAGCCGTGCACCGGCCCGTAGAGCTGCTCGTCCCAATTGCGGCTGGCGGCCGGGGGGACCTCGGCAACCGCCGTGACCTTCGCGCGGCTTTCCGGTCCCGTGACAAATTCACCGACCTTGAAGCCGCCGACCCGCTCCTCGACCACGATGCGCAGCAAGGTGCCGGAGGATATGCCGACGACTTCGCCGCGGGCTCCCGTCTCGTCACCCTCGACCACCTGCCCGACCTGCCAGCCGGCCGCGTTGTCCACGGTCACGTCCTGGGAGGGAGGCAGTTCGTCGATCACGGTGCCGAACGCGGTCACGCTGTTGTACACGCTCGTGATGACGATCTCGCGGCCGGCGTAGCGGAAGCGGCAGCCGACGTGCTCGACGCGGAACCAATCGGTGTTCGTCCGCAACTCGATGGCCCCTGACCGCCCCGACGGCTGGAGCGCGACGGAATCCGGGGCCAGCTTGAAATACGGCTGGTGGATTCGTCCGCCGGCGCCGGCGGGCTGAGCGAACGCCAATGCCTGGCGCGACCAGGACGTCTCACCAGTGCGCGCGATCCGCTGCGGGGGAAGGTCGGGATGCGCCAAGAACAGCGTGTTGGCGCTCTGGAACCACGTCGCGGCCCGCGCCTGGGCCAGCGTCCAAGGGCACCCGACCAGCGATCCGGCGGGGGTGCCGTCGTCGCGAAAGGCGTCCATGCGGCCATGCGACAGCGCCACCACGTACTTCTTGCTCTCGTCCACGGTCCAGGGGATCAACCGGGCATCGGCCGGAAGTTCGGCCAGCCACCGCGTCCCCTCGCGGCGGCGCGCCCCGCCCCCGACCAGCAGCCGGCAGTTCGTGAGCCGGCGGGCGCCGGCCGCGTACTGCTGCACGTCGTGGCGCATGGCGAGCGCGGGGTCCAGTTCCCCGGCGGCGAAGCTGGTCTGAATGATGGTCGTGCTAGCCACGGCGAGCCGCCTTGATCGGGTGGGTAAACGGATTCGTCGGCGTGGCGCCCTGCGCCGACCGGAGCGACGCGCGGCGGCCCTTGATGTCCGCCATCCTCGCCGCCTGCGCCCCTTCCTGGAACTTGTCGCCGAGAGCCGGCAGCAGGACGGCGCACAGGCGCAAGATCACGAACTCGCGGAACTGCGGCGGCCATGCCGCCGTGTCCGGTCGGGATAGGATGGTGGCGATCACCTCCGCGTCCGGATCGGCGTTGCACAGCAGCTTGTCGGCGGCGCGCTCGTGCTCGATCGGCGCGCCGGAGACGGTGACGCCCTCCACCTCCAGCGCGTCCGCTGGGCACTGGTACACCGCCGTCCACGGGGCCGGCGCAGCGCCGGACAGGCGATTCAGCGCTCGGACGGACCGGGCGAATTTCCAGCGCGATTCCGACAGGCAGTCGGAGACGACCTGTTCGTAGTTCTGCGCCAGGATGACGCCCTCGGTGGTGCCGTCATCGAAGGATGCGATGGTCTGCGTGCCGCAGCGCGTCAGCGCGGCGTTGCAGAGGTCCAGATCGGATGCGGGGATGTTGCTCATGCCGGGAGGGTGCGGCGTCAAGCGTCCGGCGCCCAACGCACGAAATGAAGAAGGGCGCCCCCGGCGGAGGGGCGCCCTTCACTCCAACGGCCACTGGAGGCGGTAGGGCCGTCAGGTCTTGTCGGTCTTGGTCGCGGGCTTCGGCTGCTGAACCGGAGCGGCGGGCGGCTTCTCCTCCGCCTTCGGCGCGACCGCAGCGGAAAGCCGGGCCTCCAGCTCGGCGACGCGAGCCCGCGCCTGTGCGGCGGCTTCGTCGGCGGCGTCGCGCTCCTCCTTCACGATGGTCAGCGCCTGCTCCAGATCGTCGATGCGGGCGAGCGCGGCCTTGTGCACCTCCTCCGGCACCGTGACCGGGGCGGGCTGCGCGGCTTTGTCGCCCGACACTTCCGGGCTCCAGCCGACCGGCTCCATCCACGACGCGGCGAGTTCTTTCGCGGAGGACAACTCGAACCGTTCGCCCGGCTTCCGGTGGCGGTCGGCGTAGTGGCCCGGGTTCCGGGCGATGACCATCAGCTTCTGCGACATGGCGCCCTCCTTACCGCGGCAGATAGACCGGGATCACATCCACCTTGCCGGCGGCGGCGGCGTCCGTGGTGGTGATCACCGCCTTGACGTACTTCTTGACCGTGCTGGGCAGGGCGAAGCGGCCAAGCTCCGTGTCGGCGGCCAGGGCGCCGTTGCCGCCGGCCGCCGTCAGGGTGTAGACGGTGCCCAGGTCGGTCCAGCTGCTGCCGTTGTCGGAGTGCTGGAGCTTGATCGTCAGCGCCTTGGTGTCGGCGATGGTGACCGCCGTGTTGACGCGGGCCAGGGCCTCGACGGCGCCGTTGATGCCCGACAGCTCGATCCCGCCGCCGTTGCCGTCCGCCGAGGTGTTCTGCGGCAGCGTCTGCGCCTTGGCGAAGTTCTGCCCGTGGATGTCCACGTAGTGCTTGCGCCCGTCGATCTTGTACATGGTCGGCTCCCTTAGGACAGGACGACGCGGCCTTCGGTGCCGTCGTACAGGTTGTAGCTGGTCAGGAGCGGAACGCCGTCCCAGGCGTCGACCTGCCGGGTGATGTTCTTGTCCTCCGGCCGCATCTGGATGCGCTCCTTCTTGAAGGCGCGTCCCATCCAGTTCTTCACGCGCTGGTGCATCAGCAGCATGGTCCGCCCGGAACCGGTGGCCCGCACGTCGGCCAGCAGGTCGTCGATCTGCGAATCCGTCGGCACCTTGTTGGCGGCGAAGTCGATGTTGAGGATCGTGCCGACGTTGCGGACGCCGGTCAGCTGGAAGCCCAGGTCGGACTTCATGCGCACGCCGTAGCCCAGCACGCCGCCGCCGATGTCGTACAGGTTCCCGCCGTTGATCGGCGTGGTGTCGAACATCGTGCCATTGCCGAACCCCTTGGGGTTGTACAGGCCCGAGCACACGCCTTCCTCGAAGCGGACGGCGATGATGCTGTAGTTGGTCGAGCCGGTGCCGCCCGCGTCGTAGACGGTCTTGGTCGTGGCGCCGGAGCGGAACTGGTCGATGGCGTACTGGCGCAGGTTGTCGTAGACGATGACGCGCTCGGTGTTCATGCCGGTGTTCTTCAGGACCGGGCCGGAGCGGTCGGCGAAGTACTTCTCCTTGCCGCCGTACTGGCGGGCCTTGTCCTCCGCGACGGTCATCTGGCCACCCATCTTCGCCAGATCGAAGCGGATCAGCTTCGTGTTCGAGTTGACGGCGGGCAGCGGCGCGTCCATCGCGACGAAGCCCATCGCGTCGGCGTTGGTCAGCTCCTCGGCGACGTGCCACATGTCGTGGGTGGACGCCGAGAACGGAACGAGGTCCAGGATCGGAGTCTCTTCCGTCAGGTGGTCGATCTGCTTGGGCTGCTTCTTGCTGTACTCAAGCGCGATCGTGCGCAGGGTTTCGAGAGACATGAAGAGGCTCCGTTAATTCTTGAACAGCGACTTGAAATAGGCTTCTTCCGACATGGCCTCGCCGCCCCCGCCGGTCGCAGAGGGAATGCCGGCGTTCGCCCGCGCAATCAGCGCCTCGACGGCCTGGAAGAGTCCGGCGTCGACCGGCAGCCGCTGCGCCAGCACGGCGTGATGGTCCGGCAGGTTCGCCTTGATCCAGCCGTCCATGGCCGAGAAGCGGGCGTCCCGGTTGGGGCCGAGCTTCGCCTGCTCCGCGGCGATGTCGGCGATCACCTGACGATGCTCCTGCGCCTGGGAATCGACATAGGCGGCCAGCAGCTTCGACATGGCGGCCTGCGGCAGGCCGAACTCATGGGCGATGGCGCGCACCGACTGACCCAGCGGCGTGTCCTGCGGCTCGAAGGTCAGGCCATCGGGCAGCGCGAAGTCGGCGGGAAGCTCCATCTTGTAGCCGTCGGGGGCTTCCGGCACTCCGGCCCGGCGCGCCTGGTCGTCCGCGACCAGCTTGGCGAGGCCATCGACGTTCAGGGCGGCCTTCTCGGCGTCCCAGAACGCCTCGAGCCCGGCCGGAGCGGCGGGCGGCGCGGCGACGGGGGCCGGGGGCGGCGGATCACCGGCCGGAGGCGTGGGGGCCGCGGGCTGATCACCGGCCGGCGGGACGGCGGCGGGAGCGTCGCCCTCCCCCTCCGGGGCGAAGGCGACGGTCACGAAGCCGGGACGGCGGAGGCCGCCGACGTTGGCGAACGAGCAGCGCGGGCCGTCAATCGGTCCCGGCCAAGCCGGCGCGGAGGTCTGAGAGATCGGTGCGGGTTCCATCGGCGGTCCACGTTTCAAGTGCGTGGACAAGCTGCCGCTGGCCTTCGATGTGGAACAACGCACTGACCGTTGCATCCGGCCCGAGCACGCGATCCTTGGTCCGGCGACGCAGCGCGGCCAGCAGTTCGCGGCCCTGGCCGGTGCCGAACACGGCGGCGCACAGGCGGGCCATTTCGGCGTTGGCGCGGGCTTCCGCTGCCGCGCGCCGTTCTTCCTCGGAGGGGGAGCCCCGCCGCGCCCTGGTGGCCTTCTCCCGATCTTCCCAACTCATTGCTGCGGCTCCACCGGCGGCGCCTGAAGCGCCTGTTGCTGGGCGATGATCCGCTGCACCTCGTCTTGGCTGCGGACGAGCTTGGCCGGGATGTCGTAGAGCTGGGCGCGGTGGCGCAACGCCTCCTCCATGTTGATCCACATCGACGTGGCTTCCGGCCCGACAACCTGCGAGGTGGTGACCAGGAACTGGTCGACGCGCTGGGCCTCGGACTGCTGCATGGCTTTCAGGAGCGGCGACTGCGCACGGAGCTTCACCGGCTGCCCCTTGAACCGCACCTGCGGCGGGAGCTTGCCGCGGGCGCGCAGCAGGAAGGCGAAGCGCAGGAACAGCGGGCGCAGCAGCTCCGTCACCAGCCGGCCGACCGGGGCGCCCATGCGCTTGGCTTTCGCCGACGCCTGCTCCTGCCATTGGGTCGCGGTCGGAGGGGTCAGGCCGTTCTGGCGCGGCGCGTCCTGGAACAGGGCGTCGCGAATGCGCGAGCGCAAATCCTGCAGGCTGAACTGCGACACGTCGAAGTTGGCGCCGGACACGATGGGCCGGATTTCGGACCCCTGCGCCATGGGAATCCACGTGCCTGGGGCGATTCCGCCCGACACGTCGATCACGCCGTCGTCGGGGTAGGAGGTCACCGGCTGGAGCGCGTAATCCAGCGCCTCCAGCATGCGCTCGGTGACGTAGTTCGCCGTCTTGACCTCGGGCAGCACCGACATCAGCGGGCCGTGACCCCATGCCGTCTTCGGGTCGGTGTCCCAGCGCGCGACGATGATCGGGCAGGCGCCCTCCCCGACCAGCTCCCGCTGCACGAGCACCTTTCCGCCGCAGAGGACGGCATACTTCCACACCTCGTCATCCCGGCGCGTCAGGTCGCGGTACAGGCCGTCGGTCACCTCGACTTCGGCGTCGCCGGTCTTGGGAAGGCTACCGGTCGCGGCGTCGGGCCAGAGGATCGGCACCTCGTCCGCGCGGAGCTTGAACTTCCGCCACCGGCCGTCGACACGACCGTAAGGGCCGCGGTCGATCAGCAGGTCGGACACGCTGATGGCCTCGACGTGCAGCGGTTCCGTCGGATCGATGTCCTGCACCAGCAGCGCCATCGTGCCGACGGCGAGGTCGGCGTACGCGACCTGGAGCGCTTCGTAGAGGTTGGACGCGGCCATGGCCTCGAAGACCGCGTTCTCGATCTCTTCCAGCGGGCCTTCCAGCTCCCGCAAGGCCGCGTCGCCCAGGCCCTGGTCGGGCTCAAGCCGCATCCAGGTAGCCGACGGCGGGGTGAAGGTCGAGAGCAGATCGCCGGAGAAGTCCTTCACCGAAACGACGGCGGTGCCGTCGAAGACGTCGTCTTGCGCGGTCGGGTCGTCCTGGTGCTGGTCGGTCAGGTGGCGCCAGGGCATGGCGAGGCGGTAGCAGTCGTCCAGGCGCCCGCGGCGGCGATGCTTGTCCTGGTCCGCGCGGGCGATCCGGCGTGTCAGGTCGCGCGGAGCAGAGGGCGGGATGGCGTTGGACATCAGCCAGCCCCCACGGTGGTGCCGGGCGCGCCGATGTTGCCCAGCAGTCCACGCGCTCCGTCACCGCGGGCGCGGCGGCGGCGGGTCTCTTCGGCGAGGAGGCCCTGCTTTTCGCGCGCCGCCAGGGCGTCCGCGCGCTCCTTCTCACGAGCCGCCAGGGCGTCGGAGCGTTCCTTCTCGCGGGTGGCGAGTTCATCGGCCGCCTTCTGCGCGGCCTGCGCGGCGGCCTTGGCCTCGTCCAGTTCGCGCTGACGGCGCGCCTCCGCTTCCGTGTCAATGGCCGGCGGCGGCGGGGTTGGCGCCGGCGGCGGCGGGGCTGCCACCGGCGCGGGAGCGGGGGATTTCGGCTTCATGAAGCCCATGGGAATCCTCGAATGCTGGCATGGCGCCCATGGCGAGAAGCTGCCGATGCAAGCCGGACGGGGACAACGCACCCCGGATTCCCAGCAGCGAGGCCACCGCGCCGACGCAGCCGCCAACGAAGGGCTGGCACCTGCGCCGAGAGCGCGGGGCAAAGCGCAGGACCCGCCCGGCAGAGGCCTCGATCAGTTCAGCCAGCTTGCCCCCGGCCGCGTCCTGGTGGAGGAGCAGGATCGTCGTCCCCGTCGCGCGTGGGTCGAAGATCACCCACCGTTCGGCCTCGACGTCATAGCCGGCGGCCAGCACGTGCCGGAACCCGGGCCGGGTCCAGATGTCCCACCACGCGAACCGCTCGCCGTCGGCGAAGAAGACGAGCCATTCCCTCACCATCGGCGTGGCTTCCCGACCGGCTTGGCGAAGGGGCGGTAGGCGGTGCGGGTGTTGACGGGCTTCTTCGGCTCGGCAGAGCCGGTCAGCAGGGCCCGCCCGGCGCCGCCGCCGATCAGCAGGTACTGGCCAGCGTCGTTCACGTGGCTGTGCTCGTCCTTCACCGGCTGGTCGGTGTAGCGGTCGGCGCCGGAAATCTTCATTTTCCGGTACCGATAGCCCCATTCCATCGAGGCGGCATAGCGGGGGCACGTCGGGGAAATCAGGAAGGCCGGGTAGCCGTTGACCAGGCGGTTCAGTTCCGCCTCGACCGCCTCCTTCCGAACCGTCGTGTCGTTCGACGGCGCCGGCTGGATCGGCAGGCCGCAGGCGCGGAAGATCATGAACGGGCTGCGCTCGTCCGACTGCGCCCGCTGGTCGCCGGCCGGATCGCCGAACAGGCTGAACTTGAAGCCCGGGAAGCGGCTGGCCAGCTCCGCCTTGAGCAGCGGGGCGAAGGTCACGGCGCCCATGCCGGCGTCGTCCTCCGCCACCAGCTCGTGCAGGATCAGCCACCGGCCCATGACGTGCTGCCCGAACACCGCGGCCGGTGTCAGGCCGAAGTCAACCCCCACCAGGATGGGGTGCCCTTCGATCGGCTGGAGCGGCTGCTTGGCGATGTGCAGGTCGGGCCGGAACATGGGGAACACCGGCTTGCCGGAGCGGGACCGGCCCAGCTTGTTGCACAGCGCGATCCGCACGTCGTGGATCGTCTGCCCGCGCGCCGCCTCCATGTAGAAATTCGGTCCGCCCAGCAGCCACTTCGTGTTCTCGGCCTTCGGGTTCGGCTCGAAGCGTACGTGGTTGCCCGCGTCGTCGGTGACCTCGATCAGCCCTCCCGGCTGGTTCCAGAATTCCCAGCCCTCCGGCTTCTCCAGCTCCTTCCGCTCGTCCTCCGACAGCTTGGACGGCATGGGCACGTCGCCGCGCATGATGGGGATCCAGTGGTCGTCCGCCGGCGCGTTCGTGTCCAGGATCATGATCGGGTAGGTCGCCGCGCCGTCCTTCACCGCCGGGTAGCGGCCGCGCCGGCGCCACAGGCCGCCGATGACACGGCGGGGCAGTTCGCGCGCCTCGTTGACCCAGATGGACGTGAACTCCAGCGACAGCACCTTCTTCAGCGCCGCCTCGTCGTCCAGGGCCACGAACCACACGTCGCACTCGACGTCGCCGGCCCTGATCTTGTGCATGAACGGCGCCGTCTCCAGGAACTGGCCGTAGGTCTCCGGCGGGAACAGGGCCTTCCAGGTCTGGACCGTCGTCAGCTTCAGGTCGTTGAACGTGTTGCGCACCACCAGCATGCGCGTCCGCCGGATGCCGTCCTTCTGCGGCGCCTGCACGATCGCCGACATCCACAGCTTCATCGCGCTCGCCGTCGACTTGCCGCTGCCCTCCGGCCCCTGGATGCACAGCAGCAGCGCCGTCCGGTTCAGCAGGAACTGGCGCAGCGTCTCGCCGTCCGGCTTGTAGACGCTCGCCCCGCCCTGGATCGCTTGCTGAACGTCGGTCATGGCGTCACCGTCGGAAAGATTGTTGCGGGTTCATGGGATAGGGCAAAATCGTGGGGGGATGGCCCGCAGGGAGAAAGGCGCGCGGTTTTTGCCCCTCCCCCCGCCCGGCGCGGGCCGGCGCGCGAGGCCCCCGGGGTGGGGGTCGGGCGGCCCGGCTGGAGGCGACGGGCGAGGGCGGGCGGTAGGAACGAGGCGCGGACGGCGTTCCTGTGCGTCTCGGCCCGTGCTTTCCATAATGGCACTTGTGGAACTTTCGCCGTTCCAGATTGCCGTTGCGCATCAACGGCTTGGCCGAGACGTCCGAGATTATTCGAAGCGGACTTCATTCCGCCACTACATCTGGTGTGCCGTCCTGCCCGATCGCCGGCTGATCGGCCCTGACTGCCGTCCCATCGAGGACAGGCGTCACATCGGCCGGCGCGCTCAGGTCGATGACCCAGCCGACCGCCACGTTGGCGTTCACGTTGGCGTTCACGTCGATCCGGTCGCCGTAGACCTTGGGCTTGCGCTTGGCCGCCAGCCACTTCAGCGCGTCGATGGCCGTGCGCCCGGCCTGTGCGTCCAGCTTGCCGTCCAGCACCTTCTTCGCCGCGTCGGCCACCTGATCCGCGTAGCTGTCGCCCTGCATCTCGCGTGCGCGCGCGTACTCGTTAGCGAGCGACGCATCACCTCTGATCCACTCGTAGACCGTCGGCTTGCTGGGCGTGTCCGGGAGGGCGCAGAAGGCGTCGAGGGAGCCGCCGTCGGTGATGTGCTGGAGGAGGCGCTCCCAGGCCTCGGCGCGACGCTCTGGGGTCCAGACGCGCGGACGCTTCGGCGCGGCGTGGTCGGGCAGGTCGATGCGGTCGGGCTGGGGCGTGGCGTCGGTCATGCCGCGGAGAGTAGCGGCGGGCTAGCGGGGTTCGTAACGCACCGCGAGGCTATGTGGGGAGGGACGCGCGCGAGGCTTGCGCACATCGCGAAAGGGCTGTCAAGAGACTTGCAATCCGTCCAGGGTTTCCAACGGGTCCAGCGAGGGCCAACCGGCTGTTGGTGCAGAGGGGGTGCGTTAACAGCCGGTTCGGGGAGGGGCTACGGTGCCCCCATGACCGGCGACGAATTCCGATCCTGGCGCGAGCGCCACCGCATGACACAGCACCAGACCGGCGCGCTCCATTGCGTTGACGAGCGGGTCATTCGCCGCTGGGAGGCCGCCGGCCCGTCAGACGCCCCCATGGACCCGCGCTCCATCCTGCTGTGCGCCGCGTGGGATTGGCTGCTGCCCGATCGCCGCAAGCAGCTGCTGAAGCTGGCGCAGCGTCAGAAATGATCCTGCCCGGCCTCGACGTGCTGGGCACCAACCGGGCGGAGGCGGTCAAGGTGCTCTGCCAGCTCGCCGGCCGCGGTGTGGGGCTGGAGGTGCTCGACGGCGGCGTGTCGGCGGCGCCGGATCAGGCCGGGGCGGTGTTCGCCTTGGTGGAGGCACTCGACCAGGCGGAACGCCGCTGGAACCGCGCGCAGTGGGAACCGGGCTTGCTGGCGGCCAGAAAGCGGGCCAAGGGCGGCGGGAGGAAGCCCAAGCTCCGGGGCACCAAGAAGACCGCCACCAGGACGCTCTACTTCGACCTGACGTACCCGATTGAGCAGGTCGAGGAGTTCTCCGGGTGCTCCCGCACGACCCTATGGCGGGAGCATGGTCCGCGCACGAGGCAGCCGGGGGAATCGCTGGCCGACTTCGTCGCACGGCGGGATGGCAAGGCGACGTGGAAGCCAAAGCGCCGGCCGCGGGCGAAGGGCTAATCAGGCCGGGCGCTCGGTCGCCTTTAGCCTGACCCCTGGCCCACCGTGTTCGTCAGCGTCGATGAAGATCACGCGGGCGCGAAGGAAGTCCTCCAGCGCCTTCATGCTGTGCGTCTTCATGTTCGGAATTTCGTGTCCTGCCGCCTCTGCGCGCTGGACCGTCGCCATTCCCACATTGGTCGCCTCCCCGAGCGCCTTCGCGCTCAGGTCCAACAACTCGCGGCCTTTCTTGATCTGCCAGCCCGTCAACATGGCGCGATCATGCACCGCCGATGCTGGAATCGCCAAGCCCGATGCGCCGGAGGCGCTTTGTGATGTAATTTGCATCATGACTGTTGCATGTTACACGTCCCGTGCTATTGTATCAATCATCAATGATGGAGGTTATCATGGGGTACGGGGCCAACAGCCTGAACTTTGATGCTCTGCGCGGCGCCAACGTCGCGCGCCTGCCCACGTTCAAGAACGCCAAGGGCGAGCCCGCCCACAGCGAGCCGGACGGTTCCGACTGGGCGCTGTCGGCCTGGGCCAACGCGGTGACCGGCGAGCTGGGCGAGGCCGCCAACCTGATCAAGAAGATCGAGCGCGGCGACCTGACGCTGGACGAGGCCCGCCCGGCGTTGGCGAAGGAACTTGCCGACGTCCAGACCTACCTCGACATCCTGGCGTTCCGGGCCGGCGTGAACCTCGGGCAGGCGACCATCGACAAGTTCAACGAGGTCAGCGTGCGCGTGGGGAGCCCCGTCCGTCTCGACGCCGACGACTGGCGCTATGCGACGGCGCCGACGCCGGCCACCGCCGCCTGACCAGGCGCGCCCCGTCGCCATCGCGGCGGGGCGCCTCACCAACGAGGGATCGCGCCGTGACCAAGCACGCCTGTCCAGTCTGCGGCGATCCGCGCGCCTATCCGATCTGGATCGACGCCGAGCCGCCGGCCGGCTGCCCGCATGACGAGACGTGGATGGATGGCAAGCCTCGCGCGGTCAACTCCGTCACCGAGTGCAGCTACCAGATGCGGCGGGCGGCCCAGCGCGCGGAAATGCGCCGGCTGTGCCCCGACGCTTTCGACGACGCCGGCAACGCCAAGCCCGGCCAATTCGCCCGTGCCCTGGAGGTGTGGGCGAAGGCCAATCCGGGCGCGGCTCTGATCATCTAACCACCCCACAAACGAGCCAAAAGGAACCCGGCCATGCTGGAGCGCGACGAAAAGGGCATCCTGCACGTAGTGGCCCTGTCCGGCGGAAAGGACAGCACCGCGCTCGCTCTGCGGCTGGCCGAGATGGAGCCACGCCAGTACAACTACGTCTGCACGCCCACCGGCGATGAACTCCCCGAGATGTTCGCCCACTGGCGCCGCATCGGCGAAATCCTCGGGCGGCGCATCCTGCCGATCATGGCGCACACCGGGCTGTCGGGGATTGTCCGCGAGGAACGGATGATCCCCAACCACAGCGCCCGCTTCTGCACCCGCAAGCTGAAGATCGAGCCGTATCAGGCATGGCTTCGCGCGCAGGTGCAGCACGGCCCCGTGATTTCCTATGTGGGCCTTCGCGCTGACGAGCCGGGCCGGGCTGGCGGGGCCTACGACATCGCCGAGGTCGCTGTCCGGTTTCCGATGCGGGAATGGGGTTGGGGTGTCGCCGATGTGCTGTCCTACCTTGAGCAGCGGGACGTGAGCATTCCGGAGCGCACCGACTGCGCCCGCTGCTACGAACAGCAGCTCATCGAATGGTGGCTGCTGTGGAAGCAGCACCCGGACATCTTCGCCGATGCTGAACAACAGGAGGCCGAAGTGTCGGCGATGGTCGGCAAGCCCGTGAGTTGGCGCAGCCCGTCGCGCGACGCTTGGCCGGCCCAGCTCAAGGATCTGCGCGTCGAGTTCGAGCGCGGCCGCATCCCGCGCGACACGAAGCGCGTGCAGCGCCAGCGAGACCTATTCCGCGGCGGCCAGTGCCGCGTCTGCTCGATGTGAGGACAATATGGCCTGCTCCCTGTGCAAGCATTTCGCCCGTTGGGCGCCGACCGCCGCTATGCGGCACCCCCAGTACGGCGACTGTACCGACCCGGAACAGTGGGGCGAGGGTGGCACGCGCCTCGTCCGCGACTGTGAGACATGCGACCGGTTCGTTCGCGCCGAAAGCGACAACGCTGCCGCCTGAGGGCGGCTCAACAACGAGCCCACAGGAGCCGCCATGTACGACGGGAATTACCGAGCCGCGCTCGACTTGAAGCTCGAAGTGATCGAGCAGGCCCGCGACATGCTGGCGGCCTCGGCGGCATCGGTCGAAGTGGAAAGCGACCACTGGATTGGTGGCGCCGACGATCAATCGGAAGATTACTGCTACGACTGCGCCAGCGACGCCGTTGCTCGGCAGACCGTAGAGTCCCAGCCGGGAGCCGAACTCTTCGTGGACGGTGGATGGCGCAGCACGAGTGATGCGCCGAAAGCGTGCGTATGCTGTGGCGTGCGGCTCAACTACGCCCCAACCGAATACTGCACCGATGAGGAAATCGGGCATTTCCTCGATTACTGGAACGATGACATCTCCCCCGGAGAAGCTCTGGACTTGGTCAATATCTTCGATGCGGTCGACACGAACCCGCTCGAACACCAGGACTGGTACCAAAAGGACCGCCTCGCTGACGCTGTAAGACGGGTGGAGGAGGCGTTCATCCTTGCCGAGCGCGTCATCTCCGCCGTCGTTTTCTGCACCAGCCAAACCACCCCATAAACGAGCAGCTCCGCGACCGTGAGGCCGCAACCTACTGGCAGTCCATCGCGGATATCGCCCGCTCCCGTCTCCACCCGGCCGCCCTGGCGGCCTAAGAACGCGTCTTCACCACCAGCCCACAGGAGCAAGCCATGCCCGACCGCTACGAAGAGATCCTGGACGACGACGGGGCCCCCACCGGCTACCACCGCGATACGGAGACCGGTGAAGTCGTCACGCTTGAGGATGAATACGACGCCGCGGACGACGAATGCTGATCCATGCCGCCCCGCTGTGTCACGGCGGGGCGGCTCACCAACGAGCCGATCATGAGCACGACAGACTTCACCATCAAGGCTGGCTCCGTGCCGGCCTGTCCGAAATGCGGCAACCAGCAGCACTTTCGCGCCCACAGCGAACGGGTGGCGGAGGACTGCTGCGAGGTGTGGGTGACGTGCCGCTGCGGTCACGACCTCACGCAAGACGATAACAGCGAGCGGATGGAGGATGTGTGGGGCGCCCTGGATCGCGAGACGATCATCAACGCGATGCGCTGCACCTGGATCAGCCTCCTTCCGGCCACCACCACCGCCCCCGCCGGGGCTTAGAGACGAGCAAGAGCGCGACCATGGGAAACTGGTCAGGCAAACACTGCATCATGAGCAGCGCCGCAAAGGAGATGCGGGCGTTCGACGGCCTACCGCCCGAGGTCCGCGCCTCCCTCAACGCCTCCGTCTGCTGCTGGTCAGCGGCCGAATTTGCCCGTTGGCTCCGCGACGGCATACCGATCCGCACCATCCTCGCCACGATCGAGGACGGCGACCAGGCCGAGCGGCACCGGCACCGCAAAGACAATGAGCGGATGACCATCCGCGTCCACCATCGCCCGCTGGCCGAGGCCGCGCCGGCACCGACACAACAGCGCCTCCTCTGAGGCGCAGAAACGAGGGAATGAAGGCCGCTCCACACCGGAGCGGCCTTCTGCGTTTCACCCCTCCGCCATGTCCATCTGCGCTTGGCGCGTGTCGTCGTTCCCGCGGGCGCCCCAGTCTTCGAAGTGCGGCCCGGGGTAGACAAGCTTCAGCGCGGGCTCGCTCGCCGATCCGATGTCCGTGGTCGGGGTGTATCGGCTGGCTTTACCCTCCAGCCACCGACAGGCGTCGATGTTGCAGTCGCGCAGGAAGTACAGCTGGTCGGCGTTACGGTTCATGCCGGTGCGGCTGACCGCTGTGGCCTCTCCGTCGTCGGTCAGCTGCGCCAGGATCAGGACCCAGATACCCAAGCGCTTCACCGTCGCCGCCAGCCATTCGGCCACGCGCCGAAGGTGCTCCTCCTCCGACGTGCCCGGCGGCCGGCCGGTGACCAGCTGCCAGTAATCCACGATCACCCCAGCGCAGCGGTGCCGGTGCTTCGCCGCAAGGATCTCGGTGCGCAGCCGGTCCATCGTGCCGCCCGGCATGTCGACGTAGACCACGTTGTTCAGTCGCTGCTGCTCGGCCGTGGCGGCGTACTGCCCGGCGCGGGCCAGGATGGTCGCGTGCACATGCCCGATCAGGGCCATGCTGTGCGTCCCCAGCTCGCGGGCGACCTGCCTCTGCTCGATCTCCTGGGCGCCCATCTCCAGGGCGAGATACGCGTGCCGGACACCGGCCCGGTTCAGGGCGTAGCTGATCCCGCCGGCCAGGGCGGACTTGCCGGCCTTGCCCTTTCCGGCAATGCAGTACATGCGCCCGGCGTACATGCCGCCGCCCCAAGCCTTGTCGATCGAGGGATAGCCCGTCGGGTAGACCTTCCCGGGCTTCTCCATGCCCGCGACCATGGCCGCCAGCACCTCGGAGCGGGTCTTGGCGCCGCCGCCGTCGACCAGGGCCTCGGCATCCCCGATCACGACGGAGACGGCATCTTCGATGCGCTGGGTCTCGTCCGCCAGCACGATGGCGCGCAGGCCCGCGTCGATCAGCCGGCGGCGGACGGCGAGCTGGCGGATCGTGTCAGCGTAGTCGATGACGCTGGACGGCAGACCGGCGCCCCCGGCAAGGCCAGCGAGGTAGGTCCGGCCTCCGCCGAACTCCTGCAGCACGTCGTTGCACGAGTCCGCGACGTCGCCCAGCAGCCGGTGATCGACCGTCCGGCCCTGCGACACACGCTCAGCGATGGCGTCGTAGATCGCGGCGTGCACGGGGTCGGCGAAGTCTTCGGCGGTGATCCGACCGACGGTGCGGCCGAACGCTGCGGGCTGGGTCAGCAGGGCGCCCAGCAGCGCCTGCTCGACCTCCGGGTTCGCGTGGCGGTTCAGCATGCGGGAAATCGCTGGGATGTTCCGGAGGTCGGAGAAAGCGGCGTCCATGGGTCAGACCTCGGTCGGGGTGTCGAAGAACAGCGGGATGTCGGAGAGGGAGGAGGCTTGGCGCTTGGGCTGCTGCGGCGCGTTGCCGTTCGCCGGCGGCGGCTGCCCGGCGGGGAATTTCCGCTCGGTGACCGGACTGATGCAGTCGTTCAGCCAGGTCTTGCGCCAATCGGCCTTCAGCCCCTTTGAGCCGGCCAACCCGCCCCAGTAGTTCCGGAAGTTCTCCCAGCGCAGACCAAGCACGCGCTTGGTCAGCAGCGGGAGCTGGTGCTTTTCGCGGGTGTGGTTCGCCGCGGACGCCCACTCGTCCGGCAGGTCGCCGTCGGGAACGCGCGTTCCCCGCTTCGCCTGCTTGGCGGGCTGTGCGGCGTTGTCGTTCACCGGGGAACCGACCACCCCTTGCTCAGCAAGATCGGGCAGAGCGTCGCCCGGCAGGGCGCGCGACTCTTTCCCTTCTTTTATTTCATTACCTTCTTTCTGTTTTGTGCCGGAGCTGTGCCGGTTCCGTGCCGGAGCTGTGCCCTCATCTGTGCCGGATGCGTAATCGACGGACTGATATCGCTCGTAATTGCAAAGGGTTATGACGGTAACGCCTGTGTCGGTCTCCGTGCCGATCATCGCCTCTTTTTCGAGGCGATCCAGGAAGCGTCTCACCTTCGAGTGCGACCACTTCCACGCCTCGGAGAGGAAGCGCGTCGAGACCGCGACCTGCCCGCGCTTCACGTCGAGCACCACCTTGCCGATCCGCACGCGCCGATCCTGGTAGGCGGCCTCCTCGATCAGCCACACCCACGCCTCGCGCTCGGAGCACGGGTCATCCTGGAACGCTGGGTTCCCACGCCAGCCGCGGTGCATCAGGTAGAAGCCGCTCATGATGCACTCAGCTCGTCCGCGATCCGGCGCAGTCGCGCGGCGACCGCGAGGATTCCGTCGCGGTCGAACTGGTGCTCAGCCGCGATTTCCTGGAGGTCTTGCGCCGCCCCAGCGATGCGCGTCGGGGCGTCAGGAACGCTCAAACGCCGACGCGGGTTGTCGACGGGAAGGCGAGTGACGTTGCTCATTCGGCGACGACTCCTTGGCGCAGGGGCGGCAGCAGGCGCCGCTCGACCGCTTCCGCATGGGCAGTGACGATGGACAGTCCGGCGCGCTCGCAGCGGCGGAACAGGCCGTCCAACTCGCGCGCGGTCCTGGCGTCGACCTTCCCGCGGCGCGCGCCATCCTCGATCGCGTGGAGCATCGTGGTGAACCGGGTGTTCACTGCGGCTTCCTCCGATAGGCATCCGACATCAGCGGCAGATAGCCGGTGCTGCCGACCTGCTCACGAAGGCTGGAGCGCTTCTGCACCTGCGCCATCGTCGGGGCGGACTGCGGGGCCTGGAACGGGTTCTCCGCCACCGGGGCGGGCTTGCCCACGGCCTGCGGGGCGTTGACGTTGGCGGCCTTCGGGCCGCGCACGATCGCGCGGATTTCTGCGGCGGAGACACCATGGATGGCGGCCAGCACTTCGGCGCCAAGCTGCTTGTATGTCTCGCGGATGCGCTGATGCTTTTCGGCGGGAATGCTCATGCTGCGGTGGCCTTCTTGTTCTGGTTGGCGGCACGGCGGCGTTTCTGCTCCCGGCGCTTCTGGCGGGCCTCAGCAAGCCTGGGCAGATCGGCGGCGCGGCGGCCGGAAATCTCGTACCGGAGGAGGTGCACAGCGTCGGCTTCGTCGTGCGACCGGACCGGGTAGCCGGCGGCGCGTGCGGCCGCCACCATGGCGTCCTTATCCGCGTTGCCGTTGCCCGCCGCGTAGCCCTTCAGGGCCTTCACATCGACGCTGTGATAGTCGGTGATGCGGTTACGCTCCGCGAAGTCGAGGAGCACGCCAACAAGGTTGTGATGCACCTCGTTGGCGTTGCCCGGCTGGCGGAAGGCGTGTTCCCAGATGATCGTGTCGATATGCCCGAGGCGGGTCAGGATGTCCGCCAGCCACAGGCGGAAGGCGTGCAGCCGCTCGCCCTGGCGCTTCCCCGTGGGCAGCGTGTGCCGGCCGGACTCGATGCGACCCGAGGCGCGCTGAACGGCCCAGCCCAGCGAGGTACCAACGTCAAGCGCCAGGACGATGCGGCTGCTCATGGTCAGGCCGCCTTGCCGGTGCTGTCCTGGCCATTCGGCGAATCCCCGTAAAGCGGGGTCTCGTCATCGTTCGCCGCCTTCGGCTTCACCCGCTCCCAGGCGCGCGCCTTGCCGTCCTTCTGGTCCGCCCAGCCGCGCTGGATGTGCTTAGCCTCGCCGTCGGTGTAGCCGGCGCTCGCCTCGGTGACGGACTGCCCGGCCTCCGCCGCGTCGTAGCCCAGGTGGTACAGCTCGACCTTGCGCGCGTCGCTCAGCCGGCCGCGACGGCTGGCCTTCGCGTCGTCGTTCGCCGGGGCCGCGCTGTTCTGGATGGCCTCGGTCGTGTAGGGCGCGTGCAGCGCGATTCCCATGCCTTCCGGCGGCAGCAGCGCGAGCACGCCGTCCCGCACCTCGAAGGGCGTCAGGTCGCGCCCCAGCCCGGCGGCACGGGCGTTCAGCGCGTCGGCGATGGTGTCGATGACGTCGCCGCGGACGTGCTCGAAGACGACTTGGTCGCCGTGCAGCAGCGTCCACTCGGTCAGCTCGGCGCCGACGGCGTCCTTCACCGGCCGACCCTCGACGGCGGAGAAGAACGGGCCGACGGGGTCGGCGGGCTCCAGCGGCAGGTCCAGGCCGAAGTCGTCACCGGACGGCGCGCTGTCGTCCAGGACGACAGCTTCGTCGTCCGACAGGGCCTCGACCTCTTCGTCGGTCGAATCGTCCTCGCCGTCGTCCTCGTCGTCCTCGCCCTGCTCGAACATCGCCTTCTGATCCGGCTCGATGGCGGCCGCCGGACGCTTGCGGTCGAACTGCTCGGCGTTGGTCAGCACCAGGGTCAGGGAGGCACCCATGTGCGTGATCAGGGCCGGGCCCGCCTCGTCCACGTTGATGGCCTTCAGCGCGATCTTGCCCTTGCCGTCGATGTTCTCCAGCTTGACCGAGAAGGCGGGGTAGTCGCCGACCGCGACAACGCCGACGATCTGCGGCACCAGCTCCTGCATGAACGCGGTGAAGCGCTCGGACGCCTCCCGCTGCTTGGTCTCGCCCGGCGCGCTCGGCAAGGCGGCGAGCCACGCGGTCATCAGCTCATTGCGCCCCTGGGCGACAAGCCGGTCCTGATGCTGCTGGGTAATCATGATCTGCCTCCAGTTTGTGAAGAGTTCAGCCGGCCCGCGGGCGCGGGTGCGGCGTGTTGGTGTTCGCCGCGAGGGCGGCGAGGTGGGCGAACGCGAACGCCATCGGCGCCGCGTTCGGGTCTTCGGCGGGCATCTGCGTGGCGCCGGCGCGCGGCGTCGCGATGACCAGGGCGTCGCGGCCGAAGATGCCCACGTTCCGGGCCTCGGTCGCGTCGTGAAGGATCTGTTCGCGGGTCAGCATGACGGGCCTCACGGTTCGTGGTGGTCGGTGGTCGAGCCGTCGAGCGGCAGGAAGGTGATGACGACGGTCGAGACGCGGTCGATGACGACGTGCAGAACCCGACGGTCGAGAGAGACCAGCCACCGCTCCCGATGCCCATAGGCGCTGATCCGGCACGCTGTCGGCTGGCGGTTGTCGTTGGCGCGGGCGCCTTCGATCTGGCGGAAGAGTTCGCCCTTCAGCCAGTTGTCGAAATGCAGCCCGTACCGCTCGCTCAGGCGGCGGGCGGCGTGGCCTTCGCGCTGGGTATCGAGGCGGATGGGCTGGCGGGCGGTCATTGCGAAACCTTCCGCCGCGTCTTGCCGTACAGCCCGGCCTCCCAGGCTTCAGCAGCGTGGCTGTCCGGGGTGTGCACCGCGTCGAACAGGCCGTCGCCGAACGTGGCGCGCAGGTCGTGCCATCCGTCGTGATTGGGCTCCACCTTGCCGTCCATCCAGTTGCGGATGGTCTTGGCCGGGTAGTCGTGCCCGGTCTTCGCGCGGATCAGGGCGGCCAGCTCCTTCGCGAAGCTGGTGGAGCCCTGGAGCGCCATCAGGAGGCGCAGCAAGCGACGCTGACGGGCCAGCCGTTCGGCCTTCTCCGCGGGCTTGGCGGGAAACTCTTGGGCAGAATTCGCCATTTCTGACCGCGCCTGTTCGGCGGCACGATCCAACTCGCCAAGGTCGAATAAGGCGGGCTGTTCTACAGCTTTCGACCGGGGCCGAACCTCCGGCACATGGGCCGGCATCAGCGTCATTTGTGAGGCGGACATGACGTCAACCCCCGAGCATGACGGCGAGCGCCGTCAGGATCAGCATCAGCATGGGCAGGGCCAGGACGGCCAGGGCGGCACGCAGCCCGAAGGGGGCAGGGCCGATCCCAAAAGGGTCACCGTCTTCCCCGGACGCGCACTGGCTGTCCGCGGCGCGACCCGGCAGACTGGCGGCAATGGTGGAATGGGAGAGTCCGGCCTCGTTCCGGCCGCCGGCCGAAAGACCCTCCGCCGCGATCCTGTCCCGCATGGTGCCTCCGAGGTGTGTGGGGTCCTGGTGTGGGGCCTGCCGACCCTGCGCTCGACCGCCGACGTGATCCGCCTCCAGGTGGAGGAGCCGCCCGCCGTGCGGCCCCGCCCGACGCTGGTCTATTCGGCGGCGTGCGCCGACGTGCCCGAGGGGGGCAGCTGAAAGATGTCCGGTCGCAATTCATGCGGCTGAACAGCGCCCTCGAAGGCCGTCACAATGTTCGGCACTTCTTCAGGCGGGATAGGAACCTCGCGCCCCCACTTCTTCACGGTGTGGCGCGAGCGGCAAATGCGCTCAGCGAGCTTGGTCAGGGTGAGACCGTTCTGCTTGCAAAGCGCGGTCAGGGGGCGTGCGTTCGTCATGCCCTTTTGTACCACCACATGGTACAAAAAACAACATGCGAGAGGGCGCGAAATGCACCATGACGGGGTTCTGACATTTTGCCCCACCGGCCGGTACATTTCGGCCATGGCTCGTGGGCGGAAACCAGAAGGCCCGAAGGGCCCTTACCCAAACAGGATCGCAGGATTGCGCGCCGAAAAGGGATTCACGCAGGCATCCCTTGCGGCAGCTATGTCTGCAAGCGGGAGCCCGATCGAGCGCGGTTACGTTCAGAAGCTGGAGAGCGGTAAGCACCAGCTCTCGGATGATATGCTGGAAAGGCTCTGCCAGGCCCTGGCCTGCGAACCTTGGGAAATTGTCCCGCAGCGCTACCGGCTATCCGATGCGGATGTGGAGGCCCTTACCATTCACCGCCGCCTACTGTTGGCCGACCCCGCCCGCCGAGAGCGGTGGATTGAGACCGGCGAGGACGCGCTGAAGGCGGTCGAGAAGCCATAAGGCAAGCCCGGCCGGCGGCCAGGAAAGCTTCTCGTTGAATAGGGCTCAGCGCGCGCACGATGCGCAGAACCCGCCGGTCCTCGTCGGTCATCCCCGGCATCTCCTGAAGAGCAAAATCCATCAGCGCGGCCCCCTCTGCCGCAATTGAGAACACAGCATCAAGAATGTGCGCCTACGCACAGGGCGACGAACCTAATGAATTGCGAGCGAACAATTGCACTCGCTCGGCAATCATTGGATTTCCGGAGAAAAGGCACAAACGCTGTCCGGTTAATCGAAGATTTATTTCCCACACTGGCACACCTCTTGCGTTACCGTCATGCAGCTGTGGCGTGGCGGTCGTTGCGCGGCGAACCCCGGACGCGGGGGCGCGGTAGCAATGCGAGGTGGCCTTCTTTGCCTCGGGGTGTGGGTGTAGGAGCCCCCACCCCCGCCACGCCTCTCCTATCCGGTTCGGCCTAGCGGGTCCGCATACCTAAGCACGATGGCGCGCCCTTGGGTAGCGGTGAATGATTGCTCGCCTGTAACACGGGTTGCATACAAGAATATGAACCCGTTGAAATTCCTGCATTTCGCAAATTGCAAACGCCCATGCCAACTTTGGGCGCGGCGTGCGGCGGGTCGTCGCACCAGTCTCAGCACATATTCATGTATGCATTCTGCGAACCGACGCGCGATGGCTCCGATAATGCGACGGTTCAGCTTGCCAGGCGCAGAAACGCGAAGGGCGCCCGAAGGCGCCCTGGCGACGTGGTATCGCGGACCGGTCAGCGACTTTGCTCCTTCCATCGCGCGAATGCGCTTCTCCCGGCACAAATTCCGCCGTAGAAGTCGTTGACGGCACGCTCTACCAGAGACACAAAGCGCAAAGCTGGGCCGGGGTCGCTGCCCACAATTTCGAGCTGCTTCAGATAATCCCAAGTCGCTTTTCGGATTTCCTGGAAATCCTCTCGGGTCCTGGCGTCCAGCATAACGTCTGCGGGATTCAATCTCTTTGCGGCATCGTTTACCTCTAGAACGCGGTAGGCGCGGTAATTGAGCCTGAGCAGCGCGGCCTCTGCTCGATCACGCCGCTCCCTGAGCGATAAGCCAAACATCGTCGGCAAACCCGAAAAAGCGCGCTCACACGGCGTGAACGCCACCACTGCGAGTATTGCAGGAAAATCGTCATCGATCATGTACCACATAACGGTACATTTTTGATCTTGTCACTTGTACCATGTGATGGTACATATTCGCCCCACACCCACCCGAACGGATGACCCGTAGCCCGGATGGGTGCCCTCCCTGAACTTGCCGGTGCCGCGGTGGCGCCGGCCTTCAGGGCGAGAGGGAGGCGGACCCTTGAATACTCCGAACATCATCAAACTCAACGTGATCCGCACCGAGCAGACGCGCCGCTTCGCCGTGCACGACATCAGCGCCTATGGCCTGGACCGCGAGGGGCGCTGCGTCGTCTCGACCACCAACGGGAGCGACTTCGGCGTCACCGAGACCCCCGCGCAGATCGACGCGCTGCTGGGCGTGACGCCCGATCCGCTGCGCGACGCCGCGCCGGAGATGCTGGAGGCGCTGCAAGGGCTGGTCGGCGTGCTGACCACCGATGGCGGGCTGGAGCCCTGCGCCAACTCCATGGCGCCGGCCGAGCGCTACCTCGGTTTGGCCCTCGCCGCCATCGCCAAGGCGACCGGCACCGCCTCCCCGCCCCCCTCCGCCGGGGAGTGACCCATGACCCGCCAGGAACGCGACCTTGCCGAGGCCCTGAAGAAGCCCCGCATCTACTTCATCCCGGCCTCCCGCGCGACCGACCTGGAGCCGTCGAGCGGCTACTACGTCGGGCCGCTGACCGACGACGACCGGCCGCACGGCCCCTTCGCCGACGAGGATCGCGCCGAGGAATGGCGGGAGGAGGCCATGAAGGGCTTGGCCTTGGACCGCCTCTGCGCCTGACCGCAACCCCATACCCGCGCTCCGGCGCCTCCGCCCCTAACGGTTCGGCCGCAGGGGCTTGGGGTGTCAGAGGCAACCCCTCCCCGCCGTTTCGACCATGGCAGGTCGTTCAGCGGGATCATTGGCCGGCGGGCGGTTCGCAGCGTCAGCCGGCTCCTTTCCAGAGAGGCAGTTATGCCCATCGAAATCACGCCGCACCCGAACAGCGTGCACGCCTCCATCTGGGATGGCGGACGCATCATCGGGTCGATCGAGACGAAGTTCGCGCACCTGATCCAGGGCGCGGTTCTGGTGCCGTGGCCGGGCCTGCCGGCGTCGATGGTCGAGCGGGTCGAGCAGCGCGGCGCCCCGCTGACCCTGAGCGAGCTGGAGGCGATGGACGACAGCGCCCACACCTCCGGCCGCGCGAAGGCGGTGGAGCGCGCCGCCCGGTACGAGCCGCCGGCCGATCCCGAGGTCATGGCCCAGAGGTGGCGTGAGCGCGCCGAGCGGCACCGGAACACCTCCTTCCGCATGGCGCGCATCTGCCGTTGGCTGGCGGCCAACCCGGAGGTGACGGAGCTGAAGGACACGGAGCTGGGGACGTTCAACGTCGCCGGCGCCCGGAAGGAACTGGCCTACCAGCACGCCATGCACATTGCCGCGCGCGGGCAGGAGGCGTTCTGGCTTCGCCAGGCCCAGCAGCAGGCCACCGAGCCCGCCGCCCTGCCCGCCCTCCCGCCCGCGGCCAACGACGAGACCCAGGCCGCCGGGAAGGTGGCGTGATGGACCTGCTTTCCGACCTCTACGCCAAGCGCCCGGCAGGCCATCGCGCGTCCGCCCTGGAACTCGCCGAACTCGCCCGGCAGGCCATCGACGCGGGCGCCAAGGTGACGCGCCTGGAGCCGCAGGAACTGGTCGCCCGGAACAGGGAGGTCGCCGCCCGCCGGTTCGCCCTGGCGAGCGCGCGGCAGAAGGGCCGGATGACGCTCAACACGCGCGCCGAAATCTCCGCCAGCTCGCGCCGGCCGAAGTCGCGCTGACACCCACCAACACCAGCAGCCGCCATGGGGCGGCGTGAGGATCGGAAATGAAACTAACCGAGAAAGATGCCCGCTCGAAGTGGTGCCCGCATGCGCGACATACCGCCATCGTCACGGATGGAGGCGAGAGAGAGATTGGAGTAGTCGCAGCTAATCGCGGCTACTCTGATGGAGAGGAAATTGAAGATAAAGAAGACGTCTTTTGTAAGGCTTCCGACTGCATGGCATGGCGGTGGTCTTACAGTCATGGCCTTGACGATGTCGGTATCGACAAGGATTACTACACCAGAGAAAAAATGGGCTACTGCGGCGCCTTCGGCAAGCCGGTGAACCCCTGATGCTACGCCCGGCGCCGCCCTCCCCCGACCCTGTAGATCCGCGGCGGACGGCGCCGGCGGTACCAGCTCCGCAGCGAGCAGTACGGCCCGGCGACGTCCAGGTCGAGCGGCAGCTGCACGGCGGGGGTGTTCTCGTTGGCCGGCGCGGGCAGCTTCAGGCCGCGCATGGTCGGCGCCAGGGCGGCGGACACACCGCCGGGGAACAGGGCTTGGGCGTACAGGTCGAGCATTTCCCACCCGGCCTGACGCCCGGACGGCGTGTCGGCGTGCAGGATCTTCGCAAAATAGCCGTCGTTGGCCCCAGCCCGATCGTCGAGCTTCTCCATGGACCAACCGAGTGCCCGTCTCCGGGCATCAAGCGCCCGGACGATCTCAAGGTATAGGGCCGTTACCGCCATAGCTGCCCCCATTGGTTGAGCAACCCTAAACTCGTCACAGGTAGGACGCAATGCCTGAATTGTCCAAGCTTGAGCCGGGGGTCTATGCCGGCCTCCCGGCGGAGGTCTATCACAGCCTCCCGGCGCTGAGCGCCAGCGGCATCAAGACGCTGATCAGCGAATGCCCGGCGGTCTTCTGGCACGAGCACATGAATCCCGAGGCGGAGGAGACCGACGACACTAAGTTCGACGTCGGCACCGTCGCCCATCTGGTGTGGCTGGAGCCGCACCTGCGAGACGAGCGCCTGGTCGTCATCGACGCCGATGCCTACCGCAGCAACGCCGCCAAGGAAGCGCGGGCCGCCGCGAAGGCCGCCGGCAAGACGCCGCTGCTCAAGAAGCACCTGCCGAAGATCGAGGCGATGCGCGCGGTGCTGGAGGCGGAGCTGCCGCCAGGCCTGATGCGCGGCGGCGCGGCGGAGCGCACGCACCTCTGGCGCGATCCGAAGACCGGGGTGACGATCAAGAACCGCCTCGATTGGGTTCAGGACGACAACCGGCTGATCGTCGACTACAAGACCAGCGAGAGCGCCAAGCCGTCCGCCTTCGAGCGCCGCATCTGGGACGTAGGTCACCACCTCCAGGCCCGTCTCTACCTGACCGGCCATGAGATGCTGACCGGGCAACGCGCCCGCTGGCTGTGGGTCGTGCAGGCCACCAAGCCCCCTCATTGCGTGTCGATCTTCGAGCCGACGCCCGGCCTGCTGTCTATGGCGGAGGAGGACGTGCGGGACGCCATCGACCTGTTCGCCGAATGCAGCGCGGCCGGCGAGTGGCCGTCCTACACCAACACGGTGCAGCTCGTCGGACCGCCGGCCTGGGCCGCTGCCCAGCACGAGGAGCGCAAGTACGCCCGGCAGTTTGCCGCGCAGGAACGCCGCTCCCGCAAGCCCGCCAACAGCAACGACATCGAGCGCGCCATCGCGGCGCAGGCTCCCCTCTGAGGATCCGGATCATGCCCATCATCGACATCAAGCCGGCCCGGCGCGAGGGCAGTCACGTTCTGGTCAGCTTCACCGGTCCGTCCGGATCGGGCAAGACCATGACGGCCATCAAGGTTGCGCGCGGCCTGATCGGTCTGCAGGGCCGCCTTGGCTTCCTCGACACGGAGACCGGGCGCGGCCGCCTCTACTCCGACCTGACCGCCTATGACTATGGCGAACTGACGCCGCCGTTCAGTCCGACCCGGTTCATCGGCGCCATCGACGACTTCGAGGCGCACGGCGTTGACGCGCTGATCCTGGACAGCGCCAGCCACGAATGGGAGGGCGTGGGCGGTGTTCAGGAGATGGCGGAGGCAACCGGAAAGCAGGGGCTGCTAAAGTGGCAGCAACCGAAGGCCGCGCACAAGCGGTTCGTCAATCGCCTGCTGACCAGCCGCATGCACATCTTCATCTGCCTTCGGGCGCGCGAGAAGATGATCCAAGCGAAGGACGAGCGCGGCCGTGACCAGATCGTGTCCGACGGCTATCACGAGATCCAGGAAAAGAACTTCATCTACGAAATGACCGCCTCCGTCCTGCTGCTGCCCGGCGGGCGGAAGCTGGTGACCAAGTGCCCGGCCGCGCTCCAGGCCGCGTTCGGCCCGGTCGGGCAGGAAAGCGTCGGCTACCTGGACGAGGGGACCGGCCGGATGCTGGGCGAGTGGGTCAAAGGCGGCGACCCTGTCGACCAAGCCTTCGAGGCGATGAAGCGCACCGCCACCAAGATGGCCGAGACCGGCGTCGAAGGCTTCCGCGAATGGTGGAAGAGGCTGCCGCCGACCGATCGCGACCGGCTGAAGCCGCAGCTCGCCAACCTCCAGTCCATTGCCGAAGAGGCTGATCGCGTCGCCGGTCTCGGGGCCGATCAGCTGCCCGATGGCACCACCGACGACGACTTCCCCGGCACCCGCGCCTGAGCGCAAGGAGACACCAATGAGCGACAAGACCGAACTGAAGCCGTGCCCGTTCTGCGGGCCGCAAACCGACGATGGCAAGCGCATCGTTCTGTTGGAGGAACGCGAGGCCGACGGCTTCGTGCGCGGCTACACCGTCCGCTGCGATAACTGCGGCGTCGAGCACAGCGACGAATACGAGCACGAAGCCATCGCCGCCTGGAACCGCCGCGCCTCATCCACTGCGCCGGCCGCGTCCGTCACCGAGGCTGAGCTGTCCGCTGGCGTCCGGGCGCTGATGCTCCACAAGTTCGGCTCGGACGCCGAGGTGATGTTCGACATTCCAGCGGATGCGCCGCAGCACGCCATCGACGCCGTTAAGGCGCGCCTTGAGGAAGCACGCCGCGAAGTGAGCGTGGTCCTCTCCGCCGCCCGCGCCGTCGCGCCTGCCGTGGTGCCGGATGGATGGAAGCTCGTCCCGGTCGAGCCGACGCCGGAGATAGTGACGGCGATGGGAGACGTGCTGGACTCCGCCGACGCTGACGGTGAGCCGTGCTGGCACACCGAAGCGGAGCGCGCCTACCGCGCCGCCCTCTCCGCCGCTCCCGCCTCCCCCACGACGACGGCACAGGGGTGGCAGGACATCGCCACGGCGCCGAAGGACGGGACTGAGGTGCTGATCTACGCTGGCGCTGTGTTCACGGCTTGCTGGACGCGGGGATACGACAACATCCGCCAAGAGCACTTCGGGTGCTTCGTTACGGACGCCTACGACAAGCTGTTCAGCGCCACCCACTGGATGCCCCTCCCCTCCGCCCCCTCCACCTCCGCCGGGGAGGGGTGAGACATGACCTGCCCGCGATGCGATGGCTCCGGATACGAGCCAGTCCAATCCGGTCCCGATCTGGCTTGCCTCAAGTGCGGCGGGGCCGGGATCTCTGCGAGCGACGACCGGTACCCGGACGAGGCCGAGTACTGGCATGCCCCATTCCCGCCAGCCACCACCTCCCCGGACTGACCGCCATGACCACAGACACCGCCCCGCTGAGCGAGCGCCTGCGCAACGCCGTCTTCATGAGCAGAGACACCGGCGAATGGCTGATAGACCAGAACGAGTCCGGCATAGGCGAAGAAGCCGCCGACGCTCTCGACGCGCTGTCCGCGCGCGTCAAGGATCTGGAGGTGGAGCGGGAGCGCTGGAAGGGCACCGTGCGCGAACTCTCCGCCGCGTGCCAGAAGCGCGCCGAGGAACGCGATGACGCGCGGGGCAGCTACGACAACAAGTGCATGGATGACATGGAGCACCGCGAGTCCATGGCCGGCGCCCTCGGTATGTCGTGGGACGGCTGCGACCCATTTGAATGGCCGGAGATCATTGCGCGGGGCAACGAGCTTCGCACCACGCTGAAGATGCGGCCGGAATGGAAAGCTCGCGCCACCCAGGCGGAGGCCGACCGGGACGCGCTGCGGGCGGCGCAGCCGGACATCGCGCGGGAACTGGCGGAGGCGCTGAACGGCGTGTTCAACATGGCTGGGAACTACATCGACCAGCACCTGATGCAGAACCCCGACAAGGACCCGGACATTATCCGCGCCGCCGCCGCGCTCGCCAAAGCCCGCGCCGCCGGCATCCTGCCGGAGGGGGCGTAGATGGCGCGCCCCAAGCCCAAGTTCACGTTCACGCCGCGCCTGATGACGGCCCTGGACGTGGCGACCTACCTGAACCGCTCGGAGCAGTGGTTTGCGATGAAACGCCCGCAGATGGAGGAGGCCGGGTTTCCCCGGCCCGATCCGCTGCTGGGGCTGTACGACCAGCGGGCGATCGACCTGTGGCTTGACCGGCGGTCCGGCTTGGCCACAGCATCTCCGGCGAACGACAGCGCGCCGCGGGCGGCGAACGACGCCCAGGCGCCCGATCCGTTCATGGCTGCCTGTGGGAAATGACGATGGTCCGCGTGGACTTTCCGGGCGTGAACATGGTGACGAAGCGCCTCGCGAGCGGCGAGCGTAGGGTCTACTACTACCATCGGGCCAGCGGGATTCGGCTGCCTGATGACCCGCGCAGCCCGGAGTTCGCCCAGGCATACGCCAAGCTGAACGCCGCCCCCGCAACCAGGCTGGATGATCCAAAGCCGGAGACGTTCGCCGCGCTGATCGAAGCGTACAAGGCCAGCCCGGACTTCCTGCAACTGGCGGAGGAGACACGGAAGTCGTACGCGCGCCACCTCGACACCCTGTCGCTTGGCAACACGGCCAAGGGCGGGAAGTTCAAGGGATGGGGCGCCCTGCCCGTCAAGGCGGTCGAGCGCAAGCACGTCCTGACCCTCCGCGACACGTTCATGGAGAAGCCGCGGACAGCCAACTACATGGTCCAGGTGCTGCGGCTCCTGCTGACCTTCGCCGTTGATCGCGGGTGGCGGGCGGACAACCCGGCCCAGCGGCCGAAGATGCTGAAGACCGGAGACGGTCACCGGCCGTGGGAGGAATCGGAGATCGAATCCTTCCGCGCGAAGTGGGGGCCGACCACCCGCGAGCGCGTCGCCTTCGAGCTGCTGCTGAACACCGGGCAGCGCGCCGGCGACGTGGCGGCCATGGTCCGCCAGCACTACCGCAGCGGCACCATTTCCGTGACCCAGCAGAAGACGAACGAGCGCCTGTGGATCCCCGCGTCTCAGGAGCTGGTCGCGGTGCTCGATCCGTGGCTGGAGTCGCACAAGCACATGGCGATGCTGCCCAGCCGATTCCACAAGCCGATGACCCCGAACGGCTTCGTCCACTTCATGAGCGACGCGATTCGCGAGGCCGGTCTTGCCGACGACGTGACGACCCACGGCCTGCGCTACACCGCCGCGACCATGCTGCACGAGT
Organism: Azospirillum rugosum; assembly: GCF_017876155.1. GTDB lineage: Bacteria > Pseudomonadota > Alphaproteobacteria > Azospirillales > Azospirillaceae > Azospirillum > Azospirillum rugosum. The sequence continues at coordinate 506,211 of NZ_JAGINP010000001.1, forward strand.
TGAAGCTGGAGTGGGAGGTGATCGCCTCGATCACGGGGCACCAGACCGTGGCCATGGTCCGGAAGTACACCGCCAAGAAGCGGAATGCCCAGCTTGCAATTGCCTCTCTGGACGCCGCCCGAGCGGCCAAGGGGAAGGGGAAGAAGGGGCGCCCGAAGAACGCCGAATGAACGGAATTTGCAAACCGCCGATGATCGGATTGCAAACCGTGGGAAAAACGGGGCCTCAAACTGGCCCTAAGCCCTTGAAAGTAATGGTGATCCGGGTGGGATTCGAACCCACGGCCACATGATTAAAAGTCACGTGCTCTACCGACTGAGCTACCGGATCACATCGTCTGAAGATCGCTTGGAAACGCGATCGCCGGAGAGGGGCGCACCATAAGAGGGGACGCCCCGCCGGTCAACCGTGGGGTTGAGCTTGGCGCGCAAAATTTGCCCGTCAACCCCTGGGCCAAGCAAAGGCCGCGCCCTTCCCGCAAAGCGGGCCGGCGCTCATCCCTGCTTCAGCGTCTGCACATGCTTGTTGTTGTCGCCGTTGTTGGCCTCCAGCGCGAATCGCTCGGCCAGATGGTCGGCCACGCGGGCGCTGACGAAGCTGCGGATGTCCCCGCCCAGGCGCCCGATCTCCTTCACGAAGCGCGAGGAGATGAACTGGTGCTTTTCCGAGGCCATCAGGAACATGGTCTCGACCTTGGGGTTCAGGCGCGCGTTCATGCCCGCCATCTGGAACTCGTATTCGAAGTCCGAGACGGCGCGCAGGCCGCGGATGATGACGGTGGCGTTCATCTCCACGGCGAACTGCATCAGCAGCGTGTCGAAGGCGCGCACCTCGATGCTGGTGCCGTTGTTGAGGGCGGACACATCCTCCCGCACCATGGCGACCCGCTCGTCGGTGGAGAAGAGCGGGCCTTTGCCGGCGTTGCGCGCAACGCCGACAATCAGGTGATCGACCAAGCGCGAGGCGCGCTGGATGATGTCCAGGTGCCCGTTGGTGATCGGGTCGAAGGTGCCGGGATAGACACCGATGCGGCGCTTGGCCATGGGAGTACCTTCCGCCCTTTCTTATTCGATCGAGTCCTCGGGACCGGAAGCGGCATCACCGTTCGCAATCCCGGTGTCCACACCGGTGTCCACGCCGGTCGTTCCGTCAACGCCGTTGCCGTCGCCGTTCAGGCCAAGCTCGCCGCCGTTGCCATTGCCGTTCCCGTTGTCCTCGTCCTCCGCGATGGAGGCGACGGAGACGACGCGTTCATCCGCACCGACGCGGAACAGCGTGACGCCCAGCGTCTTGCGGCCGGCGATGCGCACGTCGTGGATCGGCATGCGGATGACCTGGCCGCCGTTGGTGACCATCATCACCTGGTGCTTGGCCTCCACCGGGAAGGCCGCGACGATGGAGCCGTTGCGCTCGCCCATCTCCATGTTCCAGATGCCCTGGCCGCCGCGGCCGGTCACCCGGTATTCATAGGACGACGTGCGCTTTCCGTAGCCGCGCTCGGTCACGGTCAGGATGTACTGTTCCTGGCGCTTCAGGTCCTCGTAGAGTTCCTGGGACAGCGTGACGGCCTCGGTCGGGACCTCGTCGGCCTCCGGTGCCGCCTCGCCTTCCATGTCCACGCCTTCCTCGCGCTTGCGCTTGAGATAGGCCGCGCGCTCCTCCGGCGTGGCGTTGACGTGATGCAGCGTGGTCATGGAGATGACCTCGTCGCCGTCGGCCAGACGGATGCCGCGCACGCCGGTGGAGGTGCGGCCGGCGAAGACGCGCACGTCGGCGACCTCGAAGCGGATGCACTTGCCGCCGCTGGTCGCCAGCAGGACGTCGTCCGCTTCCGAGCAGGTGCGGACGGCGATCAGCCGCTCGCCCTCCTCCTCCAGCTTCATGGCGATCAGGCCGTTGGAGCGGATGTTGGCGAAGTCCGACATGCGGTTGCGGCGCACGTTGCCCTTCGACGTGGCGAAGACCACGTGCAGGTTGGCCCACACCGCCTCGTCCTCGGGCAGCGGCAGGACGGTGGTGATCGTCTCGCCGTCGATCAGCGGCAGCAGGTTCACGAAGGCCTTGCCGCGCGCCTGCGGGTTGCCCAGCGGCAGGCGGTAGACCTTCAGCTTGTAAACCATGCCGCGCGAGGAGAAGAGCAGCAGCGGCGTGTGCGTGTTGGCGACGAACAGGTCGCTGACCGCGTCCTCCGCCTTCATCGACATGCCCGACCGGCCCTTGCCGCCGCGCTTCTGCGCGCGGTAGGTGGACAGCGGCACGCGCTTGACGTAGCCGGACTGGCTGACCGTGACGACCATGTCCTCGCGCTGGATCAGGTCCTCGATGTCGGCCTCGAACTCCAGCTCCTGGATCTCGGTGCGGCGCGGGTTGCCGAACCGCTCCTTCATCTCCACCAGCTCGTCGCGCAGGATGCCCAGCAGCTTCACGCGGTTGGCCAGCGTTTCCAGGTAGTCGGCGATCTGGTCGGTGACATCCCGAAGCTCGGCGCCGATCTTATCGCGCTCCAGCCCGGTCAGGCGGTGCAGGCGCAGGTCCAGGATGGCGCGGGCCTGCTCTTCCGACAGGCGGTAGGTGCCGTTCTCCGACACGCCGCGGCCCGGCTCGTCGATCAGCGCGATCAGCGGGGCGACGTCCAGCGCCGGCCACTCGCGCTCCATCAGCTGCTCGCGCGCCCAGACGGGGTCGGGGGCGCTGCGGATCAGCGCGATCATGTCGTCCAGGTTGGCGACCGCGACCGCCAGGCCGACCAAGGTGTGGGCGCGTTCGCGCGCCTTGCCGAGCAGGAACTCGGTGCGCCGGGTGATGACCTGCTCGCGGAAGCGGACGAAGGCGACGATGATCTGCCGCAGGTTCATCAGCTCCGGCCGGCCGCCGTTCAGCGCCAGCATGTTGACGCCGAAGGACGTCTGCAGCTGGGTGTGGCGGAACAGCTGGGCCAGCACCACGTCGGGCATGGCGTCGCGCTTCAGCTCGATCACCACGCGCACGCCGTCGCGGTCCGATTCGTCGCGCAGGTCGGAGATGCCCTCGATGGTCTTGTCGTTGACCACCTCGCCGATGCGCTCCATCAGCTTGGACTTGTTGACCTGGTACGGGATTTCCGTCGCCACGATGGCGAAGCGGTCCTTGCGGATCTCCTCGATCTCGGTCTTGGCGCGGATGATCACCGAGCCGCGGCCGGTGGTCAGAGCCGACCGGATGCCCGACCGGCCGAGGATCAGGCCGCCCGTCGGGAAGTCCGGACCCGGCACGAACTCCATCAGCTCTTCGTCGGTGATGTCGTTGTTGTCGATGTAGGCGCAGCAGGCGTCCACCACCTCGCCCAGATTGTGGGTCGGGATGTTGGTGGCCATGCCGACGGCGATGCCGCCGGCGCCGTTGACCAGCAGGTTCGGGAAGCGCGCCGGGACGACCGTGGGCTCCTTGCCCGAATCGTCGTAGTTCGCCTGGAAATCGACCGTGTCCTTGTCGATGTCGTCGAGCAGCGCCTCCGCCGCCTTGGCCAGACGCGCCTCGGTGTAGCGCATGGCCGCCGGCGGGTCGCCGTCCATCGATCCGAAGTTGCCCTGCCCGTCGATCAGCGGCAGGCGCATGGAGAAGTCCTGCGCCATGCGGACCATGGCGTCGTAGATCGCGCTGTCGCCGTGCGGGTGGTATTTACCCATCACGTCGCCGACGATGCGCGCCGACTTCTTGTAGGGCTTGGTCGAGTCGTACCCGCCCTCCTTCATCGCGTAGAGGATGCGCCGGTGCACCGGCTTCAGGCCGTCGCGCACGTCGGGCAATGCGCGGCTCACGATCACGCTCATCGCGTAATCGAGATACGAGCGGCGCATCTCGTCTTCGATCGTGACCGGCGCGATGTCGGAGGCGGGAGGAAGGGGTGTCGTGCTCAAGGAGACAAACTCATTCTTCTGGCTGCGGCGATGCCTGACCGATCAGCGGTTCCGTTCAACGGTGGCGCATCCGCACGACCCTGCGGGCCGCTGTATGCAATATAAGAATTCCTACCAGCTTTCGCAGGTGCACTCAACGCTCCGGGGCCGAAGCGGTTTCCGGCGTTTCCATTCCGACATTTCCCAATCTGGCCCCCATCTTCAACCCTGTCTGCACATCCCGGTTCAGCGGCGGCTCAGCAGCGCGAAGCGCAGCGAAAGGATGCTCACCGATACCACACTGGCGATGAGAATTCCCTCAAAAAGACCGCGCTCGCCCCGTTCCCATCCGAACGCGAGCAGGGCCGAGACCGGAATCATCACCACCGCGTAGGACACGAAATGCAGCGCCGTCGGCACCCAGGCGTCGCCGCGGCCGCGCAGCGCGTTGGCCATCACCGTCTGGCCGCCGTCGGCCACCAGCACCCAGGCGGTGAAGGCGATCAGCGGCGCCACGCGCTCGACCAGCGCCGGGTCGGCGCTGTAGATGGCCGCCAGCGGCTCCGGCACGCTGACGTACAGGACCCCGACGACGGCCAGGATCAGGCTGGTCACCCCCAGCCCGGTCCAGCCGGCCAGCGCCATGTCCAGCCGGTCGCGCCGGCCGTAGGCGACGCCGACCCGCACCGCGGTGGCGGAGCCCAGCCCCACCGCCGCCATGAAGGGCAGCGCCGTCAGGTTCAGCCCCACCGTGTAGGCGCCCAGCGCCAGCGGCGAGATCATGCCGGCGAACAGGCCGAGAGTCGCGAAGGCGCCGCTCTCCACCGCGAGGCTGAGGCCGGCGGCGTAGCCCAGGTGCCTCTGCCGGTGGCTGTCGCGCCACCACGCGCCGACCGGCGCGCGCACGCCCCAGCGCTCGTGGTCGCTCATCCGCCACGCGTACAGGGCGAGGCCGAGGCCCATCACCCAGCGGACCGCCGTGGTCGCCCAGGCGGAGCCGACCGCGCCCATGGCGGGAAAGCCCAGGTGCCCCCAGACCAGCGCCCAGGCCAGCAGCGCGTTCACCAGGTTGCCGACGATCATCACGACCATGCCCGGCACCGGCCGCTTCAGCCCTTCCAGGAAGAAGCCCGTGGCGACGTACAGCATCATCCCCGGCGCGCCGAGGCCGAGCACCGCCAGGACCGCGGCCCCGCCCTCCACCAGGTCCGGCGACTGGCCGGTCAGGCGGAAGAACGGCCCGCCGGCCAGGGAGCCGAGCGCGAACAGAACGCTCAGCAGCAGCGCGTAGGGAATCGACCGCCGCCAGACGCGCCCGCACTCCTTTTCGTCGCCCGCGCCCAGCGCGTGGGCGGTGGTGGCGACGACGCCCATCAGCAGGCCGACGCCGGTCGTGATCATCAGGTTTGAGGGCAGGTGCGCCAGGCCGTAATAGGCCAGCTCCTGCGCGCTGTAGCGGCCGACGATGGCCGTGTCGACCGCCATCATCACGATCAGCCCGGCGCGCGACACGATCACGGGCGCCGCCAGCCGCAGCAGCTCACCCACATGGGCGCGCAGGCGGTCGGTGATCCGGGGTGCTGGAAGCGAGGTTTCGGTCATGACGTTTTGGGCATTCTGAAGCCGGATGGTCGGACGGCGGCGGAGCCGGCCATCTTCACCACGCGGCGTACCACGTCAAGTGGCAGCTCATCCCCCTTCCGCCCCGTTGCAAATCCAACGCGCGCGCCGGAACCAACGCGCGCGAAGCGGCGTTGATCAGGCAACACCAGCCACACAGGAGTTCGGGATCATGAGCCGCACGATGCAGTTCCCCGTGCGCCAGATTGCGCTTGCCAGCTTCATCCTGACCTTCGCTGCGCTGCTTGCCGGCTGCAACACGGTCGATGGGGCCGGGCAGGATCTGAAGGCCGGCGGCCGCGCCGTCGAGCGGGCGGTCGAGTGACCACCCATCCGGCCAATCGCATGCATCAACAACCGAAGGTTTCTGCGATGAGTGACCCCATGGCGTCCGACCCCATGACTCCGGGCGGCCCCGGCGAGATCCCCAGCCCCGGCACGCCCACGCCCGAGCCGACCCAGCCGACCACGCCGGAGCCCTACCCCGTGCCGTCCAACCCGGACGTGCCGCCGGAGATGCCGCCCCCCGCCGGCGAACCCATGCCCGGCGAGCCCAACCCGACCCAGGCCTAACTCAGACCCCTGACCCAGACCTCGGATCCAGACCTGATCCGGGCCCAAACAAAGGCCGGTGCGTCCGCGGGCGCACCGGCCTTTGCTTTGCCGGCGTCAACCGGCGGCGCGCGACCCACCACCCCGCACAGTATTCGAACCAACGAACCTTCGAACAATCAAATGGTCTGAAAACGGAAACAACACGAAAACACAAGGGACACAACACAGCCTGGGCCGGTGGCAAAATTTGGTTCAGGCGAATTAATGATTTTTTTACCTTTCCTCCTTCCCCACTTCGATGTTAACAATCTGTTAACCAATCACGGAGAGGAACCATGGCCAAGTTTTGGGGGAAGGACACCGCGGACCGCCTCACCGGGTCCAGCGACGCCGACTCGATCTACGGCGGTGGTGGCAATGATTCGCTCGCCGGCGGCCTGGGCAACGACTACCTGAACGGCGGCGCCGGAAACGATTGGCTCGGCGATCCCTATTCCGGCGACGCCGGCAACGACAGCATGTACGGCGGAACCGGCAGCGACCAGCTGTTCGGCGGGGCCGGAAACGACTGGCTGGACGGCGGCACCGACAACGACACGCTCAAGGGCGGGCGCGGCGACGACACGATGTTCGGCGGGGCCGGCGACGACTGGCTGGTGGACACGCTGCGCGACGACGGCCGCGACCTGTTCGTGCCCGGGGCCGGCAACGACCACATGGTCAGCTATTTCGACGCGACGGCCGACATCTTCCGGATGCAGTCGGCCACCGGCGGCTTCGGCAAGGACGACATCCAGTATTTCGAGCGGGGGATCGACCGGATCGAGTTCCAGGGCTACACGGCCGGCGGCATGAGCGTCTCGACCACCCAGACCGGGACGGTCTTCTCCTTCCGGGACGGATCGTCGCTCTCGGTGGACGCCACGGGGCTCCAGGCCGGCCGCGACTACGTCTTCACCTGACGCGCAACCAAGGACGGACGGAGGGCCGGAGGAAACTTCGGCCCCCGCGCCGATCCGTTCGCCCTCCTGCCGCGTTACAGCTGTGCCCAAGCGAAGCCCAAGCGATGGAGGAGGCACAGATGCGGACCAATCCAGGACGTCCATCATCGGTCGGCGCGGCGGTCGGCGCGGTTGGGGCGCGGCTGCTCGCGGCCGGCGCGCTGCTCGCTCTCGGCGCCTGCGCGGAGGCCGGCGACCCGCCGCGGCCGATGGCGTCGATCTCGCCGCTGGAACTCGTCGGCCTGTCGGTCCAGTCGGCGGAGGCCGACCGCATCCTGGGCAGGGTCGACGACGTGGTGGTGACGCCCAGCCGCGAGCCCGTCCAGGTTCTCGTGGCGAGCGGCGCGCCGGTCTATCCGCTGAAGCGCCGGGTGGCCGTGGACACCGGCAACCTCCGCTATTCCAGCGAGCGCCAGGCCCTGCTGCTGACCGGGATGAGCCCCGACCAGTTCGCCGCCCTGCCGCCGATCGTCGGCAACGGCCAGCCGGCGTCCCTGCCCGGCGCGACGGACGCGACCAACTGGTACCGCGCGACCAACCCCGGCCCGCGCTGAGCCCGTCCCGGACCAAGCACCGGCCGCACAAAAGAACGGCGCCGCGGAAGGAACTCCGCAGCGCCGTCGAAACGCGTTTGACCGGATCGGAGCAAACCGCTCGTCAGAACGGGATCTCGTCGTCCAGGTCGTCGTGACGGGGCGGAGCACCACCGCCGCTGCGGCCACCGCCGCCGCCCCCGCCGTAACCGCCGCCGCCGCCGGCACCACCGCCGTAGCCGCCACCGCCGCCGCCACCGCGCGACTCGTAACCGCCACCGCCGCCACCGTAGCCGCCGCCACCTTCGCCCTCGCGCGGGCCGCCGGTGAAGTCGATCTCGTTGACACGCACGGAGAGGCCGGCGCCACGGGTGCCGTCGCGCTTCTCATACTCGCGGATCGTCACCTCGCCGGACACGACGACCTGCTTGCCCTTGGTCAGGTGCGGGGCCAGCGCCTCGGCGCGACGGCCCCAGATGGAGCAATCGACCCACTGCGTGGTCTTGCGCTCGCCGAACCCGACGTCGTTGGCGACGCGGAAGCCCAGCACCTTCTCGCCGCTCTGCGTGGAGCGCAACTCGCCATCCGCGCCCAGGCGCCCCGTAAACGTCCATACATTCATCGCACGTGTCTCCTAGCGCGGGTGTACCGGCATCCTCTCCGACCCGTTCGGGCGCCCGGCGGAAGGGCGTCCAGATGCCAGTGGTGTCTGTTCGCAGGGCCGGTTTGTCTGTTTGCCCCTAGCCCCGCTCACGCTCCACAAAGCATGACGCACGGGCGCGGGTCAACCGCCGCGGAGCGCTTGGCCCCTTCCGCCCGAACCAACCCGCCCGGCCCGCGCGGAAGAGAACACTCCGTGAACAAATATAGCAGAGTCCGTTGGCCCGTGAAACAGATTCCTTCGCCCTGCCCCGCCTTTCCCAACGGACCACCGGCCGAATCGGCGGCAAAAGGGGATGATGGGCGCGGCGCGACGGTGGCAATTCGGTCGCGCCTGCCACATATCTGTCCGGGCTTCAACCCCTTCTCTGCCGTCTTCCCTTTCCTCCCCGTTTCGGCTAAGAACACTCCATGAACAAGCACATCAGTGTCCGCGGCGCGCGGGAACACAACCTGAAGAACGTCGACGTCGACCTGCCGCGGGACGAGCTGATCGTCATCACCGGCCTGTCGGGGTCCGGCAAGTCGTCCCTGGCGTTCGACACCATCTACGCCGAGGGCCAACGGCGCTACGTCGAGAGCCTGTCGGCCTACGCGCGCCAGTTCCTGGAGCTGATGCAGAAGCCGGACGTCGATTCGATCGAGGGGCTGTCGCCGGCCATCTCCATCGAACAGAAGACGACGTCGAAGAACCCGCGCTCCACCGTCGGCACGGTGACGGAGATCTACGACTACATGCGCCTGCTCTGGGCGCGCGTCGGCATCCCCTATTCGCCGGCCACCGGCCTGCCGATCGAAAGCCAGACGGTCAGCCAGATGGTCGACCGCATCCTGGCCATGCCGGAGGGCACGCGCCTGCTCCTCCTGGCGCCGCTCATCCGCGGCCGCAAGGGCGAGTACAAGAAGGAGATCCAGGACCTGCGCAAGCGCGGCTTCCAGCGCGTGCGCGTCGACGGCACCATGCACGAGATCGACGAGGTCCCGGCGCTCAACAAGAAGCTGAAGCACGACATCGACGTGGTGGTGGACCGCATCGTCGTGCGCGAAGGGCTGGGCAACCGCCTGGCCGATTCGCTGGAGACGGCGCTCGGCCTCGCCGACGGCATCGTCTTCGTGGAGAACGCGGACAACCACGAGCAGACCGTCTTCTCGCAGAAGTTCGCCTGCCCGGTGTCCGGCTTCACGATCCCGGAGATCGAGCCGCGCCTGTTCTCCTTCAACAACCCGTTCGGCGCCTGCCCGGCCTGCGACGGACTGGGCAGCAAGATTTACTTCGACCCCATGCTGGTCGTGCCGGACGAGCGGCTGTCGCTGAAGAAGGGCGCCATCGCCCCCTGGGCCGGCTCCAGCTCGCAGTACTACGTGCAGACGCTGGAGAGCATCGCCAAGCATTTCGGCGTCGGCATGGACACCCCGTGGGAGGATCTGCCGGAGGCGGTCAAGCAGACCATCCTCTTCGGCTCCGACGGGTCGCCGATCACCATGACCTACGACGACGGCCTGCGCAGCTACCAGACGCACAAGGCTTTCGAGGGCATCGTCAACAACCTGGAACGGCGCTACCGCGAGACGGAAAGCGCCTACATGCGCGACGAGCTGTCGAAGTACCAGTCGTCCCAGCCCTGCGAGACCTGCAAGGGCGCCCGCCTGAAGCCGGAGGCGCTGGCCGTCAAGGTGCACGGCCTGCACATCTCCGCGGCTTCCGAAATGTCCATCGCCGACGCGGCCGGCTGGTTCAACACGCTGAACGACCACCTGCGCCCGAAGGACAAGGAGATCGCCTACCGCATCCTGAAGGAAATCAACGAGCGGCTGGGCTTCCTCAACGCCGTCGGCCTGGAATACCTGACGCTCAGCCGCGGCTCCGGCTCCCTGTCCGGCGGCGAGAGCCAGCGAATCCGCCTGGCCTCGCAGATCGGCTCCGGCCTGACCGGCGTGCTCTACGTGCTGGACGAGCCCTCCATCGGCCTGCACCAGCGCGACAACGACCGGCTGCTGGCGACGCTGAAGCGCCTGCGCGACCTCGGCAACACCGTGATCGTGGTGGAGCATGACGAGGACGCGATCCGCACCGCCGACTATCTGGTGGACATGGGTCCCGGCGCCGGCCAGCACGGCGGCACCGTCATCGCCCAGGGCAAGCCGGAGGAGGTGCGGAAGAACCCCAACAGCGTCACCGCCCAGTTCCTGAACGGCACCCGGTTCGTGCCGGTGCCCGACGAGCGCCGGACCGGCCACAAGGGCCAGTTCCTGGAGGTGAAGGGGGCCCGCGCCAACAACCTGAAGAACGTGTCGGCACGCGTTCCGCTGGGCACCTTCACCTGCGTCACCGGCGTGTCGGGCGGCGGCAAGTCCACCCTGATCATCGAGACGCTCTACAAGGCCGTGGCGCGCAAGCTGATGGGCGCCCGCGAGCACCCGGCGGAGCATGACGAGCTGACGGGGCTGGAGCATCTGGACAAGGTCATCGACATCGACCAGTCCCCGATCGGCCGCACCCCGCGCTCCAACCCCGCGACCTACACCGGCGCCTTCACCCCGATCCGCGACTGGTTCGCCGGCCTGCCGGAGGCGAAGGCCCGCGGCTACGGCCCAGGCCGCTTCTCCTTCAACGTGAAGGGCGGGCGCTGCGAGGCTTGCCAGGGCGACGGCGTCATCAAGATCGAGATGCACTTCCTGCCGGACGTCTACGTCACATGCGACGTCTGCCACGGCAAGCGCTACAACCGCGAGACCTTGGAGGTCACCTACCGCGACAAGACCATCGCGGACGTGCTGGACATGACCGTCGAGGAGGGCAAGGAGTTCTTCAAGGCCGTGCCCGGCATCCGCGACAAGCTGGAGACGCTGGAACGGGTGGGCCTCGGCTACATCCACATCGGCCAGCCCGCCACGACGCTGTCCGGCGGCGAGGCGCAGCGCGTGAAGCTGTCGAAGGAACTGAGCCGCCGCGCCACCGGCCGCACCCTCTACATCCTCGACGAGCCAACCACCGGCTTGCACTTCGCCGACGTGGAGAAGCTGATGGAGGTGCTCCACGCGCTGGTCGACCAGGGCAACACGGTGCTGGTGATCGAGCACAACTTGGAGGTCATCAAGACCGCCGACTGGATCATCGACCTCGGCCCCGAGGGCGGCACCGGCGGCGGCGAGGTCGTCGCGGAAGGCTCGCCGGAAGACGTGGTCAAGGTCTCCCGGAGTTACACCGGCCAGTATCTGGCGCCCTACCTGAAGGCGAAGCCGAAAACCCGAAAGAGGGCGTAAAGACGGGCCGGGGACTCCCCGGCCCTTTTCTTATCATAGCGCTCCCGCCGGGAAAGGAAACAAACGCGCCCAGCGCGCGTTCTTCCTCCACACTTCGCCTTACAGGAGGGAGAGGGACCATGAAGAAGACGATTCTGTCCGGTGTCGCGCTGGCCTTCGGCGCGGCCCTGCTGGTCAGCGCCTGCGGCTCCGACGATTCGACCCGCAGCACCACGACCACCACCACGACCACCTCGCCGAACTACGGCTCCACCCTGACGACCCCGCCGGCCACCGGCTCGACCACCACCGAGCGCACCACGACGACGAAGACCCAGTAAGCTTTTTCTTCGGCACACCGAGATCAGCACACCGAACATGGGCCGGCCTCCGCCAACCGCGGGGCCGGCCGATTCTTTGGCGCCTGGGCGCGCCCATGTTAAACTGCACCATGATGAACGACGTCCGCCGCCGCGCCCTCGACACCGTGAGGCGAATCCTGTTCGACTGGCTTGCCGGCCACCCCGCGCGCGTGTACCTGTTCGGCTCCTGCGCGCGCGGCGACATGGGGCACTGGAGCAACATCGATGTCGCCATAGACCCGCTGGAACCGCTTCCGGCTGGGTTGCTCGCCCACATCGACGACGACCTGGAAGAGAGCACCGTGCCCTATTTTGCCGACGTGATCGATCTGTCGAAGGTCGGCCCCAGGCTCCGGGAGGTGGTAAAGCAGGAAGGCATCGAATGGACCCGGTAGGGCGCTTGGCGTACAACGCGATCCTTGCTGTGGACCCCGAACTGGTATAGGATAATTGTCCTTTTTCCACCAACGCCGCCCCACCCCCGAATGAAACAGCACAGCGTTCGACGTTTCACAGCGTTTCAAATGTTTCATTCGGGCGCACCCAGCCCCCGCCGCCGTTCGGCGGCTTCTGTCGTTTTGCCGCTCGAAAGCCTTTGTCCATGACCACCGACACCACTCCCCGTCCAAACATGTCTGGGCCCGTCCACGTCATCGGCGGCGGCCTCGCCGGGTCCGAGGCGGCTTGGCAGCTCGCCTCGCGCGGCGTGCCCGTCGTGCTGCACGAGATGCGGCCCGTCCGCGCGACGGAGGCGCACAGCACCGACCAGTTTGCCGAGCTGGTCTGCTCCAACTCCTTCCGGTCGGACGACGCGGAGTACAACGCGGTCGGCCTGTTGCACGAGGAGATGCGGCGCTGCGGCTCGCTGATCCTGCGCTGCGCCGACGCGCACAAGGTGCCGGCCGGTGGGGCGCTCGCCATGGACCGCGACGGCTTCGCGGGCGCCGTGACCGAGGCCATCACCGGCCACCCGCTGATCACCGTGGAGCGCGGCGAGGTCGCCGGCCTGCCGCCTGAGGAGTGGGATAGCGTCGTCATCGCCACCGGCCCCCTCACCTCCCCGCCGCTGGCCGAGGCGATCCGCTCCTTCACGGGGGAGGAATCGCTGGCCTTCTTCGACGCCATCGCCCCCATCGTCTATCTGGAGAGCGTGGACCTGTCCAAGGCGTGGTTCCAGTCGCGCTACGACAAGCCCGGCCCCGGCGGCACCGGCAAGGACTACATCAACTGCGCCTTCGAGAAGGACGAGTACCGCGCCTTCATCGACGCCCTGCTGACCGCCGAAAAGGTGGACTTCAAGGAGTGGGAGAAGACCACCCCCTACTTCGAAGGCTGCCTGCCCATCGAGGTGATGGCGGAGCGCGGCGTGGACACGCTGCGCTACGGCCCGATGAAGCCGGTCGGCCTGACCAACCCGCACAAGCCGGAACGCCGCCCCTACGCCGTGGTCCAGCTGCGCCAGGACAACGCGCTCGGCACGCTCTACAACCTCGTGGGCTTCCAGACCAAGCTGCGCCACGCCGAGCAAGCGCGCGTCTTCCGGATGATCCCCGGCCTGGAGAAGGCGGAGTTCGCGCGGCTCGGCGGCCTGCACCGCAACACCTTCCTGAACAGCCCGCGCCTGCTCGACACCCGCCTGCGGCTGAAGGCGCAGCCGCGCATCCGCTTCGCGGGGCAGGTCACGGGCTGCGAAGGCTATGTGGAGAGCGCCGCCGTCGGCCTGATGGCCGGCCGCTTCGCCGCCGCGGAGCGTCTCGGCCGCGACACCGCCGCTCCGCCGCCGACCACGGCGCTGGGCGCCATCCTCAGCCACATCACCGGCGGTGCGAACGCCGAGACCTACCAGCCGATGAACGTGAACTTCGGCCTGTTTCCCCCCGTCGACGATAAAATCCGCGGTCGCGACCGCAAGCTCGCCTACACCCGCCGCGCGCTGGAGGATCTGGAAGGCTGGCTGAAGGACGCGTGAGACGTTGGGTTGCGCTGCGCTCCACCCAACCTACGAATCATCCATCGTAGGTTGGGTGGAGCGCAGCGCAACCCAACACCCCCCGTCACACGCTCAATACCGCCCCCGCACCGCCGCCCAGGCGAGCTTCGCCTGCCGGAACGGGTTGGCCATCTGCACGCGCGCGGCGAAGGGGTCGTTGCCCTCCCGCGCGATGACGTCCAGGTAGGTGTCGGCCAGCACCGCCGGCAGCAGGGCCGGCAGGGCGGCACGCGGTACCTCGCGGCGCAGACCCCGCGCCTGGGCCAGATGATCGCGCGCGCGGTCCGCCACCTCCGCCACAACCGGCCGCAGTTCGGGCGCGGAGCGCAGTTCGAACAGGTCGCCTTGCTTGGCGCCGTGCACCTCCATACGGTCGGCCGGCAGCATCTGGCGGTGCTGGCGGGCGTGGAAGGGTACCGCGCGCAGGATCCCGGTCAGCGCGTAGGCAATGCCCACATGGCGCGCCGCCTGCTGGGCGGGCGCCTCCCGAACGCCCAACGACTCCAGCGCCAACTGGAGGAGCGGCGTGCTGGTCACGTCCGCATAGTTGACGAGGCAGTCCAGGCTGGCCGGCGGGGCGTCCTCCAGGTCGGCCTCGCGGGCGTCGATAAGCCGGTCCAGCAGAGCGCGGCTCAGCCCCTGCTCCTTGACCGCGGCGGCCAGCGGCTCCATCACCGCATGCTTGGGCACCGCGGCGCCCGCATAGACCTTCTCGATGCCATCGCGCCAGAACTGCAGGCGCATCTGGCCCAGCACCGGCTCCGTCACCACCTCGCGCGTCTTGGCGATCTCCAGGTTGAAGGCGTAGAGCGCGAACAGCGATTCGCGCCGCTCGGCCGGGGCGAATAGGCAGGTCAGAAAACGGTCATTGTCATATTTCCGCACCTCCTGTCCGCTATAGGACAGGTCGGGGGTAGCCTTCGCCATGTGATGCCTGTATGGGAAAAATGGGGGTGGAACGGATTGCAGACCGGGGCAAAGCCGGTTTGCGCCTTATATTAGGCAGACAGGCGCCTCACGCCAGCCCCGACGCGCAGCAGGCACGGACCCATGGCCGATTTCAACATCGCCCCCACGAAGCCCCGGAAACCCAACCCGATCGCCCGCAAGGACGCCGGGTCCGAAAACTTTCCCGTAGCATCGCACCTGTTGCCGAAGCATTTGCGGCCGCACGTGATGGCCTTCTACCGATTCGTGCGCCTGGGCGACGACATCGCCGACGATCCGGACCTGGAGCCGGAGACCAAGCTGGCCTACCTGGAGGCGCTGGAGCGCTCCCTCACCACCGGCCAGGCCAAGCACGCCTACCTGAAGCCGGCGCTGGATCTGCGCGCCAGCCTGCAATCGACGGGGGTCAGCGACCGCCATGCCCGTCAGGTGCTGCGCGCCTTCCGGCGCGACGCGGTCGGCGCGCGCTGCCACAGCTGGAGCGACCTGCTGCTCTACTGCCGCTTCTCCGCCAACCCGGTCGGGCGCTTCCTGCTCGACCTGCACGGCGAGGGCGTGGCCGCCGGCCCGGCGTCGGACGCGCTCTGCTCGGCGCTCCAGGTGCTCAACCACCTTCAGGACTGCCGCGACGACTGGATGCAGCTCGGCCGCTGCTACATCCCGCTCGCCTGGTTCGAGGAAGGCGGGATCAGCGTCGAACGGCTGGTCGAGCCGGAGAGCGACGCCAAGCTGCGCGTCATCTTCGACCGCACGCTGGAGCACACAGACCGCCTGCTGGAGCGGGCGGCCCCCCTGCCCAGCCTGATCCAGCACCGCGGCCTGCGGCTGGAGGCGTCGGTGATCCTCAGCCTCGCGGAATCGCTGGCCAAGCGGCTGAAAGCGCGCGATCCACTGAAGAAGCGCGTGGTGCTGGGCACCCATCATAAGGTTTATGCCGCCGCACGGGGACTGGCGCGCGCGCTGGGCACGAAATAGGATGAGGTGACCGACCGGAGTAACAGGACAGGACCGCAGCATGCCGCAGCCGACGCTGGACTCGACGCGCGACGAATCCGCCGCGAACCCGGCGGCCGCCGCGGCCGCCGTCACCCAGAGTTCCGGCAGCACCTTCTACTGGCCGATGCTGCTTCTGCCGCGTTCCAAGCGCGCGGCAATGTTCGCCATCTACGCCTTCTGCCGCCGGATCGACGACATCGCCGACGAACCCGGCGATCCCGTGGAGAAACGCGCCGCGCTGGACGAGTGGCGGCGCGAGGTCCGCGGCCTCTACGCCGGGGGCGCCCCGTCCAGCCCGCTGGGCGCCGCCCTGAAGGGCGCTATCGACCGCTACGGCCTGCCCCGCGGGGAACTGGAGGCGCTGATCGACGGCATGGCGATGGACATTCCCGCCGACAATGGCAGCGCCGGGCTCCTGGCGCCGCCCCTTCCCACGCTGCGGCTCTACTGCCGGCGAGTCGCGGGGGCCGTCGGCATGCTGGCGATTCGCGTGTTCGACCGCGCCGACGCCTCCACGGAGGCCTTCGCCCTGGCGTTGGGCGAGGCGTTGCAGCTGACCAACATCCTGCGCGACGTGGCCGAGGACGGGGAGATGGGGCGGCTCTACCTGCCGCGCGAGCTGCTGGACGACGCCGGCATCAGCACCTCCGACCCGGCCGCCGTGCTCGCCCACCCCAACCTGCCGAAAGTCTGCGAGGCGCTGGCCCACCTCGCCGAGGAGAAGTTCGCCGAATCGCGGCGGGCGCTGGAGGAGAGCCGGAAGGGCGGGCGGCGCGGCTCCCTGTGGGCGGCGGTCGCCATGATGGTGCTGTACCACCGGCTGCTCGTCCGCCTGCGCGCGCGGGGCTGGGCCGACCCGGCGCAGCGGGTGCGCGTGGGCAAGCGCGAATGCGCGCTGGTGGCGATCCGCTGCGCGGTCGGATACCCTCCGGCATCGTGAAGACGCATTCCGCACCGACCGTCCACATCGTCGGGGCTGGCCTTGCCGGCCTGTCGGCGGCCGTACGCCTGACGGCCGCCGGGCGGCGCGCCGTCCTTTACGAAAGCGCGCCGCAGGCCGGCGGGCGCGCCCGGTCCTTCTTCGATTCGACCCTCGGCCGCACGGTCGACAACGGCAGCCATCTGGCGCTCAGCGGCAACCGCGCCCTGCTCGCCTATCTTGAGGCGATTGGCGCCCGCGGCGGCCTGACGGAGCTGCGGCCCGCCGCCTTCCCCTTCCTCGACCTGCGCAACGGCGAGCGCTGGACGCTGCGGCCCGGCGGCCTCTGGCTGTTCGACAAGGCGCGCCGCGTGCCGGGCAGCCGCCCGGCCGACTATCTGTCGGCGCTCCGCACCCTCCTGGCCGGCCCTTCGGCCAGCATCGCCGACGCGCTGCCCCCCGGTGGCCCGCTGCACGACCGGCTGTGGCAGCCGCTCGGCGTCTCGGTGATGAACGGCGCGCTGGACCGGTCGTCGGCGCGCCTGTTCGGCGCGGTGCTGCGCGAGACGCTGCTGCGCGGCGAGGCTGCCTGCCGGCCGCTGTTCGCGGAGCGCGGCCTGTCCGCCGCCCTGGTCGACCCCGCCGTTTCCTGGCTGGAGCGCAACGGAAGCACGCTGCGGCTCGGCAGCCGGGTGGATGGGTTGGAGCGCGACGGGGACCGCATCACCGCCCTGTCCGTGTCGGGGGAGCGGGTCCCGGTCGGTCTCGCCGATTCGGTCGTCCTCGCTGCCCCGGCCTGGATCTCCAGCCGCCTTCTGCCCGGCCTCCCGGCGCCCGCCGCAGGGCACGCCATCGTGAACGCCCATTTCCGCCTGGACGACGCGCCCCTGCTGCCGGGCGGCCTGCCCTTCCTCGGCCTCGTTGGCGGCACGGCGGAATGGCTGTTCCTGCGCGGCGACGTCGCGTCCGTCACGGTCAGCGACGCGGATTCCCTGGCCGACCAACCCGCGGAGGCCGTCGCAGCCCGCCTGTGGAGCGACGTCGCGCGCGCGCTTGCCCTGGGCGGCCCGGTGCCACCGGTTCGAATCGTCAAAGAGAAGCGGGCCACCCCCGACCAGGCACCGGCGGAGATGGCGAAGCGTCCAGCGAGCCGAATCGGCTTGGAAAACCTCGTTCTGGCCGGGGATTGGACTGAAACAGGGCTGCCGGCGACGCTGGAAGCGGCGATTCGCTCCGGTGAACAGGCGGCCAAGGCCCTCTTGGGCGCCCGAGGTACCACCTTTTCGCGCCTCGGCCTTTTTCCGGCCTTCACTTTGCCGCGCCGCGGGCCTATTTGAGCGGACGGAGGCGCTGCGCCGGTATAGGCTCGGCCCGAGGAAGTGGACAATTCAAGAAGAGAGGGTAACCCATGGCGTTCGAACTTCCGCCGCTCCCCTACGCGTACGACGCGCTGGAGCCGTTCATGTCGTCGCAGACTCTCCACCTGCACCACGACAAGCATCACCAGACCTACGTCACCAACCTGAACAACCTGACGAAGGACAGCCCGCTGGCCAACGCCAGCCTGGAAGACGTCATCAAGCAGAGCTACGGCGACGCGTCCAAGCAGGGCCTCTTCAACAACGCCGGCCAGGTGTGGAACCACACCTTCTATTGGCAGAGCATGAAGAAGAACGGTGGCGGCGCCATCCCGGGTGAGCTCGAGAAGCGCCTGATCGCTGACTTCGGCAGCGTCGAAAAGTTCAAGGAAGAGTTCTCGAACGCCGCCATCACCCAGTTCGGCTCGGGCTGGGCGTGGCTGTACGTCGAGGGCGGCAAGCTGAAGGTCACCAAGACCGGCAACGCCGACACCCCGCTGGCCCAGGGCCACTTCCCGCTGCTGACCGCCGACGTGTGGGAGCATGCCTACTACGTCGACTACCAGAACCGCCGCGCGGATTTCGTGAAGGCGTTCCTGGAGAGCCTGGTGAACTGGGAGTTCGTCGCCGAGCGCCTGTCCAAGGCTCCGGCCTGATCCCGCCGAGGATCGCCGGAACGAGAAGGGCCCCGAAAGGGGCCCTTTTTGCGTGGTGCCGGAATCGATCAGCCCGACGATCCCGCAGCTTTCACCGCCTCGATCATCTCCAGGAAGCCTTGAACCGACCGGTAGGGTCCGTTCGGATCGCCCACCAGCGCGAAACAGGCGTAAAGGCGCTCCCAATCCGGGGTGGCGCTGAATTCTCCAAACCAGGGGCCGCGGCTTTGCCAGCCGGCCAGGGACGCCGCGACGTCCGCCGGCACGCACCGCCCAGCCTCCCGCTCGCCGTTCAGGAAGGCAAGCGCCGACCGGCCGCCCCCGGCGAGGTTCTCCGCGAAGACTGCGATGCTGTCCGGGTGCAGCGACACCCGCCCTTCCGGTCCACGATGGATGATGGGCAGGATCGGCGCCAGACGCGGGAAAAGGGTGTTCGCCCAGACCTCGCCACCCCAATAGAGGCGCGCAACGCGGGCGAAATGACCGACGTCGGAAACGGCCTGCAAGCCGCTCCGGTCCAGCGGCAGGATCTCGACCTTCGGCTTGGTGATGTCGACCGTGTCGTTCGCGACGTCAACGTAGAGGTCGCCGATCTGCAAGGCGTTCTGGAAGTAGCGCTCCCTCAGGGCGCCCCAGATGGGGACAATGGGACCGCCCTCCGCCCGAAAGGCCGCGAGGGCGGCCAGAACGGGACCATCCGGCGCGGCGATGCGGCGGACAAGCCGTCCCAGGACGGCGTCGGTGATCTCCCGGCAGTATCCCTTGGGAAACGGATAGCGCCGCCGCGGAAGGGCCAGCGTGCCGGCGCCCACCTCCCCGTCCACGCCGAGGCGCAGGTCCAGCATCAGCCGTTCCAGGTCGCCGAGACGCGGCGCGATGAGCCGCGCCGTCAGGTCCCGCACCCGCTGGTCGACCTCCAGCGGCCGGCGGTGCGCCCGCCAAACGCTCAGTTGGTGATCGACGGGCGAGTCGGAGGCCGTCGACTCCGGAGGATGTTCGTTCAACCTCAGACCGGCAGCAAGGCCGCGCCCACACGGCGCCCCTCGGCGAGCAGGACGTTGTAGGTCCGGCAGGCGGCACCGGTGTCCATGACCTCGACCACCAGCCCGGCTTCGCGCAGGCTCTGGCGCAGGGCCTTCGGCAGGAGCTGCATCTTGGCCCCCGAGCCGAGCAGCAGAAGCTCGACCCGCGGCTGCGCGCCCACGACCATCGCGAAGTCGTCCACGGTCAGGGCCGAGAAGTCCGTGGCCTCCCACGGCTGCGTGCGGTCGGGCAGCACCACGACCGCACCGGTCCGCCACTTCCCTGACACGCAGAACTGCCCGTCCCCATACCCGTCGATGACCTGCCGGTCCGACGGAATGATCGGCGTGATGTCCGCCATCGCTTACCCGCAATCCTTGTTGCTGATTTTCAGGGCGTGGGCCCTTAGGGCGTGGGGGCCGGCTGCTGCGCGCCCTCGGCCGCCGGCGCGCCGCGGCGCAGCCGGTTCTCGCCCAGGAACAGCAAGATGGGGGCGGCGATGAAGATCGACGAGGAGGTCGCCAGGAAAATGCCGAAGATCAGCACGATGCCGAAGTCCTGCAACGCCTCGCCGCCGAAGATCGCCAGCGGGATGATTGACAGCAGCGTGCACATGGAGGTGCCGAGCGTGCGGTTCAGCGTCTCGTTGATGGACCGATCGATCAGCTCGCGCAGCGGCATCTTCTTGTAGATGCGCAGGTTCTCGCGCATGCGGTCGTAGACGACGACCTTGTCGTTGATCGAATAGCCCATGATGGTCAGGATCGCCGCGATGGCGGTCAGGTTGAACTGCAACCCGGTGATCGCGTAGAAGCCGACAATCTTCGTCACGTCCAGCAGCAGCGTGACCACCGCGCCGAAGCCGAACTGCCATTCGAAGCGGAACCAGATGTAGACCAGCATCGCCACCATGGCGAGGCCGAGCGACAGCATGCCGTTGTAGAACAGCTCGCCGCTGACCGACGCGCCCACCGCCTCGACGCGGCGCACCGTGGTGCCGGGAATTTCCTTGGCGAGCGTGGCGCGTACCTTGTCGGCCGCCACCTGCTGGGCCGCGTCGTCGCCGGGCTGGCGCTCCAGCCGGATCAGCACGTCCTGGGGCGAGCCGAACTCCTGCAGCGCCACCTGCCCCATGTTGAGCTGGCCCAGCGTGTGGCGCAGCGACGCGAAGTCGGCGGCCTGCGGCGTGCGCGCCTCGATGACGATGCCGCCGCGGAAGTCGATGCCGTAGTTCAGCCCCGGGTAGAAGAACAGGGCGATGGAGGCGAGCGACAGCAGCGCCGACAGGATCAGGCCGGCGTAGCGGCCGCGCATGAACTGGATGTTCGTGTTGTCGGGAACCAGGCGGAGCCGGAACATGGGAAAGACCTTTCAGACTCAGACCGGCAGGGCGGCCGGCCGCGACTGGCGCAGCCAGCTGACCATCATGAGGCGCACGAGCACGGTCGCCGTGAACATCGAGATGAGGATGCCGAAGGTGATGGTGACGGCGAAGCCCTTGATGGCGCCGGTGCCGAAGATGAACAGCAGCGCCATCTTGATGACCGTCGTCAGGTTCGAGTCGACGATGGTCGAGTAGGCGCGACTGAAGCCGGCCTCCATCGCGCCGAACACGCCGCGGCCCTTCTTCGTCTCCTCGCGGATGCGCTCGTTGATCAGGATGTTGGCGTCCACCGACAAGCCCAGCGACAGCAGGATGCCGGCGATGCCCGGCAGGGTCAGCGTGGCGTGCAGCATCGACAGCGCCGCCAGCGTCAGCACGATGTTGATCAGCAGGGCGAAGCAGGCGAAGGCGCCGAACAGGCCGTAGGCGGCGAGCATATAGGCGCAGACCAGGACGAAGCCGACGGTGACCGACATCAGGCCGGCGCGGATCGAATCGGCGCCCAGGTCGGGGCCGACCGTGCGCTCCTCGATCACCTTCAGCGGTGCCGGCAGGGCGCCGGCGCGCAGAAGTACGGCGAGGTCGTTGGCCCCGGCGGCGGTGAAGCTGCCGCTGATCTGGCCGCGGCCGCCGGTGATCGGCTCGCGGATCACCGGCGCGCTGATCACCTTGTTGTCCAGCACGATGGCGAAGGGGCGGCTGACGTTGGCGCGAGTCACGTCGGCAAAGCGGCGCGCGCCGACGCTGTCGAACTCGAAGTTGACGACCCACTCGCCGGTCTGCGGGTTGGTGCCCGCGGTGGCGTTCTTCAGGTTGGCGCCGTCCACCTCGACCTTCTTGCGCACCACGTAGGACTGCTGGTTGCGCCCGCCCTCGGTGGAGGGCAGCACCTCGGAGCCCGGAGGGGCGCGCCCGGTGGTCGGGTCGGCGTTCATGTCCACGAGGCGGAAGGTCATCTTCGCGGTGGTGCCCAGCAGCCGCTTGATGCGGTCGGGGTCTTCCACGCCGGGCAGCTGGACCAGGATGCGGTCGTTGCCCTGGCGCGCGATGATCGGCTCGTTCACGCCGGTCTCGTCGATTCGGCGGCGCACGATCTCGATCGACTGCTCGATCGCCTGGGTCGCGCGGTCGCGCATCGCGACCTCGCTGAGGGTCGCGGTCACCGTGCCGCCGTTGGCCCGGATATCCAGGTCCGGTTGCCCGCCGCCGAGCGCGCCGCCGCCGATTGTGTTGGCCAGCGGACGCAGCGCCTTGACGGCGTCGTCGGCCTGGGCCGGGTCGCGCAGCTGCACGGTGATGCCGCGGTCGCCCGCGTTGATCGCCGTGTAGCCGATGTTCGCGGTGCGCAGCTGCGTCCGCGCCGAATCGACCAGCCCTTCGACGCGGTCATGGATGACCGCGTTCATGTCGACCTCGAGCAGCAGGTGCGATCCGCCGCGCAGGTCGAGGCCGAGGTTGACGCGGGTGCCCGCGTACCAGTCCGGCAGGGCGGCCAGCGTCTCGCGGCTGAGGAAGTTCGGCAGCGAGAGAATGGTCCCGAGCACGCAGACAGCGATGATCAGGTACGTCTTCCAGCGCGGAAAATACAGCATACGTCAACCAGTCCCGTTCGCTACCGAAGGGCCGCCTTACTTGCGGCCCGCAACCTTGGCCTCGCCGGCCTTCTCGCCCTCGGCGGTCGTCGCCGGGGCCGGGGCCGGGGTGCCGCCCGTGCCGCCGCCAGTACCGGATTTGCCGGCCGGCTCGGTCTTGGCGAGCACCAGGTTCACGGTCGAGCGGACGACGCGCACGCGCACGTTCTCGGCGATCTCGACCTGCAACTCATCCTCGGGGCCGACCTTGGTCACGGTGCCGATGATGCCGCCGCCGGTCACCACGCGGTCGCCGCGGCGGATCGCCTCCAGCATGCCCTTGTGTTCCTTCATCTTCTTCTGCTGCGGACGGATCAGCAGGAAGTAGAAGACGACGAAGATCAGAATCAGCGGCAGGAACTGCACGATCATGTCGGCCCCACCGGCGGCGGGCGCGGCGGTCTGTGCATAAGCCGTCGAAACGAACATCAGGAGGCTCCTTGTGGTTGGTCCCGGCACCCTACCCAAAGGGGCCAGGACGCCGCGACTATAACGGGCCGCGCCCGCGATGCAACGGGATACGGAAAAAGGGCGGCGCCTTGTGCCGGGCCACCCGTGTGATACCGTGCGCTTGCGACGAAAAAATGGCCGTGCACCCGGCCGGTTTCCATGAAAATCTGCGCCCAGCAGAAGATGACAATGCCGGATCCTATGACCATCGATTCCCAACTGCTGCCGCTGCTCTCCCGCATCGCCGAGGCGCTGGAGCGTCTGGCCCCGCCGCCGGCCGGCCGGCTCGACCTCGCCGCCGCCGACGCCTTCGTCTGGCACGCCGACCCCGACCGGCTGGAGCCGGTGCCCACGGTGAACCGGGTCGAGATCGGCCTCCTCCAGGGCGTGGAGCGGCAGCGCGACATCCTGCTGGACAACACGCAGCGCTTCGCCGCCGGGCTGCCGGCCAACAACGCGCTGCTCTGGGGCTCGCGCGGCATGGGCAAAAGCTCGCTGGTGAAGTCGGTGCACGCCGCGGTCGCGGAGCAGCACCCCGGCACCATCGCGCTGGTGGAGATCCACAGGGAGGACATCCCCACCCTGCCCCGCCTGCTGTCACGCCTGAAGGACGAGCCGCGCCGCTTCATCCTGTTCTGCGACGACCTGTCCTTCGACCACGACGACGCGCACTACAAGTCGCTGAAGGCCGTGCTGGAGGGAGGAATCGAGGGCCGGCCGGAGAATGTGGTCTTCTACGCCACCTCAAACCGGCGCCACCTGATGCCGCGCGACATGATCGAGAACGAGCGTTCCACCGCCATCAACCCGGCCGAGGCCGTGGAGGAAAAGGTGTCGCTGTCGGACCGCTTCGGCCTGTGGCTGGGCTTCCACAACTGCGACCAGCCGACCTACTTCGCGATGATCGAGGGCTACGCCCGGCGCTTCGGCCTCGACGTGCCGGTGGAGCAGCTGCACGCCGAGGCGGTGGAATGGTCGATGACGCGCGGCAGCCGGTCCGGCCGCGTCGCCTGGCAGTTCATCCAGGACCTGGCTGGCCGTCTCGGGAAGCCCCTTCGCTGACGCGGGCGCCGTCCAGGCGGTCGCGCGGATCGACCGCCTGGCTGCCCTTGCGCAGTTCGAAATGAAGCTGCGGGCTGGTCACGGATCCGGTCTGCCCCACCGTTCCGATGGCCTGTCCGCGCTTCACCGTCGCCCCGCGCTCCACGTCGATGCGGTCCAGGTGGGCGTAGGCGGTGATGAAGCCGTCGGCGTGCTTGACCAGCAGCAGGTTGCCAAAGCCGCGCAGCTCGTTGCCGGCGTAGGCGACCACGCCGTTGTCGGCGGCGATGACCGGCGTGCCCTTGGCCGCCGCGATGTTCAGGCCGTCGTTGTGCAGCCCGTCGGGCTTCGGCCCGTAGGACGAGATCAGCTTGCCCTTCACCGGCCACAGGAACCGGCCGGAGGACTTCGGCGGCACCGGCTCCGCCTTCGGCGGGGGGGCGGCGGCCACCTCCTGCGACGGTGCGGGCTGGGGCTGCGGGGCGGCCTGGGGAACGGGCTGCGGCTCGACCGGGGTCGGCGCGGGCGCTGGGATCGCCTCCGCGGTGATGCTTGGCTTCTGGCCCGGCAGGCGCAGGGAGGTCGGCGCCTGCCCCGGCTGGTAGGCCACACCGCCCTGCTCCTGGCCGACGGCCGGCTTGGAGCCGGGGAGCGGCGCCGCGGCGATCCCGGTCGGGGCGGGTGCCGGCGGTACGGCAGGCGCCGGGCCTCCCGACGAACTGCCGGGCGGCGGCAGTTCCGCCGCTTGGATGGAGCCGCGCGACACTTGCTTCATCGGCGCCGTCCCGACCACCGGCCCGGCCGACGATGGGGCGGACTCCGGCGCCTCGGCCACCGCGACGTTGCCCGCCGGGCCACCACCGCTGCCCCCGCCGGGCAGCCGCAGCGGCTGGCCCGCCTGCACGGCGTAGGGCGCCGACAGTCCGTTAATGCGCGTCAGCTCGCTGACATCCACATTGTGCATGCGGGAAATGCCGTAGAGCGTGTCCCCCTTCTGCACGATGTACTGGCGCGACGTCGGCAGGACGAGCCGCTGCCCGATCTCCAGCGTGTAGGGCGGCGACAGCCGGTTGGCTTCGATAAGGTCGCGGAGCGGGACGTTGTAGCGGCGCGACAGGGTGTAGGCGCTGTCGCCGCGCCCCACGATGACGGCGCCGCCCGCCGAATCCGGCGAGTTGCCCACGGTGGTGACCGGCGCCAGCCCGCCGGTGCGCTGCTGGCAGGCGGACAGGAGCGGCAGCAGGACGAGCGCCGCCGCGATCAGACGTCCATTCACGCCGAAGGGGCCAGAGGATCCGTCCCGGGCTCCGGATCCCCGGATAAATCCGAGGGCGGCTCCGCGGGCGGGTCGGACAGCAACGGTACGAAGCGGACGGGCCACAAGTCCTCCCGAGTGAGACCGGTTTCGGTCCGCCGGTAGCGGACCACCCGCTGTTCGCGGTAGTCGCCCCCCAGCGGGATGACCATGACACCACCAACGGCGAGCTGATCCGTCAAGTCCTTTGGCGCGTCCGGCCCGCCCGCGGCCGTGACCAGTATGCGCTCGAACGGCGCCTGGCTGGGCCAGCCGCGGGTCCCGTCGCCGTGCCGCGTCGTGATGTTGTGCAGGCGAAGCGCCTGGAATCGCTTCTCCGCCTCCTCCAGCAGGGGCTTCAGCCGCTCGATCGTGTAGAGCCGCCGGCACAGCCGCGACAAAATCGCCGCCTGGTAGCCGGAGCCGGTGCCGACCTCCAGAACCTTCTGGCGGTCGTTCACCTCCAGCGCCTGCGTCATCAGCGCGACGATCAGCGGCTGGCTGATCGTCTGGCCGAGGTCGATGGGCAGGGCGGTGTCCTCCCAGGCCTGGTCCTGGAAGGCGTGGGGAACGAAAAGCTCGCGCGGGATCCGCTCGATGGCGGCCAAAACCCTGGTGTCGGTCACGCCGTTGCGGCGCAACGCCATCAGCAAACGGATCTTTCGCGCTTCAACCGTCACACGAATGCCCCGTCACACGAATGGCCCTTCACACGAATGGCCCTTCACACAAATGCCTGCCGCAGCGTCTGCAGCGTCGGTGTGTGAGTCAGGTCCAGGAAGACCGGCGTCACCGAGATGCCACCGGAGAATACCACATGGATGTCTGTGTCGGGATCCACATCGGCCTCCCCGCGCAGGGTGCCGATCCAGATGTAGGGCTTGCCGCGCGGGTCCACGCGCTCCAGCAGCTCGTCGCCGATCTTGCGCTTGCCGTGGCGCACCACCTGCACGCCGGTGACCTTCTCCGCCTTGCAGGCGGGGAAGTTCACGTTCAGCAGCACGTTCTTCGGCCAGGCGACCGTGACCGCCTTGCGGATCACGTCGGCGCCCCAGGCCTCGGCCGCGGACCAGTCGATGGGGCTGCCGTTCTCGTAATGCTGGCTCAACGCGATAGCCGGCACGCCCAGCAGCGTGGCCTCCATGGCCGCGGCGATGGTGCCCGAATAGGTCACGTCCTCGCCGATGTTGGATCCCTGGTTGACCCCCGACAGGACCAGCGTCGGCCGGGCGTCCTTCATCACGTGATTGACGGCCAGCAGCACGCAGTCGGTCGGCGTGCCGTCCACCGTGAAGCGCCGGTCGTCCAGCTTGCGCAGGCGCAGCGGCCGGTTGATGGTCAGCGAGTGGCTGGCGGCGGACTGCTCCATCTCCGGCGCCACCACCCAGACGTCGTCGGTCAGCGACCGCGCGATCTTTTCCAGGACCTTCAGGCCCTGGGCGTGGATGCCGTCGTCGTTGGTGACGAGGATGCGGGCTTTCGACAGGTCGACAGGAAGTTCGAACATCAGAGGGTAATCCTCTCCAGCCCGCGCATGTAGGGCCGGAGCGCTTCGGGGATGAGGATCGAGCCGTCGGGCTGCTGGTAGTTTTCCAGCACCGCGATGAGGCAGCGCCCGACGGCGACGCCCGATCCGTTGAGGGTGTGCACGAACTGCGTCTGCTTCTCGCCCTTGGGCCGGCAGCGCGCCTTCATGCGCCGGGCCTGGAAGTCGCCGCAGTTGGAGCAGCTGGAGATCTCGCGGTACATGGCCTGCCCCGGCAGCCAGACCTCGATGTCGTAGGTCTTGCGGGCCGAGAAGCCCATGTCGCCGGTGCACAGCGTCACCACGCGGTAGGGAAGATTCAGCCGCTGCAGGATGGTTTCCGCGCACCGGGTCATGCGCTCATGCTCCGCCTCCGACTGGTCGGGGGCGGTGATGCTGACCATCTCCACCTTCCAGAACTGGTGCTGGCGGATCATGCCGCGCGTGTCGCGCCCCGCCGAACCGGCCTCCGCGCGGAAGCAAGGGGTCAGCGCGGTGTAGCGGTAGGGCAGTTCCTCCGCCGCCACGATCTGATCGTTGACCAGGTTGGTCAGCGGCACTTCCGAGGTGGGGATCAGGTAATGGTCGCTGCCGACGGTGCGGAACAGGTCCTCCTCGAACTTCGGCAGCTGGCCGGTGCCGAACAGGGCGTTGTCGCGCACCATTAGGGGCGGCGCGACCTCCGTGTAGCCGTTCTCGCCCGTGTGGACGTCCAGCATGAAGTCGGCCAGCGCGCGCTCCAGCCGCGCCAGCGGGCCCTTCAGCACGGTGAAGCGGGCGCCGGACATGCGGGCCGCGGCTTCGAAGTCCATCAGGCCCAGCGCCTCGCCCAGCTCGAAATGCTGCTTGGCGTTGGGAATGTCGCGGGGCTCGCCCCAGCGGCGGATCTCCACGTTGGCGGTTTCGTCCGGCCCCTCCGGCACGTCGTCGGCCGGCAGGTTCGGGATGGTGGCGAGAAGCCGGTCCAGCTCGGCGCCGAGCGCCTTCTCCTCCTCCTCGACCTGGGGCAGCCGCTCCTTCAACTGCGCCATCTCGTCCATCAGCGGCTGGGCGTCGCGGCCCTCGCGCTTGGCGAGGCCGATCTCCTTGGCCGCCTCGTTGCGGCGGGCCTGCATCTCCTGGAGCTGAGTCTGCGCCGCGCGGCGGCGGGAGTCGAGGTCCAGCACCTTGGGCGACATCGGTTCCAGGCCCCGGCGGGCAAGGCCGCGGTCGAAGGCGTCGGGGTTCTCACGGATGGCGCGAAGGTCGTGCATGGCTCACGGCAAAACGGAATGGGTGGGAGGCTGGTTATAGTGTGCCGCCGGTGGAAGGTCCAGTGGCGCAACCGCGTGGAAGGCTGCGGCGGCGGCCGGCACCACCCTGCCTCCACCAATTATCGGTAGCCGCGGGGCACCCTGTCGTTGCACATACAGCGCAATTCCAATCCGCCCTACCGTTTCGGACATGCCTCTCGACACCCGCACCCTCGTCATCGTCCTGGTCGGCCTGGGCGTTCTGCTCACCACAGCCGCCATGCTGACCTGGCGCGCCCACCGCCACATCGTCGCGCTGGGCTACTGGGCGGCCGGGGCTCTGATCGGGGTGATCGGGATGTCGCTCGTCATGTTCTACAGCGTCCTGCCGGCCGGCTTCGTCATCCCGCTCAGCAACGGCATGGTGGCGGCGACCTACGTCCTGAACTGGTTCGGGGTGCGCAGCTTCGGCGGGCGGCCGATTCCCTGGCGGACCGGGTTCGCGGCCTTCGTGCTCCTGACAGCCGGCAACGCGTATTTCGTGGTGGTGGACGACGACATCATCGCGCGCATCCTGATCGGGTCGGCGGGCATCGCCGCGCTCTCCCTGCTGGCCGCGCTGGAATTGTGGCGCATGGGACCGCCGGGCGCGCCCCGCCGGGCCAAGCGTACGACGGCGCTGGTCTTCGCGCTCCACGCCGCCTTCGTGATCGTCCGCGCGGCGATGATGCCGGGGGCCGGGCCGCTGGAGCATCTGCTGGCGCCGAACCTGCTGAACGGCATCGCCTTCCTGGAGGCGATCCTGGCCGTCACCGCCTGGAGCCTCGGCTTCCTCGCCATGACCAGCGAGCGCCTGCAGGCCGACCTGGACCAGCTCGCCACCATCGACCCGCTGACCGGCGCCTTCAACCGCCGCGCCTTCTTCCGCCACGCGGAGCGCGAGATCGCGCGGGCGCGGCGCACGGGCGAGCCGCTCGCGCTCCTGCTGCTCGACCTCGACCGGTTCAAGCGAATCAACGACCGCTTCGGCCACCAGGCCGGCGACGAGCTTCTGCGGGCCTTCGCCGAAACCGTCACGGCGCGGCTTCGCAAGTCCGACCTGTTCGGCCGCTATGGCGGGGAGGAATTCTGCCTGCTTCTGCCCAACACCGACCGGACCGGCGCCAGGACGCTGGCGGAAGGGCTGCGGGTCGATTTCGCGCGGCGGGCGGTGGATTTCGACGGCCAACGCATCATCGCCAGCGTCAGCATCGGCATCGCGGAATGCGGCAGCAGCGCGGACCTGGACACCGCGCTCGCCGACGCTGACACGGCACTCTACCAGGCGAAGCGGAACGGCCGGAACCAGGTGGCCGTATCGGCGCAGGCGGGCTGATCACAGCCCGCCGTACTCACAGCCGTCACGCCTGCTCTTGGGCGCGCTCCGCCGCGTCGCGCTTCTTCTCGATGCCGCGACCGATCCAGATCGAAATCTCGTACAGCAGCAGCAGCGGGATGGCGAGGCCGCACTGGCTGATCACGTCCGGGGGCGTCAGGACCGCCGCCGCGACGAACACGAAGACGATGGCGTAGCGCCGTTTGGCGGCCAGAGTCTCCGTCGTCAGCAGGCCGGCGCGCACCAGCAGCGTCAGCAGAACCGGAAGCTGGAAGGCAAGCCCGAACGCGAAGATCAGGTGCATCACCAACCCGAGATACTCGCCCACGCGGGCCTCGAACTCGATCGGCAGGGCCGTCGTGTCGCCGCCGGGATGGAACTCGAATCCCAGGAAGAAGCGCCAGGCGAGCGGGAAGATGAAGTAATAGACCATCGCCCCGCCCAGGAAGAACAGGACCGGCGTGGCGAACAGGAAAGGCAGGAAGGCCTTGCGCTCGTGCTTGTACAGCCCCGGCGCCACGAACATCCAGATCTGGCTGGCGACGATGGGGAAGGACAGGAAGCAGCCGGCCCAGAAGGCGACCTTCACATAGGTGAAGAACGCCTCGGTCAGGCCGGTGTAGATCATCCGGCGCCCCTGCCCCGCCAGGATGTCGGCGAGCGGTTGGACCAGGAAATTGTAGATTCGGTCGGAGAAGGCGTAGCAGAGGAAGAACGCCACCACGATGGCGATCATCGAATACATCAGCCGGTTGCGCAGCTCGACCAGATGGTCGATCAGCGGCATCTTGCTGTCTTCAAGCTCGTCTTCGGTCTCGCCGGTCATCTGCGTCTCGCCGGACACGGGGGTCACGCCTGCTTGTTCGTCGTTGGCGCCGGGACGGGTTCAGCCACGGAGGCTGGGGCCGCCGGCGCGGGAGCGGCGGCCGGGGCCGCCGCGGGCGTGGGGGTGAACTCCACCGGCGGTGCCTCGGGAAGCGGCGCCGTGACCGGGGGTTCGGTCGCCGGCAGCGGCTGCGCCGCGGCGACCTGCGGAGAGCCGACCGGGGCATTGGCCGGAGCGGCCCCGTCCTCCTCCGGCGTGCTGCCGGGGTGGCCGGACGTGCCGCTCGCCATGGAGACATCGAAGGCGTTCTTCAACTCGCCCTTCGGGTCGACCGTGTTCTCGACCATGCTCTTCAGGTTGGTGTCGCGGACCTTCAGCGCCTGCTGGCGGAGTTCGTCCAACTCCGCCTCGCGCATCATGTCGTCGATGTGGCCCTGGAAGTCACGCGCGACGACGCGCGCCTTCCGCACCCATTTTCCCAGGGTGAAGATGGCCTTGGGCAGGTCCTTCGGGCCGATGACCACAAGGGCCACGACCGCGATGACCATCAGTTCCGACCAAGCGATGTCGAACATGGCTCCTCAGCCTTATCGAGACGGCGCGTGGGCCAGCGGCGCCGGCCGCTCAGGTGCGGGCCGTCTCGTCCTTCTTGACGCCATGGTCCGGGGCGGGGGTCACGACCGTCGGGCCGGCGGCAGCGGGACCGGAAGCCGTGGGACCGGCGGCCGGCGGAACCGGCTGGCTCGACACCACCTGCGGCTTCGCCACCACGGCGGCGTCCTCATCCTCGTCCTTCAGGCCGGCCTTGAAGTTCTTGATGCCCTTGGCAAGGTCGCCCATGACCTTCGGCAGCTTTCCGGCGCCGAACAGGAGCAGGACGATCAGAAGAACGATGACCCAATGCCAGATGCTGGAGAATCCCATGACACTTTTTTCCTGAACGGTCGCCCCAACGGCGGGGCGGCACTATGGCAGAAAGGTTCCGCCGCCGCAACGCCGGCCCCGGTATCCGATATGGGGGCCTTGGTCCCGGCATCCGGCCTCGCGGAACCGCCTCAGCACTCAGGTAATGCGTCAGGCGGGAAAAACGAAGACCTGGGACCGGTCCAAACTGACCGAAACGAGGCTTTCCTCGGGCGGCAGGAAGGGTCCCGGCACGCGCGCGTGCAGGTGGACCGCCCCGCCCGGCCCGTCCGGCACGTCCAGATGGACGAGGCTCGACCGGCCGAGCAGGCGCGCCGCCATCACGCGCGCCGTCACCGCACCGCTTGGCGCCGCATCGATGGACAGCTTCAGCGCCTCCGGCCGAATCAGCACCTCGACCGCGGTTCCTTCGGCCATCGCGGCCGGCACGGATCCCACCGGCGTCTCCACCGCCCCGCCGCGCGCGACGCCGGGCAACCGGTTCACCTCCCCGAAGAAGCTGGCGGCGTAGGAATCGGCCGGCCGGGTGTAGAGGTCGATGGGGCTTCCGATCTGCACGATCCGCCCGGCGCGCATCAGCGCGATCCGGTCGGCGAGGAACATCGCCTCCTCCGGGTCGTGGGTGACCAGCATGGTGGCGGCGCCGTTGCGCTTCAGCACATGCAGGGTCTCGTCCCGAACCTGCTCCCGCAGCCGGGCGTCGAGGCCGGAGAAGGGCTCGTCCAGCAGCAGGACCGCCGGATTCGGCGCCAGCGCGCGGGCGAGCGCCACACGCTGCTGCTGCCCTCCCGAAAGCTGGTGCGGAAAGGACCCGGCGTGCTCGGCCATGCCGACCTGCCCCAGCGTCTCCAGGGCGCGCCCCTTCTGGGCGTCGCCGGACAGGCCAGACAGTCCGAAACGGACGTTGTCGAGCACCGACAGGTGCGGGAACAGGGCGTAATCCTGGAAGACGAGGCCGACCCCGCGCTTTTCCGGCGGCACCGCGCCCCGCCCGTCCGCGACCAGCCGGCCGCCGACGCGCACCGCCCCGGCCTGCAACGGCTCCAGCCCCGCGGCGATGCGCAGGAGGGAGGACTTGCCGCAGCCCGACGGGCCGCACAGGCAGACGATCTCCCCCGCCCCGATGGTCAGGCTGACGTCGTCCACCGCCGTGGTCCGGCCATAGCGGTGCGTGACCCGGTCAAGCGCCAGGGCCTCCCGCGGCGCGTCCGTCGTTTCCAGGGCAAGGGCGATGGCGATTGAACGGTTCATGACGGTCGCGGCCCCAAGGTCGGCGGAAGGAATTGGCGAATTCCCTAGTAAACCGCCCATTCCACTGATGCAAATGGTTCTTATTTTCGGCCCACCGCCGAGCGGGAGAGGACTCAGCCGTCCGCGTCCTCCGTCTCCGCGCTTTCGGCCGGTTCATCGGCGCCGCCGCCGGCGATGCCCAGCAGCACCGGACGCGAATCCAGCAGGCCCGCGGCGCGCAGATCCTCCACCCCCGGCAGGTCGCGCAGCGATTCCAGTCCGAAATGGTCGAGGAAATGGTCGGTGGTCACCCAGGTCAGCGGGCGGCCCGGAGTCTCGCGGCGACGACCCGGCCGGATCCAGCCGTTCTCCATCAGGATGTCCAGCGTGCCCTTGCTGGTCGCCACACCGCGGATCGCCTCGATCTCGGCGCGGGTGACCGGCTGGTGGTAGGCGATGATCGCCAGGGTCTCGATGGCCGCCCGCGACAGCTTCTTGGAAACCTCCTCCTCCTGCCGCAGCAGCGGGGCGAGGTCCAGGGCGGTGCGGAAGGACCAGCCAGCCCCCGTGCGCACGAGGTTCACGCCGCGCGGCGCGTAGTGTGCCCGCAGTTCCTCAAGAAGGTCCGCCACGTCCGTGTCGCGGCCGAGCCGCCCCGCCAGCGTCTCCTCGTCCAGCGGGTCGGCGGAGGCGAACAGCAACGCTTCCAGAAGCCGCAGCTTGTGAAGACGCGCCTCCAAGGCCTCGGGGTCGGCGATGTCCTGGATCATCGATGCAGTTCCATTCACTCCTGGCGCGGCGCACGGCGGACGTAGATCGGCGCGAAGGCGCCATCCTGCCGCAGCTCCACCTGCCCGGCCTTGGCCAGCTCCAGCGTCGCCGCGAAATGCGCAGCCAGCGCCGAGCGGTTCAGCAGCGTGCCGCGCACGCCGTCGGGCAGGAAGCTGGACAGCGTCGCCCAGTCCGGCATGCGCCCCAGCAGCTCCGACAGGCGGCGCACCGCGTCCTCCAGCGAATAGAGCCGCACCGGCTCGATGTGCAGGACACCGCCCTCCTTGCGCTTCTTGTGGTCGCCGTAGGCCTTCAGCAGGTCGTAGAGCGTGACCTGGAAGACCGACTTGCGCTGAATGTCCACATCCTCCGGCGCGCCGCGCGGGAAGACGTCCAGCCCCAGGCGCGGGCGCCCGAACAGCTTGGCCGACGCTTCCTTCATCGCCTCCAGCCGTTGCAGCTGGAAGGCCAGGGCCGCCGCCATGTCCTCGCCCGACGGCTCCTCGTCCTCGACGTCCGGGATCAGCAGGCGCGACTTCAGGTAGGCCAGCCACGCCGCCATGACGAGATAGTCGGCGGCCAGCTCCAGCCGGACCTTGCGCGCCTCCGCGACGAAGGCGAGGTACTGGTCGGCGAGCTGGAGGATGGAGATCCTGGTCAGGTCCACCTTCTGCTCGCGCCCCAGCGCCAGCAGCATGTCGAGCGGCCCCTCGAACCCGTCCAGCACGAGGACGAGCTGCTCCGCCGGGCTCGCCGGACCGGCGCCCTCCTCCGCGAATCCGTCCTTGGGGACCTTGGGGGCCATGTCAGGAATTGCCGCTCAGGACGCGGATCACGTCGATGACCCAGTCGACCGGCGGGCCGAGCACCCAGCTCATCACGTTCAGGTTCACCCCGATCTCCCGCCCGATCATCGGCAGCAGGAAGAAGGCGCCCAGCAGGATGAACATCCCGAATCGCTCCAGCCGCGCCAGCGGGAAGGCCAGCGCGTCCGGAAGGACGCCCACCGCCACCCGGCCGCCGTCCAGCGGCGGGATCGGGATCAGGTTGAAGACCATCAGCACGACGTTGACCAGCACCGACACTTCCAGCGCCGCGCGGAACCACGCGCCGATGCCCTCGGCCTGGTCGCCGGTCAGCCCCCAGAGCATGGCGGACACCAGGGCCAGCACGAAGTTGATCCCCGGACCGGCCAGAGCCACCCACACCATGTCGCGGCGCGGGTAGTGCAGACGGGCGAAGTTCACCGGCACCGGCTTGGCCCAGCCGAACACGAAGCCGGTGGTGAAATACATCAGCGCCGGCAGGATCACCGTGCCGAAGGGGTCGATGTGGCGCAGCGGGTTCAGCGTCACGCGGCCCAGCTGCCACGCCGTGTCGTCGCCCCGCCACTTTGCCACGAATCCGTGCGCCGCCTCGTGCAGGGTGATGGCCAGGATCGCGGGAATGGCGACCGCGACGATCATCGGAATCCGGTCGATCAGGCCGTCCATTCCCTATCCTCCTCAAGCCCCGGGAGAACGGAGCAGTTCGGCCAGCCGCGCGCCGAGGGCGCCGACGTCCACCGGCTGCGCCACGCAGCGCACCGCCTGGGCGAGCGCCCAGCGCTGGGCGGCGGCGTAGCTGATGGGCGGCACCACCTCCGCCACCGCCGTCATTTCCTCCATCACGCCGTTGCAGTGAAGCACGACGTCGATGCCCGCCGCCAGCACGGCCTTCGCCCGGTCGCCCATGCCGCCGGCCAGCGCTCCCATGGACAGGTCGTCGCTGAACAGCAGCCCGTCGAACCCGATCGGCGCGCCGCGCACCACGTCGCGCACCACGGTGGCCGACGTGCTGGCCGGCGCGTCCGGGTCGACCGCCTTCAGCACGACGTGGGCGACCATGCCCAGCGGCATGTCGGCCAGATCGCGGAAGGGCGCGAAGTCGGTGGCCTGGAGGTCCTCCAGCGGCGCGTCCACCACCGGAAGCTCGGCGTGGCTGTCGGCGAAGGCGCGGCCGTGGCCGGGGATGTGCTTCACCACCGGCAGCACTCCGCCGGCGATCAGCCCCTCGCAGGTCGCGCGCGCCAACTCGGCCACCCGCGCGGGGTCGCGGGAGAAGGCGCGGTCGCCGATGATGTCGTGGGCGCCTTCCACCGGCACGTCGCAGACCGGCGCGCAGTCCACCGTCACGCCGACGTCGATCAGCGCGTGGGCGAGCAGCCGGGCGTTGATCCAGGCGGCCTCCCGCCCGGCGGCGGGGTCGCGGTCGGCAAGGTCGCCGAAGACGCGCATCGGCGGGAAGGCCGGCCAGTGCGGCGGCCGCATGCGCGCGACGCGCCCGCCCTCCTGGTCGATCAGCACCGGCGCGTCGGGCCGGCCGACGGACTCGCGCATGGCGTCCACCAGCGCGCGCACCTGTTCGGGCGTCTCGCAGTTGCGACGGAACAGGATGAAGCCCAGCGGGTCGGATTCGCGGAAGAACGCGCGCTCCTCGTCGCTCAATACGGTGCCGGCGGCACCGAAGACGACCGCGCGGGGGCGGTGGGCCTTCGGAGCCGCCGTTTTCGATACCGCCGCTTTCGACACGGGCGTTGCGGCAGCCTTGGACGGCTTATGGACGGACAACCACGCACCCCACACTTTGCGCCTTCAGCTGGGCGCAGGCCGCCTTGGCCCGATCCTCGTTCAGTCCGACGCCCTGCACGCGGTAGTAAACGCCCTTCTCCCCCAGGTCGGCCTTGACGACCTGCATGGACAGGCCGCCCAGCGCGTCCGGATGGCGCCCGGACAGGCGCTTCCACTCCGCCGTGGCTTCCGCCTCGCTGCGCAGGGAGGCGAGCTGGATGCGCCAGCCGCCGCCACCGCCGGCCGCCTTGGCCGGAGCGGGTGGTGCGGCCGCCGGTGTGGGAGCGGGCTTCGCGGCCTGCGGCGCCGGCGTTTGCGCGGCCGGAGCCGGGGCCGGCTTTGGCGGACTCGGCAGCGCCGCGGTCTGCACCGGGGCGGCGGGTGCCGCCTTCGGCGCGCCGGGCTGCTGGGCGTTCGGTTGCGGTTGCGCCGCGGTCGACGGGGCCGGCTTCACAGCCGGAGCCGCCTTCGCCACCGGAGCGGTCGCCGGCGGCACGGCCGCGACGGCCGGCGGCGGCGCGACGGGCTGCCCCTCCGCCCCCGCGGCCGGCTGGCCGTCCGGCAGGCGCGGCACGGTCGTCGTGGAACCGGGCGGGGGCGGCGGAAGCTGCGCCACAGCCGGCACCTCCGGCATGGCGGGCGGCGGCGGCATCTGCGGGGTCACGACCGGGCGCGGCAGCGGCTCCTCCGGCGGAGGCAGCAGCCGTTCCACCGTGGGCTTGGCGGCGTGCTCGTTCAGCCGTTCGTACACCAGCTTGTCCTGGTGCGGCACCTCCATGCCGCCCGGCTGTTCCGGGCGCATCTTGGTGGGGGCGCCGTCGGCGGTCAGCAGCGGCGGCCCGCCGTCCGAGGACGCGCGGTCGCCCTTGCCGTAGGTCACCACGATCGCGCCGGCGAAGGCCACGATGCCCACCACGGCCATCCCGAGGCCGAGCAGACCGCGCCGGCCTCCCCGGTTCGGCGCGGTGCCGTAGGGGTTGCTGGCGTAGTTGACATCGCCCTCGTACTTCATGAGCGCATTTCCTCCACCGGCTCCACGCCCATGACCGCAAGGCCGGACGCGATCACCGTGGCGACGGCGCTGACCAGCGCCAGCCGGGCCACCGTCACCTCCTCGTCGCCGTCGATCAGGAAGCGCAAGGACGCGTCGTCGCGGCC
This sequence comes from Azospirillum rugosum, assembly GCF_017876155.1. Classification (GTDB taxonomy): domain Bacteria; phylum Pseudomonadota; class Alphaproteobacteria; order Azospirillales; family Azospirillaceae; genus Azospirillum; species Azospirillum rugosum. The sequence goes on from NZ_JAGINP010000001.1 coordinate 543,400, forward strand.
CTTGTTCCACAGCGCGTGGAAGTCGCTGGCGAGGTCGTAGAGGTAGAAGGCCACGCGGTGCGGCTCGTGCGCCTCCGCGGCGGATTCGACCATGCGCGGCCAGGTCGCCATGCGCTTGGCGAGCGCCATCTCCTCCTCGCTGTCCAGCCGCGCGAGGTTTGCCTTCGCGGCCAGCGCCGCCAGCGACAGGTCGGCGCCCGGCATCGCCGTGGCCGCGTGGCGCAGGACGGAGCGGCAGCGCGCGTGCGCGTACTGCACGTAGAAGACCGGGTTGTCCTTCGACTGCTCCACGACCTTGGCGAAGTCGAACTCCAGCGTCTGGTCGTTGCGGCGGGTCAGCATGATGAAGCGGACGACGTCCTTGCCCACCTCCTCGATCACGTCGCGCAGGGTCACGAAGGTGCCCGCGCGCTTGGACATCTTCACCGGCTCGCCGTTCTTCATCAGGTGGACGAGCTGGCACAGCTTCACGTCCAGCGCCGCCTTGCCCTCGGTGATGGCCGTGGTCGCCGCCTGCATGCGCTTGACGTAGCCACCGTGGTCGGCGCCCCACACGTCGATCAGCGTGTTGAAGCCGCGGCGGTGCTTGTCGAAGTGATAGGCGATGTCGTTGGAGAAATAGGTGAAGGACCCGTCCGACTTCTTCAGCGGGCGATCCACGTCGTCGCCGAAGTCGGTGGACTTGAACAGCGTCTGCGGACGCGGCTCCCAATCGTCGGGCTTCTTGCCCTTCGGCGGCTCCAGCACGCCGACGTAGATCAGACCGCGGTCCTCCAGCGCCGTCAGCGCCGTGTCCACGGCGCCGGCCTTCACCAGCGCGCGTTCGGAGCTGTAAACGTCCATGCGGACGCCCAGCACACCCAGGTCCTCCTTGATCCACTCCATGATCGTCGCGATGGCGAAGTCGCGGCAGGCCGGCAGCCATTCGGCCTCGTCCGTGCCGACCCACTTGTTCCCATCCTTCTGGGCGAGCGCCTGCCCGACCTCCTTCAGGTATTCGCCGGGATAGAGGCCGGCCGGAATCTCGCCGATGTCCTCGCCCAGCGCCTCGCGGTAGCGCAGGAAGGTGGAGCGCGCCAGCACGTCCACCTGGGCGCCGGCGTCGTTGATGTAGTATTCGCGCGTGACCGCGTAGCCCGCCTTCTCCAGCAGCGCCGCCAGCGCGTCGCCGAACACGGCGCCGCGGCCATGCGCCGCGTGCAGCGGGCCGGTCGGGTTGGCCGACACATACTCGACGTTCACCGGCTCCTTGGCGCCCAGCGTGCTGTCGCCGTAGGCCGTGCCGGCGGTCAGCACGTCGCGGATGCGGTCGCGCCAGACATCGGCGGACAGGCGCAGGTTCACGAAGCCGGGGCCGGCGATCTCCACGCTCGCCACGTCGGGCCGTGCCTTCAGCTTCTCGACCAGCATCTCCGCCAGCGCGCGCGGCGGCTTGCCCGCCGGCTTGGCGAGGATCATCGCCGCGTTGGTCGACAGGTCGCCATGCGCCGCCTCGCGCGGCGGTTCCACCGTCAGGCGGCTGGTGTCGAGCCCCGCCGGGATCCGGCCCTCGGCGGCGAGGTCCTCCAGCAGCTTGCGAATGTCGTTTTCGAAGGCCTTGAAGATGTTCATTTTTTCAATTCTTGACGTTAGGTCTTGGCGTCCATGTCGAACAGGCGGGCGTACTCGGCCAGCGCAAAGCGGTCGGTCATCCCGGCGATGTAGTCGGCGACCAGCCGGGCGAGCACCGTCTTGTCCGTGTCCCCGCCCAGAGCCGCAACCTCCGCCTGCCATTGGGTCGGCAGGGTGTTCGGCTCGGCCATAAACAGATCGAACAGGGCGGTGACCACCCGCTTGCACTTGCTCATTTCCCGGTTGACCCGGTAATGGCGGTACATGCGCTGTTTCAGGAAGGCGCGCAAGGGCCGCTGCGCCTCGAACATCGCGTCGGAAAAGCTGACCACCGGCTGCGGCAAGGCCCGCAGTTCCGCGGCACTGCCCGGCTTGGCCTCGGCGAGGCGCCGCTTGGTCTCCGCCAGCAGGTCGACGACCATGTTGTTGATCATGCGCCGGATCGTCTCGTGGATCAGGCGCGAGCGCTCCAGCTTCGGGTATTTGTCGCAGACCTGCCGCACCACCGGCCCGACCAGCGGCAGCTCCGCCACCTCGTCCACGGTGAACAGCCCGGCGCGCAGGCCGTCGTCGATGTCGTGGTTGTTGTAGGCGATGTCGTCGGCCAGCGCGGCGACCTGCGCCTCGGCACCCGGGTTGGTGTGCAGTTCCAGGTCCCAGACCTCCTGGAAGGCGCGCAGCGTGGTCGGCAGCTGCTCCCCCTCCTTCAGGGGCAGCAGCGGGCCGTTGTGCTTGACGACACCCTCCAGAGTCTCCCAGGTCAGGTTCAGCCCGTCGAACTCGGCGTAGCGCCGCTCCAGCATCGTCAGGATGCGCAGAGTCTGGTCGTTGTGGGCGAAGCCGCCATGGGGGGCCATGCAGGCGTTCAGCGCGTCCTCGCCGGCGTGGCCGAAGGGCGTGTGCCCCAGGTCGTGGGCCAGCGCCACCGCCTCCGCCAGATCCTCGTTCAGCCCAAGCGCGCGGCTGATGGAGCGCGCGATCTGCGCGACCTCCAGGCTGTGGGTCAGGCGCGTGCGGAAATAGTCGCCCTCGTGATAGACGAAGACCTGCGTCTTGTACTTCAGCTTGCGGAAGGCGCCGGAATGGACGATGCGGTCGCGGTCGCGCTGGAAGCACGAGCGCGTCGGGCTTTCCGGTTCCCGCACCAGCCGCCCGCGCGTCTCCGCGGGGTTGCAGCCGTAGGGCGCCGGCCGATCCTGGAAGCTGTCCGCCGTCATGGCGCGGACACTACCGGCGGGGGCCGCTCCGCGCAACGGCGAAGGCGGAGACATTGCTTAAGTCATCCTCCGGGCTTACGTCATCGTCCGGTCCGCCGCCTTCGGCGGGTCAGCCATGTCCCGATCCGACCGGCCCCAATCCGACCGGCCTTTGACGAACCGCCGGCATGGCCTTACATTCCATGACGTGTCGTCACGTCAGCGTATTTTTGCGAAGGACCCGTCCCATGCCCGACACCGCCCTTCCCGTCGCCCAAGAGGGCACGCGCGTGCTGCACGTCTCGGACAGCGCCGCCAAGCGCGTCGCCTTCCTGATCGAACATGAAGGCAACCCGGCCCTGATGCTGCGCCTGACCGTGTCGGGCGGCGGCTGCTCCGGCTTCCAGTACGGCTTCGGCTTCGACGACACGGTGAACGAGGACGACCACGTGTTCGAGAACGGCGGCGTGAAAGTCGTGACCGACGACTGTTCGCTCGACCTGCTGGCCGGCGCGACGCTCGACTATGTCGAAGACCTGATGGGCGCCGCCTTCCAGATCAAGAACCCGAACGCCACCGCGTCCTGCGGCTGCGGCAACTCCTTCGCGGCCTAATAAAAAAGAACCGGCTTCACCGTGAAAATCGCGACCTGGAACGTCAACTCGGCGAAGGCCCGCCTTCCGCTGATCACCGACTGGCTGCGCGCGGCGTCCCCGGACGTCGCGTTGCTGCAGGAAATCAAGTGCGAGACGGCGGCCTTCCCGCGCGACGCGTTCGAGGAACTCGGCTACCACGTCACACCGGTGGGGCAGAAGGCCTACAACGGCGTGGCCTTCCTGTCCAAGGCCCCGCACGAGGTCGCCCTGACCCGCCTGCCCGGTGAGCCGGAGGACGAGCAGGCGCGCTTCGTCGAGGCTACGGTGGACGGCGTGCGGATCGCCTCGCTCTACCTGCCCAACGGCAACCCGATCGGCACGGAGAAGTTTGCCTACAAGCTGCGCTGGATGGACCGGCTGATCGCGCACGCCCGCGACCTGCTGGCGCAGGAAATCCCCTTCGTGCTGGGCGGCGACTACAACATCATCCCGGAGGCGCGCGACGTCTTCGACCCGCGCGCCTTCGCCGGCGACGCCCTGTTCCAGCCGGAATCGCGGGCGAAGTTCCGCTCCCTGCTGAACCTCGGCCTGACCGAGGCCTACCGGGCGCTGCACGACGACGACCACGCCTACACCTTCTGGGACTACCAGGCCGGCAGCTGGCCGCGCGACCTCGGCCTGCGCATCGACCATTTCCTGCTGTCCCCGCAAGCCGCCGACCGGCTGGAGGGCTGCACCATCGACCGCCGCCCGCGCGGGGCGGAGAAGGCGTCGGACCACACGCCGGTGATCCTCGACCTGCGCGACGCGTGAGGGCTTTTTAACCCTTTGTCTCTACCATTCCCCAAAACGACACGGGGGACCGCGGCCGGGCATGGCCCACGCGGAACGGGAGCGGCATCGGGATGGTGTGGAGGCGCGACTACAGCCGCAAGGAGGTCGAGGAGCTTCTGTCCGCGATCGAACGCCAAGCCACCGACGCGGTGGCCTTCGGCGAGCGTGCCCAGCGCGACATCTCCGAAGACCGCTTTTCTTCCTTCCTGACCTTCCGCAAGAAGGTCGAAGAAGTCCGCGCCCTCGCCGCCCTGACCGAGGAGCGGCTGATGGGCAATGGGGGCGCCAAACTCACCGACCTGCAGGTGGAGTTCGAGCGCATCGACCTGCTGTTGACCGGCCTCCTCGCACGCTCCACCCGCAACTACTTCGCCAACCTGCGCGACGACCAGGCCTTGCCTATGGGTGCCCGCGAACTGTTCGAGCCCGAACTGAAGATTGTCGAGGAGATGCGCGCGAAGCTGGAGCGCCCGCAGTACGCCGGCAAGGTCTCGACGACGGTGGTCGAGGACCTGGAGGCGACCGCCAGCATGATTCGCAAGGTGATCAGCCGAGCCCCCAGCCTGCCCGACTTCTCCGATGCCCCAAGCCTGCCGAAACCCACCAAGCGCCTGTCCAACCTGGGCCGCCCGATCCGAACCTGATCTGGATCGCGCTTGCCTGTTGACCGGCGCTCCGCATTCCTATATCCGCGACACCGAACCGGATGGGTGGCCGAGCGGTTTAAGGCTCCAGTCTTGAAAACTGGCGTGGGGGCAACCCCACCGTGGGTTCGAATCCCACCCCATCCGCCACTGGTCTCGTCAGGGCGTCTCGCTTCCCCCTCTGCACGCTCAGAACGGGCTCACGCCACAGACCATCCCCGACCTTGATCCATGTTAAGGAGAAGCCAGCGGCCTTCCCCGAGGATCGGCATTGCAGCCTTTTGCCGGGTCTGCTGGCGGCATCCCAGTCGGGGAGGATGGCATGCATCCGTTTTTCTTGTTTACGGGCAGCGGTCCGCTGGTCATCCTGACGTCCTATCCGTCGATTGAGGATCCGGTTCTGCTGCGCAAGCTTGCCGCCAAGGGGATCGACAAGTTCATCGCCTTTTCGGTGCCGCTTTCCTTGGCGAAGGAACGCTATGGCGGGCATTTCGACCATGTCTGCCGGGATTTGAAGGAGTCGGACGACCTGCGCGTTCTGGACTACAACGGCCAACACGCGCTGCACTTGTTCCACTTCCGGGAATTGGGCGTTCCGCTGCTGCACGAGCCTGCGACATCGCGCTGGTGACGGCTGGTTGACGGCCGGTTACTCCAGCCCGTGCAGAAGCGCCGCGTGGAAGCGGTCCGGGTCCTGAATCTGCGGGGCGTGGCCGAGGTCGGCGAACTCCACCAAGGTGGCCCGCGGGATCGCCTGGGCGGTGCGCTTGCCCAGTTCGGCGTAATTGCCGAGCTTGGCCTGAAGGTCCGGCGGCGCCGCGTCCTTGGCGATCGCGGTGTTGTCCTTCAGCCCGATCATCAGCAGGGTCGGCACGCGCAGCCGGCCGAAGTCGTAGAGGACGGGCTGGGTGAGGATCATGTCGTACAGCAACGCCGAGTTCCAGGCGACCCGCCGCTTGCCCGGCCCGGCGTTCAGGCCGGCCAGCATGTCGACCCAGCGGTCGTAGGCCGGCACCCAGCCGCCCGCGTAGTAGGTCTTCCGCTCATAGTCGCGGATGCCCTCGGCGCTGGTCTTCAGCTCGCGCTCGAACCACGCGTCGACCGTCCGGTACGGCACGCCGAGCGCGGTCCAGTCCTCGAGCCCGATGGGGTTGACCAGCACCAGGCGCTCGGTCGCGTCGGGATACATCAGGGCATAGCGGGTGGCGAGCATCCCGCCCGTCGAGTGCCCCAGGATCGTGGCCCGGCCGACCCCGATGCGCTCCAGAAGCGCGTGGGTGTTCGCGGCCAGCTGCTGGAAGCTGTACTGGTAGTGGTCCGGCTTGGTCGATTTGCAGAAGCCGATCTGGTCCGGCGCCACCACCCGGTACCCCGCGGCGCTGAGCACCCGGATCGTCTGCTCCCAGGTGCCTGCGCAGAAATTCTTGCCGTGCAGCAACACCACCGTGCGGCCGTTTGCCGGACCGCTCGCCGGTACGTCGAGATAGGCCATCTCCAGCGGTTGCTGCTGGGATTCGAACGCGTGGACGCGCACCGGGAAGGCATAGTCGAAGCCCTCCAGCCGTTCCCCGTATTCGGGCGTGGACGCCGCCTGCGCCGCGCCGGCCACCAGGACGGCCAGCGCAAGCAGAACCGCCGCGATCCGGGCGGGCACGACCATCACTCCAGCCCGGCGCGGCGCGCGGCGACCTTGGCCAGCGCCGCCCAGTCGCGGTCGGCGTCGCCGTGGGCGATGGCCTCCAGGAAGCCGTCGCGCAGCAGGCTCGCCAGCGGCAGGGGCACATGCGCCGCCTCCCCCGCGGCCAGCGCCAGCCGGACGTCCTTCAGCCCCAGCGTCAGCTTGAAGGCCGCCGGGTCGTAGCGCTCCTCCACGATGATGCCGCCATAGCCCTTGTAGACGGGGGCGGCGAACAGCGTGTTGGTCATCACCTCCAGCAGGTCGCCGGCCGGGATGCCGTGGCCGCGCCCCAGCGCCACCGCCTCGCCCATCGCCTCGATCGCGGCGGCGATCATGAAGTTGCCGGCGATCTTGACCACGTTGGCGCGCACCGGATCGTCGCCCAGGCGCCAGGTCTTCTGCCCCATGGCGTCGAGCAGCGGCTGCACGCGGTCGATCGCCGCCGGGTCGCCCGCCGCCAGGATGTTCAGCTTGCCTGCGGCGGCCACGTCTGTGCGGCCGAACACCGGGGCCGCGACATAGCCCAGGCCGCGGTCCCGGTGCAGGGCCGCGAACTCCTGGACAAAGGCGGTGGACAGCGTGCCCATGCTGACGTGGACCAAGCCCTTGGCCGCCCGGTCGAGCGCCCCGCCGTCCAGGAACACCGCCCGCGTCGCGGTATCGTCGGCGAGGATGGACAGCACGGCCTCGCCCTGCATGGCGTCCTCGGGGCGGGAGACCGGCTCCGCCCCCTCCGCCCGCAACGCCTCGGCCGGTCCGGGCGAGCGGTTCCAGACGCGCACCCGGTGCCCGGCCTTGACGAGGTTGGCTGCCATCCCGCGGCCCATGCCGCCCAATCCGACGAAGCCGATGTCCATGGTCCCTTCTCTCCTCGCTGGTCAGCGCTTGTCCTTTGCGGGCGGCCGGTCGGAAGGCCAGTGACCTTCAACCGCCGCCCCCCGGACTTCGTTTCATGAACCTGGCTCATAGGCCCTATCGCGTTCCAGCGGGTAATCGGGCTCGGAGGGGCGCACCAGCTTTGCCGGGGCAGCATGCCCGGCGCACGGCCTGCGGACCGCGAGGCGGATCGGCCTGTGATCATTCGCCGTTCGCGCCGTTGACACCGGCATACGTCAAGACTGTCCCCGCAGGCGGCGCAGAGAATGGAAGCACGACATGAATGATTCCGGCGACCTCGACATGACGCGGCGCGGTCTTTTGCTTGGATCCGCCGCCACCGTGGCGCTGTCCACGGTACCCCTCACGGCTTCGGCGCAGGCGGCCCCACCCGCCAGTGTCGCTCCCGAAAAGCCCAACCTGTCGACCGTGACCTTCACCGTGAACGGCCGATCACAAAAACTTGATCTCGATACGCGCACGACCCTGCTCGACGCGCTGCGCGAACACCTGCACCTCACCGGCACCAAGAAGGGCTGCGACCACGGCCAGTGCGGCGCCTGCACGGTGATCGTCGACGGGCGGCGCATCAACTCCTGCCTGTCGCTCGCCGTGATGCACGAGGGCGACAGCATCACCACCATCGAAGGGCTGGGTGCCCCCAGTGGCATGCACCCCATGCAGGCGGCCTTCGTGAAGCACGACGGCTACCAGTGCGGCTACTGCACGCCCGGCCAGATCTGTTCGGCCGTCGCGGTGCTCGACGAGATCAAGGCCGGCGTCCCCAGCCACGTCACCGCCGACCTGAACGCCGCACCGCAGCTCACCCCCATCGAGCTGCGCGAGCGCATGAGCGGCAACATCTGCCGCTGCGGCGCCTATTCCAACATCGTCGACGCGATCACCGAAGTCGCGCGGAGGGAGGCATGAGGACCTTCACCTACGAGCGCGCCAACTCCCCGGCGGAGGCCGCAGCGGCCGCGGAGCGCATGCCCGGCGCCAAGTTCATCGCGGGCGGCACCAACCTGCTCGACCTGATGAAGCTGGAGATCGAGACCCCGGCGCACCTGATCGACGTCAACGGGCTGGACCTCGACGGCGTCGATCCGACCCCGGACGGCGGGCTGCGCATCGGCGCGCTGGTGCGCAACACCGACCTCGCCGCCGATCCGCGCGTGCGGCGCGACTATGGCGTGCTGTCCCGCGCGCTTCTCGCCGGCGCGTCCGGCCAGCTGCGCAACAAGGCGACGACCGCGGGCAACCTGCTCCAGCGCACGCGCTGCCCCTATTTCTACGACACCGCCCAGCCCTGCAACAAACGCCAGCCCGGAAGCGGCTGCGCGGCCATCGGCGGGTTCAGCCGCCAGCTGGCGGTCATCGGCGGCAGCGAGGCCTGCATCGCCACCCACCCCAGCGACATGGCCGTGGCCATGCGCGTGCTGGACGCCACGGTGGAGACGGTGCGGCCGGACGGCGCCACGCGGTCCATCCCCATCGCCGACTTCCACCGCCTGCCCGGCGACACGCCGCACATCGAGACAGCGCTGGTGCCCGGCGAGCTGATCACCGCGGTGACCCTGCCCAAGCCGGCCGGCGGCACGCAGGTCTACCGCAAGGTGCGCGACCGCGCCTCCTACGCCTTCGCGCTGGTGTCCGTCGCCGCCGTCGTGCAGCGCGACGGCAGCGGCCGGGTGGCGCTGGGCGGCGTGGCCCACAAGCCGTGGCGCGTCGAGGCCGCGGAGGCGGCGATGCCCCAAGGCGCCAAGGCGGTGACGGCGCAGCTGCTCGCCGGCGCCAAGCCGACGCACGACAACGCGTTCAAGCTGCCCCTGGTCGAGCGCACGCTGGCCTCGGTGCTGACCGAAGCGAAGGGCTGAGACATGAAGTTCGACACACCCGCGACCACCAACCCGATCGACCAGCTGAAGGTGATCGGCAAGGCGACCGACCGCATCGACGGCCCGCTGAAGACCACCGGCACCGCCCCCTACGCCTACGAGCACCACGATCCCGTGCCCAACGCGGCCTACGGCTACGTCGTGGGCTCGGCCATCGCCAAGGGGCGCATCACCGCCATGGACGTGGCCGCCGCAAGGGGCGCGCCCGGCGTGATCGCCATCGTGACGGCCGAGAACGCCGGCAAGCTCGGCAAGGGCAAGCGCAACACCGCGACCCTGCTCGGCGGACCGAAGATCGAGCACTACCACCAGGCCGTCGCGCTGGTCGTGGCGGAAACCTTCGAGCAGGCCCGCGCCGCGGCAAAGCTCGTCCGCGTCGACTACGCCCGCGAGGACGGCGCCTTCGACCTCGCCGTCGCCAAGGACGGGGCGAAGCCGAGCGACGACGACCCCGACCTGAGGGTCGGCGACTTCGACGGCGCCTTCGCCTCGGCCCCCGTGAAGCTCGACGCCACCTACACCACCCCCGACCAGACCCACGCGATGATGGAGCCGCACGCCTCCATCGCCGTCTGGAACGGGGACAAGGTCACCGTCTGGACCTCCAACCAGATGATCGACTGGACCGCCAGCGACCTGGCCCAGACGCTCAACATGCCGAAGGAGAAGGTCCGCCTGATCTCCCCCTTCGTCGGCGGCGGGTTCGGGGGCAAGCTGTTCCTGCGGACCGACACGCTGCTGGCCGTGCTGGGCGCGCGGGAGGCCAAGCGCCCGGTCAAGGTGGCGCTGCAACGCCCGCTGATGGCGAACAACACCACCCATCGGCCGGCCACCATCCAGCGCGTCCGCATCGGCGCCACGCCTGAGGGCATCATCACCGCCATCGCGCATGAGAGCTGGTCGGGCAACCTGCCCGGCGGCAATCCGGAGACGGCGGTCGACCAGACCAAGCTGCTCTACGCTGGCGCCAACCGCCTGACCGCGCTCCGTCTGGCCCATCTCGACCTGCCGGAGGGCAACGCCATGCGCGCGCCGGGCGAGGCGCCGGGCCTGATGGCGCTGGAGATCGCCATGGACGAGATGGCGGAGAAGCTGGGCATCGACCCTGTGGAGTTCCGCGTCCGCAACGACACGCAGGTCGATCCGGCCAAGCCCGACCGCCCCTTCTCGCAGCGCCAGCTCGTCCAGTGCCTGCGCATGGGGGCGGAGCGTTTCGGCTGGGATAAGCGCAACCCGAAGCCGGCGTCGGTGCGCGACGGGCGCTGGCTGGTCGGGCTGGGCATGGCCGCCGCCTTCCGCAACAACCTGCTGAACAAGTCGGCGGCGCGGGTACGGCTGGACAAGCGCGGCGTCGTGACGGTCGAGACCGACATGACGGACATCGGCACCGGCAGCTACACCATCATCGCCCAGACCGCGGCGGAGATGATGGGCGTCGGGCTCGACAAGGTCGTGGTGCGGCTGGGCGACTCCTCTTTCCCGGTGTCGGCCGGCTCCGGCGGCCAGTGGGGCGCCAACAATTCCACCGCCGGCGTCTACGCCGCCTGCGTCAAGCTGCGGGAGGAGGTGGCGCGCAAGCTCGGCTTCAACTCCGCCGACGCGGTGTTCGCCGACGGGCAGGTGCGCCTCGGCAACCGCAGCCTGCCGCTCGCCCAGGCGGCCGGCGACAGCGGCCTCGTCGCCGAGGATGGCATCGAGTACGGCGACCTGTCCAAGAAGTACCAGCAATCCACCTTCGGCGCCCATTACGTGGAGGTCGCCGTCGATGCCGCGACCGGCGAGACGCGGGTGCGCCGCATGCTGGCGGTCTGCGCGGCGGGCCGCATCCTCAATCCCAAGTCGGCGCGCAGCCAGGTGATCGGCGCCATGACCATGGGCGTGGGGGCGGCGTTGATGGAGGAGTTGGCGCTCGACAAGCGCAACGGCTTCTTCGTCAACCACGACCTCGCGTCCTACGAGGTGCCGGTCCACGCCGACATCCCGCACCAGGAGGTGGTCTTCCTGGACGAGACCGACCCGATCTCCTCCCCGATGAAGGCCAAGGGCGTGGGCGAACTCGGCCTCTGCGGCGTCGGGGCCGCCGTCGCCAACGCCATCTACAACGCCACCGGCGTGCGCGTGCGCGACTACCCGATCACGCTCGACAAGCTGCTCGACCGGCTGCCCGAAGTGGCGTGAGGGCAAGCACCGTTGGGAACGCGATGGAGGCCGAGGGGTCCCCTCGGCCTCCATCGCGGGAGCGCGCTTCCGCCAAACGGGCCACCGCGGTAGATTGGGGCCGCTCCCCGCCGGATCGAAGCCCACTGCCCCCTGTGTCGCGCGCCGAACGCCTCCTCGACCTGATCCAGATCCTGCGCCGCCACCGCCGGCCGGTGAGCGGCCGTTCGCTCGCGGAGGAGCTGGGGATCAGCCTCCGCACCCTCTACCGCGACATCGCGACCCTCCAGGGGCAGGGCGCCCGCATCGACGGGGAGCCGGGGGTCGGCTACGTCCTGCGCCCCGGCTTCCTGCTGCCCCCGCTGATGTTCTCGGAGGAGGAGATCGAGGCGCTGGTCCTGGGCTCCCGCTGGGTGGCGGAGCGCGGCGACCACCGGCTGGGCTCGGCCGCGCGCAACGCGCTCGCCAAGATCGCCGCGGTGCTGCCCGCCGATTTGCGTGACGACCTGGACGGCTCCACCCTGCTGGTCGGGCCGGGGGAGCCCATCGCGGCCGGGGATGCCGACCTCGCCACCATCCGGCAGGCGATCCGGACGGAGCGCAAGCTCGCCATCGCCTACCGCGACGGGGCCGCGTCGGAAAGCCGGCGAACCATCTGGCCCTTCGCGCTCGGCTTCTTCGACAAGGCCCGCGTGGTCGTCGCCTGGTGCGAGCTGCGCCAGGCCATCCGCCATTTCCGCACCGACCGCATCCTGGCCCTCACCCCGACGGAGGACCGCTACCCGCGCCGCCGTCAGGCGTTGCTGAAGGACTGGCGCGAGGCGGAAGGAATCCGCCCGCAAAGAATTTAGCACCGCGAGAGCTTGCCGCGCCCCGCCTGTTGCCCCTTCACACGGCACAGTTTCACCGCGGAGGTTGCGCATGAGCGACAAGATGCAGGACGGCACGCCGAAACCGGCCGACGGCGGCACCCACCCGCCGCGCAGCTACGACCCCGAGCGCGACAAGCCGATCGGCAAGCGCGACGAAGCCGCCCCCGGCACCCCGGGCACCGGCGAGGACATCGACCCGAAGACCGGCGAGACCTTTACGGAGGGCATTGGCGGGGCGTGAGGTCCAAAACGCTTGCCCCCACCCTCCCGCTTCGCGGGTCCCTCCCTCCCCCGCTGCGCAGGGGAGGGCCTGCTTGCGAAGCCGGCGGAGTTCCCTCCCCTGCGCAGCGGGGGAGGGTTAGGGTGGGGGCAAGTGCGACACAGCTTCAATGCGCGTGCTGACTGCGCGCATGCTGACCGCGCGTGTGCCGGACCTTCTCCCACACATCCATCGGAAGCTGGCTCATCAGCCCGATCGGCAGCAGGAACAGCGCCAGGTTCGTCCAGCAGAACCGCCGTTCGCCCGCCGTCCCGCCGGCGCGCCGCGACCAAGCAGCCTGCCGCCCCGACCCCGTCCGCTCCATCCAGCCGCCGCTGGCCTCGTGGTATTCCGGCATGGGGTTCAGCACCGCGCCGGTGGTGTCGCGGGCCGGGCGGTTCTCGAACATGTTGCGGTCGATCATGTGGGCCATGACCCGCTCGGTCATCGCCGGGGCGACCGCGTTCTGGAAGGCGGCGACGCGGCCGACGTTGCCGACGAACACGTCGCGCTTGGCCGGATTCTCGGCCATCGCCACGATGGCGTCGGCCACCTGCTCCGGCGGGTAGAGCGGGGTCATCGCCTTGATGGCGCGGCCGGTGTAGTTGGCGGCGTGCTGCCACAGCGGCGTGTCGATCGGCCCCGGCATGACGGTGCAGAGGTGGATGTTCGGCTCTTCCACCAGCTCCTGCCGCAGGGTTTCGGTGAAGCCGCGGACGGCGAACTTGCTGGCGGCGTAGCTGGTCGTGTATCGCTGCCCGACGGTCGAGGCCATGGACGACATGTTGATGATCGTCCCCTCGCCCCGGTCCAGGAAATGCGGCAGCACCGCCCGGCAGCCGTTGGCCGTGCCGAAGAAGTTGGTGCGCATCACCTCCTCGAAGACGTCCTGCGGCATCTCCTCGAACTGGCCGAAGGCGATGACGCCGGCGTTGTTCACCCAGACGTCGATGCCGCCGAACGCGTCGATGGCGCGCTGGGCCAGGCGGTTCACCTGCTCCTGGTCGCGCACGTCCGTCGGCACGACCATGGCCCGCCCGCCGGCCGCGACGCATTCCTCCGCCACCTCGTGCAGGGCGGCGTGCCGCCGCGCCGCCAGCACCACCGCAGCGCCGCGCCGTGCGAAGGCCACCGCCGTCGCGTGGCCGATGCCGCTGGACGCCCCGGTGATGACGACCACCTTGTCGAAGTGCCCCTGCGCCATGGATCTGTTCCCGCCCCGTTGGTTCCTGTCGTGCCTGTTCAACACCCCCGGACGGCAAAGGTGCCGTGCGGGGCCGGGATCACCGCAACTCTGGAGACGCGGGCGCGAACCGGCTACAGTCCTGCGGTCCAAATTGGGTGACCAAGCAAAGAGGGAACGGCCGTGGCGGCAAAGGAACTTGACGTGAAGGGGCTGCACTGCCCGCTTCCCATCCTGCGGACCCGCGCGCTGCTGGACAAGATGGCCACCGGCGAGGAACTGATCGTCTACGCCACCGACCCGGCGTCGATCATCGACTTCAAGCATTTCTGCAACACGACCGACAACGCGCTTCTCGCGCACGAGACGCGCGGCGAGGTGTTCGTCTACCACATCCGCCGCGGCGTTTCCCAGGCGTAGGTCCACAATGATGGAGGCCGCATCGATGCCGACCTTGCGCCACGCGGTCCCGCCGCCGCTGCGCCCCGGCGCCGTGATCCACGGCCCCGGCTCGCTCGCCGTGGACGATCTGCTCGACCGCTTCACCGCGGAACTGCGCCGCCGCGGCTTCCGCGTCGGCGGGGTCGTGCAGCGCAATTACGGCGCGCTGGACGACTGCGCCGACCGGATGGAGCTGGTGGACGTCGCCACCGGCAAGGCCTTCAACATCTCCCAGAACCTGGGGCGCGAGTCGCAGTCCTGCCGGGTCGATCCCGCGGGCGTCGCCGACGCCAGCCAAGCGCTCCGCCGCGCCATCGAGGAGCGCGCCGACCTGCTGGTCGTCAACAAGTTCGCCGGGCTGGAGGCGCACGGCAAAGGCCTCGCCGACGAACTCCTGTCCGCCATCGCGGAGGGCATCCCGGTGCTGACCAGCGTTGGCAGCCGGTACCTGAACGAGTGGCAGTCCTTCACCGGCGGCTTCACCGCCCTGCTCTCCCCGGACGAGGACGCGCTGTGGCGCTGGTGGGGGACGCACCGGCTCTACGACGACCTGCTGCACGGGGTGGAGGACGCGCCCGTCCGCCGCGTCACCATCGGCGCCAAATGGATCATGGTGGAAACCGACGGCACCGTCGGCCTCGCCGCCCGCCCCTCCGCCTCCCTCGGCGCGGACCTTCCGCCGCCGGAACGCTGGGCCGGGGCCGGCCTGAAGGCGCTGGCCCTGCCCGCCGCCCGGTCCTGGGATCCCTTGGAGACCGCGGTCGGCGTCGCCGCCCTGAACGCCCACTACAACCATCCCGGCGTGACCGGCGACGCGGCGAACGGGCTGGACCTGTTCACCGGCATGGACGGGCGCGTGGTGGTGATCGGCGCCTTCCCGCAGCTCGCCAAGCGGCTGCCGAACGCCCAGGTGATCGAGATGAAGCCGCGCGATGACGAGTACCCGGAGGCCGCCGGCGAATGGCTGCTGCCGGGGGCGGAGGGAGCGGCGATCACGTCGTCCTCGCTCGCCAACCGCACGCTGCCGCGCCTTTTGTCGGCGTCCACGGGCGCGCGCGTCGCGCTGGTCGGGCCGGGCACGCCGCTGACCGGCCGGCTGTTCCGCTACGGCGTCGATTCGCTGGCCGGCTTCGTGGTGGAGGACCGCGAGGCGTTGCGCCGCGTCATCCTCGACGGCGGCTCCTCGCAGGCCTTCCACCGCCACGGCCGCTTCGTCACGCTGCACAACACGTAAATAAATTCAGGAGGATCCGACAATGGACGAACAAACCCGCATCGAACTGGAGGCCGCCGCCTTCCGCGGCCTGGTCGAGCACCTGCGCAAGCGAACCGACGTGCAGAACATCGACCTGATGAACCTCGCCGGCTTCTGCCGCAACTGCCTGTCGAAGTGGTACGCGGCGGCCGCGAAGGAGCGCAACGTCCCCTTGACCGACGAGGAGGCGCGCATCGCCGTCTACGGCATGCCCTATTCGGAATGGAAGGCCAAGCACCAGAAGGAAGCCACCCCCGAACAGCAGCAGAAGTTCGAGGACACCAAGCCCCTCCACGCCGAAATCAGCGGCCACATGCCGAAGAAGTGACAACGACCTCGTAGGTTGGGTGGAGCGCAGCGCAACCCAACACCCGTTGTCATCCCGACAATGTTGGGTTGCGCTGCCGCTCCACCCAACCTACGAAGTTACGCAGGACCGGTCACGCAAACAGCCCGGTAAACGGCAGGAACTCCACCATATCCCCGGGCTTGATCGCCGTGGCGTCGGCGGGCATGTCCACCAGACCGTCCGCCTCCACCATGGAGGTCAGCACGCCGGAGCTGTCGCTGGGGAATTTGTGGGCGACCGGGCGGCCGTCGGCCCCCAGCGCCAAGCGGGCGCGCAGGAACTCCCGCCGACCGGCCTTCTTGCGGAACTCGAAGCCGGAGACCACGAGGCAGCGCGGGATCGGCGCGCTCTCCGCGCCGGACAGGCGCAGCACCAACGGACGGCCCACCAGCATGAAGGTCACCATGGCCGAGACCGGGTTGCCCGGCAGGCCGAGGAAGGGCGTGTTGCCGATCCGGCCCAACGCCAGCGGCTTGCCCGGCTTGATGGCGAGCTTCCACAGGTCGATGGAGCCCAGCGCGCCGACCGCCGCCTTCACGTGGTCCTCCTCCCCCACCGACACACCGCCGGACGTGACCAGCAGGTCCGCCGTGTCGGCCGCCGTGGCGAGCGCCGCGCGGGTGGCCTCGCGCTGGTCCGGCAGGATGCCGAGGTCATGCACATCCACCCCCAGCGCGTCGAGCTGGGCGGCCAGCGTGTAGCGGTTGGCGTCGTAGATGGCGCCGTCCGGCTTCGCCGTGCCCGGCTCTCGCAGCTCGTCGCCGGTGGAGAACAGCACCACCCGCAGCCGCTTGCGCACCGACAGGTGCGACCGCCCGACCGCGGCGGCGAGCCCGATCTCCTGCGCGCGCAGGCGCCGGCCGGGGGTCAGCACCACGGCGCCGGCCGCCATGTCCTCGCCAGCCTCGCGGATGTTGGCGCCGCGTTTCACATTGGCCGGGACCAGCACCGCCGCATCCCCGTCGGCGCGGCAATCCTCCTGCATGGCGACCGCATCGACGCCCGCGGGCACCGGCGCGCCGGTGAAGATGCGCACCGCCTCCCCCGCCCCGACCGTGCCCCCGAACACCGACCCCGCCGGCACGCGCCCGACCACGGCCAGCCGCACCGGCCCGTCCCCGGCCGTATCCGCCGCACGGAAGCCCCAGCCGTCCATGGCCGACACCGCCATGGGCGGCACGTCGCCCGGCGCCGTCACCGATTCGGCCAGGATGCGGCCGAGTGCGGAACGCAGCGGCACGCTCTCCGGCTCCGTCGCCGGGCCATAGGCGGCCTGGACGCGGGCAAGCGCCTCGTCCAGCGGCAGCGGAGCGGGTCCGGGAGCGGCGAAGCAGTCCATGCGAAATCCTTTCCCTGGGGCGCCCAAGCATGACGGCGTGCACCCCCTCGATTCAAGGGTGGTTGTTCAAGGTGGATATGCGGCCCCGGCGCGCCGGACCACCTTGACCACCGTCAAGACGCAGCCTGCGACCGGGTGCTTACCCCACCCCGGAAATCCGCGCGATTTTCCGCCGGAGACGGAACGAATGGTGGTTACACCAATTATTTTTCGCAGCGCTGCGTTTTCTGGCTTGCGCGTTTAGATCGATCCAAATAGGTTCCGAAAAACGACCGGAGAAGACGGGCGCGCAGCCCGCGGACCGTTGCCCAAAACCGGGAAAGCCAATCCGCCGAAGGGGCACAAAGCCCAGCGCGGTTGTGGAGGGATGCCCGTGAACTACAAATTCGACTTCGACGCCGTGCTCGCGTCCTGGGACTATCTGCTCGAAGGCGCCTGGCTGACCGTCCAGCTGTCCTTTGGCGCGATGGCCATCGGCCTTGTCGTGGCGATTCTCTGCGCGCTCGGCAAGACCTCCGGGCCGAAACCGGTGCGTTGGCTGATCAACGCCTACATCGAGGTGATCCGGAACACGCCCTTCCTGGTGCAGATCTTCCTGATCTTCTTCGGGCTGCCGACCGCCGGCATCCGGCTGTCGCCGGATCTCGCCGCGCTGATCGCCATGGTGGTCAACGTCGGCGCCTACGCGACGGAGATCATCCGCGCCGGCATCGAATCGATCCAAAAAGGCCAGATCGAAGCCGGCCTCGCGCTTGGCCTGAAGCCCTTGCAGGTGTTCCGCTACGTCGTCATCAAGCCGGCGCTGCGCACCGTCTACCCGGCGCTGACCAGCCAGTTCATCCTGCTGATGCTCAGTTCCAGCGTGGTGTCGGCCATCTCGGCGGACGAGCTGACCTCGGTCGCGAACAACATCCAGTCGCAGACCTTCCGCAGCTTCGAGATCTACATCGTCGTAACGGCCGTCTACCTGTGCCTGGCCCTGATGTTCTCGGCGCTGTTCGCCGGCATCTACCGGCTGGCCTTCGCCTACGACACCGACCGCCGCTGAGGAGCCCCGCGCCATGATCCGCTCCTTCGGGTACAACGAATTCCTGTTCCTGCTCAGCGCCGTGCAATGGACGCTGGCCCTGTCGGCGATCGCCTTCATCGGCGGCGCGACCGTGGGCCTGTTCGTGGCGCTGGGCCGCACCTCCACGATCAAGCCGGTCCGCCTGCTCGCCACCGGCTACATCCAGCTTTTCCAGGGCACGCCGCTGCTGATGCAGCTGTTCCTGGTCTTCTTCGGCGCCACCGTCATGGGGATCGACATGAACCCCTGGGCCGCCGCGGCGCTGGGCCTGACGCTGAACGCCAGCGCCTTCCTGGGCGAGATCTGGCGCGGCTGCATCCAGGCGGTGCCGCGCGGCCAGTGGGAGGCGGCCTCGGCGCTCGGCCTGCGCTACCCGGGGCTGATGCGCTACGTCATCCTGCCGCAGGCGGTGAAGGTGGCGGTGCCGCCGACCGTCGGCTTCCTGGTGCAGCTGATCAAGAGCACGTCGCTGGCCGCCATCATCGGCTTCACCGAACTGACCCGCGCCGGCCAGATCGTCAACAACGCCACCTTCCAGCCCTTCCTGGTGTTCGGGATCGTCGCCGCGATCTACTTCGTCCTGTGCTGGCCGCTGTCGCTGCTGAGCGCCCGGCTGGAGCAGCGCTACGCGGCCCCGGCTCGCTAACATCCTTTAAAAATCAAAACGTGAGGGAATCGTCCATGAGCTTCTCTATCACCCGCCGCCTCGTCGTCGCCGGCGCCCTGATGGCCGCCGCCGTCGCGTATGTCGCCCCCGCCGCCGCCCAGACCGTCGACGAGATCAAGTCCAAGGGCAAGCTGACCGTCGGCATGCTGGTGGACTTCCCGCCCTTCGGCATCACCACGTCGGACGGCAAGCCCGACGGCTACGACGCCGACGTCGCCAAGCTGCTGGGCAAGCACATGGGCGTCCCGGTGGAGATCGTCCCGGTCACCGGCCCGAACCGCATCCCCTACCTGCTGACCAACAAGGTCGACCTTCTGGTCGCCTCGCTCGGCATCACGGCGGAGCGCGCCAAGCAGGTGCAGTTCTCCGAGCCCTACGCCGCCATCGAGATCGGCCTCGTCGCCCCGGCCAGCACCAAGATCAAGGACGCCGCGGAACTGTCCGGCAAGCGCGTCGGCGTCGCCCGCGCCAGCACCCAGGACAACGCCCTGACCGCCGTCGCCCCGAAGGACGCGCGCATCATGCGCTTCGACGACGACGCCAGCGCCGTGCAGGCGATGCTGTCCGGCCAGGTGGACGCGCTCGGCCTCAGCAACGTGGTCGCCAAGGAGATCAAGAAGCTGGCCCCGCAGTCCAACTACGAGATGAAGTTCGTGCTGAACCGCCAGGTGCAGGGCATCGCCATGCGCCAGGGCCAGGACGCCCTGCTGAAGTGGGTCAACGACTTCATCGAGAAGACCAAGTCGAACGGCGAGCTGAACGCCATCCACCAGAAGTGGCTCGGCACCGACCTGCCCCCGCTGACCAAGTCGTAATTCGCGCTTGTGCCCCTCTCCCGCCCCTGGCGGGAGAGGGAGGGACCCGTGGCGAAGCCATGGGAGGGTGAGGGCAAGGTCCTTTCGAGAATCTTGGCCCGAGAAACCAAGCCCTCACCCTCCCACTTCGTGGGCCCCTCCCTCTCCCTGCGGAGCAGGGAGAGGGGAACGGTTCGCCGCCCTATTTCCAAGGAGTCCACCCATGGCGCTGGCTTTCGATCACGCGGGCGATGGCGCGCCGCGGCCCATCAGCAGCGAGGTCGTCATCCGCATGGACGGCGTCCAGAAATGGTACGACAGCTTCCAGGTGCTGAAGAACATCAACCTGGAGGTCCACAAGGGCGAGCGCATCGTCATCTGCGGCCCGTCCGGCTCCGGCAAGTCGACCCTGATCCGCTGCATCAACCAGCTGGAAAAGCACCAGCAGGGCACGATCACCGTCAACGGCATCACGCTCGACAGCCACCACCGCCACCTGGACCAGGTGCGGCGGGAGGTCGGCATGGTGTTCCAGCAGTTCAACCTCTTCCCGCACCTGACCGTGCTGCAAAACTGCATGCTGGCGCCGATGAAGGTCCGCGGCACTTCCAAGGCGGAGGCCGAGGCCATCGCCATGAAGTACCTGGAACGCGTCCGCATCCCAGACCAGGCGCACAAGCACCCGGGCCAGCTCTCCGGCGGGCAGCAGCAGCGCGTCGCCATCGCCCGCTCGCTCTGCATGAACCCGAAGGTCATGCTGTTCGACGAGCCGACCTCCGCGCTGGATCCGGAGATGGTCAAGGAGGTGCTGGACACCATGATCGGGCTGGCCGAGGACGGCATGACCATGCTCTGCGTCACGCACGAGATGGGCTTCGCCAAGTCGGTCGCCGACCGCGTCATCTTCATGGACCGCGGCGAGATCGTCGAAGAGGCGTCCCCGGCGGAGTTCTTCACCAACCCGAAGTCCGAGCGGACCCGCAACTTCCTCGGCCAGATCCTCTCCCATTAAGCTCCCGCTACTCAAGGACCGTTTCCGATGAAGCCAGAGATCCTTCTGGTCGAGCCCATGATGCCGGGCATCGAGGCGGCGCTCGACGCCGACTACACCGTGCACCGCCTCTCGGCCGCGCCCGACCGCGAACGCTTCGTGGCGGAGGTGGGGCCGCGCGTCCGCGCCGTCGTCACCGGCGGTGGCACCGGCGTCAGCAACGCCGTGATGGACGCCTGCCCCAACCTGGGCATCGTCACCATCAACGGCGTCGGCACCGACGCGGTGGACCTGAAGCACGCGCAGTCGAAGGGCGTGCGCGTCACCAATACGCCGGACGTTCTGAACGACGACGTGGCCGACCTCGCCATCGGGCTGATGATCATGGCGTCGCGCCGCATGGCCGTGGGCGACCGCTTCGTCCGCGCTGGCCAGTGGCCGAAGGGCAAGCTGCCGCTCGCCCGCAAGGTGACCGGCAAGCGGCTGGGCATCCTCGGCCTCGGCCGCATCGGCTTGGCCATTGCGGAGCGCGCGGCCGGCTTCGGGATGGCGATTTCCTACACCAACCGCAAGCCGCGCACCGACGTGCCCTACCGCTTCGTGGCCTCGCCGGTCGACTTGGCGCGGGACAGCGACATCCTGATCGTCGCCGCCTCGGCCGGGCCGGAGTCGCGCAACATGGTCAACCGCGCGGTGATCGAGGCGCTGGGGCCGGATGGCCTGCTGGTCAACGTCGCCCGCGGCAGCGTGGTGGACGAGCCGGAGCTGGTTGCCGCGTTGCAGGACGGCCGCCTGGGCGGCGCCGGACTCGACGTCTTCGCCAACGAGCCGCACGCGCCCGAGGCCCTGTTCGCGCTTGACAACGTGGTCCTGCAACCGCACCAAGCCAGCGCCACCGTGGAGACGCGCACGGCGATGGGCGACCTGGTTCTCAGCAACCTGAAGGCCTTCTTCGCCGGGCAGCCGCTGCTGACGCCGGTGGTGTAAGCACCAAAGGCGCCTGATGACGATCCTGGACGAACGCGAGAACCGCGGCCCCAACCGCATCACCCTGACGGAGGTGGCGAGCCACGCGGGCGTGTCGCGGTCCACGGTGTCGCTGGTGCTGCGCGACAGCCCGCTGGTCGCGGCCGACACCCGCGACCGCGTCCAGGCCGCCATCAAGGAACTGGGCTACGTCTACAACCGCGGAGCGGCGACGCTCCGCGCCGCCCGCACCAACACGGTCGGGCTGCTGGTCTGCGAGATCAGCAACGCCTTCTACGGCGAGCTGACCGCCGGCGTGGACGAAGTGCTGGGGGAGGAAGGCGTGGTCGCGTTCCTCGCAAACACCGCCGAATCGCCGGAACGGCAGGACCGCTTCCTCCAGCGCATGCGGGAGCACAACGTCGATGGCGTCATCCTCTGCCCCACCGCCGGGACGCAGCCCGACCTGCTCGACCGCCTGCGCCAGTGGCAACTGCCCTGCGTGCAGGCATTGCGCTTCGTCTCGGCGCGCAACGGCGACTACGCCGGCGTGGATTACGAGTTCGGCATGGAGATGATGACGGAGCATCTGGTCCGTCTCGGCCACCGCCGCATCGCCTTCGTCGGCGGCAACCTCACCCACTCCGCGACCGCCGCCCGCCGCGCCGGCTTCGGCACCGCCATGCGCCGGCACGGCCTGTCGCCCGACCTGATCGTGCGCTGCCCGCCGACCCGACGGGCCGGGGTGGACGCCATCGGCCCGCTGCTCGACCTGCCCGATCCGCCGACCGCGGCGCTTTGTTACAACGACATGGTCGCCTTCGGCGTCATGCTGGGGCTTGAGGCGCGCGGGCTGAAGGCCGGGCGCGACATCGCCGTGACCGGCTTCGACGACGTGGCCGAGGCGGCCTTCAGCCGCCCGGCCCTGACCACCATTTCCACCTCCGCCCGCCAGATCGGGCAGGAGGCGGCACGGTTGTTGCTGCGCCGCATCGCGGATCCGCAGGGCGCACCGGAACGGGTGATCCTGCCCGCACGCCTCGTCGTCCGCGAATCCTGCGGCGCGATGAACGAACGAAAAGCAAACCAACGAACAAACACCCAGAGGTTCCCGAAATGAACACCACCGTCGACGCGCTGCTGGAAGCGCGCCGCACCCGCCAGTGGCTGACGGCCCTTCCCGCTCCCCCCGTCAGCGAGGCGGACGCCTACGCCATCCAGGACGCCGTCGCCCGGCGCCTCGGCCCCGTCGTCGCCTGGAAGGTCGGCGCCCGCACGCCCGATTCGGAGCCCTTCCGCGCCCCGATCCACGCGGAGACCACCTTCACCGGCGTGGACCGCCTGCCGGCCTCAATGTTCCAGGTGATCGGCATGGAGGCGGAGATCGCCTACCGCTTTGCCAAGGACCTGCCGCCCCGCGCCCAGCCCTACACGCGGGACGAGGTGCTGGACGCCGTTGAGTCCGTCCACCCGGCCTTCGAGATCGTGGACACCCGCTTCGCCGGTTTCGGCACCCAGGACGGGCTGAGCCACATGGCCGACCAGTTCAACCACGGCGCCCTGGTCGTCGGCCCGGCCATCCCGGACTGGCGCTCGCTCGACCCGATCAAGGAGCGCGTGACGCTCGACGTGGACGGCAAGCGCGAGATGGACACGGTCGGCGGCAACTCGGCCGGCGAACCCGTCCGCCTTCTGGTGTGGATGGCGAATGTCGGTGCCGTGAGCCTCGGCGGCCTGAAGACCGGCGACGTGGTCACCACCGGCTCCCACACCGGCACCGTCTTCGTAAAGCCCGGCAGCCGCAGCGTCGCGACCTACGGGACGATGGGGACGTATGAACTGACGGTGGAGTAAAAAGGGATCGCGTTGGGCCCCCACCCTAACCACAGTCGCTCGCAAGTCTCGCGACCGCGCGCCGCCTACGATCGCCTTCGGCGCTCATCCGGCCTTCGGCCGTCGGCTCTGCGCCCCCACTTCGCGGGGGAGGGGACTGCCGCAACTCCGCGGACAAGTCCCTCCCCCCGTCGAAGATGGGGGGAGGTTAGGAGGGGGGCCCAGCGCGACCACTCCCCTCACCCAAACACCGACGCCCCGGCCTCCGCGCTGCCCACCGCGCGCCTAAACACCCCGAACAGCTCCCGCCCGCAGCCGAAGTCCGACCCCGGCGGGACTTCCGTCTCCGACACCCGGCCGGCCCACTCCGCCGCATCCACCAGCACTTCCAGCGTGCCGCGCTCCGCGTCCAGCCGCACCATATCGCCGTCGCGCAGCTTCCCGATGGCGCCGCCGGCCGCCGCCTCCGGCGTCACGTGGATCGCCGCCGGGACCTTGCCCGACGCGCCCGACATGCGCCCGTCCGTGACCAGCGCCACCCGGTAGCCCAGGTCCTGCAACACGCCCAGCGGCGGCGTCAGCTTGTGCAGCTCCGGCATGCCGTTGGCCTTCGGCCCCTGGAAGCGCACGACCACCACGACGTCGCGGTGCAGCTCGCCGCGCCGGAAGGCCTCCTGCACCGATTCCTGGTCGGTGAAGACGCGGGCCGGCGCCTCGATCACGCGGCACTCCGGCTTCACGGCCGAGACCTTGATGACCGCGCGCCCCAGCGGGCCGGCCAGCACGCGCAGGCCGCCCTCCGCCGCCATGGGCGAGGCCACGGGGGCAAGCACCTCCGGGTCGGCGCTGGTCCGCACCGCCGCACCCTGCACCAGCGCGCCGCCCTCCAGGACCAGCGGGCGGCTGTAGCCAGCGATGCCCTCCTCGCCCCACACGGCCTCGGCGTCGCCGTGCATCAGGCCGGCGTCGACCAGTTCCCCGATCAGGAAGGCCATGCCGCCCGCGGCGTGGAAGGCGTTCACGTCGGCGCTGCCGTTCGGGTAGACGCGGGCGAGCAGCGGCACCACCGCCGACAGCTCCGCAAAGTCTTCCCAGGTCAGGCGGATGCCCGCCGCCGCGGCGATGGCCGGCAGGTGCAGCGTGTGGTTGGTCGATCCACCGGTGGCCAGAAGACCGACCGCCGCGTTGACGATGGCCCGCTCGTCGATGATCTCGCCGATCGGCTTGCGCAGTTCCACCACCCGCCGCGCCGCCGCGTCGGTCAGCGCGTCGCGCAGTTCCGTGCCGGGATTGGCGAAGCTGGCGCCCGGCAGGTGCAGCCCCATGATCTCCATCAGCATCTGGTTGGAGTTCGCGGTGCCGTAGAAGGTGCAGGTGCCGGGGGAGTGGTAGGATTTGGCCTCCGCCTCCAGCAGCGCGTCCTTGTCCACCTTGCCCTCGGCGTAGAGCTGTCGGATGCGGCCCTTCTCCTTGTTCGGCAGGCCGGACGGCATCGGCCCGGCGGGCACGAAGATGGTCGGCAGGTGGCCGAAGGTCAGGGCGCCGATCAGCAGGCCGGGCACGATCTTGTCGCAGATGCCCAGGCACAACGCGCCGTCGAAGGTGTCGTGCGACAGGGAGACGCCGGTCGCCATGGCGATCACGTCGCGGGAAAAGAGCGACAGCTCCATCCCCGCATAGCCCTGGGTGATGCCGTCGCACATGGCCGGCACGCCGCCCGCCACCTGCGCCACGCCCCCGGCCTCGCGCACCGCCGCCTTGATCCGGTCCGGATAGGTCGCGTAGGGCTGGTGCGCGGACAGCATGTCGTTGTAGGCGGTCACGATGCCGATGGACGGGCGGGAGCCGCCGCGCAGCTCCACCTTGTCCTCCGCCACGGTGCAGCCGGCGAAGCCGTGGGCGCGGTTGGCGCAGCCCAGCGCCATGCGGCGCGGGCCCTTGTTCCCTTGCGCCCTCACCCGCGCCAGGTACGCGCCGCGGCTCTCGCGGCTGCGCTCCTCGATCCGGCGGGTGACGGCGGCGAGCACGGGGTGAAGGCTCATGGGGCGATCCTTCGCTGCTGTGTTCAGGAAACGAGCGGGGCGACGCGGGCGGCGATCTCCGCCGGGGACGCATCGATGTCGCAGGTGATGCCGAATTCGTCCGCTGCCAAGGGCTCCAGCGCGGCGAATTGGCTGTCGAGCAGGCTGGTCGGCATGTAATGGCCGGTGCGCAGCGCCATCCGGCTGTGGATCAACTCCCGTGTGCCGCTGAGGTGCACGAACAGGACGCGCAAGCCCCCGGCGGCCAGCCGCTCCCGGTAGCGGCGCTTCAGCGCGGAACAGGAGACCACCACGCTCTCCCCCGAGGAGCGGGCCTGCGCGATCCGCGCGGCGATGGTGTCCAGCCAGCCCCAGCGGTCCTCGTCCTGCAGCGGGATGCCCGCGGACATCTTCGCGATGTTCTCCGCCGGGTGGAAGCTGTCGCCCTCCAGGAACGGCCAGCCGAGACTGCCCGCCAGCGCCTGTCCCACGGAGGTTTTGCCGCAGCCGGCCACACCCATCACCACGACGGCATCCACAGGGCCAGCTTTCCCAATGGCGATGTTAGCGGTAACATCAGAAGACGGATCAGAACGCATGCCGGGAAGCCTCAACGACATCAGTCAGGGAATGTTTCGATGTTACCGCTAACACCAAAGGCTTGTAAAGGGCTTTGCGACGCGGGATAATGGGCGACACGAAAACGCAACGCAGAACGCCCCATTTCCCGTGCCCACCCGCAAGCCCCGCTCCTCGCGCACCGGCCGCGCCACCATGGCCGACGTGGCGACCGCCGCTGGCGTCAGCGCCATGACGGTGTCGCGCGCGCTGAACCGGCCCGACAAGGTCAGCGAGGAGGTGCGCGCCCGCGTCGCGGAGGCGAGCCGCCGTTTGGGCTTCGTGCCGAGCCGTCTGGCCGCAGCGCTCGCCACCGCGCGCAGCATGACGGTGACGGTGCTGATCCCGTCGCTGACCAACTCCGTCTTCATCGACGTGCTGGCCGGCATCCAGGAGACGCTGAGCCCGCACGGCTACCAGCCGGTGATCGGCGTCACCGGCTACGCGCCGGAGGAGGAAGAGCGCGTGCTGCGCACGCAGCTCGCCAGCGGCCCGGACGGCGTCATCCTGACCGGCCTCGACCACACCCCCGCGACCTGGGACCTGCTGCGCGGCCTGCCCACCCCGGTCGTGCACACCATGGATCTGGCCCGAAATTTTGCTGGCGACACGGACGACGCCCTGACCGTCGGCTTCTCCCAGTTCGACGCCGGCCACGCCGTGGGGCGCCATCTGGTGGAGCGCGGGCGTCGGCGCATCGGCCTGATCGCCGGGCAGCTCGACCCGCGCACGCGCCAGCGCTGCGACGGCTGGCGGCAGGCGCTGGTCGAGGCCGGCCTGCACGACCCGGCGCTGGAACTCATGGTCCCGGATTCCACCAGCGTGGCGCTCGGCGCCGAATTGCTGGAGCGCATGCTGGCCGCCCACCCGGACCTCGACGCGCTGTTCCTGTGCAACGACGACCTGGCGCAGGGCGCGCTGTTCCACTGCGCGCGCCGCGGCATCGCGGTGCCCGGGCGCTTGGCCGTCGCCGGCTTCAACGACCTGGGCGGAGCGGCCTGGACCATCCCGCCGCTCACCACCGTCGCCACCCCCCGCCACGCCATCGGCGTGGAGGCGGCGCGCCTGCTGCTCGCCGCCATCAACGGCAACGACAATGGGCCGCGAAGCGTGGACCTGGGCTTTCGCCTGATGGTCCGAGAGACCACTTGAAGTCCGCAACCAACCTCCGCCCGGCAGAGTTCATAGGGGCGGCGTGCATGAAAAAGAGAATCGACGGGAGTTCGTTGTGATGGTGCAGGGTAACTCGGCCAACCCCGGTGTTGGGAACATTGGCGCCGACATCGGTGTGGTTGGCCTGGGTGTGATGGGGCGCAACCTCGCCGCCAACCTGGCGGACCACGGGGCCACGGTCGCCGGCTACGACCTCGACGCCGGCCGCCGCGCCGACTTCGCCGCCCATGTCGCCGGGGCCGTGCCCTGCGCCTCGCCTGAGGAGCTGCTGGGTGCCCTGAAGGCGCCGCGCACCATCCTGATGATGGTGCCGGCCGGCGCGCCGGTGGACGCGCTGCTGTCCGCCCTGCTGCCCCGCCTGTCGCCGGGCGACGTGCTGATCGACGGCGGTAACTCGCATTTCCGCGACACCAACCGGCGCTCCGCGCTGGCGCAGCAGAGCGGCGTGCATTTCGTCGGCCTGGGCGTGTCCGGCGGTGAGGAAGGCGCCCGGCGCGGCCCTGCGCTGATGGCCGGCGGCCCGGCGGAGGCGCTGGCCCCGGTCGCCCCGCTGCTGACCGCCATCGCGGCCCGCGCCCCGGACGGGGATCCCTGCTTCGCCCGCGTCGGACCGGAGGGTGCCGGCCATTTCGTGAAGATGATCCACAACGGCATCGAATATGCCGACATGCAGCTCATCTCCGAGGCCTACTATCTGCTGCGCAACCTCGGCGGCTTCTCCTACGAGCGGCTGGCCGACAGCTTCGCGGAGTGGAACCGGGGGGAGCTGGCCTCCTACCTGATGGAGATCACCACCGACATCCTGCGCACCCGGGATGCCGAGTCGGGCTCCCCGATTCTGGAGATCATCCGCGACGCCGCCGGCCAGAAGGGCACCGGCCACTGGGCCGCGACCACCGCGCTGGAGCTGGGCATGCCCGCCCCGACCATCGCCGAGGCCGTGCACGCCCGCTGCCTGTCCGCCCTGAAGGATGAGCGCGTGCGCGCCTCCGCCGCCTTCCCCTCCCACACCGCGGCGACCCCGGACGATCTGGTCTCCTCCGTCGGCGACGCGCTGCTCGGCGGGCGGATCGCGGTCTACGCCCAGGGCTTCGCGGTGATCGCCGCCGGCAGCCGCCAGTTCGGCTGGGACGTGGACCTCGCCGCCGTGGCGCGCATCTGGCGCGGCGGCTGCATCATCCGCGCCCGCCTGCTCGACCGCATCCTGGCGGCGCTCAGCCGGACGCCCGACCTGCCCAACCTGATGCTCGACCCGGAGATATCCAGCCTGATGACCCGGGGGGACGCCGGCTTCCGCCGCGTCGTGGCGCAGGCGACGCTGGCGTCCGTACCGGTCCCCGCCATGTCCTCGGCGCTCGCCTACTGGGACGGCTACCGCAGCGGCCGCCTCTGGGCGAACATGATCCAGGCCCAGCGCGACTATTTCGGCGCCCACGGCTACGAACGCATCGACCGCCCGGGCATGGTCCACACGGAGTGGAAGCCGGCGTAAGGGGTCGCGCTGGGCCCCCACCCAACCCTCCCCCACCTTCGGCGGGGGAGGGCTTTTCGGGACGCGCGACGGAGTTCCCTCCCCCGTCGAAGATGGGGGAGGGTTAGGGTGGGGGCCCAACGTAAGAACCTCGTGGGGGCCCAGCGCAACCACCCGCCCTCAATGCCGCCGCCCCTGCTTCAGGAAGCGTTCCCGATCCGCCGACCCGACCCGCAGGTCGAACACGTCGCCCTCGCGTTCCAGGGTCATCGGCACGTCCACCCCGGCGGGCCCGAGCGCCCACAGCGCCCGGTAGAAGTCCGCCAGCGTGCCCACCGGCTCCCCGGCCACGGCGCGCACCACGTCGCCGGCGCGCAGTTCCGCGCGCTGGGCTGGGCCGTCGCCGGCCAGCCCGACCAGCACGACCCGGTCCTGCTCGTCCTGCGTGGCGTAGAGGCCGAGCCAGGGGCGCGTCGGCCCCTCCACCTTCCCCTTGGTCAGCAGGTCGTCCAGGATCGGCTTCAGCAGGTCGATGGGCACGCTCATGTTCAGCGGCAGGATGCGGTCGCCCGGCGCGCGGTATTGCAGCTGGAGCGACCCGATGCCCAGCAACTCGCCGCCGGAGCCCAGCAAGGCCGTCCCACCCCAATTCGGGTGCGCCGGCAGGGTGAACAGCGCGTCGTCGATCATGTATTCCCAATAGCCGGCGAACTCCTGCTGGGCGACGATCCGCCCCTGGAGCGAGCGCTCCCGCCCGCCGGCCCCGGCCACCACGACGCTGTCGCCGACCTCCGCCCGCGTCGACGACCCCAGCGCCAGCGCGGGCGTGCCGAGCGGCTGCATCGCCTTGACGAGGCCGAAGCCGCTGGCGTGGTCGTAGGCGACGACGTCGGCCTGGACGGCGCGCCCATCGTTGGTGGTCAGCCAGACCTCCTCCGCCTCCACGATCAGATAGCCGATGGTCAGGACGAGGCCGTCGGCGCTGATCACCGCCCCCTGCCCGGCCCGCTCCGTCCCCAGCACGTCGGCGGTGTAGGCGTCCTCCGGGATCATCGCGCGCAGGCTGACCATGCAGGACAGCGCGCGGTCCAGGTCATAGCCTAGGGCATCCGGGTCGGGCTGGAACTCCGGCGGGATCCGCCAGTCGTCGGACGATTGCATCGCTGTCTCCTTAACCTGGGCCGCCCGGCTCATCACGGACCTCATGAAGGACTAAGTGTGCCGTGCCCCCCGATTCGTGAACCCCCCGCGGAGAACCCCGGGGCCGTCCCGGTGTTGTCAGGGTGCGAAACTCGACATAAGGGAGGCAGCCATGGGCCTGTTCGATTTCTTCCGCCGCGAATTCGGCGAAAAGGTCAGCGACACCGACACCCCGACGCCCGACGAGCTGAAGACCCACGTCTCGCAGCTCGGCCTGCCGACGAACGGCCTCGACATCCAGGTCGCCGACGACACCGTGACCGTCCGCGGCAACGTCACCTCGCAGGAGGAAAAGGAGAAGATCGCGGTGGCGCTGGGCAACGTGAAGGGCGTGTCGCGCGTGGACGACCAGACCAACGTCGTCGGCTCCGCCCAGGACCAGCCGACCATGCCGCCCTCCAGCCAGCCGGGCCAGCAGACCCAGTTCCACACCGTGGAGAAAGGCGACACCCTGTCCGCCATCGCCAAGCAGGTCTACGGCGATGCCTCGGCCTACAACCGGATCTTCGAGGCCAACAAGCCGATGCTGAAGGACCCGAACAAGATCTACCCCGGCCAGGTCCTGCGCATCCCGCCGCGGTAATTTTTGCGAGGGGAGTGGTTGTGTTGGGCCCCCACCCAACCCTCCCCCACCTTCGGCGAGGGAGGGCTTTCAGGAACGCCCCGCGGAGTTCCCTCCCCCGCGAAGTGGGGGAGGGTTAGGGTGGGGGCCCGACACAACCACTCCCCGCTCAACCACCCCCAAAATCTCACCCCCTCCGCCACCGCACCGACAGCGCCGCCAGCCGGTCGAAGCCGAAGTCCAGCACCACGGCCAGCGCCGCGACGATGACCGCCCCCTGGATCACATAGGCCTGGTTCGACCCGTTCAGCCCGACGATGATCGGCAGCCCCAGCGTCTTCGCCCCGACGGTGGAGGCGATGGCGGCCGTGCCCACGTTGATGACCACGGCCGTGCGCACGCCGGCCAGGATCACCGGGGCGGCCAGCGGCAGCTCCACCCGGAACAGCCTCTCCACCGGCCCCATGCCCAGGCCCCGCGCGCTCTCCAGCACCGCCTCCGGCACGCCCTCCAGCCCGGCCACCGTGTTCTCCACGATGGGCAGCAGGGCGTAAAGAGTCAGCGCGATTAAGGCCGGCTTTGGCCCGAAGCCCATGACCGGGACCGCCACCGCCAGCACCGCCACCGGCGGGAAGGTCTGGCCCATGGTGGCCACCGCCTCCAGGATGCCGCGGAACTCCGCCCCGGACGGTCGAGTCACGAAGACGCCGGCGGCGCAGCCCGCCACGACGGCCATCAGGCTGGACAGCCCGACCAGCGCCAGATGGTCGAGCGTCAGCGCCAGGAAGCTGTCGGCCTCGTAGAGCGGCCGGTCGAGCGCCGGGAAGGCCGCGGCGAACAGCGGCTTCAGCAGCGGCATACCCAGCACCAGCGCCACCAGCACCGCGACCGCCAGCGTCAGCCGGTCGGTCAGGAACGCCATCCGCCAGCGCACCGTCGTCGAACCCGGCCTCATGACCGTACAACGTCGGACAGGTGCAGCACCCCGGCCGGGCGCCCGCGCGCGTCCACCACGGGCAGCCGGTCGGTGCCGCGCGCCACCATCTCGGCGATAGCTTGGCGCAGCGGAGCATCGATCGGCAGCGGCGCGCCGGGCACCTTCTCCACATCCGGCCGGACGCGCTGGCCGACCGTCTCCACGGCCAGCAGCTTCAGCCCCCAGTCCTCCCGCCCGATCAGGTCGCGCACCGTGTCGTTGGCGGGACGGTGCAGGATCTCCAGCGGTGGCCCGAACTGGATCAGCCGGCCATGATCCAGCACGGCGATTCGGTTGGCGAGCTTCAGCGCCTCGTCCATGTCGTGGGTGACGAAAACGATGGTCGTGCCCGTCGCCTTGTGGATCGCCGTCATCTCCGCCTGCAGCGCCCCGCGCGTGATGGGGTCGAGCGCGCTGAATGGCTCGTCCATCAGCAGGATGGCCGGCTCCGCCGCCAGCGCGCGGGCGACGCCGACGCGCTGCTGCTGCCCGCCGGAGAGCTGGTGCGGGTAGGCGTCGCGGAAGCGCCGCGCGTCCAGCTTCAGCAGGTCCAGCAGGTCCGACACCCGGTCGCGCACCCGCGCCTTCGGCCAGCCGAGCAGGGTCGGCACGGTGGCGATGTTGCGCTCCACCGTCCAATGCGGGAACAGCCCGACATTCTGGATGACGTAGCCCATGCGCCGGCGCAGGTCCTCCGGCCGCAGCATGGCGATGTCCTCGCCGCCGACGCGGATGGTCCCCTCGTCCGGCACGATCAGCCGGTTGACCATTTTCATCAGGGTGGACTTGCCGGACCCCGACGGGCCGATCAGGACGCAGAACTCCCCCGCCTCCACCGTCAGGGACACGCCGTCCACCGCCGTCCAGGGCTCGAACCGCTTCGTCACCCGCTCGAACGTGATCACGCCGCACGCCTCCCAATAATCGAGACGGCGAGTTTCAGCGCCGCATCCACCGCCACCGCCAGCACGATCACTGGCACCGCCCCCAGCAGCACGAGGTCCAGCGCGTTGGCGAACAGCCCCTGGAACATGATCGCCCCCAGCCCGCCGGCCCCGATCAGCGCCGCCACCGCGGCTAGCCCAACCGCCTGCACCAGTGTGATCCGCAGCCCCGACAGGAACACCGGCAGGGCCAGCGGCACCTCGACCTTCAGAAAGATCTGTCGCTTCGTCATGCCCATGCCGCGCGCCGCCTCCCGCACCGCCGAGGGCACGCCGTCCAGCCCCTCCACCGTGTTGCGCACGATGGGCAGCAGCGAATAAAAGGTCAGCGCAATCACCGCCGGCACCGGCCCGACCCCGGCGATCCCCAGTCCCGGCAGGGCGTTGGCCAGCACCGACAGAGGCGCCAGCAACAGCCCGAACAGCGCGATGGACGGCACCGTCTGGACGACGTTCAGCACCGGGAAAACCGCCCGCCGCACCCGCGGCACCCGCTGCGCCAGCACGCCCAGCGGCACGCCGACCAACAGCGTCGGCACCAGCGCCGCGGCCACCAGCACCGCGTGCCGCACCACGGCGGCGGCGAAGACGTCCCGCTGGTTCGCGTATTCCTTCAGAATCGACAGCTGGTCCAGCCGGCCGGAGGCGAGCATCACCCCGATCAGCCCCGCCGCCACCGCCCCCACGGCGATGCGCCACGCGGACGCCAGCCCCAGCCGCCGCACGCCGTCCATGGCGGCCAGCAGCGCCGCCGCCTCCATCACCCAGAATCCGGCGCCGAAGGAGGTCCGCGCCGCCGGCGCCGCGTTGGCGGCCAGCCGCGCCGCTTGCTCCCCCGCCAGCCACACCAGCCCGACGGCGAACAGCACCCCCGCCGCCACATAGGCCACGGACACGAGCCGCCCCGGCCGCAGGAACGGCACGGCGAGCACGACCGCGCCCGGCAGCAGGACCAGCCAGTCCGCCGCTCCCTCCAACGCCGCCCCCTCCAACGCCGCCCACAGCGCGACCGGCCGCCCGGACAGCAGCCGGTTGGGCGCGAAGCCGAGGAACGGCAACGTCAGGGCCGCGGCGGCGATCGCAGCGGCCAGCAGCAGCGCGACGCGGTTGTGCAGGATCGTTCGGTGGGGCATCCCCTTACGGTTGCCCGGTCACTTCACGAAGCCCTTGGACTTCAGGTAGGCCGAGGCGACCTGCTTCGGATCCTGCCCCTCCACCGAAATCTTCGCGTTCAGCGACCGCAGCGTCTCCTCGTCCAGGGAGGCGAAGACCGGCTCCAGCGCCTCGCGCATCTTCGGGTAGGCTTGCAGGACCGACGCGCGCACCGTGGGCGCCGGCTCATAGACCATCTGCGCGGACTTGGTGTCCTTCATGACGACGAGATCGAGCGCCGCAATGGCGCCGTCCGTCCCGTAGACCATGGCGGTGTTGACGCCCGACGTGCCCTCCGCCGCCGCGCGGATGGTCGCCGCCGTGTCGCCGCCGGCCAGCACCAGGATCTGATCCGGCTTCAGCGCGAAGCCGTAGGTGCTCTGGAAGGAGGGCAGCGCCGCCGGGCTCTCCACGAACTCGGCGGACGCGGCGATCTTGGCCTTGCCGCCCGCCCCCACCCAGCGCGCGAAATCCTCCATGGTGGCGAGCTTGTTGGGCGCCGCCACGTCGCGGCGCAGCGCGATGGCCCAGGTGTTGTTGGCCGGCGCCGGCTTCAGCCAGACGATGTTGTTCTTGTCCAGGTCCAGCTGCTTGACCGTCTCGTAGCCGCCCGCCGCGTTCTTCCACACCGGGTCGCTGTCCACGTTGAAGAAGAAGGCGCCGTTGCCGGTGTATTCCGGATAGACGTCGATCTCCCCGGCCAGCAGCGCGCTGCGCACGATCTTGGTGGGGCCGAGCTGGATCTTGTTCTCGGTCGGGATGTTGTTGGCCTCCAGCACCTGGAGGATCATGGTGCCGAGCAGCCCGCTCTCGGCGTCGAGCTTGGAGCTGACCCGGACCGCGTCCGCCGCCTGGACGCTCCCCGCGGACAGGAGGACCCCAAGTGCCAGGGCGGCCACCGCCCCAGAGACTACTCCCTTGGCCCGCTTCATCACCACCAATCCCTCCATTCCCGCACAGGTTTCGTTTTGCAGGTAGGATGGGGGTCAATCGGCGCCACGGCAAGCCGGGCTTTCCGCCAGCTTGCGGCTTGCAAGGGGCTTCGAATGGTCAGCGCGGGCTCACCCGAAAGGACGGGGCGTGGTCCGGCTGGGTCGTCACCACGGCCACGGGCAGCGCCGGCCGCGCCCCCGCCGGCATCTCCAGCCGGAACCGTCGGAACAGGGAGGCCAGCACCAGCACCGCCTCCGTCAGGGCGAACGGCGCGCCGATGCACACCCGCGGCCCGGCCCCGAAGGGCAGGAAGGCGAATCGCGGCGGCGGCGGGGCGCCGGGTAGGAAGCGGTCCGGGTTGAA
The DNA here is from genome assembly GCF_017876155.1 of Azospirillum rugosum. Classification (GTDB taxonomy): domain Bacteria; phylum Pseudomonadota; class Alphaproteobacteria; order Azospirillales; family Azospirillaceae; genus Azospirillum; species Azospirillum rugosum. Next base: position 578,321 of record NZ_JAGINP010000001.1, read on the forward strand.
GGCGTCGGACTCCGCCCACAGGCCGCGGTGCCGGTGCAGCACCCAGGGCGCCACCATCACCACCGATCCTTTGGGAATGCTCACCGCCCCGGCGCGGTCCGGCCCCAGCGCCAGCCGCACGATGGTGAAGGCCGGCGGGTAGAGCCGCAGCGCCTCGTCCACCGCCGCCCGCGTGTAGGGCAACCGCGCGACCGCCTCCAGCGCCGTCTCCGGCGTGATGTCCACGCCCTGCGCCTCCTCCGCCACGCGCTCCTGCACGTCCGGCGCCTGGGTCAGCAGCCAGCAGGCCCAGAACAGCGCCAGCGCTGTCGTCTCGTGCCCGGCCATGATCAGCGTCGCCACCTGGTCGCGCAGCTGGTCAGGGGTAAAGCCCGCGCCCGTCTCCGGATCACGCGCCTCGTCCATGAGGTCCAGCAGGTCGCGCGCGCCATCCCTTCCGCTGGTGCCCGCCCGCCGCCGCTCCGCGATGATGCTCTCGATCAGCCCCATCCACTCCCGCCGGAAGCGGCGGCGCAGCAGGTCCCAGACCGTCGGTATGGACAGCGGCACGAAGAAGTCGCTGGGGTGCGGGCGCGCCAGCCGCTCGTTGTAGCGCCGGATCATGCCGCGCAGCGCCGGGCCGAACCGCTCCATCTCCAGCGAGAACATGGACCGCCCGGCGATGTCCAGCGCCAGCGCCTGCATAAAGGTCAGCATGTCCACGCCAGACCCCACCCCGGCCATGCCGCCCAGCCGGTCCAGCGCCGGCCCGGTGGCGAGCACCACGTGGCGGGCCAGCATGGGCAGCGTCCGCGGGGTGAAGGCCGGGGCCAGCGTGCGGCGCTGCCGCTTCCAGCTGTCGCCGCGCGACAGCAGCACGCCCTCGCCCACGATGGGCCGCAGCACGCGCATGGCGGCGGGGGTGCGGGCGTAGTTGGCGTCGTTGTCCACCAGCACGCGGCGGATGGCCTCCGGGTCGTTCAGCAGGAAGCTCGGCCGGCCGAACACCGACCGCTCCAACGCCCACTCCTCGTAGGCCCGCCGCGGCCAGGAGGTCAGCGCGTTGGTCCGGAAGGCCGTCAGCAGCTGCCACGCCGGCAGGTCGGCCGGCTGCGGCTCCGGGACCGGCGGCACGTACAAAGGGGTGCCCCACGTCGCGGCGCTGTGCGTTGCCATGGCGGAATCCTCCTCGGACCGTTCCCGCGACCGTTCGCCGTCTCCGTCAGGAACGGCCATGCTTATAATGAAAGGAGCAGCCCCGACTTTCCAGGGCTCCGCCACCCGCTACCCTGCCGAATGCCAGCCCGACCGGAGCACGCCATGCAGACCCGCACCCCAGCGCTCGCCCTTTCCCTCCTGCTTCTCGCCGCCGGCGCGGCCCACGCCCAAACGCCCATGCCCATGGACCATGCCGCCCACCACGCCGGAATGGCCCACGGCGCCACGGCAGCGCAAGCGACACCCACCATGCCCGGACAGGACGCCTTCGGCACCATCCAGGAGATCGTGGGCATCCTCGACGCCGATCCCAACACCGACTGGACCAAGGTGGACATCGAGGCGTTGCGCCGGCACCTGATCGACATGAATGAGGTCACGCTGAACGCGGCCGCCGCGGCAACCCCCATCGACGGCGGCGCGCGCTTCGCGGTCACCGGCGCCGGCCGCACGCTGGACGCCATCCGCCGCATGGTCCCCGCGCACGCCCAGGCGATGAACGGCACCGACGGCTGGACCATCGCCACCGAACCCCTGCCCGACGGCGTGCTGCTGACGGTCACATCCCCCGACGCGCGCCAGGCCGCCCGCATCCGCGGCCTCAGCTTCATCGGCATCATGGTGCAGGGAAGCCACCATCAGGCGCACCACCTCGCCATGGCCCGCGGCGGCTTCACCCACTGAGGACGGATCGGACTCCGGCCCGTATCCGGACCGGATTCGTCCGAACCACGAACCGCCTAAGGCAAGAGTAGGACCAATGCGTTAAAAAGGCTGCCGATCAGCGTCGTCAACACATTGTTAGTCAAATCGCCTCTACCGTCTCCTTCAAGAAATCGAGGTTAGAGACACACAATGACCATCGACGACGGAGACTGCCGGGTTGTCTCGGAGGTCTTTAGTTTTGCAAGCGGACGTTTCACCGAAGATGCCGCAATCCACTTGGCGGCGGAAGCCCTGCGAGCCCGCCACTTAAGCGCGAGTCTGTCGGAGGCGGTGAGCGCCACCATGTCCATCCTCTTCGGCGCGGGCGGCCTGCCCTGTTCCTGACGGTTTCCTAAAGCGGATTGCAATCCGCTTTGGACCGCGACCGCGGGCCCGGTCGCACGTGCGACCGAAGCCCGGCCTCTCGCGGGAACGGAGTTCCCGCTGGCGGCAGGCGGATGCCACAGGCATCCGCTGAGAGCCGGCGAATGAGGCCATATGAATCTAAAGCGAATGCAAATTCGCTTTAAGGGCGGCGGGCGGGGTGGCCACGAAACAAACCACCCCGCCCCCGGCCCCTCAAGACGGTCGCCCCGTCACGACCGCTGTTCGATCGAGGTCGTCCCGAACAGCCGCTTGTACTCGCGCGGCTGCGACCGCCAGTACTGCTTGGGCGCCTGCACCTCCGCCCCCAGGGCCGCGGCGGCGTGCCAGGGCCAGCGCGGGTCGTACAGGATGCCGCGCGCCAGCGCGACCATGTCGGCCTTGCCGCCGGCGACGACCTCCTCGGCCTGCTGCGGATCGGTGATCAGCCCGACGGCGATGGTCGGCATGGCCGTCGCGCGCTTCACCCCCTCGGCCAGCGGCACCTGGTAGCCGGGACCGACGGGGATTTCCTGAGCCGGCGTCAGCCCACCCGAAGACACGTCGAGGAAGTCGCAGCCGCGCTGTTCCAGCGCCTTGGCGAAGGCGATCGTCTGCTCCAGATCCCAGCCGCCCGGGGCCCAGTCGGTGGCGGACACGCGCACGCCCACCGGCCGGTCCGCCGGAAAGGCGGCGCGCACGGCGTCGAACACCTCCAGCGGGTAGCGCATGCGGTTCTCCAGGCTGCCGCCATAGGCGTCCTCCCGCCGGTTGGACAGCGGTGACAGGAACTGGTGCAGCAGGTAGCCGTGCGCGGCGTGCAGCTCGACCGCGTCCAGCCCGATCCGCGCGGCGCGCTTGGCCGATTCCACGAAGGCGTCGCGCACGCGCTCCAGCCCGGCGGCGTCCAGCGCCAGCGGGGTGCGCTCCCCGTCGGCGTGGGGGATCGGCGACGGCGCGACGCAGTCCCAGCCGCCCTCCTCCAGCCCGAGCTGCTGCCCGCCCTCCCAGGGCGGCTGCACCGACGCCTTGCGCCCGGCGTGGGCCAGCTGGACGCCGATGGGCATCGCCGATTCCTTGCGCACGCAATCCAGCACATGCTTCAGCGCGGCCTCGGTCTCGTCCGACCACAGGCCGATGTCGCCGGGGCTGATCCGCCCCTCCGGCACGACGGCCGTCGCTTCCAGGAACATCAGCCCGGCACCCGACAGCGCCAGATGCCCCAGGTGGATGAGGTGCCAGCTGCCCGGCTTTCCGTCCTCCGCCGAATACTGGCACATCGGCGCGATGACGATCCGGTTCTGCAAGCGAAGCTGTCCGATCTCGATCGGTTCGAAGAGTCTGCTGGCCATCGGCACGTCCTTTGCCCGTCGGTCTTGCTGGATTCGGTCTTGATGGGTTTGGCGGCTTCAACAGCCCGCCGCTCCGCGCCTCCCGCCGATCGAAAGCCTCACCACCACCGATCACCCGGCGGCCAATCGTGGGGCGGCGGGTCGCGGCCGTCCGAAAGGCCGGGATCCCGTCGAAGATGGTCGCTCCGCCGCTCCGGGTCCAGGTGTTCCCTGCCCTGCGCCCAGGGCACGGCGTCCGGCGGCCACCCTCGCCGCGGCCATTCGCCACAGCGTCCGCCAGCGGCACCCGCGGACCCAATCACCGTCCCACACGTTCCCCCGACATCGCAGCAGGCCGGAATCAGGACGCAGGAGAACCGCCATGGGCTGGTCGATCCCCATCGGCACCATCAAGGGCACGGTGGTGCGCATCCACATCACCTTCCTGCTGCTGCTCCTGTGGATCGGCAGCGCGCATTACACGCAGGGCGGCTGGACCGCGGCGACGGAGGGCATCGTCTTCATCGCCCTGCTGTTCCTGTGCGTCCTGCTGCACGAGTTCGGGCACGTCCTGACCGCGCGGCGCTACGGCATCCGCACCCCGGACATCACGCTTCTGCCCATCGGCGGCGTGGCGCGGCTGGAGCGCCTGCCCGAGAAGCCCTCGCAGGAGCTTCTGGTGGCGCTCGCCGGCCCAGCGGTGAACCTGGTCATCGCCGCCCTGCTCTACGTGGCGCTCGGCGGCTTCCCCTCACCGGCAAGCACGGAGCCGCAGAACGCCGGGGTCGGCGTGCTGGAGCGGCTGGCCTCCGCGAACCTGTTCCTGGCGCTGTTCAACCTGATCCCGGCCTTCCCGATGGACGGCGGCCGCGTGCTGCGCGCGATCCTGGCATCCCGCCTCGGCTACGGGCGCGGCACGCAGCTGGCCGCGACGGTCGGGCAGGCGGTGGCCTTCGGACTGGGGCTGCTGGGCCTGTTCGGCAACCCGCTGCTTCTGTTCATCGCGCTGTTCGTCTATCTGGGCGCGGCGTCCGAATCGCACGCCGTGCAGATGCGGGAGGTCTCGCGCGGCGTGATCGTCTCCGACGCCATGATCACCCATTTCGAGAGCCTGGCGCCCGGCAGCGTGCTGGAGGACGCGGTGCGCTGCCTGTTGCAGACCACGCAGCACGAGTTTCCGGTGGTGGACGGCTCCGGCCGGCTGCGCGGCGTGCTGACCCGCGACGACATGATCCGCGCGCTGCGCGACCGCGGCCCGGACACGCCGGTTCTGGAGGTGATGCGCGCCGACATCCCGGTGATCGACCGCCGCCGCAACCTGGAGGAGGCCCTGCGCCTGATGCAGGAGAACCGCCTTCCCGCCGTCGGCGTCAACGACAACGACGGCCGGCTGGTCGGCCTCGTCACGCCGGAGAATGTCGGCGAGATGATGATGGTCCACGCCGCCCGCCCCGACCGCCGCATGGCGTCCTGAGCGGCCGCGCGATTCCGGGCGCCGCCCCCTGTTGAACCTCCCGAAATCGGATCACCTCAGGAGACAGTCGATGGCGAAGGCCGAATCGAAGAAGCAGCAGATGGCCGCCGGCGCGGCCCTGTCCGCCAAGCGCGGCGAACGTCCGAAATCGAGCCTCAAGGGCGCGTCCCGGCAGATGGTCGAATCCATGAGCGAGAAGGAACTCCACGACATGGCCTCCGCCAAGCGCAAGGACCTGCCGACCCGCGAATCCAAGGACGACTGACCCGGCGCACCGGTCGGCCCGTTCGCCCCCGGCTGGATCCGGGCGGTCCAGCCGGGGCGCGGCTCAGCCGTGGCTTTTCCCCATCGCCGCGAGTTCGTTCAGCCGCTCGCTCATGAGCCTGGCGGTGTCCTCGGGCAGCCGGTCGAGCCGGAGAGACGCGGGGACCGCGTAGGCTCCGGTCCGGCGGTCGATCACGCACCATTCCGCGCCGTCGTCGCGAAGACGCGCGACATAACGGCTCTCACTCTTCTCCATGGCACCCTCCAAGGCGGTTGAGGCGTTTTCACCGTGTTGACGGTGCTTGGACGCGCCTTTCCCCGGAAGTCCTGCGCCGTCGACCCCGGCGCATTGGCGGTACCCTTTTGCGGAGCCCCCTTCGCGGAGTCCTGAAGCAGCCCACGGAAAGCCCGCAAGGCAACGCGCCCCAGGGTCCATCCCCAGGGAATTCGCCCTCACGGGCAACCGAACCATTTTTTGAAAGGGAGAGAAAGTGGCGGAGGGGATGGGATTCGAACCCACGATAGGGGTTTGAGCCCCTATAACGGTTTAGCAAACCGCCGCCTTCAGCCTCTCGGCCACCCCTCCTACCGGGTCGGCGCTGGTGGGCGCCGCTGGCGTTCGTGCGTTCTAACGATCCGGCAGGGGCCTGTCAACGCTTACGCAGCAAAAAACGCGTTCGCTCGAATCTGTGAGAAATGTGTATAAAATTTTATGTACTTTTTATCCAATCGGGGCTATGGTGCCACCATGAGCGATGAGAAATCTCCGGAATTGGAGGACGCCATGGGCCTGTCGCGCCGCTGCACGGAAACGCTGATCGATCTCGTCGAGATCAAGCTGAGCTGCCTGGAGGTCACTGACCGCGAGGACCTGAAGGAGAAGGAGCTTCTGATGCGCTGTGTGCAGGAGCTGAACGCCGAATTGCGCGGGGAGAATGGCGCGATGGCCGCCTTCGCGGCGCCCAAGCGCCGCGGCCGCCGGCCCAAGCACCTGCAATACCAGGATCTCCACGTCGCGTGACCGGGCGCCCCGGCCGCGACGGCCCTACGCCGCCGGACGCGCCTCGGCCTCTGCAATGCCGGTGCCCGCCACGCTGGTCGCCGGCTGCGGCACCGCGCGCGGCAGCCGCAGCGTGAAGCGGGTGCCGCGATCCGACCCCGGCGACGGCGCCGGAGTCGAGTGCACCGACACCGTCCCGCGCAGCACGCCCGTCACCGTGCTGTGCACGATGTGCAGGCCCAGGCCCGAGCCGCCCTGCCCGCGCTTGGTCGTGAAGAAGGGCTCGAAGACCTTGAGCAGGTTCTCCGGCGGGATGCCGCAGCCGTCGTCGGTGAAGTCCAGCACCACCCAGCCCTCGCCCTCCGCACGGGCCGCGATTCGAATCGTCCCGGCCTCCCCCTCGCGGTAGGCGTGCAGGACGGCGTTGATGACCAGGTTGGTCAGCACCTGCCCCAGCGCGCCGGGGAAGCTGTCCATGGACACGTCGTCCGGGCACGCGACCTCCACGCCCAGCCGTGTGCGCTTCAGGCGCGGGCGCAGCGAGAACAGCACCTCGTCGATGGTCGTCTTCAGGTCGAAGACCCGCCGCTCGCCCGACGCCTGGTCCACGGCCACCTGCTTGAAGCTCTGCACCAGCGCCGCGGCGCGGCGGATGTTGGCGTCCAGCAGCCCGGCGCACTCCGCCATGGTGTCCAGGTAGTCGGCAAGGCCCGTCTTCTTCAGCGTGCCGCCCGCGAACCGGTCGCGGACGGTCCGCGTCTGCTCGGCGATGTGGGTGGAGGCGGTCAGGCCGATGCCGATGGGCGTGTTGATCTCGTGCGCCACGCCGGCCACCAGTTGCCCCAGCGACGCCATGGTCTCCGCCTGGATCAGGCTTTCCTGCGCGGCGCGCAGCTCGGCCAGCGCGTGCTCCGCCTCCTCCTTGGCGGCGACCACGGCCGCTTCCGCGGCCTTGCGGTCGGTGATGTCGGTCATGATGCCGAGATAGCGGACGGCGCGCCCCTCCGCATCGCGGATGGCCCGCCCCTTGGCGGCGATCCAGACCCAGCCGCCGTCCTCCCGGCGCAGACGGTAATCGTAGGCGTAGGTCGTCGTGTCGCCGCGCAGGTGCGCGCCGATGGTCGCCAGCACGCGCTCGCGGTCGGCGGGGTGCAGCCGCGATTCCCAGAAATCGGGCGGCATCGGCGGTGTTTCGGTGAAGCCGAGAAGGCGCGGGAAGCTGTCCGACCACCAGCAGGTGCCGTTCACGACGTCGGCGTCCCAGGCGGCGGCGTTGGTCGCGTCGAACGCCATCTCCAGCCGCTCGGCCAAATCGCGGCGGTCGGCGTCGGCCTTGCGCAAGGCGTTCAGGTCATGGAACCGGCCGGAGCGCCACCCGATCACGGCTCCGCCGGCCGTCCCCGCAAGGATGCCGGCGCACAGAGCCAGAAGCGCAACGAACAGCCCGCATTCGATCATGAAGCCCCCCGCCGGCCTCCACTGGAAACCGGCGGGAGATCAAAATCAACTGTTATATCGCCGCGCTCCTCCGAAAGGAGGAGCGCCACCGGCACTTTCAGGCAAGCCGCCGATTCAACCCGGCGGCGTCCCGCTCAGCCCTTCAGCTTCGTGGTCAGGATCTCGTTGACCAGCGCCGGGTTGGCCTTGCCCTGGGTGGCCTTCATGACCTGGCCGACGAAGAAGCCGAACAGCTTGTCCTTGCCCGACCGGAACTCCGCCACCTTGTCGGCGTTGGCGGCCAGGACCGCATCGATCGACGCCTCGATGGCGCCGGTGTCGGTGACCTGCCGCAGCCCCTTCTTCTCGACGATGTCGGCGGCCTTCTCACCGGTCTCGAACATCGCCTCGAACACCTCCTTGGCGATTCGGCCGGAGATGGTGTTGTCGGCGATCAGGTCGATCAGGCCGCCGAGGTTCTCCGCCGAAACGGGGCTCTCCTCGATCTCCTTGCCGGCCTTGTTCAGGTAGCCGAACAGCTCGCCGGTGACCCAGTTGGCGGCCAGCTTCGGGTCGCGCCCCTTGGCGACGGCCTCGTAGAAGTCGGCCCGCGCCTTTTCCGACACCAGAACGTTGGCGTCGTAGGGCGACAGCTTGTACTCGCTGATGAAGCGGGCCTTCTTGTCGTCGGGCAGCTCCGGCAGGGTCTTCTTGATGTCCTCGACCCATTCCGGCTCCAGCTCCAACGGCAGCAGGTCCGGATCGGGGAAGTAGCGGTAGTCGTGCGCCTCTTCCTTGGAGCGCATGGAGCGGGTCACGAACTTCGTCGTGTCCCACAGACGCGTCTCCTGGTCGATCTTGCCGCCCTCCTCGATGATCTCGATCTGGCGGCGCGCCTCATACTCGATCGCCTGCATGACGAAGCGGATCGAGTTGACGTTCTTGATCTCGCAGCGCGTGCCGAAGGGCTCGCCCGGCTTGCGCACCGACACGTTGACGTCGCAGCGCATGGAGCCTTCCTCCATGTTGCCGTCGCAGGTGCCGAGGTAGCGCAGGATGGAGCGCAGCTTGCGCACATAGGCGCCGGCCTCCTCCGCGCTGCGCATGTCCGGCTCCGACACGATCTCCATCAGCGCCACGCCCGACCGGTTCAGGTCGATGTAGGTCTTGGCGGGGTGCTGGTCGTGCAGCGACTTGCCGGCGTCCTGCTCCAGATGCAGGCGGGTGACGCCGACCGTGCGGGAGGAGCCGTCCGGCAGGTCGAGCACGATCTCGCCCTTGCCGACGATCGGCTGCAGGTACTGGCTGATCTGGTATCCCTGCGGCAGGTCCGCGTAGAAGTAGTTCTTGCGGTCGAACACCGAATGCAGGTTGATCTGCGCCTTCAGCCCAAGGCCGGTGCGCACGGCCTGCTCGATGCAATGCTCGTTGATGACGGGCAGCATGCCGGGGAACGCGGCGTCGACGAAGCTGACCTGACTGTTCGGCTCCGCGCCGAAAGCGGTCGCGGCGCCGGAGAACAGCTTCGCGTTCGAAATGACCTGGGCGTGGACCTCCAGCCCGATCACGATTTCCCAATCGCCCGTTTCGCCCTGAATGTACGACATCGGTCTGCTCTCTCGATCCGGCTCAGGCCATGAACGGCGGGGTGGCGGTGACGGCGGCGGCCTTCTCGATGACCTGCCCGACGCGCAGCACGGTCTCCTCGTCGAAGGGCCGGCCCAGCAGCTGGAGCCCCAGCGGCAGGCCGTCCGACCCGATGCCGGCCGGAACCGACATGCCCGGCAGGCCGGCCAGCGAGGCCGGCACCGTGAACACGTCGTTCAGGTACATCTGGATCGGGTCGTCCATCTTCTCGCCGATGGCGAAGGCCGTGCTCGGCGCCGTTGGCGTCAGGATGACGTCGCAACGCTGGAACGCCTCGTCGAAGTCCCACTTGATGCGCGTGCGCACCTGGCGGGCCTTGTTGTAGTAGGCGTCGTAATAGCCGGCCGACAGCACGTAGGTGCCGATCAGGATGCGGCGGCGGACCTCCTTGCCGAAGCCGGCGCCGCGCGTGTTCTCGTACAGGTCCTTCAGGCTGCCGCCCTCGACCCGCAGGCCGAAGCGGACGCCGTCGTACCGCGCGAGGTTCGAGGAGGCCTCGGCCGGCGCCACGATGTAGTAGGTCGCCAGCGCGTACTTGGTGTGCGGCAGGCTGATCTCGACCGGCTCGGCGCCGGCGGCCTTCAGCCACTCGATGCCCTGGTCCCAGATCGCGGCGATCTCCGCCGGCATGCCCTCGACCCGGTATTCCTTCGGAATGCCGACCCTCAACCCGCGGATGTCGCCGGTCAGCGCGGCACGGAAGTCCGGCACCGGCATATCGACGGATGTGCTGTCCTTCGGGTCGAAGCCGCACATGGAGCGCAGCATGATCGCCGCGTCCTCGACCGTGCGGGTCATCGGCCCGGCCTGGTCCAGCGAGGAGGCGAAGGCCACGACGCCCCAGCGGGAGCAGCGCCCGTAGGTCGGCTTGATGCCGACGATGCCGGTGAAGGCGGCCGGCTGGCGGATGGAGCCGCCGGTGTCGGTGCCGGTGGCGCCCAGCGCCGCGCGCGCGGCCACCGCGGCGGCCGAGCCGCCCGACGAGCCGCCGGGCACCAGCTGGCGCGACCAGTTGCCGACCTCGCCCGGGCTCCACGGGCTGATGACGTTGCCGTGGTGCGAGGTGATGTTGGCGGAGCCCATGGCGAACTCGTCCAGGTTCACCTTGCCCAGCATGACCGCACCGTCGCGCCACAGGTTGGACGTGACGGTCGACTCATACTCCGGCTTGAAGCCGTCCAGGATGTGGCTGGCCGCCGTGGTCAGGACGCCCTTCGTGCAGAACAGGTCCTTCACCGCGATGGGCAGGCCTTCCATCGGGCCGGCCTCACCCTTGGCGCGGCGGGCGTCGGAGGCCTTGGCCATCTCCAGCGCCTTGTCCGGCGTCTCGGTGATGAAGGCGTTCAGCGGGCGGATCGTCTCCACCGCCTTGACGTGGGCCTCGGCCAGCTCGACCGCGGTGAACTCCTTCTTGGCGAGGCCGTCCAGCGCCCCCGCCATGGTCAGATGCGTAAGCTCGGCCATCACTCGACCACCTTCGGAACGACGTAGAAGCCTTCGGCCGTTTCCGGGCCGTTGGAGAGGACGGCGTCGCGGTAGCCGCCGTCCGTGACCTCGTCCTTGCGCCGGCGCAGCTTCTGCGCGGCGACGCTGGTCATCGGCGGCACGTTGCCCGTGTCCACCTCGTTCAGCTGTTCCACGAAGGTCAGGATTTGGCTCAGCTCACCCGCCAGGTGATCCAGTTCCTCTTCCGGCACCTTGATGCGGGCCAGATGCGCGATCTTGGCCACGGTGGCCTTGTCGAGCGACATGCCTTCCACTCTCTTCCGAAACGTCTGGAAAAACGGGTTGGAAGCTAACACCCGAAAACTGTCATCGCAATGATTCAGGCGGCCTCCCAGGGATTCAGGCCCCAAGGATCAGACTCTGGGATCAGACTCTGGGATCAGACTCTCGGATCAGGCTCTGGGATCAGGCCGCGACCGCTTCCCGGTGTCGCCGTTCCCAGACGTCGCGCTCCATGCGCAGGGTGAACAGGGCGATGCGCTCGCCCCAGGGGGTGGTCCGTTCCTCCAGCGCGACCGGAACGAAGCCGAGCTTGCCGTACAGCACCAGCGCCGGGGTGTTGGTGTTGAAGCAGCGCAGCACCAGCTCCGGCAGGCCGTGGCGGGCGAAGGCGCGGTCCATCATCACCTGCAGGATGTGCTTGGCGACGCCGGTGCCGCGCGCCGACGGGGCGACGCTGACGTTGCCCAGGCTGGCGCTCCGCCCCTCCTCGAAGGTGGCGAAGTTGGCGTAGCCCACCACCGCGTCGCCCTGCAGGATGACGGTGGGGTCGCGGCGGATGTCCAGCGACTCCCGGATTTGCTCCGGGGTCAGGGGCCAACTCGCCCTTGGAAACAGGTAGTAAAGCTCCAGCCGGTCACGCGGAAAGCCGCAAATCTGCGGTATATCGGCGTCGGCCAGAGCACGATGGGTAAACATCGCAGTGCTCCGGCTGTTTGATTAGAAGAATAAGTATCTTCTTGGACAACTCAAGCGATCTTGCCGCAGGGCTGGGCAGCTTCTATGGTTCGTGACATGATTCACACGCTTCCCGAACTCGCCGCCCGCCTCGGTCGGGGCCAGCGGCTCCTCGGCCTCGACGTCGGCACCAAGACGATCGGCCTGGCCGTCGCCGACCCGAACCTCGTCGTCGCCTCGCCCATCGGCACGCTGCGCCGGACCAAGTTCACCCAGGACGCGCGGGAGCTGTCGAAGACGATCCGCGACTATGGAATCGGTGGTTTCGTGATCGGGCTGCCGCTGAACATGGACGGCAGCGAAGGGCCGCGCGCCGAGTCCACCCGGGCCTTCGCCAAGAACCTGATGGAGCGTCCCGACCTGCTGGGCTGGGACGCGGAGATCGCCTTCTGGGACGAGCGGCTGTCCACCTCCGCCGTTGAGCGCTTCATGATCGGCGAAGCCGACATGACCCGTAAGCGCCGGGACGAGGTCGTCGACAAGATGGCGGCCGCCTACATCCTGCAAGGCGCGCTCGACGCGCTGGCCCACCAGCGTCGGATGCAGCAGGAGGAGATGGAACGGAACGGCGGGAACGGCGACGACGCCCACCCGGACGACTGACCGCCGTTCCCTGCCTTTTCACCGCCGGGGCTTTTCACCACCCCGGCGGCCAACCAAACTACGCTCAACGCGCGGCGGCGACGCGGCGGTTGTCCGCCATCCCGCGGGTCCAGCGGGTCAGCAGCGTGATGGCCGCCACGACGGTGACGTAGACGATCAGCTGGAGTTCGGTCGGACGGTCGGTGTAGCCGACCAGGACGTGCAGCGTGCGGCCGATCATGGTCGTCTCGTCCAGCAGGGCGGAGCTGTCCCACAGCACGGTCCCGCCGACGTTGGCGATGCCGGCCTGGGCCAGGAAGACGACCGCCTGCGACGCCATGCCGGCGGCCAGCAGCGTGATCAGCCAGGTCGTCACGCCGAACAGATGGCGCGCCGGGATCTGCAGCAGGCCGGCGTAGAGCAGCCCGGCGACCACGGCGCCCAGCGCCATGCCCCCGGCCCCGCCGATGGCGACCGTGGTGATCCCGCCTTCCTCCGACGCCAGGATGCCGGTCAGGAACAGCACGACCTCCGACCCTTCGCGCAGCACGGCCAGGCCGATGACCAGCGCCAGCGCGCCGAGCGAGCGGTTGCCCGACGACACATCGCGGCCGACCGCGGCCATCTCGCGGGCCAGCTCCTTGCCGTGCTGGGCCATCCACACGTTGTGCCAGCTGAGCATCAGCACGGCGAGCAGCAGAACGGAGGCGTTGAACAGCTCCTGCCCGCTGTCGGCGAACTGGGCGCTGATCACGTCGGCGAAGGCGGCGACCAGGCAGGAGCCGGCGATGCCGCCGACGATGCCCAGCACGATCCAGCGCGCCCGCCCGGCCACGCCCTGCGTGGCGGCAAGCACGATGCCGATGATGAGACCGGCTTCGAGCACTTCGCGGAAGACGATGATGAGGCTGGCGAGCATCCGGCTCTCCTACGACCGAGCGACGGGGACCTTGTGCGTCGGGACCACCGGCCGCTGCGGCCGGTGACCGGGCGCGGCGTTACTGGGCGACCAGCACCCCCTGGGCGGTGCTCTCGTGGAATTCGCCGAAGAAGGTGTAGCGGCCGGGCTCCAGCGGGCCGACGGAGATGCGCGCCTGCTTCTTCGGGCCGATGATCTTCTCGACCTTCAGCGGCTTGCTCTCGAACTCCTCGGAGCTGGCGTCCTGGTTGTCCACCACCAGCGTCACCCTCTTGCCCGCCGGGACGGTCACCTCGGCCGGCTCGAACTTGTGGTCCTTGATGACGATGGTGACGTCGCCGTCCGCGGCCGAGGCCGGAGCGGCCGACCCCAGGACGGCCGGCAGGGCCAACAGGACGCAAGCGACGAACGGGGCGGCGAGACGGCGCATTCTGGGAGACCTCACGGGAAAAGGTGCGACTGCTTCTGCAAATCATTCGCACCTTTCGCCCGGAACGTCAATACCCCCACCGCGATTCCGGAATAAGCCCCACGCACGAAGGGTCTTCCGAATCCATCACGGGGGCTCCGGTGCGTCCGCCGGAAACCGCTCCAGCCCATCCTCGATGGCGTAATAGTCGGCCTTGCCCGCCACATGGATGTGCCGGAGTGTGGCAAGGCCGGTCGGCTGGTCCAGGCTTCCCGCCGCAACGTCCACCAGCGGGTTTCCGTCGCCCTTCCAGAACAGGGAGGATCCGCAGCGCGCGCAGAATCCGCGCTCCGCCTTCGCCGATGACCGGTACCAGGCCAGCGTCGCGTCGGCGTCGAAGAAGACGGTTTCGCGCGGCACGGTGATGTAGGCGCCGACATGCCCGTGGAAGCGGCGGCACTGGCCGCAGTGGCAGTTCACCACCCCCATCGGGCGTTCGGTCACCAGGAAGCGCACGCCCCCGCACAGGCAGCCACCCGGCAGCGGCGCCGTCACGACTCCACCTTGGAATGGTTGTCCGGATCGGTGCTGGCGCGGCGCAGCAGCCCGTCGTCCGGCAGGTCGTAATAGTCTTCCTTGAAATCGATCCAGATGTGCCGGTCGGCGCACAGTCCGGTGGGCTCGTCCAGGCTGCCGGCGGTGACGTCCACGTTCGGATTGCCCTCGCCTTCCCAGAACAATCCGGAGCCACAGCGGGAGCAGAAGCCCCGCCGCGCCCGGTCGGACGACGCGTACCAGGCCAGCGTGTCCTCCTTCACCCGCCGCAGGGCGTCCCGCGGAAACGTGGTGTAGGCGCCGACGTGGCTGTGCTGCCGCCGACACTGCCCGCAATGGCAGAAGGAGATCGGGCCCGGCTGCGCGGTGATCTCGTACCGCACGCCGCCGCAGGCGCAGCCGCCCGTCCACACGCGTTCGACCCCAGCCTTGGCGCCAGCCGTCATTTCGCTCATGCGTTCATCCTCTCCAGAAGGGCTTCTCGGCCTCGTTCACCGCGTCGGCGCGCGACAGGCCGATGTCGTGCAACAGATGGTCGGGCAAAGCCTCCAGGGCGAGGCGCTGCCGGCGCCGCTCGTTCCACGTCGCCACCACGTCGAACAGGGCCATCACCGACCGGCCAAGGGAGGCGCCGTTGCGGGCGGAACCAGCGGTGGCGACATTGTTCATGCTCTGCGTCATCGTGCATCTCCTCATCCGAAGGTGTTTCGTTCGAAGCGTCCGCTCCGGTGTCGAAACTGTGTTCCGTGAAGGGAGAATGGGCCACCCGCTTCTTGCGCACAAACGACGCTTTCTCATAGTCTGGATAAGGAAAACTAATCCGAATCCCTCCAGTGCCGAAGAGGCGAAATGCCGCGCCGCCTGCCCCCGCTGAACGCCTTGCGCGCCTTCGAATGCGCCGCCCGCCACCTGTCCTTCACCAAGGCGGCCGACGAACTGCATGTCACCCAGGCCGCCGTCAGCCACCAGATCAAGGGGCTGGAGGACTGGCTGGGCCTGATGCTGTTCCGCCGCCTGAACCGCGCGCTGGAACTGACGGAGGCCGGCGAGTCCTACCTGCCCGCGGTCAAGGACGCGCTCGACACGCTGTCCCACGCGACGGAGCGGCTGCTGCGCCGCGACGGCTCGGGCGCCTTGACCATCTCCACCATGCCCAGCTTCGCGGCGAAGTGGCTGGTGATGCGGCTCGGCCGCTTCCAGGGCCGCCACCCGGAGCTGGAGGTGCGGCTGCACACCACCTCGCAGATCGTGGACTTCAACCAGCAGGACGTCGACATCGCCATCCGCTTCGGCGCCGGCCGCTGGCCGGGTCTGCGCTGCGAGCGGCTGCTGACGGAGGACATCTACCCGGTGTGCAGCCCGGCTCTGCTGGCCGGCGACCGCCCTCTGGCAACGCCGGAGGACCTGCGCCACCACACGCTGCTGCACGACGACTACTTCATCACCTGGGGCACCTGGGCGGAGGCGGCGGGCCTGACCGGCGTCGACGTCACCCGCGGCCCCCGATTCGACGATTCGGGCCTGCTGCTGCAGGCGGCGACGGAGGGCACCGGCGTCGCGCTGGCCCGCGGCGTACTGGTCGCCGACGACATTGCCGCCGGGCGGCTGGTGCGGCTGTTCGACGTCCACCTGCCGGGCGACTACGCCTATTATGTGGTGGCGCCGCCGCAGCATTTTTCGCGGCCCAAGGTGAAGGCCTTCCGCGACTGGCTGTTCGAGGAGGCCGCCCCGACCGAGCGCGCCGCCCACCTCTCCGCCTTGCCCGGCCGGGCCCCAGCCCCAACCTTGTCATCTGACGCCTGACGTCATCCGACGCCTGATAGGGAGAGGGTCCGACCATGCCACGCGCCCGCGCACTCGCCCCCCTCGCGCTGCTGCCCGCCGCCGTCCTGGCGGCCGGCCCCGCTGCGGCGCACCATGGCTGGGGCGGCTACGACTCCGGCCAGCTGTTGACCTTGACCGGCACCGTCCGGCAGGCCGCCGCCCAGAATCCGCACGCCATGCTCAACCTGGAGGCCGACGGCAAGGTCTGGCACGTGGTGCTGGCGCCGCCCGGCCGCATGAGCACGCGCGGCCTTCCCGCGGACACGATCAAGGTCGGGCAATCCGTGACGGTCGTCGGCTATCCCGCCAAGGCCGACCCTGCCGAAATGCGGGCCGAGCGCATCACCGCCGGCGACCGGACGATCGAGCTGCGCTGACGGATCATGGATCACGACCAGGGTCCGGTGGGGAGCGGCTGGCTGGTGGCGCTGGAAACGTCCGGCCTCGGCGACGCCATGCGCCAGTCGGTCTGGCTCTATCCGCTGGTCGAGGTTCTGCACATCCTCGGATTCGCCCTGCTCGTCGGATCGATCCTGGCCTTCGACCTGCGCCTGCTGGGAGTCCGCGCCCCCCTTCTGCCGGCGGAGGCGCTGGCCCGTCTTCTTCTTCCCGTGGCGGTGACCGGCTTCGCGCTGGCCGTCCCCACGGGACTTCTCCTCTTCACGACGGAGGCGACGTCGCTCGTCCGCAACGGCATGTTCCTGGCGAAGATGGCGCTGCTCGCCCTGGCGCTCGTCAACATCGTACTGTTTCACAAGGGCGCCGGCCGCCGGATGGCCGCCTGGGGCGTCGCCGACCGTCCGCCACCCGCCGCGCGTTTCGCCGGGGCGGCGTCGCTCGGCCTGTGGGTCGCCGTTCTGGTCTGCGGCCGCCTCATCGCCTACGTATAATCGCAGGCGTATGATCGCCGGCCTGTGATTGGGGCTGCTGGGGGCGCTTGCGACCGCAACACGCCGCTCCTATAGTCCCGGCCCATGACCGGAACGCCCCACAGCAGCACGATCTTCCCGCACCGCCACCTCCTTGGCATCGAGGGGCTGACGGCCGGCGAGATCACCACGATCCTCGACCTCGCCAACGGCTACGTCGAGCAGAACCGCCAGCCCTCGAAGAAGTCGTCGCTCCTGGACGGGCGCACGATCGTGAACCTCTTCTTCGAGAACTCGACCCGCACCCGCACCAGCTTCGAGCTGGCCGGCAAGCGGCTCGGCGCCGACGTGATCAACATGTCGTCGGACGGCAGCTCGGTGAAGAAGGGCGAGACGCTGATCGACACGGCGATGACGCTGAACGCCATGCACCTGGACGCGCTGGTCGTTCGCCACGCCGACTCGGGCGCGGTGAAGCTGCTGGCCGACAAGGTCAACTGCTCGGTCATCAACGCCGGCGACGGCCACCACGAGCACCCGACGCAGGGGCTGCTGGACGCGCTGGCGATCCGCCGCCGCCTGGGCCATCTGGAGGGGCTGATCGTGGCGATCTGCGGCGACATCCTGCACAGCCGCGTGGCGCGCTCCAACATCCACCTGCTGAACGCCATGGGCGCCCGCGTCCGCGTCGTCGCCCCGCCGACCCTGATTCCCTCGCAGATCGACCGGCTGGGCGTGGAGGTGCACCATTCCATGGCGACCGGCCTGAAGGACGCCGACGTGGTGATGATGCTGCGCCTCCAGACGGAGCGGATGAGCGGCCAGTACGTCCCCTCCACGCGCGAGTACTTCTACTTCTACGGCCTGGACTACGAGAAGCTGTCGGTCGCCAAGCCGCACGCGGTGGTCATGCACCCCGGCCCGATGAACCGCGGCGTGGAGATCGATTCGGAGGTCGCCGACGACCTCAAGCGCTCCATGATCCTCGACCAGGTGGAGTTAGGCGTTGCCGTCCGCATGGCCGTTCTCGACCTTCTCACCCGCGACCGCCGGATGTCCAATGCCTAACCGCATCGCCTACCGCAACGCCCGCCTGCTCGACCCCGCCAGCGGCCTGGACCAGACCGGCACGCTGCTGACCGAGGGCGCGAAGATCGCCGACTTCGGCCCGTCGCTGTTCAACGACGGCGTGCCGGAGGGCATCGAGACGGTCGACCTGCGCGGCCAGTGCCTCGCCCCCGGCCTCGTCGACATGCGCGTCCTGATCGGGGAGCCCGGCGAGGAGGAAAAGGACACCATCAAGAGCGCGTCGCGCGCCGCGGTGGCCGGCGGCATCACCGCCATGGTCCTGCTGCCCAACACCGACCCGGTCACCGACGAGGTGGCGAGCCTGGAGTTCATCGCGCGCCGCGCCCGCGAGGTGCGCCTCGTCAAGGTCTTCGCCTACGCCGCCGCCACCCGCGGCACCGACGGCAACGAGATCACCGAGATGGGCCTGCTGGCCCGCGCCGGGGCCGTGGCCTTCACCGACGGCACCAAGGCGATCACCAGCGCCAAGGCGATGCGCCGCGCGCTCAGCTACGCCAAGACCTTCGACAAGCTGATCGTGCAGCACCCGGAGGAGCCGAGCCTCGCCAGCGGCGGCATGATGAATTCGGGCGAGCGCGCCACCCGCCTCGGCCTCGTCGGCATCCCGCGGGAGGCCGAGATCATCATGATCGAGCGCGACCTGCGCCTGCTCGAACTCTCCGGCGGCCGCCTGCACTTCGCCCACGTCAGCACGGGCGAGTCGGTCGACCTGATCCGCCGCGCCAAGGCGCGCGGGCTGAAGGTCACCTGCGACACCGCCCCGCATTACTTCGCCCTGACGGAGACGGACGTCGGCGACTACCGCACCTTCGCCAAGGTCTCCCCGCCGCTGCGCGGCGAGATGGACCGCCGCGCGATTGTGGAGGGCCTGGCCGACGGCACCATCGACGCCATCGCGTCCGACCACACGCCGCAGGACCAGGACCAGAAGCGCCTGCCCTTCGCCCAGGCCGCCTTCGGCGTGATCGGGCTGGAAACGCTGTTCCCCCTGACGCTGGAGCTGGTGCACAAGGGCGCCATGCCGCTGCTGAAGGCGCTGGCCTGCGTGACGGTGAAGCCCGCGGAAATCCTGGGCCTCCCGCTCGGCCGCATCGCCGTGGGGGCGCCCGCCGACCTCGTCGCCTTCGACCTCGACGTGCCGTGGCAGGTGGACGTGGAAACCTTCAAGTCCAAGTCGAAGAACAGCCCCTTCGAGGACCGCCCCGTGCAGGGCCGCCCCCTGCGCACCATCGTGGACGGCCGCCCCGTCTGGCAGTTCGAGGGCTGACGCGGTGACGCTGCCTGTTTCTACGTTGGTCATCTCGGCCCTGCTCGGCTACCTGCTGGGCTCGATCCCCTTCGGCCTGGTGCTGACGCGCTTGGCCGGCCTGGGCGACATCCGCAAGATCGGCTCCGGCAACATCGGCGCCACCAACGTGCTGCGCACCGGCAACAAGCCGCTGGCCGCCGCGACCCTGATCCTCGACAGCGGCAAGGGGGCCATCGCCACCCTGCTCGCGCTCGCCTTCTTCGGCCCGGAAGCCGCCATCATCGCCGGCGGCGCCTCCATGCTCGGCCACACCTTCCCGGTCTGGCTGGGCTTCAAGGGCGGCAAGGGCGTCGCGACCGCCCTGGGCGTGTTGCTGGCCGTGTCCTGGCCGGTCGGCGTCATCGCCTGCGCGACGTGGCTGGCGATGGCCTTCCTGTTCAAGATCTCCTCCCTCTCCGCCCTCACCGCGCTGGGCCTCAGCCCCATCTTCGGCTGGTTCTTCGGCGGCCCGCTGGTGGCGGGCCTGTGCCTCTTCATCGCGGCGTTGGTCTACGTCCGCCACGCCGCGAACATCCGCCGCCTGCTGAAGGGCGAGGAGCCGAAGATCAGCTTCGGGAAGAAGAAGGCGTGATCTACGTCCACGTTGCTACCAGTAGCCCACACTCCACCCTACAAGCCTGAACGTTAATGCGAGTTTATTGAAATTTTTTGGAACGTTTGATATTTTTCTCCCTTGCCTGTCTCGCTTTTTCGCCTCGCCTAGCTTTCGAATATAGGTTGCACAATGAATAACGATGCAAGCTCAGAAGACATAAAATCACTTGATTTGTTATTAAGCGGGATAAAAGCAGGAATTGAACACGACCTTTATTCGCACCGGAAGGCAAGAGAGAGCTATTGGAATAGTATATCTCGGCTTCTTCTTAAGATTGAGGCCGCGGACATATCATTGCGTTACGGATTTATGTTTCCAATATCAGAGGATGGCTACAGTCCATTAAGAGAAATAGAAGAAAGATTTAGTGATATTTTTTGCGATGAGTTTTTTGTGGAGTTCGCGGGCAAATGCCGCTTCTACGGAAGCCGTCCTCTTTCCAAGAAAGAATTCATCAAATTACGAAACTTCGAAGGCGCAAGGCTGTCTACAGTACTTGACGCTTCGAAGGTTTGTATGAAAATAATCGTCAGGCTTTTAACGGTAGAGTCTCAAGTACACGATGAAAATAACCTCAAAAATCTGAGGAGAATGCTGCCTCCTCAGAAAATTGCTCCCGTGCAATTTGATTTCCAATCGGGGCGCCTTGTTCTATTACGCACACGGAACTCTTTTGAATCGGACGATTATAATAACATCGCTAGCGCAAAAGAGGCCATTGTCGCGCAGGGCGAAAGGATACAGGAGTATCTCAAGCAATCGAATTGCGACCGCCGTCTAATCGAGACTTTTTCTATTCTCCAAGAACAACTGACTTTGGACGACAATATAATAAAACTGGCACTAACGAACATTACTTGCGATATCATGCGAAGCGCATGCGAGCCAGAATTGAGTGAGTCAGTAAATTCTATGATACTATCGCACACGAGAAGCATAGAAATGTTTGCGGCCCAATTTCCAGATTGGAGGCGGTTCGTCGAGCATGCCGCTATAGTCAGCATTGACCAGGCCGACATTAATCGCATTAGTGAAGCAACAAATAATCTGATTAAAGATCTTGCTTCAAGGCATGATTACGTTGACCCTGAAATCCCAAATACCTTCTCCCAATTAAACGAACTACTCAGAGCCCCAAGCTCAGCTGGGAAAAGGGCTGCATTTGCCGTCTTACGGAGCATCGAGAATCTCATAAGTAAGGTGTTTTCATTAGGCGCTGATTTTTTTGATCAAACCGCCCAAAAGACCGTTGACGGGCTTTCTACCGCCGTTTCAAAGGCCATCATTGTAGGCCTGTTAACTGCGGCACTCGGTGGCGCGGCGCAAGTTACCCCAGTGGCTGCCAAGATCAACGAGATGACTTGGCTTAAGAACGCCGCCGAATTAGTCCAGAAGCAGATTGACAGAATGTTAATGGAGTAAGCCGATGACTCCAGCACACTCGAGGTTGACGACGGCAAAAAGCGCACTACGACAATTAGCTCCGAACAACTGAATTCTTGCTTTTCTATTTTGAAGTTATTTCGGTTGGGTGCAGAGAAACCCAGAATCATCCATGTCGCGACGTGTGTTCGGTTACGCTACGCTCCACCCAACCTACGGCGCTTCCTATTTCTCGGCCAATCCACAGGGCGGACACAATGGACAGCATCACAAACGCCACAGGGGCACCAACCGAAGGCAAGCGATTATCCCTCCTGTGGGTCTTCGCGATGCTCAACTACTTATACTGCGACATTGTGACCCTCATGGATCCAAACCTGCTGAAGCAATTTCTCAGCGGGACCGTCGAAGGCATGCAAATCGACCAGATGTTTCTGCTCGTCGCCTCGGTGCTGATGGAAATCCCCATCGTCATGGTCCTACTGTCGCGCGTGCTGACGCACCGGGCCAATCGTCTGGCGAACATCATAGCCGGCGCGATCATGACCGCCGTGCAGCTCGCAACGCTGCTCTCCGGCACGCCCACCCCCTATTACGTCTTCTTCAGCATCGTCGAAATCGCGACCACCCTGTTCATCGTCCAATACGCTTGGCGCTGGACCGCGCCGCAATCGGACCAGAGCGATCGCGGAGTCCAGCCTTCGCGCGCGTGATATGGCCTCAGGCCATCAGCCAACCTATGGCTCAGCTTGAACTCTCCGCGTCCGGCCAGAACTCGTCATTCATAAGCTCACGGAACGACCAGGGGCATTCCGCTGGAAAGATTTTCCGCGATAGCCCAGTTTCCCTTTCCGCCTCAATCGATGCGAGCCGGTATGCGTCGCTGATGGCTTCGTCCAGTTTGGACTTGAGGCTCGGATTGTCGGCCAAATGACTGCCCAGCCGATACCGCTGCTCCTCAACACTGAGCCGCCAACTATTCCCACGCAGACCCGGCTGGAACTGCCACTTCAACAAATGCAACAAGAGCACGGCCAAGCGGTTGACGAGTTCGCGCTTCTCGCTCCGGCCCATGCTCTCGATCTCCTCGGCGATATGCTCAATGTCGGCGGCGTCCAGTTTGCCGGCGCGCAGCAGCGCGGCCTGCTCGTTGGCCCACGCGTAGAAATCCCGGTCGTAGAGGCTGGTTGCCATGTCACTCTCCATCCCGCCACCCCCGCTCGAACACCACCAATCTAGATGATGGTGATGGGCAACGCAGCAAGAGAGAGGCATTCCAATGCCCCGACGTTCTTGCTTCGTTCAGCCAATCCCGCTACACTTCGCCTCGCCAACACCCGATCTGCGCCCATACCACATCGTCGTAAATCCGTCGCACCACGTTGCGTTTGTTAACGCCGACGCGCCGATGCGACATGACGCGTTTCATGTTTCATAGCGTTTCACGATGTTTCATTCGCCGGCCGGCAGCGGCCCCGCTGCACACGCATGCATGTTGAAAACGACGCAGCGCTGGTTGTACAAAATGGCGCATGACACAACCGCGCCGCACCCTCACCGACGCCGAACGGTTCGATTGGCTCCGCCTGATCCGGACGGAGAATGTCGGGCCGATCACCTTCCACCGGCTGCTGGAGCGGTACGGCACCGCCCGCGCGGCGCTGGAGGCGCTGCCCGACCTCGCCAAGCGCGGTGGACGGGCCAAGCCCCTGCGCATCGCCGCCAAGGCCGACGTGGAGCGCGAACTGCTCGCCAACGAGCGCGTCGGCGCCCGCCTGCTCTGCTCCTGCGAACCGGACTATCCGGAGCCCATGGCGGCGCTGGACGACGCACCGCCGGTCGTCTCGGTGCTCGGCCACGCGCATCTGCTGCGGCGGCGCGGGGTCGCCATGGTCGGGGCGCGCAACGCCTCGATGAACGGCAAGACCTTCGCCCAGAGGCTGGCGAAGGAGTTGGGAGAGGCCGGGCTGCTGGTCGTCTCCGGCCTCGCCCGCGGCATCGACACCGCCGCCCACGCCGGCGCGCTCGGCACCGGGACGGCGGCCGTGGTGGCGGGCGGCGTGGACATCGTCTATCCGCCGGAGAACGAGCGGCTCTACCGCGACATAGTGCAGCAGGGCGTGGTGGTGGCGGAGAGCCCGGCCGGCACCACGCCGCAGGCCCGCCACTTCCCGCGCCGCAACCGGCTGATCTCCGGCCTGTCGCTGGGCGTGCTGGTGGTGGAGGCGGCGCTGCGCTCCGGCTCGCTGATCACCGCCCGGATGGCGCTGGACCAGGGGCGGGAGGTCATGGCCGTGCCCGGATCGCCGCTGGATCCGCGCTGCCAGGGCACCAACAACCTGCTGCGCCAGGGGGCCGTTCTGGTGGAAAGCGTGGACGACGTCATCCGGGCGCTGGAAAGCCTGGCACCACCCGCTGTGCGCGAGCGGCAGGGCGACCTGTTCGCGGCGCCGCGCCCCGCGCCGCCAACCGAGTCGGAGCTGGAACAGGCCCGCACCACCGTCTTGGAAAACCTGTCCCCAAGTCCGGTTGCCATTGACGAACTCGTTCGCGGGTGCCAATTGTCCGCACCGGTGGTGTTGACCGTCGTGCTGGAACTTGAGCTTGCGGGCCGGGTCCAGCGCCAGCCGGGGAATCAGGTGAACCTGATCTGATCCCGGTCCGCACCGCCGTTTGTGGGCAAAGGCACTATCAGGGGCGCGGACTCTTGCCGGGCAGCAACGTTGTCATCGTCGAATCGCCGGCCAAGGCGAAGACCATCAACAAATACCTTGGCTCGGACTACACCGTGGTGGCCAGCTTCGGCCATGTGCGCGACCTTCCGGCGCGCGACGGATCGGTGCGTCCGGACGAGGACTTCGCCATGGACTGGGAGCTGGGCGACCGCTCCAAGCGCCACATCGACGAGATCGCCAAGGCGGTCAAAGGGGCCGAGCGCGTCTACCTCGCCACCGACCCGGATCGCGAAGGGGAAGCCATCGCCTGGCATTTGTCGGAACTGCTGCGCGAAAAGCGGCTGATCGACGACAGCAAGGTGCAGCGCATCACCTTCAACGAGATCACCAAGACCGCCGTCCAGGCCGCGCTGGAAGCCCCCCGCGACGTCTCGCAGGAGCTGGTGGACGCCTATCTGGCCCGCCGCGCGCTGGACTATCTGGTCGGCTTCACCCTGTCGCCGGTTCTCTGGCGCAAGCTGCCGGGCTCCAAGTCCGCCGGCCGCGTGCAGTCCGTGGCGCTGCGCCTGATCTGCGAGCGCGAATCGGACATCGAGATCTTCAAGCCGCAGGAATACTGGACCATCGACGTGGGCTTCGCCACGCCGGGCGGTGCGTCCTTCACGGCGCAGCTGACCCAGCTGGACGGCAAGCGGCTCGACAAGTTCGCCCTGCCGACCCGCGAGGCGGCGGAGGCCGCGGTGGCCCGGATCCAGCCGCAGGCCTTCTCGGTCGCGACGGTGGAGCGCAAGCAGAGCCGCCGCAACCCCTCCCCACCCTTCACCACCTCGACCCTGCAGCAGGAGGCCTCGCGCAAGCTGGGCTTCGGCGCCACCCGCACCATGCGGACCGCGCAGAAGCTGTACGAAGGCGTGGACATCGGCGGCGAGACGGTCGGCCTGATCACCTACATGCGAACCGACGGCGTCAGCCTCTCGCAGGAGGCGATCGAGGGCTCGCGCAGCCTGATCGGCTCCCACTATGGGGAGCGCTACGTCCCGGCCCAGCCGCGCGTTTACAAGACCGCGGCCAAGAACGCCCAGGAGGCGCACGAGGCCATCCGCCCGACGGACCTGTTCCGCCGGCCGGAGACGGTCGCTTCCTACCTGGAAGCCGACGAGCTGCGGCTCTACGAGCTGATCTGGAAGCGCACGCTGGCCAGCCAGATGGAAAGCGCGGTGCTGGACCAGGTCGCCGTGGACATCGCCTCGCCGGCCAAGGACGTGGTGCTGCGCGCCACCGGCTCGGTCGTGGTCTTCGACGGCTTCCTGAAGGTCTACCAGGAGGACCGCGACGACGCAGCCGACGACGAGCAGCAGGAGCGCCGCCTGCCGGCCATGGAGCAGGGCGACGACCTCACCCGCGGCGACATCGCGCCGGAGCAGCACTTCACCCAGCCGCCGCCCCGCTACACCGAGGCGAGCCTGGTGAAGAAGCTGGAGGAGCTGGGCATCGGCCGTCCCTCCACCTACGCCTCGATCCTCCAGGTGCTGCAGGACCGCAACTACGTCCGGCTGGACAAGCGGCGCTTCATCCCGGAAGACCGCGGCCGTCTGGTCACCGCCTTCCTGAAGAACTTCTTCAACCGGTATGTGGAGTACAACTTCACCGCCGACCTGGAGAACCAGCTGGACGACATCTCCGGCGGGCGGATCGACTGGAAGACGGTGCTGCGCGACTTCTGGCGCGCCTTCCACATGGCGGTGGACGGCACCAAGGACCTGACCATCACTCAGGTTCTGACCACGCTGGACGAGGAGCTTGGCGCGCACTTCTTCCCGGCCAACACCAACGGCCCGGGCCACGACCCGCGCGTCTGCCCGGTGTGCAGCCAGGGCCGGCTGGGGCTGAAGCTCGGCAAGATGGGCGCCTTCATCGGCTGCTCCCGTTATCCGGAATGCCGCTACACCCGCCCGCTCGCCGTCGCCAACGACGAGAGCGGGGAGGCGCAGGAAGGCCCGCGCGAGCTGGGCCTGGATCCGGAAACCAAGCTGCCCGTCACCGTGCGGCGCGGCCCCTACGGCGCCTACATCCAGCTCGGCCCGGCCCCCGCCGCCGCGGCGCCGGCCGAGGTCGTGGAGGAGGCCCCCGCCGACGGCAAGAAGGGCAAGGGCAAGAAGAAGGCCAAGGCCGAGGAGCCGAAGCCCAAGCGCGTCTCCCTGCCCAAGGGCATGTCGGCCTCCGACGTGGACCTGGACACCGCGCTGAAGCTGCTGGCCTTGCCCCGCACCATCGGCAAGCACCCGGAGACGGGCGAGGAGATCAGCGCCGGCATCGGCCGCTTCGGCCCCTATCTGAAGCACGGCAGCGTCTACAAGTCGCTGACGCCGGACGACGATGTGCTGACCATCGGCATCAACCGCGCGGTGGACCTGCTGGCCGGTGCGGCCAAGAAGGCCTCGGCGCCGGCCAAGACGCTGGGCGACCACCCGAAGACCGGCAAGCCGATCACCACCGGCTCCGGCCGCTTCGGCCCCTACGTCAAGCACGGCTCCACCTACGCCTCCATCCCCAAGGGCACCGACCCGGAGGGCGTGACGCTGGAGCAGGCGCTGGAACTGCTGGAGGCCAAGGCCGCCAAGGACGCCGCCAAGAAGGGCAAGGCCCCCAAGGACGCCGAGCCCGCCGCCGCGGAACGCGCCGAGGCGCCCGCGAAGACGGAAAAGGCGACCAAGGCCAAGGCCACCACCAAGAAGGAACCGGCCGCCAAGAAGGCCGCCCCAAAGAAGGCCGAGCCCAAGGCGAAGGCTGAGAAGGCCGACGCGGAAAAACCGGCTCCGGCCCGCAAGCGGGCCTAGCGGACCCAGCGCATGACGCCGCCCTCCAGCGGCGTCCACGCGCCCACCGTGACCCCCGCCGCGCGCAGGCCCTTGCCCGTCCATTCGTTGCAGGTGTCAATCGGGCTGTAGCGCCCGACCGCCTCGTAGAACAGGTCGGTCGGGCCATAGCCGCTGCCGGGGAGCGGCCGGACGGCCCCTCCCCCGTCCCGGCGGAAGCTGCCCCGCACATAGTCCACCAACGCCCGGTACTGCCCCTCCCGCAGAATCAGCGCACCGCAGTCCGGGCTCCCCGCCGGCGTGTACAGGGCGTAGACGTGCATCACCGTCGGCCCGCCCCCGAACAGCGCCGACAGGACGGTGCCGGGCCTCAGATCCTCCCACCGGCGGGTTTCCAGGTAGAAGGCGCGGTCGCCCCAGCCAAAGGAGAAATGCGTCGTCCAGGGATCGGCGCCGGGAAAGTCGCCGCGCCGCAGCTCCGTGGTCCAGTCCATCACCCGGCTGACCGCCGGCAGCACGAAGTCGGTGTGGACCCCGTTGGTGCAGACGAAGATCTCCACTCCATCCCGTCCAGCCGGCTGTCCTTCCACCTCCACGCGGGCAAGCACGGTGGCGGCGAGCGCATAGAAGCCCACGACCACCCCGACCAGCGTCGCGACCAACGCCGCCCCGATCCCGACCGCCCTCATGGATGCACTCCCGCCGCGCTCCCGCTGGTTTTCGCGCGTGTTTGTGGCGGTATCGCGGCGTCACGGTTGGATTCCCCGTGGCCAGGGCTTACTTAAACCATTCCCTCCGCATGCCCACTCCACACGGCCCGAACTCCCCGGAGTCCCTTGAGCGACACGCCCCGCCGCACCGGCACCTTTCCCGACAAGGACACGATCCTCGGCTTCATCCGCGACAGTGCGACTCCGGTCGGCAAGCGCGAGATCGCGCGCGCCTTCAAGCTGTCCGGCACCGCCGACCGCGAGCGGCTGAAGGAGCTGCTGAAGGAGCTTGAGGCCGACGGCACCGTCGAGCGCGGGCGCGGCAAGCGCGTCGCCCCGCCGCAATCCCTGCCGGAGGTCGCGGTGCTGGAGGTGTCCGCCATCGACCCCGACGGCGAGGTGCTGGCCCGTCCCCTGACCTGGACCGGCGAGGGCAAGCCGCCGCGCATCTTCATGATGCCGGAGAAGAAGGGCCACCCCGCGCTGGCCGTGGGCGACCGCGTCCTCGCCAAGCTCGCCCGCGTCAACGACCGCCTCTACGAGGCGCGCACCATCCGCCGCATCGAGGGCACGGTCGGCCGGGTCCTCGGCGTCTACCGCCCGGCCGCGGACGGCGGCCGCGTCATCCCGACCGACAAGCGCAACAAGACCGAGCTGATGGTCCTGCCCGCCAACCGCAACGACGCCGAAGCCGACGAGCTGGTGCTGGTGGACGTCCTGCCCGCCGGGCGCCTCGGCCTGCCGCAGGCGCGCGTGGTGGAGCGGCTGGGCCACACGGCGGAACCGCGCGCCGTCAGCCTGATCGCCATCCACACCCACGGCCTGCCGACCGACTTCCCGCCCGCCGCGGTGCGCGAGGCGCAGGCGGCCTCCGTTCCCTCCCTCACCGGCCGCACGGACCTGCGCGCCATTCCGCTGGTCACCATCGACGGCGCCGACGCCCGCGACTTCGACGACGCGGTCTGGGCGGAGCCCGACGGCGATCCGGCGAACGAGGGCGGCTGGCACCTGCTCGTCGCCATCGCCGACGTCTCCTTCTACGTACGCCCCGGATCGGCGCTCGACCGGGCGGCGTACGAGCGCGGCAACTCGGTGTACTTCCCGGACCGCGTGGTGCCGATGCTGCCGGAGGCGCTGTCCAACGACCTCTGCTCCCTGCGCCCGAACGAGGACCGCGCCTGCTTCGCCGTCCATCTGTGGATCGACCGCCAGGGGGCGCTTCGGCGGCACCAGTTCGTGCGCGGCCTGATGCGCTCCGCCGCGCGCCTGACCTACGAGCAGGTCCAGGCCGCCCGCGACGGAGCGCCGGACGAGGTCACCGCGCCGCTGCTGGAAACCGTCCTCCAGCCGCTCTACGGCGCCTTCGCCTGCCTCTGGGCGGCACGCGGAAAGCGCGGCACCCTCGACCTCGACCTGCCGGAACGGAAGGTCCGCCTGGACGACCGCGGACGGGTGGCGGAGATCGCCCCGCGCGAGCGCCTCGACAGCCACCGCCTGATCGAGGAGTTCATGATCTGCGCCAACGTCGCCGCGGCGGAAAGCCTGGAAAGCGCCGGCATGCCCGGCCTCTACCGCGTGCACGACCAGCCCTCGCCCGACAAGCAGGAGTCCCTGCGGGAGTTCCTGGGCGGCATCGGCTACGCACTGCCCAAGGTCCTGACGCTGACGCCGTCGCACTTCACGCGCATCCTCGCCAAGGCGTCCGGAAAGCCGGAGTCGCAGCTGGTCAGCGAGGTCATCCTGCGCAGCCAGTCGCAGGCCGAATACAGCCCGGAGAACATCGGTCATTTCGGCCTCGCACTGACCCGCTACGCGCATTTCACCTCGCCGATCCGGCGCTACGCCGACCTGATCGTGCACCGCGCCCTGATCCGCGCCCACGGGCTCGGCCCCGGCGGGCTGGACGACACGGCGACGGCCGGGCTGGAGGACATCGGCGAACACATTTCGGCCATGGAACGACGCGCCGCGGCGGCGGAGCGCGACGCGGTGGACCGCTTCACCGCGGCCTTCCTGGCCGACCGGGTCGGCGAGACCTTCACCGGCCGGGTGTCCGGCGTCACCCGCTTCGGCCTGTTCATCCGCCTGGACGAGAGCGGCGCCGACGGCCTGATTCCGGCCAGCACCCTGCCCGACGACCAGTACGAGCACGACGAGCACGCCCACGCCCTGGTCGGCCAGCGAACGGGCCGCGTCTACCGCCTCGGCGCGCCGGTCACGGTGATCCTGGTGGAGGCGGACCCGCTGACCGGTAGCACGCTGTTCGCCCTGCCGAAAGACCAGGACGCGGATCATCCGTTGCAATCCGGCCACCAGCCCGGCGCGCCGGTCCGGAAAACCCCATCCGCCTCGCGAAAGCGCGACCGTGGCCGGTAAGCCACATCCATGGAGTTTCCGCAACAAAGAGGTAAAGCGCCGACTTTTGTCGCGTCCGACCACTCCCCCGAAGTGATATTCCTTGGCCAATCGAATCCGGGCGTTCCCCGTCCGGATCCGCCTCTGGACAAGGAGGCCGCGTTCGGCGCGCCATGGGCATTCGCAATCGAGGATCTTCGCCGCGACGGCGCTTAGCAATCCCTCTCGCGGCCATCCCAATCGCAGCGGTCATGCTGATCCTCGGCCATCGGGGCGAACCACCCCCGCCGGCGGCCGCCGCCGACGCTTTCTTCATCAGCGAACAGGTCTTCTCCGTCGCCTACGGCAAGGTCGCCGAGGTGTACCTTCAGCCCGCCGACTTCACCAAGCTGGGGCTGGACGGGCTGAAGGGCCTGACCACCATCGACCCGGCCACGCGCGTGGAGCGGGCCGGCAACGCCGTACGCCTGTACGTCTCGGACAGCCAGGTCGGAGAGTACGCGGCACCGTCCGCCTCGGACGCGGCCGGCTGGGCCGCCCTGACCACCAAGGCCACGGAGCGCGCCCGCCTCTACTCGCCCACCTTGTACCAGGCCTCGCCTGAGCGGGTCTACCAAGCGGTCCTCGACTCGGTGATGGCTGACCTGGACGGCTATTCCCGCTACACCGGCACGACGCGGGCGACCAGCGAGCGCGCGCAGCGCGAAGGATACGGCGGCATTGGGCTGTCGCTGGAAACCAGCGCCAACCGCACGGTGATCCGCAACGTCCTGGCGCGCAGCCCCGCCGACCGGTCCGGCGTCCGCGACGGCGACCAGCTCCTGGCCATCGACGGCGAACTCACCGCCAAGATGTCAGAGGCGGAGATGCGCGACCGGCTGCGCGGCCCGACCGGGACCATGGTGCTGCTGACCATCGCGCGGGACGGCAACGCGCCGCGCCGCGCGCCGATCCGGCGCGAGCGCGTGGTCCCCAACACGGTCAGCATGACCGTCGCCGATCAGGTCGGCATCCTCAAGGTCGACCGTTTCAACGCCGCCACCGCCGCCAACCTGCGCGAGGCCACGGTGGCCGCACGGCAGAGCGTCGGCAAGGGCCTGCGCGGCTATGTGCTCGACCTGCGCGGCAACCCCGGCGGGCTGCTCGACCAGGCGGTGGCCGTGGCCGACCTGTTCATCGCCCGCGGCAAGATCATTACCACCGAAGGGCGGCATCCGGACAGCCGGCAGCGTTTCGAAGCGGCGCCGGACGACATCGCGGACGGCCTGCCCATGGTCGTGCTGGTCGACGGACGCTCCGCCTCCTCGGCGGAGGTCGTCGCGGCGGCGCTCCAGGACTCCGGCCGCGCCGTGGTGGTCGGCGCGTCCTCCTACGGCAAGGGCAGCGTCCAGACGGTGACCCGCCTGCCGAACGACGGCGAGCTGTTCCTGACCTGGAGCCGCATCTACACGCCCGCCGGCTACACGCTGCACCGGCAGGGCGTCCAGCCCACCGTCTGCACCAGCCGCGGCGGGCAGGACGACGCGTCCGCCCTGCTGACCGACCTGCGCGACGGCCGCGTCCGGCCCATGGCCCAGTTCGCCGGCTGGCGCGCGAAGGCCGCCGACGACGAGGACGCGCTGGCCCATCTGCGGGAAGCCTGCCCTTGGAAGGAGCATGAGCCGGAACTGGACCTGAAGGTCGCGCTGCGCCTTCTGTCGGAACCGACCATGTACCAGCGCGCGGTGGCGCTCGCCTCCAGCAACACGGTCGCGGAACGCTGAAGGCCAGGGGGCGCGATCCCTTGCGCGTCCTGGCCCTTCACCCTGCGAATTACAAGGGCTTGTGGGTTACAAAGACTTGACATGGCGGCTGTAGCGGGTATCTTCCCCCGCTACGACGCCGCCCCGCCGGGCTGGCGGGTCACGGAATTTTTGTCGGGATTGAGATCATGGCGAAGCAGAACACCGTCCTCATCAAGCTGGTGAGCACGGCTGACACCGGCTTCTTCTACGTGAAGAAGAAGAACCCGAAGAAGACCACCGAGAAGCTGTCGTTCCGCAAGTACGACCCGGTGGCGCGCAAGCACGTCGAGTTCAAGGAAGCCAAGATCAAGTAAGGTTTCCCGGAACCGCCGGAATCGAAAAGGCCGCCTGTTCAGGCGGCCTTTTGCATTTTCACGTCTTCGCACGAAACCGCTCACGGCCCCGGCGCTGCCGTCCCCAGCCCCCGCTTATGGCGCGGGAGCGGGGGCGGTCACGCCCTGGAAGTCGGAGCGCGGGTCGGCGATCACGCAATTGCGCCCCGACCGCTTCGCCTCGTACAGCGCCTCGTCGGCGCGGCGGATCAGCCCTTCGGACGAATCGCCCAGGCGCCCGCCCACGGCAACGCCGATGGACACCGTCACCGGAACCTCGCCGATGTCGGCGGACACCTTGAACATGCTGTTGGCGATCTGGTTGCGCAGCCGCTCGGCGACGGTCATGGCCGCCTCCACATCGGTGTCCGGCAGGATGACGACGAACTCTTCGCCGCCGAGGCGGGCGACCAGATCGAAGGTGCGCAGGTTGCGGCTGGCCCGGTTGGAGACCTCCTTCAGCACCTCGTCGCCGACGGTGTGGCCGAAGCTGTCGTTGACGACCTTGAAGTGGTCGATGTCGAACAGAAGGATCGCCACCGGCTTGTGGCTGTCGATCGCCCGCTCCAGCAGGCGCGGCAGATGGGCGTTGACGTAACGGCGATTGAAGACGCCCGTCAGGCTGTCGGTCAGCGCCATGGACAGGCTGTGCTCGTAGTTCGCGCGCAGCCGCTCCTGGTACCGCTTGCGCCGGACCTGCGTGCGGGCGCGGGCCAGCAGCTCGTTCCGGTCCAGCGGCTTGATGACGTAGTCGTTGGCGCCCAGCTCCAGGCCCTTGGCGACGCGGTTCAGGTCCCCCTCGTCCACCACCAGCAGGATCGGCACCTGCCGCGTCCGCTCGTGCGAGCGCAGCTGCGAGCACAGGCGCAGGCCGTCCTCGTTCATCAGGGTCAGGCTGATGACGACCAGGTCGAGGTCGTCGCTCAACGCGCGCTCCAGCGCCTTGGCGCAGGTGTTGGCCGACATCACGTGGTCGTGGTCGCGCTTCAGCGTCTCCGTGATCTTCTCCAGATCAAGGAGGGAGTCCTCCAGCACCAGCACCCGCGCGCGCTCGAAGGATTCGTTGCGCAGCGTGCCCGACCGTTCGATGACGCCGAACTGGCCCGACGTGCTTTCGCGCATCCGCCACTCGTCCATCATCATCTTCAGGCGGACGAGCGAGCGGACGCGCGCGAACAGCGCGATGTCGTTGACCGGCTTCGTCAGGAAGTCGTCCGCCCCGGCCTCCAGCCCGCGGACACGGTCGGCGACGTCGGACAGGGCTGTCACCATGACCACGGGAATGTGCATGGTGTCGGGGTCGGACCGGATCTTCTCGCACACCTCGAAGCCGTCCATTCCCGGCATCATGACGTCGAGCAGGACGATGTCCGGCGACTCCTTCCGCACCAGTTCCAGGGCTTCGGGGCCGTTGTAGGCGGTGATGACGTCGAAATACTCGCGCGTCAATTTCGCCGCGAGCAGTTTCACGTTCGGCAGGACGTCGTCAACGACAAGGACACGCGCGGACATGGCGAGGTTCGACCGATCCCGTGGGTTTGGTTAACTGAGAAACTTCTGAACGGATTGAAGGAACTTCGTCACGGAAATCGGCTTGGCGATGTAGTCCTCGCAGCCACCCTCCCGGATCTTTTCCTCGTCACCCTTCATGGCGAAGGCGGTCACGGCGATGACTGGAATGGATTTCAGCGCCTCGTCCTCCTTGATCCACCGCGTCACCTGCAGGCCCGACACCTCGGGCAGCTGGATGTCCATGAGGATCAGGTCCGGATGGTGCTTGCGCGCCAGGGCGAGCGCCTCCACCCCGTCGCGGGTCTGAAGGGTTTCATAGCCGTGCGCTTCCAGAAGATCGTGGAAGAGCTTCATGTTCAGCTCGTTGTCCTCCACGATGAGGACGCGCTTTACCGGCTTGCCTTCCGCCGACGACATCGTGTGGCCTTTCGGTTCCGCGAGCATCGAACCCCTCCCAGGGCTGTCGCCCGTCCCGGACGTGGCGGCCACTCCCGCGGGCGGACGCGTCAGGGACCGGTATAACCTGATCACTGTTGTGCCGCGACGGTTAAATTGTCGTTACTATCGCGGCATCGCCACACAGCATTTGTGGCGAATCGCCGGGCCGGCGCGGGGGTCGTCGCCCTCTCCGGCGCCGTCATGCGATCACGCGCTCGGCCGGGAAGTGCAGCGCGACGCGGGTACCCCGGCCCGGCGCGCTGTCCAGCACCAGCCGCCCTCCGTGCGCCTCGACCAGCGACCGCACGATGGGAAGCCCGAGGCCCGTGCCGGTCCGGTTGCGGATCCGGCCGGCTGGCACCTGGCGGAAGGGCTCCAGCACCATCGCGTGATGCTCCTCGGCGATGCCGATGCCGGTGTCCGCGACGGTGATGGACAGCCCATCCTCCGTCCGCGCGACCTCGATCACGACCGTTCCGCCGGGCTCGGTGTATTTGACGGCGTTGGAAACCAGGTTCAGCAGCATCTGGCACAGCGCCCGGCGGTCGGCGCGCAGCCGGGGCAGCGGCCGCGGCAGGACGGCGTCGAAGCTCAGTTCGGCGGACACCAGCGCGTGCTCCTGCAGGGCGTGGACCTCCGCGACGGACAGGGCGACGTCCACCTCGTCGTCGTGCAGGTCGAACCGCCCGGCCTCGATCTTCGACAGGTCGAGCACGTCGTTGATGATCTCGAGCAGATGGGCGCCGGACGCCCGGATGTTGCGGATGAAGTCGCGCTGGCGGTCGGTCAGCAGCCCGGAATCCGTTTCGAGCAGGAGTTCCGAATAGCCGATGATGGCGTTCAGCGGCGTGCGCAGCTCGTGGCTGACCTCGGTCAGGAACTTCGACTTGGTCCGGCTTCCGTCGTCGGCCCAGCCGTTCGATGCCGCGGTGACCTCAAGCGCACGAACGCCCAGGCTGACCGTGTCGGCGACGGCCTCGGCCATCGCCCGCTCGGCCGGCGGCACGACCCGCGGCTGGCGGTGATGGCCGAGCATCATTCCCCAGGGCTTTCCCGCCACCGTGATGGGGAGGCAGAGCGAGGCGCCAGCACCCGCCGGCAGCCAGCCCCCCGACGGCTCGTCGGCGTTGCCCTTGTCCTCGGCGATCACCTCGCTGTCGCCGGCCGCGTCGAACCGGCAAAAGGCCACCCGGTCCAATCCCGTCAGGCGACGGACCGTCCAGGCCGCGCGCGCCGCCAGGTCCCCGACATCGGTCGCCTCGCGCAGCGCCGCGAAGCCCGGCCGGATGACG
Source organism: Azospirillum rugosum (assembly GCF_017876155.1). Classification (GTDB taxonomy): domain Bacteria; phylum Pseudomonadota; class Alphaproteobacteria; order Azospirillales; family Azospirillaceae; genus Azospirillum; species Azospirillum rugosum. Next base: position 613,650 of record NZ_JAGINP010000001.1, read on the forward strand.
TCCAGCATGTCCGTGATCCGCTGGTCAGCGGTCCGCTGATCATCCGGCGGATCCGTGGCCTCGCCGGCGGCAATCCCCGGGGGTTCGGCGGCGCGGTGCGCCGACGTGTCTGCGTCGATGGTGGGGAGAGCCGGAGGGTCGGACAGGAGAGGCCCCGTTTCAGTCGCGAAGTCCGCGAAGCTGAGGCCGAAGGCGACGTTCGGTCAAGGGGCCGAGGAGGGGGTGCGACAGGCTGTCCCGCTCCACCGCGCCCCGCCTTGACTCAGGCGGAGGCGCGCTCCGCCCTGCGGTGGCGGCGGTGGCCCTTGTTTCCGTACATGTGGGCGTCGGCCTTGCGCATCACCTCGTCCTCCTGGTCGCCGGCGCCATAGGCCTGGACGCCGAGCGAGAAGCGGATCGGCAGTTCGGCGCCGTTCCAATGGAGATGCCAGCCTTCGGCCATGTCCAGAAGCTGCTGCGCGCGCGCCGCGCCGGCATTGGCGTCCATCCCGGTCAGCAGGATCGCGAACTCGTCGCCGCCGATCCGCGCGACCACGTCCTCCCTCCGCACGGCGGCGGCGATCAGGCGCGCGACCTGCCGCAGGTAGGAGTCGCCGGTCAGATGCCCGTGGGTGTCGTTGATCCCCTTGAACCCGTCGAGGTCGATCATCACCACCACCCCGCCGCCCGTGCCGCCGGGCGCACCGATACGCCGGGCCGCCGCCAGCTCGCGCCGGAAGTGGTCGTAGAAGCCGCGGCGGTTCAGCAGCCCGGTCAGCTCGTCCGTCATGGTCAGGCTTTCCAGATGGGCGATCCGCTCCTGCTGCTCGGCGATGGTCGCCTGGGCGTCGGCCAGCAGCTGCTTGAGGAACTCCTGATCGAGCGACCGTGGCGTGCCCAGCCGCACCCCCCGCAGAACCGGCGTCCACGCCCTGCCCTCATGCTGGTCGGCGGCGGAGGCGCCGGAGTTCAAGGCGGGGTTCAGGGCGGCGACGATGGCGTTCATGGGCGGGCTCCTCATGATCGGCGAAACCTACGCCAACCCATCACGCAACCCCTGTGCCAATGTTGGATCAGCGCCACAACCCAGGATTCCCGCGGCTTTGCCCGCATCAGTGCCCATTCGCCGCCCCGGCAGCATTTTCCCACCCACACCCAGGTCGGCAAATTTTTATCGGTATTTTATTCAATTCCATTTCGAATTTTAGACAACCCGGTCGGGCGGCTCGGCGCCGGCGAAGAAGGCGTCCAGATTGTCCAGCGCCTTGAAGCCCATGGCGTTGCGCGTCTCCACCGTTGCGCTGCCGAGGTGGGGCAGCAGGAAGGCGTTGTCCAGGCCGCGGTAGTCCGGGTGCAGCCTCGGCTCATTCTCGAACACGTCGAGCCCGGCGGCGGCGATCCGGCCGCTGCGCAACGCGGCGATCAGGGCGGCGTCCTCCACCACGCTGCCGCGGGCGGTGTTGACCACGATGGCCCCCGGCGGCAGCCGGTCGATGCGGGCGGCGTTCAGCCAGTGGGTGGTTTCCGGCGTGGCCGGGAAGTGGAGCGACAGCACGTCGCTGACCGCCAGCATCGCCTCCGGATCGGCGTGGAAGACGGCGCCCTCCTCCAACTCCGCCGGCAGGCGCTTGCGGTTGCTGTAGTGGATGGTCATGCCGAAGGCGCGGGCGCGCCGGGCCACGGCCTGGCCGATCCGCCCCATGCCGACGATGCCCAGCCGCTTGCCGCCGAGGTGGGTGCCGAGCAGCTGCGTCGGCGTCCAGCCGGTCCAGGCGCCGGCGCGGATCATCCGCTCGCCCTCCGACGCGCGCCGGGCGGCGCCCAGCATCAGCAGCAGCGCGATGTCCGCCGTGGCGTCGGTCAGCACGTCCGGCGTGTTGGTCACCACCAGCCCGCGCGCCTTGGCCGCGGCCAGGTCGATGTGGTCCGTCCCGACGGAGAAAGTTGCCACGATGCGCACGCTGGCCGGCAAGGCCGCGATGGTGTCCGCGTTCAGCCGGTCGCCGGCCGCGCACAGGATGCCCTGGGCCCCTTCGGCCCGCGCCACGAGGTCGGCGCCGCCCAGCGGCGTGTCGTCGGGGTTCAGGCGGGCGTCATAGCCCTGCGCCGCGCGGGCTTCCACGGCGGCGGGCAGGCGCCGGGTGACCAGCAGGGTGGCCTGCGGGGTCGGCCGCGAAGCTTGGGCGTCGGTGCTCATGGGTGTATTCTCCCGTTTCCGTTTGTTCGGGTGGCCTTATTCAGGTGCCGGGCCTTCCGATCCGACATCGAAACACCCATAATCCATCCGACGACACCAATCACCCGTGGAAACCGTCTTGCAGAACCGCCGCTTCGCCGCCCGCCTCGCCCTTAGCGCGACCTTCGGCGCGTTCCTGGTGACCTCGGCATCCCTGCTGGCCTTGGCGACACCGGCCGCGGCGGCCCCCGGAACGCCGCCCTCCGGGGCGGCCCCTTCTGGATCGCCCCCTTCTGGATCGGCGGCCAACATCGTGCCGCACCGCGCGGTCTACAAGATGTCGCTCCTGTCGGCGCGCAACAGCTCCAAGGTCACCGACGTGCGCGGCCGCATGCTGTTCGAATGGGCCGACGCCTGCGACGGCTGGACGACCGAGCAGCGCTTCCAGCTGCGCTTCGCCTACTCGGAGGGCGACGAGATGGCGATGAACACCAACTACACGACCTGGGAGGCCAAGGACGGGCAGCGCTACCGCTTCAACGTCCGCAAGCTGATCAACGGCGAGGTCGACGAGGAGGTGCGCGGCGAGGCCGTGCTGGACAAGGACGGCAGCGGGTCCGCCAGCTTCTCCAAGCCGGAGCCGCAGGAGATGAAGCTGCCCGACCAGACCATGTTCCCGACCGCCCACACGCTGGCGATCCTGGACCATGCCGGTGCGGGCGAGCATTTCTTCAACCGCATCGTCTTCGACGGGGCCGACTCCGAAGGCGCCACCGAGGTCTCCACGGTCATCGGCACCGCCGCCGAGGCCAAGGAGGACGTGACCGACCCGCTGCTGAAGGGCAAGACGGCGTGGCCGGTGCGCATGGCCTTCTTCCCGCTGAAGAGCGACGCCGCCCAGCCGGAATACGAGATGAGCCTCCGCCTGCTGCAGAACGGCGTCGCCGAATCCATGCAGATCGACTACGGCGATTTCACCGTCAACGCGGTGCTGGAGAAGATCGAGGCCCTGCCCAAATCCGGCTGCTGAAGTCCGGCTGCTGATCCGGTCCGGCGAACCCCTTCACCCCCGCTTTACCATATCTTGAGGAACCCCGGCTAAGCATGGTCGCGCCGGCCCGCACCCACCTGGCGTTGCGGCAACGGCAGCGATGGCACGAGAGGGTTCGCGATGAGCAAGAAGCAGGTTCAGGTCGGCCAGGTGTTCCAGACCGTCGGCGCGACCAACGGCCGGTGCTGGCGCGTGAAGGCCACCGTGGTCCTGTTCGGGATCCCGCACGCCCAGGTCGTCAGCACGGAGGACGAGGGCGACTACAAGACCCTCAGCTGCCTCGTCCTGACCGACAGCAACTTCTACCGCCTGGTTCCCCCGCCGCCCCCCGGCAGCGTCGCGGCCTGACCAGAGCGGACCGAACAAAAAAGCCCCTCGTCCACGCGGACGAGGGGCTTTTTATTGTGCCGGTCCCCCTCCCCCATTGCAGGAGGAGAGGGACGGAATCAAACTTCAGTTCGCCGGCTTCGGCGCCTCCGCCGCGACCTTCGGCTTCGGCAGGTCCAGCTTCAGGTGCAGCTCGCGCAGGCGCGCCTGGTCAACCGGGGCCGGGGCCTGCATCAGCAGGTCTTCGGCGCGCTGGTTCAGCGGGAAGGCGATGACCTCGCGGATGTTCGGCTCGTCGGCCAGCAGCATGACGATGCGGTCGATGCCCGGGGCCGAGCCGCCGTGCGGCGGGGCGCCCAGCTTGAAGGCGCTGAGCATGCCGCCGAAGCGGGCTTCCAGCTCCTCCGGCGGGTAGCCGGCGATCTCGAAGGCCTTGTACATCACCTCCGGCAGATGGTTCCGGATGGCGCCCGACGACAGCTCCACGCCGTTGCAGACGATGTCGTACTGGTACGCCTTGATGTCGAGCGGGTTCATGGTGTTCAGCGCCTCCAGGCCGCCCTGCGGCATGGAGAACGGGTTGTGGCTGAAGATTACCTTGTTGGTCTCCTCGTCCAGCTCGAACATCGGGAAGTCGACGATCCAGCAGAAGCGGAAGGCGTTCTTCTCGATCAGGTCCAGCTCCTCGCCGATCTTCGTGCGGGCGAAGCCGGCCAGCTTGGCCGCCGGGCCGGGCTGGTCGCAGACGAAGAAGACCGCGTCGCCGTCCTCCAGGCCGACCACCGTGCGCAGCTCCGCCTGGGCGGCCTCCGGCACGAACTTGGCGATCGGGCCCTTGCCGCCGGCCGCCTCGAACAGGATGTAGCCGAGGCCCGGCGCGCCCAGGCCGCGGGCCCAGTCGTTCAGCTTGTCGAAGAAGCTGCGCGGCTTGTCGGCCACCTTCGGCGCGCGGATGGCGCGCACCACGCCGCCCTTCTCGATGGTCTGCTTGAAGGCGCGGAACTCGACGTCGTCGCGCTTGAAGACGTCGGTCACGTCGGTGATGACCAGCGGGTTGCGCAGGTCCGGCTTGTCGTTGCCGTACTTCAGCATCGACTCGGCAAACGTGATCCGGCGGAACGGCGCCTGGTCGATGACCGGCTTGCTCTCGCGACGGAAGGCGCCGAATTCATCGAAGATTCCGTGCAGCACCGGCTCGATGGCGGCGAAGACGTCCTCCTGGGTGACGTAGGACATCTCGAAGTCGAGCTGGTAGAACTCACCCGGCGAGCGGTCGGCGCGCGCGTCCTCGTCGCGGAAGCAGGGGGCGATCTGGAAGTAGCGGTCGAAGCCGGCGACCATCAGCAGCTGCTTGAACTGCTGCGGCGCCTGCGGCAGCGCGTAGAACTTGCCCGGGTGGTTGCGGCTGGGCACCAGATAGTCGCGGGCACCCTCCGGCGAGGAGGCGGTCAGGATCGGCGTCTGGAACTCGGTGAAGCCCTGCTCGATCATGCGGCGGCGCGCCGAGGCGATGACGCGGGAGCGCAGCACGATGTTCTCGTGGATGCGCTCGCGGCGCAGGTCGAGGAAGCGGTAGCGCAGGCGCACGTCCTCGCCGGTGTCGGCGTCCTGGTTGACCTGCAGCGGGATCTGCTCCGCCTCGCTCTGCACCGTCAGCTCGCCGATCTGCACCTCGATGCGGCCGGTCGGCAGGCGGTCGTTGATCGTCTCCGGCGTGCGCTTCACCACCTTGCCGGTCACCGTGATGACCGATTCCAGCTTCAGCCGCTCGGCCACATGGAAGGCCGGGTTGGAGGTATCGACCACGCACTGCGTCAGGCCGTAATGGTCGCGCAGATCGATGAACAGCAGCTGTCCATGGTCGCGCTTGCGGTTGATCCAGCCCGACAGACGGACGGTCTGGCCAGCGTTCTCTTCACGGAGCTGTCCGCAAGTGTGCGTGCGGTAGGGGTGCATGGGTCGAAACACCTTGGAAAAGGTCGGAATCCTGCGCGTAACGGCGGCCCGACACACCACACCGAGAGCGCCCGATTGTCAACCCTGCATCCGTGCTTTCGTGCCCTCCCGCCCAACCGGGCGGACATGCCGAAGGGCGAGCTTTCGCGCGGCCGCGCGCTCGTGTATGAAGCGATCATGACACTGATCACCACGACCGAAGACTTGGACGCCTTCTGCCGCTCGCTGGCGGGGGCCGAGTACATCACCGTCGACACCGAATTCCTGCGCGAGAAGACCTATTGGCCGCAGCTCTGCCTCGTGCAGGTCGGCGGTCCGAACGGCGCCGTCGCCATCGATCCCCTGGCGGAGGGAATCGACCTGGCCCCGCTGTTCCGCGTCATGGTGGATCCCTCGATCCTGAAGGTCTTCCACGCCGCCCGCCAGGACGTCGAGATTTTCTGGCACCTGACCGGCCAGATCCCGCACCCGCTGTTCGACACGCAGGTCGCCGCCATGGTCTGCGGCTTCGGCGAGAGCGTGGGCTACGAGACGCTGGTCACCAAGCTGGCCGGCGCCCGCATCGACAAGTCCAGCCGCTTCACCGACTGGTCGCAGCGCCCCCTGACCGACCGCCAGCTGACCTACGCGCTGTCCGACGTCATCCACCTGCGCCCGGCTTATGAAAAGTTGAAGCGCCGCCTCGTCCGCACCGGCCGCGCCCATTGGCTGGAGGAGGAGATGGCCGTCCTGACCGACCCGGCGACCTACCAGGTCGATCCGGAGACGTCGTGGCTGCGGCTGAAGGTGCGCACCAACAAGCCGCGCTTCATGGCCATCCTCAAGGAGCTGGCCGCCTGGCGGGAGCGCGAGGCACAGCGGCGCGACCAGCCGCGGTCGCGCGTCCTGCGCGACGAGGCGCTGCTGGAGATCGCGGCGCACGCGCCGACGACCGTCGACGACCTCGCGCGCACGCGCGGCATGGGCCGCGGCTTCGCCGAGGGGCGCCAGGGCGCCGACGTGCTGGCCTGCGTGCAGCGCGGGCTCGACCTGCCCGACTCCGAGCTGCCGCGCATCGAACCGCGGGAGGAGCCTCCGCCGGGTCTTCAACCGATCGTTGAGTTGCTGCGCGTGCTTCTGAAGATGAAGTGCGAAGAAAACAACGTCGCGTCGAAGCTGGTGGCGTCGGCCGCCGACCTGGAGGCGATCGCCGCTGACGACGACGCGCGGGTGCCCGCCATGCATGGCTGGCGACGCGAATTGTTCGGCGAGGACGCGTTGGCGCTGAAGCACGGCCGTGTCGGGCTTGCGGTTCTCGACCGGCGTGTCCGCATCGTGCCGACCGGGGTGGAAGACAACGCGTGACGGCGGGGCCGGATGGCCCCGCGCACCGCGCCTCACCTTGACAGAATCCCGCTTGTCCAAGGAAAATTTGAAACATTTTCCCCCAATTAACCACGCTTTAAGGCATTCTTAAAAAAGGATAGGGCTAATATCTCTTGGACACCGTATCCATGCCGTGTATCCGGCGGATCCGGTTCGCGGGGACACTGCCCGGCTTCGGGGGACGCGCACAACTTTTGTGCCGGCTTGGGGGAATTCGCGTATGAGCAGGTTTGGCGGCAGACCACCCATGGGGCGCGACCGCGTCCGCCTTTCCACGACGGAGAAGCAAGCCGCCGTGGCCGCCGCCAAGGACCAGAAGCCCGAGTTCGACAACGACAAGCTGCTGAACCTTCTGCGCTCCGCGAAATCCGAACTGCAGGGCATGCGGCTGATCCACATGCACCTGTCGCTGCTGAAGGACAAGGACCCGTCGAGCCAGATGATCGTCCGCACGATCATCCAGGAATTGGCCAACAAGGCTTCCTACCTCCAGTCCTTCAACATCTCCAACGGCGACGTCATCATCCTCTACAAGGGCCTGAAGCTGACGGGCGTCACCGACGTCTGCCAGAAGGTCGAGCAGATCTTCCTGTCGAAGACCACCCTGACCGGGCCCAACCCCTACAAGGAATATTCGCTCTACTCGATCATGGAACTGGCGTTGAACTTCATCAACGTCATCCGCTTCATCGAGGAGCTTCAGGCGACCGAGACGGGCAGCCACGTCACCGAGACGAAGCCGCCGATCACGCTGGAGGAGATGGCGAAGCTCGAACGCGCCATGCAGATGTTCGACCTCTCGCCCTTCCTGTTCAACCAGGCCATCGCCAACATCGGCCGCAGCGCCGACGAGGAAATGGCCTATTTCGAGCTGTACATCTCGATCAAGCTGCTCCAGGAGCGGCTCTGCCCGGACTACGACATCACCGCCAACAAGTGGCTGTTCAACTACTTCACGGCCAACCTCGACCAGTCGGTGCTGCGCGCGCTGAACCACGGGCTCAGCTTCATGCGCGGCCGGCGCATCGGCATCAACATCAACCTGTCGACGGTGATCTCCACCGGCTTCGTGAAGTTCGACGAACGCCTGCCGATCGACTTCCGCGGCCACGTCGTCCTTGAGATTTCCAAGGGCGACCTGATCGAGAACCTGACGCTGTTCAACGAAGTGGTGGAGTTCGCCCAGGACCGCCAGTACCAGATCGCGGTCGACGGCCTGAACCCCTTCTGGGTCACCAACTTCGACCTGGAATACCTGAACGTCGACTACGCGAAGATCTTCTGGTCCAGCGACATGCTGGAGATGGACCCGACCTTCGAGAAGTATTTCATGGACCGGATCAACGAGCAGGACCGCTGCAAGTTCATCCTGGCCCGCTGCGACAGCGTGTCGAGCCTCGTCTACGCCCACAAGGTCGGCATCACCATGGTCCAGGGCCGCGCCGTGGACAACATCCTGCGCAAGGGCGTCAGCGTCCGCGAAGCCATCTCCCACGCCAAGGTGGCGTGAGCGGCTTCTTACTCACTGCATTTCCGTCATCCCCGCCTTCGCGTAAAGGCGCGACTTAATCCCCTCTCCCCTCTGGGGAGAGGGTTAGGGTGAGGGGGTCCGGCTCTTGCCGGACGTACCAAAGTGGCGGGGGGGGGGGGGGGGGGGGGGGGGGGGGGCGGCCCCCCCCCCGCCGGGGGGGGGGGGGGGGGGGGGGGGGGGGGGGCCCCCCCCCCCCCCACACCCCC
>NZ_JAGINP010000002.1 GCF_017876155.1 Azospirillum rugosum
AGGGTGTTCATGCTGCCGTACGGCCTGTTCGATTACCGCCGTACGCGCTGTTCAGTTTCGACCGGACAGCCTGTTCATTTTCACCGGACTGTGCAGTCATGCGGCGGGTCGTCGATGTAATCCGCCGGACTTACGAAAGCTTCGGGTTCCTTCCATTGGAAACTCCTGCCGTGGAAAGGGTGGAGCACCTGCTCGCCAAGGGCATCGCGGAAAAGGAAGTGTATGCCTTGCGACGGCTCAGCGCCGGGGACGGGGATGACGGTGCCAAGGACCTCGCGCTTCGCTTCGATCTCACCGTGCCTTTGGCCCGCTATGTGGCTCAGCATCACCGGGAGCTGCATTTTCCATTTCGGCGCTATCAGATTCAACCGGTCTGGCGCGGCGAGCGGCCCCAGGCGGGGCGATACCGGCAGTTCATCCAGTGCGACATCGATGTGATCGGCGACGGGGCGTTGTCGCTGGAATTTGACGCGGAAATGCCGGCCGTCGTGTTCCAGGCGTTTCGCCGGATCGGCATCGGGGATTTCTCGATCCGAATCAACAACCGCAAGATCCTGGGCGGGCTGTTCAAGAGCGTCGGACTCGAAGCCGATCGCGACATCCGGGCCGCCATGAGCATCGTCGACGATCTGGAAAAGATCGGCATCGCCGCCGGTGTCCAGAAGCTGGGCGAACTGGGCCTGAGCACCGCCCGGGCCGAAGGGCTGATCGCCTTCTTCGACCAGAAGGGTGACAACGAATCGCTTCTCAAGGCCTTGGGCGAACGGCCGCCGAACGCTCTCTTCGAGGAAGGCGTGGCGGAGCTGGAGGCGGTCGTGAACGCCTCCGTCATGAATGTGCCGGAGCGGACGGGCGCCGAGGCCCTGATCGTGTACCAGAGCGAGCGCGACGTCTTTCGCCGCTCCCTCAAGATCGACCTTGGAATCGCCCGCGGGCTCGACTACTACACCGGCACGGTGTACGAGACCCGGCTCGACAGCAACGCGTCCATCGGCAGCGTGTGCAGCGGCGGACGCTACGAGGATTTGACGAGCGCCTTCATCGATGCGCGCATGCCCGGGGTCGGCATCAGCATCGGCCTGTCCCGCCTGATCTCCGAACTCCTCAGGGAAGACGTCCTCAAGGCCGAACGCCGCACCATCGCCGCCGTCCTGGTCACGATCCAGGACCAGACCACCCGCGACCTGTGCAAGGAGGTGGCCAACGGCCTGCGCAGCGCCGGCATTCCGACGGAACTCTACCTGGAGACGAAAAAGCTCGCCACGCAGTTGCGGTACGCCGACCGGCGGGGCTTCCCCATCGTTGTCATCGCGTCCGCCGATGAACTGCGAAGCGGCTTCGTCGTCGTCAGGAACATGGTCTACGGCCAGGAGCAGAAGGTCGCTATCCCCCAACTCGCCTCGGCCGTCCGCGCCTTGACTCCCCCGGGAATGGAATGGAACCAGAATTGATGGGAGGTGGATATGTCGGATTCGAAGATATCCTGCAAACCACGTATCGATGACGGCGCCAAATTTAACGAAGACTACAGAAAAATCATCGAAAGAGAGTTTGAAGATATTTTCCTATACACTATCGATAAAAATAGAAAAGGTAGTAGTGGGGCTTTTTCTGTGGGGTGAGTACGGCAAATTTGCTGAGAATAGGACAATGGATCCTCGTATCGCGGCTGCATCAATATATATGGATAATTTTAGCCTTCTTGAGCTGCATGGTCTTGCGGAAGCTGCGAGAAAAGGAGTGGAAAAGCGGATTTCAACACTCCGCTGGAAGGCTATAGTAATGTATGTGGTCGCTGGAGGAAACAGAGATTCTATCGGAAAATTTATAGATTCGATAAAGTCTGGGCTTCTCGAGGAAAAAACGCATCCGAATCATCTAGTAATCTTGTGGACAACGTGAATTCAATGATTGATGGGTGCAAAGAAAAATCTTTAAATTGTGTGTATAGTTATCTATCTTCATTATACTCGCATTGCAAGATTATGAATCATTGTATTTCAGAAGTTTACCTTCAAGAAAAGCCAAAATCTGGTGTTCGCGGGAAAGCGTACAAAGGAAGAGAAAACATAAATAGAAATCTGAAGACGATTCACATTTGGTTTTGGACAAAAAGGGAGTTTATCAGGAAATTCTAAAACATCTTTCTGGTGGAGGTATAAACATTTTCAGTAGCGCCAGTACAAACATAGTTGTTGGAGAATTAGCTTATAGTGAAATCCGCTATAGCGTAGGAAGTGAAATATCGACTGAGTATGTCGAAGACGAACTGAGGAAGATAGTGTATTACGAAAACAAAAATTTCGATAAAAAGCGAAAGCTAATTTACTGGGTTTCTCATTCAAGAGGAGAGAAGAATTTTCTTTTGTAAATCTTGAACTATTTTTCTTTTAGATTTTATTGTTTTCACGCGCGCTTGCGCCAACCCCGCCCCGGATCCGCGTCCTTCGCTCCGCCGCACCCGCCACTGTCGAACAGCCGGCAGGTGGTGGCCGGGCCGACCTCGAACCCGCTGACGCGCGGGAAGCGCTGGGCGGCACGCTCCAACGCCTCCCGCGCGGTGGTCGCGACCAGCAGGTAGGTCCGGCCGTCGCGCCACGCAGCGGTCATCGCCGCACCGCCGGGAAGCACATCGGGCGCGCGGCGGACGGGGACTTCCCAGATGGTGCCCGGGCGGGGCTCCAGCCGGTCGAAGACGTAGTAGCGCTCGACCGGCGCCTCCTGGAGCGTCCCGACCTGCCGTTCCAGGGCGTTGACGATGGTCTGCGCCTGCAGAAGCTGGTCATCCACCCCGGCAAGCAGCTTCTGCGCGGCGTCGAGCTTGCCGGCATCGTCCAGCAGCTGCTGGTTCAGCGCGCGCAGATCCTTGTCCGCGGCCGACAAGCGCCCGCGCGCGGCCTTGATGCGGCGCTCGCCGGTGCGGTTGACGACGACGCAGCCGATCATCAGCAGGACCGCGATGTAGATCAGGACCGCCGTCACGCCCCCAACTCCGCGGTGGTCTCCGCTGCCGTCTCCGCCGCCGGGGCGCTGCGTTGCAGGCGGCCGGGCAGCAGGCCGGAGCGCAGGTTGAAGGCGCGCTGCACCGCGGCCATCGCCTGATCGGGCGTGTCGGCCCAGACATGGGCGATGTTGCGGCGGTCCCAGATCTCGCGGGCGAACACCATGCGGCGCTGGTCGATCCGGTTGAAATCGGGCGCGGTGCGCAGGTCGCACTCGAAGAGCAGGGCGGGGCCGTCCGGCTCGCCCAGCTCGTGGATCATCTCCACCTTGGCCGCCTTCAGCGACCGGATCAGCCCGGTCAGCCGGCCGCGTTCGGCGATCAGCCGGTCCAGCGTGGCCTGCTGGAGGTCGGTGCGCGATTTCACGTCCTCGATCCGGGCGTTCAGGTCCTTCAGCTCGTCGGCTTTCGCCTGGATCCGCCGCCGCACCAGCGCGGTGCGTCCGCTCATGGCGGTGATCCGCGTGCCTTCATAGACGACCGACAGGCCGAGCGCGCCGAGCCCGAGGGCGAGGACGGAGAGGGCGAAGACGTCGAGGGCGGCCATGCGCCGATGCGCCTACGACGCGCCGCGGGGCGGGTGGCCCTGGGGTGTGTGGCCCTGAGGCGAATGGACATCCACGACCCCGGCCAGCGCGCGGCCGAGCCGCTTGGCGTCCGCCGGAGAAAGGGGGCGTCCGGACGACAGCGCCGTGTCGAACAGCGCGCGCAGGCCATGGTCCAGCCCCCGCGCCTGATCGGCGCGCATCTGGGCGGCGCGAATGTGGCCGGCGTGAAGCTGATCGGCGTGAATTTGATTGGCGTGAGTTTGATCGGCGTGCATGGGCGGAAGGCCGGTTGCCACGGTCATACCCGCGCCGCCACGGCTGGCCAGCCACGCGACGGCGGCGTCCACCAGCGGCAGCGGCAACAGCGCGCGCAATGCGGCGGCGAGCAACGGGTCCTGCTGGGCGTACATTCCCGCCACGGCGTAGAGCGCCATCGCATCCGGAGGCATCCCGCCGCCGGTCAGGACGCCGCGCACGCCGGAGAGCAGGTCCTCCACCTCCGCGTCCGCGGCCCGGCCGCCGAGCCTCGGCCAGGAGGGCGCCACCCGCAGCGCGGTCGTCAGGGTGGCGGCGTCGGCGGCGGTGAGCTTCCGGGCGGACCACAGGTCCGGGGCCGCGGAGCCGCAGGCCGACCGCAGGCGCTCCGCGTTGGCGTCGTCCAGGAAGGCGGCAAGCGCGGCGGGATCGTTGTGGAGGCCTTGCAGGATCGCCAGCGACCGAAGGCGCAGGAAGTCCGACCAGCGCGCCGCCTCGTCCGACGCCAGCACCTCGCCCAGCGTGGCATGGGACAGGCGCTCCTCGATGCAGGATCGGATGCCGGCCGGAACCTCGCCCATACGCCGGGAAAGCGCCGTCCACCAGCCGGGAAGGTCCCCGGCATGGATGAGGCCGGGGGGCGGCGTGGGCGTGCCGAGCAGCCTTGGGTCGCGCAGGATCACCGGTTCGAGCCAGCGCGCCCACAGGCGCCGCGTGTGCTCCCAACGGCGGCTCCGCAACAGCTGGATCAACATCGCCCGCATCGGCGAGACCGGCCGGTCGTCGTCCGCGGGCAGGTCCCCGAGATGGTCGAGCAGCTTGGCGCAGGTCTGCTGGTCCAGGCGCGACAGGAGGCGGCGGACTGTGTCGTAGCGACCGGCACCGGCGGCTTTGTAATCCAAGCCCATATCCGCCCCCTCCTTTTGCGTTGAGTATAAGGGAAATTGCTAATACCAGAGTATGCATCAATGATGATGATCGGTGGCAACCCGCGACTTCTTCCGTCCGGATGCGCCGATTTGTAACAAGTTGCGACGGCTCTGGACGGCGACACACGGGTTCCGTATGGGCTAAAAAGAGGGAGCCCGGCGTCAAACCCGGCCGGTCCGTCGCGGCGGGTCTCTCCGGGGGAGGGTGCATGGGGCAACTGGAGGGCGACGGTCTGGACGACGAACCGCTGTTCGGTCCCGGGGACGATGCCGACGAAGCGGGCGGGGCGTTCCGCATTGCGGAGCCCTGGCCGGTGCTCGTGGTGGACGACGACCCGCAGGTCCACGCCATGACGGAAGTCCTGCTGCGCGATTTCGATTTCGAGGGGCGCCCCTTCGAGGTGATCAGCGCGCTGTCGGCCGCCTCGGCGCGGTCGCTGCTGGCCGCCCGGCCGGACATCCCCGTGGCGCTCCTCGACGTCGTGATGGAAACCGACGACGCCGGCCTGCGCCTGGTGCGCACCATCCGCGAGGATCTCGGCAACCGCCGCATGCGCATCGTGCTGCGCACCGGCCAGCCCGGCCAAGCGCCGGAACGCGACGTGGTCGTCGCCTACGACATCAACGACTACAAGGCGAAGAGCGAGCTGACCGCGCAACGCCTCTACACCACGCTGGTCAGCGCGCTGCGGGCGTGGCGCGACATCGTCACCATCGAGCGGCACCGCCAGGGGCTGGAGCGCATCCTCGCCGCGTCGGCCTCGCTGTTCGAGACGCGCTCCATGCGGGCGCTGGTGGAGGAGCTGGTGGACCAGCTCTCCAGGGTCGTGGACCATGGCGCCGGCGCGGTGCTCGCCTGCCGCATGGTCGACCGCGGCGACGGCAAGGCGCGCGCGACCGTGGTGTCCGGCTCCGGCCGGTTCGCCCGTCTGGTCGGGCGGCCGGTCGCCGGGGCGCTGACGCCGGAACTGGCCGCGCTGGTGGTCAACGCCTTCGAGACGCAGGAGAGCAATTTCGGTGCCGACCGCTGCATCCTGGCCTTCCGCACGCGGGAGCACGGGACGACCGTCTTCGCCCTGGAACGCCCGGAACCCTACGCCGAGGACGATCACCGCCTGCTGGAGCTGTTCTGCAACCGCGTGTCGATCGGCTTCGACAACGTCTGCCTCTACGAGGACCTGATCGCGCTGAACCAGTCGCTGGAGCGGCGGGTGGAGCAGCGGACGGCCGAGCTGGCCGCCAACCAGGCGGCGCTGGTCGCCGCCAAGGAGCGCGTCGAACGGTCGCTGGAGGCGGAGCTGAACGCCCGCGAGCGGCAGCGCCAGTTCGTCACCATGGTCAGCCACGAGTTCCGCACGCCGCTGGCCATCATCGACAGCGCGGCGCAGATGCTGACCATGCGCGCCGAACGCGTCGACCCGGAGGCGCTGGAGCGCCTGCGCGTCATCCGTAGCAGCGTGCAGCGCCTGACCGGCCTGATCGACAGCCACATGACCGACGAGCGCATCCAGGCCGGGACCCTGTCGCTGCAGCGGGAGCCGGTCGATCCGGCGGAGCTTCTGCGCTCCGTCGCGGAACCCTTCCGCAGCGCCTATCCCGGCTGCGAGTTCCGGCTGGACCTGCACGGGCTGCCGCCGGTCCTGAAGGCCGACGGGCACTTGCTGGGGATGCTTTTCGGCAACCTGCTGAACAACGCGCTGAAATACTCCGACGGCGACTGCACGGTGACGCTGCGCGCCCGTGTGGAACGTGATCCTGTGCAGCGCGACCCGGCTGCCGGCGACCGGCTGGCGGTGGAGGTGATCGACCAGGGGCGCGGCATTCCGGAAAACGAGCTGCCGCTGCTGTTCGACCGGCACTTCCGCGGCGCCGGGTCCTCGGGCGTGCCGGGGACCGGCATCGGGCTGCACACCGTCCGCCAGATCGTGCGGATGCACGGCGGCTCGATCGCCGTGGAGAGCGTGGTGGGAAAGGGCAGCACCTTCCGCGTGCTGCTGCCCATGGACGGGTAGGCGCTGCGGCTTGGATGGGGCTGAACGCGGGTTGATCTGACGATGAGAAAGAATATGGCTCTTTTGCGTACGCGATGGGATAGTTGGTCCACGGCGTGGGTGGCGCGCCCGCAGGGCCACCGTTCGACCCGCGGCCGTTCGACCCATCGCACTCCCACCTGAGGTTCGTGGAAGGCATCATGCTTGCTGAGCAATACGCCGCCATCAAACGCGATCTCGACGACAAGGGGATCGTCTTCTCGTTCAGCGGGTATTTGTCCGAGGGGATACTCTATTCACTCGGCGAGGCGCTGCGCGAGAAGATGACGCTGGAGGAAACCGACGGCCCCACGGTGCGCCGGGTCTTCTCGGTCTTCGTGGAGCAGATGCAGAACATCATCCGCTATTCGGCCGAGAAGGTGACGGGCAGCACGGCGAAGCCCGTGGAGCTGAGCGCCGGCATGGTCATCATCGGCATGGAAGGCGGCAAGGTCTTCATCGTCTGCGGCAACACGGTGGTCAACACCGACGTGCCGCGCCTGCGCGAGCGGCTCGACTACCTGAAGGGCTTGGACAAGGACGCGATCAAGACCTACTACCGGGAGCAGCTGCGCGAGGCCCCGGAGGAAGGCAGCCGCGGCGCCAACATCGGCCTGATCGAGATCGCGCGCCGCGCCAGCGAGCCCATCGACTACGACTTCCATGCCATGGACGGGGAGCGCAGCTTCTTCTGTCTCAAGGTGCGGATTTGACGTCAGCCCTTTGACGTCGCCTATTTGACAGCGGCTGTGGACACCCGGACGACTATGGAACCCCTGAAAATCCCCGCCACCGGACGCACGCCGGAGGTCGATTTCGATTTCGCGGCCGGCATCCTGCGTCTCAGCGGCGAGTCCTACCCCGACGACGTCGCGACCTTCTTCGGCCCGGTCTTCGCCGCCCTGCGATCCTTCCTGGAGAAGCCCGGCGACCATCCCGTGCGCTTCGACATGGAGCTTCTGTACTTCAACAGCTCCAGCGCCAAGGCCCTGATGAACATCTTCCAGATGCTGGAGACGGCGGCGCGGGCCGGACGCTCCATCGCGGTCACCTGGTGCTACGAGGAGAACGACGAGTCGATGCAGGAGCTGGGCGAGGACTTCGCCGAGGATCTGCGGCACGTCGCCTTCACGCTGAAGCAAGTTCCGGCCGACGGGGCGTCATGACCTTCAACCTCTTCGCCGCCGAGGAGCAGGCCATCGAGGAGGCCCGCCTTCTGGGGGAGAGGCTGAGCGCGGTCGCGCCCGAGGTCCGCGCCGACTTCGACGCTCTGGTGGAGGCGTTCAAGCGCAGCACGCGCGAGCAGCGCCGGCTGGTCCGGGTCAGCGACCGGCTGCAGGCCCAGCTGGGCTCCGCCAACCAGGAGTTGGAGCGCCGGCGGCAGGAGGCGGAGACGGCGCTGGCCGACCTGCGCGACGCGCAGGAGGCGATGGTGCGCGCCGAGAAGCTGGCCTCGCTCGGCTCGCTGGTGGCCGGCGTCGCGCACGAGATCAACACGCCCGTGGGCATCGCCGTGTCCTGCGCCTCGCACCTGTCCGACGCGACCGACCGGCTGCGCGCGCGGGCGCAGGCGGGGGAGCTGAGCAAGGCCGACTTCACCCGCTACCTGACCACGGCCACCGACACCTCGGCCCTGATCCTCGCGAACTGCGAGCGGGCGGCGCGGCTGATCACCAGCTTCAAGCAGGTGGCCGTGGACCGCGCCAGCGCGGAGCGGCGGGCCGTGGACCTCAGCCGCTACATCCAGGAAACGCTGGTCAGCCTGGAACCGAAGCTGCGCCAGGGCGGTCACGCCGTCGCGGTGGATTGCCCCGACGACCTGATCGTCGACAGCTATCCCGGCGCCCTGTCGCAGATCCTGACCAACCTCGTCATGAACTCCCTGACGCACGCCTATGGGGATGGGCAGGCCGGGCGCCTGACGATCGTGGTGGACCAGCCCGACCCCGAGACCGTGCGCCTGACCTACGGCGACGACGGGCGGGGCATCCCGGCGGCGAACCTGCCGCAGATCTTCGACCCCTTCTTCACGACGCGGCGCGGCGAGGGCGGCAGCGGCCTTGGCCTGCACATCGTGCACAATCTCGCGGTCGGTGCGCTGAAGGGCGCCATCGCGGCGGAAAGCACGCCGGGGGAGGGAACGCGCTTCGTCGTGACCTTCCCCAAGGACACGCCGCCCAAGAATACGCCAGAGGATCCGCCGCCCGCCCGGGACGACAGGGCGTAGCCGCGCCTATAAAACCCGGACCTGCGCGGAGAAGACATAGCCCACGCCGTGGACCGACTTCAGCGGGGCGGAGGCGCCGATGGCGGCCTCCACCTTGTGGCGCAGGCGGCCGACGACGGTGTCGATGGAGCGGTCGTCGGGGTTCCAGCGCCGGTTGTACAGCGCCTGGGAGATCTGGTCGCGGGTCGCCGGCTGGCGGGCCTGGCTGGCCAGCAGGGACGTCAGCTTCATCTCCATGCTGGTCAGGCTGATGCGGACGCCGGTCGGGCTGGTCAGCGACCAGTCCGTGGCGTCCAGCGCCCAGCTCGCCTCTTCGCCGGCCGGGGCGCCGGCCAGGGCGCCATGCACGTGCGGCGCGGCGGTCGGCGTCGCGCCGGCGGCGCGCTGCGCGGCGGCGTTCGCCTCCAGGCGGCGCAGCAGCGCCTTGCACTGGGCCTCCAGCTCCCGCATCTCGACCGGCTTCACGAGGTAGGCGTCGGCCCCGATCTCCAGCCCGACCACGCGGTCGACGGTGGATCCGCGGGCGGTCACCATGATGATTCCGATGCTCGGCATTTCGCGCAGGCGAGTCGCGATCTTGAATCCATCCTCGCCGGGCAGGTTGACGTCCAGGATCACCAGGGAAACCTCCCTGGTTGCAATGACGTCGTCAAGCTCTCGCCCGTTCTTGGCCCCGATGGCGTCGAATCCGCACCCACGCAGATACTCGACCAGATCGCGACGGAGCGAGGCTTCGTCCTCCACGACTACGATCGTGACCGCCGGCATGCTTCTCCGCTCTCCCGATTCCGACTTGCGGAACCTCCTGTGTCGGACCGGGAAATTATATGATTTTCAATGACCCGTCGAGACGGTTCCCGTCCGGGTAGGCGATGAAGGATTTGGTCACGCCATTTCACACGCAGCCGACTCGGCACCGGAGCCGGGGCGTGCGGCGGGCCGGACGCGGAAGCCGACCATGGTGATGTCGTCGCGCTGCGGCTGGTCGCCCTGGAACCCGGCCAGGCTGGTCGCGATGACCGACTTCTGGTCGGCGAGGGGCAGGCTGACGCACCCGTCGATGACCTCGCGCAGGCGGCTCTTGCCGAAGCTGCGGCCGCGCTCGCCGCCGCACTGGTCGGTCAGCCCGTCGGTGCAGAGATAGAAGGTCTGGCCGGGGGCGATGGCGATCGTCTGGTTGGTGAAGGCGGGCTCCGCGCCGTGGCTGCGGTACCCGAGGCTGCGGCGGACGGCGCGCAGTTCTGTGATCCCCTCAGGCCCGGCGACCCACAGCGGCAGGCGGGCGCCGGCGTAGACCAGCGTCCCCTCGGCAGGGCGGATCAGGCAGAGCGCCAGGTCCAGCCCGTTGTCGAAGCCGCCTTCCCAGGCCGACGCCGCGCCGTCCTGGTGCAGGGCGGCGCGCACCTTGGCGTCCACCTCGGC
Source organism: Azospirillum rugosum (assembly GCF_017876155.1). GTDB lineage: Bacteria > Pseudomonadota > Alphaproteobacteria > Azospirillales > Azospirillaceae > Azospirillum > Azospirillum rugosum. Next base: position 10,413 of record NZ_JAGINP010000002.1, read on the forward strand.
CAGCAGCGCGGCGGGATCGGCCGCACCCATCTGGTCGACGACGTTGTTCAGCACCGCGCTGGCCGTCATCGTCATGAAGGCGCCGGGCACGCCGTGGCCGGTGCAGTCGGCGACGCCCAGCAGATAGCCGTCCTCGACCTCGCGGAAACAGTAGAAGTCGCCGCTGACCACGTCGCGCGGCCGCCACAGCACGAAATGGTCGGCCAGACCGGCGTCCAGAACCTCGGCCTTCGGCAGGATCGAGGACTGGATCAGCTGCGCGTAGTTGATGCTGTCCATGATCCGGCGGTTGATGTCGGCCAGGGCCTCCGTCCGCTCCTGGACTCGGTGCTCCAGCGTCTGGGTGTAGTCCTGGACGGTCTCCGCCATGCGGTTGAAGGTGCGCGTCAGCAGCCCGATCTCGTCCTGCCGGTCCTCCTCGCCGTCCTGCGGGACGATGCGGGCGCCGTACTCGCCGTGCGCCACCGAATGGGCGGCCTGGGTCAGCCGCATCAGCGGCCTCAGCACGACGCGGTTCAGCATGTAGCTGATGATCGCGACCGCCGTGACCAGCGACAGCACCAGCAGGCCGACGACCGGCAGCAGGGCGCTCAGCGTCACCTCGTCCACCTCGGCGGTGGAGTAATGCAGCTTCAGGGTCCCGATGTGGCGGATCAGCCCATCGCGGCCGCGCAGCATGATCGGCTGCTGGATGGTGACGAAGTTGCCGGGCGGGCCGTGGGCCAGCGCCTCGGCCACCGGGTCACTCCGGTCGGTCTCGTAGACCGCGACGGAGCGGATGGCCGGGTCGCGGTCGCGCAGCGCCTCGATGATCTTGCGGACGGAACGCTCGTCGATCTCCCACAGCGGGCCGGCCAGCGCGTCGGTCTGCATGGCCGCGACCAGGTCGGCCCGGCGGATCAGCGCCTGCTTCTGCTGGTGCTCCACGATCCCGGCGGACACGCCCACGGCGATGACGCCGACGATCGTCGCGGTCAGCACGATAATCCCGCCGATGCGCGCCAGGATGGACCGGTTGCTGCGCTCGACGGTGAGGCCGCGGAGAACGCTCATGAGGCAATTCCCTGGCGGGTCCACAGCGCGGCCAGCGTGCCGTCCGACTCCAGCCGTTCCAGCGCTGCGTTCACCCAGGCGACCGTCACGGGGGACCCGCGCCGGACGAGGATGGTGTGGTCGTAGATCTGGTCGGCGCGCTCCGACACCAGCAGCTGCGCCGCCATCTCCGGGTTTGCCTTCAGGAACCGCGTCAGGAAGGACCGCGTGACGATGGCGAGGTCGGCGCGCCCGGCCGCGACGCTGCGCACGTTGCCCTCGTGGTTCACGGTCAGCCGCGTGTTGTACTGGCTTTCCAGCACCGCCGGGTCGGCGTTGAAGCCGGCGAAGGCGTAATGGTAGCCGAGCCGGCCGAGGATCGACTTGCCCTGGAGGCTGTCGAAATAGCTCTGGTCGACCCCGGGGCCGGCCTTTGCGACGAAGACCTCCGCGTCGCGAAAGAAGACTCGGGACGCGTCCACCGGTCGCCCGGACCAGCCCCAGGCGAGGCTTTCAAAGGCGATCAGGTCGAACCGCCCCTGCTCCAGGTCATCGTAGCGGCGCTGGGGGGAGGTGCGGACCAGGTCGAACCGGAAATCCGACTGCGCGGCGTTCATCGAGTCGAGGAAGGCCCGCGTGACGCCGTTCCCGGATTCGTCCGCGTAGGGCGGGAACTCGTAGGCGCCGACCTTGATAGGGATGGGCTTCGGCTGGGTCTGGGCTTGGGGCTGGGCGATGGCTTTTCCGGCAGTGGCGAGCGCGGTGGCGGCCGCGAGCCCCATCACCATGCGCTCCATCATCGTGCGCCGGGCGATTCGTTCAGCCATCTCGGTCTCACACTTGGTTCGGTCCAAAAGCCCGGCCCATCGGCCAACCCGCGCGCATTCCGAAAACGATTGCTCGCAAACGATTGGGGTAACTTACCCCTGTATGCCGGGTTGCGGCAATGCGCGTCGGCGATGCTGACGCGCATTTGTCGCCCGATCAAGCCGCTTCGGTTTCGCGCTCGGCTTCCGCCAGATCGCCGATTTCACCGCCGCTGAGCGTTTCGCGCTCCAGGAGTGCATGGGCGATCCGCTCCAGCGCCGTGCGGTTGGACAGCAGCAGCCGGCGCGCGCGCTCCATCCCCTCGTCGGTGATGCGGCGCACCTCCTCGTCGATTCGCCAGGCGGTGCGTTCCGACCGGACGACCGCCGGGTCGTTGCCGGCGTGGGCGACGAAGCCGATGGCCTCGCTCATGCCCCAGGCGGTGACCATGCGGCGGGCGAGGTCGGTGGCGGCGCGGAAGTCGGCCTCGGCCCCCGTGGTCACGGCGGCGTCGCCGAACACCAGCTCCTCCGCCGCGCGGCCGGCCATGGCGACGGCGATGTCCGCCTGCAGCTTGGCGCGGGACACCGACACGCGGTCGCCCTCCGGCAGGCGCACGACCATGCCCAGCGCGCGGCCGCGCGGGATGATGGTGGCCTTGTGGATCGGGTCGGCCTCCGGGCAGCGCAGCGACACCAGGGCGTGCCCGGCCTCGTGGTAGGCGGTCAGCCGCCGCTCATGGTCCGACAGCGCGAGGCTGCGCCGCTCGTTGCCGAGCAGGACGCGGTCCTTGGCGGCCTCGAAGTCGTTCATGGTGACCACCACGCGGCCGTTGCGCGCGGCGGATAGGGCGGCCTCGTTGGTCAGGTTCGCCAGCTCGGCGCCGGAAAAGCCCGGCGTGCCGCGCGCCACCGTCCGCACGCAGACGTCCGGGGACAGCTGGAGCCGGCCGGTGTGGACGCCCAGGATCGCCTCGCGCCCCGCCACGTCGGGCAGGCCGACGTGGATGTGCCGGTCGAAGCGGCCGGGCCGGGTCACGGCGGGGTCCAGCATCTCCGCCCGGTTGGTGGCGGCGATCACCACCACCGCGCCGCCATCCACGATTCCGTCCATCTCCACCAGAAGCTGGTTCAGCGTCTGCTCCCGCTCGGAGTGGGAGTTGGACTCGCCGCGCTTGCCGGCCAGCGCGTCCACCTCGTCGATGAACAGGATGCAGGGGGCGTTGGCCCGCGCCGTCTTGAAGACGTTGCGCACGCGCGCGGCGCCCAAGCCCACGAACATCTCCACGAAGTCGGAGCCCGACGCGGTGAAGACCGGCACGCCCGCCTCGCCGGCCGCCGCCTTGGCCAGCATGGTCTTGCCGGTGCCCGGCGGGCCGACCAGCAGGATGCCCTTCGGCACCCGCGCGCCGGCCATGGCAAAGCGCCGCGGGTCGCGCAGGAACTCCACCGTCTCCCGCAGTTCCTCCTTGGCCTCGTCCACGCCGGCGACGTCGGCGAAGACCGTCCGGGTGTCGCGCGGCCGGACGCGGGTGGCGCGGCCCACGCCGAGGAACTGCCCGCCGCTCAGCAGCAGGACGCCGACCAGCAGCCCGAGCACCAGGAAGGGCGCCAGCTTGTCCAGCACGTCCATGGTGCGCGGCACCAGCCCGCCGGGACCGTCGTCGAAGCTCATGGCGACCTTGCGGCCGCGCAGCTCCTTCAGCAGGTCGTCCGTGACCGGCATGACGACGTGCAGGCGCCGGCCGTCGGCGGTGAGGACATGGGCGCCGTCCCCGCGGAAGACCACCTCGGCCACCTCGCCCCGCTCCGTCGCGGTGACGAAGTCGCTGTAGGTCGCGGGGGCCTCCGCGCTCTCGCGGGCGTAGTCGGTCCAGGCGGCGAAGCCCAGCCAGACAAGCAGAAGCGCAGCAATAACGGCGGCTGCGACGATGAGTTTTTTGGGAATCGGCGGCATGACGTCCTACGCAAGCGGCGAAAACCGTAATCGGCAATTCACCACCATTGATGAAGGCGCCGGGGCACCGCATCAACCGCTTTCGGACGCGGCCTTTTCTTTGACATAGGGGGTAACCCCCTTCGCCCGTCCACTCGGCGGGCGAAGGGCTTTGGCCTACTCCAGCCCGGCCTTCTTGCGCACGTCGTAGCTGCGGGTCTTGGCCCATTCCTCGATGAACTTGACCAGCTCCGCGTCGGGCGGGTCGGGGAGGAGGACCTTCAGCTTCACATACTGGTCGCCGGCCTGCTTGGTCGCCTGGTTCATCACGCCCTTGCCGCGCAGGCGGAGCGTGGAGCCGGTGTTGGACCCCGGCGGCACCTTCACCGCGACCGGGCCGCTGATCGTCGGCACGCGGATGGTGGCGCCCAGCACGGCCTCGTTCAGGGTGATCGGCACCTCGACGTGGATGTCGGCGCCTTGGCGGGTGAAGTGGGGGTGCGCCTCCACATGCACCTCGACGATGGCGTCGCCGGCGCCGAAGCCCCCGGCGCCGGGCAGGCCCTGGCCCTTCAGGCGCAGCTTCGCCTGGTCCTCCGTGCCGGGCGGCACGGTGACGTCGATGCTCTTGCCGTTGGACAGGTTGATGCGCCGCTTGGTGCCCAGCGCCGCTTCGACGAAGGGCACGGTCACCGAATAGGCGATGTCCGTGCCGCGCGCCTTGGCCCCGGCCGAGGACGACCCGCCCGACGACCCGCCGGCCCCGCGCCGCCGGCCGCCACCGAACAGCTCGGAGAACCAGTCGTCGCCGCTACCGCCACCGCCGCTGGTGAAGAAGGAATCGTCGGTCGATGAGTAGCCGCCGCGCCCGCGCGACCCGCCCGAATAGGCGTGGGAGCGGGCACCGAATCCGTGGTGCCGTTCCTGGCCGGAGGGGTCGATCTCGCCGCGGTCGAAGCGCGCGCGCTTGTCGGGATCGGACAGCAGCGTGTAGGCCGCCGAGATCTCCTTGAACCGCTCCTCGTTGGCCGCATTCCCCGGCTTCAGGTCGGGGTGGTGCTCCTTGGCCAGCTTGCGGTACGCTTTCTTGATGTCGTCGGTGCTCGCGGAACGGCTGAGTCCGAGGATTTGGTAAGGGTCACGCATGCTGTTTTCGGCCAAGGCTTTCCCACCCCGAATCCCGGGGCAATGGTGTTACGAGTTCGCGATGATCTTCCACGCACCGTCGGACTGTTTGCAAGCGGTTCCGTAACCCAATTCCGTCTTGCTCCCGGTGGTGACGGTCTGCTGATACTCCCGGCAGTACTGGCCCGCGTTGTTGTAGCCATCCCGGGTCGTGGTCAGGGTGCCCGAATGGCCGGTCTGCGGGTTGGTCCAGCCGATCTTCTCGCCGATGGGGGCGGAATAGGCGCGCTTGGCCGCGGCTTCGGCGGCGGCGGCGTCGCTCTCGGTGATCGTCACGCCCTTCCCGATGAAGGCGCCGACCAGCGTGCCCACGCCGGAGCTGGCGACCTTGCTCGACGCCTTGCCGTACTGCGACGAGATGACGCCGCCGTAGATCCCCTCTTCCTTGGCGGCTTGCTTGGGGGTTTCAGCGCAACCGGCGAGCAGGGCGACGGCCAGCGCCGCCGGGACGAGCTTCTTCACGAACATCGGATGTTGCCTTCGACAAGGTTAGGAGCCGGCGCACCGAAAGGATGGCGCTCCGGTCGACACTGATATATGCGAGCCTATGCTATCTGTGAATTGGGACGAAGCTGTGACCAGCATTTCAACCCCAGGAGCAGCGCAGAACGCCTATCAGGAGGGGCCCGGCAGGACGGGCCCGCCAGAGTGGATCGCACGAGGGGACCATGAGCCAGACGACCGACCGGGATCCGTACGAACTGTTCCAGGAATGGCTGGAGGAGGCGGGGAAAAGCGAACCCAACGACCCCAACGCCATGTCGCTCGCCACCGCCGACGCGCACGGCGTGCCGTCCGTCCGCATGGTGCTGCTGAAGGGAATCGACCCGCGCGGCTTCGTCTTCTACACCAACACCGAAAGCCGCAAGGGCGAGCAGCTGGACGCCAACCCCAACGCCGCGCTGTGCTTCCACTGGAAGACGCTGAAGCGCCAGGTCCGCGTGGAAGGGGCCGTGGAGCGCGTCACCGACGAGGAGGCCGACGCCTATTTCCAGAGCCGGGCGCGGGAAAGCCGAATCGGTGCCTGGGCGTCGCAGCAGTCGCGCCCGCTGGAAGGCCGGTGGGAGCTGGAGAAGCGCGTCGCCCAGTTCGCCGCCAAGTTCGGGCTGGGAACCGTGCCGCGGCCCCCGCACTGGACCGGCTACCGCATCCTGCCGCGCCGCATCGAGTTCTGGCAGGACAAGCCGTTCCGCCTGCACGAACGGGTGCTTTATCTCCGTGCGGATGACGGCCGTGCGGATGAAGGGGGCGCGGCGCCGGCACAGTGGACGACGGAGCGGCTTTATCCGTAAAAAGCCGGCGCCCGCCGCCGTCGCGGCGGTGCGACGGGGGAACGGATGACCGAAGCGCACACCCACCGGCTTCGCCGGTACGCGACCTACGCCAGCGTGTCGGTGTCGATGACGCTGATCGCGGCGAAGCTGGTCGCCTACCTGATGACCGACTCGGTCAGCCTGCTGTCGTCGCTGATCGACAGCAGCACCGACCTGATGGCGTCGGTCGTCACGCTGCTGGGCGTGCGCACCGCCCTGCGCCCGCCGGACAAGGCGCACCGCTTCGGCCACGGCAAGGCGGAGGCGCTGGCCGCGCTCGCCCAGGCGGCCTTCATCGGCGGCTCCGCCCTGTTCCTGACCATCGAGGCGGTGCGCCGGCTGCTGCGCCCCGAACCGGTCGGGGAGGGGCTGGTCGGCGTGGCAGTGATGGTCCTGTCGATCGTCCTGACCGCCGGCCTGATCACCTTCCAGCGCCACGTCATCAAGGCCACGGGCTCCGTCGCGATTGGCGCGGACCGGCTGCATTATTCCGGCGACCTGCTGATGAACACGGCGGTGATCGTCGCCATCCTGCTGACCACCTGGACGGGCATCGGCGCCTTCGACCCGCTGTTCGGCCTGGGCATCGCGGCCTTCCTCCTCTATGGCGCCCGCGGCGTGGGGATGGAGGCGCTCAACGTCCTGATGGACCGGGAACTGCCGGAGGACGAGCGGGCGCGCATCGCCGCGCTGGTCGCGGCGCACGCGGAGGTCCGCGGCATGCACGACCTGCGGACGCGCAGCACCGGCGTCGGCGCCTTCATCGAACTGCACCTGGAACTGGACCCGCAGCTGACCCTCGCCGCGGCGCACGACATCACCGACCGCGTCGAGCGGGAGCTGCGCGAGGCCTTTCCCAGCGCCGAGGTGACCATCCATCAGGAGCCGGCCGGCCTGGATGACGAACGGCTGGACCGCCGGATCGCCGAAAGGGGATAGGAGCAAGGGCGGATGTTCGAACTTCGGTTGTGTCTTCCGTCACTTCGACCTTTGGAGTAGCCCTTCCGATGTTGCGGTTTTGTAGGAATTCGGCAATAATTGGATCGTGGAATCAGCATTCCACAAAATTATGTGACAAATTCGGTGACGAAAGATGGACAGTGGTTTCGGCAACCGTGCGCATCTGATTTCGGACATCGCCGTCGAGGCGGGCAATCTCGGGATTGAGATCGCGGACATTGCCGGGCACGTCGAGGACGTCAACGGGCGACTGGGGCATCAGGCGACGGTCTTCGCGCAATTGCGCGAGACCGGCACCAAGATGACGCAGAGCACGATGCGCATCTCCGCCGCCTCCATGGTCGCGCGGACGGTGACGGAGCAGGCGCGGCAGGAGGTCGAATCCTCCCACGACCGGGTGGAGAAGTCGATGGCCGACATCCACTCCCTGGTCGCCGCCGTGGGCGGGATGGAAGGGCAGATCGCCGGCCTGCAGGAGGCGCTGGACCGGGTCGGGCGGGTCGCCAAGGAAATCTTCGTGATCGCCAAGCAGACCAACCTGCTGGCGCTGAACGCCACCATCGAGGCGGCGCGCGCGGGCGAGGCGGGGCGGGGCTTCGCCGTGGTCGCCAACGAGGTCAAGGCGCTCTCCAAGAAGACCAGCGAGGCGACCACGGAAATCGACGCCACGCTGAAGTACCTCAACGAGCAGGCGCAGCGGCTGATGGTCGAAAGCGCGGCCAGCGCCGGCAAGGCGCGCGCCGTCAGCGAGGGCACCACCGCCATCGGCTCGGTGATCGAGACCGTCGGCCGCGCCATGACCGAATTGCACAAGGAAACCGACAAGATCGACGCCGCCTCGGCGGAGATCGGCGGCAACTGCGACGAATTGGAACGCGAGATCAGCGACCTCGCCGTCGGCGTCCAGCTGTCCAGCGACAACCTTTCCCAGGCCCGCGACCGCGTGAACACGCTGCTGGGCATGAGCGAGCGGCTGATCGGCATCACGGCGGAGCTGGACGTGGAGACGGTGGACACGCCCCTGATCCGGCTGGTCCAGGACTCCGCCTCGCGCATCGCCGCCAGCTTCGAGGACGCGGTGGCGCGGGGCGAGATCGCGGAGGCCGACCTGTTCGACCAGACCTACCGCCCGATCCCCGGCACCAACCCGCAGCAGCACCTGACCCGCTTCACGGAATTCTGCGACCGCGTGCTGCCCGGCGTGCTGGAGCCGGTATTGGCCCAGAACGACCGCATCGTCTTCTGCGTCGCGGTGGACACCAGCGGCTACCTGCCGACGCACAACCGCGCGTTCAGCAAGCCCCAGGGCTCGGACCCGGTGTGGAACGCGGCGCATTGCCGGAACCGGCGCATCTTCAACGACCGCGTCGGGCTGGCCGCCGGCCGCAACGTCAAGCCCTTCCTGCTCCAGACCTACCGCCGCGACATGGGCGGCGGGAAATACACGCTGATGAAGGACGTCTCCGCGCCCATCAAGGTCCGCGGCCGGCACTGGGGCGGCCTGCGCATCGCCTACAAGGTCCGGGCGTCCGACTGAGGGCATCAGCCGACGACGACGCGGGGCGCCGCTTCGTGACGCAGGTATGACATTGCGTCGCAGGGGTGCGACGCTCCGCCGGACCGCTTTCGTGTTGCGGATCGGGTCGCATTGATGACAATGCGAATTGGGTGGGTTGCGGAACAGTGAATCGGCCAGCGGACGCGAGTCCGCCCGGCTGTCCGTTGGGAGTCGTCACCGACAGATTTCGGAGGTGATGCCCCATGCCAGAGCGTATCGTCGCGCTGTCGCGCGCCGTGTCCGACCTTGCGACCCGCAAGATGGACGAAATCCAGGCCGTCACGAACACGACGAAGATTCTGGCCCTGAACGCCCTGATCGAGGCGATGCGCGCGGGCGAGGCCGGGCGCGGCTTCGCGGTGGTCGCGCAGGAGGTCAAGGCCATATCGGAGCGCATCACCTGCATCGGCGAGGAACTGCGCGGCCAGATGGCCGTGCAGACGGAGGAGCTGAACACGCTGGGCAAGCGGCTGGTCTCCCAACTGCGCGGCGGGCGCCTCGCCGACCTCGCGCTCAACATGATCGACATCATCGACCGCAATCTCTACGAGCGGTCCTGCGACGTGCGCTGGTGGGCCACCGACAGCGCGGTGGTCGATTGCGCCGCGGCGCCGACGGCGGACCATTGCCATCACGCATCCCACCGCCTGGCCGTCATCCTCGGCGCCTACACGGTCTACCTGGACCTGTGGGTGGTCGACTCGCGCGGGACGGTGCTGGCGAACGGCCGGCCCGACCGGTACCGGCGGGTCGTGGGCAGCTCCGTCGCCGGCGAATCCTGGTTCCGCGACGCCATGGCGACGCGCAGCGGCGCGGACTTCGCGGTGGCCGACATCGCGGTCAACGACCTGCTGGACCGCAGCACCGTCGCCACCTACGCCACGGCCATCCGCGAAGGCGGGGAGGAGGACGGCAAGGTCATCGGCGTGCTGGGCATCTTCTTCGACTGGCAGGCGCAATCCCAGGGGGTCGTCGATTCGGTGCGCCTGACGGAGGAGGAACGGTCCAGGACCCGCTGCCTGCTGGTCGACCGCAGGCACCGCGTCATCGCCGCGTCGGACCAGCGCGGGGTTTTGACCGAAGCCTTCTCCCTGCGCACCGACGGCCACACCCATGGGACCTACACGGACGAAAAGGGCAACGTCGTCGGATACGCGCTGACGCCTGGGTACGAAACGTACCGGGGGCTGGGGTGGTACGGTGTCATTGTGCAGGAATCCATCTCCGGTCATGGCTGATCGTTTCCCTTTGACGAAATTCGTCACCTTTTGACGTCTCCCTGAAATCCGGGTGAAACACGCATATGATGGTATTCCCACCATCCGAAGGGGTGGGACATGCAGCAATTCGGGTTTGCCGTAAGAATGGAAGACAGGGGTGCCGACGTCGTCGAGCAGGCCGTCAGCGACGTTCTTCTCGCCGATGTCATCTCCCAGGAGACAAAGGCAAGGCTGGTGAATGGACTGACGGCGCTGAAGGCCGGCCTGGACTGCCCGGATCGCGGCTGCTCCGGCTGCTTTCATCGCCGCAATTGCGAACGGCTGGTCGAAGGCATCCTCTCGACCACGTGAATCCCAGGTCCGGCGGCTCCGGAGGAGAGTGGACGGCGCGGATCCTCCTTCGTAGACACGCCGGGGTGTGACGACCGTCACCGCGCCGTGTTGAATCCATGCTAAGCTGTGCCGTTTCCGGTCGATGGCAGGGGCTGTTGCCCGGACGGGACCGGTCCTTTGGATCGGTCCGAACAGCGACCGGCGGGTTGGCCGGTCCGGAAACGGTGCGGCGGGACGAGGTCGGCATGGGTTTTTCGATCACCTTCTGGGGGGTGCGCGGCACCGTGCCGTGCCCCATGCCCACGCACATGGGCTTCGGCGGCAACACCAGCTGCGTGGAGGTCAAGGCGGGCGACCAGCACATCCTCATCGACGCCGGAACCGGCATCCGCATGCTCGGCAAGCGCCTGCTGAAGGACGGCGTGACCGAGGCGACCCTGCTGATGAGCCACACGCACCTCGACCACATCAGCGGCTTTCCCTTCTTCGCCCCGGCCTACACCAAGGGCTTCCGCCTGCGCATCATCTCCGGCCACCTCTGCGGCAACCCGGGCATCGAGGCGGTGATGGAGCGGCAGATGGAACGGCCGCTGTTCCCGGTTCCCATGCGCACCATGGGCAGCAACATCACCTTCGACGAAATCACCGCCGGCCAGAGCTTCCGCCTGGGCGAGGACGTGGAGGTGCGGACGGCCCCGCTGAACCACCCCGACGGCGCCACCGGCTACCGGGTCGAGCACCACGGCAAGTCGATCGTCTACGTGACGGACACGGAGCATGTGCCGGGCCAGCTCGACCAGAACATCCTGGGGCTGATCGCCGGGGCCGACCTCGTCCTCTACGACACCACCTACACCGACGAGGAATGGCAGAACCGCATCGGCTGGGGCCACTCCACCTGGACCGAGGGCGTGCGGCTGGCGCGGGCCGCCGGGGTGAAGCGGCTGGTGCTGTTCCACCACGACCCGGACCACGACGACAAGGCCATGACCGCCCTGGAAAAGGCCGCCCAGGCGGAGTTCCCGGAAAGCTTCGCCGCGCGCGAGGGCATGACCGTCACGCTGGCCTAAGCCCCGGCGCGGCGGTTATAGAGGGGCCCCGCCGTTCCGTCCCGCCAGGCCAAATACCCCCTTCATGACCGCCTCCATCCTCGCCCTGTTCGCCGCCACCTACCTTGGCATGGCGCTGGGGCGCTTCCCCGGCCTTCGCGTCGACCGCACGGGCATCGCGCTCGTCGCCGCCATCCTTCTGCTGGGCATCGGCGCCCTGACGTCGGAGCAGGTGGTCGAGGCGATCGACTTCCCGACGATCTTCATCCTGTTCGGGCTGATGGTCCTGTCGGCCCAGTACGCTGCCAGCGGCTTCTACGACTGGTGCGCGCTGCGCGTGGCGCGGGCGGCGCGGTCGCCGGCGCGGCTGCTGGCGGCGACGGTCCTGGTGGCGGGCGGCCTGTCGGCCCTGCTCGCCAACGACGTGGTGGTCTTCGCCATGACGCCGATGCTGTGCGTCGGGCTGACCGCCCGCCGGCTCGACCCGCGGCCTTACCTGATCGCGCTGGCCGGCGCGGCCAACGCCGGTTCCGCGGCGACGGTGATCGGCAACCCGCAGAACATCCTGATCGGCCAGATCGGGCATCTGGACTTCTGGCGCTTCCTCGGCGCCTGCGGCGTGCCGGCGCTGGTCGGGCTCGGCGTCGTCTATGCGGTGGTTTGGTTCGCCTGGCGCGGCCGCTTCGGTCTGCCGGACGGCGACGGCGACGGCGAGCGCGTGGAACTCGACCGGCCGCAGCTGGCCAAGGCGGTGGTGGCGACGCTCGCCCTGCTGGCACTCTTCACCACCTCGCTGCCGCAGGAGACCGGCGTGCTGCTGGTGGCCGGCGCCATGCTGGTCAGCCGCCGGCTCGCCACGCGGAACATGCTGGGGATGGTGGACTGGCACCTGCTGGTGCTGTTCGCCGCGCTGTTCGCGGTCAACCACGCGCTCGGCCTGACCGGCCTGCCGGCGGAGATGGTCGACTGGCTGGAGCGGGAGGGCTGGCTGCCCGACCGGCTGGTCGTGATGACCCCCCTGGCGCTGGTCGCCAGCAACAGCATCGGCAACGTGCCGGCGGTGATCCTGCTGCTGAAGGCCTGGCCCGGGCCGCCGGAAGGGGCGCTCTACGGGCTGGCGGTGCTGTCCACCCTGGCCGGCAACCTCCTGCTGCCCGGCAGCCTCGCCAACATCATCGTGGCGGAGCGGGCGCAGGCGGTCGGCGTGCGGCTGGGCTTCCTCGACCACGCCCGCTGCGGCGTGCCGATGACGATCCTGTCCATGGCCTTCGCCGTGCTGTGGCTGTGGGCCACGGGCTGGATGCGGTTGTCCTGACCAGACGCTCCTTCCTGCGTCGCCCGTAAGGCGCATGGCCGGCCCTCGCGGGGATTCCGGGCTATGCGAATGGCGCACTCCCTCTCCGTCCGGAGCATTGCCTCGACTGCGCCGAGCGAAAACCTACGGTCTGCGCCGTTGTTTTCGCGGTGACCCACGCACAGGACGGAGAGCGGATCAGCATGTCGGAAGCCATCAGGCAACAGGGACGGGGAGAGTCCGGCACGGGAGTCCATGTGGCCGCCGTGATCGTCACGCACAATCGCCTGTCCCTGTTGCGCGGCTGCCTGGCGGCCATCCACGCCCAGGAACCGCGGCCGGACCGCATCGTCGTCGTGGACAACGGGTCGAGCGACGGCACAGCCGAATGGCTGGCCGAACAGCAACGGCGCATCCCCGAACTTCTGGTCGTCCGGCAGGCCAACGTCGGGTCGGCCGGCGCCTACCACACCGCCTTCGACACCGCGCTGCGCCTCGGCGCGCGCTGGATCTGGAGCACCGACGACGACGGCATCCCGGCGCCCGGCGCGCTGGCCGAGCTTCTGCGCCAGGGCGAACGCCACAGGCTGGACATGGTTGGCCCCATGGTCGTGGCGGCGGAGGATCGCGACGACCTCGCCTTCAACATGCAGGGCCACAGCACGGCCGCCACCTTCACCGCGGCGGCGGAGGACGGCATCGTCCCCGGCGCCATCGCGCTGTTCAACGGCACGCTGCTGAACCGCCGCGTGTTCGAGCGGATCGGCAACATCAAGCGCGAGATGTTCATCTGGGGCGACGAGTGGGAGTTCACCCTGCGCGCCCGCCGCGCCGGGCTGAAGGACGGCACGGCCGTGCACGCGCTGCACGTACACCCGCGCAACCGGCGTACGCAGCGCCCGCTGGCCGGCGGGCTGCTCGGTACGGTGGAGGAGATGCCGGCCAACCGCGCGCCCTTCTTCTTCCGCAACATGGGCTACATCCACGCCACGTACGAGCCGGAATCGATCCGGCGCATGATGGTGAAGTACACCCTGTACTTCCTCCTGCACCGCGACCTCGCGGGCCTGCGCGGCTTCTGGTCGAACTACCGGGCCGGCCTGCACGACCGCTATCCGGACGACCTGATGGCGCTGGCCGCCAAGCGGCCGATCGCAGCGGACAGCCCGGCCTCGATGCCAGGCGCCATCTCCGGCAAACGGGCGTAAGGGCGGGGGGAAGCGGCATGCACGGCGAATTCAGCCTCGACGGGCGGGCGCCCGCGCGTCCGGACAGCTGGTACCTGTGGCCGGCGGCGCTGGTGGCGCTGGTCGCCGCGGTGATCCCGATCTGGATCGTCGAGATCCCGGCGCTCGGCGACTACGTCAACCACGTCACGCGGATGTACGCGCTGGCCTTCCTGGACCAGGACCCGGCGCTGGGGCAGTTCTACTTCATCCGCTGGGCGATCATCCCGAATTTGGTGATGGACATCGTCGTGCCGCCGCTCGCCAAGCTGATGGGCGTGCACACGGCGAGCCGGCTGTTCGTCACCGCCAGCTACCTGCTGCTGGTCAGCGGCACCATCGCGCTCTACCGCGCGGTGTGGGGGCGGGTGGAGCTGGGGCCGCTGGCCGCCAGCCTGTTCCTCTACACCATGTCCACCTACATGGGCCTGTTCAATTACCTGTTCGGGCTCGGGCTGGCGCTGTGGGGCATCGCGGTCTGGATCCGCCTGCAGGACCGCGCGCCGTGGATCCGCGGTTTCGCCTCGCTCGGCTTCGTGCTGGCGCTGTTCATCTCGCACCTGTTCGCCCTTGGTCTCTACGGGCTGACCCTGCTGTCGGGAGAGATCTGGCGCCTCTACGCGTCCGGCGACTGGCGCCGGCCGCAGCGCGCGCTGCCGGATCTGGTGGCCTTCGGCCTGCCGTTCCTGGTCGTGCCGCCGCTGCTGCTGATGAGCCCCTCCTCCGGCTTCGCCGACGCGGTGATGTGGGTCGGCACGGCGAAGCTGATGGGCTTCGACTTCCTGTTCGGCGCCTACGCGACCGCCGTCGGCTGGGTGACCGGCGTGGCGGTCGGGCTGGGCGTCGCCTGGGGCCTGTGGAGCGGGACCCTGCGCGTCCATCCCGTGGGCATGATCGCCATCGGGTTGGGGCTCGCCGTCTACGCGGCGATGCCGCTGGTCCTGTTCGGCTCCTGGTTCGCGGACAGCCGCCTGCCCATCGGCATCACCTTCGTGGCGCTGGGCTTCGTGCGCTGGGATCTGGGCACAGCCGCCATGCGGGCAGCCTTCCTGTCGGTGGTGCTGGCGCTGTCCCTGCTGCGCAGCGCCGACGCGGGCGTGGCGATCGCCAAGGTCGACCCGCTGCTGGAGGAGGTGCGCCTGTCCACCCTGCGCATCGAGCCGGGCAGCACGGTGCTCGCCACCTACGCCGACGAGGCGCTGCGCAAGTCCACCTTCCGCCCGACCCAGTTCACCGACGACCGCGCCCTATCCTTCGGCCTGCACCATTCGCCGGTGCTGGCGCTGATGGACCGGTCGAGCCTCGTCCCCATCGCCTTCACGCATCCGGGCAAGCAGATCCTGCTGCTGAAGCCGCAATACGCCGACCTGGACGGTGACTTCACCTACATGCCGCGCATCGGCTACGTCGCCGACGCGGTGCGCCAGCCGGACCTGCGCGAGAACTACTACTGGACCAACTGGCCGAAGCGCTTCCGCTACGTCTACGTCCTGTTCACCGAGCCCGGCCGCGCGAACCCGGTGCCCGACCACCTGACCCTCGTCCAGGAGGGCCGGCACTTCCAGCTCTACAAGGTGAAATGAGGCGCTTTTCCCACGGAATAATCCACACACCGCGGGCGTCCATATCGTGAGGACCGGGCAACATGCCCGGCCCGAACGATCGGGAGGTTCACACCATGCGTCGCTTCGCTCGCGTCACCGCCGCCGCCATCCTCGGCCTGGGCGCCCTGACGGCCGCCGCCGTCGCCCAGACCATGCCGACCAAGACCGCCCAGGGGGCGGGCGGCCCGATGCTGACCGACTCCAAGGGCATGACGCTCTACGTCTTCGACAAGGACGCCGGCGGCAAGTCCGCCTGCAACGGCCAATGCGCCACCAACTGGCCGCCGCTGATGGCCTCGGCCGACGCCAAGCCGATGGGCGACTACACGGTCGTCACGCGCGACGACGGCGCCAAGCAGTGGGCCTACAAGGGCAAGCCGCTCTACACCTGGGCCAAGGACGCCAAGGCCGGCGACACCACCGGCGACAACGTCAACAACGTCTGGCACGTCGCGCGCCCGTAACGCACGAAAAAGTCCAGCCACCCGGGTTAAGTATCGGACGCAATGAAAAGCCCCTCTCCCTTGAGGGGAGAGGGGTTTGGGGTGAGGGTGGCGCCGGCCTTGGCCGGCCGGAAGTCGTCTGAAGCGTTCTGGCACAAGTCATCTCCGGGCTTCCGCCCGTAACGACCCCTCACCCCAACCCCTCTCCCCCAAGGGGAGAGGGGCTTTTTCTTGTGGGAGAGGGAGCGCAGATCTCTTTTAAACCGAACTCGCTGCCCCGTTACTGGCCCGACGAGCTGCTGCCCGACGGCGAACCAGCGCCCGACGGCGCTGTCGTCCCCGACGGGGCCATCGTGTTGCCGGTCGTGCCCGTCGAGGAGCGGCTGGCCGCGTCGTTGGTGGTGCCGCCCGCCTTGTCCTTGTTGCGGTTCAGCGAGGTCGTGGTGTCGGAGTACTGGAACTCCGGCATGTTCTTGACCTCGTCGCGGCTCATGCCCGACAGCTGGACGCGGTCCTGGTTCTGGTCCCAGTTGGCCTGGCTGTACTCAACGGCGATCTGCTTCTCGCCGATGCCGAGGAAGCCGCCCGACGAGATGACGATCTGCTTCGCCTGGCCGTTGGTGTCGAGGATGATGTCCTCGACCTCGCCGACCTTCTCGTTGTCCTTGCCGTAGACGTTTTTGCCCAGCAGATGCTCGGCGCTGGCCAACTGGCCGCCGGTCAGGCCGGACTTGTTCATGTCGGCTTGAGTCTTGTCAGCTTGGCTCTGGCCGGTCTGGTTCATTTCGGTGGCGGTGGGGCCGCCCGCGGCGGGGTTGCCCGTGCCCGGCGACGTGCTGCTCTGTGCGAACGCAGCGCCGGTCATCAGCGCCAGGACGGACGCGGCCGCAAAAATTTCCCTCCGCATGGATTTTTCCTTTCCCTACTTCGTCACGTGTGTGGCGGTTTGCCCAAGAAGGCAACCGAACAACAGGCGGGAAAGGACTTGGTCACGCACAAGCTGGAAAATCTTTGGGAGGTGGGGAGCCAGAACAGGATCCAGAGTTGTCGAAGAAATCAGAAGCTGGCCCAGCCCGGTTTGCGCGGCATCACGGTGCTGTCGCCGGCCTTCAGCGGCTTGCCGTCTTGCTCCGCGCGGGCAACGTCTTCCAACCGCAACAAAGCGAGCGCCGTAGAGCCGCCTCCGCTGCGCATCTCGCCGACCTCACGGCCATCCAGGGTCACCGGCGTGCCGGGGGCGGGCAGGGGGCCGTCGATGGCGACCGGGAACAGCTTCTTCTTGATCAGCGCGCGGTACTTGGTGCGGGCCGTCAGCTCCTGCCCCATGTAGCAGCCCTTGTCCCAGGAGATGGCGTTCAGGTCGTCCAGGTCGTTCTCCAACGGGATGGACTTCTCCGGGATCAGGTCGCGGCTGCCGTCCGGCACGCCGAGCGCGAGGCGGTGCCGGTCGTACTCCTCGGCCCCGGCCGGCGCGAAGCCGGCGCCCTCCAGCGCGGCGGCAAGCCCCTCCCGCGGCAAAAAGGCGCGGGCGCCCAGCGCCGGCAGGCGCGGGTCGGTGAAGGCGACGCCACCGGCGAAGGGCAGGGCGGCCCCGGCCTCCTCCGGCAGGCCGAGGCGGGCCAATGCATCCCCGCCGAACAGCGCCACGACCGCCATCCCCTCGGCCCGATCCTCCAGCGTGATCTTGGAGCGCAGCTTGTGCATCTTCAGCCGGCGCAGCAACTCGGCGCGCCGCTCCGTCTCCGGGTCGAGCAGCAGGGCGCCACCCGAATCGACCATCCGGAAATCGTGCAGGAACTTGCCCTGCGGAGTCAGCAGCAGCGCGTAGGCGGCGCGGGACTCGCCGACGCGCAGCACGTCGTTCGACACCAGCCCTTGCAGGAAGGCCGCGCGGTCCTCCCCGCCGACCGCCACCACGCTCCGGTCCTCCAGGACCGCATAGGCCGCAAGCTCCGCCGTCATTCCCGCTTCTCCTGGCACTGTCGTCCTGCCCCGATAGTTGGGCGAAGGGCGTGGGCGTGGCAAGAGCGCCGCGCGGAGGGCCGCCCTGCGTCGCCGGAGCGCGCAAAAGGGGCGATTCTCGGCCAGTGGCGCCGATTTCGTCATCTGCACAACAGCTGTGCAGCCCGATCCCCTGTTGACGGCTGGCGTTCCAGCCGGGCAAGTGTGTTAAGAGGTGGCACGGCGTTGGCAATGCCGTGCAGCGATAACCCCTAATTGGATCCGCCTCCTTGGATTCCGCGACCTTGTCCACCACACGGGCGTCTACGCCGCCGCACCGCCTGGAGCTGCGCGGCATCACCAAGCGCTTTCCCGGCTGCTTGGCGAACGACTCCGTCGACCTCGTCCTGAAGCCGGGCGAGATCCACGCGCTGCTCGGCGAGAACGGCGCCGGCAAGTCGACGCTGGTGAAGATCATCTACGGCGTGCTGCACGCCGACGCCGGCACCCTCCTCTGGCAGGGGCAGGAGACCATGATCCCCGACCCGGCCGGCGCGCGCCGGCTCGGCATCGGCATGGTGTTCCAGCATTTCTCCCTGTTCGACACGCTGACCGTGGCGGAGAACATCTCGCTCGGCTTGGACAACCCCGGCCCGATGGACGCGCTGTCGCAGCGCATCGCCGAGGTGTCGGAGCGCTACGGCCTGTCGCTCGACCCGCGACGCCATGTCCACCACCTGTCGGTGGGCGAGCGGCAGCGGGTGGAGATCGTGCGTTGCCTGCTCCAGGACCCGCGCCTGCTGATCATGGACGAGCCGACCTCCGTCCTGACCCCGCAGGAGGCGACGCGCCTGTTCGAGACGCTGCGCGTCCTCGCTGCGGAGGGCTGCACCATCCTCTACATCAGCCACAAGCTGGAGGAGATCCGCGCGCTCTGCGACACCGCGACGGTGCTGCGCGGCGGCCGGGTGGTCGGCAGCTGCGACCCGCGCAAGGAGACCGCGCGCAGCCTCGCCGAGATGATGATCGGCACGGAGCTGTCGACGCCCGAACGCCTGCCGCACGGCGTGGCGGGCGCGCCGAAGCTCCAGGTCCGGCACCTGTCCACCACGTCGGACAACCCCTTCGCCACCAACCTGAAGGACGTGTCCTTCGAGGTGCGGGCGGGCGAGATCCTGGGCATCGCCGGCGTGGCCGGCAACGGCCAGGCGGAGCTGATGGCCGCGCTGAGCGGCGAGGAGCTGCTGCCGGAACCCGCCGCGGTCACCATCGAGGGGCGCCCGGTCGGCCATCTTGGCCCGCGCGAGCGGCGTGAACTCGGCCTCGCCTTCGTGCCGGAGGAGCGGCTGGGCCGTGGCGCCGTGCCGGAACTCAGCCTGTCGGAGAACGCGCTGCTGTCCGGCTACGCGCGCGAGCCGCTGGTGCGCAGCGGGCTGGTCCACTTCGGCCGCGCCCGGTCCTATGCCGAGCGCATCATCGGCGCCTTCAACGTGGTGACCCACGGGCACCGGGCGGAGGCGCGGTCGCTGTCCGGCGGCAACCTTCAGAAATTCATCATCGGCCGCGAGATCCTGCAGCGGCCGCGGCTCCTGGTTGTCGGGCAGCCGACCTGGGGCGTCGACGCCGGCGCGGCCGCAGCCATCCACCGCGCGCTGATCGCGCTGGCCCAGGACGGTGCCGCCGTTCTGGTCATCAGCCAGGACCTGGACGAGCTGTTCGTGCTGAGCAACCGGATCGCCGTGCTGTTCCACGGGCGCCTGTCGGACAGCCGCCCCACCCACCAGACCAGCGTGGAGGAGATCGGCCTGCTGATGGGCGGCCTGTTCAACCACCCGCCCGACGAGGACGAGGAGTGATGGGATTGATGCTTCATACCCTCTCCCCCCTGGGGAGAGGGGAGGGTGAGGGGGTCCCGCAAGGCGGTACGTCCATCAAGAGCGCAACCCCCTCACCCCAACCCACTCCCCAGGGGGGAGAGGGGGCAATTTGCACGGCGGCCGCAGCATGACCCTCCTCCGTCTCGAACCCCGCGGCGAGGCGTCGCGCGCCATGGTGTACCTCACGCCGCTGATCGCGGTGGCGCTCACGCTCGTCAGCGGCTTCCTGCTGTTCTGGGCCATGGGCTTCGACCCCGTGAAGGCGCTGCACGCCTTCTTCATCGCGCCGGTGTCCTCCGTGCGCGGCGTGGGGGAACTGGCCGTGAAGGCCACCCCGCTGGTGCTCTGCGCCATTGGCCTCGCTATCGGCTTCCGGGCCAACGTCTGGAACATCGGCGCGGAGGGGCAGCTGACGCTCGGCGCCATCGTCGGCGGCGGCATCGCGCTGGCCTTCTACGGCGAGGGCGGCTGGTGGCTGCTGCCGCTGATGATCGTGGGCGGCATGGTGGGCGGCGCGCTGTGGGCGGCGATCCCGGCCTTCCTGCGCATCCGCTTCAACGCCAGCGAGATCCTGACCAGCCTGATGCTGAACTACGTCGCCGTGCATCTGCTGAACTACCTGATGCACGGCCCCTACCGCGATCCGGAGGGCTTCGCCTTCCCCGAATCGCGCCTGTTCGAGGCGGACGCGGTGATGCCGCTGCTGGTCGCCGGCACCCGCGTGCATCTGGGCTCCCTCTTCGCGCTGCTGGCGGTGGCCGGCGGCTGGTTCCTGATGGCGCGCACCTTCATCGGCTTCCAGATCAAGGTGATCGGCCTGACGCCGACCGCCGCGGGCTACGCCGGCTTCAACCAGAAGAAGATCATCTGGCTGACCCTGCTGCTGTCGGGCGCGCTGGCCGGGCTGGCCGGGCTGGGCGAGGTCGCGGGGCCGATCGGGCAGCTGAACCCGACCATCTCCCCCGGCTACGGCTACACCGCCATCATCGTGGCCTTCCTCGGCCGGCTGCACCCCGTGGGCATCCTGCTGGCCGGCTTCCTGATGGCGCTGTCCTTCATCGGCGGGGAGGCGGCGCAGATCGCGCTCGGCTTGCCCAAGGCCATCACCGGCGTGTTCCAGGGCATGCTGCTGTTCTTCCTGCTGGCGACCGACGTGCTGATCCGCTACCGCCTGCGCTTCGGCGCCAAGACTGCTCCCAAACCGATCGCCGGGAGGGCCGCGGCATGAGCGCCGACCTCGCGCTGATCGGTCCCGTCCTGGCGGCCATGCTGACCGCCGCGACCCCGCTGCTGTTCGCCGCACTCGGCGAGCTGGTGGTGGAGAAGTCCGGCGTCCTGAACCTGGGCGTGGAGGGCATGATGCTGGTGGGGGCTGTCTGCGGCTTCGCCGTGACGGCCCAGACCGGCAGTTCCACCGCCGGATTCGCGATCGCCGCGCTGGCCGGCGCCGGCACAGCGGCGCTGTTCGGCGTGCTGACGCTCCTGCTGCTCGCCAACCAGGTGGCGACCGGCCTTGCGCTGACCCTGTTCGGCGTCGGCCTGTCGGCGCTGATCGGGCAGGGCTTCGTCGGCATCCCGATCCCCGACGTGCCGGAGCTGAACATCCCCGGCCTGACTGACCTGCCGGTGATCGGCAAAGCGCTGTTCGGGCAGGACGCGGTCGTCTATCTCGGCCTCGCCATGGTGCCGGCGGTGCATTGGTTCCTCTACGGCACGCGTCGGGGCCTGATCCTGCGCGCGGTGGGGGAGAACCACGCGGCCGCCCACGCGCTCGGCTACAAGGTCATCCGCATCCGCTTCCTGGCGGTGCTGTTCGGCGGCGCCATGAGCGGGATCGCCGGCGCCTACCTGTCGCTGGACTACACGCCCATGTGGGCGGAGGGCATCACGGCGGGCCGCGGCTGGATCGCGCTGGCTCTGGTCGTCTTCGCCACCTGGAAACCGGGGCGCGTGCTGCTCGGCGCCTGGCTGTTCGGCGGCGTGACCATCGCGCAGTTGCACGTGCAGGGGCTGGGCATCGACATTCCGTCGCAGCTCTTGTCCATGCTGCCGTATCTGGCTACGGTCGTGGTTCTGGTGCTGATCTCGCGGGACATCGCGCGCATCCGCCTCAACGCCCCGGCCAGCCTTGGGAAGGTCTTCCATCCCGACGCCTGACGGGCGCCGGGCACTGCATCCAACCATGATCTTGCTGAACCATACAAATCAGGGAGCATTCACGTGAACAGAAGGACCATGGGCAAGACCCTGGCGGGTCTGGCCGCCGGCGCGGCGATCATGGCGCTGGGTGTCGGCGCCGCCGGCGCGCAGGAGAAGCTGAAGGTCGGCTTCGTCTATGTCGGCCCGGTCAGCGACCACGGCTACAGCTACCAGCACGACCAGGGCCGCCTGGCGGTCGAGAAGGAACTGGGCGACAAGGTCACCACCACCTTCGTCGAGAACGTTCCCGAGGGTGCGGACGCCGAGCGCGTGATCGAGCAGCTGGCCACCTCCGGCCACAAGCTGATCTTCACGACTTCCTTCGGCTTCATGAACCCGACGCTGAAGGTCGCGCAGCGCCACCCGGACGTGAAGTTCGAGCACGCCACGGGCTACAAGCGCGCCGCGAACGTCGCCACCTACTCCGCGCGCTTCTACGAGGGCCGCACGGTCATCGGCCAGATCGCCGGCAAGATGACCAAGTCGAACATCATCGGCTACATCGGCTCCTTCCCGATTCCGGAGGTCATCAGCGGTATTAACGCCTTCACCATCGCCATGCGCGAGGTGAACCCGAAGGCCGAGGTCCGCGTCGTCTGGGTGAACAGCTGGTACGACCCCGGCAAGGAGGCCGAGGCGGCCAAGGCCCTGATCGACCAAGGCGCCGACGTCCTGTCGCTGCACACGGACAGCCCGGCCGCCATCCAGGTCGCGCAGGAGCGCGGGCTGTACGTGTTCGGCCAGTCCTCCGACATGACCCGCTTCGGCCCGAAGGCGCACCTGACCGCCATCGTGGACGACTGGCGCAACTACTACGTCACCCGCGTCAAGGCGGCGCTGGACGGCAGCTGGAAGTCCCAGGACACCTGGGGCGGCTTCAAGGACAAGATGCTGTTCCTGGCCCCCTACAACCCGTCGCTCTCGCCGGAGATCGTCGCCGCGGCCGAGAAGACCCGCACGGACATCATGGAAGGCAAGCGCCATTCCTTCCAGGGCCCGGTGAAGGACCAGTCCGGCAAGGTGGTCATCGCCGAAGGCAAGCAGGCTACCGACGAGCAGATCCTCAAGATGGACTGGTACGTCGAAGGCGTGCAGGGCAAGGTTCCGAAGTAAGCCGGCACCAAACCCAAAGAAAAAGGGAGGCGAAAGCCTCCCTTTTTCGTTTCCGGAAATTTGTAGGTTGGGTGGAGCGCAGCGCAACCCAACATCGTTCGCGTGGCGGCGTGTGTTGGGTTGCGCCTGCGCTCCACCCAACCTACGGCTCATATCAGGATGGCACCCGCCCGACTGCCGCCCAGCCCGTTGGCGACAGGCGCATCACCTCCGGCCCGCTGCCGGCGGGGTTGGGCTCCAGCGTCACCAGTTCGCGGTTCTCGAACCAGGCCCAGCGCGGCACCTCGGCGATGGTCGGGACCCAGCCGTCGGCCATGCGCGCCAGCACCTCCAGGTCGGCCGCGGCGATGGGGAACTTCGGCTTTTTCGGCGCCGCCTTGGCCGGCGCGTCGGCGGCGGGCTTCGTTGCGGGCGGCGCGTCGGCCCCGGCGCGGACGCGGATCCAGTCGGTCTGGTAGGCGCGCAGCGCCTGCTCCAGCTCCACCCGCGCCGGCTCGGTCGGGCAGCGCAGATAGACGTCCAGCAGGGTTCGCAACGGCTCGGCGGGATCGGACATATGGGCGCTCCCTAGGCACATCAACGGCGCAATTGTCGGAAAGCGATGGCTTTTGCACATCACGGCGGGAACCGCAAGGGCGCCGCTGGGACGAAGGCCCTCGGCCGTTGTTGGAGGGGGCGGGAGCAGCAACGCTCCGGCTTGTGGAAGGGGATCGACGATGAGACGGACGATGATCGCCGGCGCCGGGGCGCTGGCGCTGCTGGCGTTGGCGGGCTGTGCGGAGACGAACTCCTGGTTCGGCTCCAGCCCCAGCGAGACGACGGCCGGGTCCACGGCGACGACGCCGCGCGGAACCTCCGGCACGACGATGGGGGATGCCGCGCCCGGCACGGGCACCGACACCTCCGGCACCAGCATGATCCCGCCGACCGACGGCGCTGTGGCGACGCAGCGCCGCGCGCGGGGGGCCGGCATGAGCGATGGTTCGGGCGAGCGCAACCGCGCCTTCTACCCGGGCACGCTGGGCGGCAACGGCCTGTGGACCAACGAGACGGACGCGCCGGGCGCGAACTGACGGGCCCGGATCGGCCCGCGGCCCGATAGAAAAGGGCCCCGCCAGGGTCCGGGACGTTACGTCCCGGATCGCGGCGGGGCCCATCAGGAGGCACAATCCCCTGTGCTGCCTCTTCAACAACGCAAAAGCCGCGTTCCTGTTCCCGATCACGGATTCCTGTCGGGGCGATTCTCGCCGGCAGCGCGGTCCGAAGCGGCCGAGCTTGCGTTGTCCTTCCAGCGCATCGGTCTGCGCGCTGGTGGGGAGAGGAAGGCATGAATCGCGGGTTCGAATTGGCATCGCGCGCCATGTATCTGCTGGCGACCGTGGTGCTGTTCCTGTTCGCCCTGGTGTTCGTCGGGGTGGCGGCGCTGGCGGTGGTGGACGGCGTCGTGGCGCTCGACGCGTCGGCGGCGACGAGCGCGCTGCTCGACGGCGTCGGCCTGATCGTGCTGGCCATCGCCGTGTTCGAAATCGCCAAGTATCTCTACGAGGAGGAAATCGCGCGCGACCGGGAACTGCGCAACGCCGACGAGGCGCGGCGGACGCTGACCAAGTTCCTGACCACCATCATCATCGCCGCCAGCCTGGAAGGACTCGTCCTGGTATTCGAGGCGCGGACGTCGGACATGAGCGCAATGGTATACCCGGCCCTTCTCCTTCTGGTCATCGTCTGCATGGTCTTGGGGCTCGCGGGGTTCCAGTGGATCAGCCGCCGCGCCGAATCCATCAACCCCACCCAGGGCGACGCCTGAGCATCCGAAGGGTGTATCCCCCTATGGCGGGGCGGGTTCCCGCACGAAAGGCGCGTCCCAACATTCCTGGAAGGAGCCTGATCACCCCTCCGCAACGGAGCCGGAACCATGTTCGAACCCAGCGAGATCGGCCGCATCACCCCCGACGAGCAGGCCGACGCCCTGCGCACCCTGATCGCCGTCTTCGCCACCTCGGTGGTGAGGCTGGGCGAGCGGCGGCCCCGCAACGCGGTCAGCGCGGAGATCATCGACATCCTCGACGAGGTTCCGTCGGACCAGGCGGAGGCCGTCGCCCAGCTCTTCACCATGATGGCGCTGCGCCTGCGCCGGAAGGGCCGGCCGCGCCGCACGACCTTCCGCCTGACGCTGGAGACCGCGCTGCTCGCCCGCTCCTACGTGGGGGAACCGGCGCCGTCCAACGAGACCTCCTACCTGTCCTCCGACCGGCCCGGGCTGCGGGCGATCGATCTCGCCTGCTCCGAACTGCTGGAGCGGATGGCCGGCGTGCCGGACGCGGAGCAGCGCGCGTGGCTGACCGCCCAGGTGATCGCCACGGGCCTGATCGACGCCGACCGCCGCCACACGCTGGGCGGCACGGACCGCGACCTGGGCGACATGGCGGTGGCGGAATTCCTGCTGCGCTCCGCCGCGCAATACCTCGCCGCCACGGCCGTCCGTTCCCCGCCTTCGGCCCCGCCCCCGCCGGAAGACCGCAAGGACTGAGGGCGGGGCGGGGGAACGCTCAGCCGGCCACCACCACCCGATTCCGCCCGGCCTCCTTGGCGCGGTAGAGCGCGGCGTCGGCTTCCGTCAGCGCGGCCTCGATGCCGCGTCCGCCGGCCGGGCCGGGCCCCGGCGCGGCTCCATCACCCCCGATCCCATCAACCCCAATCCCATCGACGGCGGCAACGCCGAAGCTGGCGGTCATGTGGAACCGCACGCCGTCCTGCTCGACCGGCAGAGCGGCGACCCGCGCGCGCAGCCGCTCCGCGACCATGGGGGCGTCGGCGATGCCCGTCTCGGGCAGCAGGACCACGAACTCTTCCCCGCCGTAGCGGCCGACGAGGTCGCAGGGCCGCAGGTCCTCGTGCAGCGCGCGGGCGAACCGCTTCAGCGCCTCGTCGCCGGCGGCGTGCCCATAGGTGTCGTTGATGCGCTTGAAGTGGTCGATGTCAGCCATCACGACCGACAGAGGATGGCCGTAGCGGCGCGACCGCGCGATCTCCTCCTCCGCCCGCTCCAGCACGCTGCGGCGGTTGGCGAGGCCGGTCAGCGGGTCGGTCCGCGCCTGGTCCAGCAACTGCTGCTGCATCGCCGCGATGCGACCGCCGGCCTTCAGCCGCGCCTTCAGGTGGGCGCTGTTGACCGGCTTGTGGATGAAGTCGTCCGCACCGGCGTCCAGCGCCTTGAATTCGTAGAAGGCGTCGTCGTGGGCGGTCATCAGGATCAGGTAGGCGTAGGCGCTGCGCGGGTCGGCGCGCAGGTGCCAGCACACCTCCAGCCCGCTCAGATGGGGCATCTCCCAATCGATGATGGCGATGTCGAACGGCTCGCTCCAGGCGCGGTCCAGCGCCTCCCGGCCGTCCCTGGCCAGGATCACCTCGTGCCCGTAGGACGCCACCTGTTCCGACAGCATGGCGCGCATCAGGACGGTGTCGTCGGCGATGAGAACGCGCATGGCCGGCAGGCTGCGCAGATCCTTCGCCTACGGTCAATGTGGCGCTTGGGCGCAGGGCGGGGGCCCGGATTGATGATGCGCACCACGGCCATAGGCCCTATACGCCTCGCGGAAACGTTGCGCCGAAGGTCGGGGTCGCCGCACCGCACACCCTGCGGCATAGTGTGGGGCGGCATTGTATGGTGTGTTAGCCCTGCTGCGAATATGGGCAAACAAGCGAAGAGAGGACGGCATGGCCCGCAACACGGGCTCCTATGGGGGCGTCTACGGGTTTCCGGAATCGGCGGACTGCGCGCAGCGTTTGGCGGAGGCGCTGGACGTCCCCTGCCACATCGCCGAACTGCACCGCTTCCCGGACGGCGAAAGCCTCGTCCGCCTGCCCCAGGCCGCGGAGCGGCCGGTGGGCCGCGCGGTGGTCTACCGCTCGCTCGACCAGCCGAACGACAAGCTGATCGAGCTGACGCTGGTCGCCTCGGTTCTGCGCCGCCATGGCGCGACGGAGCTGTGCCTGGTCGCCCCCTACATGGCCTACATGCGGCAGGACGCCATCTTCCGTCCGGGCGAGCCGGTGAGCCAGGCGGTGGTGGGCGACTGGCTCGGCCGGCTGTTCGACCGCTTCGTCTGCGTCGAGCCGCACCTGCACCGCACCCACACGCTGGACGAGGTGTTCGTCGGCCGCCCGTCGATCTGCCTAACCGGGGCCGGCCCCATCGCCGACCGCCTGCGCGCGGACGGGGTGTCCCCGGACACGGTGGTCGTCGGCCCGGACGAGGAGGCCGCACCCCTGGTCGAGGCGGTGGCCGGCCCGCTCGGCCTGGCCGCGGTCGTCGGCCGCAAGGAGCGCCGCGGCGATCGCGACGTCACGGTGGCTCTTCCCGCCGACGCGCCGCTGGCCGGGCGGCCGGTGGCGATCGTGGACGACGTCATCAGCTCCGGCGAGACCATCTTCTCCTGCGCCCGCGCCGCCCGGGCGGCCGGAGCCGCCTCCGTCCGCGTGTTCGGCGTGCACGCCCTGTTCGACGAGTCCGTGGCGGCGCGCTTCGTCGCGGAGGGGCTGGGCACGCCGCTGTCCTGCGACGGGGTCCCGCACGCGTCCAACGGCCTGCCGCTCGGCCGCCTGATCGCCGACGCGCTGCTGCGCGACTGAGGGCCGCAGGGCTGGGAGCGGCGCGGCATCGGCGACCCTCCCACGCCGCCCGCACTTGGTGTAGGGTTGCTCGTGCTGCGCTCTTGGAGGTTGACATGGCGATGGGGAAGGTGGCGACGATCGTGCTCCAGATGGCGCGCAAGCTGGCGGAGGACGTCGTCCGGCTGGGCCGGGTGCGCGACGCCGGCAAGCCCAAGACCTTCCCGCATTTCCGTGAAATCCGCGGCGCCTACCTGGACATCCAGGGACTGATCTTCTCCATCCAGGAGCGGCTGGATGTCGCAGGCAAGGAGCTGCCGGAGAATTTCCCGCAATGGGTGATCCGGCAGAAGCTGACCGCCATCGCCCATTTCACCGACATCAGCTACGCCTTCGTCAGCGATCCGCCGCTGGCGCTGACCAGCTCGCTGGGCGCCTTCGACGTGCTGCTGGCGGAGCAGAAGGCCTTCGGCGAGACGCTGAACGCCTTCGACATGATGCTGATGGAAGCCGGCATCGACGACAAGACCGCCGACGAGCTGGACGCCACCCGCACCAAGATCGAGCACATCCTCGGCATGATCGAGACGCTGCTCCAGAACAGCCCCAAGGTTCTGGAGGAATTCTGAGCCAAGGCTTTTGGACGCGCCTCTGCGGCCGGTCGCCGCGCCCGGCACACGCGATGGGCGATCTGCGCAAAATGAAGACGCTTTCCGCACGGCAGCAATCTGGGTAAGGTCTATTCTCGCGTGATGCCCGGTCCGGCCATGCCAAGCGGTTGGACCGGGGGTCGCGACACCGCCCCTCCGACGCGCAAGGCCGACCCGCTCATCATGCTGAGGTCCACCAGTCCCGCCCAGCCCGCGTCCGATCCGGCCGACCCTGTCGCCGAACCGTCGCGGCGATTCGACGGGCGCCTTGCGCTGCTCGCCCTGGTAGCGTGCCTGCTGCTGACCGTCCTGGCCTGGCGCGAGACCGCCCGGACCGCCGAGGACGACGCCGAGAGCCGCTTCGCGCTGCGCGTCACGGAGCTGCACCAGCGTCTGGAAAACCATATCCAGACCTACGTCCAGGTGGCGCGGTCGGCGGCCGCGCTCTACACCGCATTTCCCGACGTGCAGCGGGCGGAGTGGAACCGCTTCGTGGACGGCCTCGGCCTGTCCGAACGTTATCCCGGCATCCAGGGCGTCGCCTTCGCCCGCAGGGTCGACCCGTCCAACGCCGCGGCCGTGGCCGGGTCCGCGCGGGCCGACGGGATCCGCCATTTCCGGATCTGGCCGGACGCCGGCGGGCCGGAGCGCGTGATCAACCTCTACGCCGCCCCGGTGACCGAGCAGAACCTGCGCGCGCTGGGCTACGACATGCTGTCCGAGCCGATCCGCCGCACTGCCATCGAGCAGGCGCGCGACTCGGGCGAGCCGTCGACCACGCGGGCCATCCAGCTGAAGATCGACGAGGGCAACTCCCCGTCGCCGGCCTTCATCGTCTTCCAGGCGGTCTACCGCGAGGGCCAGCAGCCCCGCAGCGTGGAGGAGCGCCGCGCGGCCTTCGTCGGCGTGGTGCTGACCCCGATCCGCATCGTCCCGATGGCCAACGCGGTGTTCGGGCCGGGCGTCACCGACGTCGCGGCGACCCTCTACGAAGGGCTGCTGGCCGACGCCGACTTTCCGCTGTACCGCAGCCGCGCGCCGTCGCCCGAAAAGCCGGAGCTGGCGGCGGAGCGCGAGATCACCTTCGGGAACCGCGTCTGGACCGTGCGCTACGAGAGCCGGCCCGGCTTCGCGCTGGAAACGGAAAGCTGGAAGCCGCCGCTGGTCCTCGCCGTCGGGCTGACGCTCAGCGCCTTCCTGTCCACGCTCCTGTGGGCGCTGACGGCGACGCGGCGCCGGGCGCTGGAGATCGCCGGACGGATCACCGCGTCCCTGCGCCGGCGCGAGGCGGAGCTGGACCAGCTCTTCAACGAGGCGCCGCTGGGCATCGCGCTGATCGGCCAGGACGCCAAGCTGCTCGACTGCAACCCGGCCTTCGCCCGTGCGGTCGGCGCGCCGCGCGACGGGCTGATCGGGTTGGACGCGAAGCTGCGGGCGCAGGACCCCGCGCTGGCCACGGCCATCGACGCCGCCATCGGCGGCGAGAGCGTGCGGCTGGAGGTCGACCAGCTGCTGCTGGCCGGCGGGCGGCACAGCCACTTCACCGTCCACCTCCAGCCGGTCACCACGCCGGACGACCCGCCCTTCGTCATGGCCTTCGTGGAGGACATCGGCGACAAGCGCCGGGCGGAGCAGCACATCCATTACCTCGCCCACTACGACGCGCTGACCGGGCTGCCCAATCGGGTGCTGCTGTTCGACCGCATCGGGCAGGCGGCCAAGCAGGCGCGGCGCGACGGCACCAAGGTGGCGGTGCTGTTCATCGACCTGGACCGCTTCAAGGTGATCAACGACAGCCTCGGCCATTCCTTCGGCGACGAGGTGCTGCGGTCGGTGGCGCGCCGGCTGCACGCGGGATTGCGCGATTCCGACACGGTCGGCCGGCTGGGCGGCGACGAGTTCCTGATCGTGGCCCCGCAGCTGCACCAGGCGTCCGACGCCGCGGCGGTGGCGGAGAAGGTGCTGCTTCAGCTCTCCAGCCCCTTCGCGGTCGGCGGGCAGAGCTTCGTGGTGTCGCCCAGCATCGGCATCAGCCTGTTCCCCGACGACGCGGAGGACGCGGAGGGGCTGATCCGCTGCGCCGACATCGCGATGTACAACGCCAAGGACGGCGGGCGGAACGCCTACCGCTTCGTCACCCGCGAGATGGGCGCCCGCTCGCGCGAGCGGCTGGACCTGGAGGCGGCGCTGCGCCGCGCCCTGCAGAACGGGGAGCTGTTCATCGTCTACCAGCCGCAGGTCCGCATTTCCGACGACCAGGTCGTCGGGGTGGAGGCGCTGGTGCGCTGGCGCCATCCGGAGGCGGGGCTGATCATGCCCAACCGCTTCCTGCCCATCGCGGAGGAGACGGGGCTCGTCCAGAGCATCGGCGACTGGGTGCTGAACGAGGTGTGCCAGCAGATCCGCCGCTGGAAGGACCACATCGGCCTGTCCATCCCCGTGGCCGTCAACATCTCCGGCCAGCAGTTCCGCGACGGCCAGCTGCCGGCCAAGGTCGCCGCGGCGCTGGACGGCAACGGGCTGGACGGGCGGGAGCTGGAGATCGAGGTGACCGAGGGCACCCTGATCGACGACATCCCCGCCGCCGTCTCCACCCTGCGCGCGCTGAAGGAGCGCGGGTGCCTGATCGCGCTGGACGACTTCGGCACCGGCTACTCCTCCCTCAGCTACCTGCACCGCTTCCCGATCGACAAGCTGAAGATCGACCGGTCCTTCATCCACGACCTGGAGCAGGCGGGGGTGGGCGACTCCATCCCGCGCGCCATCGTCGGCCTGGGCCGCAGCCTCGGCCTGTCAGTGGTCGCGGAGGGCGTGGAGACGGAGGTGCAGCTCCAGCTCCTGCGCAGCCTGAAGTGCGAGAGCTTCCAGGGCTACCTGTTCAGCCGCCCCGTCCCGGCGGAGGAACTGGAGCCCGTCCTGGCCGTCCGCGCCGCCCGCGGCGGCCACCCGGCCCGGGTTCCCCTAAGCGCGGCCCCCTAGGCGCAATGCCGATCAGCGCGGAAAGGTAACCTCGCTCTCCTCCGCGGCCTGCCAAGCCGGCTTGGCGTTGTGGCCCAGCGTCCGATGGCCGCCGTTCTCCGAATAATAGTCCTCCCGGAAACGGCCGTGCTCACGCTGCCCCAGCCGCTGCCAGCCCTTGGTCCGGTGCCGGCCCTCGCCCCGATGTTCGCCCCGATCCTCGCTATGCCCGCCGCGAACCCAGCCGCGCGACATCGCAGCCCCCGCCAGCACGCCGATGCCGGCCAGCAGGGCCACCGTCATCCACGGGTGCATCTGCGCCTCGGTGTAGAGGCTCGTTTCGCGGACGAAACGGTGCCGGCCCGCGCGCTCGCGGCCGTCGTCGCCGTGGGAATGCAAAGCATCGTTCCGCGCCCGCAACGGCCCGCCGGAGCGGGTGGCCCGCGTCACCGTCCGTTCCATGAGATAGTCGGTGATCCGCGGCGCGAAGGTCTCGGCCAGCGAGAACAGCTTGGCCCCGCCGCCGACATACATGTCGCGCATGGGGGTCTGGGCGCAGTGGCAGATGGCCTTGGCGACCAGGTCCGGCGCGTAGACCGGCGGCGGGTTGCTCGGCTCCACGTCCATCAGGTTCTTGGCGTGCTCCTCGTACAGCGTGTCGATGGCCGCCGGCTTGATCAGCGTGACGGAGATCGGGACGCCGTCGGCCTCCAGCTCCATCCGCAGCGCGTCGGTGAAGCCCTTCACCGCGTGCTTGGTGGCGGAGTAGGCGCCCTGCAACGGCACGGAACGGTCGGACACCACGCTGCCCAGGTTGATCAGCGCGCCGCCGTTCTTCCGCAGGTGCGGGATGGCGGCCAGCGACCCGTTGACCACGCCCCAATAGTTGGTCTCGAACAGGCGCCGGTGGTCCTCCATCGGGGTGTCGACGACCTTGCCGTAGATCGACACGCCGGCGTTGTTCACCCAGGTGTCGATGCGCCCGTGGGTGCGGACCGCCATGTCGGCGAGCTGCCGCAACTCGTCCGGGTTGGCGACGTCGGCCACGCAATGAACGGCGTCGCCGCCCTCGCCGCGGATCTCCTCCGCGACGCGGGCGAGCCCCTCGCGGTCGCGGGCGGCCAGCACGACCTTCGCCCCCTGGCGCGCCGCCATGCGGGCGGTGGCGAGCCCGATGCCGCTGGACGCGCCGGTGATGACGATGACTTGCTCTTCGATGGGCTTCAGCTGCAGGCGCATGGTTGCCCCCTCGGTGGTTGGGCCCCGGTCCCGCGCGGCGGACGCCAGGGCGGTTTGCGGAGTGAACAGCCCGCCGCGCATCCTGTTACGTCCCGAACCCTTGCCTCCGGGGTGCCCCGCCCGGGCCCGACCCAGGACCCGAACGCGCGGCGGAACACGGCCGCGCCCGCCGGGGTTCTTGCTGTCGAGACCGCCCCGTCGGGCACCACACACAGCAACGGGATACAGGCGATGACGATCTACGACCGGATCAAGCAGGACCACGACACCGTCCGCGACCTGCTCGAAAAGGCCGAAAAGGGCGGCGCGAACGTCCGCAGCGTCTACGAGGACCTTCAGCGCGAACTCTGGGCCCACGGCAAGGTGGAGGAGGCGGTCTTCTACCAGGCCCTCTCCAAGGCCAAGAACGCCAAGGAGGAAACGGTCGAAGGCCTGAACGAGCACCACATGATCAACGGCCTGCTCGACGAGCTGAACGCCATGCCGGCCGAGGGCACCGCCTGGAAGGCGAAGCTCCAGGTCCTGGGCGAGATCGTCCGCCACCACCTGGACGAAGAGGAGGAGGAGCTGTTCGAGGAGGCTGAGAAGGCGCTCGACGACAAGCGCGCCAAGGAACTCGGCACCCTCTACGCCGACCGCAAGAAGCACATGATGGCCGCCCTGGCTCCCCTGCCGAAGAGCGCGTGAGTCCATGACCGGGGCGAGCGCGGTGGCGATTTTTGCAACCTTGCGCGCCGCCGCATCCGGTCGTATTTTAGGAGGGGAGGAAGCCGGGGCCTAGCCCCAGCTCCCCCACCTTCAGATCAGGTAGTCGACGGCGAGGCAGACTTCCCATCCCCTCGCCGTCTTCCTGAACTTCAGGCTAAAGCGCAGCCTTTTCAGCATGGCTTTGCCCTCCTGAACGTCCGACGGGATCATTCCCGCCTGACGCGTGCATGTGTATGACATTTTCGCGCAACAGGGAATCCGGCGCGGCGCGATGCCGCAGCGGAATGACGCAGTCGCTTGCCTGACGCTTCCGACCCGTGACAGGGTGCGCTCACCCATTGCGCATCAGAATGTCACGCCCCCATGCCCCCGACCTCCAAGCCAGCCGCCAAGCCCGCCTCCAAATCCGCCGCCGGTTCGCTGGCATCCTTCTGCCCCTGGGCCGCGGACGAGGAGGGCATGCGCGTCTATCTGCGCCCGGTCGGGCTGCTGCCCATTGCCGCATGGGAGAAAGGCGCCGCCGTGCCGCTCGCCGGAGGGCGCTTCGCCTTCGCCACCGCCGAACTCATCGTCCGCCAGGGGGCCCGCATCGAGCGCGCCTTCGCGCCGCTGTCCGAGATCATGGCCTGGGGGTGGGAACGCGGGCGCGCCGTGGCGGAGGTGCTGGACCAGCGGCTCGCCGCGCTGACGCGGGCGCGGGCTCCCTTCGGCGGGCTGGACCTCGGGCGGCCGGCCATCATGGGGATCGTCAACGTCACGCCGGACAGCTTCTCCGACGGCGGCGACTTCTTCGACGCCAAGGCTGCCATTGCCCACGGCGAGGCGCTGCTGGAGGAGGGGGCCGACCTGCTCGACATCGGCGGCGAGTCGACCCGCCCCGGCTCGGCGGCCGTCCCGCCGGAGGAGGAGGAGGCCCGCGTCCTGCCCGTCGTCCGCCATTTCGCCGCCAAGGGGGCCGTCGTCTCGGTCGACACGCGGCACGCACGGGTGATGCGCGCGGCGCTGGACGCTGGCGCCCGCATCATCAACGACGTTGCCGGCCTGCGCGACCCCGGCGCCCTGCCGCTGGTGGCGGAGAAGGGTGCCCCCGTCGTGCTGATGCACATGCAGGGGGAGGACCCCAGCACCATGCAGCAGAACCCGGTCTATGAGGACGCCGCACTCGACGTGTTCGACTGGCTGGCCGACCGGGTGGAGGCCTGCCGCGCCGCCGGGCTGCCGCTGGACGCCATCGTGGTCGATCCGGGCATCGGATTCGGCAAGACGCTGCAGCACAACCTGGACATCCTGCGTTACACGGCGCTGTACCATGGGCTCGGCTGCCCGGTGCTGATCGGGCTGTCGCGCAAGGGTTTCATCAGCAAATTGTCGCGCGGCGAGGCGCCGAAAGACCGGCTGGGCGGTTCGCTCGCCGCCGGGCTGGAGACGCTGAACCAGGGCGCGCAGATCCTGCGGGTCCACGACGTCGCGCAAACGGCGCAGGCCCGTGCCGTCTGGGAGGCTCTGCACCCTGCAAAATCATAGGAGGGAGGGCGGACCATCGGCCGTCCGTGTAACCCTTTGGCGTGTGCGCGGAAGGGCGCTTGACCGACGCTGCCGGTCGCGCGAAGAAGGCATATCCATCCCCGCATTTGCGGTACAGTCACCAGGGTTTTTCACCGAGGGCATTTCCATGACGCGACACCTGTTCGGCACCGACGGCATCCGAGGCACCGCCAACATCGAGCCGATGACCGCCGAAACGGCCCTGCGCGTGGCCATGGCGTCGGCCCTGCAATTCCGCCGCGGCGATCACCGCCACCGCGTCGTCATCGGCAAGGACACGCGGCTGTCCGGCTACTTGCTGGAACCGGCGATGACCGCGGGCTTCATCTCCATGGGCATGGACGTGGTCCTGCTCGGCCCGCTGCCGACGCCGGCGGTCGCGATGCTGACGCGGTCCCTGCGCGCCGACCTCGGCGTGATGATCTCGGCCTCGCACAACCCGTTCCAGGACAACGGCATCAAGCTGTTCGGGCCGGACGGCTACAAGCTGTCGGACGCCGTGGAGATGACCATCGAGGCGCGGCTGGAGCAGCCCTTCGCCTCCGACCTGGCCGGCTCCGCCGACCTCGGCCGCGCCGCGCGGCTGGAGGACGCGACCGGCCGCTATATCGAGTATGTGAAGAACACCTTCCCGCGCGGCCTGCGGCTCGACGGGCTGAAGATCGTCGTCGACTGCGCCAACGGCGCCGCCTACCGCGTGGCGCCGAAGGTGCTGTACGAACTGGGCGCCGACGTGATCCCGGTGGGCGTTAACCCGGACGGCCTGAACATCAACAAGGGCTGCGGCGCCACCGCCACCCAGACGCTGCAGGAGCAGGTGGTGGCGCACGGCGCCCATCTGGGCATCGCGCTGGACGGCGACGCCGACCGCCTGATCATGGTGGACGAGGCCGGCCGCGTCGTGGACGGCGACCAGGTGATGGCGCTGATCGCCTCCTCCTGGGCGCGGGCGCAGTCGCTGAAGGGCGGCGGCGTGGTCGCCACCGTCATGTCGAACCTGGGCATGGAGCGGCACCTGAAGGGCCTCGGCCTCCAACTCGCCCGCACGCCGGTCGGCGACCGCTACGTGGTGGAGCATATGCGGGAGCATGGCTACAACGTCGGCGGGGAGCAGTCGGGCCACGTTGTGCTGTCGGACTACTCCACGACCGGCGACGGGCTGATCGCGGCGCTTCAGGTTCTGGCCGTGCTGATCCAGGCCGGCGGGAAGGAAGCCAGCGCCGTCTGCCGCGTCTTCGACCCCGTCCCGCAGAAGCTGACCAACGTGCGCTTCGCCGCCGGGTCCAAGCCGCTGGAAGTCAACGTCGTGCAGGAGGCGATCCGCGAGGGCGAGGCGCGCCTCAACGGCTCCGGCCGCCTACTGATCCGCAAGTCGGGCACGGAACCGGTGATCCGCGTGATGGCGGAGGGCGACGACGAGGGGCTGGTCCACACCGTGGTCGCCGACATCGCCGCCGCGATCCAGGACGCCGCCCGCCCGGTGGAGGTGACGCCATGACGGCCAAGCATGAACAACCCCACCCGATCCACGGCCGGGTCCTGATCGTCGCCGGATCGGATTCCGGCGGCGGTGCCGGCATCCAGGCGGACATCAAGACGGTCAGCGCGCTCAACGGCTACGCGATGACCGCCATCGCCGCCCTGACCGCGCAGAACACCACGGGCGTCTTCGGAGTCGTCCCCGTCGATCCGGCCTTCGTTGCGCAGCAGATGACGGTGGTGCTGGAGGACATCGGCGCCGACGCCATCAAGATCGGCATGCTTGCCAACGCCGCGGTGATCGAGGCCGTGGCCGGCGCCTATGAGGAGCGCGCGGTCAACGTCCCCCTCGTCGTCGATCCGGTGATGGTCGCCAAGAGCGGCCATTTCCTGCTGGAGCCGGACGCGGTCCTGACGCTCCGCAAGCGGCTGCTGCCGCTGGCCGAGGTGGTGACCCCCAACCTGCCGGAGGCGGAGGCGCTGACCGGCATCCCCGTGCGCAACCTCGACGACATGCGCCGCGCGGCGGAGATGATCCGCACCTTCGGGCCGAAGGCCGTGCTGCTGAAGGGCGGCCATCTGGAGGACGAGCAGCTCTACGATCTGCTGCTGACCGAGGACGGGGAGGAGCTGTTCGAGGGCCGCCGCGTCCACACGCCGCACACCCACGGCACGGGCTGCACCATGTCCTCGGCCATCGCCACCGGCATCGCCCAGGGCCAGTCGGTGCGCGACGCGGTCGCCCGCGCCCGCGCCTATGTGGAGAAGGCCATCCTGACCGCCCCCGGCTTCGGCCACGGCCACGGCCCGCTCAACCACCTGCACACGGTGAAGCCCTTCCCGTAAGCCGGGATCAAACGATCGACAGCATCGCCGATTCCGGGTTCTCCAGCGTCTCGGCCAGGGTGCGCAGGCCGCGGGCGAGGTCGTCGCGGCTGGTCGGGTGGCAGAGGCCGACGCGGACGGCGTGCGGCGCGCTCGCCCGGCCGACGGCGAACACGTCGCCCCCGGTGATCTTCGCGTTGCGGCGCGCCGCCTCGGCGACGAAGTCGTCGCGGCGCCAGGGTTCGGGCAGGACCAGCCACAGGTGCTGCGCCGCCGGGTGGCCGCAGACGACGTCGGCCGGCAGGATGGAGCGGGCGAGCTGCTGGCGCGCCGCCGCCTCGCTGCGCTGGAACTCCGCGAAGCGGTCGGCGCTGCCGTCGGCGATCCAGCGGGCGGCGACCTCCGCCGGCAGCGGCGGCGAGGAATACTGCAGGGCGCGGATCACCGCCTCGACCCGCGGGACGAGGGGCTGGGGCGCGACCACGAAGCCGACGCGCAGGCCGGCCGACACGCTCTTCGACAGGCTCGACACGTAGATGGTGATGTCCGGGGCGATGGCCTGGATGGGCTTCGGCTCCCGCACCAGGAAGCCGAAGACGTCGTCCTCCACCAGCACCACGCCGTGGCGGCGCGCGATGTCCGCGATCTCCTGCCGGCGCGCCGCCGGCATGACGGAGGCGGTGGGATTGTGCATGGTCGGCACGAGGTACAGCGCCTTGGGCGCCAGCCGGCGGCAGGCGCTGTCGAAGGCGTCCGGCACCACGCCGTGCTCGTCGATGGCGATGCCCTCCAGGTGGTAGCCCTCGACCGCCGCCAGGGTCTTCATGCCGTAGTTGGTCAGCCGCTCCGTCAGGACCACGTCGCCCGGGCGCGCCACCGCGGCGATCGCCACCGCCATGGCGTTCTGCGCGCCGGTGGCCAGCAGGACGTTGTCCGGCGTTGTCGTGACGCGGTGCTGGCGGGCCAGCCACTTGGCCACGGCCGCCCGGTGGGAGGGCAGGCCGGCGTGCGGGCTGTATTCCAGAAGCGTGGCGATGTTGGGCGAGGCGCCGATGGCGGCCAGGGTGGGGCCCAGCGCCTGGGCGGTCAGCTTGTGCTCCGGCGTGATGGCCGTCATGTTGACGATGGACGGCTCCAGGGCCGGCGACCAGGAGAAGGGGTCGGACGGCTGGGTCAGCAGCTTGTGCCCCTGCACGAAGGTGCCGCGCCCCACCTCGCCCCCGATCAGCCCGCGCTTCTCCGCCTCCGCATAGGCGCGCGTGATGGTGCCCACGGTGACGCCCAGCGTGTAGGCGAGGTCGCGGTGGGTCGGCAGGCGGGTTCCGGCGGGCAGGCGCCCGCTTGCCACGTCGTCGGCCAGGGCATCAGCGATGGCGCGGTAACGCGGCCCCTGGCGGCCGCTCAGGTCGGGTGTCCAGCTTGTCATGGGGACAATAGTGACATTCCGGAGAGAATCCTTCAAGCAGGGCTGCATTGTCCCCATCGCGGCAGGGCGGGTGTCCCCGCGCTCCCGCCGTCGACCCGCAAGCCTTTGGCGGTGGGAACCCGTGCCGTGGGTGCACCGTTGGAGAATGGCCCGCCCGGCGGTCCTTGGGGCCTCCTTCAGAGCCGGGCACAGCCGGGAGACAGACGAACATGAACGCGGAAAACGCCATTCAGAGCACATACGACCGCTTCTTCGGCGGCGAGCGGAACCTGGGCCCCGTGGAGCGGGCCGTCTCGACGGGCCTTGGCCTGATCATGGCTGCGGGCGGCGTGCGCCGCGCCGATGTGCCGGGGGCCATCATGGGCCTCGCCGGCGCGGCCCTGGTCGCGCGCGGCATGAGCGGGCACTGCCCGATGAAGGCCATGATGCAGGGCGACGGCCACCACGGCCTGTCCGACATGAGCGGCGGCGACGGCCAGCGTGACGGCCAGCACCTCCGCAACGAGGCCTACGGGCACGACGACACCCGCCTGCGCACCTATTCGTAAGCGGATCCGGGCTCTTCCGGACGGAGCAGAGTCAAGAAGATGTGGCGGCGCGGCGCCGGCGCCGCCACTCCTTCCAGCGGCGTTCGCCCCACACCAGCGTCCGGCCGACGGGCGCCTTCAGGAAGGGCACGTCGTAGGCGAGCAGGATCAGACCCAGCGGCAGCATCCAGATGCCGAGCACCGGCAGGAAACTGAAGACGCCGCCGACGATCAGAAGGATCCCCGAAGGCACGCGGACCCAGGTCGCCTGCGGATCGCGCAGCCAGCGCAGCGCGCGGGCCATCCGGCCCGGAAGCTTTTCCTCGATGCGGTCGACCCGACGTTCGAGCCGCGCGTGGTGGCGGTCCATCAAATTCCGAAGCTCCTGGTCCTGTCCATTCTTGCCGTAGTGCGAACGGCCCATATGGGAACAGCCAAGCGCGTTCCAAGCTCCCTTTGGGCTCCCGTCGGAATCGGGGGAGGGGGCCCTTGAAAGCGGTCGCCCCCACCGCCAACTGAACGATTGTTCCGGATCCGGGCCCCTCTGGCAGTCGAGTCGTCGGCTGCGATGTCGGATCCCTTCACCTGCTCTTGCGCCGACGGGCGTGACCGCATTTGGAGGGTCCCACCCATGGAGACCTCGCACAGCATCCGGGCCGGCTTGCCCGACAGGGGCGCCACAAGGGGCGCCAGAATCCCATCGCTTCGCAACCGCGGTTCCGCCGCCGGGAAGACCGGCCGGGCAATACACGCGCGCCTGCGGCCGAGCGGGTGGCCAATCCACACGGACCCTTTCCACAGCGATCGCGCCGACCGGCCGTCCGTTCCGCGGGCGGGTGCCGTCACGCGCGCATCCGGGGCGTAAACGAGGGAGCTTTCGTCATGTTCAACCAATACCCGAATCAAAGCCCGGGCCAGAGCCGGTGGGGCGCCGGCGCCCCGGCCGTGGACCGCGCACAGTTCGACGAGGGCCTGCGCAAGCACATGCTGCGGGTCTACAACTTCATGATGCTGGGGCTCGGGGTGACCGGGCTGGTGGCGCTGCTCGTGGCGAGCACGCCGGCGCTGTACGTGCCGATCTTCACCACGCCGCTGAAGTGGGTGGTGATGCTGGCGCCGCTGGCCTTCATCATGGTTCTGTCCTGGCGGTTCGAGCGAATGTCGGCGAGCAGCCTGCAAGGGCTGTTCTGGGCGTTCTGCGCGGTGATGGGCGTCTCCATGGCGTCGATCTTCCTGGTCTTCACCGGGGCCAGCGTGGCGCGGGTGTTCTT
This sequence comes from Azospirillum rugosum, assembly GCF_017876155.1. Lineage (GTDB taxonomy): Bacteria > Pseudomonadota > Alphaproteobacteria > Azospirillales > Azospirillaceae > Azospirillum > Azospirillum rugosum. The sequence goes on from NZ_JAGINP010000002.1 coordinate 50,741, forward strand.
CATCACCGCCGCCATGTTCGCCGCGATGAGCCTGTGGGGCTACACCACCAAGGCCGACCTGTCGAAGATGGGCTCCTTCCTGATGATGGGCCTGATCGGCATCGTCATCGCCAGCCTGGTCAACATCTTCGTCGGCTCCAGCGCGCTGCAGTTCGCCATCTCGGTCATCGGCGTCGTCATCTTCACCGGCCTGACCGCCTATGACACCCAGCGCATCAAGGAAGAGTACGCCGAGGGCTACGGCCACGAGACCAACACCAAGCTCGCCGTCATGGGCGCGCTCTCCCTCTACCTCAACTTCATCAACCTCTTCCAGATGCTCATGCAGCTCATGGGGCAGCGCGAGGAGTAATCGAACGGTTTCTTGGTGCGTCCTGCCTTGACGGGCCGGCTGCTTCGGCGGCCGGCCTTTTTTCTTTGGCCCGTCGCGTGGCGTTGACCGGGTGGGCGGTGGACACCAACTCTGGTTGGTCGAACCGGAACCGGCGCCGTGATGGGGAGCGATCGATGGGGCAGGGTGCCCACTGCACGCTTTCGTCCGGCCGCCCAGGCCACCGCAGGCCGTCGCCCGCGCGTGCCCTGACCGGAGTCCGTTGATGGATCGCCCGATGCCCAGTTTCAAACTGCCCATTCCGCATTCGCGCCGCCAATTCCTGACCACCGCAGCATCCGCCGCCGCGCTCGGCGGTCTGTCCGCCCTCGTCCCCGCGGCGGCCCGTCGCGCCCTCGCCGCTGACGCCGTCGCGCCGACCCGCCTTGTGGTCGAGCGGCGCGTGCTGGAGGTGATGGGCAAGCCCGCCACCGTGTTCGGCATCCGCCAGCCGGACGGCACCTCCGGCCTCGTCCTCGACGCCGGCCAGCGCTTCCTCGTCGACCTGGAGAACCAAGCCGGCGAGGACACCGTCATCCACTGGCACGGCATGACGCCGCCCTACGCCCAGGACGGCGTCGCCGACGCCAACCGCCCGCTGGTCGCGGCAGGAACGGTCGAGCGCTACGACTTCGCGCCCCGCCCCGGCACCCACTGGATGCATTCGCACCACGGCTTGCAGGAGCAGCGACTCATGGCCGCCCCGCTGGTCGTGCGCACCGCCGAGGATCGCCGCGCCGACGTGCAGGAGGTCGCCGTCCTGCTGCACGACTTCACCTTCAAGGACCCCGCGGAGCTGCTCGCCGGCCTGACCGGCGGCGGCGCCATGGCGCACGGCGGCCATGGCGGGCATGAGGGCCACGGCATGTCGATGCCGGGCATGGACAAGCCCGCCTCGCCGCACGGCGCGCACCAGGGGCACGGCAGCGCCATGCCCTCCAGCGTGATGTCCGGCGGGACGGCGATGGACCTCAACGACGTCGAGTACGACGCCTACCTCGCCAACGACCGCACGCTGGACGACCCGCAGCTGGTCCAGGTGGAGCGCGGCGGGCGGGTGCGCCTGCGGCTGATCAACGGCGCGACCTCCACCGCCTTCCACATCGACCTCGGCGCGCTGGAGGGCACCGTCGTCGCGGCCGATGGCAACCCGGTCAAGCCGGTCACGGGGCGCCGCTTCGGCATGGTGATGGGCCAGCGGCTGGACATCCTGGTCCAGCTTCCGCCCGAAGGCGGCGCCTTCCCCATGCTGGCGCAGCGGGAAGGCGACCGCCGGCGCACCGGCATCATCCTGGCGACGCCGGGCGCTGCGGTGGCGAAGGTCGCCGGCGACGCCGCGGAGGCCGCCGGCCCCGTCGACCTGTCGCTGGAGCAGCGACTGACCGCCGCCGAGCCGCTGCCCGCCCGCGATCCCGGCGCCCGGTTCCGGGTGCGGCTGACCGGCTCCATGATGCCCTACGTCTGGACCATCGACGACCGGCCCTTCGGCCGGCACCTGCCGCTGGCGGTGTCCAAGGGGCAGCGGGTGGTGGTGGAGATGGTCAACGCCAGCGGCATGGCCCACCCCATGCACCTGCACGGCCACCATTTCCAGGTCGTCGCGCTGAACGGCGCACCGGTCAACGGAACGCTGGGGGGCGCCGTCCGCGACACGGTCCTGGTGCCGCTGAACGGCTCCGTCACCGTCGCCTTCGACGCGGACAACCCCGGCCGCTGGCCGCTGCACTGCCACAACCTGATGCACATGGCGACCGGGATGATGACCGAGGTCGTCTACGACCGCACCGCGTGACCGCCAGCGGCGGCCGCTACAGCCAGCCCCGCCACTTGAAGAACAGGTAGGGCAGGATGCCGGTGGCCGCCATCAGGCCCAGGGCGTAGGGGTAGCCGAGGCTCCACCCAAGCTCCGGCATGTGCTGGAAGTTCATGCCGTAGATGCTGGCGACCAGGGTCGGCGGCGTCAGCACGACGGAGACGATGGAGATGATCTTGATGATCGCGTTCTGCTGGATGCCGATCAGCCCGACGGTCGCGTCCAGCATGAACTGCACCTTGTTGATCAGGTCGACCGTGTAGTCGTGCAGCGACCGCAGGTCGCGCTCCAGCGCCTCCAGCCCGATCGCGGCGGCATCTGAGCGCAGGTTGGCGCGGGCGAAGGCGAAGACGCGGTCCAGGCTCTGCAGGCTCTCGCGGATGCGGAAGACCACGTCCTGGCTGTGGCCGACGTCGCTCAGCACGGCTTCCAGGGGCCGCCGGGGCCGGCGCCGCTTGCGGGACGGCTGGCCGGGCCGGCCGTTGCTGTAGCGGAAGATCTCCCGGCTCAGCACGTCCAGGTCGGCGCCGATCCGCTCGATGATGTCGGCCAGCCGGTCCACCATGGTGTTCCACATCGCCACCAGCACGTCCGTCGCGCTTTCGACCTGGACCTGCTGGCGGTCGCATTGGGACTTGAAGATCTTGAAGGACTGCGGCGTGTCGTAGCGCACGGTGACCAGCCGCTTCGGCGTCAGGACGAAGGTGATCGGCACCGTCGTCGGGTCATGGCTGTCCGACCGGCAGACCGCGACCACCGTCATGAACAGCGCGTCCTTGGTCTTGGAGACACGGCTCGTCTCCTCGATCTCCACCATGTCCTCTTGGGTGGGGAGGTTGAGGCCGAGGACCTGCTCCAGCCGCTCCTCCTCCTCGCGGCCGGGATCGTAGAGGTCGATCCAGATCGCCTCGGGCGGCAGGTGTTCGGGGTTGGTGACGGCGGAATACAGCGTCCCGTCCCGGACGATGTGCGCGTTGATCATGAGGCACCGATCTTGGGGACACCGGGCCGAAGAGTCAGCGCGCCAGCGGGACCGGTCCCGGCAGCGCGCCGTCCAGCCCCGCGCCGGGCGGGTGCAGCGGCAGCGTCGGCGCGCGCAGCAGCGCCGCCTCCAGCTCCGCCATGCGGAAGGGCTTGCCGAGGAAGGCGACGGCGCCGGCGGCCTGCGCCTCCTCCGCCAGGCTGTGGGCACTGCACACGATGCTCGGGATGCCGTGCCGGCCGGCCAGGACGCGCACCGCGGTCAGGCCGTTGGACCCGCGGGCGAGCCAGACGTCCACCAGGGCCAGGTCCACGGGATGCTTGGCCGCCGCCGCGATCGCCGCCTCCGCCGTGTCCACCACCGCCACGACCCGGTGGCCCAGGTCGTCGAGGATCCCCGTCAGCATCATCGCGACGCCCGCGTCGTCCTCGGCAACGAGGATGTTCAGTCCGTCCAGCATCGGCAAGGTCCCTGTGCCGTTGACCGCTTCGCCTTCACATAATGCGCGCGGAGCGTCGGCAAGACCCTCCACACGGCTGATTCAATCGTACTGTGGCATTTTAGACAAGGCCGCAACGCCGATTTTGCGGTCGGCGGGCGCTTGTTCCGGTCTGGAAGCACCGTGCGCGCTGTTGACTCCTCCGTCCGATTGTCTCGAGTCGCAGGAGGGCTCAATCATGCGCAAGCGAATGATGCCGAAGCGGATGATGCCCGGATGGAAGGCGGGTTCCATGGCGGCGCTGCTCGCGCTCGGCGCCTCGGTGGCGCTTGCCGGCCCGCCGGTGCCGCCCGCCGCCGCCGCCGACCCGGCCACAGAGTGGCGCTTGGAGCGCGGGACCGAGGACGGGGTGGAGTATGTGGCGGTCACGGCGAGCAACACCGGCACGGACATCGCGCTGCAACTGGTCTGCTCCGTCGAATCGCGGGCATCCATCACGCTGTTCGGAGAGGCCGGCGCCCCGGCCGACCTGCCGGACACGGCCTCCGTCACCACGCGCCTGCCCGGCCAGCCGCCGCGCACCCGGTCCTGGGAACAATCGCTGGAGGAAGGGGACGTCCGGACGCTCGACCTTGATGGCAAGGACGCCTTCGACCTGATCGCCGCGCTGTCCCGGTCCTCCGCCGGGGACGTTCAATTCGAGGTCCCCCAGGGGCGCACCGGCGACCGCCAAGCCATGGACCATTACGGCTTCGACCTCGGCAAGGGGGCGGAGGAGCGCAGCATGCTGGCCGCCGCCTGCGCGACTTGGCAGTCCGGTTCCGACCTGTAACCGTTTGCCGCATGCGGGGTGGAACGGACATTCCGCCTTGCACGATCAGGCTGTGTCGTGGATGATACATCCGATATCGGAAATGTGATGGTGACAATTAAGACATTGACCGCGACGATTGCGCCCTCATAATCGCGATTGTCCCGATTGTTCGGGGCCGAATGTTTCGACGATGGAGGAAAACAATGCGCAGCACCGAAGCGACCCGCAGCACCGGATCGTCCACGACCGCCACCCCGGTCATCGCGCGCGTCCTCGCCGTCGGCGTTCGCCCCCTGTGGATGGCGGTGGAGCACGCGTTCGGCGCCTACGAACGCTGGCGGCAGCGGCAGGCGCTCGGCCGGCTCGACGACCATCTGTTGAAGGACATCGGCCTCAGCCGGGCCGACGTCGACGCCGAGACCCGCAAGCCCTTCTGGAAGGAGTGACCTGTTGACCGCCGACACCAACACCGCCGGCTCCCCTGCCGATGAAGTCGTCTACGCCGTCGAGCCGGACCTGCCGGCGGACGACTTCATCGACGTGCTGCACCGCTCCGGGCTGGCCGAACGCCGGCCCGTGGCGGACCGCCCGCGCGTGGAGGCGATGTTGCGCAACGCCGACCTGACGATCACCGCCCGCGTGGGTGGGCGTCTGGTCGGCGTCGCCCGCTCGATCACCGACTTCGTCTATTGCTGCTACCTGTCCGACCTCGCCGTGGACCGTGCGCTCCAGGGGCGCGGCATCGGCAAGGAGCTGATGCGCCGCACCCGCGCCGCGGTGGGGGAGGGCACCACCTGCCTGCTGCTGTCCGCGCCGAAGGCCGTCACCTTCTACGAGCAAGCGGGGATGGAGCGGCACGAGCGCGCCTTCCTCTTCACCGACAAGCCGTAAGGGTCGCCCCATGCGCCTGCCCATCTATCAGGTCGATGCCTTCGCCGACGCGGTCTTCACCGGCAACCCCGCCGCGGTCGTCCCGCTGGAGTCCTGGCTGCCGGACGAGACTCTCCAGGCCATCGCCATGGAGAACAACCTCGCGGAGACGGCCTATTTTGTCCGTTCCGGTGAGGGGCGGTCCGGCGACGGGTACGATCTGCGCTGGTTCACCCCGACGGTCGAGGTGGATCTCTGCGGCCACGCGACGCTGGCCTCGGCCTTCGTGATCGCAACCATCCTGGAGCCCGGGCGCGAGCGCATCGACTTCACCACGCGCCAAGCCGGCGTTCTGACCGTCACCCGCAGCGGCGACCTCTACACGCTCGACTTCCCCTGCCGCCCGCCGGAGCCGCTGGCCGAGGCCCCCGCCGGCCTGCTGGAGGCGCTCGGCGGCCCCAAGCCCGTGGCCCTGCTGAAGTCCCGCGACGTCCTGGTCGTCTATGAGGACGCGGCGGCGGTGTCGTCCCTGGCGCCGGACATGGCCGCGCTGGCGAAGATCGAGGGGTTCGCGGTCAACGTCACCGCGCCGGGCAGCGGCGGCGTCGATTTCGTGTCGCGCTTCTTCGCCCCCGGGCAGGGCATTCCGGAGGATCCGGTGACCGGCTCCGCCCACTGCACACTGATCCCCTATTGGGCGGCGCGCCTGGGCAAGGACCGGCTGGAGGCTCGCCAGATCTCCGCCCGCGGCGGCGCGCTGTCCTGCGAGCTGGCCGGCGACCGCGTGAAGATCGGCGGACGCGGCGTGCTGTTCCTGGAAGGGGCCATTCATATCTGACCCGTACCCGGCCGGGCTTCCGGCCGGCCTCCGCTGGGGGTACAAACGGAGACGAACCGAAAACGACAGGGATGGGGACACGCATGGCTGGGCGCTATTTCGAGGATTTCCGGATCGGCGACGTGATCGAAACCGAAGGGGCGACCGTCACCGAAAGCCAGATCATGGATTTCGCCCAGCGCTTCGATCCCCAGCCCTTCCACATGGACGCGGTCGCCGCGGCGGAGGGGCCGTTCGGCGGGGTGATCGCCAGCGGCTTCCACACCCTGTCCCTCAGCTTCCGCCTGTTCCGCGACACCGGCGCCATCACCGGCACCAGCCTGGGCGGCTCCGGCGGCGACGAACTGCGCTGGCTGCGCCCCGTGCGGCCCGGCGACACGCTGCGCGTCCGGGTGGAGGTGGTGGAGACCACGCCGTCGCGCCGCGGCGACCGCGGCACCGTCCGCCTCGCCTACACCACGCTGAACCAGCACGGCGAGGCGGTGATGACCATCACCCTGAACCACATCGTCGCCACGCGCACGATCCCCGCGGAGTAGGCGATTGTCCCCTCCCTCGCCTCTCGCGCATGCTTGCATGCGCTGACGGCGTCAGGCGAACGCCCTCGGCGTTCGCTGAGAGCCGAAGGTGGGGGAGGGCTAGGGTGGGGGCCCAACGCAGCCACGTATCCCCTACGCATGTCTTGATCCGCGGCGCCGGCCCCTGTATAGCGTCGCCCCTTTTACGGCGAGGGGGAACTCCCATGACGGCCTGCGGACTCGACTTCGGCACGTCCAACACCACCCTCGGCGTGCAGGGTGATGGCGCCTTCCGTCTGCTGCCGCTGGACGGCGGGCGGACGACGCTGCCGAGCGCCGTCTTCTTCGATTTCGAGGCCGACGCGGTGACGGTCGGGCAGGGCGCCATCGACGCCTATGTGTCGGGCGTGGAGGGGCGCCTGATGCGCTCCATCAAGTCGATGCTCGGCACCGACCTGATCGACGCCGACACGGCGCTGCGCAAGGGGCGCATCAGCTTCCGCGCGGTGATCGCCACCTTCCTGGAGCAGGTCAAGCGCCGCGCCGAGGAGGCGCTGGGCAGCGAATTGACCGACGTGGTGCTGGGCCGGCCCGTTCATTTCGTGGACGGCGACCCGGCCGGCGACGCGGCGGCGGAGGAGACGCTGGGCGAGATCGCGCGTTCCGTCGGCTTCCGCAGCATCTCCTTCCAGTACGAGCCCATCGCCGCCGCCCTCGACTACGAGCAGCAGGTGACCGGGGAGGAGCTGGCCCTCATCGCCGACATCGGCGGCGGCACGTCCGACTTCTCCGTCGTCCGCATCGGGCCGGACCGGCGCGGCAAGGCCGACCGCAGCGGCGACATCCTGGCCAACGACGGCATCCGCGTCGGCGGCACGGACTTCGACCGCGACCTGTCGCTGGCGACCGCCATGCCTCTGCTCGGCCACGGCAGCGCGATGAAGCGCCAGGGCCTGCTGGCGCCGAAGCACCTGTTCCTCGATCTGGCAACCTGGTCGAAGATCAACTTCCTCTACACCGCCAAGGCCATGGCCGACCTGGAGCGGCTGCACCGCGATTCCGCCGCTCCCGACCGCATCGAGCGGTTGATCGGCGTGGTGGAGCACCGCCTGGGCCACGCGCTGGCCATGGCCGTGGAGCGCACCAAGATCGCGCTGTCCGACGGCCCGGAGGCCGGCTTGCGGCTCGACTGGGGCGACGGCGACCTGACCCGCCCGGTCAGCGTGGCGGACCTGAACGGAGCCACGGCGGTCCTCGCCGGCCGCATCGGCGGGCGCGTGCGCGCCAGCCTGGCCGAGGCGGGCACCGACGCGTCGGCGATCGACGCGGTGTTCCTGACCGGCGGCTCCACCCTCCTGCCGCAGGTGCGCGCGGCGATCCTGGCGGAGGTGCCAGACGCCCGCGCGGTGGAAGGCAACATCTTCGGCTCGGTCGGAACCGGCCTCGCCATCGAGGCGGGCCGCCGCTACGGCAGAGTCTAAGGTGCCGGCCCAAGGCAGCGGAGGGGACCGGAGAAAATTTGCGACACTTGCGGGTTGTCATAGGTTAGATTGTCTGTGCGTAGTACCACCGTTTTGCACGCAGACCGCTCGCTCGCAGATCACCGGGACCCCTTTCACATGACCTCCGCTGCCATGGGGGCGCCACAGGCCGGCGCCACGGTTTCGAACACTGAGTCGCCGCCCTCCACCGATGAAAAGGCCCGCAAGCGCGCAGCGCGCTACTGGGCCGAACGGACCGCCCCCTACAAGGATCCCAGCGTCGCCCGCAGCGTCGGGCAGCTCGCCAGCACACTGGGGCCGCTGGTCGGCCTTGTAGTCGTCATGGCGCTGACGCTGGAGGTCGGCTACTGGTTCACGCTCCTGCTGGCCGTGCCGGCCGCGCTGTTCCTGGCGCGGCTGTGGATCCTGCAGCACGACTGCGGCCACGGCGCCTTCTTCAAGTCGGGCAAGGCGAACGACTGGGTCGGCCGCTGCCTCGGCGTCATCACCGTGACCCCTTACGAAATGTGGCGGCGCGACCACGCCATCCACCACGCGACCTCCGGCAACCTTGACAAGCGCGGCACCGGCGACATCGACACCCTGACGGTGCGCGAGTATCTGGCGCTCAGCCCCTTCAAGCGCTTCACCTACCGCCTGTACCGCCACCCGCTGGTGCTGTTCGGGCTGGGGCCGACTTTCCTGTTCCTGTGGAAGTTCCGTTTCCCGCTCGGCGACCAGGTGCGCGACCGCAAGGCCTGGGTCAGCGTCCTGACCACCAACGCCATGATCATCGCCGCGCTGGCGCTGTTCGCCCTGGCCTTCGGGCTGGCGCCGGTCCTGAAGGTGTGGCTGCCGGTGGTGCTGCTCGCGGCGACCATCGGCATTTGGATGTTCTACGTCCAGCACCAGTTCGAGGCCGTCTACTGGCGGCACGAGCCGGAATGGGATTTCCACGAGGCGGCCATCCACGGCTGCTCCTTCTACGACCTGCCGGGCTGGCTGCACTGGATGACCGCCTACGTCGGCTACCACCATGTGCATCATCTGGCGTCCCGCGTGCCGAACTACCGCCTGCGCGACTGCCACCGCTCCATCCCGGAGCTTCAGGCGGTCCAGGCGATCAGCCTGAAGGACAGCCTGAAGACCGTCCGCCTCGCCCTGTTCGACGAGGACAGCCGCCGTTTGATCGGCTTTCGGGAGCTGCGCGCGATGGGCGTGGCGTAAGGTTCTCGCGCTGGGCCTAAAGTCGTCGCATCGGGCCCCCCTCCCAACCTCCCCCCATCTTCGACGGGGGGAGGAGTTGAGCGCGCAAGCGGCGGAGTTCCCTCCCCCGCGAAGTGGGGGAGGGTTAGGGTGGGGGCCCAGCGCAACCACTCCCAACCAACAAAAAAGCCCTCTTCCAGCATCGCTGGAAGAGGGCTTTTTGCTTTGACTGAGCCTATGCCCCCAACCGCCGCCGCAGCAGCGACAGCGGCTGCGGATCATCCAGCGACGGCTGGAAGGCGACGGTGATCTCCGTCAGGGCGCGCGCCCAGCTCTCCGGGTTGGTGTTGGCCGGGGCTTCCGCCGAGGTGAAGCCGGTGCGCACGGCGAACTGGTACTGGTCGGGGATGAAATGCCCGACCGCGCGGATCTCGCCCGCGAACCCGTAGCGCTCGCGCAGTTCGCGGGCGGTGGAGAAGCCGCGGCCGTCGCGGAACTTCGGGAACTCGATGGCGACCAGGGCGAAGCGCTCCAGGTCCGGGGCGATGGCCGGGGCCAGCGTCCCGCTCTTCACCCGCACGCCGAGCGCCGCGTTGCGGCCCTCGAAGCTGGCGCGCTCCGCCTGCCAGCGCTCGAAGCTGATGATCGCCGGGCGGTCAGCGGGGACATCCTCGCCGTCCGGAACGTGGGTCCAGTCGTCCTCGACGATGCGGCCGTCCTTAATCAGCGGCATAGACTCTCTCCTTGAACGGGCCGTGGCCGACGCGCTTCAGCGTGGCGAGGAAGCTTTCGCCGTCGTGGCGGTTGGCGAGGTAGACCTCGACGATGGCCTCGATGGCGTCCACCGCCTCATCCTCCGTGACCGCCGGGCCGAGGATGTCGCCGATCGCCGTGGTCAGCGTCGGGTCGCCGCCGATGGTGATCTGGTAGAACTCCACACCCTTCTTGTCCACGCCGAGGATGCCGATGGCGCCGACATGGTGATGGCCGCAAGCGTTGATGCAGCCGCTGATCTTGATCCCCAGTTCGCCGATCAGCTGCTGCCGCGCCGGGTCGGCGAAGCGCGCCGAGATGGCCTGCGCCAGCGGGATGGAGCGGGCGTTGGCCAGCGCGCAGTAGTCCAGGCCCGGGCAGGCGATGATGTCGCCGATCAGCCCGACGTTGGCGGTGCCGAGCCCGGCGCCCTCCAGCGCCGTCCACAGGGCGAACAAGTCATCCTGTTTCACATGCGCCAGCACGAGGTTCTGCGCGTGGCTGACGCGGATTTCGCCGGCGCTGTACTGGTCGGCGAGGTCGGCGACCAGCTCCATTTGCTCCGACGTGGCGTCGCCGGGGATGCCGCCGGCCGGCTTCAGGGAGATGGTGGCGACGGCGTAGCCCGGCGCCTTGTGCTCCGTCACGTTCACCGCGACCCAGCGCGCGAAGGCCTCGTTCCCAGCCTTGGCCTGCTCCAGCGCGGCGGAGACGGGCGGCAGCTCCTCGAAGGACGGGCCGCCGAAGCGCCGGCGGATTTCCGCGACGATCTCCGGGGCGAGCCGGTACTTCGGCCCGCGCAGCCGCGCGAACTCCTCCTCCACCTCGGCGGTGAACTTCTCCTGGCCCAGCTCGTGCACCAGGATCTTGATGCGCGCCTTGTAGATGTTGTCGCGCCGGCCGTACTGGTTGTAGACGCGCAGGATCGCTTCCAGGTAGGCGACGAAGTCCTCCTCCGCCACCCACTCGCGGATCAGCTTGCCGATGAAGGGCGACCGGCCGAGCCCGCCGCCGGCGTAGAAGGCGAAGCCGATCTCGCCCTGCTCGTTGCGCTTGGCGAAGACGCCGACGTCATGGATGCGGATGGCCGCGCGGTCCTTTTCCGACCCCATGATGGCGATCTTGAACTTGCGCGGCAGGTAGGTGAATTCCGGGTGCAGCGTCGTCCACTGCCGCAGGATCTCGGCGTAGACGCGGCCGTCCACAACCTCGTCCTTCGCAGCACCGACGAACTGGTCGGTGGTGACGTTGCGCACGCAGTTGCCGCTGGTCTGCAGCGCGTGCATGTCCACCTCGGCCAGCTCGTTCAGGATCTCCGGGGTTTCCTCCAGCTTGATCCAGTTGAACTGCAGGTTCTGGCGCGTGGTGAAGTGGCCGTAGCCCTTGTCGTACTTGCGGCCGATGTCGGCCAGCTTGCGCATCTGGCGCGAGGTCAGCACGCCGTAGGGCACGGCGACGCGCAGCATGTAGGCGTGCAGCTGGAGGTACAGGCCGTTCATCAGCCGCAGCGGCTTGAACTCCTCCTCCGTCAGCTCGCCGGACAGGCGACGGGCGACCTGGGCGCGGAACTGCTCCACGCGCTCCGCCACGAAACGGCGGTCGATCTCGTCGTAATTGTAAACCCCGGCGTTGCGGCCGGGAGCGATGTGGTTCATGGAACTCGCCCTTAAAGAAGTCAGGCCGCGGCCTGCTTGCCGAGATCGGTGCGGACGGTGGGGCCCAGCGCCCGGATGCGCTCCCGCGCCTTCACGGGGTCGGGCCTGCCGTCCTTGAGGGTCAGGTCGAAGGCGTAGACGTCCACGCCGTACTGGTCGCGCTCCGCCTGCGCCTTGGCGGCGGCGAGTGCGGCATCCGCGGCGGCGGCGTCCTCGAACAGGGCGGCCTCGTCCAGCCGTTCGACCCAGACGCCCTCCGCCTTCAGGAACACGACCTCGCCGTCGCGCAGCCGGTTCGCGGTGATGGCCTTCAACAACGCCATGCCTTCAACTCCTCAAACATTAGGTCACGCCGACACGGCGATGGTGGGAAGGGAACTGCCGCCCGCTTGGCCAACCGTCTGCTGCCACGCGGAAATCCAACCGCGGACCCGCACGACCTCGCCGACCACGATGATCGCCGGGCGCTTGGCCTGCAGCCGGACCACGTCCCGTGCGCAGTGCGCGAGGCAGGTTTCGATCACGGTCTGCGCCTCGGTGCTGGCGCTGGAGACGATGGCGACCGGGGTCATCGCCGGCTTGCCGGACGCCACCAGCCGCTCCGCGATCGTCTCCATGGTGCCGAGCGCCATGTAGAAGACCAGCGCGCCGGGCATCCGCGCCAAGATGTCCCAGTCGAGATCCGCCGGCAGCCCGCCGGCCTTGTCGTGGCCGGTGACGAAGGTCGCCGTGGTGCCGAAGCCGCGGTGGGTCACCGGAATGCCGGCGTAAGCCAGCCCGCCGATGCCCGCGGTCACGCCCGGCACCACGCGGAACGGCACCTCGGCCTCGGCCAGCGCGATGCATTCCTCGCCGCCGCGGCCGAACACGAAGGGGTCGCCGCCCTTCAACCGCAGCACGCGCAGCCCCTGGCGCGCCAGTTCGACCAGCCGCGCGTTGATGTCCTCCTGCTTCGGGGAGGGGCGGCCGGCGCGCTTGCCGACGTCGACCAGCGCCGCGCCCGGCTTCGCAAGCTCCAGGATCCCCTCGCCGACCAGCGCGTCATAAACGATGGCGTCGGCCTCGCCCAGCGCCTTGGCGGCCAGCAGGGTCAGCAGGCCGGGATCGCCGGGACCGGCGCCGGCCAGCCAGACGCTGCCCGGATCGAAGGCCGGCAACCGGGCGAACAGAGCTGAACTCATGGCAGCCATCCCTTGCCGGCGATGAAGTCGCGGCTGGCCCGCAGCACGTCTGGTCCCTTGGCGCCCTCCGCGCGCAGCCGGTCGCGCAGGGCCGCGATTTCCCCCAGCCGCTCCGCCCAGCTGGCCGGGAACAGGGCTTCCAGCCGCTCGCGCACCATCTGCGCCAGCGCCGGGCTCTTGCCGCCGGTGGAGACGGTCATCAGCAGGTCGCCGCGGCGAACCACAGACGGCGCGTGGAAATCACACAAGGGAATCACATCCTCCACATTCACCAGAATCCCGCGTTCCCGCGCACGGCGCGCGAGATCCTCGGCCACCATGTCCTCCAGCCCCACCACGAAGAGCACTTGCACCGACGCCAGCGCGTCGGGGGAGGGGAGGGACCGTACCAGACGATCGCCGGCCAGCGTTGCGATTTCCGCATCCGGATCCGGTGAATAGACCGCGGGCGACGCGCCGCCGTCCAGCAGCTGCGCCAGACGGCGCTTCGCCAGCGGGCCCTGTCCGGCCAGGGCGATGCGCACGCGCGCCGGATCCAACGCGACGGGGATCACCGGCGCCTCCGGAAAATTACACGAATTTCAGCGTGAATAGGACTCATGATGGTATTTAAGCGCGACGCCCTGTCCCTTTCAACAGATTTCACAAACTCACATAAACCTATAATACATATAGACAATGTATTTGCGTTGCAACACCGTGAAACCGGTGTTAATGTGCAAATCAGAATAAATACTCTATAGAAAAATTAGGCAATCGGCGATGCTCGATGGATCGGTTCAGGCCACGGCCTCCGCGCAAAGCGCGGCGCGCGCGGCGGAGTTGACGGAGCGTTATGGTCGGCTTGACGGCGCGGTGCTTCTGAACGCGCTCGTCCGCGACGAATTTCCCGGCCGCATCGCTGTGGTTTCCTCCTTCGGGACGGAATCGGCTGTTCTCCTCGCCATGGCGGCGGAGGCGGACCCGTCCTTTCCCGTCTTCTTCATCAACACGGGCAAGCTGTTCGGCGAGACGCTGCGCTACCGCGACACGCTCGCCAAGGCGCTGGGCCTGACCGACATCCGCACCATCGGCCCGACGCCGGAGGAGGTCGCCGCGGGCGACCCCGACGGCCTGCTCTTCAACCGCTCCTTTGATGCCTGTTGCCACCTGCGCAAGACGGTCCCGCTCGACCGCGCGCTGGCCGGCGTCGACGCCTGGGTGACCGGGCGCAAGCGTTTCCAGTCCTCCACCCGCGCCGCCCTGACGCTGTTCGAGGCGGAGGAGGGGACCGGACGCATCAAGGTCAACCCGCTCGCCCACTGGGACCGCGCGCGGATCGAGGACGAGTTCAACCGGCGCAACCTCCCGCGCCACCCGCTTGAGGCCGACGGCTTCCTGTCGATCGGCTGCTTTACCTGCACCGAGCGTGTCGCTCCCGGTGCGGATCCGCGGTCCGGCCGCTGGGCCGGCTCCGCCAAGACCGAATGCGGCATTCACACCTTCTCCAAGACCGGAACCGCACAATGACCGCCGATCTCGACTACCTTGAGAGCCAGAGCATCTACATCCTTCGCGAGGCCTACAACCGCATCGACAAGCTGGCTTTGCTGTGGTCGATCGGGAAGGACAGCAACGCTCTGCTCTGGCTCTGCCGAAAGGCGTTCTTCGGCCGCGTGCCGTTCCCGGTCGTGCAGCTCGACACCGGCATGGAACTGCCGGAGGTCTACCAGTTCCGCGACCGCGTCGCCAAGGAGTGGGACCTCGACCTCGTGGTCGAGCAGTGCCCGCCCGAGGAGGAGATGGACCAGACCCTGCCGCCGCTGACCCGCGCCGCCGCGCGCAAGACGGAAGGGCTGAAGAACCTGCTGCACAACGGCAAGTACCAGGGCGTCATGGTCGGCATCCGCCGCGACGAGCAGGCGACCCGCGCCAAGGAGCGCGTCTTCTCCCCCCGCTCGCTGGAAGGCGACTGGGACGTGAAGGACCAGCCGGCGGAGTTCTGGGACCACTACAAGACCCGCTTCGAGGAAGGCACCCACGTCCGCATCCACCCGCTGCTGCATTGGACGGAGCTGGACATCTGGCGCTACTCCAAGCGCGAGGAAATCCCCATCGTCCCGCTGTACTTCGCCAAGGACGGCAAGCGCTACCGCTCGCTGGGCGAGAAGAACATCACCTTCCCGGTGGACAGCACCGCCGGCACCATCGACGAGATCATCGCCGAGCTGGTCGTGACCAAGATCCCGGAGCGCGCCGGCCGCGCCATGGACAACGAGTCCGAGGACAGCTTCGAACGTCTGCGCAGCGCGGGGTACATGTAAGATGGAAAACCGGAACGAGCTGAACGGCCAGCTGCGCATCGTCATCGTCGGCCACGTCGACCACGGCAAGTCCACCCTGATCGGCCGCCTGCTGAACGACACCGGCAGCCTGCCGGACGGCAAGGTGGAGCAGGTCCACGAGATGAGCCGCAAGCGCGGCATGCCCTTCGAATGGGCCTTCGTGATGGACGCCCTCCAGGCGGAGCGCGACCAGGGCATCACCATCGACACCACGCAGATCCACTTCAAGACGGCGCAGCGCCCCTACGTCATCATCGACGCGCCGGGCCACACCGAATTCCTGAAGAACATGGTGACCGGCGCCTCCCAGGCCGACGCCGCCCTGCTGGTGATCGACGCCGCCGAGGGTGCCTTGGAGCAGTCGCGCCGCCACGCCTTCCTGCTGCACCTGCTGGGCGTGCGGCAGGTCGCGGTGGTCGTCAACAAGATGGACCGGGTGGAGTTCGACCAGTACCGGTTCGAGGCCGTCTCCCGCGAGATCCGCGAGTATCTGGCGGAGCTGGACGTCTTCCCCAAGGCGGTGATCCCGATCGCGGCGCGCCACGGCGACAACATCGTCACCCGCTCCGACAAGGCGCCCTGGTACGACGGCCCGACGGTGGTGGAGGCGCTGGACGCCTTCCGCCCGCAGCAGACGCCGACCGACCAGCCGCTGCGCTTCCCGCTGCAGGACGTCTACAAGCCGGACGACCGCCGCATCCTGGCCGGCCGCATCGAGAGCGGGCGCCTGCGCGTCGGCGACACGCTGCGCTTCTCGCCCACCGGCGCCACCGCCACGGTGGTCAGCATCGAAGGCTGGAACCACAGCCAGCCGATCGTCGCGGCCCAGGCCGGGCAGAGCATCGGCGTCACGCTCGACAAGCGCATCTTCGCCGAGCGCGGGCACATCGCGCATCTGGAGCAGGGCGCGCCACACGTCACCCACCGCCTCGGCGTCCGGCTGTTCTGGCTGACGTCGGAGCCGCTGACCGTCGGCAAGACCTACACGCTGAAGATCACCACCGCCGAGCACCGCGTGACGGTGGAAAGCATCACCGCGGTGATCGACATCGAGGATCTGTCGAGCACCCCGGCCAAGGCCGTCCACCGCAATGAGGTGGCGGAGGTGGTGCTGCGCTCCCGCTCCCCCATTGCCATCGACTTGGCGTCGGAGCTGCCGCGCACCGGCCGCGGCGTGCTGATCGACGGCCACGACGTGGTCGGCGGCTGCATCGCGGTGGAGGTGGACGAGGGTCCCGCGGCCTCGACCAACACCACCGAGGTGTCGCACGCAGTCACGACGGAGGAGCGCTTCTCCGCCAACGGCCACAAGGGCGGCGTCCTCTGGCTGACCGGCCTGTCTGGGGCCGGCAAGTCGACGCTCGCCATGGCGCTGGAACGCGCGCTGTTCGACCGCGGCTGGCAGGTCTTCGTGCTGGACGGCGACAACGTCCGCAACGGCCTGAACGCCGGGCTGGGCTTCTCGCCGGAGGATCGGGCGGAGAACATCCGTCGCGTGGCGGAGACCGCGAAGCTGTTCGCCGACGCGGGCGTGCTGGTCATCGCCTCGCTGATCTCGCCCTTGCAGGCCGACCGCGCCCGCGCCCGCGCCATCGGCGGCGACCGCTTCCACGAGGTCTACGTCTCCGCCGACCTCGCCACCTGCGAGACCCGCGACCCCAAGGGCCTCTACAAGAAGGCCCGCGCCGGCGAGATCGCCGAGTTCACCGGCATCTCCGCCCCCTACGAGGCCCCGGAGTCGCCGGAACTGACCATCGACACCGGCGCGCTCGCCCCGACCGAAGCGCTGGGCGAACTGCTGGACTACGTCGACACCGCGTTCGGCAAGACCAGCCTGAAGCAGGGGCGGTTGTAAGAAGAGAGAAGGTTGGGTGGTCGCGCTGGGCCCCCCTCCTAACCTCCCCCCACTTCGCGGGGGGAGGGACTTGACGCAGGTGCGGCGGAGTTCCCTCCCCCGTCGAAGATGGGGGAGGGTTAGGGTGGGGGCCCAACGCGACCACTTAAATCATCCCGCCCCCCTCATACACACCCCCGGCCCGTTCTCCGCGCAGGCCGGGATGAGCTTCACCCCCGCCTCCTCGAACGTCCGCACGATCTGCTGGGCCGAACCGGGCTGCAGGTCGTGCCGGCCCTTTTCGAAATCCCGCACGGTGCTGCGCGACAGGCCGGCGCGCTCGGCCAGGTCGTCCTGGGTCCAGTCGAGGAATCCGCGCGCCGCCCGGCATTGGCCCGGCGTCAGAAGCTTCAGGTGCGGCATGGGTACACGAACAAAATCTCAACCATAATGGTTGAAATGCGAGGGCCGCGGGCCAAAGTCAAGGGCTGCCGCCCGTCCCGCCGCCTTCGCACCTTGCAGGAGACCCATGCACGCTGGTCCCTTGATCGCCATTCTCGTCGCCGGATTCGTCCTCGCCTTCGCCATGGGGGCGTTGGCGCACAAGCTGCGGGTGTCCCCGCTGATCGGCTATCTGCTCGCCGGGGTGGTCATCGGCCCCTTCACGCCGGGCTTCGTCGCCGACCAGGGCCTTGCCAACGAGCTGGCGGAGATCGGCGTCATCCTGCTGATGTTCGGCGTCGGGCTGCACTTCTCGCTGAAGGACCTGCTGTCGGTGAAGACGGTCGCGGTGCCCGGCGCGGTGGTGCAGATCGGCATCGCGACGGCGCTCGGCGTCGGGCTGGGCATGGCGCTGGGTTGGACGCTGATGGCCGGCATCATCTTCGGCCTCGCCCTGTCGGTCGCCAGCACGGTCGTGCTGCTGCGCGCGTTGCAGGAGCGGCGGCTGGTGCAGACGGAGCGCGGGCGCATCGCCGTCGGCTGGCTGATCGTCGAGGATCTGGCGATGGTGCTGGCGCTGGTCATCATCCCCGGCCTCGCCGGCGCCATGAACGGGGAGAGCGCGGGGACGGGTCCCTTCGGCCTTGGCCTCGGCGGGGTGCTGCTGGTCACGCTGGGCAAGGTCGCGGCCTTCGTCGCGGTGATGCTGATCGTCGGGCGTCGGGTGATCCCCTGGATCCTGCACTGGGTCGCGCACACCGGCTCGCGCGAGCTGTTCCGCCTGTCGGTGCTGGCCATCGCGCTGGGCGTCGCCTTCGGCGCGGCCGCGCTGTTCGGCGTGTCCTTCGCGCTGGGCGCCTTCTTCGCCGGCATGATCCTGAACGAATCGCCGCTGAGCCAGCGCGCGGCGGAGGAGACGCTGCCGCTGCGCGACGCTTTCGCGGTGCTGTTCTTCGTCTCCGTCGGCATGCTGTTCAACCCGTCCATCATCGTCAGCGCCCCGTGGGAGCTGGCCGCGACGCTGGCGATCATCCTGGTCGGCAAGTCCGCCGCCGCCTTCGGTCTGGTGCGCGCCTTCGGCCGGTCGAACGCGACCGCGCTGACCATCTCCGCCAGCCTCGCGCAGATCGGCGAGTTCTCCTTCATCCTCGCCGGCCTTGGCGTCGGGATGGGCCTCCTGCCGGAGGTCGCGCGCGACCTGATCCTGGCCGGCGCCATCATCTCCATCTTCGTCAACCCGCTGCTGTTCGCCCTGATCGCCCGATTCGCCCCGCTGGAGGAGCCGAAGCCCAAGCCCGTCCCGGCCGAGGAGCCCGCGGTGGAGCCCGACAGCGCGCTGATCGCCAAGCCCGCCCCGGAACCGGCCCCCGAGCCGGCCTTGCCGGAGTACGACCTTCCGCAGGTCACGCTGTCCGGCCACACCATCCTGATCGGCTACGGCCGCGTCGGCGCCTTCGTCGGCGCCGGGCTGAAGGAGGCCGGCATGCCCTTCGTGGTCGTGGAGGACCGGCCGGAGCCCGCAGAGGCCGCCCGCGCCGACGGGGCCGAGGTGGTGTTCGGCAACGCCGCCGACCCGGCGGTGCTGACCGCGACCAACGTGGCGGAGGCCCGGCGCCTCGTCGTCGCCATTCCCGAAACCTTCGAGGCCGGGACGGTGGTGGAGCAGGCGCGCGCCGCGAACGCCGGCCTGGACATCCTGGCCCGCGCCCATTCCGACACCGAGGTCGAGCATCTGGAGAAATGCGGCGCCACCCACAGCATCATGGGGGAGCGCGAGATCGCCCGCTGCATGCTCAGCCTCGTGCTGGACAAGACCGATCCCGGGTCGGAATCGCGCGCCTCGGCGGCTGAATAACAGTACCGCATTTGTGAAATGTGCAGTTATCGCTACGCCGAATGTGCAATTCACTCTTCCTCTGGGTGAAAAGCGTGCTAAATAGGGCGGCTATTGCCTAGAGCCTATCGCCCAAAGGATGCCGCCATGACCGCCCTGACCCGTCGCTCCGCCCTGATGGCGCTGGCTGCCACGACCCTGGCCGCCACGTCCCTCGTTGCGCTGGCGCCCGGCCTTGCCCGCGCCGCCGACCCGGTGAGGCTGGAGGTCGGCTACATCCCCATCCTGGCCGCCGCCCCCCTGTTCATCCTGGACGGGGAGGGCTGGGCGCGCGAGGCGGGCATCGAGCTGAAGCTGACCAAGTTCGAATCGGGTCCGCACGCCATCCAGGCCATGGCCGCCGGCAAGATCGACGCCATGTACGCCGGCGTGGCCCCGGTGCTGGTCGCCCGCGCCAAGGGCGCGGACATCTCCGTCATCGCCAACTCGGCGGTGGAGGAGATGGTGGTGGCCGGCCGCGGCCAGTTCGCCAAGGCGCTGGGCGGCAAGGCGACTCCGGAGTCCTTCGCGAAGTTCGTGGCCGACAACGGCCGCAAGGTGAAGATCGGCACGCAGCCGCCGGGCTCGGTGCCCGACACGGTCCTGCGCCACTGGCTGTTCAAGGTCGTGAAGGTCGACCCGGCCACCGTGGACATCATCTCCATGGGCATCGACAAGACCCAGCAGGCCCTGCTGGCCGGCGCGCTCGACGCCGCGACCATCCGCGAGCCGACGGTCACCGTCACCAAGCAGATGGACCCGAACGTCTCCCTGCTGGCGACGGGGGCGGAGATGTTCCCGAACCAGCCCGGCACCATCATCGCCGTGCGCGGCGAGGTCATTAAGCAGCACGGCGACGCGCTGACCAAGCTCCTCAAGGCGCATGTCCGTGCCGTGGAGCTGATCGCCAAGGACCCGGCCCGCGCCGCCAAGGTCGCCAACGAGTATCTCGGCAAGGGCCTGATGGACGCCGCGACGCTGGAGGCCGCCTTCCGCTCGCCGGGCTCCAAGTTCGTGGCCGACCCGCACGGCGTCGTCCCGGCGGTGGAGAACATGATGGCCTACACCAAGGAGATCGGCTCGGCCGAGGGCATCATCCCGGTGGCGGAGGCCTTCGACTTCCGCTTCTACGACGCCGCCGTGGCGAAGTAAGGCCGCGACCGTCTCCGATGCGCCAGCCGCTGAAGCTCCACACCTCCGTCGCCCTGTCGGCGCTCGGCGTCGCCGTCTTCCTGCTGGCGTGGGAAGCGCTGGCGCGCAGCGGCGTCGTACCGTCCGGCCTGCTGCCGTCGCCCAGCGCCGTCCCCGCCGCCTTCGTGGCGGAGGTGCGCGCCGGCACCTGGCAGACCATGGTGCTCGCCAGCCTGTCCCACTACCTGAGCGGACTGTTCCTCGGCACCGTCCTCGGCATCGCCTTCGGCACGGCCGCGGCGATGTGGGGCGTCTGGGACGCCGCCCAGGCCTGGGTGGTGCGCATGCTGCGCCCCATCCCGTCCATCGCCTGGATCCCCTTCGCCATCATCTGGTTCGGGGTCAGCGAGGCGGCGGCGACCTTCCTGATCGCCCTGACGGTCTTCTGGATCAACTACTACGCCACCTACGCCGCCGTGCGCGGCGTGGACAAGGACCTGATCGAACTGGGCT
Organism: Azospirillum rugosum; assembly: GCF_017876155.1. Lineage (GTDB taxonomy): Bacteria > Pseudomonadota > Alphaproteobacteria > Azospirillales > Azospirillaceae > Azospirillum > Azospirillum rugosum. Next base: position 71,777 of record NZ_JAGINP010000002.1, read on the forward strand.
ACGCCTTCGGCCAGGGCGGGCTGGTCCCGCGCCTGTTCAAGATCGTGCTGCCCGGCGCATTGCCCGGCATCCTGTCCGGCGTCCGCGCCGGGCTGGGGCAGGGCTGGATGACCGTGGTGGCGGCGGAGCTGTTCGGCATCGCCGGCCTCGGCTCTCGCATGTCCGACGCCTCCGGCCTGCTCGCCACGCACATCGTGGTGCTCTACATGGTGACGATCGCGGCGCTCTACGGCGTCTGTGATTTCCTGTTCATGCAGGTCCAGCAGCGGGTGCTCGCATGGCAGAAGTGATGGAAAAGAGCGTGATCGACCTGAAGGGCGTCTCCATCGGCTACGGCCCGGATGCCCCGCCGGTGCTGGTGGAGGTCGACCTGTCGGTGGAGCGCGGCAGCTTCGTCGCCATCGTCGGCCCGTCGGGCGTGGGCAAGTCCACGCTCCTGCGCGTGGTCGCCGGCCTGCACAAGGCGCGCGGCGGCACCGTGACGATCCACGAGACGAACAAGCCCGGCCACCGCCCGGTCAGCCTCGTCTTCCAGGACGCCCGCCTGTTGCCCTGGCGCCGCGTCGCCAAGAATGTCCGCTTCGGGCTGGAGGGCCTGCCCATCGGCACCGCGGAGCGCGACGAGCGCGTGGCCGCCGCGCTGCGGCTGGTGCGGCTCGACGACTACGGCCGGCGCTGGCCCTACGAGCTGTCGGGCGGCCAGCGCCAGCGCGTCGGCATCGCCCGCGCGCTCGCCGTAGACCCGGACATCCTGCTGATGGACGAGCCCTTCGGCGCGCTCGACGCCATCACGCGCCACAGCCTCCAGGACGAGCTGCGGCGCATCCACCGCGAGACCGGCAAGACCATCCTCTTCGTCACCCACGACCTGGAGGAGGCCGTCCACCTCGCCGACCGCATCATCGTGCTGGGCGGCAGTCCCGCGCGCATCGTGCGGGATGTCCGCAACGATCCGGGCCGCGACGGCGGCGTCTTCCGCGAGCAGGTGGAGCAGCTGCGCAGCGGGATCGCGGACAACTACAGCATTTGAGGGGGCGGGGAGGGTGGTTGCGCTGGACCCCCACGAATCGTCGCGTCGGGCCCCCACCCTAACCCTCCCCCATCTTCGACGGGGGAGGGAACTCCGCCGCACTTGCACCAAGTCCCTCCCCCCGCGAAGTGGGGGGAGGTTAGGAGGGGGGCCCAACACAACCACTCCCCATCCAGAAACTCCTACCCCCCAACCCGCCGCACATCCCGCGGCGTCAAATGGATGTTCGCGTCGGGGTCCAGCTTGCGGTCCATGATGCGCGCCTCCACCGCCTTGTCGAAGACCGGCCGGTTCATGCAGACGAGCTGCACGGCCTCGTCCGGCTTCGGCGTGTGGCCGGCGAGGCTTTGCAGGGCGCGGCGGGGGATGAAGACGGTGCCGTGGTATTCCCCGACCTCCACGGCGAACTGGACGGCGTCCGCCTCCTCGTTCCAGATCGGGTCGTCGGGGAACACGAAGATCGGCATCACATCCTCTCGAAGCACTCACGTCAGGATGTAGGTAACATCGTAGCCGCTGCGCTTGAAGCGCTTCGCTTACTCGTCCAGCAGCTGCGCCAGCTTCATGGCGACGCCCATGGAGCCGTCCACCTTCAGCTTGCCCATGGTGAAGGCCAGCATCGGGTTCAGCCGGCCGTCCATCAGCTTCTTCAGGTTCTCGGCCGAGATGCGGATGGTGCAGTCGGCGTCCTCGGCCGCCCCGTTCTTGCTCACGTCCTCCTCGCGGCGGATGGCGACTGGCGTCTCGCGGGCGTCCACGCGGACCACCGCGTCGTCTTCCATCGCAAAGCGCACGTTGGCCTTCAGCCCGCGGAAGCTGGTGGAGCGGGCCTGAAGCTCCCGCAGAATGTCCTCAACCATCGGTCGGTCCCTCTCTCCCGTGCGTCCTGATCGTCAGGTCTCTTGACAGTAGGTCGAGCTTACGTTTACGTCAACGTCATAACCAAAAGGTTCCAGGCGCCCGAGCGATCCGAGGAACCGCGATCAAAAAGGGGAGTGAAACCATGCCGAAGGCCGCCACGCCCGAGATCCCTCCATTCCGCCTCCCGAACCGTCCCCCCGGTCACTGACCCCCACGCCGTCGGGAGGATCGGACATGACCGAGAATCTTGCGCGTAGGGACGGAACGGGTGAGGGGGCGGATCAGCCCTGGCTGGCGCAGTATCCCGCCGGCATCGCCTGGGACCAGGACATCCCCGTGTCCCCGCTGTCCGACCTGTTCGAGGAGGCGGCCGCCCGCTTCGCCCAACGCCCCTGCCTGGACTTCCTCGGCCGCCGCTACAGCTACGCGGAGGTCATGGGGCTGGTGAACCGGGCGGCGAAGGGCTTCGCCGCGCTGGGGGTGAAGCCGGGCGTGCGGGTGGGGCTCTGCCTGCCGAACACGCCGACCTACGTGATCGCCTATTTCGGCGTGCTGAAGGCCGGCGGCACGGTGGTGAACTACAACCCCCTCTACGTCGAGCGGGAGCTGGAGCACCAGATCACGGATTCCGGCACCGAGATCATGGTCACGCTCGACCTGAAGCAAATCTACCCGCGCATCGAGGCGATGCTGGGCCGGACCCGGCTGAAGACCATCGTGGTCTGCCGCATGGCCTCCATCCTGACGCCGGTGAAGGGCGTGCTGTTCCGCGTGCTGAAGCGCAGCGAACTGGCCGCGATCCCCGCCGATGGCCGCCATGTGGACTTCGACGCGCTGCTCGCCAACGACGGCGAGGTGCGGCCGGTCGCCATTGACCCGCGGCGCGACGTGGCGGTGCTGCAATACACCGGCGGCACCACGGGCGTGCCCAAGGGGGCGATGCTGACCCACGCCAACCTCGTCGCCAACGCGCGGCAGGTGGCCGCCTGGTTCCCCGGCATGGCGCCGGGGCGGGAGCGGATGCTGGCGGTGCTGCCCTTCTTCCACGTCTTCGCCATGACCGTGGTGCTGAACATGGGTCTGGCCGCGGGGGCGGAACTGATTCTGCTGCCGCGCTTCGAGGCGGCGCAGGTGCTGAAGACCATCGCGCGGCGCAAGCCGACCCTCGTGCCCGGCGTGCCGACCATGTACAAGGCGCTGCTCGGCCACCCGGACGTGGCGCGGCATCCGATGACCTCCATCCGCTACTGCATCTCCGGCGGGGCGCCGCTGCCGATGGAGCTGAAGCGCCAGTTCGAGCGGGCGACCGGCTGCGTGCTGGTGGAGGGCTACGGCCTGTCGGAGGCCTCGCCGGTCTGCGCCTGCAACCCCCTGACGGGCGTCAACAAGGAAGGCTCCATCGGCCTGCCGCTGCCGGGAATCACCTTCCAGATCCGCGCGCTCGACGATCCGCATCGCGTGCTGCCGCCGGGGGAGAAGGGGCAACTTGTGCTGTCCGGGCCCAATGTCATGGCCGGCTATTGGAACCAGGCGGAGGAGACGGCCCGCGCCATTTCCGGCGGCTGGCTGTTCACCGGCGATGTAGGGGTGATGGACCAGGACGGCTACGTCTTCCTGCTCGACCGGCTGAAGGATCTGATCATCTGCGGCGGCTACAACGTTTACCCACGGGTCATCGAGGAGGCGATCTACCAGCATCCCGACGTTGTGGCCGCCTGCGTCATCGGCATCCCCGACGACTATCGCGGGCAGAGCCCGAAGGCCTTCGTCCAGCTGAAGCCCGGTGCTGCCCTGACGGCGGAGGCGCTGAAGGACTTCCTGCGCGACAAGATCTCGCGAATCGAAATGCCGAAGCAGATCGAGTTCCGCGCGGAACTGCCGAAAACGGCGGTCGGCAAGCTCTCCAAAAAGGAACTGATCGCCGAAAGCTTGAACAAGTCGGAGGTTTGAACGGGGAGGGACGGGCGCGCCTTTGTCATGTCACCGTTCCTGTGGCGCCGTTGCTGTGGTAGGAACGTAAATGCCGGGCGGCTGGATTGTTTCGAGAATAAACAAAACCCGCGTGCGGCGCGACGTGACGGAAGGCGTGCCCCCCACCATGGAACAGCTCTACACGGTCAATCAGTTGGCGGAGGAACTGGGCATCACGCCGCGTGCCCTCCGCTTCTACGAGGTCAAGGGGCTGCTGTCGCCCAACCGCGTCGGCAACAACCGCGTCTACACCAAGCGCGACCGCGCCCGGCTGAAGCTGATCCTGCGCGGCAAGCGGCTGGGCTTTTCGCTGGCGGAGATCCGGGAGTATCTGGACCTCTACAACGTCGACGGCGGGGTGGAACAGCTGAAGGTCCTGTTGAAGCGCATTGACGCCCGCCTGCGGGACTTGGCGCAGCAGCGCGAGGATCTGGAGGCGACCGTCGAGGAGTTGAAGGACATCGAATCGCAGGTGGTCGCCGCGCTCGACGACCGTGGCGTGAAAGCCAAAAGCGCCTGACCGGGTGGTCCCGTCCGCCTCCCGGTCTTCGTGACGAAGAAACCGGAGAGGTGGCATGAACCTGCTGTTCCGCTTGATGGCCGTCGTCGTGGCCGCGCTGCTCGGCCGCCCGGTCGGATTCCTGGACGACGCGCGCCTGCGTTTCCGGGTCTGGCCGACCGATCTCGACCTCAACATGCACATGACCAACGCCCGCTATTTCAGCGTCATGGACCTGGGGCGGACCGACCTGATGCTGCGCGCCGGGCTGGGGCGGGCCATCCTGCGCAACCGCTGGCAGCCGGTGCTCGGCGCCGCCACGGTGCGCTTCCGCCGGCCGCTGGCGCCCTTCCAGCGATTCGAGTTGGTCAGCCGCGTGCTGTGCTGGGACGAGAAGTACTTCTTCATCGAGCACCGCGTGGAGACGGCGGGCGGCACCGCCGCCATGGCCGTGGTGCAGGGCGCCTTCGTCGCCCGCGGCGCGGTGGTCCCGCCCGCCGAGGTCCTGGCGGCGCTCGGTGAGGGGCGCGATTCGCCGCCGATCCCGGATTTCATCGCCGCTTGGCGCGCCCAGCCCTTGGTCGCGTGAAAAACACCCCAGGCAATTCCCCAAAAACAACATGTTCGCGGCGTGGATCGTCACCCATTCCCTATAGAAGAATGCATGCTTCGCTGTGAAAGCATTGACGCTGTAGGCATGCGCAAAATAGGGTAATTCGCACACCCTGGGTCGCTCGCCTATGATGGTATGCGATCACGGTGCATTTCTGGGGGCGAGGCACGGCCATGACCGAGGAAGAGGATCTGCGCGAGCAGCTGCGCGGCTCGCTGAAGAACCGGGCGCTGTTCTATCTGGCCATGTACCGCGAACTGGCGCGGGAGCATGGGGCGGAGTCCGCGGCCAAGACGCTGGCCAAGGCCATCCGCGACCGCGGGGAGGAGGTCGGCGCTCGATTCGCCTCCTACGCCCCGGCCGATTTCGACGGGCTGAAGACCGCCTTCCTCGACTTCGTGCCCGACCACGGCCGCATGTTCGAGCCGGTGGTGACGCGCTGCGACTCCGGCGGCCTGGACATCGCCTTCAAGCGCTGCCCGTTGAAGGAGGCCTGGGAGGAGCACGGCCTGCCGCCGGACGAGCTGGCGACCATGTGCGCCATCGCCGGCCAGGTGGACAACGGCACCTTCGAGGCCGCCGGCTTCACCTTCGAGGGCGAAACCTGGAAACCCGGCCGGGAGGGCTGCTGCATCCTGCGCGTCCGCCCCGGCCAGCCAACCACGAATTCCGGCACCGCGTGAGAGGAGACAGCAGGACCATGACGCTTTCCAAGACGATTCGCGGCGTTCTCGCCGGTGTTGCCGCCGGTGCCGCCGTGTCCATGGCGGCTCTGCCCGCGCTGGCGCAGAAGACCATCGCGCTCGGCTATCAGGCGCCGCTGACCGGCGAGATGTCGCAGTACGGCGAGGTGTTCCGCAACTCCGCCACCCTGGCGGTGGAGCAGTTCAACAAGTCCGGCAAGCTGCCCGGCGCCACCGTCGTCCTGAAGTTCGAGGACAGCAAGAACGACGCGAAGGAAGGCGTGAACATCGCCAAGAAGTTCGTCGACGATCCGGAGATCGTCGGCGTGCTCGGCGACTTCTCCTCCACCGTGTCGATGGCCGCGGCGCAGGTCTACGCCCAGGCCGGCCTGCCGCAGCTGTCGCAGACGGCGTCGCACCCGGACTACGTCAAGATCAGCGAATGGCAGTTCCGCAACATTACGACCCAGGCCTATGAAGGCCCGTTCGTGGCGAAGTGGGCGCTGGGCGAGGGCAAGAAGAAGATCGCCGTCATCGCCATTCAGAACGACTGGGGCCAGTCGGTCGTGTCCAACTTCAAGGACGCGGTGGAGAAGGGCGGCGGGCAGGTCACGTCGGTGGAGTTCTACAACCCCGGCAACCGCGACTTCCGCACCATCCTGACCAAGGTCGCGCGCGAGAAGCCGGACGCCATCTACCTCGGCATGTTCGACGAGGACGGCGCCTCCCTGCTCCAGCAGCGCCGCCAGTTGAACGTGCAGATCCCGACCTACGCGACCTCCTCGCTCTACTCGCCGAAGCTGATCGCGCTGGCCGGCCCGTCGTCGGACGGCCTGAAGCTGTCCACCACCTTCGCCGCCGACAGCCCGGAGCCGGTCGTGAAGGCCTACGTGGACGAGTACCAGTCCCGCTACAAGGCGATCCCGACCATGTTCGCCGCCCAGGCCTATGACGCGACCAACATCATGCTGGCCGCCATCGCCAAGGTCGGTCCCACCGTCGACCGCAAGACCCTGCGCGACGCGCTCGCCCAGACCGCCGGCTTCCCCGGCGTGACCGGCGAAACCACCTTCGATCCCCAGACCCGCGAGCCGACCAAGCAGCTCGCCCGCATGGAGATCAAGGGCGGCCAGTTCGCGCTGGTGAAGTAAACACGCGGCAACGTGCCCCCTCCCTCCCACGCTCGCGCGTGGGTCCCTCCCTCCCCCGCTTGCGCGGTGGAGGGCAAAAAAGCGGAGTTCCCTCTCCCGCGCAGCGGGGGAGGGTTAGGGAGGGGGCCCCGTGTTCGGGAATTGTGAATGTTCGACGCCTTCTTCGTCCAACAGCTCGTGAACGGCTTCTCCGTTGGGCTGGTCTATGCGCTGATCGCCATCGGCTTCACACTGATCTTCGGCGTGCTGAACGTGGTGAACTTCGCGCATGGCGAGGTCTACATGGTCGGGGCCTACGCCGGCGTGGTGCTGATCACAGCATTGGCGCCGCCGCTGGTCGCGGTGGTGCTGTTCGTCATGGCCGTCGGGGCCGTCGCCGGATTCGGGCTGGAGCGGCTGGCCTTCAAGCCCTTTCGCCGCTTCCAGGACGAGGCATCGCTGAAGTCCAAGGCGATGCGCGAGGCGACGCTGCTCTCCTCGCTCGCCGTGTCGATCATCGTGCGCGAGGTGGTGGAGAAGGTGTTCGGCGGCGCCATGCGCCCCGTGCCCTTCGAATCGCAGCTGACCGACCCCGTGCAGATCGGGGAGCTGTCCTTCTCCACCGGCCAGTTCGTGATCTTCGGGGCGGCGGTCGCCATGTTCGCCGGGTTGCAGTTCCTGCTTTACCGGACGCGCATCGGCCTGTCGATCCGGGCGGTCGCCAACAACCCGCTGGGCGCCAAATACGTGGGCATCGACACTGACCGGACCATCATCGCCACCTTCGTGGTCGGCTCGGTGATGGGGGCGGTGGCCGGCATCCTGGTGGCGCTCTATTACGGCTCCGTCTTCCCGACCATGGGCTTCGCGCCGGGCGTCAAGGCCTTCGTCGCCATGGTCATGGGCGGCCTCAGCAGCATTCCCGGCGCGGTGATCTGCGCGATCTTCCTCGGCCTCGCCGAGGCGGTGGCGACCGAATTCCTGGCCCAGGGCTGGAGCGAGATGATCGCCTACGGCTTCCTGCTGCTGACGCTGATCTTCTTCCCCACCGGCCTCTTCGGCGGAGCGCGCGACCGTGTCTAAACGCATCCTTCCGCTGGCCCTTCCGCTCGTGGTCGCCCTGGCGGTTCTGGTGCTGGTGCCGGCGCTGTTGCAGGCGTCGGGCTCCGGCTACCTGTTCCGGGTGTCGATCACCGCGATGATCTTCGCGATCCTGGCGGCCAGCCTGAACTTCATCACCGGAGTCGCCGGCCTCCTGTCGCTCGGCCACGCCGCCTTCTACGGCATCGGCGCCTACGCCGCGGCGCTGCTGGCGACGCAGCATGGCGTGCCCTTCCTGCTGACCATCCCGCTGGCCGGAGTCGCCGCGGCAATCGGCGGCGTGCTGGTGGCGCTGCCGACCATGCGGCTGGTCAGCATCTACTTCGCCGTGGCGACGCTGGGCATGGGGGAGATCATCCACGGCACGCTGCTGAACTGGGTGGACTTCACCCGCGGCCCCATGGGCATCCCGGCGATCCCGTCCTTCAAGGTCTTCGGGCTGGACCTGTCCGGCAACCTCGGCAGCTATCTGGTGGTCGCGGTCGTGATGCTGGCGTCGCTGTGGGTGCTGCACCGGCTGACCCATTCCTACTACGGCAACGCGTTGCGGGCGCTACGCGAAGACGACCAGTGCGCCGACAGCATGGGCATCGACGTGGTGCGGCTGAAGGGCGAGGTCTTCGCCATCGCCTGCTTCTTCGCCGGTGTCGCTGGCGCGCTCTGGGCGCACACCACCGGCTACATCAGCCCGAACGACTTCCGCTTCGGCGAGTCCATCCTGGTGCTGGCGATGATCGTGGTCGGCGGCCTCGGCAGCCTGCCCGGCGCGGTGATCGGCGCCGTGCTGCTGATCGTGTTGCCGGAGGCGCTGCGCCCGGTCGGCGACGTGCGCATGATCGTGGTTGGCTGCGTGATGTTCTTCTCCATCCTGCTGCTGCCCAAGGGCCTGTTCGGCGAGGTGTCGGCCCTGAATCTCGTGCGCTCCTCCTTCGGCGGCGGCTGGAAGGCGGGCACGGCCCGCCAAAGCATTGGATGGCGATGATGGCGGCGCTTCTTGAGATCGAGAACCTGACCCGCCGCTTCGGCGGCCTCCTCGCCGTGGACCGCGTGTCCGGCCGGGTGGAGCAGGGGGAACTGGTCGGGCTGATCGGCCCGAACGGTGCGGGCAAGACGACCCTGTTCAACCTCATCAGCGGCTTCACCCCGCCCAGCGAGGGCACGGTGCGCTTCGGTGGGGAGACCATCTCCGGCCTGAAGCCCTGGCGCGTCGCCCGGCGCGGGCTGGGCCGCACCTTCCAGAACCTGCGCATCTTCCCGAACATGACCGTGTTCGACAACGTGTCGGTCGGCGCCATCGGCGCCGTCGGGCATTCCCCCTGGCGCTCCCTGTTCCGCGGTGGGCGCGGCGAGTCCGACGCCAAGGCGGTCAGCGAACGCACCTGGGCGGCACTGGAGCGCGTCGGGCTGGCCGGGCAGGGGCATGAGCTGGCGGCCAACCTCAGCTACGGCAAGCGCAAGTATCTGGAGATCGCCCGCGCCCTGGCCCTGGGTCCGCGCCTGCTGATCCTCGACGAACCCGCCGCCGGCCTGAACGACAGCGAGACGGCGGACCTCGCATCCTTCATCCGCGGCCTGCACGCGGAGGGCATGACGGTGCTGCTGGTCGAACACGACATGACTCTGGTCATGGGCATCTGCCAGCGCGTGATGGTCCTGGCATCCGGCCGCAAGATCGCCGACGGCACCCCGGAGCACATCCGCCGCGACCCCGCTGTCCTGGAAGCCTACCTCGGCGGCGACGAGGAGGACGCGGCATGACCCATCTCCGTGTTTTCCCCCCGCCCCAAGAAGCATTCCCTCTCCCCTCTGGGGAGAGGGTTAGGGTGAGGGGGTTGCGCTTTTGCCGGACGCTCCAAAAAGGCGCAACCCCCTCACCGGCCCTCCGGGCCACCCTCTCCCCAGAGGGGAGAGGGTTGAATCTGCGAGCCCATCCATGACCCACCTCCTGGAAATCCGCGACCTGCGCGTCACCATGGGGCCGCAGCCGATCCTGCAGGGCGTGTCGCTCGACGTGCCGGCCGGTGGGATCGTTACGGTGCTGGGCTCCAACGGAGTCGGCAAGACGACGCTGATGCGGGCCATCTCCGGCGTCTACAAGGTCGGCGGCGGCGAGATCCGGCTCGACGGCACGCCGATCACGAACCTCGCCACCCACGACATCGTCCGCCTCGGCGTCTGCCAGGCGCCGGAGGGGCGGCAGATCTTTTCCAGCATGACCGTGCTGGAAAACCTGCGCCTCGGCGCCGGCCCGCGCGGCGGGCGGGAGTACGAGCAGGATCTGGAGCGCATGCTCGCCCTCTTCCCGCGCCTGAGGGAGCGCCTGTCGCAGAAGGCCGGCTCCCTGTCCGGTGGCGAGCAGCAGATGCTCTGCGTCGGCCGCGCCCTGATGGGCCGCCCGCGGCTGCTGCTGATGGACGAGCCGTCGCTGGGCCTCGCGCCCAAGCTGGTGCGGCAGATCTTCGACCTCGTCGCCATGATCCGCGAGACGGGGACGGCGATCCTGCTGGTCGAGCAGAACGCCAAGGCGGCGCTGCGCGTCGCCGACCAGGCCTACGTCATGGAATCCGGGCGCATCGTGCTGCAGGGGCCGGCCGCGGAGCTGGCCGAGGACCCGCGCATCCGCGCCGCCTATCTCGGGGGACACGTGCATTGACCGCCGCCACCATCGACACCGCTTTACCACCATCCCTGTGGGCGAAGACCGCTCCGCCGGCGCTCGACCTGCCGACCCTGTCCGGCGAGGTTGAGGCGGACGTCGTCATCGTCGGCGGCGGCTTCACCGGCCTGTCGACCGCCTTGCACCTCGCGGAGGCCGGCGCCTCGGCCGTCGTGCTGGAGGCGGCGGAGCCCGGCTGGGGCGCGTCCGGCCGCAACAACGGGCAGGTCATCCCGACCCTGACCCGCGCCGACCCCGACGACCTCGTCGCCCTGTGGGGTCCGCAGAAGGGCGAGCAGTTCGTGCGCGTGCTGCGCGATTCCGCCGACCTGCTGTTCGGCATCGTCGCCAAGCACGGCATCGACTGCGAGGCGGTGCAGAACGGCTGGGTGCAGCCCGCCCACCGCAAGAGCCGCCTCGCCATCTCCGCCAAGCGCGCGGAACAGTGGGGCCGCCGCGGCGCGCCCGTCGAATTGCTCGACCGCGACCGCTGCGAGGCGATCACCGGCTCCCCCTACTGGTACGGCGGCTGGCAGAACCGCTCCGGCGGGCGGATCAACCCGCTGGCGCTCGCCCGCGGCATGGCGCGCGCGGCGGTGTCGGCCGGCGCCAAGGTCTACAAGGGAACCCCGGCCACCGGCCTGACCCAAGCCGGCGACCGCTGGCGCGTCACGACTCCGCGCGGCAGCGTGGTGGCGAAGCGCGTCGTGCTGGCGACCAACGCCTACAGCGACGGGCTGTGGCCCAAGCTGGCGCAGACCATCGTGCCGATCCGCTCCTACCAGATGGCGACGCAGCCGCTGTCGGAGAACCTGCGCCGATCGATCCTGCCGGACGGGCACGCGCTGTCCGACACCCAGGGCGACCTGTATTTCTTCCGCCAGGACGCGCAGGGGCGTCTGGTGACCGGCGGCGCGCTGGTCTTCGACGTGGATTCGGAACGGCGTCTGAGGGCCCGTATATCTGAGCGCCTGCAACGGGTCTTCCCGCAGATCGGGCCGGTGACCTTCGATCACGTCTGGTGGGGATACATCGGCATGACGCCCGAACGCCTGCCGCGCCTGCACGAGCTGGCGCCGGGCGTCGTCACCTGGATCGGCTGCCAGGGGCGGGCGGTGGCGCTCGGCACCGCCATGGGCAAGGAGCTGGCGCAGTATGGCCTGGGCCGCCCGGCCGATGAGCTTCCCATCCCGCTGTCGCCGCTGCGCCCGCTGCCGTTCCACGTCGCCGTCCGGACGCTTGCCCGCGGCATGCTGCTGCTCTATCGCTGGCGGGACATCAACGACTGAGTGCCGGAACGGGAAGGGACACGAACCATGGGCGCACACGGCATCAACGGCATCGACCATCTCGTCGTCGCGGTCCGCGACCTGGACAAGGCGCGCGACGCCTACCAGCGCATGGGCTTCACCATCACCCCGCGCGGCCGGCACACGGAGCTGAAGTCAATTAACCACACCATCATGTTCGGCGCCGACGACTATGTCGAACTGCTGGCCGTGGAGGAGCCGCACCCCGTCACCGCCTACTACAGCGACCTTCTGAAGACGCGGGAGGGCATCGCCGCCCTGGCGCTGAAGACTGACGACGCGCGCGCCGCCCAGCGCCTGCTGGCCGAGGCGGGCTACCCGGCGTCGGAAGCGGTGGACTTCGGCCGTCCGGTCGCGTTGCCGGAAGGGACGCGCGACGCGCGCTTCACCATCACGCAGATCGACATCGCCAGCCAAGTCGGCGGCCGCGTCTTCCTGTGCCAGCACCACACCCGCGACGTCGTGTGGCGGCCGGAATACGTGCAGCACGACAACACGGCCACCGGCCTCGCAGCACTGGTCGTGGCCGCCGACGATCCGGACGCCGTGGCCGCCGGCTACGCTCGCCTGTTCGGCACGGCGGTGGAGGAGCAGGGGCCGGCCCGCCTCGTCCCGACCGGCGACACGCCCATCATCGTGGCGACGCCCGCGGCGCTGCATTGGGGCTGGACCAGCGACCCCGCGCTGGCCGCGCCGACGCCGTTCCTGGCCGGCTTCGTGGTGCGCGTCGCCGACCTCGACCGCGCGCAGCAGTCCTTGCAGAAAAGCAAGTTCCCGACCGTCGTCGGCAACGGCGTGCTGCGCGTGTCCTCCGCCAGCGCCGGCGGCGCTCTGCTGGCCTTCGCGAAGGACTTCGACCTCCGCGCCCTAATTCCCTGATTTCCGCGACTTATACGGAAATCCTATCACTGACCCGCGTCTGATCTATTGGACAGGTGGGCACCGACGCGCGCACTCTTGCGCTGCATTGCAGCGCGGGCGAGAGAACGATCGTGGCGGACGGCGGATTCGGCGGGCAGGGCATCACGGCGGAACCGGTGGCCGCAATCCCGGACGGTCTGGTGGCGGGCAGCCCGGCCTACCGGCGGGTCAGCGCCATCCTGTTCGTGGCCGGCCTGTCCACCTTCGCGTCGCTCTACTGCGTGCAGCCGCTGATGCCGGACTTCACGCGCGTCTTCGGCATCACGCCGGCGGAATCGAGCCTCGCCCTGTCGCTGTCCACCGGCGTGCTGGCGGTCGCGATGCTGGTCGCCGGCATGATCTCCGACCGGTTCGGGCGCAAGCCGATCATGGCGGTGTCGCTGCTCGCCTCCGGCACGCTGGGCATTCTCGGCGCGCTGGCGCCGGACTGGGGCTGGCTGCTGGGCTTGCGCGCGCTGGAAGGGCTGGCGCTGAGCGGCCTTCCCGCCGTCGCCATGGCCTACGTGTCGGAGGAGGTGGAGCCCCGCTCCGCCGGGCTCGCCATGGGCCTCTACATCGGCGGCACGGCGGTCGGCGGCATGTCGGGCCGCGCGGTCACCGCGCTGGTCGCCGACCTCGTGAACTGGCGCGCGGCGCTGGCCGTGGTCGGGGCGATCGGCATCCTGGGCGCGGTGGCGGTCTGGCTGTGGCTGCCGGCCTCCAAGCGCTTCGTGCGCAGTTCCATGAGCGTGCGCGACATGGCCGCGGCGTGGCGCCGTCATCTCGGCGACGGCGGCCTGCGTGCGCTGTTCGCCATGGGCTTCGTCGCCATGGGCTCCTTCGTCACGGTGTTCAACTACGTCGGCTTCCGGTTGGTCGCGCCGCCCTTCGACCTGCGGCCGGCGCTGGTCGGCGCGGTGTTCCTGGTCTACCTGCTGGGTGCCGTCAGCTCGCCGGTCTTCGGCGGCCTCGCCGGGCGGCTGGGCCATGGCAAGGTGCTGGCCGCGGCGACGGCGCTGATGGCGGCCGGCCTCGCCCTGATGAGCCCGGACAGCCTGTGGGCGGTGACGCCGGGCATCGCGCTGTTCACCGTCGCCTTCTTCGGCATGCACTCCACCACCTCCGCCTGGATCGGGCAGCGCGCGACGACCAACCGGGGCCAAGCCTCGGCCATCTACCTGTTCTGCTACTACATGGGCTCCACCATCGCCGGCACGCTGGGCGGGGTCTTCTGGCACGGCTACGGCTGGCCGGGGGTGGCCGGCTTCGTCGGGGTGATCGTGACGGCCGGGCTGGCGCTGTCCCTCGCCCTGGCGCGCCGGGGGTGATCCGTCCGGGAGGCTGCGTCGCTTGACCGCAGCGACCGCGCGGCCGGTTGTGCCCCGGTTGCGAAGGTTCCATCCTGACCTCCCAAGGGCTTGGAGCAACGGAGGCGACCATGGCCTGGCTGACCGTCTACCCCGACAACGACCCGACCGTGGTGGAACTGTCGAGCAGCGACCGGATGGTCGTGTCCGGGCACCTCGCGATGGCCGGCCTGCTGTTCGAGCGGTGGAACGCGGAGAAGGCGATCGACGACACCGCGGACACCGCGGCGGTGCTGGCCGCCTACGCCGGCCCGATTGCCGCCCTGAAGCGTGCGCGCGGCTTCCAATCGGCGGACGTCGTCCGCGTGCCGCGGGGCATGCCGGAGGCCGGCGCGCTGCGCGCCAAATTCCTGGCCGAGCACACCCACGAGGAGGACGAGGCGCGCTTCTTCGTGGAGGGCAGCGGCGCCTTCTACCTGCACGTCGGCGACCGCGTGCTGCGCGTCGTCTGCGAGCGGGGTGACCTGCTGAGCGTGCCCGCCGGGACCAAGCACTGGTTCGACATGGGGCCGGATCCGCACTTCACCGCCATCCGCTTCTTCACGCGCCCGGACGGCTGGGTCGCCGCCTTCACCGGGGACGTCATCGCCGACCACTTTCCCCGCTACGACGGGCCGCGGTAGGAGAGACCCGGAAGTCTATGACCTTCGGCTGGGTCCGATCGTCGCAGCCCGTTGCGGCCTCTGCCGTTCGGCTGATACAAATCACTCCGACAGCAACTTGCGGTGGGCGACTCGCCGACGGGGACGCCACCAAGAGGAACGCCACAGGCACGCGGGGGCTCCATGACCACGGACGGCCACACCGTTCCGCGCACGGGCAACGGCTTCATCGACGTGACCCACGCCGCCCTGATGGACCGCGTCGGGACGATCCGCCGCGCCTGCGCTAGGGGGGCTCCGCGGGACGCCGTCGTTCCCCATTTCGACGCCTTCGTGGACGAGATGCACGCCCATTTCGACCATGAGGAGGTCATCATCCGCGCCGCCGGCTTCCAGCGGTGGGAGGAGCACGCGAACCAGCACGCCATGCTGCAACAGCAGCTGGTCCGGCTGGTCGACTATGTGCGGGAATGCGAGGTCACCGGCGACTTCCTGTGCACGGTCGCCGGCACGCTGGACGCCGCCCTCTGCCGGCACGAGATCCGCCACGACGGCGAATACGCCGCCCTGGTGCGCACCGCCTCCGCGACGCCGGAGGGGCGGGAGCTGATTCCGTGGGAGACCGGCTTCGAGCTTGGCATCGCGCCGCTCGACGCCCAGCACCGCCAGCTGGCCGACTGCCTGAACGAGCTTCACCGCGCCAGCCTGGACCAGGGAGAGGCCGACGTCGCCGCGCTGCTGGAGCAGATGCACGACCACGCCCAGGCCCATTTCGCGATGGAGGAGGGGGTGCTGCGCTCCGTCGCCCCCAGCCGCTTCGTGGCGCACCGGGCGCACCACCAGGCGCTGAACGCCCAGTTCGCCCGCGTCCGGCAAGCGGTCGAATCGGGCCGCCTGGACGCCGGCGTGGCCGCCCGCGATTTCCTGCGCTTCTGGCTGATGGACCACCTGCTCGGCTCCGACCGCGTGGCCTTCGCCGGCGGGAGCGACACGCGGCAATAGGATGCGCGCGAACGCTCGCTTCCGGGCTGCCTCCTGGTTGTGGTGGCCGCCATAAAAAAATCACTTGAATCGCGGGTCGAAAAGCGTAATTCATCGCTCACGACGCACTCGCACGTGCCAATGGCCCACTGTGGTTATGCAACGACGTACCGCGTCCTTTTTGGCAGAACCGGTCATCAGTGGGCCGGTCCCGAGAGGGAGGTAGGCATGTTGGCTCTCCACGGCAGGGCTTTGAGACGGTAGCCCTCAGCCGGACATCGACGCTTTAACACGCGGAGCGATTCGCCCGCGTGAGCGCTCATTCCGGCTATTCCCGTCACCTTTCCCCGAAAACCCGAAATCAGGACGACGGCGCCGACAGCGCCGCGCCGGTTTCCCGTCTGTTCGCTGGGCCGCTTTGCAAAGCCGGCCCAGGGTAAGGAGTGCGCCATGGGCTTCATCCGTTCCCGCTCCGCCGTCGCCCCGCTCCGCCGCGGCGTTCCGGTCTCCTTCGCGTCGTCCGCCGCCTCCACCGCCATGGCGCCGCGCCGCACGTCGGTCGTGCAGGCCGTCGCCCTGAACCGGCCGGAAGACCCGATGCACTGCATCCGTCCGGGCGTCCTGAAGGACACCGCGGCCAGCTTCGTGGCGGCCTTCGGGCAGACGGTTGGTGGGGACGTGCTCTACGCCGTGAAGTGCAACCCGGAGCCGACGGTGCTGCGCGCCCTGTGGGAGGGCGGCGTGCGCCACTTCGACGTCGCCTCGCCCGGCGAAATCCGCCTGATCCGCCAGATGTTCCCGGACGCCGAGCTGCACTACATGCACCCGGTGAAGGGCCGCGAAGCGATCCGCACCGCCTACCAGCAGTACGGCGTGCGCGACTTCGTGCTCGACAGCATGGAGGAGCTGCAGAAGATCCTGGAGGAGACAGGCGACGCGCAGGATCTGGGCCTCGTCGTGCGCCTCGCCCTGCCGAAGGGCAACGCCGTCTACGACCTGTCCGGCAAGTTCGGCGCCCCGGCGGCCGACGCGGTGGAACTGCTGCGCGCCGTGCGCATGGTCGCGAACAAGATCGGCGTGTCTTTCCACGTCGGCTCGCAGATGCTGGATCCGGCCGCTTACGAGCGGGCGCTGGAGCTGGCCGGCCGCATCATCGCGGACAGCGGCGTGGTGATCGACGTGCTGGACGTGGGCGGCGGCTTCCCGGTGTCCTACCCGGGCGTCACCCCGCCGCCGCTCGGCGACTTCATGGAGGCCATCGCCCGTGGCGTGACGAAGCTCAATCTGCCGGCGCACTGCCGCGTCTGGTGCGAGCCGGGCCGCGCGCTGGTGGCGCCGGGTGTGTCGCTGGTGGTGCAGGTCATCAAGCGCCGCGGCAACGAGCTGTTCATCAACGACGGCGTCTATGGCGCCCTGTCGGACGCCGGCGTCCCCGGCTTCCGCTTCCCGGCCCGGATGATCCGCCCGTTCGCGACCATGACCGACGCGCCGCTGGAGGCGTTCAGCTTCTACGGCCCGACCTGCGACAGCGCCGACAAGATGAACGGCCCGTTCCATCTTCCGGCCGACATCCAGGCCGGCGACTGGATCGAGCTGGGGCAGCTGGGCGCCTACGGTTCCTGCCTACGCACCGCGTTCAACGGCTTCGACCAGGCGCGCGTGGTGGAGGTTTCGGACCTGCCGCTCCTGGCGACTCCGGGTTACGACCTGAAATCCTGCGTCGCTTAAGACCAGCACCCGCGTTTGCGGCGCGGGAAAGCTGTGGCTATCCCAAAAAAATAACCGTAAACAATCGTTGGCTTGGCGACCCACGCTGCCCTTCAAGAGGAGCGGGGTCGTCACGCCGTGGTTTTGACTCGCCAGCCTCGGGGGATCGTCGTCATGACCCTGGACACCAAGCACCTCACTTTCACCGGCCGCATGGTCATTGTCGGCTTCGGATCGATTGGCCAGGGAGTGTTGCCCCTGATCCTGCGCCACATCGGAATCGCGAAGGACCAGATCACCATCGTCACGGCGGAAGAGCGCGGCCATGCCGAGGCCGACGCGCTTGGTGTGAAGTTCATCAACCTTCCGTTGACGAAGGAGAACTTCGTCCAGGTGCTGGAGCCCATGCTGGGCAAGGGCGATTTCCTGGTGAACCTGTCGGTCGACGTGTCGTCCATCGCGCTGGTGGAGTTCTGCCACAAGGTCGGCGCCAACTATCTCGACACCTGCATCGAGCCCTGGGCCGGCGGCTACACCGACACCTCGCTGACGCCGTCCTTGCGCTCCAACTACGCGCTGCGCGAATCGGTGCTGTCGCACCGCGCCACCTACGCCGGCGGCCCGACCGCCGTGCTGACCCACGGCGCCAACCCCGGCCTCGTCTCGCACTTCGTGAAGCAGGCGCTGCTGAACGTCGCCCGCGACACCGGCGTCGCGGTGGACACGCCGACGGACCGCGCCGGCTGGGGTGCCCTGGCCGCCACGCTGGGCGTCAAGGTGATCCACATCGCGGAGCGCGACACCCAGGTGTCTGCTGTGCCGAAGAAGGTGGGCGAGTTCGTCAACACCTGGTCGATCGACGGCTTCGTGGGCGAGGGCTGCCAGCCGGCCGAACTCGGCTGGGGCAGCCATGAGAAGCAGCTGCCGCCCGACGGCTACCGCCACGAGTTCGGCTGCGACGCGGCCATCTATCTGATGCGCCCCGGCGCCTCCACCCGCGTGCGCACCTGGACGCCGCTGGAAGGGCCGTTCCACGGCTTCCTGATCACCCACAGCGAGGCGATCTCCATCGCCGACTACTACACGGTGCGCGACGGCAACCACGTCACCTACCGCCCGACCGTGCACTACGCCTATCACCCCTGCGACGACGCGGTGAAGTCGGTGCACGAGCTGGCCGGCAAGAACTGGTTCATGCAGCCGGAGCAGCGCCTGCTGATGGACGAGATCGTCAGCGGCACCGACGAGCTGGGGGTCCTGCTGATGGGCCACAAGAAGGGCGCCTATTGGTACGGTTCCCGCCTGACGGTGGAGGAGGCGCGCAAGCTCGTCCCCTACAACAACGCCACCTCGCTCCAGGTCTGCGTGTCGGTGCTCGCCGGCATCGTCTGGGCGCTGGAAAACCCGAACCGCGGCATCGTGGAGCCGGACGAGATGGACTTCGCCCGCGTGCTGGAGATCTGCGCCCCCTACCTCGGCCAGGTCGTCGGCGCCTACGGCGACTGGACCCCGCTCCAGGACCGCAGCCGCCTCTTCCCGGAGGACGTGGACCAGGACGACCCCTGGCAGTTCAAGAACTTCCGCGTGGTGTGACGAAAGGGGTCCTTCGGGACCCCTTTTCATACCATCGCTACCGTCGTAGGTTGGGTGGAGCGAAGCGCAACCCAACACACGCCTCCGTTGCATGCACTACCGACGGGACCGGACGCCGGGCGGAACCTACTTCTTCACCGTGGTCACCGCCAATCGGCGCCCGGTCTTCCGCCGTCCCGCCATGGTGGCCTTGCTGCGCGAATCCTTGCGGGCGGAGATGGCGCAGCACCCCTTCACCATCGACGCCATGGTCGTGCTTCCCGACCACCTCCACGCCGTCTGGACTCTGCCGGAAGGCGACGCCGACTACTCGAACCGGTGGCGGCGGATCAAGGGCTGGGTCACGCGCCATTGCCACGCGGACGTTCTGCCGCGTCCCTCAGGCGCCAAGGCCGCGCGCGGAGACCAGGAACTCTGGCAACGGCGATTCTGGGAACACCGCATCCGGGACGAGCGGGACCTCGCGGTGCACATCGACTACATCCACATCAACCCGGTGAAGCACGGGCTTGTCGCCAGCCCCGGGGACTGGCCCCATTCCAGCTTCCGGCGCTTCGTGCGGAACGGCACGTATGGGCCGGATTGGCTTGGTTCGGACTCCGCCGATAAGCTCGTCCTGGAATGACGTGCGGATGTTGGGTTGCGCTGCGCTCCACCCAACCTACGAAGTTTGCTTTGATATTCGGCGGACCATGAACGGGATTTCATGATCGTGCAACGGTGGGGTCAGCGGGCGGTCGCTATAACTCCTTCCATTGCATGACCTCTGACTTTGGTGAGTTATCCACCGGCGGTTCCCGCCGCCGGCCTACCGATCCGGTCTCTCCCGCATACCCGCCGGATCGGACCCTGAGGCGGGGCGTGAGGAATAAGGCTTTGGGTTATTGCGTCCCCCGCACCCCTGGCTTCCCCGCTCCCTCACGCCCCGCCACCTTTCCAGCACAATCTTTTCCACGCCACTTTTTCCACGCCACCTTTTCCACGGTGGCCAAGCTGCCGCCGGACTTGACGCGGACCCCTGCCGGCGGGATTGAATGGGCTCCGGCCCCGTATCCCGCCTGCGAGACCAACCCCCCGTGCGTCCCGTCGTCCTCTTCCCCCTGTTCAAGCCGGTGACGGCGCTCCCCGGCCTCGGCCCGCGGCTCGGCAAGCTGGTCGAGAAGCTGGCCGGCGAGCATGTCGTCGACCTGCTCTGGCACCTGCCGTCGGGCGTCATCGACCGCCGCTTCGCGCCGAAGATCGCCCAGGCGCCGAACGGGCGCATCGCCACCCTGACCGTGCGTGTGGATTCGCACGCCGCCCCGCTCAACCCGCGCCATCCCTACAAGGTCCGCTGCACCGACGAGACTGGGGTGCTGGAACTGATCTATTTCCACGTGAAGGGCGACTGGCTGGAACGGCAGATGCCGGTCGGCAAGACGGTGGTGGTGTCCGGCAAGGTCGAATGGTTCCACGACACGCCGCAGATCACCCATCCCGACGCCGTCGTCCCCGTCGAATCGAAGGACGAGATCGAGGCGATCGAGCCCGTCTACCCGATGACCGCCGGCCTGCCGGCCAAGACCCTGCGCAAGGCCGTGCGCGCCATGCTGGCCGACGTGCCGGAGCTGCCGGAATGGCAGGACGCGGCGTGGCGCGCCAAGAACGGCTGGCCCGCCTGGCACGAGGCCATCCTCCGCGCCCACACGCCGGAGGACGAGGGCGACCTCGCCCCCACGTCCCCAATTCGGACCCGGCTCGCCTACGACGAGCTTCTGTCCAACCAACTGGCCTTGACCCTGGTCCGCATGCAGCAGCGCCGCCTGTCCGGCCGCGTCATCCAGGGCGACGGCCGTCTGCGCGCCATGGTCGCCAAGGCGCTGCCCTTCGCCCTGACCAACTCCCAGGCCGGCGCGCTGGAGGAGATTTACGCCGACATGGCGGCGGAGCGGCGCATGCTGCGCCTGCTCCAGGGCGACGTCGGCAGCGGCAAGACGGTGGTGGCCCTCATGGCCATGCTGAACGCCGTGGAGGCCGGTCACCAGGCCGCGCTGATGGCCCCGACCGAAATCCTGGCGCGCCAGCACGCGGAAAGCCTCGCCCCGCTGTGCAAGGCGGCCGGGGTGGACATCGCGCTGCTGACCGGGCGCGACAAGGGCAAGGCGCGGCAGGCGGTGCTCGACCGACTGGCCTCCGGCGAGCTGCCGCTGCTCGTCGGCACCCACGCCATCTTCCAGGAGGACGTGGCCTTCAAGGATCTGGCGCTCGCCGTGATCGACGAGCAGCACCGCTTCGGCGTCCACCAGCGGCTCCAGCTCTCGACCAAGGGGCGGGCGGTGGATGTGCTGGTGATGACCGCCACGCCGATCCCGCGCACCCTGACGCTGACCGCCTACGGCGACATGGACGTGTCCCGCCTGACCGAGAAGCCGGCCGGGCGCAAGCCGATCCAGACCGTGACCATCGCGCTCGACCGGCTGGAGGACGTCGTCAACGGCATCCACCGCAAGGTGCAGGAGGGGGCGCGCGCCTACTGGGTCTGCCCGCTGGTCGAGGAGTCGGAGCAGACCGACCTCGCCGCGGTGACGGAGCGGCACGCCTTCCTGCGCGCCACCTTCGGCGACCGGGTCGGGCTGGTGCACGGCAAGATGCGCGGGCCCGACAAGGACGCGGTGATGGCCGCCTTCGCCGCCGGCGAGCTGGACGTGCTGGTCGCCACCACGGTCATCGAGGTCGGCGTGAACGTGCCCGAGGCGACCGTCATGGTGATCGAGCACGCGGAGCGCTTCGGCCTCGCCCAGCTGCACCAGCTGCGCGGCCGGGTGGGGCGCGGCGACAAGCCCTCCACCTGCCTGCTGATGTTCGACCCGCAGCTGACCGAGACGGCGCGCGCCCGCCTGAAGACCATGCGCGACACCGAGGACGGCTTCGTCATCGCCGAGGAGGACCTGCGCCTGCGTGGCGCCGGCGAGGTTCTGGGCACCCGCCAGTCCGGCCTGCCGGAGTTCCGCATGGCCGACCTGACCGTCCACGGTGAGCTTCTGGCCGCCGCCCGCGACGACGCCAAGCTGATCGTCGACCGCGACCCCGACCTCGCCAGCCCCCGCGGCCAAGCCCTGCGCACGTTGCTGTATTTGTTCGCGCGGGATGCCGCGGCGAAGACGCTGCGGTCGGGGTGAGGGGGAAGTTCTCGCGTTGGACCCCCCTCCCAACCTCCCCCCACTTCGCGGGGGGAGGGGCTTGTCGACGGAGCGGCGGCAGTCCCCTCCCTCGCCGAAGGTGGGGGCGCAGAGCCGACGGCCGAAGGCCGGACGAGCGCCGAAGGCGATCGTAGGCGGCGCGCGGTCGCGAGACTTGCGAGCGACCGTGGTTAGGGAGGGGGCCCGGCGCGACCACGATGCCGCGGGTGGGCGGAGCCGGTGATGAATCCCAGCGACCAGACGCCCAGGCGTGGGAGAAACCCCGCTCGGTACGTCGTGGTCCGAGGAGGTCGGCGCTGAACAGGCGCTTTCCAATCTCAATACAAAAGCACCACAATACTTCGGTATCTAATTAATGCGCTAAGGACTGCGACAATATTTCCAATGAACGATTTGAAAGAGTCCGCCGTAGAGTGCGTCGAAGCAGGACCTTGAATACAACGGCTGGAGGCAGAGATCGTCGTCATGAACATATCCGATGCATCTCCCCTGGCCAGCGGCTCGGCGCAGCGACTGGTGCCGTCTTCGTCCTCATCGCAATCCCTGTCGGCCACCGGAACAGCGGTTCAGGCCAGCAAGGAAGCCGGGGTCAAGGACAGCGTGTCGTTGAGCCCTCTGGCTTCGTCCCTGCACGACGAGTCGCTGACTGCGTTCAATGCATTGTCTTCAGAAACGCGCACCCAACTCTCCTCGCTGGTGGACAGCGGGGCGCTGTCCGGGGAAGACGTGCACAACGCCTTGAAACAGCGGGTCAAGGAAGCGCGCCGGAGCGCTTACTCAGCCACCTTCCGCATGGCGCACAACGATAACGCGGATCTGTTCTTCAACGAAAATACCAACCGTGGCGACTTTCAGAATGCGTTGCGTGCCACCACCGAGAAGCGGGCGGAACTCATGAAGAAGCTGTCCGCGCTGGACGGTGCGGGGCAAGGCAGTTCCGCGGACTATGCCAACCTTTCCCAGCAGCTCGTGGCGTCGGATGCAAACCCCAAATTGCTGCGCGATCGCTCTGGCATGAAGCGGTACATCATGGACCCGTTCGGCGGCGTCGATTTTGAAGACTCGCGGTTGAACACGACCCGCAAGGAAGTCGACGCGGTTTACAAATTGAAAGCGGCCGGAGTTGACCTGTCCGCCATCGACCGGGGCGTGCGCGCCCTTGGGGAGCGCGATGCTGCATCCATCATCGCGGAACGTGCCGATCTGCCCCACGCCACCACCGTCGCCAAGGACCGGGAATTCTCGTTAAACGATGCCCTGGTCCAACCGATTCGGGTCCCGCCGATGAAGGAGGGTGCCGACATGGTCGGCGACCGGGCCAGCATATTGGCCGCAAATCCGGAGCTTCGGCGGGATCTTGAGAAATCCGCAGGCATATCCGAAGAGATGAGCCGCTACATGAAGGAGGTCCGGGTTCGGTACTGAATGGACATGGCAGGGGCACATCGACTCACGCCCTGATCTTCTCCTGAACCACCGCCCCCTTCACCTCGCGCAGCTTCCGTTCCGGCGGGCTGACGATGCCGCCGCTCATCACCATCTTCAGCCCGTCCTCGACCGTCATGTCCAGCACGGTGACCTCGCGCCGCGGCACCATCAGCAGGTAGCCGGCGGTCGGCGGGGCGCAGGGGATGAAGACGTGGACCATCGCCTCCGCGCTGACCTTCTGCACCTCCGGGTGGGCGGCGCCGGTGATGAAGCCCAGCGACCAGACGCCGAGCCGCGGGTACTCCACCAGCACCACCTCGCGGAAGGCGTTGGACTTCTTGGCGACGACCGTCTCGACGATCTGCTTCACGGCGCCGTAGACGGAACGCACGACCGGCATCCGCCCCACGGCCCCTTCGCCCATGCGCACGACGAGGCGCCCGACATAGCCGGCGGTGAAGGCACCGATCAGCGTCAGCGCGACGATCAGAGTCACCACGCCGATGCCGGGGATGGAGAAGGGCAGGTAATTTTCCGGGTTGTAGGCCGCGGGGATCAGCGGGCGGATGTGCCCGTCGATGAAGGACAGGAACCACCAGCCGATGTAAATCGTCACCGCGATCGGGGCGGTGACCAGCACGCCGGCCAGGAAATAGGCGCGCAGCCGTCCCATCAGCCCGATGCCCTCGCGCCGCGGCGGGCGGGGAGCCACGCTGCTGGGCGCCGCGCTGTTGTCGGCCGCACCGCTGTCCTGCTCGGTCCCGTCCACGCTCCGCTCCCGAAAAACGCTGCCCGTTCATGGCGCTGCACACCATTGTGGCCCAGGACCGGCGTCCCGCTCAATCCGTTTCAATCGGTGGACGTCCGGCGGAAGCGTGGCGCATCGGATGGAACTCCGTCCGGGGGAGTGGGCCGGGGCCGGCCGCGGCCATACATCCATGGCGATGACCCAAAGCCCTCGCATATTGTCGGTTGCCACGGCGCTGCCGCCGCACCGTCTCGACCAGAACGACACGCTGGCCGCCGCGCGGGCCGTGTTCGGTCCCCGCATGCGCGATTTCGACCGGCTGGCGCCGGTCTTCGCCAACACCGGCATCGAGACGCGCCACGCCGTGATGCCCATGGAGTGGTATACCCAGCCGCGCGGCTGGCCGGAGCGCACCGCCGCCTTCCGGGAGGGCGCGCTCGCCCTGCTGGAGGAGGCCGCCGGCACGGCCCTGAACCGCGCCGGGCTGAAGCCCGAGGACGTGGACGCCATCGTCTGCGCCTCCACCACCGGCATCGCCACGCCGAGCCTGGAGGCCCTGCTGCTGGAGCGCATGGGCTTCCGTCCCGACACGGTCCGCCTGCCGCTGTTCGGCCTCGGCTGCGCCGGGGGCGTGCTGGGCCTCGCGCGCGCCGGGCAGATCGCCCAGGCGATGGCCGGCCGCACCGTCCTGTTCCTGGTGGTGGAGCTGTGCACGCTCGCCTGTCGCACGGGGGAGGCGACGCCGACCAACGTGGTCGCCAGCGCGCTGTTCGCCGACGGCGCCGCCGCCGCCGTCCTGCGGGCGGACGATGAAACCGGCGGCCCCCGCTTGCGGGCGAGCGCGGAGCACACCTGGCCGGGCACCCGCGACGTCATGGGCTGGCGGGTGGAGGACGACGGCTTCGGCGTGATCTTCAGCCAGGACATCCCCACCGTGATCAGCGCCCGCCTCGGTCCGGTGGTGGAGCGCTTCCTGGACGGGCAGGGCATGGCGCGCACCGACCTCGCCGGGCTGGTCTGCCACCCCGGCGGCGCCAAGGTGCTGCACGCGCTGGAGGCGGTCTTCGACCCGGTGACGGACGGGCTGGCCGACGCCTGGGCGGTGCTGCGCTCCTGCGGCAACATGTCGGCGGCGAGCGTGATGTTCGTGCTGGAGCGGCGCCTGGCCGCGGGCGCGACCGGCCCGCACCTGATGAGCGCGCTCGGGCCGGGCTTCACCGCCGCCCTGGCCCTGGTGGAGTTGTAACGTGTCCGTCTGGGAGATGACCGGCTGGCCGCAGGTGATTCTTCTGCTGGTCGCCGCGCAGCGGCTGGCCGAATTGGCCCTGGCCCGGCGGAACACCGCACGCCTGCTGGCCGAGGGCGCGCGCGAGGTCGGGGCGGCCCATTACCCGCTGTTCGTCGCCCTGCACGCCGGCTGGCTGGTCCTGCTGTTCGTGGCGACTCCGGCCGACGCGCCGGTGAACGGGTGGCTGCTGGCCCTGTTCGTGGCGTTGCAGGCCGGGCGGGTCTGGGTGATCGCCACGCTCGGCCGCTTCTGGACCACGCGGATCATCACCCTGCCGGGGGCGCCGCTGGTGCGGCGGGGTCCGTTCCGCTGGGTGCACCACCCCAACTATCTGGTGGTGGCGGGGGAACTGGCCGTGCTGCCGCTCGTCTTCGGGGAGTGGTGGATCGCGGTGCTGGCGACGGTCCTGAACGTCCCGCTGACCCTGCACCGCATCCGTGTGGAGGAGGCCGCGCTGACCGGGCGCCGGGCGATCACGCCAGCAGGAAGCAGAGCAGCGTGACGCAGCCGGCGATGGCGGCGCCGTCCAGGTGGTTGGGGAAGGCGTGCCAGAAGGTTTCCTTGGTCAGCGGCTCCGGCTGGTCGATCTCGTCCAGCCACAGGCCGGCGGGCAGGCCGCCGGTGGTGCGCTCCGCGATGGCGCCCGACAGATGGGCCATGGAGACGGCGAGGTAGCAGAACTTCACGAACCCCAGGACGAAGGCCATGGCGCCGCCGGCCTCGGCGATCGGGTCGGTCACGCCGCCGATTCCGGCGACGGCCGTGGCCATGGCGATGGCGGCCGCGAAGGGGATGGCGACGACCGACAGCAGGCGCTGGCCGTCGACCCGGCGGGCGTTGGGGATCAGGCCGCCAGCAGTGCCATTGGTGGTCGGGCCGTTGGGGTTCAGGAAGGTCATGGTCGGTCTC
The DNA here is from genome assembly GCF_017876155.1 of Azospirillum rugosum. Taxonomy (GTDB): domain Bacteria; phylum Pseudomonadota; class Alphaproteobacteria; order Azospirillales; family Azospirillaceae; genus Azospirillum; species Azospirillum rugosum. Next base: position 98,333 of record NZ_JAGINP010000002.1, read on the forward strand.
GGTTCCGGTGGCGCGTGGTTCCGTTCTCCGCTTTCAGGGTTAACGGGACGTTAGCGATACCCGTTCGGATCGGGCCATTACCCCTTTGCGCAGCCACGGTAATGTGCGCTATCCGTTTGGACCGGTGACCGGAAGGGGAGGATCGAAGGCCGTGGCATCCGACGCTGGCGCCGCCTCGCTGGACGGGATCGACCTCCTGCGCCCCCTGCCGCCGGAGGAGCGCGCCGCCCTGGCGCGCCAGTGCCGCTGGCGCCGCTTCCAGGCGAACGAGCAGATCATCGACCATCTGGGCGAGACGCGGGACGTGATCTTCATCGCCGCCGGCCGCGTGCGGGTGCTCAGCCATTCCGCCGCGGGGCGGGAGATCAGCTTCGACGACGTGGACGCCGGCGGTTTCCTGGGAGAGATGGCGGCCATCGACGGGCTGCCGCGCTCGGCCTCCGTCGCGGCGGTGGAGGACGGGACGCTGATCGCCTTCCTGGCGCCGAAGCCCTTCCGCGACCTCGTCACCGGCCATCCGGATCTGGCGATCGCGGTGATGAAGCGGCTGTGCCGGGTCGTCCGGCTGACCACCGACCGGGTGATGGAGCTGTCCACGCTCGGCGCCAACAACCGGGTGCACGCGGAGCTTCTGCGGCTGGCCAAGCGCGGCCGGGCGGAGGGCGGGGCGGCGGTCATCGCGCCCATCCCCGTCCACGCCGACATCGCCAGCCGGGTCAGCACCACGCGGGAAACGGTGGCGCGCGTCTTGAGCGACCTGTCCCGCGAAGGGCTGGTGGAGCGCCGCCCCGACGCCCTGGTGGTGCGCGACGTCGCGCGGCTGGAACAGCTGGTGGAGGATGTGCGCGGCGGGGCCTGAGGCGCCTTCAGCCTTCGCCCAGCAACGCCGAGTGGATCAACGCCTGAAGCGTTTCCGGATCGTAGGGCTTGCTGAGGAAATGCCAGCCGCCCCGCCGGATCTCGGCCTTGGTCGCCAGGGATTCGTCGCCGGTCGTCACGATCACCGGGATCGGGCGTCCGATGGCCGCCAGCACCTTTGGGACGGACACCGGGACGACGCCGTGCCCCCCGACATGGTGGTCGGTGACCAGGATGTCCGGCGCCAGATTCCGCGCGCGCAGGGCGTCCAGCAAGGCCGTCGGCGTGCTCGCCCCCACGATCCGGATGCCGCTGTCCTCGAACACCGTCTCGACGCACAGCCGCAGGACCATGTCGTCTTCCAGGAAGGCGACCGTCACGCCCCCAGGGGCGTTCCCCGGGCCGCTGTGGCCGACGCCCGGCTCTTGGTCGTTGGAACGGTCATTCGACATGGTGGCGGCGCATCCGATCGATGGCGGGTGCCGCACGCCGCGGCACCCGGAGCCCGAACGACCGAAGCAGGGCGTGGAACCGAAGTGTCCGGGCGGTCCACGCCCCTGCCGGCCATGAAAGCCGGACAACCATAGCTTGGCCGAACCCTTATCCGCATTGTCCTATGTTAATGGGTTGGGTTTCGAGGTAAATGCGCCTTCTTTGCCCCCTCCACCGTCACGGCATCGCGCGGCTCCGGTCGGGCGCCTGGTCCAGCGCATGCTCCAGCCGCTTCGGCGCGCGGATCAGGTGCAGGTACAGCTCGTCGAACTGGCCGACCGACGACAGCTGCTTGTCGTCGTTGACGGTGATCTGCTGCCCGGCGACCTCGATCAGCCCTATGTCGCGCAGCCGGCGCAAGGTGCGGTTGATGTGGACGATGCTGAGCCCCAGCGCGTCGGCCAGGATTTCCTGGGTGACCGGCAGGATGAAGCGCCCGCCATCGGCCAGCCCGACCAGGCTCAGCCGCTTCAGCAACTCCACGATCAGGTGCGCCGTCCGCTCCAGCGCGGTCCGGCGCCCGACGCTCAGCAGGCGTTCGGCGATGATCGCCTCCTCCTTGGCGCCCGACCAGGCGAGCGCCGCGGCGAGCCGCGGAAAGCGCTTGAACAGCTCGAAGATGCGGTCCGGGGCGAAGCTGGCGACCTCCACCGACGTCAGCGTCGTGACCCCGTGGTCGGCCGTCTCGAATAGGTTGCAATAGAATCCGATGATATCGCCGGGAAGGACGAAGTTCACAACTTGACGCCGGCCGTCGGGCAGCGCCTTATGACGAATGGCCCAACCGTCGCGCATGACGCGGACGGTGCCATAGCGTTCGCCCTGTTGTAATAGATCCGCCCGAGCCGGCAATTTCGTAACATTCCGCTCGAGCTCCGACAAAAAATTGCGCTCTTCGTCCGTTAGGACCATGTAGCTGCAAAGTTTGCGCCCCAAGGGAGTTGAAGGCGTGTAGGCCAAGGGGCGGTTCATTTCTTATCCAGCCTTTGATCGTCCGACATTTTCGCGTCGAAGCGCGGGAATGGGCCAGTCCCATTCCGTAGAGCCACGAACGATCGAGCCAATTGGCGAAACCATCTATAACATAGGTTAAGGGGAGAGAGATTTTTCCTCGGCCATCGGGATGGTTCTTACTCGATCCTGTTGGTAGGGCGCCGGTGGCCGATGGGACGGCCGCCGACAGCGGGCGGGGGTTGAAGATGGCGGTTCAACAGCAAGCCGCGGGTACGGCTGCGCTTTCGATTTGCGAAGCGTTGTTGCTCGCGCTTGTAGAAAAAGGCGTCCTGACGCTGGAAGAGGCGCAGGCCGCGCTGGAGGATGCGGCGGCCGCCCACCAGGGGGCGGAGATGAGGGCCGACGACCCCCATTTCCACCACCTCGTGGTGCAGATCGTGGAACGGCTGATCGTGCAGCTGAACGCCGCGGACGCTGCGGAGCCGCGGACGCTGCGGGGGTCGTAGGGGGAGTGGTTGTGTTGGGTTGGTGAGTGGTCGCGTTGGGCTGGTGAGTGGTTGCGCTGGGCCCCCCTCCCAACCTCCCCCCACTTCGCGGGGGGAGGAGCCAATCCCCTCCCTCGCCGAAGGTGGGGGAGGGTTAGGGTGGGGGCCCGGCGCGACCACTCACCACCCCAACGCACCCCCCCACCAACTCCCCCTATCCCTCCACCACCGTGCACACGCGCTTCAGCGCGTCCACCGCGCGCGCCAGATCGTCGTCGCGCACCAGCACAAAGTCGGTGTCGTAGGTGGAGATCGCGAAGATCGACACCCGTTCCTGCGCCAGCGGAACGGCGATGCGCGCCAGGACGCCGAACAGGGAGAAGTCCAGCGGCCCTTCCACCTTGAAGGCCCGCCAGCCGCGTTCCGCCGTCACCGCCTCCGGCACGCGATCCTCGCGGCAGAGGATCGACAGCTCCTCGCCCGTCCGGGTGGCGCTGACCAGCGGGTCGGTCCAGTCGAGCCAGCCCGGCATCCCGGCACCCGGCGACAGGCGCGCCACCGCCAGCCGGTCCGGCAGCACCGACAAGGTCAGCGGCTTCGTTTCCGGCAGCAGCGCCGCGTCCAGCGTCGCGCGATCGACCTCGAACGGCTTCAGGATGCGCTTGGCCCGCCCCATCAGCGACGGCACGCCGGAGCGCATGGCCCGGCCCAGCATGTCGGCCGCGACCGGGCGCAGCGCCGGGTCGTCCGCCGCAAGGTCGACCATCGCCTGCAAGGCGGAGGTCTGCACGATGCGGGCGGAGCCATGCTCGAACCAGCCGCCCAGCAGTTCCACGGCCCGCTCGCGCTGCTCCTCCGTCAGGGACAGGCGCGGCAGGATCTGGGCGACGTGCCAGCGCACCTCCGCCTGCTCGATGGCCGCGGCGTCGGTCAACAGGCGCTCCGCGAAGGGATCGAGCAGGCGCGGGTCGCCGCGCGACACGCGTTCCAGCGCGTCCGCCGCGCGCATGCGCACGCCGGCGTCCGCGTCGAACAGGCAGCCGACCAGTTCCGGCATCCGTGCCGGATCGGCGGCCACGGCCTCCGCCACCGTCGGCGCGTCGCCGAAGCTGCGCCGGTCGCCAAGGGCAAGCGCCTTGGCGAGCCGACCCCTGGACGCCTCTTCCGGCTTCTCCGCCACCTCAGCGCCGCCCGAAGGGACGCGCGGGGATGTTCCGCCCGAACTTCGACCCGGCCTTCAAGGCGCTGGGCCGCGGCGGGGGAGGGGGCGGTGGCGGGGGCGGCGCTTCGCCCTTCGGCACGGCCCCGCCGGTCGCCATCTGCGCCAGATCGGACACCAGCCGGTTGACGCCGCGCACCCGCTGCGCCTCGTCAGCCCATTCGCGGGTGTAGACCAGCTTGTGGTCGGGCCGCAGCTTCATCAGGCTCATCTGCTGGCTGATGTAGGTCAGCAGCTTGGCCGGCTCCGCGTACGTGTTGTTGCGGAAGGTCAGCACCGCGCCCTTCGGCCCGGCGTCCACCCGCTCCACGCCGGCCTGCCGGCACAACTGCTTGATGGTCACCACGTCCAGCAGGTTCTCCACCTCGCCCGGCAGCTTGCCGAAACGGTCGATCAGCTCGGCCGCGAAGCCGTCGATCTCCGCCCGGTCCACCAGCTCCGCGATGCGGCGGTAGAGCGACAGGCGCACGGTCAGGTCGGGGACATACTCCTCCGGGATCAGCACCGGCGTGCCCAGGTTGATCTGCGGGGTCCAGGCCTGCTCCTCGGCACCGGCGGGCACCTGCCCGTCCATACCGGCGCGGGCGTTGGCGACCGCCTCCTCCAGCATGTGCTGGTACAGCTCCACGCCGACCTCCTTGACGTGGCCCGACTGCTCCTCGCCCAGCAGGTTGCCGGCGCCGCGGATGTCCATGTCGTGGCTGGCCAGCTGGAAGCCGGCTCCCAAGGAATCCAGCGTCTCGATGACGTGCAGCCGCTGTTGCGCCGTGCCGGTCAGCGGCTTGTTCGGCGCGTAGGTCAGGTAGGCGTAGCCGCGCACCTTCGACCGGCCGACGCGCCCACGGATCTGGTACAGCTGCGCCAGACCGAACATGTCCGCCCGGTGCACGATCAGCGTGTTGGCGTTGGGGATGTCGATGCCGCTCTCGATGATGTTGGTCGCCAGCAGCACCTCGAACTTGCCCTCGTCGAAGGCGGTCATCACGTCTTCCAGTTCGCTGGCCGGCATCTGGCCGTGGGCGGTGACGATCTTCACCTCCGGCACCAGCTCCCGCACCCGCTCGGCGACCTTGGGCAGGTCCTCCACGCGCGGGCAGACGTAGAAGGTCTGGCCGCCGCGGTAGTGCTCGCGCAGGATCGCCTCGCGCACCACCACGGGGTCGTAGGGCAGAACGAAGGTCCGCACGGCCAGACGGTCCACCGGCGGCGTGGCGATCAGCGACAGCTCCCGCACGCCCGACAGCGCCATCTGCAGCGTGCGCGGGATCGGCGTGGCGGTCAGCGTCAGGACGTGCACGTCGGCGCGCAGTTCCTTCAGCCGCTCCTTCTGCTTCACGCCGAAATGCTGCTCCTCGTCCACGATGACCATGCCCAGCTGCTTGAACTGCACGCCCTTGCCCAGCAGCGCGTGGGTGCCGATCACGATGTCGGCCGTGCCCTCCGTCAGCTCCTGCTTGACCTTGGTCTGCTCCTTGGCCGTGACCATGCGCGACAGCTGCACGACGCGCAGCGGCAAACCCGCAAACCGCGTCGTGAAGGTCTTGAAGTGCTGGCGGGCCAGCAGCGTGGTCGGCACCACCACGGCGACCTGCTGGCCGCTCATGGCGACGAGGAAGGCGGCGCGCAGCGCCACCTCCGTCTTGCCGAAGCCGACGTCGCCGCAGACGAGACGGTCCATGGGGCGGCCGGAGCCGAGGTCGGTGAAGACCTCCTCGATGGCCTTCAGCTGGTCGTCGGTCTCCGGGTAGGGGAAGCGGGCGGAGAATTCCTGGTAGACGCCTTCCGGCGTGTAGACCGGGTCGGCCTTCTTCAGCATGCGTTCCGCGGCGATCTTCAGCAGCGCCTCGGCCATGTCCTTCAGGCGCTTCTTGACGCGCGCCTTGCGGCCCTGCCAGCCGGCCCCGCCCAGCTTGTCCAGCTGTGCCGCCGCGTCCTCCGACCCGTAGCGGGTCAGCACCTCGATGTTCTCCACGGGGACGTAGAGCTTGTCGCCGCCCTCGTAGATCAGCCGCAGGCAGTCGTGCGGCGCGCCGGAGACCTCCAGCGTCTCCAGCCCGTCGTAGCGCCCGATGCCGTGGTCCATGTGCACCACGAGGTCGCCCGAGGTCAGCGCCGTGTACTCCGCGATGAAGTTCGCGGCCTTGCGCTTCTTCTTCGCCACCGGGCGGACGAGGCGGTCGCCCAGGATGTCCTGCTCGGTGATCACCGCCATGTCGGCGGCGGTGAAGCCGTGCTCCATCCCCAGCACGATCATGCCGATGATGTTGCGGTCGAAGCGGCGCACCTCCTCGATGCTCTCCGCCGGCTCCAGCCCCGGAATGCCGTGGTCGCCCAGCACCGTCATCAGCCGGTCGCGGGACCCCGCGGAATAGCCCGCCACCAGCACGCGCCGCCCGTCGGCGCGCAGCGCCCGGATGTGGTCCTTCACCGCGTCGAAGACGTTGACGTCCGGCCGCGCCCGCTCCTCCGCGAAGTCGTGGCCGCGGCGCCCGCCCGCATCGACGGTTCCCTTGATGCCCGGCGGCGTGCCGAAGGGCTGCAACTGCGCCACGGCCTGCGCGGCGAAAATGTCGTCCCAGGCCTGCGCGTCGAGGAACATCGCGGCCACCGGCACCGGCTTGTAGACCGGCGACCCCGTCCGCTTCTCGATGGTCATCATGCCTTCGCGGCTGGCGTGGAAGTCCACGACCTGCGCGATGCGCGAATCCCGCGACTCCGTCGCCTGATGGTCCAGCGACAGGATGGCCTTCGGCATGTAGGCGGGCAGGGCGTCCATGCTCTCGTGGAACAGGGGCAGCCAATGCTCCATGCCGCCGTACTTGCGGCCGGCGCTGATCGCCTCGTAGAGCGGGTCGTCGTCGGTGATGGCGCCGAACAGCTCGCGATAGCCGGAGCGGAAGCGGGCGATGCTCGCCTCGTCCAGGAAGACCTCCGACATCGGCTTCAGGTCGATGCCGTCGCGCTTGTCGGTCGTGCGCTGCGACATGGGGTCGAAACTGCGCACCGCCTCCAGCTCGTCGCCGAACAGGTCGAGGCGCAGCGGCTCCTCCGTGCCCGGCGGGAACAGGTCGACGATGCCGCCCCGGACCGCGAACTCGCCCGGCTCCCGCACCGTCTGGGCGCGGGTGTAGCCGTTGTCGGCCAGATACCGTTGCAGCTTCTCCAGGTCGATGCGGTCGCGCAGTTTCGCGGAGAAGACCGCGTTGCGGAAGGCGGCGCGCGGCGGCACCTTCTGCACCATGGCGTTGACGGTGGTCAGCACGACCAGCGGCGGGCTGGAGGCCGTGCGCGCCATCAGCCGGGTCAGCGTGTCGATGCGCTTGGCGACGATGCCGCCGTTGGGCGACACGCGGTCGTAGGGCAGGCAGTCCCAGGCCGGGAAGACCAGCACCTCCAGCGACGGCGCGAAGAAGGCCAGCGCCTCCGCCAGCAAGGCGGCGCGCGAGTCGTCGAGCGCCACATGCAGCACGCCCGCCGATCCCGCCCGCTTGGCGAGGTCGGCGAGCACGCGGGCGTCATGGCCTTCGGGCGCGCCGCCGACGAGCAGGCGGCCGGCGCGACCGGGTTGCAGCTGTTCGAAACTGACCAAGGATGGTGCCTCAGGATCCCATGCGCGGCGTGTATCGGAACTGGATCAACAGCCGCATCACGTCGTTGTCGTGCTCGGCCGGCAGCGGTTCGCGTCCGGCGTACCAGTTATAGAGATCGGGGTCGCTGAGTTCCAGGAGCGCCTCGTACCGGTCGAGCTGCTCGTGGTCGAACTCCGGCACATGGGCGTCGGCGAAACTGCCGATCAGCAGGTCCATTTCCCGCATGCCGCGGTGCCAGGAACGGAAGATCAGGCGCTTGCGCCGGTTCTCCAGGGATTCGCTGCTCCCGGACGGGGTGTTCTCGTCGCTCATGCCATCCACGCCCAAAGGCCCCGGCCCCGGAAGATAGAGGGCGGAGCGGTTCACATCCACTCCCGCATCCTGCACGGCGGACTGCGCGGAGGCAAACCGAAACACCCTGGGACATCTCAAGGAATCGCGCCTCCGCCTCGGATGATCCATGATCGATGGATCTTGTTCAAAGCATTGTCTTCGGCGCAATAATTCATACAAAAACAATTAACAATACTACGCGTTAGGCATTTATATCGCAGGGCTGATATTTGGCGGCAAATCACTGATAAAGCCATCGTAGTTAATTCATTGTAAACGTTCCAGGAATAAAATGTCCAAAAGTCTCTTAGATAATTACTATTTGTACGAATGATATCGAGTTCAAGCTGAGCCCCAACCTTTGGAGAGGCAACGATCATGTCCATCGGCACGAACGGGATTTTTTCCTCGACGATTTCGGTATCGTCCGGCCATTGGAAACCGGTCAATGCTCCGGCATCCGGGGCGGCGGGTTCGGCGATGGTTGTGACCGGGGGAACGGACGATGTATCCGTGAGCAAGCTCGGCAAGGCTTTGACCGGGGTCGCTGCAAAGCTGTTCGAGCAGCTCGATCCAAAGGCTCGTACCATGCTTGAGGACTTCGTCAATTCCGGCAAAGCAAGCGCGGACGATGTCGTCCGGGGCTTGCGAGGCTTGGCCCAGCAGGCTGTGTTCGACCGCTACGCCGCGGAAACGCCTCTGACGGCCGAGGAGACGCAGCAAAGCGCTGACCGGGCCGCTGCGTCCAAGCGGCACGCGGAATACATGTCCGGGCTTGAAAACGTGATGAAGGAGCGCCAGTCCATCAACGATGCGGAGAGCCGGGGAGACATCAGCAGCGTGGATGCGTTTGCCCGTTCAGAGGCTGTGTTCAAGAAGGCGGACGCCTACACGAAGGATTTCGAAGCCCGAAACGGTTCGGTGAGCGGTTCCGCACAGACCGATCTCGACGCTCTCCCCATCAACCGGATGCTTCGCAACTTCAAGAACTCCGATCTGTTCGGCGATGATGGAGGCGGCGACGTTCTGTCGGCGAAGGATGGCTCTGCTGCCAACAAGTTGCGGGCTCTTGGCTTCTCCGGGCACATGGTCACCGACGCGGCGAAGCGCTACGCGGATGGCGTCGATCTGACGGCCCTGGGCGGTCGGGGACCTGCGGCGTCTGCGGACCAAGTCACGCTTTCTTCGACCAATCCTCAAAAAGCCGGAACCTCTCCCGCCGAGCGGTTCCTGGACACGGAACTGGCAGCCGCCGCTGCCGCTCCGTCGGCATCGGGCGCCCCGTCAAACGGCCAAACGGCGATTTCGCTGCTTCGGTCCGCACAGGATCGCATCACGTCCCCGTTGAAGGATCGTGACTGAACCGTGCCTGGCTTCCCGGAGGCCGCAAAGAAGGCCAGCGCCGCCGACGAGCAGGCGGCCGGCGCGTCCGGGTTGCAGCTGTTCGAAACTGACCAAGGATGGTGCCTCAGGATCCCATGCGCGGCGTGTATCGGAACTGGATCAACAGCCGCATCACGTCGTTGTCGTGCTCGGCCGGCAGCGGTTCGCGTCCGGCATACCAGTTATAGAGATCGGGGTCGCTGAGTTCCAGGAGCGCCTCGTACCGGTCGAGCTGCTCGTGGTCGAAGTCCGGCACATGGGCGTCGGCGAAGCTGCCGATCAGCAGGTCCATTTCCCGCATGCCGCGGTGCCAGGAACGGAAGATCAGGCGCTTGCGCCGGTTCTCCAGGGATTCGGTACGGGTGCCGGGGGTGCCGTTCGTCATGCCATCCACGCCAAAAGCCCCAACTCCCCGCAAAAGGGGAGGGGGTGAGCCACATCCACGGCGCATCCTGCACGCCCGACCCCCTCCGCGCAAATCGAATTCAGCCGGCCGAATTCAGCGGGCCGAATTCAGCGCGCCAGCCACGCCTCCAGCCCGTCGCGCAGGGCGGCACCCGGCGCAAGCTTGGCGAACTGCTCCGTCTCCACGGCCAGCCCTTCGCCGATGGTCAGGTTCAGCCCGCGCGTCGCGGCGGTCAGGATCCCGGCCACGGCCTCGGGCGAGTGCCGCGTGATCCGCTCCGCCAACTCCAGCGCCGCAGGCATCAGCGCGTCGGGTGCCACCACCCGGTTGACCAGACCCATCGCCAGCGCGGTTGCGGGCGGGAAACTGTCGCCCGTCAGCAGCCATTCCAGCGCCCGCTTCCGCCCGGCGGTGCGCGGCAGCCGCTGCGTGCCCCCGAAGGTCGGCATCATGCCGAGCTTGATCTCCGCCTTGGAGAACAGCGCCCGCTCGCTGGCGACCGCGAGGTGGGAAGCCTCCAGGATCTCGCAGCCGCCGCCGAAGCAGATGCCGTTCACCGCCGCGATCACCGGCTTTGGGAACGCCTCGATCCGCGCGCACAGGGTCTGGCCGGGCCGGAAGGCGCGCACGGCCGCACCCGGCCCCTGGCGGACGGTCTGAGTGAACTCCGTGATGTCCGCCCCGGCGGAAAAGGCGCGCTCACCGGCCCCGGTGACGATGACGGCGCGCACCGCCTCGTCGGCCTCCAGCGCGTCGAGCGCGGCGTGCATGGCGTTCGCCAGCGCGGTGCTGATGGCGTTCAGCTTCTCCGGCCGGTTCAGGGTCAGGATGGCAATGGCCCCGGCGGTGGTGCGCAGGACGAGGTCGGGCATGGGACACTCCGTTGCAGAACCAAGGAACGCCCCCACTGTCGAGCCCACGGCCGTCCCGCGGCAAACGACTACGCCGCGTGTTCGGGTGAGCGGAATTCACCTGGATTCCGGGGCCGAATACCGGACGCGCGTCAAAGACGCGTGCATTCGCCCAGTGTACGGTCTATCGCTGCACCATCCCCCCGTGAGCCGTGACCCGCCTCCAGAGATTCAGCCTGCCGATGTTCAGCCTTCCGAAAACCGCGACCGCGCCCTTTTGCCCGTCGGAGGTGCGCGGCTCCGTCGCCATGCCGACCGACGCCCCGCTGTGGCGCAAGCTGCTGCGCTTTTCCGGGCCGGGGCTGCTGGTGTCGGTGGGCTACATGGACCCCGGCAACTGGGCGACCGACATCGAGGCCGGGTCGCGCTACGGCTACAACCTGCTGTTCGTCGTTCTGCTGTCGAGCCTCGCCGCCATCGTGCTGCAAACGCTCAGCGCCCGGCTCGGCATCGTCACGGGGCGCGACCTCGCCCAGCTGTCGAAGGACCGCTACGGCAAGCGCACCCGCCTGACCCTGTGGGCCTTCGCGGAGCTGTCGATCATCGCCTGCGACTTGGCGGAGGTGCTGGGCAGCGCGCTGGCCTTCCACCTTCTGCTGGGCGTGCCGATCCTGGCCGGCGTGGCGCTGACGGCGCTCGATACGGTGATCGTGCTGGCGCTGCAAGGGCGGAAGTTCCGCAGCCTGGAGGCCATCGTGCTCGGCCTGATCGCGACCATAGGCGTCTGCTTCCTGGTCGAGCTGATCCTGGTCCAGCCGAGCGTTTCGGCCATCGTCCAGGGCCTCATCCCTTCCTTCGCGGCGGTGGGCAACGCCGACGCGCTGGGGCTGGCGGTCGGCATCGTCGGCGCCACGGTGATGCCGCACAACCTCTACCTCCACTCCAACATCGTGCAGACCCGCGTGGTGGCGGAGGACGCGGACAGCAAGCGCGAGGCCATCACCCTGTCCACGCTGGACACGATCATCTCCCTGGCGCTGGCCCTGCTGATCAACGCCGCGATCCTGATCCTGGCGGCGGCGGCCTTCCACAGCCGCGGGCAGGACGTGGCGGAGATCCAGGACGCCTACCACCTGCTGGACCCCATCGTCGGCACGGGCGTTGCCAGCGTGTTGTTCGGCTTCGCCCTGCTGGCGTCCGGCCAAAGCTCCACCTTCACCGGCACGGTGGCGGGGCAGGTGATCATGGAAGGCTTCCTGAACCTGAAGATCCCCTGCTGGCAGCGCCGGCTGATCACCCGCAGCCTCGCCATCATCCCGGCCTTCATCGGCCTGTGGTGGCTGGGGGAGCGCGGGGTCGGCACGCTGCTGGTCCTCAGCCAGATCGTGCTGAGCCTTCAGCTGCCCTTCGCCGTCTACCCGCTGATCCGCTTCAACGGCGACCGCAGCCTGATGGGCGCCGCCGTCCCGGCGCGGGCGACGCGGCTGGCCGCCTGGGGCATCTTCGCGGTGATCACCGCGGCGAATGTGTGGCTGGTCGCGCAGGTGGTCGCGGGCTAGCAGCCGGGCGCCAGCATCGCCTGCACCTTGGCGAGGAACGCGTCGATGCGGATCGGCTTGCCGAGCAGCTCCGTGTTCGGCCCGAGCATCGCCTTGTCGACCGACGCCCCATCGATGGACGCGTTGTAGGCGTAGCCGGTCAGGAACAGCACCTTCAGCTCCGGCCGCTGCGCGCGGGCCATCTCCGCCAGTTGACGGCCGTTGAGGCCCGGCAGCCCGACATCGGTCGCCAGCAGGTCGATGTCCTTTGCCGACGCGAGGATCGCCGCGGCGGCGTTCCCGTCCTCCGCCTCCAGCACGGTAAAGCCCTGCTCCGCCAGAGCCTCCACCAGCAGCATGCGGACAATCGCCTCGTCCTCCACCACCAGCACGGTCCCGCGCGCCGCGGTGGGGAGCGGCGCCACAGCGCAGGGCTCCGGCCTTTCCGCGGCCGTCCCGCTTCCGCGCGGCAGCCAGATGGTGACCGTGGTGCCGCGCCCTTCCTCGCTGTCGATGCGGATGTGCCCGTCGGACTGGTGGACGAAACCGTAGAGTTGGCTCAAGCCCAGGCCGGTGCCCTGGCCGATCGGCTTGGTGGTGAAGAAGGGCTCGAACGCGCGGGACAGCACGTCCGGCGGCATCCCCACGCCGGTGTCGCTGACCGCCAGCATCACATGGTCGCCGGCCTTCAGCTCCGCGTTCCCATCACCGGGGGCCACATGCACATTTGCCGTCGCGATGGTCAGCCGCCCGCCGTCGGGCATGGCGTCGCGCGCGTTGATCGCCAGGTTGAGCAGCGCGTTTTCCAGCTGGTTCGCATCGGCCCGGGCGGTCCACAGCCCGCCGCCCAGCTCCAGCGCCACCTCGACCGCCTCCCCGACGGAGCGGTCGATCAGGTCGCGCATCCCGGTGACCAGCGCGTTCAGGTCGACCGCCTCGGGCTTCAGCGGTTGCCGGCGGGAGAAGGCGAGCAGGCGCTGCGTCAGCGCGGCGGCCCGCTCCACGGAGGACCGCGTGGCCGCCACATACTTCCCGACGTCCGTCCGCCCGGCGGCGAGCCGCCGTTCCAGCAGCTCCAGACTTCCGCCGATGGCCTGGAGCAGGTTGTTGAAGTCGTGCGCGATGCCGCCGGTCAGCTGGCCCACCGCCTCCATCTTCTGCGCCTGGAACAGCGCCTGGCGCGCTTCGTCCAGGGCGATCTGCGCCTCCCGCCGCTCCGTGATGTCGCGCGTGACCTTGCCGAAGCCGATCAGCGTGCCGCGGTCGTCGCGGATGGCGTCGATGACCACGCTCGCCCAGAAGCGGCTGCCGTCCTTGCGCAGCCGCCACCCCTCCATCTCGATGCGCCCCTCGCGCTCCGCGGTTTGCAGAGCCCGCGCCGGCACCCCGGCGGCCCGGTCCTCCTCGGTGTAGAAGCGGGAGAAGTGCTGTCCGACGATGTCCTCGGCGCTGTAGCCCTTCATCCGCTGCGCGCCGGAGTTCCAGTTCGTGACGTGCCCGCCGGGGTCGAGCATGAAGATGGCGTAGTCCGTGACCCCCTGCACCAGCAGCCGGAACCGCTCCTCGCTCAGCCGCAGCGCCTCCTGCGCGGCCTTGCGGTCGGTGATGTCGCGCGTGACCTTGCCGAACCCCAGCAGCCGGCCGCGCTCGTCGCGGATCGCGTCGATGACCACGCTGGCCCAGAACCGCCCGCCATCCTTGCGAACCCGCCACCCCTCCGTCTCGAACCGCCCCTCGGTGGCGGCGATGGCGAGGTTCTGCTGCGGCAACCCGGCCTGCCGGTCCTCGTCGGTGTAGAAGCGGGAGTAATGCTGCCCGATGATCTCCGCCGCGGCGTACCCCTTGAACCGCTGCGCTCCCGCGTTCCAGCTGCTCACGATCCCCTTGGGATCGAGCATGTAGATGGCGTAATCGCGCACGCTGTCGACCAGCAGCCGGAACCGCAGCTCTTCCGGCAAGGGCTCCGAGTCAGAATCGGTCGGGACGGCACTCAATGTCTCGGACTTCCTTTGGTTCCCTGAAAGGTTGCAATACCCCCTTTGGGAATTGCCGGTCAATTGACCGATTGGTTTAGTCGGATTTTAGACTCCGATCGTCACAACAGCAAACAGCAACGTCGTCATGGCCGTCCCGCACCACGCCAACCAACGTTCGCGCTATTTCCAATGGGAAGGGGGAAGGCGGGGCATTTCCCGGAGTTCCCTCAGCGCGGCGACGTCCTTCAATCCCCTCTCCCCTCCGGGGAGAGGGTTAGGGTGAGGGGGATGCACACCCGCCGAACGCCCCAAGGAACCGCGACGTCCCTCCATCCCCTCTCCCGCCCCGGGAGCGGCGCGGAACCGACGGCCGAAGGCCGGACGGGCGCCAAAGGCGACCGTAGGTGGAGCGCGGTTGCGAGACTCGCGAGCAACCGATGGCGCGCAGCACCGGGTGAGGGTGATGCCAAGAATGCTTAACGCCGACCTGTGTCAACCCATCACCACCGGCGCACCGTCAACCGTCGCCAGCATCCCGCTTGAACGCTTCGAGATCGGCCAGCATGCGGCGATGCCGGCGTGCCGGAAGCTCATCCGGGTACGCTTTGGCGAACGGTTCATTCAGATCAATCGCCTCGTTCATAATCGCGATGGCATCCTCCAACGTACCGAACTTCGCCATCCATCGTGCCCACATCGCCAAACTGTTCGCGAGTTCATGAGCGAAATATAGCGGGTTGGCCTTTGCCTGCCTCCAATAGAGGCCTACGGCCTCCTTGATAGCGTCCAGGGCGCCCGGTCCGTCGCCCGCGTCCGACAAGCTGAAAGAGAGGTTGTTCAGGCTACTCGCCAAGTCCGGTTCGAAGCGCGCCGGGTTGGCCTTCGCCAACCTCCGCCTGATGCCTACGGCCTCCTTGATGGCGGCCAGGGCGCCCGGTCTGTCGCCCGCCTCCGACAAGCGTAAAGAGTGGTTGTACAGGCTCGACGCCAAATCCGGTTCAAGGCACGCCGGGTTGGCCTTCGCCAGCCTCCGATACAGTTCCACGGCCTGTTGGATAGCGGCCAGGGCACCCGGTTCGTCGCCCGCCTCCGACAAGCGGTTGGAGAGGTTGTTCAGGCTTCCCGCCAAGTCCGGTTCGAATCGCGCCGGGTTGGCTTTCGCCAGCCTCCGACACAGGTCCACGGCCTGTTGGATGGCGGCCAGGGCACCCGGTCCGTCGCCCGCCTCCGACAAGCGGTTGGAGAGGCTGTTCAGGCTTCCCGCCAAGTCCGGTTCGAATCGCGCCGGGTTGGCTTTCGCCAGCCTCCGATACAGGTCCACGGCCTTTTGGATGGCGGCCAGGGCACCCGATCCGTCGCTCGCCTCCGACAAGCGGTGGGAGAGCTTGTGCAGGCTTCCCGCTAAATCCAGTTCGAAGAGCGCCGGGTTGGTTTTCACCAGCCTCCGATGCAGGTCCACGGCCTCTTGGATTGCGTTCAGGGCGCCCGGTCTGTCGCCCGCGTCCAATAACTCGCTGGAGAGATTATTCAGGACCAACGCCAAATCCGCTTCGAATCGCGCCGGGTTGGCTTTCGCCAGCCTCCGATGCAGGTCCACGGCCTTTTGGATGGCGGCCAGGGCGCCCGGTCCGTCGCCCGCCTCCGACAAGCGGTTGGAGAGATTATTCAGGGCCCACGCCAAATTCGGTTCGAATCGCACCGGGTTGGCTTTCGTCAGCCTCCGACACAGCTCCACGGCCTCTTGGATTGCGTTCAGGGCGCCCGGTCTGTCGCCCGCCTCCGACAACTCGCTGGAGAGATTATTCAGGACCAACGCCAAATCCGCTTCGAATCGCGCCGGGTTGGCCTTCGCCAGCCTCCGATACAGGTCCACGGCCTCTTGGATGGCGGCTAGGGCTCCCGTTCCGTCACCTGCGCCAGACAGGTGATTGGACCCGCTGTTAAGATGCGCCGCCTTCTCCTCATCACTTTGTGCCTTCGTCGCCAGCGTCATGGAGACCACAGCAGCCACGGCTGGCATCATGCCTCCTTGCATCCTGTCGGATGCCCAGGCGTCCAGCGGAGCGCATCGCTCCGATCGGCCTTTAAGCATGGTCGCCAGCCATCGCGATAACCGGTGCTCAAGCCGTCCGAGCGTCACCTCCGCGTCGTAGGCAAGGCGCGCGGCCCGCTGAATGCTCGCCTCTTCTTGCCCACTGACGATGGCCCACAGCCACTCCGGCGCCTGCTTCGGGCGCTGGCCGAGAACCTTCACGATCAACACCGACGCGACGATATCCGGTACCGGCGCCTGCCATTCGCATGACTCATCCAAAACGCCGGTTTCGCGAATCCGGTCCACCACCGTTTCCGGATCGCCCAGCCCCAAATCCAGCCCCTGGACGGCCAAGCCCCGGATCAGCGTTTCGTCGAGCGCACCACGCACCGCCGCCAGCGCCGCCAACCGTGCCAGCGCCTCCTTCTGGAACCGGTGCTTGTCGGCCAAGCGGCGCAGACGCGACAACTCCCGATCCGCGAGGCTGTCGATCAACTCCGCCGCGGTCAGCGTCAGCACCGACCGGCCGCCGTCCATCACCGACTGAACCGCCGCCGCCGCGACCAACAACGGCCGCTGGTTGGTCGGCATCCCCGTGAACCAGTGCAGGAATGCGTCCTTGTCAACCGGCTGCGGCACCGGCGTGCCGGGCGGCGACGGCACCCGCGGCACGGCCAGTCGGAACACGTCCCAGGCGTCGTCCGGGGCGATGGCGTCCGGCAGATGGATGGCCCGGTCCTGGTGGGCGGAGGCCCTGGCGTCCTGGACCAGGGACTCCCAATACTCCTCGCCACGCCGGCTGAGCAGCAGGACGCGGACGGTGCGGTGCGCGTCTTCCGCCTCTTCGGCCAGTTCCGCCAGCCGCTTCGCGATCTCGTCCCTCCGTTCTTCCGGGTAATCGACGATGAGGAAGCAGCCCTTGATCCCGGCATCGACCGGAAGCGGCTGGTCGGCGGGAACCCGGCCCGCGGCCCAGGACGGATCCTCGGCCAGCTGGGCCGCCACCTCGTGCGCGAGGCGGGTCTTGCCGCTGCCGCCCTCGCCGACCAGGAAGCGGAACCGGACCCCGCCGTCACCCCGCGCCCAGGACAGCAATTCCTGGAACTCGGCGTCGCGTCCCCTCAGTTCGGTCAGGCGGGCGTCCCAGGACAGCCACGCCAGGGGGCCGGCGTCGTAGCGCAGGGCGGCGGCCGGTTTCCAGACGATCCGCGGCTCGTTCCAATCGGCCCGCGCCTGCGGCAGCCTCAGGATTTCGGCGGCGAACCAGCGGGACACGCGCGGCGCCAGGACCGACCAGTTCTCCAGGTCGTCGGCGTCGTACACCTTCACGTCACGCCAAACGCCCTCGGCCTTGCGCTTAGCCATCCATTTGAGCTTGTCGTCCCACTTGCGTGGCGTGACGAACACGAAGGTCGTCTGCGCCTTGTCGAGCCCGAGGGAATCGTCGGTGCGCTTCCGGTAATCTCTGTCCGCCTTGTCCTCGATCCACTCGACCTTGTTGGTGCCGATCTCCCAGGCGGACCAGCCCTCCGGCACCCAGGCGTTGCCGGTGGTGGCGTGGACCCGGCCGTCCCAGCCCGGCCGCTGGACTCCATCGCCGGCGGGCATGCGCAGTTCGGTCAGGGTCGCGGTCGCGAGGATCAGGCGGCGGACCAGTTCGGGGAGGCCGAACCAGCTCTCGTGGCGGTCCGCCCATTGGATCAACGCGGTCCTGTCGACGGTGAACATGCCTCGCCCACGGGTGTATGCTGCGGCCAATTCGCGCTCCGCTAGCATAAACGAGGCCCCGTGCGGCCCCAATCCGTCCCGTCACGCTCCCGCCGAAATGCCGCAGTCTGGGGCCGCAAGAGACAGGAAGGCAACTCCTCCCACACCCCTTTCGTTCTGGAAAAGTTCTCGATTCCGTGCGAAACTCCCGCCCTGTGTGCAACCAACACGGGGCGACGGGGCCGGTGTCCGCCAATGCAACATCACGACAGTTCATGTTGCACAGCGTTTCACGGTGTTTCATCCGCGCCGGTCAGGCGGTCTTGCGCTCCGCTTCCACGTCCGTCTCCGCCTCCGTTTCGCCCGGCTCCAGCACGCCCAGTTCTTCCAGGTGGGTGAGGGCGCCGGTCAGGTTGGTGGCGACGCGGTCGGCGGCGGTTTCGGCGATGGCGCGCTCCGGGGCGTCGGCTTCGGGGTGGGCGCTCCACAGGCAGAGCAGGATCGGCACGCGCGGGCCGAAATGCAGCCGCAGCCGGCGCACCAGCCGGCGGGCGTGGGGCAGGGCGGAGGGGTTCAGGTACGACAGGGCTATCGCCGCCACCCCGGACGTACCGAGGCTGGCGATGGCGCGCGCGGCCACCGTCTCGCAAGGGATCACGTCGGCGCGGACGCCGTGGGTTTGCAGCAGGTGGGCGAGCAGGTCGGCGGCGGCCTCGTCCAGGTCGTTGCGGGCGCCGATGCACAGCACCAGCGGCGGCTGCGCGGCGGGGTCGGCCGGGACGGCGCTTCCCGGAGCCTGGGCCGGCGCCTGGGCGGGGGTGTTGGCCGCGGCCTTGTCCGCCGTTGCCATGGTCTCGGTCAGTTCGTCCAGCAGGGCGGCCATGCCCTCGGCCACCGCCGTACGGCCGTCGGCGGTGAGGGACCCGCGCTGGCGGTCCTGCTCGGCCAGCGACAGGGCGGGCAGCAGCAGCCGCTCGCCGACCTCCGGCAGGCTGGACTCGGCCATCCGCTCCTCGGCGATCTCCGCGGCCTCGATGGGATCGCGGGCGAGCAGGCGCTGGTACAGCTTGGCCTCGTCGGGCAGCACCTGGCGGTCGCCCAGCATCACCTCCAGGAAATGGAGCTGCGGTACATGGCGGCCCAGCACCACCAGGCAGACGGTCAGCGGGGTCGCCAGCAGCAGCCCGACCGGCCCCCACAGGGTGGTCCAGAACACCGCCGCGACGATGATCGCCAGCGACGACAGGCCGGTGGCCGAGCCGTACAGCCAGGGCTCGACCACGTTGTTGGAGAACAGCTCCACCGCCACGAACAGGCCGATGCACAGCAGCGGCAGGGTCCATCCCGTGTCCACGGCGAAGGACAGCATGATCGGGAAGGCGGCGGAGATCACCGGCCCCAGGAAGGGGATGAAGCGCAGCACCGTCGCCAGCAGGCCCCACAGCAGCGGGTTCGGCACGCCGATCAGCCACAGCCCGACGCCGATGGGAAAGCCGTACGTGACGTTCACCACGCACTGCATCAGCAGGTACCGGCTGACGCGCTCGCCGGCGTCGTTCATCGCCTCGGTCGTGCGGCTGAGGTCGCCGGAGCCGGCCAGCCGGATCAGCCGGTCGCGCAGATCCTCCCGCTGCAGCAGCATGAAGATGGTGAAGACCAGCACCATGCCCGCGGTGGCGAAGGGGGCCAGCGCCGGCCCCAGCACGTTGCGGGCGATCTCGAAGGGGCTGGAGCTTGGCTGCTCCACGCGCACCGGGATCGGCTCCCGCTCGGCCGTCCGCGTCGCCGGGGCGGTGGGGGAGGCGGCGGCGGCCGGGTCCTGCGGGGGTGTTTGCTGGCCGGTGACCTTCTCGAACTCCTGCCGCAGGTCGTGGAAGGCGTCCGTCGCCTGCTTCATGGCGCCGCCGCCGCCGGCGGTGGTGGCGGTGGAGCGCAGCGACTCCAGCTTCGTGTGGATGTTGCGCTGGTACGAGGGCAGGTTGCTGGCGAGGTCGCCGATCTGGCTGCCCACCACCGTGCCGAAGCCGGCGAGCGCCGCGAAGACCAGGATCACCACCAGCAGCACCGAGGGCACGCGACCGATCCGCAGCCGCTCCAGCCGGCTGACCGCGGGGCTCAGGACGAAGCTCAGCAGCACCGCCAGCGCGATGGGCACCAGGATGTCGGCGCCCAGGTACAGCGTCGCCACCACCAGGGCGATGATCAGCAGGGTGGTCTGGGCCGAGGCGGGCGGAACGGCCTTGGGTACGGGAATCGGGCGGGCCTGGAGTTGGCGGGCGGTGTCCTCGGCCATGGTCGGGTGTGGCGCTCCGGTGCGGTGAACCCCTCAAGAACACCGCCATCAAGGGCACGTTCCGGGTGCGGCGCGCGCTTTTTCCAGCCTTCCGTGACGAAACGCCGACCCGGGCTGTTTACCTCTGCGTGGTTATCGCTTTTTACGGAGGGCGCTATGCGTAGGGTCGCACTTCCCGTGCTGTCGGCGGTCATCCTGCTGTCCCTGGGTGGCTGTGCGGAGACCAGCAGCTGGTTCGGCGGGTCCAACGAGCAGGCGGCCCGGCCGATTCCGCAGCAGTCCCTGCAGACCGCGTCGCGGATTGAGCCCGAGGCGATGCTCGGCAAGACCGTGGTGTCCTACGACGGGCAGAAGGTCGGCACCGTCGACGACGTCCTGATGAACCGCAACAACCGGCCGAGCGAGCTGCTGGTGTCCAGCGGCGGCGTCATGGGGCTCGGCGCGCACAACGTGGCGCTGGACATCGACAACGTGCGCTATTCCCGCGAGCGCGACGAGCTGGTGGCGACCCAGCTGACCAAGGAGCAGTTCGCCAACCTGCCGGCCTACAAGGACGACGGCCGCATGGTGTCGCTGAACCGGCAGATGGGGAAGTAGTGGGGCTCAGTCGTCCGGCTTGCCGGACCGCAGCCGCTTGATGGCGGACCGCTGGCCCTTGGCCTCCAGGCGGCGGCGCTTGGAGCCGAGGGTCGGCTTGGTCGGCCGGCGCGGGGTGGGCGGGACCGCCGCCTCGCGGATCAAGTCGATCAGCCGCTCCAGCGCGTCCTGCCGGTTGCGGACCTGCGTCCGGTGCCGGTCGGCCACCAGCACCAGCACGCCGTCCTGGGTCAGCCGGCTGCCCGCCAGCCGCTCCAGCCGATGCCGGACGTCGTCCGGCAAGTTCGGCGAGCGCCGCACGTCGAATCGGAGCTGGACCGCGCTCTCGGTCTTGTTGACGTGCTGACCGCCCGGGCCGGAGGCGCGGATGAAGCTTTCCTCGATCTCGTTGTCGTCGAGGCTGATGCGGTGGGTGACTCGGATCATGGGGTGATAACGCTCAATCCGCCGCGACGGTCACGCCTTCCTGCTCATCGACCGCAAGGTCCAGGAGCGGAAGGAAGCTGGCCGGTTCCTGCGCACCCGACAGGGCGTAGCGGCGGTTGAAGATGTAGCAGGGCACCGCCTGCAGCCCGAGCTGCCGCGCCATCGAATCGGCGCTCGCCACGGCGGCCGCTTCCGCGTCGGTGGCCAGCAGCCCCTTGATCGCTTGGAAATCGAAGCCCAGAGACGCGGCCGTGCCGGCCAGCGTGTCCCGGTCGCCGATGTCCAGCCCGTCCACGAAATAAGCGTGGAACAAGGCGTCGGCCATGGCGTCGCCGAGTCCACGCCGCGCCGCCATGCGGACCAGGCGGTGGGCATCGAAGCTGTTGGGCGTCCGCCGCACGCGATCCAGGCGCAGGGGCAGCCCGTCGCGCTCGGCCGTTTCCTCGACGACGAGGTGGATTTGCCGCGCCCGCTCCGTCCCGCCGAACTTGGCCGCGAGGTAGGCGCTCCGCTCCATGCCGCCCGGCGCCATGTCCGGGTTCAGTTGAAACGGCTGCCAGCGCAGTTCGACATGCAGCCGCGGCCGATCCGCCAAGGCGCGCGCGAGGCGGCGCTTGCCGATGTAACACCAAGGGCAAATCAGGTCGGCGAAGGTTTCGATGAGCATGGTGGAGGTACTATCCTCCATCATCGCCCGGTCGCGCAACCGCGCAGCCTCTCCGAAGTGCCGCGTTCGGAGCGTTGTCATTCCTCCGCTGCCCGGTTGTGCAACCCTTTGTTAACCCATCCGGTTCGACAGTCGCCTTGTGCCGCGGAGCGGGTCCGGGGCGAGTTGGGGTGCGCGGACGATGGGCAATTCCTATGTGGACGGCAAGGTGCGCGACGCGCTGATGGCGGCCAAGGGGAGCCGCGCGACCGCGCAGAAGCTGCTGATGGCCTGGGCGGTCGAGGACCCGCAGCTGATGCTGGGCATCGCGCAGCCCTTCCTGAAGGCGATTTCGGCGGCGGCCATCGAGCGGGGAGCGCGAAACCCCGGCGGCGCTCGTCCGGCGGCGACTGGGCCTCGCGGGCGTTCGGCCCCCGACTCGGCGCTCAGCAAGGAAGCGCTTGCCAATGTCCTGAGCCGTCTCGGCCGCGACCCGGACGAGAACGAGGCGCAGCCGCCGCGCAAGGGCACGGCCGGACCGGCGCCCATGCGGTCGGCGACCATGGTCGTGCCGGCGTCGGGCGGCGGCAACCCGGGCGTCACCCACGAGAAGGCGATGATGACCATCGCCAAGGCCTTCGTCGCGAAGAAGATCCGCTGAGGATCGGCCTCACTCGTCGAACCAGCCCTTGTTCTTGGGCACGACCTTGATCTCGGGCGGCGGGCTGGCCAGGGCGGTGTAGCCGTTCTTGTAAGGGTCCGGTATGTGGTGGCAATCCACGTCCGCGAGCGTCCGGTAGCAGTAGACCTTGGTCCGGTCGACCATGACCTTGTCCGGGCAATATTCGCCGATTTCCGTGAACTTGAGCGAGGAGCAATCGCGTCCCGTCGCGGCCGACGCGACGTGATCGAACACCGTCTTCTTGGTGCTGGTCAGGGACACCATATCGGCGCCCATGCTCGCGACCGTAAAGGGCGTGGACGTGAAGAAGCATCCACCGAGCGGCAGAGCCGAAACCAGCAGGGTCGCCAACGCGCTGATGTGCCTCATGACCGCCCTTTCCTCAAGCCCGCCGATTCCAGACGAATGCCCTTAAAAAGATGTGAATCAGCGCAGCAGAGTGCAAATGCGCGACCGGCACTGCACGAGCACGAAGGCGTCCTTGTCCTCCGTGCAGTTCACCTTGAAGACGGTCTGCCCCTCGCGGCCGACGGCGTAGCGCATCACCTCCAGCTTGGCGGGCGTGCAGTTTCCCGATGAGCGGGCAGCTTCCTTGGCCTCCGCCTGCCCGGCGGAGACGTTCGCGGCCTGTGCCGCGGGCGCCAGCAGCAATCCTGCGGCGATAAGGAGTGGGAGGCGCATGGGATCACGGACGGGTGCGGGGCATCGGCCGCACTATGGCATGGAGAGCCGCAAAACGCCTGTGAGAATGCGCAAAAGTTCTCCATGAAAAAAGCCCGCCGACGCTGTGTGTCGGCGGGCTTCTCCGCGAAGACGAACCTTCGGGGTTCCGACCCGACGCGTGGGCGGGCCGGAACTCCGAAGCGGTCCGAAATCAGACCGAGTAGTACATCTTGTACTCGATCGGGTGCGGCATGGTTTCGAAGGCCAGCAGCTCCTCGGTGCGCAGCTCGATGTAGGACTCGATCATGTCCTTCGTGAACACGTCGCCCTTCTGCAGGAAGGCGCTGTCGGCCTTCAGGCTGTCCAGGGCCTCGCGCAGCGAGCCGCAAACCGTCGGGACCTTGGCCAGCTCTTCGGCCGGCAGGTCGTACAGGTTCTTGTCCATGGCGTCGCCCGGATGGATCTTGTTCTGGATGCCATCGAGGCCGGCCATCAGCATGGCGGCAAAGGCCAGGTACGGGTTGGCCGACGGGTCCGGGAAGCGGACCTCGACGCGCTTGCCCTTCGGCGAGGCGACGTACGGGATACGGCAGGACGCCGAGCGGTTGCGGGCCGAGTAGGCCAGCAGCACCGGAGCCTCATAGCCCGGGACCAGACGCTTGTAGGAGTTGGTCGACGGGTTGGTGAAGGCGTTCAGGGCCTTGGCGTGCTTGATGATGCCGCCGATGTAGTACAGCGCGATCTCCGACAGGTCGGCGTACTGGTTGCCGGCGAACAGCGGCTGGCCTTCCTTCCAGATCGACTGGTGGCAGTGCATGCCCGAGCCGTTGTCGCCGAAGACCGGCTTCGGCATGAAGGTCGCGGTCTTGCCGTAGGCGTGGGCGACGTTGTGCACGACGTACTTGTAGTACTGCATGTTGTCGCCGGTGCGGACCAGCGTGTCGAACTTGATGCCCAGCTCGTGCTGCGAGGCGGCCACCTCGTGGTGGTGCTTCTCGACCGGCACGCCCATCTCGGCCAGCACGCTCAGCATCTCGGCGCGCAGGTCCGAGCCGCTGTCGACCGGGGCGACCGGGAAGTAGCCGCCCTTGACGCCCGGACGGTGCGCCAGGTTGCCGTCCTCATAGTCCTTGTCCGAGGTGTACGGGCCTTCCTCCGAGTCGAACTCGTAGGACACCTTGTTCATCTCGACCTTGAACTTGACGTCGTCGAAGACGAAGAACTCGGCTTCCGGGCCGAAGTAGGCGGTGTCGCCGATGCCGGCCGACGCCATGTACTTCTCGGCGGCCTTGGCGATCGAGCGCGGGCAGCGGGCGTAGGGCTGGCCGGTCGACGGCTCGTACACGTCGCAGAGGATGTTCAGCGTCGGCTGGGCCGAGAACGGGTCCATGACGGCGGTGGTCGGGTCGAGCTGGAGGATCATGTCCGACTCGTTGATCGCCTTCCAGCCGGCGATCGAGGAGCCGTCGAACATGATGCCGTCCTCGAACACGTCCTCGTCGATCGTGGAGACGTGCTGGGCGGTGTGGTGCAGCTTGCCGCGCGGGTCGGTGAAGCGGAGGTCCACGTACTTGACGTCGTGTTCCTTGATCAGGTCGAAGACCTTGCTGATGTCGGACATTTCTCTTTTTCCACGCTTAAGAGGTTTGGGTCCCGCAGCGTCAAACCGACCGGAGGGGGCGGGTGACGGCGCTCGCGGCGGACGTTATGTCATGCCTTTTCCGCGCACACAACGTAGCAGCACAAAAAGTCGCGCCCCGAGGGGATTCCGCGCACGAATCTCTCCGTGCGTGGGGCGCGGGGCCGTTCGGCCGGGGGCAGGGGAAAGGCGCATGTTGGCGGGTGAGCTTGGGAATGCGTGTCCGGCGCGATCAGATCGCGTCGGCACCCTTCTCGCCGGTCCGGATGCGGACCACTTCTTCCACGGGGGTGACGAAGATCTTGCCGTCGCCGATGCGTCCGGTGTGGGCGGCCTGCTGGATCGCCTCGATCGCGCGCTCCACCAGGGTATCTTCCATCACCACCTCGATCTTCACCTTCGGCAGGAAGTCGACCACGTACTCCGCGCCACGGTACAGCTCGGTGTGCCCCTTCTGGCGGCCGAAGCCCTTGGCCTCGGTGACGGTGATGCCCTTGATGCCGACCTCGTGAAGGGCTTCCTTCACCTCGTCGAGTTTGAACGGCTTAATGATGGCTTCGATCTTCTTCATGGGTCTCTCGTGTACGAGGTGCCAACGCCGGCAGGCACCGTCCACGGCACTGCCGACGCCCCTTCGTAAGCACGGGGCGTGCCAAGCGCGGGGGGAGCCGATCGCCAGCGCGGGATGCTGGCCGTCTTGGAGCCGGTGCCACCGGCAGCAGCATGAGGCTGCCACTGGATAGGGCGAAGTGAACAATATTTGTGCAGATCGCGCAAGGGATCCGCGCGGCTACCGCCATCGGACGGAGTAGCCGCTAATTTTTCGCGAGCATGGAAAACAAGGCTTGACCGGCCGGGTTCCATGGGGCAAATAGGCGGCCCCGCTGCGGCGATGGTAGCTCAGTTGGTAGAGCCCTCGGTTGTGGTCCGAGTGGTCGTGGGTTCGAGTCCCATCCATCGCCCCAGTCCCCCCACTATCACCCGCTCGCCCGGTTTGTGCAATGCAATAAGGGCGGCTTCGGCCAGTGTGCCGAGGCAGGGAATGTCGGGGCTGGCCGGAACGGCGGGCCCACGGTGGCGATGGTAGCTCAGTTGGTAGAGCCCTCGGTTGTGGTCCGAGTGGTCGTGGGTTCGAGTCCCATCCATCGCCCCAATCCTTTCCGTCTTCAAAATTCATCGTTCCCCATGAGGCTGGCTTCTCGCCGGGCGTGACCGCCCCTATGCTGCGCAGACACGCCTGTGGGGAGGACCGATGTTCCGTGAAAACACGCTGAAGCGAACGCTCGCCGCCGGACGGCCGGCGCTTGGCTGCTGGCTCGACATGCGGAGCCCCGTGGCGGCGGAGATCGTCGGCCTCGCCGGGTACGACTGCGCGGTCATCGATCATGAGCATGGTCCCGGCTCGCTCGGCGACGGGCTGGCGCTTTTGCAGGCACTGTCCGGCACCGGCTGCACGGGATTGATGCGCGTTCCGGCCAACGACCCCGTCTACCTCAAGCGTGCGCTCGACATCGGCGTCGAGGGCGTGATGATCCCGTCCGTGAACTCGGCGGAGGAGGCGAGGGCGGCGGTGGCCGCCTGCCGTTATCCGCCCACGGGGCTGCGGGGAGCCGCCTATGGGATGGCGCGGGGCGCCGATTACGGCATCTGCGGCGAGCGCTACCGCGACCGCTGCGCCGACGAGCTTTTCATCATCTGCCAGATCGAGACGATGCAGGCGGTGGACGCGATCCCGGAGATCGCCGCCGTTGACGGCGTCGACATGCTGTTCGTCGGTCCCTACGACCTGTCCGGCAGCTTCGGCCGCCTGGGCCAGTTCGACGACCCGGAGGTTCTCGCGCTTCTGGAGCGGGCGGAGCGGGCGATCCTGGCGTCCGGCACGCTCTACGGCACCATACCGGTGAAGAACCGGCCGATGGAGCAGCTGATCGAGCGGGGATGCCATCTGGTGGTGGCGGGCGGCGACATCGGCTTCATGCGGGCGGGTGCTGTGGCCCAGGTCGACGCCTTCCGCAAGGCGTCGGGCACGGGGGCGGGCAAGGGGGCTGGAGGCCGGTCCGAGGGAGGTGCCTGATGGAGGAGCTGCTGTCCGTTGCGGAGATGTACCGGGCGGATGCGCTGACCATGGCCGGCGGCGTGCCCGGACCGGTGCTGATGGAAGCTGCCGGGGCGGCCGTCGTCCGCGCGGTCTGCGAGCGCTGGGCGCCGCACCCGACGGTCGTCCTCTGCGGTCCCGGCAACAACGGCGGCGACGGCTTCGTCATCGCGCGCCTGCTGCTTGAGGCGGGATGGCCGGTGCGCCTCGCCCTTCTGGGCTCCCGCTCCGCCCTGCGCGGGGACGCCGCGGTGGCGGCGGAACGCTGGGGCGGTCCGGTCGAGGCGGCGGACCCGTTCCTGCTCCAGGGCAACCCGCTGGTCATTGACGCGCTGTTCGGCGCCGGGCTCGCCCGTCCGCTCGACGGGATGGCGAAGGCGGTGGTCGAGGCCATGTCCGGCCGGACGGTCGTGGCGGTCGATGTGCCAAGCGGCGTGCACGGCGACTCCGGGGAGGTGCTCGGCGCCGCTCCGCAGGCCGCTCTGACCGTCACCTTCTTCCGGCGCAAGCCCGGACACCTTCTGATGCCGGGCCGGGCCCTGTGCGGCGAGGTGGTCGTCGCCGACATCGGCATTCCCGATTCGGTGCTGGACAGCATCGAGCCGGCGGCCTTCGAGAACGGTCCGTCCCTGTGGCGCCGACGCTACCCGTGGCCGCGGCTCGACTCGCACAAATACGCGCGCGGGCACGCCGTGGTTCTGGGCGGCGCGCGGATGACCGGGGCGGCCCGCCTCTCGGCGCGTGCGGCGCTGCGGGCCGGGGCGGGGCTGGTGACCATCGCCAGCCCGCCGGAGTCCTTTCCCATCTACGCCGCGGCTTCGCCGAGCCTGATCGTCGCGGAGACGGCCGACGGCGAGGCCTTCGAGTCCCTGCTCGCCGACCCGCGCAAGAACGCGGTCCTTCTCGGGCCCGGTGCCGGCGTCGGGCCGGACACCCGCGCGCGGGTGCTGTCCGCCCTGTCGGTGGGCAAGGACTGCGTGCTGGACGCGGACGCCCTGACCAGCGTCGCCGAATCGCCGACCGAGCTTTTCGACCGCTTGACCGGCCGGTGCGTCCTGACCCCGCACGACGGGGAATTCGCCCGTGTGTTCCCGGACCTCGCCAAGGCCGGGGGCGGCAAGATGACGCGGGCTCGCGCCGCGGCGCAGCGGTGCGGCGCGGTCGTGCTGATCAAGGGGGCGGATACGGTCGTCGCCGCGCCCGACGGGCGGGCGGTCGTCAACGCCAACGCCCCGGCGGATCTCGCCACGGCCGGCTCCGGCGACGTGCTGGCGGGCATGGTCCTGGGCCTGCTCGCCCAGGGGATGGACGCCTTCGACGCGACCTGCGCCGCGGTGTGGCTGCACGGCGCGGCGGCCAACGCGGTGGGCCCCGGCCTGATCGCGGAGGATTTGCCGGAGGCCTTGCCGGGCGTGCTGCGGCGCCTGAAGGCGGGCGATCTTTAGCGCCTCATCGATCGGGTGGAGCTTATCCATCCGGTCGGGCTCACGCGAACCGCTTGCCGAGGGCGGCTTGGCGGGCCAGACTCCCGGCATGAGCGATACGCCGGAGATGATCAGCAACGAGCCCGCGCCGGCCGCGCCACCGCAGCCGGGCCTGCTCGACCGAACCCTGGACTCCCTGCGCGCCCGCTGGCGCGAGATCGCCGCGTCGGCCCGCGGCGTGGTGGGCGCAGCGCCACGCGCCTCCCTCCCCAAGGAGGACGCGGAGCGCCTGAAGGAGCAGATCGAGGCCTGTCTGGTAGGCCGCGGCGGCGAGGTGTCGGCGCGCGCCCGCGCCGCGCAGCTCGGCCGCACCTACCTGGCGCTCGACCCCCGCGGGCGGCGCAACTTCCTGATGATGCTCGCGCGCGACTTCGACGTGGACCGCGCCGCGGTGGACGAGGCCATGGCGACCTTCCTGGCGGCCACCGACCCGGTCGGCCGCGGCCACGCCGAGCGAGCGCTGCGCCGGGCGCTGGAGCCGCCGCGCCTGCGCCTGCTGACCCAGTTCAACGCGCTGCCCGAAGGGGTGAAGTTCCTCGTCGACCTGCGCGCCGAGCTGATGGAGATGGCGCGCGGCGAGCCGCTGCTCCAGGCGCTGGAGGACGACCTGAAGAACCTGCTGCGGCATTGGTTCGACGTCGGCTTCCTGGAAATGCACCGCATCACCTGGGACAGCCCGGCCTCCCTCCTGGAAAAGCTGATCAAGTACGAGGCGGTGCACGAGATCAGCGGCTGGCAGGACCTGAAGGACCGGCTCGACTCCGACCGGCGCTGCTTCGCCTTCTTCCACCCGCGCATGCCCAACGAGCCGCTGATCTTCGTCGAGGTCGCGCTGGTCCAGGGCATGTCCGACAACGTCCAGGCGCTGCTCGACCCGTCCGCCCCCGTCTGCGACCCGAAGAGCGCCGACAGCGCCATCTTCTACTCCATCTCCAACGCGCAGGTTGGGCTGGCCGGCATCAGCTTCGGCAACTTCCTGATCAAGCGCGTGGTCGACGGGCTGACCAACGAGTTCCCCAACATCAAGTGCTTCGCCACCCTGTCGCCGATTCCCGGCTTCCGCCGCTGGCTCGACCAGGAGCTGAGGGAGCGCGGACACGCGCTGCTGACCCCGCCGGAGGCCGAACGACTCGCCGAGGCGCTCGCCGAGCGGGGATCGGATGGTGCCGATTCCGGGGGCGATGACGGCGCCGAGGGGCCGCCGGTGCTGGCCGCCGCGCTGGCCCTTCCCGGCTGGCACCAGGACGAGGATCTGCAGAAGCGGATGCGCGGCCCGCTGACCCGGCTGTGCACCCAGTATTTGACCACCGCGCGCGCGTCCGATCGCCGCAGCGAGCGTCCCGGCGCCGCCCCGGCGCGGGCGCTCGACCCGGTCGCGCACTTCCACCTGAGCAACGGCGCGCGGATGGAGCGGCTGAACTGGCTGGGCGACACCTCGCCCAAAGGGCTGCGGCAGTCCTGCGGGATGATGATCAACTACCGGTACAAGTTGGCCGAAATCGACGCCAACCACGAGGCCTACCGGGGGGAGGGGAAGATCAATGCCTCCTCGTCGATCCGCTCGTCGGCCAAGGCCAGCGCGTGAGGTGGCGGCGCCACGCCAAAACGCACCCGTCAGGCCCCCAAAGAGGCTGTTTGCGGCGCGAACCCTGTGCTATAGAGCGGGCTTCGCCGGCAGTCCGGCGGGTGTTCCGCACCCGTCGCGGGCTGTCTTTGCCATTGCGGGCGTGGCGGAATTGGTAGACGCGCTGGATTTAGGTTCCAGTGACTTCGGTCGTATGGGTTCAAGTCCCTTCGCCCGCACCATGGCAAACCCTTGGACCGCATGGGAACACACGGTTTCGGGCCGCCCGGACGGGCGCCGCCGGGCCGGACAACGAGATAGGCTTTCGTTCCGATGAACATCACCGAGACCAGCGCCGACGGCCTGAAGCGCGAGTACAAGGTCGTCATTTCCGCCCAGGATATCGAACAGAAGGTGCAGGGCCGGCTCGACGAGCTGCGCCAGACGGTGCAGCTGCCCGGCTTCCGCCCGGGCAAGGTGCCGGTCGCCGTGATCAAGCAGCGCTACGGCGGCAGCGTCCTGGCCGAGGCCCTGGAAGACGCCATCGCCGACAGCTCGCGCCAGGCGCTGAGCGAGCGCGGCCTGCGCATCGCCATGCAGCCGAAGATCGAGGTCGAGAAGTACGAGCAGGGCGGCGACCTGTCCTACACCATGGGCGTCGAGCTGCTGCCGGACATCGAGCCGGGCGACTTCGCCGCCCTGGAGCTGGAGAAGCCGGTCGCCGAGGTGGACGAGACGGCCGTCGACGAGGCGGTTGCCCGTCTGGCGTCCGCCCACTCCGTCCAGGCCCCGGTCACCGAGGACCGTCCGGCCGAGAAGGGCGACATCGCCGTGATCGACTTCGCCGGCACCGTCGGCGGCGAGGCCCTGCCGGGCATGGACGGCAAGGACTATCCGCTGGAGCTGGGCGCCAACCAGTTCGTTCCGGGCTTCGAGGACCAGCTGGTCGGCGCCAAGGCCGGCGAGCACCGCACGGTCACCGTGACCTTCCCGGCCGACTACCCGCACGACCGCCTGAAGGGCGCGGAGACGGTGTTCGAGGTCGACGTGAAGGAGCTCCGCAAGAACGTCCCGGCCGAGGTCAACGACGACCTCGCCAAGGAGTTCGGCATGGAGAGCCTGGAGAAGCTGCGCGAGGCCGTCCGCGACCGCATCAAGAGCGAGTATGCCAACGTGTCGCGCCTGCGCGTGAAGCGCCAGCTGCTCGACAAGCTGGCCGAGGGGCACTCCTTCGAGGTCCCGCCGGGCATGGTGGACATCGAGTTCAACGGCATCTGGGAGCGCCTCCAGGAGGAGCTGAAGAACGGCACCGCCGGTGAGGACGCCGGCAAGCCGGAGGAGGAGCTGAAGACCGAGTACCGCGGCATCGCCGAGCGCCGCGTGCGCCTGGGCCTGCTGCTGTCCGAGGTCGGCCGCCGCAACAACATCCAGGTGAGCCAGGACGAGCTGAACCGCGCCCTGATCGCCGAGGCGCGCCGCTTCCCCGGCCAGGAGCGCCAGGTGTTCGACTTCTTCAAGCAGAACCAGCAGGCGCTTGAGAACCTCCGCGCCCCGATCTTCGAGGACAAGGTCGTCGACTTCATCCTGGACCAGGCCAAGGTGAACGAGAAGCCCGTGTCGGTCGATGAGCTGATGAAGGACCCCGACGAAGAGGCCGCCGCGGCCTGATCGGCGAGAAAGGATGAGGGGCGGCCTACCGGCCGCCTCGATCCATACCTATATGAATGTCTGCTCAGACCTCAAACGAGCTGCGGGAGCAGGGAAGAACAACATGTACGACTTCGAACCGAAGATGAATGCTCTGGTCCCGATGGTCATCGAGCAGACCAACCGGGGCGAACGGGCGTACGACATTTATTCGCGACTGCTGAAGGAGCGGATCATCTTCCTGATCGGCGGCGTCAACGATGCCGTGGCCAGCCTGATCTGCTCGCAGCTGCTGTTCCTTGAGTCGGAGAACCCGAGCAAGGACATCGCGCTCTACATCAATTCTCCGGGCGGCTACGTCTCGGCCGGCCTCGCCATCTACGACACCATGCAGTACATCCGTCCGCAGGTGTCCACGGTGTGCATGGGGCAGGCGGCCTCCATGGGCTCGCTCCTGCTGGCCGCGGGCGCGCCGGGCAAGCGCTTCTCGCTGCCGAACAGCCGGATCATGATCCACCAGCCGTCGGGCGGCGCCCAGGGCCAGGCCTCGGACATCGAGATCCAGGCCCAGGAGATCCTGAAGCTGCGGTCGCGCCTCAACGACATCTACGTCAAGCACACCGGCCAGACGCTCGACACGATCGAGGCCGCGATGGAGCGCGACAAGTTCATGTCGCCGGAGGAGGCCAAGGCTTTCGGCCTGATCGACGAGGTGGTGGAGAAGCGTCCGGGCGGCGACAACAGCGCGTCGTAACCGGCGTCACCGCGTCCCCCGGTCCATGCCGGGGGAGGGGCGGTGGCGGTCGTCCGATGCGGCGGTGCACAATCGCCCGCCGCCCGGTGGGGCGACGAACAAATGATTGATTGCGCCGTTTCCCTGTTGTTGAATGGCAGCGAGACGGCCCGACGGGTCGGGTTCGGGCGCCGTAAGGATGCTTTGGACCATGTGTGAGCGGATGCGTTAACCTTGTCGAAGGCATTGCCAGAGACAACCTTTGAAAGGACCGGCGTCGGGGGACGCCGCAGGCGGTTGACTGGTAACGGATGAGTCCCCCGCGAGATGACGGAGTACCGATGAGCAAGTCCAGCAGCGGCGATTCGAAGAACACGCTCTACTGCTCCTTTTGCGGCAAGAGCCAGCACGAGGTCCGCAAGCTGATTGCCGGTCCGACGGTGTTCATCTGTGATGAATGCGTCGAGCTGTGCATGGACATCATTCGCGAGGAGAACAAGACGACCCTCGTGAAGTCCCGCGACGGCGTGCCGACCCCGCGCGACATCCATGCGGTGCTGGACGATTACGTGATCGGCCAGGACCACGCGAAACGCGTCCTTTCGGTCGCGGTGCACAACCACTACAAGCGGTTGGCGCACGGCACCAAGCACAACGACGTCGAACTGGCGAAGTCCAACATCCTGCTGATCGGCCCGACGGGCTGCGGCAAGACGCTGCTCGCCCAGACGCTCGCCCGAATCATCGACGTGCCCTTCACGATGGCCGACGCGACGACGCTGACCGAAGCCGGTTACGTCGGCGAGGACGTCGAGAACATCATCCTGAAGCTCCTGCAGGCCGCCGACTACAACGTCGAGCGCGCGCAGCGCGGCATCGTCTACATCGACGAGGTCGACAAGATCAGCCGCAAGTCCGACAACCCGTCGATCACGCGGGACGTGTCGGGCGAGGGCGTGCAGCAGGCCCTGCTGAAGATCATGGAAGGCACCGTCGCCTCCGTGCCGCCGCAGGGCGGCCGCAAGCACCCGCAGCAGGAGTTCCTCCAGGTCGACACGACCAACATCCTGTTCATCTGCGGCGGCGCCTTCGCCGGCCTCGACAAGATCATCGCCCAGCGCGGCAAGGGCACGTCGATCGGCTTCGGCGCCGACGTCCGCGGCCCGGACGAGCGGTCGACCGGCGATATCCTGCGCGAGGTCGAGCCCGAGGATCTGCTGAAGTTCGGCCTGATCCCGGAATTCGTCGGCCGCCTGCCGGTCGTCGCCACGCTGGCGGACCTGGACGAGAGCGCGCTGGTCGAAATCCTCACCCGTCCGAAGAACGCGCTGGTCAAGCAGTACCAGCGCCTGTTCGAGATGGAGGACGTCCGTTTGGAGTTCTCCGAGGACGCGCTGAAGAACATCGCCCACAAGGCGATCCAGCGGAAGACCGGCGCGCGCGGCCTGCGTTCGATCATGGAATCGATCCTGCTCGATCCCATGTTCGACCTTCCCGGCCTGGCTGGTGTCGAAAGCATCCTCGTAAACAAGGAAGTGGTCGAAGGGCGTGCCAAGCCGCTCTATGTCCACGCCGAGCGCCGCGGGGAACAACAGGCGCCGGGTGCGTAAAGAATAGCGAAGGCGTGTGCCCAGGGAATGGGCACGCGTCATTCGATTTCCATAGGACGGCAACGATCGAACGGGCGCGTGAACACGCGCCCGTTTTTGCTGTGATTTTGTCCGATTAAGGGGCGGAATACCGCCTTACAGCCCCTTGAAGGGGCACGGGGGCTGTGCCACGTTAGAAAGCGTGCCGGTTTTCGTGCCCCGCGCTCATCCCGAGGCAGGGCCCTTCTCAGGCCCATCCCGGGCTGACGGCGTCCCAATCAAGAGGCCCAATCAATGTTCGAAATCCCCCGTGGTGCCCTCTATCCGGTCCTGCCGCTGCGCGACATCGTGGTCTTCCCCCACATGATCGTGCCGCTCTTCGTCGGCCGCGAGAAATCCGTGCGCGCCCTGGAAGACGTCATGAAGGATGATAAGCAGATCCTTCTCGTCACCCAGAAGAACGCCGCGCAGGACGATCCGACGCCGGCGGACATCTACAGCGTCGGTACCGTCGGCACCGTGCTGCAGCTGCTGAAGCTGCCCGACGGGACGGTGAAGGTGCTCGTGGAGGGCGGCCAGCGGGCGTCCATCACGAAGTTCGCCGAGAACGAGGATTTCTTCCAGGCCTACGCCGACCTCGTCGAGGAGAAGGTCGGCGAGAGCCAGGAGCTGGAAGCGCTGGGACGCGCCGTCGTGTCGCAGTTCGAGCAGTACATCAAGCTCAACAAGAAGATCCCGCCGGAGGTGCTGGTCTCGATCAACCAGATCGAGGAGCCGGGCAAGCTCGCGGACACCGTGGCCTCGCACCTCGCCCTGAAGATTCCGGAAAAGCAGCAGCTCCTGGAATGCGCCACCGTTTCGGAGCGCCTGGAGCGGGTCTACGCCTTCATGGAAGGCGAGATCGGCGTGCTGCAGGTGGAAAAGCGCATCCGCAACCGCGTCAAGCGGCAGATGGAGAAGACCCAGCGCGAGTACTACCTGAACGAACAGCTGAAGGCGATCCAGAAGGAACTCGGCGAGACCGAGGACGGCCGCGACGAGTCGGCGGAGCTGGAAGAGAAGATCAACAAGACCCGCTTCTCCAAGGAGGCCCGCGACAAGGCGCTCGCCGAGCTGAAGAAGCTGCGGTCGATGAGCCCGATGTCGGCCGAGGCCACCGTCGTGCGCAACTATCTGGACTGGATGCTGTCCATTCCGTGGAAGAAGCGCACCAAGGTGAAGAAGGACCTGAAGCTCGCCCAGAAGATCCTGGACGCCGACCATTACGGCCTGGAGAAGGTCAAGGAACGCATCCTTGAGTATCTCGCGGTCCAGAACCGCATGAACAAGGTCAAGGGCCCGATCCTGTGCCTGGTCGGCCCGCCCGGCGTTGGCAAGACCTCGCTCGGCAAGTCGATCGCCAAGTCGACGGGGCGCAACTTCGTCCGCATGTCGCTCGGCGGCGTCCGCGACGAGGCGGAGGTCCGCGGCCACCGGCGCACCTACATCGGCTCCATGCCCGGCAAGGTGATCCAGGGCATGAAGAAGGCGAAGTCGTCGAACCCGCTGTTCCTGCTGGACGAGATCGACAAGCTTGGCGCCGACTGGCGCGGCGACCCGTCCTCGGCCCTGCTGGAGGTCCTGGACCCTGAGCAGAACGGCACCTTCAACGACCATTACCTGGAGGTCGACTACGACCTGTCCGACGTGATGTTCGTCTGCACGGCCAACACGATGCGCATGCCGCAGCCGCTGCTGGACCGTATGGAGATCATCCGGGTCGCCGGCTACACCGAGGACGAAAAGGTCGAGATTTCCAAGCGCCACCTGATCGAGAAGCAGATCGAGGCGAATGGTCTGAAGAAGGGTGAGTTCACCATTTCGGACGACGCCCTGCGCGACCTGATCCGCTACTACACCCGTGAGGCCGGCGTCCGCAGCCTGGAGCGCGAGATCGCCAACCTGTGCCGCAAGGCCGTGAAGGAGATCCTGATGAAGGGCTCCGGCGGCGGCAAGGTGACGGTCACCCGCCGGAATCTGGACAAGTACGCCGGCGTCCGCCGCTTCCACTTCGGCGAGGCCGAGCTGGAGGATCTGGTGGGCGTGACCACGGGCCTGGCCTGGACCGAGGTTGGTGGCGAGTTGCTGTCGATCGAGGCGGTGTCGCTGCCGGGCAAGGGCCGCGTCACCACCACCGGCAAGCTGGGCGATGTGATGAAGGAATCGGTCCAGGCGGCCGAGAGCTACGTCAAGTCGCGCGCTACGGCCTTCGGCATCAAGCCGACCTTGTTCGAGAAGCGGGACATCCACGTCCACGTTCCGGAAGGCGCCACCCCGAAGGACGGCCCGTCGGCCGGCGTGGCGATGATCACCTCCATCGTGTCCGTCCTCACCGCCATTCCGGTGCGCAAGGACGTGGCGATGACCGGCGAGATCACGCTGCGCGGCCGCGTGCTCCCGATCGGCGGTCTGAAGGAAAAGCTGCTGGCGGCCCTGCGCGGTGGCCTCAAGCACGTGCTGATCCCGAAAGACAACGAAAAGGATTTGGCCGACATTCCGGACAACGTGAAGCGCGGATTGGAAATCATTCCGGTCAGCACGGTGGACGAAGTCTTGAAGAACGCGCTGGTTCGTCCGTTGGAGCCGATCGAGTGGACGGAGCCGGAGGCTGTCGAGCCCGCCGTTGCGAAGCAGCAGACCGACGCGACCGGTGAAGTCATTCGTCACTGACCCGGTTTTCAGGGTTATGGCCGCGTAAAAATGCGGCTCCTGTCCAGAACGCCCGCCCGTCGCCAATTGACGGGCGGGCGTTGCTGTGTTTATCCTTTTACGTGCAAAGTCGTGGGGCGGCTTTGTTCAAACGATTGTTTGCAGAGTTGGGAAGGGGGAATAAGTGAACAAGAACGATCTCGTGGCGCACGTCGCCGATGCTGCGGGTTTGTCTAAAACTGACGCGACCAAAGCGGTTGACGCGGTGTTTGAAGGGATCGCCGACTCGCTCAAGAAGGGTGACGAGGTGCGTCTGGTTGGATTCGGCACTTTCGCCGTTGCCGAGCGCGCGGCCAGCGAGGGGCGCAATCCCCGCACCGGTGAGAAGATCGCCATCCCGGCCTCTAAGCAGCCGAAATTCAAGCCCGGCAAGACGTTGAAGGACGGCTTGAACTGATCCCCGCTTTCGGGGCATAGTGCCGACCGGCCGGGCAACCCCGGCCGGTTTTCGTTTGCGGCACCGGCATGGACGATTGCGCGGCGCCTGCGACGGGCGATTAGCTCAGCGGTAGAGCATCTCGTTTACACCGAGAGGGTCGGGGGTTCGAAACCCTCATCGCCCACCAACCTTTTCAAGCACTTAGCGACCGACCGCGGCCCCTCTTGGGGCCGTTTCGCGTTTCTAGGTAACAATTAGGTAACACCGCCCGCCGGATAGGGCAGGGGGCGGGCCGCTCCGCATGGAGCGTTGCCCCATGTTGCTTGATGTATCGTCATGTTATGGATTTTTGCTTGACAGAAAAGGCGTGCATATCCTTCTATTCAGTTAACACGACACCCCGCCTCGGAGAGTTCCCATGGAAACCGCAGACGCAACCGCCGAACAGGATCGGTTCGCCTACGAGTTCGGCATCCGCCTGGAGGCGGCGCGGATGACGCTGCAGCTCACCCCGGCCGACATGTGCAAGCTGCTCGGGTGCGCCCGCAGTACCTACACACAATACATCCGCGGCGGCTCAATGATTGCGGCGCAACGGTTGGCGCCCCTGGTGAAGCGCGGCATTTCCAGCGACTATTTGCTGTTCAACGTCAAGACGGCAATCCCGGCTGGCCTCATTAAGGACTTGGAAGAGAACGAGCAGACGGCCAAGATCGAGCGGGATAAGCCGCAGAACAAGGGACGTCGCGACCTCTAAGTCTTCAGGCCTTCTCGCAAAGACACTACTGAAAACTTGCGCACCGTGCCGCCCTGGCGGCGCGGTGCTTTGTCGTGCCCGCCTGCCGACCCGGCCCGTTGCACCCTTTTTCTGTGACACAGAAAAAGGCGCTTGACGCTTTTCTGTGTCACAGAAATACTGCGCCGTGCAACATGGCTGAAAGTGGTGCCACTTTCGCCGCGAACTCCCAGACGGGCAGGACACATGAACACTCGATTTCTGCGCTTTCCCGAGGTTCAGGCCAGGGTCGGCGGGTACACGCGGGTCCATATCGACCGGCTCGAAAAGCAGGGGAAGTTCCCCAAGCGCGTGAAGATCGGCGCGAACGCTGTCGGCTGGGCCGAGAACGAAATCGACGCCTGGATGAAGGAGAAGATGGTTGAGCGCGAGGCGGCCGGGCAGTCCGGCGGCGTCGCTCACCATGCCATGAACGGAGCCGACGGGCGGGAACACGTTGGCGCGTAATTCCCGCCGTCATCGCCGATAGCCGAACAGGTGTTGCGAGCACCGCGCTCGGCTCAAACCACAACACGGACCACAGGAGAACGGGCCATGAGTGGACCCGACTATAGCACGGGTGCGCCCGGTGTGCGCAACCCTTCCGATGGAGCTTCGTCCGGTTTGGCTGCGCCGGACCTTCAGGCCGATGCGCCGCTTGTGGCGCTTTGGCGCCAGCTCGGCGAGGTGACCGCCCACCTCACGACCCTGGAGACCAGGCGCGATGTCGTTGCCCAGAGCCTCCCGGCCTGGGTGAGAGCCGAAGGCCAAAGCTATCCCGAGTGGACCGACGAGATGCTGCTGGAGCACGCCATCCCGCCGGAACTCGGCCGGCGCTTCGGCCCGGTCGAAATTCACGCGCTCAACGAGACGCTGGAGCGCTCCTGCCCGATGCGGGTGGAGCTGGAGAAGGAAGCCGGCGAGCGGCGCGTGGCGGCTTTCAAGGCGCGGATAGCTGAAGCCGATCAGGAGCGGGAGCGGATCGGCCTCACCGGCATTGACAGCGAGATTGAGGCCGTCGTCGAGGATCAGGTTTCGCTCATCCGGGAGATCGTGAGGGCGAAACACGCCACCGCGGCCGGCCTGCTCGTTCGGGCGTGGACGTGGCTTCTCAGCCACTCGGATTTCGGCCGCATGAGCCGCGAAGAAGTGATCGCCAGCGACGATGGCGCCGCCGTGCTCCTCGACGTGATCGGCGACCTGCACCGCCAGTACCCCGCGACCGTCGCCGCGCTCCAGCCGCTGCCCGTGATCGTGAAGATCATCGGAGGTGCGGCATGACCCGCAAGCACGGAACTTCTCCGTCGCGCCGCTCGCTCCTGGCTTGCGCGTCGGCTGCGGCGCTGGCCGCGACCAGCCCGGCGCGGGCCGCCTCGACGCCCGGCGGCATCGACCTCTCGGGGGATGAAGCGCTCGTCACCCTGTGGGTGCGCTTCGTGGAGCTTTCGGCGCAGTACGTCGAAGCCAAGGCCAAGGTGAAGGAGGCCGTCAACCGTCTGCCGCAGTGGGCGCGCTGGCAGAGCGCCAGTTGGGGCGGCTTCACGGGCGAACCGGAATGGACCGACGAGATGCTGCGCGATCTGGCGATACCGGAGAGTGTCGGCCGGCGGCCGAACTTCAAGGGGCTCGAAGACCTCGCCGCCGAGACGATGAAGGAGGCGTATCGCCCCTATACCAAGAACGGGAGCGCCGCTGGTGCCTCGTTACTGTGCCTCCTCGATAAGGCGCAGCTCGCCCGTGGCGAACTGCCGGTCGACGCGATCTACCACGAACCTGAACCTTCCGCCGCCCGTGATCTGAACGAGCGCCGG
The DNA here is from genome assembly GCF_017876155.1 of Azospirillum rugosum. GTDB lineage: Bacteria > Pseudomonadota > Alphaproteobacteria > Azospirillales > Azospirillaceae > Azospirillum > Azospirillum rugosum. Next base: position 137,931 of record NZ_JAGINP010000002.1, read on the forward strand.
TGGGCGGCCTACCGCCGCCGGCACGACGAGCAGAGGGCCGAGGAAGACAAGGCCGGCGTCACTGCGGCGAACGAGGTTGCCGATCAGCTGTCGAACGCTCTCCACGACGTGAAGTGGGAAATCATCGATAGCAACGCCAACACGGCCGCCGGGACGATCATCAAGCTCCGGGTGCTGGCCTTCCAGAAGACCGAAGAGGGCGCCCTTCAACCGGACGAGATGGACTCCGAAGACCGGGCCATTGTGGGGCTCGCGCGCCAGATCGAGCGCATCTTCCCCGACATCGCCGCCGTCCTTCCGCTCGATCCGATCACCAGCAAGATCCTTGGGGGTGCGGCATGACCGACATTCCGATCACCGTCATTCCGCCCGGCGCCTTCGGTGACGAGGCTCTGCTTTCCGCCTTCGGCCGCTGGCTGCCGCTCACCATCAATGCCGTGGAGCACGGCTACGACCCATCACCGGAGGAGAACGAGGTCTCGAAAGAAAGCGTCTCGTTCTACATCGACACCCCGGCGCTCTCGCCCGTCGGCGTGATCATGAAGATGGCCGCCTTCATGTATTGGGCTGATGATGTCGGTGGGTTCACCGAAGACCACGAACACCCGCTCTACAAGTTCAAGCTCTCCCTTCCCAAAGAAGCAGAGCGTGTAGGCGGGCCTCTTGCTCGCGACGCTGTTGGGTTCGGGTTGCGCATGATCGAACAATACATGCTCCGCGCAGAAAAACGTGACAGCGACCAGAGTGGCGAAATCACGAAGCTCCGTGCGCAGGTCAATGGGACGGAAATCAAACCTTCGCTCGATACCCTGTGGCTGGTGCGGTGCATCGGCGAGAACTGGAACGCTTACAACGAGTTGGACCCGTGCGTTCGTCGCCGTGAGCCGGGCGAGCCGGAAAGGAACTCCGTTCGCGACCGCGAGTACGACGCTCGTGTAGACCGGAACTTCGTGTTGGCCGACATGCTTCTGCACAGCGGGAGCCGGACGGTTGGCGACGTGGCCTTGCAGGCTGTGGTCGCCGCTTTGTTTATGGACGGCATCGTCACGGACCTGGAGGCGATCGACAATGAGCACGGCGGCTATGCCGTGGCCGCCCGGAACGCTCGGGCTATATGGCGAATGCTGGAGGCGGCGGCGCCCGTTCTGGCCGCGACCGCTGGCATCAACCCGCGCGAAATGGGTCTCGGGTCGTACCTGCGGATTGACGAGTTCCCCGTTCCGACGAAGCCCGAACAGCCCACGGACATCCACATTCCCACCGGCCTCACCGACGCCGACATGGAAACCCTGTCCCTTGTCCGCAGCATGTCGCCTGAAGGCCGGGCGTCCTTCCTCGCGGTCGGCAAGGCCCTGCTCGCCCTATCGGAGGCCGAGAAGACCGGCGTCGGCATCGACGAGGCGATAGACGCGCTGGAGGCCGCCAACCCCCTGTCCGAGCCCATGCGCGCCTACGTCGCCGAACTGCGCGCCAAGCGCGCCAACGTCAAGACCGGAGGTGCCGCATGACCGGCCAATTCAAGGTGGTGCTCGGCAAGGAAGTCGAGCGGCGGCTGATCGACCTGCAGCTTGATCTGGTCGAACTCATGAGCACCCGGCTCCTGATCCAGGGCGCCTCGGGCGCAGGCAAGACGTGGACGCTGCGCCGGACGCTGGAGCAGTCGGCCCGCATGGTCCAGCAGATCGTCGTGGACATCGAAGGCGACTTCGCCTCGCTGTCCAAGCACTTCGGGCATGCCGTGGTCGGCGTGGACGAGGCGCGGCGGATCGGCGGGGCGGAGCTGGCCCACCACATCCGCGAGCACCGCTACTCGGCGGTTCTCGACCTGTCGGGGGCCGACCGGGACGAGCAGGCCTACATCGCCGCCGACTTCATGGAGGGGCTGGTCAGCGCGCCGCAGGCGACCTGGGAGACCGCGGCGCTGGTCGCGGTGGACGAGGCCCACACCATCGCCCCGGAGCGTTCGTCCGGTGCCGGCGACGACCGCAAGGCTTCAACCGGCGCCCTGGTCGATCTGGCCGCCCGCGGCCGCAAGCGGGGCCTGTGCCTCGTGGCTGGGACGCAGCGGGTCGCCAAGCTGCACAAGAACGTCGTCGCCGAGATGGGGAACGTCCTGATCGGCCGGACGGTGATCGACGTGGACGTGTCGCGGGCCGCCGGCCTGCTCGGCGTGAGCGCGGCGCAGGCGGCCAAGCTGCGGCAACTCAAGGCGGGCGACTTCTTCGCCGTCGGAACGGCGCTGGCGTCTCGCCCGACTCTGTTCCGGGTCGGCGAGGTCACCTCCGAACACCGCAGCACGCCGCCGCTCTCCGGCCCGTCCTCGCTCGACGCCGCGGAGGTGACGGCAATGCTCCGGGCCATGCCCCCGAAGAACAAGCCCGCGACCATGGACGAACCGGCGAACGATGCCGGCGCCGTCGCCATAGCGGCCGAGTGAGGGTGCCATCATGAACCTGAACATCCCCTATGAGGACGGCGAGCCGACCCGGATCGGCACCCTCGACCTCACCGGCCTGGAGCACTCCACCGAACTCGGCCCGATGCCCGAGTTCGTCATGATCCCGAAGGACTGGCTCTGCGTCGACCACACCTACCAGCGGAAGATGGAGGGGCGGCGCTCGGCCGAACTGGTCCGCAAGATCGTGGAAGAGTTCACCTGGGCGAAGTTCCAGCCGCTGACCGTCGTCCAGATGGAAGACGGCCGGTTCCTCGTGGTGGACGGGCAGCACCGCGCCACCGCCGCCACGCTCCACCCGTTGGTGGAGGAGGTGCCCTGTTGGGTCGTCCCGGCCCCGGAGCGCAAGGCACAGGCCAAGGTGTTCGTCGGCATCAACGCCGACCGGAACGCCATGAGCGCCCTGCAAATCTTCAAGGCCATGCTGGCGGCCGGCGACCCCGACGCCCTCCAGGTGAAATCGGTGTGCGAGCGGGCCGGGGTTACCATCGTCTACAGCATCTCCGGCGCCTCCAAGGCGCTCGCGCCGGCGCAGACGCAGGCGGTCAGCACCATCCGCAAGCTGATCGTCCAGCACGGGGAGGGGCCGGTGCTTGCCGCCCTCCAGACGCTGGTCGGAGCCTACCCGGACGTTCCGGGGCAGCTGCGGTCGCAGATCATTTCCGCGCTGACGGCGATGTTCGTCCGCTACGGCGACCGCATCGACCGTGACCGCCTGGTCAAGCTCCTGTGGGACCGGGACTGCGAGGATCTGCTGGAGGCCGCCCGCAAGGTGAAGAAGCTCATGGGCGGCAGCACGGAAAGCTGTCTCGTGGAGGCGCTGGTGCGGATCTACGACACCAAGCTCGCCGACGCCAAGAAGCTCAACCCGGCGGCTCCCGGCAACGTGGGAGCCGCAGCATGACCAGACACCCACCATCGGCGCTGGCGGCCATCGCCAGGGCCTACGGCGTGACCCTCGAAGAGGTCACGGTCGCCAACGAGCCCGCGTGGAAGGGGTGTTGCCCGTTTCACGCCGAGAAGACGCCGAGCTTCTACGTCTACGTGACCGACACGTTCCTGTGCCTCGGGTGCGGGGCGTCCGGTGACGGCGTCGAGTTCGTTCGGCGGATCGAGGAAGCCAAGACCGCATGGCTGGCGGCGTGCGCTGCGCACTTCGCCGAGCACTACAGCATGAACCGGGCTCGGGCCGCGCAAGCCGCCGCGTCGGCGTGGGGCGCCTGCCTCCAGCACCACGGCGATCAAGCCTCGGCTCTCACCTCCTGCCTGCCGGCCGATGCGGCGGACGAGTGCATGAAGTTCGGAGGCGCGGCATGAAGCGCAAGACCTCCAACCGGCGCCGGCTGGCCGACGCCCTCACCAACCTTTCGTGGTCCGAACGGCTGCGGGAGATTGATGGACGCCTCTCCGACCTCTTCGAGGAGGCCCTGAGCGAGGCCGCCATCAGGGACATTCAGGCCGGCAGCAACATCCGCTGGCTCGCGCCCGATGACGCCACTCTGGCTGACGTCGCCCACAAGCTGTCCGACGCGGCGCGCACCACCCTGACCGATGCGCTGGTGCTGCTGGGCGAGCCGGCCGGGCCGGTTTCAAGCGCGGCCGAGGCGGCGATCTGCCTGATGACCAGCCGCCCGGCGATCCGCAACATCGCCGTCCGCTGGATCAACGGCAACGGCCTGGAGGCGCTTCGGCGCGAGCTGATCGGCCTGCCGGGCATCGCCTTGTTGATGCTGGCTGCCTCCTACGAGAAGCCGACGGACGACACCGACTCGTTGGTTCGCATGGCTCACCGGATGGTTCCGGGCCGGGCGAAGGGGAGGGCGGCATGATGCGGCGCGCCTCCGAAACCAGCGTCGTGTCGGCTCTGCACCCGAACGACGTGCCGCCGGTTCCACCTGATCATGCGCAAGCGCTCGCCGTCATCGACGACCTGTGGGCGCGTGGCATCAAGGTCCCGGTGGAAAAGCTGGGCGACCTGAACCGCCTGGACGCCGACGAGATCCGCGACGGCTACATGGAGGGGATTTCCCCGGACAGTCCCGAGCCCGGCAACAACCGGTCCCGCGCGTTCTGGCACGGCTGGCGGAACGCCCGGATCGACCGCGGCCACCACGAGAAGGACGAGGCCGCAAAGGAGCTGGCGCGCCGCGCCTACTGGTGGGCGTGCCGAGCGCCGGCAACCGGCCGCGTCGCCGACGAACCCGACCGCTACGCCGACCTGGAAAGCGCCCTTGAGCGCGGGGAACTGGTGTGATGAAGAAACTCGACACCGACAAGCTGCTGAAGGTGCTGGCGATGGCCGGCTCCGATCAGGACGGCGAAGCGCTGGCTGCTCTGCGGAAGGCGCAGGGCATGCTCAAGGACGCCGGGAAGACGTTCGGCGACCTCACCGTGAAGGGGCAGGACAGGGCGACCAAAGCCAAGCCCTCCCCGGCGGCCGGGCCGACCATCGTGGACATCTTCGCCGGCTTCGACGACCACATGGAGGCGAAGCAGCCCGGCTGGAAAGCCAAGCAGGCCGAGGCCCGCGCCGAGCGCACCCGCCGGGAGGCGGACGAGCGCGCGGCGGCGATTGCTAGGTACGGATCGCTGGAGCAGGCCAAGCAGCCGTGTCCGCGCGAACAGCGCCTGAATGAGGCCACGGCGCATCTGAAGCGCACGATCAGCAAGGAGTATGCCAACGGGACTTTCGACGTGGACAGCCTGGACGGCTGGACCGGCGGCTTTGACGATAAGATGCCGGACTCCGTCATGGCCGCCGTGGCGGGTGCCTACCCGATGCCTTCCACTCTTCGCGATGCCCGTGACGAGGCCCTGTACTGGACCGGCCGCAACCGTGAACTGGAGCGCGTTTGGACCGAGCCCGGGTCCATCTTCGGGGCGGACAGCTATCTTGGGCTGGCGGCAGATGCCCGGCGGATGCTGGTTGACGATCTGTGGCGCAAGGGGCCGATCGCCACGCTGGACGACCTCCAGGTGCGGATCGAATGCGCCGCTTCGGAGGAATGGCGCGACCTCGCTTCCGACGCCATGCCGGGCATCCTCGAAGCCTTCAATCGGCTGGTGCCAAATGCCCCCGTGGAGGGCATTTCGCCCGTGATCTGGAAGGCGCCGCTCCGGCTGGTGCTGAAGGACGTGCCCGGCCAGTGCCTCGCGCTGGCGCTGCACGACCAGGACGGCGAGAAGGTGGCCGTCAACATCAAGCCCACGGACGCCCTGGCGCTGGCGGTTGACCTGACCAGCTCCACCCGGCAGCGGATGAAAGGGGGTGCTGCATGAGCACCTCCCATTCTGACCTGCTGGATCTCTACCGTCGGTGGCGCCACGCCACCCGGCAGGGGGAGCGCTTCGCTCGGATCTGTGAAGACCTCGAAGAGGCCATGGACACGCCTTGGCCGCTGGTCTGCATGCCGTCCTATGCCGGTGGCGGGATCGTGGAGGGGCTGTACCGGATCGAGCAGGACGAGCGCCTTCTCGACATCGACCGGGAGCGGCTGACGGCGGAATACCGCGAGAAGTGGGCCGTCTACCAAGCCGCCAAGGAGGCGTGCGGGGCCGAGGCTGCCCACGATGAATCGGTGCGCTGGGAACGGGAAGCCTCAACGCTGGCCGCGCAGATCATGACGACCCCAGCCCGCACGCTGGAGGAGATGCACGCCAAGACGGCCGTGGGGCTGCGCTTCGCCGATGCCAAGGCGTCGTGCGAAGATCCCGATGGTGCGCTTCAGTCCCTCCGCTGCGACATCGGCCGCGCGCTCCGGGGCCAGCGCCGCGGGCGGAATGGCGCCGACGGCTCCCCGGTTGAGCAGCGCGTCGCCGACCTTGTGCGCCTTCGGGACGAGTTCGAACGCCTCTGGGAGGCGGACGAGGACAGCGCCGAAACCAGTGCATGCGGGTTCCGCGTCGACGCCGCGGTGCAGGCGATCTACGGCGCGCCCATCGACACCATGGCCGACGCCGCCGCGGTGCTCCGGGGCGTGCTGGTCCATGGCGCCGAAGAGATGAACCGCAGCGACATCCCGACGCTGGAAAGGCTGTCCGCCTTCCTCGACGCCCAGGCCGCCCGCGACAGCGCGGCGGCGCACCCGGCGGTTCCCGAGCTGATGCGCCTGTCCGCGCTGATGGGCTTCGGCCCCGGCGCTGAAGCCGGGCCGGCCGGGCAGGAGGTGGCCGGCCTGCTCGAACTGGAGCGGCTGCACCATGAAGTCGACCAGCGGTACCAGGCCCTGCCCGACGATCCGCCGGACGAGGTGTGGCAGCCGGTCTACCAGGAACTCCTGGACCTGGAGAACCGCATCACCGAGACCCCCATCACGACGATGGCGGGCGCTCTGGTGAAGCTGCGGCTCGCCCTCGGGCCGGTCGGCACCGGCGCTGGCGAGAACCCCGACCGCTGCTTGCACGGCGCCTGTGCGACGCTGGAGGCCGTGGCGGTCCAGGCCGGTTACAGCCCGCCCTGGACCAAGCAACAAGGGAGCGGCCAATGAAGCGCGGGGCGGCTCAAGGCCGCACCCTGCATCGTCCAACCTTCGCCGCGCGGGCTCGGGGCATCGCCTCCGACCTGCGCGAGTGCGTTGGAGAGGCAGAGGTCAATCGCGACGATCTGCGCGAGATCGCGCGGCGGGCTGATGCGCTGGCCGACGAGCTTGAGGGAGCGCAGAAATGAACCCCTCCAAGCACATCAAGCCGGCGCGGCGCTGGATCGGGTGGGTATGCGACTTCCTGCCGGAAGACCGGCAGAAGCGCCTCATCATGTGGGCGCGCCTCGTCGGGATCCTGTGCGCCTCCGACGCCGAAGCGATGGTCGCCGAGCGCGGCCTGAAGGAGGCGTGATGGGCAAGCTCCGGCACGTCGATTACTACCCCGACGAGTTCATTGTCGGCACGTCAGACATGCCGTGCGAGGTCAAGGGGGCGTATTGGACAATCTGCTCGCTGATCTACTCCAAGGGTGGCCCGGTGCAGGACGACGCGCACTGGCTCGCCAAGGTGTGCGGCTTGTCAACCCGGCGGTGGCCGTCCGTCCGTAAGGCGCTTCTCGACTCCGGGAAGATCACCGTCACGGACGGCAAGCTGTCGAACAACCGCTGCATGGTGGAGATCGAGCGGGCCGAGAAGCGGTCCAAGCAGGCCACCGTCAACGGCGAGCAGGGCGGGCGGCCGCGCGGTTCTGCCCCGGCCGAACCGCGTCAAACCCACGCTGAACCCCAGCTTGAACGGCAGTTCAGCGGCGCGAACACCTCCAGTTCAGATGGAGTTGATGGGCGGTTTGCTAGTGGTGATCTGTTCGAAAGCAATGGGTTAGGGAAACCGGGCGGTTTTTCTGGCGAAAAACTAACTAACCAACTAACCAACTTACCAACTAATCATCCCCCCTATGCCCCCCCTGCGGGGGGCAGCTCGCCTGCCGGCGAGCCGACCGACCAGGGCCTTCCGGAGGGCGACGCGCCTCGCCGTTCCCGCAGGGCGCGGGGCGACCGGGGAACGCGGGTGCCGGACGGGCCCTTGCCCGAGGCCTGGGCTACCGCAGCGAACCACACCCGCGAAAAGCACCATTACCCGCTGCTCAGCCGGCGGCTGCTGGCCGTGCGCTGGGAGGCCTTCCAAAACTACTGGCGTGGAGTCAGCGGCTCCAAGGGCTTCAAGCTCGATTGGAAGGCCACTTGGCTGAACGACTGCATCGACAACCGAACGGAGAAGCGGTTCCCGCCCGAGGCGGCGGCGAAGCCTCGCGCTCCCATGATCGACACGACGGGGTGACCCATGACGGATCTGATCGCAAAGCTCGCCGAGCACGGCATTCGCCCCATGCGGGGTCAGTCCTTCCGCGAGGGAACGGACAGCTACACCCTGTGCCCGAACTGCTCACCGCACCGCAAGCCGGGGAACCGCAACAAGCCGGTGCTTTCGGTCAAGCTGGACCTGGACGGTGGTGCCGTGTGGCATTGCAACCACTGCGACTGGTCGGGGAACGTTCCAGCTATGCGCAGCGGCCGGGATGGGGCCCCCGTCTACGAGCACCGGCCCAAGCCCGCGCCGCGCCCGGCCCGTCAAGCTCCGCCGCCCGAACAGCGGCAGCGGCCGGCCAGCATGATGGAGTTCTTCGAAAAGCGCGGCATCGCGGCAGATGTCGTAGAGGAAATGGGCGTGTACCTCACCCGCATGAAGTTCCCGCAGGACTTCCACTTGGGAGGCGATCCCATCGACTGGTCGAAGGTCCCTGACACTCCCTGCATCGCCTTCCCGTACACATTCGAGGGAACCATCACGAACCACAAGTACCGCGATGCGGGAAAGCGGTTCTGCCAGGACCCAAAGACCCTACGCACCCTCTACAACATCGACCAGGCGGCGCAGGACGTCCTGATATGGGTCGAGGGCGAGATGGACGTGCTCGCCTGCCTCACGGCCGGCTACCGCTCGGTGGTCAGCCTTCCGGACGGCGCGCCGGGTAAGGTCCGCGACGAGGACGACCCGCGCCGTGAGACGGACAAGCGCTACGAGGCCATCGCCAACTGCGCGGATCACATCTCCAGCGTGGCAAAGCACATCATCGCCACGGACGGTGACGGGCCCGGCGACGCCCTGGCGGAGGAACTGGCACGGCGGCTCGGTAAGGAGAAGTGCTGGCGGGTGCGCTGGCCGGCCGGGTCGAAGGACTCCAACGAGGTGCTCATGTCGGCCGGCGCCGACGAGCTGCGCCGGGTGATCGAGGCGGCGGTGCCGTACCCGCTTGAGGATCTGTACGACCTCGAACCGGGCGCGTTGCTGCGGCTGCGGCGCAGCCCGAAGGCGGCGGTCTACAGCACCGGATGGGTGAACGTGGACGAGTTCCTGAAGGTGCCGAGCGACGGCCGGCTGTTCGTCGTCACCGGTATCCCGAACATGGGTAAGTCGGAATGGGTGGACGCGCTGATCGTAAACACCTGCCTCGAACTCGGCTGGCACGCGGCCATCTGCTCGCCGGAGAACAACCCGGTCGAACTGCACGCAGCGAAGATCGCCGAGAAGTGGGCCGGCCTGCCGTTCGCGGATCACGGCCAGATGATCCCGCCAATGAGCGACACCCTTCTCCAGCGGGCGGAAGACTGGATCGCCCAGCACGTCACGTTCATTCGCTCGGATGTGCCCGGCCGACCGATGACCGTCGACTGGATCCTTGACCGTGCGAGCAAGTCGGTCCTTCGCCGTGGCAGCCGGTGGCTCGTCGTGGATCCGTGGAACCGTCTGGAGCGCAATCGGGGCGACGGCCAGACGGAAACGGAGTTCGTGGCAGAGAGCTTGAGCAAGATGGCGGCTTGGGGCTCCGCGCACTCCTGCAACGTCATTCTCGTGGCGCACCCGAAACAACTTCAACGCGACCCAAGAGAGAACAAAATTCGCGTTCCCGGTGGATATGACATCTCTGGCTCTGCAAACTTCTACAACATTCCAGATTTCGGAATAACGATCCATCGTCCAGACATGGAAAGCACAAATGTTGAGGTCCATGTATGGAAGGTAAGGTTCAAAAGTCACGGGAAAAAAGGGATGTCTGTGCTATCATGGGACAAGAATAGCGGGCGCTACGCCCCCGAAGCCGCGTGAGGAGTGCTTGCAATGACCATGATTGGGGGTTCGCTCTGATGGGCGCAAACGACCTTCATACTTCGGCTTCTGGCGGCGCTCAGAACGTGCGCGCCGCCGTTCCGATGACTCGCCAGCAGCATGGAGGAACGCGCGGCCTGCCGGATCGGCTCGTGCTGCGCACCGACATCCCCGGTGTCTACTCGGGTCACACGACCATCGAAGGTCGGGAGCACCCGCGGCACTATCGCGTGACGGTCGCCAGCGACGGACTGCACCTGGAGGACGCAACCGAGCACATCGCGTTGGAGTTGCTGGAGCGGTCTAAGGTGGCCGTCCAGCGCGAGAGGGGCGCGCAACGAGCTCAGGTCGCGCAGTCCGCGGGAAAGGCTCCGGAGCGGCATCGCGCCGACCGCGGCGAAGTGGTGCGGGAGTTCACCGAGCGGGCCGGCCTCTTCCGCACGCGCGCCATGACGCCGGTCGGCACGCTCGCCAACCGTGGCGTCATATCGCCGCTGCAATTCGAGGTGGGGCGCAAGCTGCGCCTCGACGTCGAAGCCATGGCCGGCGCCCGTGAGCCGGTGGAAGCGCCGGGGCTGCTGGTCGACAGCCCCGACGGCCGGTGCTGGGAGGACTTCGCCATCGAGGCGGGGCACCGGTTCCACTTGGTGCGGGAGGCGTGCTGCGCGCTGGAACCGTTCGATGGGCTTAAGCCCTGGCCGGTTCTCGAAGCCATCGCGATCAACGAGCAGACGCTTCTCGACGTGGCCGGCGGAGCGACGCACAAGGCCGCGCAGACCCGCGTCAAGGTGGCCCTCCGCCGCGCTATGGATGCCGCCGCCCCGTTCTACGGGATCCCGGTCGAAAGCGTGACGTCGCAGGTATTCGTCCACGGGGCACAGGCCCCGATAGAACTGGTCCAGGAGGTGGACGAGACCTGGCGCGCGATGACGCTGAACGCCCGACCGTGGGTCGCCATCGGAAAGGAGCCGGGCGACATCTCCAAGCAGGCCAAGGACGCGCTGCTCGATCTGGTCAAGCGCAAACTCGGCCCCCAACGCCACCCGCTCGCCGAGGTTTACCGGGTGCTGGCGGAGGACCGCAAGGAGGCGATCGACTCCGCGCTGGCGGCCAAGGCGCGGGGTGCCGAGCAGGCGTCCAAGGCCGCACAGGACCTGGAGGACGAAAAACGTCGGGTCCTGCGCTCCCGCGGTAAACAAATGAGTTGATTGTGGAATATGAGTTCGCTTAGATGAGGGTGATCGCACTTCGTGCGTCCGGAGAGCCCCGCCAGCGTTATTCCCGCTGGCGGGGTTTTTCGTTGGTGGCGCGCCGCCTACCTGGACCGGTAGAGACGGGGGCTACCGGGGCGTGAGGGCGCCTTTTCGCCGCAGTGGTGGACCACGCATCTCCGGACCAACCGGTTGCTCCGTTGATCCCGTCATCGCCTCGAAGCGACCGGATCACAACAGCGCATGAAACCGGCTCAGGTCAAGATTAACGTCGATTAACGTGGTGATACATCGCCGTGCATGGTTGCACGATGATCCGCCGCGCGACGTTGGACTGCGAAGGCCAACCGTGACCCAGGAGATCGAGATTGTTTACCGCCCGCTTGCCGGCCTGAAGCCCCGCGAGCGGAACCCGAAGGCGCACGGCCAGGACCAGCTTGAACGGCTGGTCTCCAGCCTTACTGAGTTCGGGTGGACGCGCCCGCTGCTGATCGACGCCGCAGGCGTCCTCGTGGCGGGCCACGGAACGTGGGAAGCCGCAAAGCTCGCGCACGAGCGGGGCCTGCGGATCCCCAACCATGCCGACCCGGGCGTCGCCCCGTGCCGCGTTCTGGCCCACCTGACGCCCGAGCAGGTCCGCGCCTACGTCATCGCGGACAACCGGCTGTCCGAACTCGGACGATGGGACGACGACCTGCTGGCCGCCGAGCTTGTGGACCTACAGGGCCTCGGTTTGGACATCGGCACGATCGGGTTCAATGCCGCCGATCTGGAGGCGCTCTGCGGCGATGATGCCGCCGACGACCGCAAGGGCGGCGCGACCGGCAAGACGCTCGCAGAGCGGTTCGGCGTTCCGCCGTTCACCGTGCTCGATGCACGGCAGGGCTACTGGCGCGCCCGCAAGGCCGCCTGGGTCGCCATGGGCGTGCACGCCGAGGAGGGCCGGGAGCACCTGCCGGACACCAACGTCGCAACCGACTGGATGCGGCGCGGGTCGGCTACCGGAGGCAGCGCGTTTGACCCGGTGTTGGCTGAGCTGGTGTTCCGGTGGTTCACGCCGACGCCGACCGCCACGGTGCTGGACCCGTTCGCGGGCGAGGCAACGAAGGGGGTCGTCTGCGCGGCGCTGGGCTACGACTACACGGGCGTGGAACTGCGGGCCGAGCAGGTGCTGGCGAACGAGACGCAGTGGGGCCGGGTGCGCGACAAGCTCCCGCCGGAACGGCTCGCGCAGGTTCAACGTGACCCGCTGTGGCTTCATGGCGACAGCGCGCGGATTGGGGAAGTCCTGCCGGGCGGCAGGCTCTACGACCTCGTGTTCACCAGCCCGCCCTACTACGACCTGGAAATCTACTCGAAGCAGGACAAGGACGGCTCGGCATTCGAGACCTACGATCTGTTCATCGAGTGGTACCGGGACATCTTCCGGCAGGCCTGCGAGCGGCTGAAACCCAACCGCTTCGCCGTCGTCAAGATCGGCGACGTCCGGGACGAGCGGGGCGCCTACCGGAACTTCTTGGGCGACAACATCGCCTGTTTCCGGGACCTGGGGCTGCATTTCTACAACGAGGCAGCGCTGGTGACCCCGGTTGGTTCCCTGGCCCTGCGCGCTGGCAAGCAATTCCTGGCGAGCCGAAAGCTCGGGCGGGGGCACCAGAACGTGCTGGTCTTCTTCAAGGGCGACCCGCGGAAGATCAAGACGGAGTTCCCGCAGGAAATCGAGGTCGGCGATGCCGACGTTGACGATCCCGCAGCGTAAGCGCCTCCGGGCGCTGGTCATCGCCCAGCACGTCCGCGAGACGGGCCTGCCGGGCGTCGTGTGCTTCTCCTGCGGCAACGCGAGCCGGGCCCTGAAGGAGGTGGGGCTCTACACCGTGGAGATCGCCCCCGGCGGTGACCTGTCGGCAGGGAAGTGGTGGACGGCGTCGGAGATCGCCAAGGCTTGGCCGCACCTGCTGGACGCCACGAGCGGCCACCTGCCGGTGCCGGTGATGGCCGCGGTGGCAACGGCGCTACGGGACGACATGGGCGAGCTGCCGGCCGACACCTACGACGTTCCGACCGGGAGTGGCGAGACGCTCGTGTGCCTCGCCATGGCCTACCCGGACAGCCGGTTCCGGCCCGTCTACGGCGTCGGCAAGGGGACGGCGTTCGAACCCTTCGCCCCGCTCAACGGGCTGGTGCTGGCGCTGGCCGGCGGGCGTGTAGACCTACACGGTGGTGTGGACCTACAGGGGAGCGGGCAGACCTACACCGTGGAGGCGTAGACCTACAGGGTGCCCGCCTCCGTGGACCTACACCGTGTCCATGGACCTACAGAGGGATGGTGTAGACCTACACCGCCCCTCCGTGGACCTACACCGGGTCGGCGGCGGGGCGGCTCCTCCTTCGAGGCGCCGGCGGCCGGGGAGCGCCTGGTCGTCGCGGCGCACGCGCTCCGCCGGGGCCGACGCTCCGCCGGGCGCGGCGCTCCGGCGAAGCCGGGCAGGGGTGCGGCGTAGCGGTCGCGCCGATCGTGCGGCGGAGCAGGGCCGGGCAACCGGGACGCCGCACGCCCTCCGGTTCCATGCACTGGACCGGACGGGTTTCGCCATGGCGCGGCGCTGGTGCTGGCGTTGGCGCTGTTGTGGTGCTGAACCGCCGTAACCCTACCGCCCCACGGCGAGGCGCACCTGCGGCGCGACGCCATGGGGTAGGGCAGGGACGAAGAAAGCCGCGGACCCGGAGGCCCGCGGCTTGCGGTAGGGGGACGGCAGGAGGGAGTCGATCAGGGAGCGGCGTGCTGGCCCATGGCGAGCCCCCAACGGGCGCGGAACCGGACGGCGCAGTACTCGGCGCGGCGGAGCTGGAACAGCTTCACGCCCAGCGTGCGGCCGACGGCGGTGTGCTTGGCATAGGCAAGGCTCTCGCGGGTGCACGCCACGGCGTACCAGCGCGGCAAGCCCAGCGCCTCCAGCTTGCGAAGGAACAGGCGGCACGCCGCGACGCGGGTGCTGCGGTCGGACAGGTTCATGGCTTGGCTCCCCGGATCAGTTGAAGCGGACCCGGAGGCCCGCGTCGGAGGCGCTGGAGGCAATGGAAACCACCTCCGCCGACTCTGCCGTGTAGGTGTCGCCGCTGAACCCGTGCTTGCTCTTGGCGAGGCCTTCGACGTGCGCGCGGCCCTCCGTGGTGTGGAGCCGGACCATGGTGTAGCCCTGCCCGAGCGCGTAGACGTGGAGGTCGCAGGAGGGCGGGACGGGCTTGGCGGAGAACGGAGCCGGGAACTCCCGTGGGCATGCCTTGCGGTGTGTCTTGCGGGACAGTGTGCCGTTGGGCTTGCGGGTGTAGACCACCAGCGAGTCATCGGCGTTCCAGATCCCCGCGACGCCGTGCTGGAGCGCGTGCCGCTTCGCCGCGCCTTCGGCCGTGGTGACGCGGGAAAGTCTCTGCGCCGCTGAAGACCAGCGACGCCGCTCGCGGTAGGCTTCGCCGTCCAAGGGGAAATAGAACGTGCTCATGGTATCGTCCTCGTGCTGGAGGAAGGGGAAAAGCAAAGGGGGCGGGAGTTACCCCGCCCCCCTTCGGTGCTGGTGTGGTGGTGTGCCTTACTCGGCCGCAACCGGCATCGGCGCCGCGCCGCTGTTCGCCTCGTTGGCGTTCGCGGGAGCGATGCCCTCGGGCAGCTTGCCGTAATACCGGCCCTCGCCGCCCTTCTTCCGGTACTCCAGGTCCAGGCCGAAGGTCTCGTCCAGTTCGTTCAAGGTGCCGCTGCACTTCTTCCAGCCGACCGCCGTCTCCAGTTCCTTCATGGTGGCACCCTCGGCGCGGCACACGAGGTCGATCAGGATCCGCTTCTTCGTTCCGGGGGCAGGGAAGGCGGGAGCGTTGCCCGTGCGCGGCGTGGCGCCAATGGCCTCGTACTTCTCGCCCTCCGCGAGGGGGCGGAAGGTCCAGCCGCCGTCCACCTGCTCGACCTTGATCCGGTTCTTCGCGAACCCGTCGCAACGAGCCCACGCCACGGCGTGATCCACGGTGGGGAACTTCAGGTCGGCGGGTGCGGTGCTCACGGCGTTCGCCTTCGGCTGCTCGCCCTGCGGCGGGTTGGTGGTGTCGCCGTCCTGCGGCTTGCTCTCCTGCCCGTCGCCCTGCGGCGCGGCACCCTGCGGCGTGGTGGAGGTGCCTTCGGTGCGCGTCACGCCATCGCCCTCGCCGTTGCCCTGCTCGGGCTCGATGCGGGCGTAGGTCCAACCGCCCTCGCCCTTGCTCACGGTGAACTCGCCGTCCTGAAAGCCCGCCGCCTTAGCGGCGGAGGTGGCGGCACCCTTGGAGGTGAAGGAGCGGGCGGCGGTATCGGTCATGTTGAACAGGCTCATAGAGAAGCTCCTACGGAGTGTGGTTGCTTTTGCGTGTGTTGGCGGCTCATTCGCTCGCCGTGGTTGAACCGTAGCGGAGGCTTTGGCGGGTAGCGAGAGAGAAAATTCCAACAAATGAACTTTCTTCCATTTGTTGGTAGTTCCGTCGCCAAAGAGCGACACTCGCCCCGCCCGAGCTGGTAGCGGCAACCGCGGCCAGCACGGCACCCGCACCCACACCCACGGGAACCGCCGACAGGCCGCGACAGAAGCCCGGACAGCGGCTTGCAGCCGCGCGCCGCGGGGGAAGGCTAGGCCCATGGCAAAACGCACGACAGGCCGCGACAACGGCCGACTGAAACCGCCCGCCGCGACGCCGAACGGCACGCCCACGGAAGCGGGGGAAGGCGCGGCGCTGGCGTGCCCTGCCGTGGTGGCGAGCAACCCGCGAGCTGCGGCGATCTGGAGGGACACGGTTGCAGGCCTACCGCCTGGTCGGGGCGGGGCGGTCTTCAGCCGCATGCTCGGGGAGTACTGCCTCGCGGTTGCCCGTTCTGATGAAGCGGCGGAGCTGCTGCGCTCGGACAACCCCGAGAAGACCAAGCTGATCGTCGCATCAGGCGCGAAGGGGGGAGGAGCCAAGCGCTCGCCCTTGCTGGACATCGTGCGCGAACAATCGGAGCTGGCGCGCAAGATCGCGGCGGACCTTGGGCTGATGGGAGGCCCCACCAACAGCGACGCGAATGGGGCTCAGCGGCCGATTGGGCAGCCCTACAATGGCTCAGCGCTTGGACGGAGGGGGGTAGCGCCTCGCAACGACCGTGGCGATAGCGGCGCGGCTGGCGGGCTCGCTGGGACCAGTCCGGGGGCCCCTGAGGGGGCAGAGCCCCGCAGTCGCGGCGGACGGCCGTTGCTTCTGCCCAGCCAGGGGGGGCAAAACCCGGTTTACACTTCCCCCGCGGGGGAAACGTTCGAAACGCAGGCCGATTTCGCCCGCCGACACGGCGTTTCCCGCCCCGCGGTTGGGAAGTGGAAGGAGCGCGGCTTCCTTGTCCTGCAAGGGGATAAGGTCGATGTCCGCGCGTCCGACGCGAACCTGAAGGCAAACGGCCTTGGCCGGTTCAAGGACGCCGACGAGGCGTTAACCGGGGCGGAAACCGGTGACGCCGGTTTACAGCCGGCCGGCGGGGGCGAGGTTTACACCGACGGCGCCGACCCCATCGACTTCGACACCGCCGCCGCCTTCCTCCAGAACCTGATGGAAGGCAAGTTCGCCACCGCCATGGTGGCCGGGCAGGTCAAGGAGAACGCGCTGGCCGGCGTCCGGGTCCTGGAGTTCCTGAAGGCCGCCGGCTCCCTGATCGAGTTGGAAGCCGTCGAGAAGGTCTTCTTCGAGCAGGCCCGCGCGATCAGGAACGAATGGATGCAGTGGCCGGCAGATATCGGCCCCAGGCTGGCCGCCGAGCTGGGCCTTTCCGCCGAAACGGTGACCGAGGCCCTGACACGCCATGTCCATCAAAAGCTCGCAGACATGGGCGAACCGGACCCCGAGTTCGCCGCAGAACCAGAATAAGGAAGCCCGGCTCGGGCTGTCCTGGCGGCGCGGCCTCATGCCGCCGCCGCGCATTTCGGTTCCGGAGTGGAGTGATCGCTTCCGTCGCCACCCGGCCCACGATGGTGGCGGGAAATGGAAAACGGGAAAGCAGGAGGTTGCCCGCGGCCCGATGCTTGCGGTCACTGAACCCGGAGTGAAAATCATCGACTGCATGGTCGCGACGCAGCTCCTGAAATCGTCGCTCCTGCTGTCGGTGTTCGGTTACTTCGCGCATCTGGACCCTGGACCGATGATGTTGGTCCAGCCGAAGGACGAGGCAGCCGACGCCTTCTCGAAAGAGCGCATCACGCCGATGATTTCGGCCACGCCGGTGCTCCGGAAGCTGGTCGGAACCCGCAAGACACGGGCATCGGAAGAGACGATCGGGTTCAAGGCGTTCCCCGGTGGGTTTCTCGCCATCGTCGGCGCCGGCAGCCCGACCAACCTCGCGTCGCGGCCGATCCGGGTGGTGCTGTACGACGAGGTCGACAAGTACGAGCCGACCAAGGAAGGCCCGGCAATCCAACTTGGCGATGAGCGCTTGGCGAAATACGAGACGAACAGTCTGTCGATTCGCGTGTGCTCGCCCAGCATTGAAGACAGCAGCACCATTGCGGCGGAGTATGCCAAGGGGGATCAGCGGCGGGCCTCGGTCGCCTGTCCCCACTGCGGACACCGGCAATTTCTCGATTTTTTTCAGCACGTTCACTGGGAGAAGATCGAGAACGAGCGCGGCGAGGTGGTCGAACACAAGCATGGCACGGCCCGCATCTACTGCGAGGACTGCGGCGTCGGGTGGAGCGAAGGCGACCGCCTGACGGCGCTGGACAGCATTCGCTGGCACCAGTCTCGCCCGTTCAACTGCTGCGGCCACGGGCATTCGCCGCTGGACGACTACGACCGCGCGTGGCGCCGCCGTAAGTCGGACGACGAGGCGCCCGATCCGGTCGCGCTGGTGTGGGACTGGTGGGAGGGGCCTCGGCACGCGGTCTACCGGGCGCGTTGCCCGCTCTGCGGCGGCTGGCCGGTGCCGAACGTCCAGGTCGGGTTTCAGGCCTCGAAGCTCTACAGCTCGTGGGGCCGGGACAAGCCGCCGGCCATCGCCAAGAAATGGCTCGATGCTCAGGGCAGCGACGAGATGCTCCAGGTCTTCTGGAACACGCAGCTCGCCATGCCCTACCGCCCCCGGATCGGGCGGGACATCAAGCCGGACGCGCTGCTGGAGCGCCGCGAGGTGTGGCCGGCGGACGTGCCGGATGGTGTGGTCGTCATCACGGCGGGCGTGGACACGCAGGATGACCGGCTTGAGGTCGAAATCGTCGGGTGGGGCCGCGGTGAGGAGTCGTGGTCCCTGGGCTATTTCGTGCTGGAGGGAGACCCAGCTTTCCAGGAGGTGTGGGACCGCCTGGACGAGTTGCTGTTAACGCCGCTTTACCGGGCGGACGGGCGCCCGTTCACCGTGGCGGCGGCCTGCGTCGACTCCGGCGGCCACCGGACCCAGCATGTTTACAACTTCTGCCGGCCGCGCCGCACTCGCCGGGTGTGGGCGATCAAGGGCGACAGCAACGAGGGCGTGATCCGGTCGCCGGTGTGGCCGACCAGCAAGCCGACCCGCAAGCGCTCCGCCGACTACAAGCCGGTGATCGTCGGCACGAACGCGGCCAAGGACTCCATATCGGCCCGGCTGTCGCTGATGGCGCCGGGGCCGGGCTACATGCATTTCCCGGCCGAGCGGGACAAGGGCTACTTCGTCCAGCTCACCGGCGAGCGTCTCGTCCCTCGGCGCCGCAATGGCCGGACCTTCCGGGTGTGGGAACCCAAGCGCGGCGTTGCCCACGAAGCGCTCGATTGCCGCGTCTACGCCTACGCCGCCTTGTGGGGCCTGATGATGGAGCACGGTTTGGATCTGCAGCGTGAGGCCCGGAAGGTCGGCGCCGCTGAGGAAACCCGCGTGGTGCGGGCGGACACGCCCGAGGGCCAGCGGATCGCCGCGCAGAAGCAGGCGGAGGAAACCAAGCCGCCTCCACCGCCTCCACCGCCCAAGGAAAAGCCGAAGGGGCGGAAGGTGGCTCGCTCGCAATGGCTGAATTCGAGGATGGGCCGATGACCTGGACAGCAGCAGACCTTGCCGCCGTTGAGGACGCGATCCGCGAGCTTGCCGCCGGCGAGCGCGTGGTGACCGTGCGCTACGCGGATGGAACCGAGAACACCTATGGGCAGGCCAACCTGTCCGACCTGCGCAAGCTCCGCCAGGAGATGCAGGGCGAAGTCGCTACCGCCGGGCGCACCTACCGCGCCATCCGGATCACGCCGCGCTCGGGGTACTGACCATGAAAACCGCAAACGTCCGCGTCCGGCTCAAGGGGACGGAAACCTACCTGCCGACCGTGCCGGCCCGCCCCGGTTCCGCGGGCAAGATGCAGGCCTCCGGCGACGGCGCCACTCCCCAAGATGCGCCTCAACCGCACCAAGGGGCCTCGGTGACCAGGCGCATGGCGGGCTGGCGGCCGACCGGCGCCGGCCCGATCAGCGTCGTCCAGGGGGACCAGCCGGAACTCGTGCGTCGTTCGCGCGACTTGGCAAGGAACAACCCTCAGGCTCGCCGCGCCCTGTCGCTGTATGGGACGCACATTGTCGGCACCGGCATGAAGCCGCGTTGGTTGACCGGCAACGCCTACCTGCGTGACGCGCTCCACGAGAAATGGGAGGAATGGGCGCCGTATGCCGATGCGGACGGCGTGCTGTGCGCCTACGGCATGCAGGCCCTGGCGGTCAACGAGATGGCCGAGGGTGGTGAAAGCTGGGGGCGCTTCCGCATGCGCCGCCGG
The DNA here is from genome assembly GCF_017876155.1 of Azospirillum rugosum. Taxonomy (GTDB): domain Bacteria; phylum Pseudomonadota; class Alphaproteobacteria; order Azospirillales; family Azospirillaceae; genus Azospirillum; species Azospirillum rugosum. The sequence continues at coordinate 157,939 of NZ_JAGINP010000002.1, forward strand.
TCTGACGGCCTGCCCGTGCCGCTCCAGGTGCAGCTCATTCCGGTTGAGCAGGTTCCGTTGAACTACAGCCTGCCGAATGGGAACAACACGGTTGTCCAGGCCATCGAGCGGAACGCCATCGGGCAACGGGTGGCGGTGTGGATGTACCGGGCGCACCCCGGCGATCCTGTGCCGATGCGGGTCATGGACGGTTCCACCCTGGTCCGCGTGCCGTTCGGCGATGCGCTCCAGCTCTACAACGTCGCCCGCATCGGCCAGCTGCGCGGCCTGCCCTGGCTGGCGCCGTGCATGACGGTCCTACAGCAGGTGGGGATCTGGCAGGACGCGAGCGTCATGCGGAAGCAGATCCTTACGATGATGGTTGGGTTCGTCCGCAAGGTCGCCAATGGTGGCGTCAGCGCCGAGGAGTTGGCGCAGAAGTGGGGCGAAATCCAGGAGGAGATCGGCGACATGCCCGGCGTGTCGCTGGAACCCGGCACGCTCCAGTACCTCGACCTGGGCGAAGAGGTGCAGTTCACCAACTGGCAGGAGACCGCCGGAGCGGATGAAATCTTCCTGCGCAGCTCGTTCCAGGCGGTCGCCGCCGCCGCCGATCAGGTCTACGAGGAGCTGACCGGCGACTGGAAGAACACCAACGACCGGACCTACCGGGCCAACTTCGCCACCTTCAAGCGGCGGGCCCGCCAGTGGCAGTTCCATCTGCTCGCGCACCAGTTCGTCCGCCCGATCGTGCGGCGCTGGGTGGACGTCGCCGTGGGCAGCGGCGCCGTGAAGGTGCCCAAGTCGGTGCCCGACGCCGACCTTTACCGCGTCACCTACGTGCCCGAGCGCTGGGAGTACCTGAACCCGAAGCAGGACGTGGAGGCCGTCACGATGGAGATCGACAACGGCCTCACGGCGCGCTCGGTGGAAGTCGCGGCGCGCGGCGACGACGCGGAGGTGGTCGACGCGCTGCGCGCGGCCGATCAGCAGCGGGAACAGCGACTGAAGATCGCGCGGCAGCCCGCCACCAAGAAGCCCACCGAACCCGACCCAGCCGAGCAGGATCACCAGCCATGAGCCTTCGCCTTCCCGTCCGCTATCTGTCGTCGCTGCTCAACGCGCCGCAGATGATCGAGCCGGCCGCCGGTGCGGCGGTGTTGTCGGTTCTCGCTCCGAACGCCCGCCTGGACGGCTGGGACGGCGACGCCGACAACGACGCCCGCGAGTTCCGCGAGTATCAGGTGGTCAACGGGGTGGCGGTGATCCCGGTGATCGGCGAACTGGTGCATCGGGGCGCCAGTCTCCGCCCGCTGTCCGGGATGTGCTCCTATCAGGCCATCGACGATGCCGTGGTGTCGGCGCTGAACGACGGCGGAATTCGGGAACTGGTCTTCGAGTACGACACGCCCGGCGGGCAGGCGGACGGCTGCCTCGACCTGTCGGAGCGGCTGCGCGGCTACCGCGGCGTCAAGCCGATGACGGCGGTCATCAACGTGCGGGCCACCTCCGCCGGCATCGCCCTGGCGTCCTCCTGTGACAAGGTGTTCATCACCAAGAGCGGGTTCGCCGGCTCCATCGGAGTCGTGGCCTACCACACCGACATATCGAGGCTGCTGGACGAGAAGGGGGTGAAGATCACCTACCTCTATGCCGGCGCGCGCAAGATCGACGGAGCGCCCGAACTGCCGCTGTCCGACGAGGCGTTCGCCGAGTTCCAGAAGCGCATCGACCTGCAATACGACCGCTTTTGCGAGGTCGTGGCGGCCAACCGGGCGCACGCCGGGCTGACCGTGGACGCCGTTCGGGCGACCGAGGCGCGCATCTACCTGGGCGGGGAGGCGATCGACGCCGGCCTCGCTGACGGCTTTTCAACACTGGAGGATGTGATTTCCATGGCGGAAACGAGGACTTCCGTCCCCGGCGCGCGCCTGAGCGGCGCCAGCGGGGGCACCGAAACGAGCATGCAGGCCGGCGACGACAAGCCGTTCACGCCGTGCAAGGACTGCACGGACGATGCCGGCTGCAAGGGCAAGGGCGAATGCGCCAAGGCCAAGGCCGACGCTGAAGGCTCCAAGGCGGCCGACCCGGTCGCCATCGCCACGATGTGCCATCAGGCCGGCTACCCCGAACTGATCGCCGGCCTGATCGGCAAGGGATCGGTGACGGTGGGCATGGTCACCGCCGACATCGACCGCGCCAAGGCCATCGCCGACGCGGCGCAGAAGCTGGGCGCCTCCAACGATCTGGCCCGCAAGCTGATCGGCGAGGGCGTGTCGGAGACCACGGCGCGGGCGCTGCTGACCGACGCCATGGCGTCGCGGGACGTCCACATCGACACCACCCGTCCCACCGGCGGCGCCACCGCGGCCGCCACCGCCGGCCCGGACTACCGGACCATCTACGGCCGCATGAACGGCATCAATCAGAAGGGGTAATCGGCCATGCCGGATATCATCATCGAGGGCGCCCGTCCCGGCGAGTTCCTCGTCTCGGAGGCGAACGGCTACCGCAGCCGTGAGCAGGTCATGCTCGCCAGTGGCGGTGTCTACGGGCCCGGCACCGTGCTCGGCCAGATCACGCACGGCACCGCGACCGCGGCGCCCAAGGCGGGCAACGCCGGCAACGGCACGGTGGGCAGCATCACCGTCGGTTCCGGCGTTCAGCCGGGCGTCTACGTCGTCACGTTCCTGGAGCCGGCCACCAACGCGGGCGCCTTCCAGGTTGAGGATCCGGACGGCGAGAACATCGGCACCGGCGCGGTCGGCGCCGCCTTCTCCGGTGGCGGCCTGGGCTTCACGATCGCGGACGGCTCGAACGACTTCGGGGCTGGTGACCAGTTCAAGATCACCGTGGCGGCCGGCTCGCTCCACTACAAGCCCTGGAACCCGGCCAACACGGACGGTTCGGAAACCGCCATCGCCGTGCTGTACCGGGAGGTGGACGCCACCGCCGGCGCCAAGCGCGGCCTGATCATCGCCCGCGACGCCGAGGTGAACGCCAACTACCTCGCCTGGTTCACGGGCGCCACCGCCAACCAGATCGCCATGGGTGTCGCGCAGCTCGCCGAGCGCCGCGGGGCCAACGGCGGCATCATCGTTCGATAAGGAGCAGCCCCATGGGCATCAGCATTCCGCAGATCAGCATGCAGAACCTGTTCATCGGCCGGGCGTTCGACGTCATGACGCTGACGACCGCGGTGAACAACGTTCCCTATACGCCGCAGTTCCTGGGCTCGCTGGGCGACGACCTGTTCCTGTCGGAAGGGGTCCGGACGACGGACATCGCCATCCAGGAAACCAACGGCAACCTGGAGGTCATCAAGACCAGCGAGCGCGGCGCGCCGGCCGAGCAGTCCACCAACCCCAAGCGCAACCTGCGCAAGGCGTCCACCGTCCGCATCGCCAAGCAGGCCCACGTCAACGCCGACGAGGTGCAGAACGCCTTGGGCGACGCCGCCCTGACTGGCACGCCGCAGCTCCAGACGTTGGAAGCCCTCATCAACGAGCGTGCGGAAGGCGCGTTCGGCCTGCGGGCGCAGGTCGAGCTGACGCACGAGTATCACCGCCTCGGCGGCATCAAGGGCGTGGTGCTCGATAAGGACGGTGCGGAGTTGTACGACTGGTACAACTTCTTCGGCATTTCGCCGCTGGCCGATCACACCACCAACTTCGGCGCGCTGACGACCGACGGCGGTACGTTCGAGCAGGAATGCATGCAGCTTGTCCGCGAGATGACCACGGAACTCGAAGGGCTGCCCATCGTCAGCATGCAGCCGGTCGTGCTGTGCGGCGACAACTACTACGACCGCGTCTACACCAACAAGGAGGTCAAGGCGGCCCGCAAGAACCGCGACGCCGGGCGCGGCGGTGACGTGTTCGAGAAGAGCAAGGCGTTTTCCTCCTTCTCGTTCGGCGGCATCACCTTCGCGAACTACCGCGGCACCAAGGACGGCAAGGTCGGCATCGGCAAGGATGAGGGCCGCATGTTCCCGTTGGGGGTCAAGGGCCTGTTCCAGATGCTGTTCGGTCCGCCCGACCTGCTCGGCATGGCGAACTTCAAGGGCCTGCCGATCTACATGTACATGCCTCCGGAGGAGCAGACCATCCGCCGGGCGACGGTGGAGGCGCAGTCCGATCCGCTGACCCTGTGCGTGCGCCCGCGCGCCCTGCGGCGCCTGAAGCACGAGGCCACGCCGGCCGATCCCGAGTAAGGCCAGCAACACCTGACGACGCGACGCGGGCGGCCATAGGGCCGCCCGTCGCGTTTCTGGAGGCGCCCATGCTGTTCGACCGCCACATGGCCGCGACCTTCCGCAAGCTCGGTCGCTCCGCCATCTACACGCCGCCAGCCGGAGCGGTGGTCCCTTGCCAAGTCATGCCGGCAACCAAGCCGCTCCAGTTCGGCGAGTTGGAACTGCCGGTCGGCGTCGGTGGATTCGACCTGCTTCGGAAGGAGGTGACGCCCGCCGTTGGCGGCGTGCTCAACGTGGGAGGCGTCACCTACCCGGTGGACGTGCCGGTGGTGCCGTTTCCGCCCGACCAGGACCCGGACGGCCTGCGCTGGCGGCTGCTGTGCGGCTGGGGGCTCCCGGCCGTCTACCAGATCACCGCGGGCGGCAGCCGCCCCCGCGGTTCGGAGTGGGTCGTGGCCGCGGACGCCCCGGCGGGGGCGGATGCGGTGACGATTTCCGGCACGCTGGCCTCGGGGCAGCTTCGCCCCGGCGACGCCTTCACCGTGCCGGGCCACCCCGCCGCTTACGTGGCCGCTGGCGCCGTTGCGGCGGTTGGCGGGCGTTTCCCTTCGGTGCCGGTTTCCCCGGCCCTGTCGGCGCCCGTCGCGGCCGGGACGCCCGTGCTGTTCGCCTTCGCTGCCGACTGCCCGGTGCGGGCCTACCCGCTGGCCGCCGCCGGCACGCTGGCGGGCTCCATCGTCACCAGCGCGACGACCTTCCTCATCATCGCCGGCTCACTCCCAGCGGAGCCCACGCCCGGCAACAGCCTTGCCGTGGGCGGTCGGGTGCGTGAGGTGGTGGGGGTGTTCGCACACAACCTGGGGACCACGCCGCTCGCCTGGGAGGTGCAGGTGAAATGATCGACGTTCCCGCTGTTCACGCCGCCCTGCTCGGCCCGCTGGAGGGAGGGCCGATCCCGCCGGAGCGCATCGCGCGCAAGGGCAAACAGTTCACCCCGCCGGACGGCGACGTCCCGCACGCCCGCATCGCGATTGCCTGGGAGTTCAACGGCAAAACCGGGGCGGCGCTGTGGGAAGGCGTCGGGATGCTGCAGGTCCTCGTCTGTGCCCCGCTGGGCATTGACGAGGACGCGCTGCATGTGGAGGCCGCAAAGGTCGCCGCCCTGTACCGGCCGCACCTCGACGCCACGCCGCTCGCGTACGGCGTGCGCGTCGTCCAGCTGGCGACCGACGCCGCGACCGAGTTGGACGACCGCGGCGCCACCGCCACCGGCGATCCGGCGCGGTGGTTGGCGGTGCCGGTCCACGTCGATTTCCGCGTGGAGCGCATCGACACCGCCGCCTGATCCATCAGTTCCGCAACCGCCGCCCGGCACCCGCCCGGCGGCATTTTTTGTGCCTAAGGAGGGCACGTTCATGGCGCAGATTTCCGCGCAGAAACTGGTCGAAACCGGGGCAGCCCCGGTCATGACGAACGCCTCGACGGGCGGCGACAGCTTCACGAACACGGGCTCCGAGGCCCTGCTGCTCAAGAACAGCAGCGGCTCGGCGGTGACCGTGACGCTGAAGTCCCGCAACACCGCCCCCGTGATCGACGGCTACGGCACGGTGTCGAAGCCGGATACCGCGATCACGGTCCCGGCCAACGGCATCGCCATCGCCGGCCCCTTCCCGCAGCGGGCCTACAACGACCCGGCCACGAGCCGCCTGTCCCTCACCTACACCTCGTCCGGCGCCACGTCGGTCGCGGTCATCGCCCTGAAGTAAGGAGCGCCTTCCATGACGATCAACACGAGCATCGACGCGGCCGCCGGCCGCATGTTCACCATGAAGGTCTCGGACGGCAACGCGCCCCCGACCTTCCTCACCATCGGCGGCGGCAAGTCGCTGCGCCTGTCGATCAACGGCGCGCCGGTCGAAATCTCCAACAGCGCGTCGGGCGGCTGGAAGGAGTACCTGCCCGGCGCCGGCCTGAAGGAGATGACCGCCTCCCTCCAGGGCATCTTCGACAGCAAGACGGTCGGTGCCCGCAAGGTGTGGGACGCGGCCTTCGCCGTGGGCGTCGGCGGCTACATCGAGGCGCAGATCATCTCCGGGCACGGCGACTACTTCGTCGGCGTGTTCGTCGTCGAGTCCTACGAGCGCTCCGGCGACGACGGCCAGGCCGAGCAGTTCAGCTGCACCCTGAAGTCCCACGGCCAGCCGTCCTACGTCGCGGCGCCGTAACCGCCACCTCCTGACCCGGACCAGGACCAGCGTCGGCCCAGCCGACCACCCGCGCGAGGTGCGGGCGGCGGAGCGTCCGGGATGCGCTCCGCCGCCCTTCGCGATCATCCCCATTCCTGATCCCGAGGAATCATCATGACCATGCCCATTTCGGCCGCGGGCCTGTACAGCTTCGACCCGATCGCCGACGCGCTAAAGAGCAACGGCGAGTTGCTGGTCGCCGCCGAGCAGTCGCTGAACGAGGCCGAGGCCAAGGCCACCGCCGCCAAGGATGCCGCCACCGAAGCGGCCAAGGCGTGCGACGCCAACCCCGACGACGACGCTGCCCACGACGCGTCCCGGAAGGCCGCCGCCAAGGCCGGCGACCTCTCGGCCGATGCCGAGACCAAGCGCACGATGGTGGAGACCCTGCGCACCATCCTGGGCAACATGGAGAAGGACGCCGAGAAGCGCACCCTGCGGCCCAACTACCTGCTGCGTCCGCCGACCCTCCGCCTGACCGGCAAGTTCGACCAGCTCGCCTGCGAACTGCCGATCAACCCCAGCGACCGCGCCATGTTCCGCGTCATGAAGGAGGCGGTGGAGACGTCGGGGGGCGATTACGGCATCACCGACCAGGATCCGGATTTCCAGGCGCTGGTGAAGGCGTTCCGCGAGAGCGGCGGCCCCAGCGTGCCGAAGGAGGTCGCTGGCCTGTTCGAGGACCTGTACACCCGGGTCTGCGACCATCCGGCGGTGCGGCGGATGCAGGCCCAGCGCAAGCGCTACTACCAGGAAAGCCGCGAGCTGAAGCTGAAGCTCCACGTCGCCGGCGTCCAGGGTCTGCCCGGCGGTGAGGCCTTCGCCGTCGTTGACAGCATGGCGACGCCCGACAGCATCGACCTGATCCCGCTGGACCAGATCGACAGCATCCTCGCCAAGATCGAGGAGCTGGGCACGCTGCGGGGCCGCGAGGGAAACTCCTGAGGCTCGTCGTAGCTGTCGCGACGGAGCCGGACCTCTACCAGGAGGACAGCATCGGGCCATGGCGGGTTGGGGACGAGGAGTACGTCTGCAACCCGCGCTGGTACCTCCCGTCCTGGTGCTGGACCATGCTGACGCTGTGGCGGCTCTACCGCGGCAGCGGCGGCATGGGGTCCGGGCACCTGCCCGAGTCCGGCGGCACCTTCGACCAGCCGTCGAAGATGATGCAGGCCTTCTTCGTGATGGACGCCATGGCGGCGGAACTCATGGAGGAGCGCAAGCCGGGCAAGATCACCAAGCGCGACGTCGCCGACATCAAGGCCCACATCGACCGCACGCTGGAAGTGCACCCGGACGGCGAAGCCACCGGGCAGTTGCTGGAGGCGGTCATGAAGGCGCGGCGGCGGGGGGATTGACCCATGGCACCACGCAGCGTTTCCTTCGACCGGGTCGTGCGGACGATCATCCAGGGCGCGGAGCAGACCGTGCAGCGCGCTCTGGTCGACCGGGTCAAGCGGGAGTTGGGCCGCGTCGAAGCCGAGGCGCGGCCTGATTCCCACGAGCGGTGGATTGACCGGCACCGCGGCGCGCCGATCGAGGCGATATCGCCCTATGGCGTGGCCTACTTCGAGTTCTCGTACATCCCGACCATCATCGGCTTCGCCGCCTCGCTGCTGCGGGAGTCGTCGCCTGTGGATTTCGTCAACCCCGATGACAAGGTGTACCGGGACAGCCACGCCGTTTTCGTGCACGGGGATCAGGCCGGCATCCTGCGGGAGGGCGCCGACCTGTCGTTCCTCACGAAGTTCGACCAGTCGGAAGAGTTCATCGTCACCGACCTGCAACCCTATGCGCGGCGCATCGAAATCCCGCGCCGGAACGGGCAACCCTTCTCGAAACAGGCGCCGAAGGGCGTCTACCAGATTTGCACCTCCGCCGTGGCGCGCCGGTTCGCCCGCACGGTGTCCGCCCGCTTCGTGTGGGTGAAGTTCTCCGGGCAGGAAGGCACCGAGGCCTATCCCGCCATGTCCATCCAGGCGCGCTGAGCGTCGCTGTTCCGCCACCGCAACAGGGTCGCCCGCTGGGCGGCCCTGTCCTTTTTTGGGGCCGCCCATGACCGAACAAATCGCCAGCCTGACCATCGACAACTCCGGCGCGGTGGACAAGATCGCCGAGGTCGAGGCCGGGCTTCGTTCCATCGAGCCGGCGGCCGACGTGGCGAACAAGGCCCTCGCCAAGCATGGTCAGCAGGGCGCCGCCGCGGTGGAGAACGTCGGCGGGGCGGTGGAGAACAACACCAAGCGGCTCGCCGCCTACGGCCGGGACTTCCAGAGCATCGCCCGCGCGCTGGGGATCTACACCGACGCCGCGGAACGCGTGCAACGCGTCACCGAACAGGCCAAGCGCGCCGTCGACGCCGGCCGGATCAGCCAGGAACAGGCGAACAAGGTCATCGAGGAGGCGCGCCTCCGCTACGACGAGACGGCCCGCACCGCCGCTGCGGCGGCCAAGGAGGTGGAGCGCGCGGCGCAGGACCAGGCGCGCGCCACCGAGGCCAGCCAAGCCTTGGTGCCGGAGCCCGTCAGGTCGGCGGTCACTCCTTCCACATCGGTCGTGAACCGCCCGGCCGGCTTCACCGCCAGCCGGACCAGCCCTGCTCCCTTGGCCGTGGCGAAGTCGATGCCCGCCATGTTCTGCGCGGCCAAGGCCGCGTAGCTGGCGAGGTCGGGGCCGGGGGCGTTGAAGGCGTCCGCCCGGTCCCGGCCAACCAGCATGGCGCGATAGCCCAGCGGGTCGATCATGTAGATGTTCAGCGCCGAGTTGATCAGCACCGGCTCGATCTGCCGGGCCCGGCCGTAGCAGCCGGGCTTATACCGGCCGGTCAGCTCGGCGGTGCCCTTCGCCAGGGCGTCGTTCCGCGCCTCCTTGGCCTTGTCCGGGTCCTTCGTCTCGCGCAGGACCCGGTTGTATTCGATCGTCGCCTGGGCCGCGACCTGGGCCGCCGGGCTGAGCGAGGCGGTCGCCCGCGCCAGCACCTGCGCATCCTGCGCCGCCTCCACCATTTGGGTGTGGCGGTCACGCAGGGTGGCGTCGGACTTGGCGACGGCACCCTCATAGAGCTTGTCTTCGGTGCGCTGCGGCAGGCTCTCGCCGGGCTTCTGGCCGCGCCGCCTCAACTCCGCCTGACGCGCCTGCTCATAGTCGCGGGCAACGCCGGCATGGGCGTCCATGACGCGCGTCTGGCGCTCCACCTCCATCGTGAACGCCTGGACCGGGTCCATGGCGTCCAGCAGCTGCATCTTGTACAGCCCGATCAGGCGCGTCGCCTCGCGCTGCGGCATGGCGCCGGCCGCCACGGTGTCGGCGAGCAGCTTCTGCTTGTTGCCGAACGCCTCGGTCGCGGTGATCGCCGGGTCAAGGGAGCGGGCGAAGTCGCCGGCCAGATTGGACAGCCGCACGTATTCCGCGCGCACGCTCTCCGCCCACGCCTTGATGGCGTCGGCGCTCTCCTCCGCCTTCAGGGCGGCCAGCTCATGCGCGTCCGCCTGCCGGCCGGAGTCGGTCAGGTAGTTGCCCCACCCGGCCTGCGACCACTCCAGGCGCTGTATCCGGGTCGCCCGCGACGGTTCGGCGGCGTTCTCCGCCACCTTGTCCACGACGTTCGAGGCGAAATTCTTGATGTTGTTCCAGCCGCGCTCAATGGCGGACAGCTTGTCGGCCGCGCCCTTCGCGCGGTCCTCGATGGCCTTCAGGAGCAGCGCCTGCGCGCGCTCCATGTTGCCCTGGTCGACATAGTTCCGGATCACCCGCCGCTGGGCGTCATCGAACATGCCGTAGCGCTGCGTCAGCTCGTCCACGCCCTTCGACGGGTCGATGAACAGCTTCGTCAGGTCGGCGGCGGCCTTGTCGGTGTCCTGCGCCGTGGCGAGCGCCCAATCGTGCGTCGCGGCGGTGAGGCCGGCGAGCACGCCGGCGCCGATCTTGCCGGTGCCCGCGTAGGAGGTGGCGATGTCGCGCGCCGACGCGCGGGACAGGTCGGAGGTGGCGGCGATCTGCTTCGCCATGGTGGCGAAGCCTTCGGTCGTCAGGCCGGCGGCGTTGCCGGACAGCGCCGAGACGCGCTCGAACTCCCGCATGTCGGCGTTCAGCCGCTGCACGCCATAGGCGACGATGCTGAGCCCAGCCGCCAGCGCCAGCACCGGTGCCGCCATGGCGACGAAGCGGCCGGCGGCCAGCAACGCCTCCTTGCCAGCGAAGGCCAGCCCTTCCGCGATCTGCGGCCCCTGCTGAACCAGGATCGTCAGCGCGCCCGTTCCAGCCTGCGCCTGGACGGCGATGTCCGAGAGCTGAGGCACCAGCACCTGGAGGGCGCGGGAATGCGCGCGGGCGCCGTTGGCAGCACCGAAATAGGCGGTCTCCTGATCCCGCAGGGCCTGCGACAGCTTGGTGTGCTGCGCTTCGTCGATGCCGCCGTTCTCAGCACCGCGCTTCAGGGCCTCGTCCAGGGTTGCTTGGGCCTCTGCGAAGCGGCGCTTCGCCGCCGCTCCCCGGTCCAGAGAGTCGATGACCCGCTGGAGGGCGTCGGCGTCCTTCTGTGCGTCCTCGAAGACCGACGCTGACGCAGCGGCCGAGCCGCGGGCCACGTTCGCCGGCTGGACGCCGAGCAGCCTGTTGAACTCCTCCTGCGCCGTGGCGGCCCGCTGCGTGGCCCGCTCGCGCTCGATCAGCGCGCGGGTGGCCTCCTCCTCCTGCTTCTGGACGCGCCGAAGGGCCTCCGCGCGCTCGTTCTCAGCCCGGACCAGCGGGTCGTGAGCCGCCGTCACCTCCTTCAGGATGGCCGCGCGCTCCTCCTCCGCGACGTTGGCCTGTTCGAGGATGCGGGTGACGCGGTTGGTCTCTTCGACCAGCCGGACCTGCTCGGCATAGACCGGGTTGTACCGACGCCGCACCTGCTCCAGGGATTCCGCCAGGGCGGCCTGGGCCTGGGCCTGCTCCTCCGCGGCGCGGGCGGCCTCCTGGAACACCGCGGCCGATGCGGCGGCGCTGGTGCCCGGCCGGTCGGACGCCCCGGCCCATTCGCTCCACTTCCGCTGGGCGTCGGCGGCGAGTTGGGTTGCCCGCGCGCCCTCGATCATCTCATGCCGGCGGCGCTCCGCCTCTTCGGTCGCCCGCCGGTCGGCGGCGGCGGCCTGCTGGGCGGCTTGCTCGCGCTCCCGTTCGGCGCGCACGACCGGGTCCAGCGCGGCGGCGACGGCGGCGAGGATGCGGGTGCGCTCCTCGTCGGTAGCGTTGGCCGCATCCAGGGCCGCGGTGACCCGCTTCACCTCGTCGCCGAACTTCGCCGTGGCCGCATAGGTCGGGTCGTACTGGCGGCGGACCTGCTCCAGGCTGGCGGCGATGTCCGGGTACGCCGACATCGCACAGCACGCCGTCACCAGCATGACGACGGTCACCGCGGCCGATCTGGCGGCTGCCTCCTTCTCCGCGATGCGGGCGGCGCAACCCGCGGTGCTGGCCTACTGGTACGACGGCGCTTCCACCGTCACGGTGCGGCAGTTCCTGGACGAGATCAGCGACACGGTCGGCGCCTATTGGGGGTGGAACGAGGCGCGGCAGCTGGAGGTGGCGCGCTACGTCGGCGCCGCCGCGACGCCGGATATCACCTTCACCGACCGTGACCTCGTCCGCATCCGGCCCCTGCCGGTCGCCCGCCGGCTGAAGACCTTCCGTGTCGGCTACCGCCGGTTCTGGACGGTGTTCGGCGAGCAGGACATGGCGGACGACGTGCTCGGCGCCGACCGCGAGGCATTCAAGGCGCAGTACCGGTGGACCGACCCGCAGACGGACGCCACCGCGGCCGCGGCCGCCCTCCTGGCGTCCGAGGAGGAACTGCAATCCCTGTTCGACGACGTCACCGACGCGACCGCCGAGCGGGCGCGCCGTCTGGCCCTCTTCGCCCCGAAGTCCCGCGCCTTCGAGATTTCCGTGGAGCTGCGGCCCGGGCTCGTGGCGGGCCAGACGGCGCGGGTCATCAGCAGCCGGTTCGGCCTTACCGCCGGCATGAACTTCGTCGTCATGGAATGCGAGGCAGACGCCCGCACCGACACCCACACCCTTGTCTTGCTGGGGACCGTGAATGGCTAACCTGATCATCCTTTGGAACATCGCCAGTGACAGCGGCACGCTTTCCAGCGGCTCCTGGCTCAGCGGCAACGGCCTCAAACTCGACAACCTGAAGACCCAGGACATCACGGAGGTTGCGCGCACGACCGACACCGCGCCGGCCAGCACGCGCCTGCGCATCGACATGGGCCACCTCCAGCCGCTGTCGGCTTTCGCCTGGATCAATCACAACGCCCCCGACCTCGCGACCTACGATCTGATCTACAGCAACGCCGCCGACGGATCGGCGCCGGTCTATTCGGCCACCGGCCTGCGGTTCTGGGAGCCGACGGTGGTCTGGGGGTCACGCCCATTCGGCGCCTTCCCACTCACGTTGGTCGATAAGGCGTCCTACCCTGGGACACCGATCGCGTTCCATCTGGCGCCGGGCCAATATTACGGCCGCTACGTCTTCGCCAACGCCAAAATCCCAGACGGCCCATCCTCCTATTTCCAGGCCGGGCGGGTGATGGCGGGGCTCGCCTTCCAGCCGCAGCGCGGCATGGCCTTGGGGGCGGCGATCCGGCCGGTGGACCCGAGCGATAAGCGCCGGACTCAGGGTGGCGCGCGGCTCGTCCGCAAGCTGCCGAAGTACACAACGTGGAAGATCACACTGCCCTTCCAGACGGAGGCCGAAGCGCTCGGCGTGTATTTCGACCTGATGCACAAGCTCGGCATCAGCGGCGAAATGCTGATCGTCTGGGACCATGAGAAACCAGCGCCCATTCGAGCGCGGCTCACGCTTTACTGCGCGCTATCGGATACTTCCGAAATCACTGTCCAGCCTGCATTCGATCACGCGGGCGCGACCTATTGGACCGTCACCTTGGACGTCGAGGAGCTGATATGACCAACCTCGTGACATTCGGCCCTCCGGGGGGCGAAAAGGTCTTCGACCTGGACCTCTGGACCGCTGAGAACGCCGGGTATATCGACCCGGACAACGGCATGATCGCTTGCCTGAAGGCGGTCGCCCTCCAGTCCAACAACAGCGCCATGATGACGGCCGTCAACACCGCGCTGGAGGCTATGCGGCGCGCGGAGACCGCCGCCTCGTCGGCGACGGCCGGCACCAGCGCCGCGCTTTCACTTTCGGGCATCTCCAAGCAGGTGGTCGCCTCGACCACGCTGGTGGACTGCTTCATTTGGGACGTGTGGCGCGAGGTGGATGAGCGCGGCGTGTGCTGGGCCGACAAGGTCGATTGGGCCAGCTACTGCAACGAATCCCTCGACACAGCCACGCGGGGGCCGAAGCGCCGCCCGCCGCGGCAGTTTCTGGTCGTCGCGCACACGACCAAGCTGGAGCTGTACGACGCGTGGGATTACGACGCCGCCGGCGCTCCACGTCCCTTCATGGTCTTTCCGAACACGGCTCACTTCAACGTCGATCCGACCGCCGGGCCGATCCGGGCCGTGCGCTGCCTCAACGGCACGATCTACGTCTGCTCCTCAGGCAGCGGTGGCATCGGCCTGTACGAGATCCGCTTGTCGGCGGACGAGACGATCCGTTGCACCGCCTCCGGCACCTATCGCCGCCCTGGGCTGATCGGTCAGCGTGTGAGTGCCTCCGGTACGGAGACGCTGCTGTCTTCGTCGCGCGCATTATCCAGCGGCTTTGCGACCAGCGTTGATGTCGCCGTGCTCCCTGGCGCCCCCCTCGACCGCGTCGGGCTTCCGGTGCCGACCATTGTGGTCGGGACCACCTGGAGTTCCGGGGCCACGATCATCCACCCGAACGGCGTCGCGGCGACCGTCTACGGCTGTCCCCTCGCTGCCGTCGCATTCGCTGGCGAACACCTTGCGTTGCTTGATCCGGGGGCAGGGTGGCGCGTTGGGCCGATCCCTTACGCGACGGTGTCTTACGCGGCGTGGCAGTCCACCGCGTATGTGTCGACGACGGCGCCCGCAACCATCCCCAGCGGCGGGATCATTGCCGGCTGCGCGGCCCGCGACCTGATCGTTGAGGGCCGAACCTCGGGTGCGGCGATCATCGCGCCAGAGTGGGGAAATCCATCCGCCGGCATGTCGGCGCACATCCGCGCCGACTACGCCACGCCGTGGATGGTCGGCGACGTCCGCCTGTGCTTGGTTGGAGACAGCCTGGCCGACCGCAGTTACGTCGGGGCGGCGGTGTCCGGCACCGCGACCTACGCGGCGGTCAACGCAGGCGACCTCCGGGCGACGACCGCGACCAGCACCATCACCGCACCCGTCACATCGGGCGGCGTGGCCTATGGGTGGCTCTACACGGCGGGCGGCTGGAGGTTCTGCAAGACCATGGCGGATTGGGGCGGCGTGGTCATGGAGAGCGGCGGGACGCTCACCATCGCCGCCGGCACGGTGTTTACCCGGCTGGTCTACACCACCACGACGCCGACCTCTGCCCAACTCGCCAGGATTGAGGCCGACGACCGTCCCCTGTTCGCCTACGCGGCCGGGATGCTGCTCTCCGGCGCATCGAGCAACGTGCAGGGCGCCTCCCGGTGCTCCTCGACCGGGCGCCTGCGGGTCAGCACCGACGCCGGCACGACCATCTTCGGTGGGCTCGTCCGCACCGCATTCCATTCGACCGCCACCACCGCCACGACCAGCAACCTTCACAAAGCCGCCGCTCTGTCTGGCGGGACATTCCTGGTCTGCACGACAGCCCAAGCGGCCATCGTGCAGGACGCGGTGAGCGGTAAGGAGCTGCTCCTGTCCGGCCGACCCGCCAAGCTGCCCGGCGGCGGCTTCTGTGCGCGCGGCGTCACCGCCGACGCAACGCCCGTCGATCTGGCCCCGCGGGTGCTCGTAGGCGAGCGCGAAACCGCGCTGGTTGAGGCGCGCATCGTCGGCAGGGTCTACGGCGCGGCCGACAGTGAGCGGATCAGCTACATCCGCCGAGCCACCGTGTACCGGGACGCGGGCGGCAGCGTCGCGCTGCAAGGTTCGGTTCAAACCATCGGCACCGATGTCGAAGCCACCAGTTCGGCCGACGCGACATTCCAGCTCGACACGGCGGCGCAGACCGTCTCGGTTCGCGTGACTGGCGTGTCCGGCAAGCGGATCGTGTGGACCGCCGCCATCACCGTCACCCGCATCTCTGAGGAAAACGCCCATGCTGCGTAGCACCGATGTCGAGGACACCTACAAGAACGGCGGCTATCTCAGGCGCTGGGTCATCGTGGACGGCCAGCCGCGCTGTGCGAATGACGCTGTGGCGCTGAACAGTCTGGAGCCGTCGCAGATCGACGCCATTGTGACGGTGAACGCCGCGGTGCGTGAGCGCATGGCCGCCGTCGAGGCGTATGAGGAGGCGCAGCGTCTCGTAACGCTGGCCGATGGCCTCAACCATGTTCCCGCGGAGATGGTGGCGACCTATGAGCAGGCGCGAGCCAGCATCGCGGGGGCGTCTCCGCTGACCAAGGCCTATGCCGTGGTGCGGCAGGGTCGGCCGGCGGAACCTGCGGTCGAAGGCGATCATTCCCCCGCGTGGGTAGCCTACCAGCAGGCGCTCGCCGTCATCGAGGCGGCGGACTGACCCGCTGCGACAACACTCCAACCGATCCCATCCACGGCGCCCGCGAGGCGCCTTTTTCATGTCCGGAGACACGCATGCGCTTACCTCGCTTCGCTATTCCGCTCGCCCTGGGCGGCTCCCTCATTTCCGCCCCTCCGCTGATCGCCTGGGCGGATGATTCCTGGCTCACGGTCGCCGACAAGAGCGTCGACGTGCTGGGGGCCTCGTCCGACCCGGTGAAGATGGTCGCCATTGTCGCCGTCGTCTTCGGTCTTCTGATCGGCTGGACGATCTGGCTGCGGCAGGGGCGGGCGGAGAAACCGGCGGACGATGAAGCCGGCGCGCACACCGTCGATGAGCTGTTCGCCCTGGTAAACAGCCTGAGCGAGCGCATCGAAGGGCTGACCGAGCGGATGGACCGTCACTTGGAGCAGCACGCCGTCGGGCCAGCGTCGGCTTGTCCGCCTCGGTCGGGGTGTGCGCCATGAGCGCAGGGCAGCCGCCACCTGATCGGCCCGACGCCCAACAGATCGCGGACAAGGCCCTGGCTGACTCCGGCGGCGACGAGGCCGCCGCCCGCCTCCTGCTGGCACACCAGTTGGCCGAGGCCGCCCGCGCCATGAGCAGCGGCTTCTCGCGGCTGGGCCAGCCGGAGCGACGCGGCTGATTCGGCGGGCTTGTGACGCGAAATGCAACGCATAAATCCGACACGGGAGCACCCCATGACGACCACGCCCACCGGCGCGGCGCTGCCGCTCGCCATGACGAGAGAGCAGATCACCGCCAGTCTACGAACGGTTGTCGGAAGCGCTGGCGACTTCCGGCCGGGCGATATCGTCAAGGTCGATAGGCCTGGGCACCTCCTCCACGGTGATATCCGCGAGGTGGCGGGCTGGCATCACTCCGGGCTCTTGGTGTTCGTCAGGCCGAAGGGGATGAAGGAACATCCCGTAAGCCTGTACTTCACGCCACGGTCGCTTCGGCGTGTCGTCGCGAGGTTGTAGGCGCGCACCCGCGACCAAGTGATCGTGCCGGCCGCGGACGGCCTGGGCAAATCTGCTGAAGTCAACAAGCCACCCGGCCCCGCCGCGAGTGGCATTTTTCATGCATAGGGATGATACATGAGCGACCTTACCATCACCTGCGCCGTCCTCGGCATCGCATTCCTGATCGCCATCGCCGTGATCGTCGTCATGATCCGGCAATCCGGCGAGTCGGAGCGCATCTACCAGGAGGAGTTGGAGGAGCACCGGGCCGAACTCGCCGCCGAACACGCGGCCGGACGGGAGGATACCCGTTGACCGCTGCGGACCTATTCGGGGGCGTCGGCCTCGCGCTCGTCGCCGCGTGGCCCTGGCTGACCGGCCGCCGCGCGCTGCTGGCCGGGCAGGGGGCGAGCGCGCTGGCGTTCGCCCTGCACTACGCCAGCTTGGGTGCCGCCACTGGCGCGGCCATGTCGGGGCTTTCTGTGGCGCAGGTGGCCGTCGCGTGGGCTGACACCCGCCCGCGCTGGCGGGGCGCACTGTACGCCGCGACAGCGCCCGCCCTGGCCGTTCTGGTTGGCTGGACTTGGGCCGGGCCTGAGTCGGCCTGCGCTGCCGCTGGCCTTGCCTTCGCGATGGCCGCGCGCTGGGCACGCACAGCCCATGGGCTCCGCCTCCTTTCCATGGGCTCCGCCTGGGCCTGGCTCGCGCACGACATCATCGCTGGAAGCGTGTTCGGGTTCGTGGCCGACGTCGCGTGCATGGTCGGCTTGGCTGTCGGCGTTCTCCGCGCGAGGGAGCGATTACCTCGGGCGGAGTAGCCGTAAAAGAATTATGGTCGTATGCAATTCTGTTCGCGGGAGCCTGGATGATCAGCCGAAACATCACGGTCAATGGACGCCGAACAAGCGTGCGCCTGGAGCCTGAAGTCTGGAAGGCTTTCGAGGACGTCGCTCGGATCGAACGGACCACCGTAAACGCGCTCGCCTCCAAGATAGACCTTGTGCGCGGCGACGAGAGCCTGACGGCCGCAATCCGGGCATATCTGTTCTCAAGGCTGCACGACGCATTCCGGGCGTTGCAAGCCTTGAGCGGCGCGTTCCGGGCCGTGGATGAGGCTTTCCAGCTGACGCCAGCCCAGGTCCCCGCACCGCCTACGGTGGCCGATGAGTCAGAGATGCCGTATGCGTCGCCGGCTGTCCGGCGCCAGATGACGCGGGCCAGCGATAAGAAGGAAACCTCCGCGGCAATTATCCATGCGCTGAACGCTCCAATGACGCTGCTGAACCTTTACGGGGCGTTGCCAGATATCCCGCGGAGCCGGGTGAGGGGTGTCCTCACTCAGATGGTCCGTGCTGGAACCGTCATCGAGATCCGTAACGGCCGCAAGCGATACCGGTACGTCCGATCTGAGGTGGCGTTGGCGGGGAACGACGAGTGCCTCCTGGAACCAGTGATGGTTGGGTAATGGCGTGACTTTAGCCCGCTGAAGGACGCGCGACAGGGACACGGAATACCTTTTCGGGCATGACTACAGCCGTAACCAACTTACGGAGCAGTAGTCATGCTGACGAACACCTTTGCAGTTGAAAGCATCTTCAACCAAGCCGACGACGTTCGGCAGATCAACGCGGCGCGAGACGCGCTCATGCGCAAGTTGGCGGCGCGCGGGGTCTCGCTCGCTGTTTGCGACGACTGGTCGGAGCTTCAGCGGCTCAACGAGACCAACCGGAACTCGTGGTTCGAGCTGCTTCCGCGGCCTTCGTCGTCACCGGCCTTCTGGATCGCGGCGACGGACGCGACCGGCGAGGTGGTGGCGACGCAGGGGGTTGTGCTCCTGGACTGCTCGAAGGTCAGTTTCGGCGAGCGGTTGGGCGACCTCACCGCGTTTCACGACGCTGGCCGTGCGCCCGTCGGCGAATGGTGCTTCTGCGCCAGCGAGGCGGCCTTCGACACCACGGGGCGAGTGGCCTTCGTGGTGGCCGGGTGGGTTCGGCCGGATTGGCGGGGGAAGGGGCTGTTTCACCCCATGGCGGCCCTGATGCGCCTTGCCGCCTGGGCGCGGTGGGACGTGCACTGGTGGGCCGGGCTCGTGGATCCCGAGACGGTTCCGGTCTGGAACGCAAAGGGCGCTGGCCGCCGCCGGCTGGAGCCCCGGCCGACGATCATGTACCAGCAGAACGGCGTCGGGCGCCTGCCGCTGCACCTTCTGCGCTTCTCCCGCCCGGCTATGGTGTCGGAAGCGGCGCAGATGACCGGCGGCTTCACGCGAGCGGCTTAGAACTCGTGCAAGCAGGAAAGGAGGGCGCGCCGGCCGTCCTGCGGTGCCCAGCCGTAGAGCATGTGGGTGTAGACCTTCGGAGATGCTGAAAGGCCGGTGATGGTGACCCGGTTGAACACCGGGTCACCGCCCTCGATGGCCTCGCGGTACTGCTGGCCGACGCCTTCGGCCAGGACTTGGTGAGGGTCGTCCAGATCGGGCTTGCCGATCTGCTGACGCGCCCAGGCGCGGCCGAGGAACCGCACGGTCGGGCCGCCGATGTAGCGGAAGACCAGCGGCTGCTCCATGCCTTCAGAGGCCAGGAACGTGCACCTGTCGAGAAGCCCCTGTTCTTTCAGGAAGTTGAAGACCGACGGCGTGAGGGTCCGTTGCCGGCGGCACTCCTCAACGATGGCCAGCTGCCAGTCCGCCGCTTCGTCGACGCGCAGGCGGGTGATGAGCAGTTCTTCCTTGGGCTCCGGGCGTTGGATTGCCGGGCCGCGTGACTGGAACAGGAGCACGGACATTTACGCGGCCTCCTTGCGGAAGGCTTTGGTCATGGCGACGTAGGCCGCGCGAGCCTCATCCGGAGCTATGCCGGCCGCCGCAGCGCCGGCCTCGATCATGGAGACGGTCGGGGCGCTGGGGGCGCATAAGTCCGCCTCGGCCTCGCCGGCGAACGCGGCGATCGTGTCGCCGAAGGCCGCCGCCTCGATGGCGGAAGACTCGGCATTACGGGCGCGTTGGATGACCGCCCGCACCCGTTCGATGGCCTGGGCATGCAGCGGCGAGCTTCCGGCGGGCATGCCGCTGCGCTCGCACAGCAGGCGGTCGATGACCGCAACGGCATCGTCCAGCGTCTGCGGCTCGGCCGCCAGGATGACACGCTGCAGATCCTGCCAACTGGCGTAGAGAGCGGCGCGCACCTCGTCCGCCTCTTCGTCCTCGCGGTCGTCCAGGCCGTCGTGCTCCTTGATCAACTCGGCGACCCGGGTGGCCGCCTGGACGAACGTCAAGCCGATGGTGTCGATGACGGTGGAGGGGCGGCGGGCGCTGTCGGTGCCGCAGTCATTTCCCCCTGGGTGCGGATGTGTGCTATTCAGAGGTCCGGTCTTCATAGCGATTCCTTGCTCATGTTGGCCGTGTGGAGCCGGTCGCTCGGCTCTGCTGATGGGCGCCCGGCTGCTGTCACAGCCGGGCGTTCGTCGTTTCAACCGTCACAGCGCCGGCAACCACCGGAGCGGTGTTGCAAAGTGCATATACATGGCCCTTGCTACCTATATGGGTACCACGTTCGTTATTGACCGACAATCCCCTAAAGTGCACTCTCCTACCCATATCGTTATTGGATGGGGGGTGGGGTGATTAGGCTTTGTGGCGAACACGTTCGGGCTGGACGGGCGTTGCTGCGGTGGCCGCAGAAGAAGCTCGCCGACGAGGCGAGCAAGATCGCGCCGGTGTCCGTCGAGACCATCAAGTCGTGGGAGGCGACGAACGGGCCTATCAACGGCTCCGCCGATCGCATCTACGCCGTGACGCGCGTGTTCGAAGAGAATGGGGTGGAGCTGATCAACCACGGGAAGCCTGGGGCCTGCATAGCCAGTTCGAGCCAGACGTCGGACGATGCGAAGTAAAACTTCGCGCCCTATGTGGTTAATGTAAGTTTACGATCATGTTGGCACCCCGCTTGCTATGTTGTTGGCGTCCCGGCCGGGATAACGGACAGGACTCACGAGCCACGAGCGCTAGTTGCTCGTGAAGATTGGCGAGGGTGGCGCCTCGTGCCGTCCGGGGGGAGGTGAGATGCCCCCCGGATGCCCGTCCTAGTTTCGGGCTGATCGGCTGAACGTCATATCTACCCTTGAGCAATCGTTCTGGGGTAGCGTTTTTTTGTTTCGCGTTCGTAATCCGCGTGCAACGTGGCGCAACATTGCTATACCTCGGTATGCAAAAAGCGACGCGACCCTAGGATTTTTCGCGTTTTGCGAAGGCTTCAAGCTCGCGCACTAGCGGTGGTGCGACGCGGTGTCGCGCCCGAGCGTTGTCTCAGTTTGCATCCGCCCGGACGCGACTTTCATCGCAGATCGCCATCGCTCCACACCCTGACGGCGACCGTGCGGACGCCGGTTCCCGCGCTGGCGAAGGTGCCTTCCGGCAGGTCGCTCCATTCCGCCCCCAACGCCTCCAGGCGCTCGCGGAAGGTTCTCGCCTTCGCGGTGGTGTGGAACTTGACCCCAGCCGCCATGATCGCGACCAGGCAGCCGCCCGGCCGAAGGAAGCCCAGCGCGTGCCGGACGTGATCAATGTCTATCCCGTGGTAGAACGGCGGGTTCATGACGATGCGGTCGTAATCCGGGGTCACCTCCAGCGACAGGAAGTCGGCGGCGGTCACCCGCCGGTACAGTCCGGCCCCGGAGAGCTGGGCCGCAAGGGCGCTGTTCACCTCCACGCAGTCCACCACGGCGCCGCGCTCGGCGGCCCGGCGGGCGAGCGCGCCTGTGCCGGCCTGCGGCTCCAGCACCAGATGGCCGGGCTGAATCATGGCGTCGCCGATCAACTCGTCCGCCAGCCAATCCGGCGTCACGTACAGGTTCGGGACCGACACCACCCGGACGCCGGCCTTCAGCGCGTCGCGCAGCTCGTCGGCCTCGGTACGAGCGCGCGGCGTGTGGACCGTGCGGGGGAGTTCCACCGGACGGGCGGCGAACGCCTCCGCCGCAGCGCTGGGCTTCGTCGTCGGCGCTGGCGGGTCCTTGCGCGCCATGTCGGTGATGTAGACCTGCACCGCCTTCCACCCGCCGGCCGGCATCTGCCGGACCCTATGAGCGCCCGCCATGTCGGTCGCGGCAACCTTCTTCACGTACGAGAAGTCGGACCACTGGCGGCGCCCATTCCACTCCGCCTGGGTCATATCCTGGAAGCCCTCTCCGGGATAGTTGCAGAGCGGCGGGAGCTTAGTCGCCGCCTTCACCTTGTCCGAGTCGGCCTTGGTTGGCGGTTCGTAATCCTTGATCTGCTCGATGCCGTGCTTCCACTTACTGGTCCAGGTGACGCCCCGCGGCGGCGAGGTGGTGACACTGGAGGCGATGCCATCGGCCTTGTTCACCCGCAGGATCACCAGCCATTCCCCGGCGATCAGCACCCGGCCGCCGGGTTCCAGGTCCCAGCGGGACGCCATGGCGTTCTCGGTGGTCGCGTCCAGGCCCAGCGCTTCGGCGAGCATGGCGCGCTCGTAGGCCAGCCGGTTCTCGCAGTGAGTGATCCAGCGGCTGCTGTCGGCAATCCGCCGGGTGTGCGCGGCGATCTGCCGGGCTGCCGCTTCCTCTACCGTGATCGCGCCGTCGCGCAGCTTCGACCAGGCACCCCACACGACGTCGGCGTTGGCGATGGCGAGCGCCTGTTCCTGCGTCAACCCGTCCTGGCTCCAGAGCTGGAGGTGCTGTTCCGCTTCCATCTTCCGGCGCTGCTCACGCCGCATGTCCGCCTCGATGGTCTTGATCCGCCGGTGCCGGACGGCCGGCAGCTCCTTGTATTTGGCGGCCCGGATCGCCCCGGCGGCGCGCTGCGTCCAGTAATCGGCGGTGTCCCACAGCTTCACCGCTCGGCGCATGCCGCCCTCGATCCGCTCGGCGTCCTTCCGGGCCCGGCGCTCGCTGTGGTGCCCGACGAGGATCGGCTGGCCGAGCGGGATGTGTTCCATGATGGAGTCGACCGCGGCCTTGGCCTGTCGCGCCTCGCTGGCCCGGCGGTCGCTGTAGCCCTCGAACCGGTCGGCCCGCTGCTCCGCTCGTTCGGCAAGGGTGGTGTCTTCGTCGCCGATGTCGCCGCACAGCTCCAGCAACAGATCCTCGCGCGCTGGGGTCCAGGCCGGCGCGACGAACAGCTCCTGTCGTGGCGCCCAGGCGAACCCTGCGTCCCGCAGGCGCTGGTACGTCTCCTTGTCCAGCCGGAAGGCCGGGTGCATGCGGAGCTTGTTGTCCTCAGGGGAATAGGTGGCGCGGTGCGGGAAGGCCTGCTCGCCGTCCTCCGGCGGTAATTCGGTGTCGCTCATTTCAGTTGCCTATCTGGAAGAACTACCAATAAAGTGTAGCTTCCGCGCGAACCAAAGGCGACATCAAATATGCAGAACTTCCAAATTTCGGAACTCACGCCGTGGCTGTGCCTGTTGGGCCGCACGGCCGCCCGCATGACGCAGGACGAGTTGGCCGAGGCGGCGCGGGTGTCGACCAAAACCATCGCGCAGTACGAGGCCGGCAAGACCAACCCGCAGCGCCGCACGAAGGAGGACATCGTGGCGGCGCTGGAGGCGCGCGGCGTCTTGTTCATTCCTTCCGGTGACGGCTTGGGGCCGGGCGTGCGCCTGCGGGCTGCGGAGTCCGCGGAGGCGCCGTAGCGCCCGGAACCGAGCACCCCGATTTGATCGGGTTAGTTGGCGACGCGCGCTTGACAGGAACTACATCACGCCGCTCGGCCTGGACGCCGCATACGTGCTGCGCCCGCTGCTTGAGGGGTTCGGCCTTTAGGATGGAGGGGTGTAAGGTGGCTGAGATGCAGGAGTTCGACAGAACGACGCTTGAGGCGGTTCCCGCCAGCGACGCAAAATGGGGCAGAGACGCCGATGGTGTTTCCGCACGGACAGGACGCATCGCCAACGTCTGGGCGCATCGCCGCAATTCGGAGAGTCTCGCCCGGCTGGAGGCTGACGGGTTGGTGGTGGCGGAACTGGTCGGTGGTGTCCAGCACTGGCGCCGCACGCCTCGTGGCGATGCCGCATCACCAGTTAACCGGTAACTCGCTCAGGGTGGAGCTGCACCACGTTCGCCGGTGGCGGGTTGACGATGCTGTCGACCCGGGCCGCCCAGCGCTCCAGGGCGTCGCGCTTTTCCGCGAGGTATTCGTACTGGTCATAGTGGCGCTGCGTCACGCCGCGGGCGGCATGGTTGAGGATCCGCTGCTTGATAACCTCGGCGACGCCCAGCGCGGACAGGCCGGTGGTGACCGTGCGGCGGATGTCGTGAAGGCGCCAGCCGGGCAGGGGCTCGGCCTCGTCTTCGGCGCGGTCCTCCGCGATCTTCTCATCGAGTCGACGCTTCGCCTTGCTGAAGCCGTTCACCGGCCTGTCCCCGAGCGTGGTGAACACGAACGGGGATGGTTGCTCCGTGCCGTCGGGGCTCTTGACCACCTGGCGCTTGATGGAGTTCAGGACATCAACCACGGCCGGGCTGAGCGGAACGATGTGGGCACGGCCGGCCTTCGTCTGCTCCGGCGTGAGGCGCCACACCTTATCTATATGTGTGTCAACGGAGTCCCAGCGCATCGAGGCGACCTCGCCCCGGCGCTGGCCGGTCAGCAGCATGATCCGGACCATCGGCCCCCACGGGTAGCCGGCCTCGCCTGACGCCTTCCACAGGGCCTTGATGTGCTCGCCCTCCAGATGGACGGAGCGGGCGACGTGCGGGGCCGGCGCCTTCACCCGATCGCACGGGTTCCGCGCCCCCTCGTCGTCGGACCGCTCCAGCCGCCAGTTGAACAGCTTGCGCAGCACGTCCAGCACCCGGTTGGCCGCCTGCCCCTTGCCCTGTTCGACCAGCTCGTCCAGCAGATCGAGGACGTCGCGCTTCTTGATCGTGGCGACGGGCTGGTCGCGCCACTTCGGCAGGACGTACTTGTCGAGAAACCAGCGCGTCTGGTCCGGCCGCTTGTGGTGGCGGGCGGCGTGCTTGGACAGGAAATCCTCCGCCGCGGTGCCGAACGTCTCCACCGGCGCCGCAGCGACGGCCTGGGCGCTGGCCTTCTCATCCGCCGGGTCCTTCCCGGCCTCGACCAGCTCCAGCGCCTTGCCCGCCGCCTCGCGCGCAGGCCCCAACAGCAGCTCGGGGAAGTGACCGAGCGTGAGGCGCTTCTGCTTCCCGCCGAACCTATAGATGATGAACCACGTCTTCCGGCGCTCCCCGACCCGCAGGCCGAAGGCCGGCAGCGTCGCGTCGAACAGGTCGATCTGGACGCCCGGCGCCGGCGTCTTCGCGTTCTCGACCACCTTGGTTGTCAGCTTCACCTTGGGCATGGGCTGGCCTCCGGAGGCAGGGGCAGGGGCAGGGGGATTAGGTAACAGATTAGGTAACAGCGGCTTTGTCAGCCCATGTAATGCCATGTTACCTAATGTCATGCAAGCCCGCCGAAAATCCAGACTGATCAACGGCTTCGTGTCATGCCGGGTATCCCCATGTCATGCCGTGACCTTTCGTTTACACCGAGAGGGTCGGGGGTTCGAAACCCTCATCGCCCACCACCGCGCCGCGGCACAGCCGGCGCGCTTCTTTTCCCATCATAAGACTCGGGCAGAGGCAACATCCCGCCGCCGCTACTGGAGCGTCGCGCGTCGGCGATCGACGCGGGCCATGCGCAGGGCGTGAAAGGCCGCAGAGTGCCCGCAGGACGCGGTTCCCCGGCTTTCAATCGTCAAGGGCGGTGCGTCGGACATCGACCGGATTCGCCCCGTCCGCAGATTTTTCAAATTGGTGATTGACAGCGTACCGCCTGCGCCGCTAGAAACCCGCCACCGACGGAGGGAGCGAGCGCTCCTCACAGAGGTCCGAAAACGCCAGCGACGGCGTGATGTGCTTCGGGCCAAGTTGCCGTCGATTTGCGCGGGTGTAGCTCAGTTGGTTAGAGCGCCGGCCTGTCACGCCGGAGGCCGCGGGTTCAAGTCCCGTCACTCGCGCCATTCTCCTTACAAAACATCCTCCCTTCAGCTTTTACGACGCGTGGTCGCTGCCTATATACGACGTGTCGGGGCTGCTTGCGGCACCTTTAAAAAGCGTGGTATTACCAAGGACATCCGCTCGTTTCCGCAGAGTGGATTCATTGGCGGAAAGCGATTCAAAGCGCTTTCCTTGCCCACGGTCTCGTCATATATTCCGGCCCGTCTGATGGGCTAATCCAAGGCATTCCAGCCACGGCACCGCGCGTCGGCCGATTTCGGGCCGTACCGGCGTTCGTGGCGTGGGCTTATGGGAGGACCGCGGTGACCAATCCGCTGATCATTGAGTACCTTCCGATCCTGGTGTTCCTGCTGATCGGTGTCGTGCTGGCCGTCGTCATGGTCGGTGCGTCCTACGTCATCAGCCCGAAAAACCCGGACGCCGAAAAGGTCTCCCCCTACGAATGCGGCTTCGAGCCGTTCGAGGATGCCCGCGCGAAATTCGACGTGCGGTTTTACCTGGTCTCCATCCTGTTCATCATTTTCGACCTGGAAGTCGCCTTCCTGTTCCCGTGGGCCGTGGCCCTCGGCGATATCGGCATGTTCGGCTTCTGGTCGATGATCGTGTTCCTCGGGATCCTGACCATCGGCTTCATTTATGAGTGGAAGAAAGGAGCTCTGGAATGGGAGTAGAGGCTGCCAAGCTGGCGCCGATTCCGCCCGGACCGGAACAGGACGCCTACCTCCGCGCGGTGACCGAGGAGATCCAGGAGAAAGGCTTCATCACGGCCAAGTATGAAGACCTGCTCGCCTGGGCCCGCACCGGGTCGCTCTGGCCGATGACCTTCGGCCTGGCCTGCTGCGCGGTGGAGATGATCCACGCCTACATGAGCCGGTACGACCTCGACCGTTTCGGCGTCATCCCGCGCCCGAGCCCGCGTCAGTCCGACTGCATGATCGTCGCCGGCACGCTGACCAACAAGATGGCCCCGGCGCTCCGCAAGGTCTACGACCAGATGCCGGAGCCGCGGTGGGTCATCTCCATGGGCTCCTGCGCCAACGGCGGCGGCTACTATCACTATTCGTACTCGGTGGTGCGCGGCTGCGACCGGATCGTTCCGGTCGATATCTACGTGCCCGGCTGCCCGCCGACGGCGGAAGCGCTCGTGTACGGCATTCTGCAGCTCCAGAAGAAGATCCGGCGCGGCAACCGCATCGCCCGCTGAGATAAGAAAAAGGCAGGTCCTGCCCATGTCCGAACAGGCGTTGAAGGAAGTTGGTGACCACATCGCCGCAACTCTCGGCGACGATGTCCTGAAGGTCGAGCTGAAGCTCGGCGAGCTGATGGTCACCGTGCGTCGCCCCGCGATCCTCAAGGCGCTCACCTTCCTGCGCGACGATCCGGCCTGCTCCTTTGAGCAGCTGCTGGACGTCACCGCGGTGGATTGGCCGGAGCGCGCGGAACGCTTCGAGGTGGTCTACAACCTCATCAGCTACAAGCACAACCGGCGCATCCGCGTGAAGCTGACCACCGACGAGGACACGCCGGTGGCCTCGGCCGTGCCGGTCTTCAGCGCGGCGAATTGGTTCGAGCGGGAAACCTGGGATCTCTACGGGGTCTTCTTCGCCGACCATCCGGACCTGCGCCGCATCCTGACGGACTATGGGTTCGAAGGGCACCCGCTGCGCAAGGACTTCCCGATGACCGGCTACGTCGAGTGCCGCTACGACGAAGACCAGAAGCGAGTCGTCTACGAGCCGGTCCGCCTGACCCAGGACTTCCGCACCTTCGACTTCCTGTCGCCGTGGGAAGGCATGACCAACGTCATGCTTCCGGGTGACGAGAAGGCCCAGGCCCCCAATGACGGGAGCAAGCCGTGACCATCGCCACGTCCGCACATCCCACCGCTGAGCAATCCGGCGGCAAGACCCAGATCAAGCCCTACACCATGAACTTCGGGCCGCAGCACCCTGCGGCCCACGGCGTGCTGCGCCTGGTGATGGAGCTCAACGGCGAGGTGGTCGAGCGCTGCGACCCGCACATCGGCCTGCTGCACCGCGGCACCGAGAAGCTGATCGAGTACAAGACCTATCTGCAGGCCGTGCCGTACTTCGACCGCCTGGACTACGTCAGCCCGATGTGCATGGAGCACGCCTACGTGCTCGGCATCGAGAAGCTGCTGCGCATCCAGGCGCCGCTGCGCGCCCAGTACATCCGCGTCCTGTTCTCCGAAATCACGCGCATCCTAAACCACATCCTGTCGATCACGACCGGCGCACTGGACGTCGGCGCGATCACGCCGGCTCTGTGGGGCTTCGAGGAGCGCGAGATCCTCATGGAGTTCTACGAGCGGGTCTCCGGCGCCCGGCTGCACGCCAACTACTTCCGTCCGGGCGGCGTCGCCTGGGATCTGCCGGCGGGTCTGACCGACGATATCTGGGAATTCACGGAGCGTTTCCCGAAATTCGTCGAAGACATCGATAACCTGCTGACGGACAACCGCATCTTCAAGCAGCGCACGGTCGACATCGGCGTGGTCAGCAAGGAGCAGGCGTTCGACTGGGGCTTCACCGGTCCGATGCTCCGCGGGTCGGGCGTGGCCTGGGATCTGCGCAAGTCGCAGCCCTACGAGGTCTATGACCGCATGGACTTCGACGTTCCGGTCGGCCTGACGGGCGACTGCTGGGCGCGCTATCTGGTCCGCATGGAAGAGATGCGCCAGTCGAACCGCATCATCCGCCAGTGCCTGAAGGAACTGCCCGACGGCCCGGTGCGCGTCGAGGACCGCAAGGTCGCTCCGCCGCCGCGCGGCGAGATGAAGCGCTCGATGGAAGCGCTGATCCACCACTTCAAGCTCTTCACTGAGGGTTTCCACGTTCCCGAGGGCGAAACCTACACCGCCATCGAGGCGCCCAAGGGCGAGTTTGCCGTGTATCTGGTGTCCGACGGGACCAACAAGCCGTACCGGTGCAAGATCCGGGCTCCCGGCTTCGCCCACCTGCAAGGTCTCGACTTCATGTCGAAGGGCCACATGCTGGCCGACGCGGTCGCCAACATCGCGTCCATGGACATCGTGTTCGGAGAAATTGACCGATGAGCGCCCCGGCTCACGATCCGGCCAACGAGCCGGCAACCTTCACCTTCACTCCGGAGAACCTGGAGCGGGCGAAGCAGATCATCGCCAAGTACCCGGAAGGCCGGCAGGCCAGCGCCTGCATGCCGCTGCTCGATCTGGCCCAGCGCCAGAACGCCGGCTGGGTGTCGCGCGCCACCATGGACGCGGTCGCCGACCTGCTGGGGATGCCGCGCATCCGCGTGTACGAGGTCGCGACCTTCTACACGATGTACAACAAGACTCCGGTCGGCAAGCACGTCATCCAGGTCTGCACCACCACGCCCTGCTGGCTGCGCGGATCGGACGACGTCGTGCACGCGTGCGAGCGGAAGCTCGGCATCGGGGTCGGCGAGACCACCGACGACGGCGAGTTCACGCTGCGCGAGGTCGAGTGCTCGGGCGCCTGCGTCAACGCGCCGGTCGTGCAGATCGGCGACGACTATTATGAAGACGTCAGCCCTGAGCTGATGGAGAAGATCATCGACGCGCTGAAGCGCGGCGAGATTCCGAAGCCCGGCTCTCAGATCGGCCGGCAGTCCTCCGAACCGGTGGGCGGCCCGACGACTCTGAAGGCTTTCACCACGACCCAGGCCGATTGAGGGGGATGCGATGCTTCGCGACGAGGACCGCATTTTCACCAACCTCTACGGCTTCCAGAGCTTCGGCCTGGACGCCGCCAAGAAGCGCGGTGACTGGGACAACACGAAGGCCCTGATCGAGAAGGGCAAAGAGTGGATCATCGAGCAGGTCAAGGAATCCGGCCTGCGCGGGCGTGGCGGCGCCGGCTTCTCCACCGGCATGAAGTGGTCCTTCATGCCGAAGAACGTGACGGACAAGCCGGTCTACCTGGTCATCAACGCTGACGAGGGCGAGCCGGGCACCTGCAAGGACCGCGACATCCTGCGCCACGATCCGCACAAGCTGATCGAGGGCTGCCTGATCGCGGGCTTCGCCATCGGGGCCAGCGCCTGCTACATCTACATCCGCGGTGAGTTCTACAACGAGGGCTCCAACGTCCAGCGCGCCATCGACGAGGCGTACGCGGCGGGGCTGATCGGCAAGAACGCCTGCGGCACCGGCTACGACTACGACATCTACATCCACCGGGGTGCGGGTGCGTACATCTGCGGCGAGGAAACCGCGCTCATCGAGTCCATCGAGGGCAAGAAGGGCCAGCCGCGGAACAAGCCGCCGTTCCCCGCCCAGGCCGGCCTCTATTCCTGCCCGACCACGGTGAACAACGTCGAGTCGATCGCGGTGGTTCCCACCATCCTGCGTCGCGGCGCCGCTTGGTTCGCCGGCCTGGGCCGTCCGAAGAACACCGGGACCAAGCTCTTCTGCATCTCCGGCCACGTGAACAAGCCGTGCAACGTGGAAGAGGAGATGGGCATCCCGCTGAAGGAGCTGATCGAGAAGCACGCCGGCGGCGTGCGCGGCGGCTGGGACAACCTGCTGGCCATCATTCCCGGTGGCTCGTCGGTTCCGCTGCTGCCCAAGTCGATCTGCGACACGGTGCTGATGGACTTCGACAGCCTGCGCGAGGTCCGCTCGGGTCTGGGCACCGCCGCGGTGATCGTGATGGACAAGTCCACCGACGTCGTGAAGGCCATCGCCCGCCTGTCGCAGTTCTACGCCCACGAGAGCTGCGGCCAGTGCACGCCGTGCCGCGAGGGCACCGGCTGGATGAACCGCATCATGCAGCGCATGGTGACCGGCAACGCGCGCGTCGAGGAAATCGACATGCTGCTGGACGTCACCAAGCAGATCGAGGGTCACACCATCTGCGCGCTCGGCGATGCCGCCGCTTGGCCCATCCAGGGCCTGTTCCGGCATTTCCGGCCGGAGGTGGAGCGCCGCATCCACGAGTACCGCAACGCCGCCAAGTCCTTGGCGGCCGAGTAAGGAGCCCGGTTTCCCATGCCGAAACTCACCATCGACGGGATCGAGATCGAAGTCGAGCCGGGCACCTCGATCCTGCAAGCCTGCGAACAGCTGGGCATCGAGATTCCGCGCTTCTGCTACCATGAGCGGCTGAGCGTGCCGGCAAACTGCCGCATGTGCCTCGTGGAGATGGAGCGGGCCCCGAAGCCGGTTGCCGCCTGCGCCATGCCCTGCGGCGACGGGATGGTCGTGAAGACCAACACCGACCTCGTGCACAAGGCCCGCAAGGGCGTCATGGAATTCCTGCTGATCAACCACCCGCTGGATTGCCCGATCTGCGACCAGGGCGGCGAGTGCGACCTGCAGGACCAGGCCATGGCCTATGGCTTTGACCGCGGCCGCTTCGGCGAGAACAAGCGCGCGGTCAAAGACAAGTACATGGGGCCGCTGATCCGCACGGAGATGACGCGCTGCATCCACTGCACGCGCTGCATCCGCTTCATCAACGAGATCGCCGGCGTTCCGGACCTCGGCGCGGTGAACCGCGGCGAGCACATGGAGATCACCACCTTCGTCGAGAAGGCGATCGGGTCGGAGATGTCCGGCAACCTCGCCGACGTCTGCCCGGTCGGCGCGCTGCTGTCGAAGCCCTACGCCTTCACGGCCCGCCCGTGGGAGCTGCGCAAGACCGAGACGATCGACGTCCTGGACGCGGTCGGGTCGAGCATCCGCGTCGACACCCGCGGTCCCGAGGTGATGCGCGTTCTGCCGCGCGTCAACGAGGACATCAACGAGGAGTGGATCTCCGACAAGACCCGCTTCGCCTACGACGGCCTGAAGCGCCAGCGGCTCGACCGGCCCTACGTCCGCAAGGACGGCAAGCTGCAGCCGGCGACCTGGGCGGAGGCCTTCCAGGCCATCGCCGCCAAGGTCAAGGGCGTCGCCGGCAACCGCGTCGCCGCCATCGCCGGTGACCTGGTCGACGTCGAGTCGATGCTGGCGCTGAAGGACCTGATGGCCGGCCTGGGCTCGGCCAACATCGACTGCCGCCAGGACGGCGCGGTGTTCGACACGTCGTCGCGCGCCGGCTACCTGTTCAACAGCGGCATCGCCGGCATCGAGCGCGCCGACGTGATCCTGCTGGTCGGCACCAACCCGCGCTGGGAAGGCACGCTGGTCAACGCCCGCATCCGCAAGCGCTACCTGATGGGCGGTCTGAAGGTTGCGGTGATCGGCGACGCCCGGGACCTGACCTACCCGTACACCCATCTGGGCACGGGGCCAGACGCCCTCCAGCAGCTGGCCGACGGGTCGCACGCCTTCGCCGAGGCGCTGAAGGGCGCCAAGAACCCGATGATCATCCTCGGCGCCGGTGCCTTCCGGCGCAAGGATGGCGTCGCGGTCCAGGCGGCGGTGCGCGCGCTCGCCGAGACCTTCAACGTCGTCCGCGAGGATTGGAACGGCTTCAACGTGCTGCACAGCGCGGCGAGCCGCGTCGGCGGCCTCGACATCGGCTTCCTGCCGGGGCAGGGCGGTCTCGACACCGCCGGCATCCTGGCCGGCGCGGCCGACGGCTCGGTCGACGTGGTCTACCTGTTGGGCGCCGACGAAATCGACGCCGCCAAGCTCGGCAAGACCTTCGTGATCTATCAGGGTCACCACGGCGACAAGGGCGCGCACCGCGCCGACGTCATCCTGCCGGGTGCAGCCTACACCGAGAAGAACGCGACCTACGTCAACACCGAGGGTCGCCCGCAGCTGGCCCGTCTGGCCGCCTTCCCGCCGGGCGAAGCCCGCGAAGACTGGAAGATCCTGCGCGCCCTGTCGGAGCTGCTCGGCACCAAGCTGCCCTACGACAGCCTGCCGCAGCTGCGCCAGCGCATGGTCGAAGTCAATCCGGTGTTCGGCAAGGTCGGATCGGTGGTGCCGGCCCCTTGGGGATCGTTCGGTTCCGCCGGCGCCCTGGATGCCGCGCCGTTCGTGTCGCCGGTCGCCAACTACTACATGACCGACCCGATCAGCCGCGCCTCGGTGACCATGGCTCGTTGCACCGAGACGTTCGTGAAGTCCGCCGAGAGCGCTCAGGAGAGGACCGGTACCCATGGCTGAGTTCTGGAGCGGCTTCCTGCTGCCGCTGATCATCATCGTCCTCAAGATCCTGGCGATCGTCGTGCCGCTTCTGGTCGGCGTGGCCTACATGACCTACGCCGAGCGCAAGATCATGGGCGCCATGCAGCTCCGCCAGGGGCCGAGCATCGTCGGCCCGTTCGGTCTGCTGCAGCCCTTCGCGGACGGCCTCAAGCTGTTCTCGAAGGAGCACATCCTCCCGGCCGGGTCGAACCGCGTCCTGTTCTACATGGCGCCGATGCTGACCTTCTTCCTGGCGCTGGTCGCGTGGGCGGTCATTCCGTTCGACACGGGCATGGTGCTGGCGGACATCAACGTCGGCATCCTCTACCTCTTCGCGATCTCGTCGCTCGGCGTCTACGGCATCGTCGTGGCGGGCTGGGCGTCGAACTCGCGCTACGCCTTCCTGGGCGCGCTCCGCTCGGCGGCGCAGATGGTGTCCTACGAGGTCTCCATGGGCCTCGTCATCATCTCGGTGCTGCTGTGCGTCGGCTCGCTGAACCTGACGAAGATCGTCGAGGCGCAGCAGACCATCTGGTTCGCCATCCCGCTGCTGCCGATGTTCGTGATCTTCTTCATCTCGGCTCTGGCGGAAACCAACCGCTCGCCCTTCGATCTTCCGGAAGGTGAGTCGGAGCTGGTCGCGGGCTTCATGGTGGAATACAGCTCGATGCCCTTCGCGCTGTTCTTCCTCGGCGAATACGCGAACATGATCCTGATGAGCGGGATGACGAGCATCCTGTTCCTCGGTGGTTGGCTGCCTCCGCTGCCGTTCGCGCCCTTCACCTGGATCCCGGGGCCCATCTGGTTCGCCCTGAAGATCGCGCTCTGCCTGTTCGTGTATGTCTGGGTCCGCGCGACCATGCCGCGCTACCGCTACGACCAGCTGATGCGCCTGGGTTGGAAGGTGTTCCTGCCATTCTCGCTCGTGTGGGTCGTCCTGACCGCCGGCGTCCTCGTGACGTTCGGCTGGCTGCCGAAGTAACCCCGTCCATCCGGCGAGATCGTAAAGAATGCGCGGGCGTCGCCACTGGGGCGCCCGCAAGGAAGGAGACGAAGAGGCCATGGCGTTCCTCGATCGTGCGGCGCGCAGCCTGTTCCTGACCGAACTGTTGGGCGGCCTCGGGCTCACCCTGCGCTACATGTTCAAGCCCAAGGTGACCCTGAACTACCCGTTCGAGAAGGGCCCCATCAGCCCGCGCTTCCGCGGAGAGCACGTCCTGCGCCGGTATCCCGGCGGCGAGGAGCGCTGTATCGCGTGCAAGCTGTGCGAGGCGGTGTGCCCGGCCCTGGCGATCACCATCGAGGCCGAACCGCGTGACGACGGCAGCCGCCGCACCACGCGCTACGACATCGACATGACGAAGTGCATCTACTGCGGCTATTGCCAGGAGGCATGCCCGGTGGACGCCATCGTCATGGGCCCGAACTTCGAGTTCTCGACCGAGAACCGCGAAGAGCTTTTCTACAACAAGCAGAAGCTGCTGGCGAACGGCGACCGCTGGGAAGCGGAAATTGCCCAGAACCTCGCGGCCGAGGCTCCTTACCGGTAAGTGCAAACAGGGCGGTAAGCGGAAACGGGGATTTCGATGATTATCCAAGGCATCGCCTTCTACGTGTTTGCCGCGCTTCTGGTGGCCTCCGGTGTGATGGTCATCTCGGCGCGGAATCCCGTTCATTCGGTCCTTTATCTGGTCCTGGCCTTCTTCCAGGCCGCTGGCTTGTGCGTTCTGCTCGGCGCCGAGTTCATCGCGATGATCCTCGTGATCGTCTATGTGGGCGCGGTCGCGGTTCTGTTCCTGTTCGTGGTGATGATGCTGGACATCAATTTCCGCGAGCTGCGGGCGGGTGCCATGCAGTATCTGCCGCTGGGCGGTCTGATCGGCGTCATCCTGCTGGCCGAGCTGGCCGCCGTGCTCGGCGGCTGGATCATCACGCCGGCGGCGCAGAAGATCGCGTCGGCTCCGGCCGCGGCGATGGGGCAGGCGACCAACACCGAACAGCTCGGGCAGCTGATCTACACCCACTATGTCTACCTGTTCCAGGCGTCGGGCATCGTGCTGCTGATCGCCATGATCGGCGCCATCGTGCTGACCCTACGGTCGCGCGAGGGTGTCCGGAAGCAGAACATCGGGGCCCAGCTCGCCCGTCGGCGCGAGGACGTGGTTGCCATCCGCAAGGTGCCGACCGGGGAGGGCGTGTGACATGGACATTGGTCTCGGACATTACCTGACGGTCTCGGCCATCATCTTCACGCTGGGCGTCCTCGGCATTTTCCTGAACCGGAAGAACGTCATCATCATCCTGATGTCGATCGAGATGATGCTGCTGGCGGTGAACCTGAACCTCGTCTCCTTCTCGGTCTTCCTGAACGATCTGGTTGGGCAGGTTTTCTCCATGATCATCCTGACCGTCGCCGCCGCCGAGGCCGCGATCGGGCTGGCGATCCTGGTGGTCTACTTCCGCAACCGCGGCTCGATCCGAGTCGAAGACATCAATCTGATGAGGGGCTAAGGCCGCGCCATGGAAGTCCTTGTCGTATTCCTCCCGCTCCTGGCGTTCCTCGTCGCCGGATCGATCGCTCTGTTCGGCGGTCCGAAAGCCGAGCCGGTTCCGGCCGGTCATGGGCACGGCCATGATCATGGGCACGGGCATGGTCACGACGACCACGCCCACATCTCCCATGACGAACTCCACGACGCGCACGACGATGCCCACGACGACCACCATGTGGTCGCGGGTCCGCCGACGCCGGCCGACCGCACCGCCCAGTTCGTCACCGCCGGTGCCGTCCTGGTCTCCGCGGTCCTGTCCTGGATCCTGTTCTTCGACGTCGCCGTCGGCGGTCACCCCCGCACGATCGAGCTGATGAGCTGGATCCGCAGCGGCAGCCTGGACGTGTCCTGGGCGCTGCGCATCGACCAGCTGACCGCGGTCATGCTCGTCGTCGTCAACACCGTCTCGGCGATGGTGCATGTGTATTCCGTCGGCTACATGGCCGAGGATCCGCAGAAGCCGCGCTTCATGGGCTACCTGTCGCTGTTCACCTTCGCCATGCTCATGCTGGTGACGGCGGACAACCTGGTGCAGCTGTTCTTCGGCTGGGAGGGCGTCGGTCTCGCCTCCTACCTGCTGATCAACTTCTGGTACGAGAAGCCCTCCGCGAACAACGCGGCCATCAAGGCCTTCCTGGTCAACCGCGTCGGCGACTTCGGTTTCGCGCTCGGCATCTTCGCGATCTTCGTGCTGACCAACTCGGTGCAGTTCGACGCCATCTTCGCCAAGGCCCCGGACCTGGTCGGCCAGAAGATGCATTTCCTGAGCTGGAACGTCGACGCGCTGACCGTCACCTGCCTGCTGCTCTTCATGGGCGCCATGGGCAAGTCGGCGCAGCTTGGCCTGCACACCTGGCTGCCGGACGCCATGGAAGGCCCGACCCCGGTGTCGGCGCTCATCCACGCGGCCACCATGGTGACCGCGGGCGTCTTCATGGTCTGCCGCCTGTCGCCGGTGTTCGAGTATGCCCCGACCGCCCTGGAGGTGGTCACGGTGGTCGGCGCCCTGACGGCTTTCGTCGCCGCGACGATCGGCTTCACCCAGTTCGACATCAAGCGTGTCATCGCCTATTCGACCATGAGCCAGCTCGGCTACATGTTCTTCGCCGCGGGCGTGTCCGCCTACGGCGCCGCGATGTTCCACCTGTTCACGCACGCCTTCTTCAAGGCCCTGCTGTTCCTCGGCGCCGGTTCGGTGATCCACGCCCTGCATCATGAGCAGGACATGCGGAAGATGGGCGGTGTCTGGCGCAAGATCCCCTTCACCTACGCGGTGATGTGGATCGGCAACCTGGCCCTCGCCGGCCTGCCGATCTTCGCCGGCTACTACTCCAAGGACATGATCCTGGAGGCCGCCTTCGCGTCGGCCAGCCCGGTCGGCAAGTTCGCCTTCGCGCTGGGCATCGCGGCCGCTCTCCTGACCGCCTTCTACTCCTGGCGCCTGCTGTTCATGACCTTCCACGGCAAGCCGCGGATGGACAAGGAGGTCTACGACCACGCCCATGAGTCGCCGATCGTCATGCTGATTCCGCTGGCGGTGCTGGCGCTGGGCGCGCTGTTCGCCGGCATCGGCTTCCACAACCTGTTCATCGGTCATGACATGGACCACTTCTGGGGCAAGGCCCTGCTGGTCCTGCACGACAACAACAGCATCGAAGCCGCTCACCACCACACCCCGACCTGGGTCGCCCTGGCGCCGCTGGTAGTCGGACTGATCGGCATCGCGCTCGCCTACATCATGTACATGGCGATCCCGAGCCTTCCGGCGAAGGTCGCCGGCACGCTCCCTGGCCTCCACCAGTTCCTGTACAAGAAGTGGTACTTCGACGAGCTGTACGACATCCTGTTCGTGCGCACGGCGAAGGCGCTGGGCTACGGCCTGTGGAAGTCCGGTGACGGTGCGGTCATCGACGGCGTCGGCCCGGACGGCGTTGCCGCCGCCACCCGCGATGTCGCCGCCCGCGCCAGCCGCCTGCAGTCCGGCTATGTCTACCACTACGCGTTTGCCATGGTGATCGGCGTCGTTCTGCTGGTCGCTTGGCTGTCGATGTTCGGTTGAGCGGTTTGAAGGGGAACAAGAACAATGGCTAGCTGGCCGCTCCTGTCGTTCACGACCTTCCTGCCGCTTGCCGGTGTGGCGCTTATCCTGCTGTTCTGCAGGGGCAACACGCCGGACGTCGTGCGGAACGTCCGTTACGTCGCGCTCTGGACGACGGTCATCACTTTCGTCCTGTCGCTGTTCATCTGGTTCAACTTCGACCCGCGCAACCCCGGCTACCAGCTGGTGGAAAAGGCGTCCTGGATTCCCGAATTCGGGATTTCCTACCACATGGGCGTGGACGGCATTTCGATGCTGTTCGTCATCCTCTCGACCTTCCTGGTGCCGCTGTGCATCCTGTCGAGCTGGGAGGCGGTCCAGAACCGTGTGAAGGAGTACATGATCGCCTTCCTCGTGCTGGAAACCCTCATGGTGGGGATGTTCTGCGCGCTGGATTTCGTCCTCTTCTACATGTTCTTCGAGGGCGTCCTGATCCCGATGTTCCTGATCATCGGTGTCTGGGGCGGTCAGCGCCGGGTCTACGCGGCGTTCAAGTTCTTCCTCTACACGCTGCTCGGCTCGGTGCTGATGCTGCTGGCCATCCTGGCCATGTACTTCGTCGCCGGCACGACCGACATCCCGACCATCACCGCCACTCACTTCCCGCGTCAGATGCAGCTGTGGCTGTGGCTGGCCTTCTTCGCCTCCTTCGCGGTGAAGGTCCCGATGTGGCCGGTGCACACCTGGCTGCCGGACGCGCACGTCGAGGCACCGACCGCCGGGTCGGTGATCCTGGCCGGCGTCCTGCTGAAGATGGGCGGCTACGGCTTCCTGCGCTTCAACATTCCGATCCTGCCCGAGGCGACCGAATATTTCGCCCCGCTGATCTACACGCTGTCCATCGTCGCGGTGATCTACACCTCGCTGGTCGCCCTGGCGCAGGAGGACATGAAGAAGCTGATCGCCTATTCGTCCGTCGCGCACATGGGCTTCGTCACCATCGGCATGTTCGCGCTGAACCAGCAGGGCATCGAGGGCTCCATCTTCACGATGCTGTCGCACGGCATCGTGTCGGGCGCGCTTTTCCTCTGCGTCGGCGTGGTCTATGACCGCCTGCACACCCGCGAGATCGCCCGCTACGGCGGACTCGTGAAGAACATGCCGAAATACGCGGTCGTGTTCCTGTTCATGACCATGGCCTCCGTCGGCCTGCCGGGCACCTCCGGCTTCGTGGGCGAGTTCCTGGTCCTGCTGGGCGCCTTCCGCGACAACACCTGGGTGGCTTTCCTCGCCGCCACCGGCATGGTCCTGGGTGCCGCCTACGCGCTGTGGCTCTACCGCCGCATCGTCTACGGCAAGCTGACCAAGCCGGATGTCCGCGCGATGTTCGACCTGAGCCCGCGCGAGGTTGCGATCTTCCTGCCGCTGATCGCGGTGGTGCTGTGGATGGGTGTGTACCCGACCAGCTTCCTTTCGATCACCTCGGCTTCCGTGGGGCAGGTGATCCAGACGTACCAGACGAAGCTGGCCGCCGCGCATGGTGGCGAGACCGGCGGCGTCTCCGTGGCCGCGCGTTGAGGGTTCCGACATGACCGCTGTGTTTCCTGACATCTGGCCGGCCCTGCCGGAGATCTTCCTCGCCTGCGCCGGCATGGCCCTGCTCATGATCGGCGTGTTCCGCGGCGACGGCTTCACCCGGCCGATCGGCTACATGACGATGGTGGCGCTGCTTCTCGGCGCCATCCTCACCATGGGCTACGGCACCGGCCGCGTCGTCACCTTCAATGGCCTCTTCGTGATGGACGCCTTCGGCGTCTTCATGAAGGTGCTGATCCTCGTCGCTGCGGCCCTGTCCGTCATGCTTTCGCTCAGCTTCAACGAGCGGGAGAAGATGGCGCGGTTCGAGTTCCCGGTGCTGATGCTCTTCGCCACGCTCGGCATGCTCATGATGGTGTCGGCCAACGACCTCATCTCGCTGTATGTCGGCCTGGAGACGCAGAGCCTGGCGCTCTACGTCATCGCGGCCTTCCGCCGCGACAGCGCGAAGTCCTCGGAAGCGGGCCTGAAGTACTTCGTGCTCGGCGCGCTGTCGTCCGGCATGCTGCTGTACGGCGCGTCGCTGGTGTACGGCTTCGCCGGCACGACCGCCTTCGACAAGATCGCGGCGCTGTTCGCCGGTGGGGCCCACCCGTCGGCCGGCGTGATCATCGGCCTCGTCTTCGTGGCCGCCGGCCTGGCCTTCAAGATTTCGGCCGTGCCGTTCCACATGTGGACGCCGGACGTCTACGAGGGCGCGCCGACCCCGGTGACGGCTTTCTTCGCCGCCGCGCCGAAGGTGGCGGCGATCGCCCTGTTCACCCGCCTGCTGATCGAGCCGTTCGGCCATCTGGTGCACTCGTGGCAGCAGATCATCATCGTCAGCTCGATCCTGTCGATGGCGCTCGGCTCCTTCGCGGCGATCACGCAGACCAACATCAAGCGCCTGATGGCCTACAGCTCCATCGGCCACGTGGGCTACGCGCTCGTCGGTCTCGCGTCGGGAACCCAGGAAGGCGTGCGCGGCGTGCTGATCTACATGGCGGTCTACATCGTCATGAACATCGGCACCTTCGCGGTCATCCTCTGCATGAAGCAGAAGGGCCGCATGCTGGAGGAGATCAAGGACCTCGCCGGCCTGTCGCGCACCAACCCGCTGCTGGCGGGCGCGATGGCGGTGTTCATGTTCTCCATGGCCGGCATCCCGCCGATGGCCGGCTTCTTCAGCAAGCTGTACGTGTTCCTCGCCGCGATCCAGGCCCAGCTCTACACGCTGGCGGTGATTGGCGTTCTGACCAGCGTCGTCGGCGCCTACTACTACCTGCGCATCGTCAAGATCATGTACTTCGACGAGCCGGTGGAAGCCTTCGACAAGATCGGCGACGACGGCATGACCGGCATCCTGGTCGCCACCGGTCTGTTCACGCTGCTGTTCTTCGTGGTTCCGGCACCGATCCTGAACTACGCGGCGGCGGCGGCGGCCTCCCTGTTCGCGGGATGACGCTCCATCATGAGACGGAGGCGGCGCAATTGCGCCTGCCTCCGGGTTTTCGGCTCAAGGCCTTCGACTCCGTCGGCAGCACGAACGACGAGGCGAAGGCCTTTGCCCGTTCTGGGGCGCCCGAAGGCACCATCGTCTGGGCGAAGCGGCAGGAAGCGGGCCGGGGGCGTCGCGGGCGTGCCTGGACGTCGCCGGAGGGCAATCTCTACACCTCCACCATCCTGCGCCCAGGCCGGCCGGCCGCCGAGGCTGCGCAGATTTCGTTCGTCGCCGCCCTTGCGATCGCGGACACCGCGGATTCCGTGTTGCCGGAGTCGGCGGAGGTGCGGTGCAAGTGGCCGAACGACGTCCTGGTCAATGGGCGAAAGGTGTCCGGCATCCTTCTGGAATCCGAAGGGCAGCCGGCCGGCGGCCTCGCCTGGCTCGTCCTCGGAGTCGGCATTAACCTGCGCCATTTCCCCGAATCGACGGAGTTCGCGGCAACCTCACTGAGCGCGGAGGGGGCGCCGACCATGGCGCCTTGGGCGTTGCTCGAACTCTACGGCGCCGCCTTGGCGCGCTGGTACGGGGCCTGGAGCGATCACGGATTCAGCCCGATCCGCGACGCTTGGCTGCGCCGGGCCAAGGGTTTGGGGGAACCGATCGTGGTGCGGCTTTCCGACCGGACGTTGACAGGAACCTTCGCCGATCTGGACAGGGACGGGGTTCTGTTGCTTGATCGTGATGACGGCGCGGGGCGGCAACGCATCGCGGCCGGGGACGTGTTCTTCCCTCCCGCGGTGGAGACCTGACATGCTGCTCGCCATTGATGCCGGCAACACCAACGTGGTGTTTGCGATCTACGACGGCGACGAACAGCGCGGCATCTGGCGGACGGCCACCGACCAGAAGCGCACGGCCGACGAATACATGGTCTGGCTGACGCACCTCATGGCCCTGAAGGGGCTGCGCCCGGCGGACATTCAGCACGCCATCATCGCGAGCGTGGTTCCCGGCGCTACCTTCAACCTGAAGCGGCTGACCAAGGACCATTTCGGCTGCGAGCCGCTGGTCGTCGGCCAGCCCGGCGTCGACCTCGGGACCAAGGCGCTGGTCGACAAGCCGGAGGAGGTCGGGGCCGACCGCCTAGTTAACACCGTGGCCGCCGCTGCGACCTACAAGACGCCGCTGATCGTCATCGATTTCGGCACGGCGACGACCTTCGACGTGGTCGACCGGGACGGGAACTATCGCGGCGGCGTGATCGCGCCCGGGCTGAACCTGTCGCTGGAGGCGCTCCAGATGGCCGCGAGCAAGCTGCCGAGGGTCGAAATCCAGCAACCCGGCCACATCATCGGCAAGAACACCATCGAGTGCATGCAGTCGGGCATCTTCTGGGGCTATGTCGGCCTGATCGAAGGCTTGGTCTCGCGCATCCGCGCGGAGTACGGCGAGCCGATGACCGTCGTTGCCACCGGCGGGCTGGGTGTGCTTTTCGCGAAGGCCACCCATGTAATCGAACACACCGACGGCGAACTGACGCTGCGCGGCCTCCTCCTGATCCACAAGCGCAACACGGCCCAATGACCCACACCGACCCCGCTCTGCCCGCCCTCACGGATGCGGGGGAGGG
Source organism: Azospirillum rugosum (assembly GCF_017876155.1). Lineage (GTDB taxonomy): Bacteria > Pseudomonadota > Alphaproteobacteria > Azospirillales > Azospirillaceae > Azospirillum > Azospirillum rugosum. The sequence continues at coordinate 200,272 of NZ_JAGINP010000002.1, forward strand.
CGATCCGTTCGCTCCCGAGAACGACGCCCTGTATTTCCTGCCGCTGGGCGGATCGGGCGAAATCGGCATGAACCTCAACCTCTACGGCCATCGCGGCAAGTGGTTGATGGTCGATCTCGGGATCAGCTTCGCCGACGACACCATGCCGGGTCTGGACGTGATCATGCCGGACCCGGCCTTCATCGCGGAGCGCAAGGACGACCTGGTCGGCCTCGTGCTGACGCACGCGCACGAGGATCACCTCGGCGCCGTCCAGTACCTGTGGCCGGACCTCCGCTGCCCAGTCTATTGCACGCCCTTCACCGCCGCCGTGTTGCGGGCCAAGCTGCACGAGCGCGGGCTGGCGACGACGGTTCCGATCCACGAGGTTCCGCTCGGCGGAACCATCGAGGTCGGTCCCTTCGCCGTCGAATATGTCGCGATGACCCACTCGATCCCCGAGCCGAACGCGCTCGCCATCCGCACGGCGGCGGGCACGGTCCTGCACACCGGCGACTGGAAGCTCGATCCGGAGCCGCTCGTCGGGCGAACCGCCGACGAGGCGCGGCTGCGCCAGATCGGCGACGACGGGGTTCTGGCCCTCATCGGCGACAGCACGAACGCGCTCGTTCCCGGCAGCTCCGGGTCGGAGGCCGGCGTTCGCACGGCGCTGACCGAGCTGATCGGCCAGCACCCGAACGTGCGCATCGCGGTGAGCTGCTTCGCCACCAACGTCGCGCGGCTGGAGAGCATCGCCCGCGCAGCCGCCGCTCACGGCCGCCACGTGGCGCTGGTCGGGCGGTCGCTCTGGCGCATCAACGAGGCGGCGCGGTCGAACGGCTATCTGGCCGACCTTCCGCCGTTCCTGACCGAGCACGACGCCGGCTATCTCCCGCGCGAGAAACTGGTGCTGATCTGCACCGGCAGCCAGGGGGAGCCTCGGTCGGCCCTGGCGCGCATCGCGTCGGACGATCATCCGCAGGTGTCGCTGCAGCAGGGCGACGTTGTGGTGTTCTCCTCGCGCGAGATCCCGGGAAACGAGCGCGCCATCGGGCGGATGCAGAACCAGCTGGTTTCGCAGGGCATCCAGCTGATCACCGCCGACGACGCGCCGGTCCATGTGTCGGGCCACCCCGCGCAGGACGAGCTTGTGCGCATGTACCAGTGGGTCCGCCCGCGCGTCGCGGTGCCGGTCCACGGCGAACAGCGGCACCAGCAGGAGCACGCCCGGCTCGCGCTCGGCTGCCAGGTGCCCGAGTCGCTGATTCCCTCGAACGGCGATCTGATCCGGCTGGGCCCGGGCGGCCCCGCGCGGGTCGTCGCCCAGGTGCGGACCGGCCGTCGCGCGCTGGACGGAAAGCGCCTGGTGCCGCTCGACACCGGGCTGATGCGGGCCCGCCATCGGATGGTCCACAACGGCGCTGCCGTGGTCACGCTGGTGATGAACGGCAAGGGCGAGCTGATCACCGCGCCCCAGGTCGCGGTCATGGGGCTGATCGACGACGCGACCGACCGGGACCTGCTGCTGGACGTCGTTGACGCCGTGCGCGAGGCCGTGGCGGAGCTGCCGAAGGCGGCGCGGATGGACGATGAGCAGGTGCGCAACGCCGCGCGCATTTCGGTGCGACGCTCGTTCAACGCGACGCATGGCAAGAAGCCGGTAACGGACGTGCACCTGGTCCGTGTATAAGCGGTTCCGATTGTTCGTGCATTGGGGGGAACCATGATCGGGAAGCTGAACCACGTCGCCATCGTCGTGCCGGACCTGCCGGCGGCCACGGCGCTGTACCGGGACACGCTGGGCGCGGCCGTGTCGGAACCGGTGGACCTGCCGCCGCACGGCGTGACGGTCGTCTTCGTCACCCTGCCCAACACCAAGATCGAACTGCTGCACCCCTTCGGCGAGAAGTCGCCGATCGCCGGCTTCCTGGAAAAGAACCCATCGGGCGGCATCCACCACATCTGCTACGAGGTGGAGGACATCCTCGCGGCGCGCGACCGGCTGAAGGCGCAGGGCGCCCGCGTGCTGGGCGACGGCGAACCGAAGATCGGCGCGCACGACAAGCCGGTGCTGTTCCTCCACCCGAAGGACTTCGTCGGGACGCTGGTCGAGCTGGAACAGGCGTAAACACCGGGGGAGGGTGCGATGGGCTGGGTGACCGGGGTTTCGGTCTATGTGGTCGTCTGGTGGGTGGTGCTGTTCGCGGTCCTGCCCTGGGGTGTCCGCACGCCGGAGGCCCCGGAACCCGGCATGGCCGACAGCGCGCCGGTGCGCCCGCGCATCCTCCTGAAATTCGCGGTGACGTCGCTGGTCGCCGGGATCGTCTGGCTCGGCATCTACGGGCTCGTCGTGTCCGACCTGATTTCCTTCCGCGAAATGGCGAAGTCGCTGTAAGCCCTGGGAGCGAGGCTCGTGAGCTTGACCTATTGCGAGGCCGCGCCCGGCCACCCGACGCACGCGCCCTACCACGACGACGAGTATGGGTTTCCCAGCGGCGACGACCGCATCCTGTTCGAAAGGCTCGTGCTGGAGATCAACCAGGCCGGACTGTCCTGGCTGACCATCCTGAAGAAGCGCGACGCCTTCCGCATGGCCTTCGACGGCTTCGATGTCGATCGGGTGGCCGCCTACACCGACGACGACCGCGCGCGCTTGATGGCCGACGCCGGCATCATCCGCAACCGCCTGAAGATCGACGCCGTCATCGAGAACGCGCGCCGCATCGTCGCGTTGCGCGCGGACCATGGATCCTTCGATGGCTGGCTGCGCGCCCACCACCCGCTGTGCAAGGCGGAGTGGATCAAGCTGTTCAAGCGCACCTTCCGTTTCACCGGTGGGGAGATCGTCGGCGAATTCCTGATGAGCCTCGGCTACCTGCCCGGGGCGCACCACCCCGGCTGTCCGGTCTGGACCCGAGTCGCGGCCCTGGATCCTCCCTGGATGGCTGCGGTGCGCCAGGGCTTCGCAGGTTACGATGCCCATTCTTTGAGCAATTCGCTGCCTTCGCCGTAATCAAGTGCCAAAGACTTGTGCGAAATGACGGAATTATTGCACGGAGACTTTGATTACCTCGCAATCCGTCTTGTCAGGCCGGAAAGACAGGTTCACTCTACTTAGCGTGATGAGAGGGTTGCTTCCCTCTTTTCCGACGCCTGGTGGCGATTCCTCCCTAACCTCGGGCCGCGCCGCGTTCGCCGCGCGGTCCTTTTTTATGCGCGATCGGCGGGACCGGTGCGATCGGCCGTTTCGGTCGTGCCCCCGGCCATCTTTCGTCCCCGGTAGAGAATGAGTTAACGCTTCGCGGGGTAATGTTGTACCAAATTCCGGTGGCCGCCCCAGGCGTTTGCCCGTGGCGCGCCGGTCCTATCGGAGATCCAGGCTTGGCGGCGTCCGAAGGATTCGGGCTTCCGAAGCGAGTGAAGTGGTGTCGAGGCATCGATGGCCGCCAATGACAGCGATAAGGTCGAACAGTTCGCGGCCGTCTTGTTGACCGAGATGCTGGAGCGCACTCGGAAGAACATGGAGCTTCTGTCGCCCGAGGAGCAGCCGAGTTCCAGGCTTCCCTTCGCGCTGACTCCCAGCTTCCGCGAACTCTATGCGGAACTGGTGCGGGTCGGCATCTTTCCCGTGGTGATCAGCCGCCGTCCGGTGCGTGCCATCGTCGGCGACGTGGACTGGCGGAGGGAAGGGCGCGAGTATCTGCTGACCGTGCTCGACGACCGGTCCAACGCCGTCTTCACCGCGTGGGACTACGCGTGGGACGCGCTGTGGGACGAGCGCAAGGTCAGCGCGGAGGCCGCGCATGCGGCGCAGGCGGGGAAGGAGAAGAAGGGCTTCTTCGCAAACCTGTTCGGCCGCCGCAATGCGGCTAAGCCCGAAGCCAGGACGGTGGACGAGGACCATCACGGCGACGTCATGGCCGGTCTTCACACCATGCTGACCGAACTGGCGGACCGCCGCGGTTATCTGCCGCTGTTCCACGACGACGTGAAGGTGCTGAAGGGCCTGATCCGCGTCAAGCCGGCGCGGTTGCTCAAGGCCTGGAAGGAGATCACCCAGTACCACCAGCAGGAATTCTACATGACCGGCCAGGACCAGGCGAAGCCGGGGGTGACCTCCGACTGCCTGCAGAAATGGCACTACAACCTGCCGGACCGGATCGGGGAGTTCCTGGTGCTGAAGGCGGCGGTGGACCTGGAATTCGTGAACAAGCCCTTCATCGCGAAGTACATCCGCCAGTCCGCGCGCACCCAGGAAGAGGCGGAGAAGGGCATGCCCTACCTCACCATCTACAACAGGACCATGCCCCACGCCTCGGCCACGCAGTCCTGAGGCTGTCCATGCGCGTCGCCACCGCCGTTGCCGCCGCCGCTTGCCCGCTGGTCTTGCTCACCGGCCTGTCCGGGGCCGCGGTGGCCCAGCCCGTCGACCTTTCCGTCTGCCAATACCTGACGGCGCATCGGCCGGCGCCGGACGTGGAGTACACCCCCGGCGTGGACGTCAAGGGGCGGCCCGTCGCGCCCGCCGATCTGCCGGGCTCCGCCGGGACCGCGCCGGCGGCGGAGCGGTTCGACTTTCCGGTGACCATCGACTTCCTGCGACGCTCCGGCGTCCGGATGCCGCCCGGGGCGGCGGCGAGGGTGCCGGGAACGGGGGAGATCGGCGTGCTGACGCTCTACGGCAATCGCCTGTACTTCAACGGCCAGCCGCTCGGCGGTCCGACGGAGGCCGAACTCTACGCCTATTGCCGCACGGTGAAGTGACGCGCTGCCGCCCGTCCGGCGCCGTGACGATGGACTTTCCCGCCCGTCCTTCCTAAAGTCCCTGTCCCTAATGGCGGCCCCGCGACCGGCGGGTCCGGACACACCGAGACCGAGAGCAAAGCCATGCGGCTGTCCACCTTCTTCATGCCGACCCTTAAGGAGACCCCGACCGAGGCGCAGATCGTCTCGCACCGCCTGATGCTGCGCGCGGGGATGATCCGGCAGACCAGCGCCGGCATCTACGCCTGGCTGCCACTGGGCCACCGGGTGCTGAAGAAGATCGAGCAGATCGTGCGGGAGGAGCAGGACGCCGCCGGCGCGCAGGAACTGCTGATGCCGACGATCCAGTCGGCGGAGCTGTGGAAGGAAAGCGGCCGCTACGACGACTACGGCAAGGAGATGCTGCGCATCACCGACCGTCACGAGCGCGAGATGCTGTTCGGCCCCACGAACGAGGAGATGATCACCGACATCTTCCGCGCCTTCGTGCGGAGCTACCGCCAGCTGCCGCTGAACCTCTACCACATCCAGTGGAAGTTCCGGGACGAGATCCGGCCCCGCTTCGGCGTGATGCGCGGGCGCGAGTTCCTGATGAAGGACGCCTATTCCTTCGACATCGATCCGGCCAGCGCCAAGCGCGCCTACCAGAAGATGTTCCTGGCCTACCTGCGCACCTTCGCCCGCATGGGCCTGAAGGCCATCCCGATGCGCGCCGACACCGGCCCCATCGGCGGCGACCTCAGCCACGAGTTCATCATCCTGGCCGAGACGGGCGAGAGCGGCGTCTTCTGCCACAAGGACTGGCTGAACCTGGACGTGCTGCAGAACGCCCCGGGCTTCGACGAGGACCTGCAGCCCTTCTTCGACCAGTACACCTCGATCTACGCGGCGACCGACGAGAAGCACGAGCCCGGCAGCTGCCCAGTGCCGGAGAGCGACCTCGTGTCGGCCCGCGGCATCGAGGTCGGGCACATCTTCTACTTCGGCACCAAATACTCCAAGCCGATGAACGCCGTCGTCGCCGGCCCGAACGGCGAGCCGGTGCCGGTCGAGATGGGCTCCTACGGCATCGGCGTGTCGCGCCTGATGGGCGCCATCATCGAGGCCAGCCACGACGATAACGGCATCATCTGGCCCGACTCGGTGGCCCCCTTCAACGTCGGTCTCGTCAACCTGAAGGTCGGCGACGCCGAGACCGACCGCGTCTGCCAGGAACTGTACTTCAAGCTGCGCGCCAACGGCCTCGACGTGCTCTACGACGACCGCGACGAGCGGCCGGGCGTCAAGTTCGCCGACATGGACCTGATCGGCGTGCCGTGGCAGCTCGTCGTCGGCCCGCGCGGCCTGAAGAGCGGCGTGGTCGAGCTGAAGCGCCGCGCCACCGGCGAGAAGCAGGAGCTGTCGGTCGAGAGCGCGCTGGAAAAGCTGACGAAGTAAGCCGGCCGCGCAGGGCAGGGCGCCTTCGCAGCGTGCCCTTTTCCTGCCACGGTTAAGTCCTTATGTTGCGGGGCGGCGGGCGACGGCTCGCCGCCTTTCCTTTTGCTGGGCGTCACGGCCCGAGGACACGCATGATCTTCTCCGCCTTCGAACGCATGGTCGCGATGCGCTATCTGCGGGCGCGCCGCCAGGAAGGGTTCATCTCGGTCATCGCCGGATTCTCGCTGCTGGGCATCGCGCTCGGCGTGGCGACGCTGATCATCGTCATGTCGGTGATGAACGGATTCCGGGCGGAGCTGCTGGGCCGCGTGCTGGGCCTGAACGGGCACCTCAACGTCTACAACGTGCGCGGCGGGCCGCTGCCGGACTACGACCCGCTGACGCAACGGCTGCGCAGCCTGCCGGGCGTGACCAACGTGACGCCGACGGTGGAGGGCCAGGCGCTCGTCTCCGTGCGCGGGGTGGCGTCGGGGGCGGTGGTGCGCGGCGTGCCGCCGGAGGATTTCCGCGTGCGCCCGACGCTGGCCCGCAACATCGTGCGCGGCACCGTGGACGCCTTCGGGGAGGACAACATCGCCATCGGCGCGCGCATGGCGCAGCGGCTCGGCCTGTCGGTCGGCGACCAGATGACGCTGATCGCGCCGCAGGGCAACGTCACCGCCTTCGGCACCGTGCCGCGCATGCGCGCCTTCACCATCGGCGCCATCTTCGACGTGGGCATGTTCGAATACGACAACAGCTTCATTTTCCTGCCCCTGCCGGAAGCGCAGACCTTCTTCCGAACCGGGGAGGCGGTCACGTCGCTGGAGGTGTTCGTCAGCGACCCGACCCAGATCCGCGCGGCCCGCGACGCCATCCAGGCGGCGGTCGCCGGCGTCGGGCGCGTGGTGGACTGGCAGCAGTCGAACGCCAGCTTCTTCACGGCGCTCCAGGTCGAACGGAACGTGATGTTCCTGATCCTGTCGCTGATCATCATGGTCGCGGCCTTCAACATCATCTCCAGCCTGATCATGCTGGTGAAGGACAAGGGGCGGGACATCGCGATCCTGCGCACCATGGGCGCCACGCGCGGCATGATCATGCGCATCTTCTTCCTGTCCGGCGCCTCGGTCGGCGTCACGGGCACGGTGCTGGGGCTGATCCTCGGCGTCTCCTTCGCGCTGAACATCGAAACCATCCGGCAGGCCATCCAGGGCCTGACCGGCACCAACCTGTTCAACGCCGAGATCTACTTCCTCTCGCAGCTGCCGGCGAAAATCGACTGGAGCGAGGTCATTCAGGTGGCGGTTATGGCGCTGGGCCTGTCCTTCGCGGCGACGGTCTACCCGTCCTGGCGCGCCGCGCGCCTCGATCCGGTGGAGGCCCTGCGCTATGAGTGAGCCCATGCTGGAACTGTCGGGAATCGTCCGCACCTTCGAGCAGGCGGGCACGGAGCTTCAGGTGCTGCGCGGCGCGGAACTGACCGTGCGGGCCGGGGAACTGGTCGCCCTGGTCGGCCCGTCGGGCGCCGGCAAGTCCACGCTGCTGCACATCGCCGGCCTGCTGGAACGCCCCACCGCCGGGACGGTGCGCATCGCCGGGACGGACGTGTCGAAGCTGGACGACGGCAAGCGGACGGAGGTCCGCCGACGCTCCATCGGCTTCGTCTACCAGTTCCACCACCTGCTGCCGGAGTTCTCCGCGCTGGAGAACATCGTGCTGCCGCAGATGATCAACCGCGTGCCGAAGCGCACCGCCAAAGCGCGCGCCATGGAGCTGTTGCGCATGGTGGGGCTGGAGCCGCGCGCCAGCCACCGGCCGGCCCGGCTGTCGGGCGGCGAGCAGCAGCGCGTCGCCATCGCCCGCGCCCTGGCGAACGCCCCCAGCCTGCTGATCGCCGACGAGCCGACGGGAAACCTCGACCCGCACACGGCGGATGGGGTGTTCGCCATGCTGACGGCCATCGTCCGGCAGGCCCGTGTCGGCGCGCTGATCGCCACCCACAACCTGGACCTCGCCCAGCGCATGGACCGGGTGCTGGAGATGCGCGACGGCCTGCTGGTTGAGCACACGCCGGTCCCGACCTTGCCCGAAGGAGCCGATCCCGCGCACTTGTGAAGGGTGGGGAGGTTGCCATCCCCCGGTTCAGCCGCCACACTCCTGCCAATCCAAAAAAGGAGGGTGACGGTGGACCAGAGGATCATCGACCTTTACGACGAATACACCCACAGGCCGCTGCCGCGCCGGGTGTTTCTGGAGCGGCTGGCGGTGCTGGTGGGCAGCGCCACGGCCATCCCCGCCATCCTGGCGCAGATCGAGCCGAACTACGCGCTCGCCGCCCAGGTTCCCGGCGACGACAGCCGGATCGCCACGGACCGCATCAGCTACCAGGGCGCCACGGGCGACGTGGCCGGCTATCTCGCCCGGCCGAAGCTGGTGGAGAAGGCGCCGGCCGTCATCGTCATCCACGAGAACCGCGGCCTGAACCCCTATGTCGAGGACGTCACCCGGCGCCTCGCCGTCGCCGGTTTCATCGCCATGGCCCCGGATCTGCTGTCGCCGCTCGGCGGCACGCCGCAGGACGCCGATCAGGCCCGCGACATGATCGGCAAGCTCGACCCCGACAAGACGGTCAACAACCTGATCGGCGGCATGAGCTTCCTGATGGCCCACCGCTATTCCAACGCCAAGGTCGGCGCCATCGGCTTCTGCTGGGGCGGCGGCTTCGTCAACCGGCTGGCCATCAAGGCCCCGGACCTGAAGGCCGGCGTCGCCTTCTACGGCCCGACGCCGGACCCGGCGCTGGTCGGCACCATCAAGGCGCCGCTGCTGCTGCATTACGCTGGCCTGGACCAGAACATCAATTCGAAGGTTCCGGCCTACGACGAGGCGCTGAAGAAGGCCGGGGTCGAGCACACGATCTACACCTACGAGGGCGTGAACCACGCCTTCCACAACGACACCTCGGCGGAGCGTTACAACAAGGACGCCGCCGAACTGGCCTGGAGCCGGTCGGTCGAGTTCCTGAAGTCGAAGCTGTCGTAACTCTACGCCTTGTTGGCTGCCGGCCTCAGCGCCGGCAGCTTCAGCACGGCAACGGCGAGGCCGCCGAAGACCAGCAGCGCGCCGATCATCTTCACCGGCGTGAAGCCTTCGCCGAGCAGCAGCGCGCTGGAACTCATGCCGAAGATCGGCACCAGCAGCGAGAAGGGCGCCACCAGACTGGCGGGGTAGTGCCGCAGCAGGAAGCCCCAGGCCGCGAAGCCGAACAGGGTCGCCCCGCCCGCGATGTAGGCGAGCGCCGCGAGGCCCGGCATTGTCAGGCTGGTCAGGGCGTGGACCATCCGCTCCGGCCCCTCCACCGCATAGGACAGCAGCAGCAGCGGAAGCGGCGGGATGAGGCTGACCCACAGCATCAGGCGCAGCAAGTCCGGCGCCTTGGCCTGCTTCATCATGATGTTCCCGACCCCCCAGGCCGCCGCCGCGCCGATCAGCAGCGCGAGGCCGAGCAGCGAATCGCCGGTCGGCATCTCCGTCGCGATCACGCCGATTCCGGAAAAGGCGACGACCATGCCCAGCATCTGCCGGGCGCTGGGCCGGTCGCCCAGCACCACCGCGGCGAACAGGGCGGTGAAGAAGGCCTGGGATTGCAGCACCAGGGACGACAGGCCGGCCGGCATCCCGATGTTGATGCCGGCGAACAGCAGCGAGAACTGGATCGCCCCCAGGAACAGCCCGATGCCCAGCACGTAGCGCCACGCCACCGGCGGTCCCTGGCGGAACCCCAGGAACAGCAGCGGCGTCGCGGCCAGCACGAAGCGCAGCACGCAGAACAGGATGGGCGGGAAATCCTTCAGCCCGACCTTGATGGCGACGAAGTTGAAGCCCCAGACCGCGGCGACCGCGACGGCAAGGCCGATGTGGGATGTGCGCATGGCCGGAGGCTAGAGGCGCTGACCGAGAGGGTCAACGCGTCACGGCTGCGCCGGGCGCGGGGCAGCCTCGGCGAATTGTCCGTCGGTGTGCAGGATGCGGCACTCGTCCAGCGCGTTGAGCGCCCAGGAGGAGCCGCCCAGGCTGACGTCGCCAATTTTTTCGGCTTCCGCGCTTTTCAGCGTCACGGCCTTGGACCGCATGAACGGCTCGAACAGGTCCTCGTACTTGGGCAGCTCGACCGGAACGATCACGCCGCCGTTGGGCAGGGGCTTCGCCTCCAGCGCCATGCTTGCGCCGTCGGGGAAGATGGCCATCAGGCGGCTTTCCCCTCCCGACGGCTGCGCCTTCTGGTCGCCGTTGACCAGCATCGCAGCGCCCTTCGCCGTGGCGCGGAAGGACAGGGGCGACGCCGAGTCCGCCCGCGTCGCCATGCAGTAGGCGGAGCCCGACTGGGTGGCGGGGTGGGCGCGCACGACCCAGCCCTTGTTCTGCGCTACGACCCGGCCCGGCGCGTCGGACAGGCCGGAGTCGCTGGGCCGGACGAAGGCGGCCGGAACCGCGGCGCGCGGCAGGGGCGGGGAGTTGGTGGCTTGGCAGCCAGACAATAGGACTGGGGCCAGCAAGGCTAAGGGCAGCAGCAGTGCTGCCACGCGGACGGCGGTGCGGCCGGAATAGGATCGGCGCATCGGATGGGTCACCCCCAAAGTGGTGGCGCTAAGCATTTCGATAGCATGAACACGCACAATCGGCGAATCTTCCCGCCGTCGCCTCCTTCATACCGCGAGGGCCTCGCTTGATCGCTTGATTCAAACGGGGTGGATGGGCGACCACTAGGGGACACGCTACCCATTCCGCCCGACACGGTGCCGAACCCGACCATGCCCCACGCCGACTTCATCCACCTGCGCGTCCACTCCGCCTATTCCCTGTCCGAGGGCGCCATCAAGGTGAAGGAGCTGGTGAAGCTCTGCCAGAAGAAGGAGATGCCGGCGGTCGCGGTGACCGACACCGGCAACCTGTTCGGCGCGCTGGAGTTCGCGCTGGCGGCCGCCGATTCCGGCGTGCAGCCGATCATCGGCACGGTCCTGGGCATCACCCGGGTCGGCCCGGCCAACAGCAAGCCCGGCCTGCCGGGCAAGGGCGCCGCCGTCCCCGACCAGCTGGTCCTGCTCTGCCAGACGGACGAAGGCTACCGGAACCTGATGAAGCTGGTCTCCAAGGCCTTCCTCGAGTCGGACCCCATGGCCGGCCCGCAGGTGCCGCTGGATGCGCTGGAGGGGCATTCGGCCGGGCTGATCGCGCTGACCGGCGGCCCCGGCGGCTCCGTCGGCCGCCTGCTCGGCGAGGGGCAGAAGGACCTCGCGCTGGAGGTGCTGGAGACGCTGAAGCGTCTGTTCCCCGGGCGGCTCTATGTGGAGCTTCAGCGGCATGGCGGCCACTTCGCCGCGGTCGAGGACGCCATCGAGCCGGCGCTGATCGACCTCGCCTACGCGCACGACCTGCCGCTGGTCGCCACCAACGACTGCTATTTCGCGGCCGAGGACATGCACGAGGCGCACGACGCGCTGCTCTGCATCGCCGAGGGCGCCTACATCAGCCAGACCGAGCGCCGCCGCCTGACCGCCGACCACCGCTTCAAGTCGGCCGAGGAGATGCGGGAGCTGTTCAAGGACCTGCCGGAGGCCGTGGACAACACGGTCGCCATCGCCCGGCGCTGCTCCTTCCTGCTGAAGCCGATCAAGCCCATCCTGCCGCCCTTCCCCTGCGAGGGCGACCGCGACGAGTCGGAGGAACTGCGCGCCCAGTCCCGCGAGGGTTTGGAGATGCGCCTCAACACCGTGGTCTTCCGCCCGGACATGACGCCGGAGCAGCGGGAGGAGACGCGCAAGACCTACTTCGAGAGGCTGGAGTTCGAGCTGGACGTCATCGTGAAGATGAAGTTCCCCGGCTACTTCCTGATCGTGTCGGACTTCATCAAGTGGGCGAAGTCGCACGACATCCCCGTGGGGCCGGGCCGCGGTTCGGGGGCGGGCTCCGTCGTCGCCTGGGCGCTGACCATCACCGACCTCGACCCGCTGCGCTTCGGCCTGCTGTTCGAGCGGTTCCTGAACCCCGAACGCGTGTCGATGCCCGACTTCGACGTGGACTTCTGCCAGGACCGCCGCGAAGAGGTGATCCGCTACGTCCAGGACAAGTACGGCTACGACCGCGTCGCGCAGATCATCACCTTCGGTAAGCTCCAGGCCCGCGCCGTGCTGCGCGACGTCGGGCGCGTGCTGCAGATGCCCTACGGGCAGGTCGACAAGATCTGCAAGCTGGTGCCGAACAACCCGGCCAACCCGGTGACGCTCCAGCAGGCGCTGGACAGCGAGGAGATGCTGCGCCAGGCCCGTGACGGCGATGAGACGGTGGCGCGCCTGATCAACATCGCGCTGAAGCTGGAAGGCCTGTACCGCCACGCCTCGACCCACGCGGCCGGCGTGGTGATCGGCGACCGCCCGCTGCACGAGCTGGTGCCGCTGTACCGAGACCCGCGCTCGGACATGCCGGTCACCCAGTTCAACATGAAGTTCGTGGAGCAGGCCGGTCTGGTGAAGTTCGACTTCCTGGGCCTGAAGACGCTGACCGTGCTGAAGACGGCGGTGGATCTGATCGAGGAAAAGCCCGACCTGACCACCGTCACGCTGGACGACCCGAAAAGCTACGAGATCCTGGGGCGCGCGGAATCGACCGGTGTGTTCCAGCTGGAAAGTTCGGGCATGCGCGACGTGCTGCGCCGCCTGAAGCCGAACCGGCTGGAGGACATCATCGCGCTGGTGTCGTTGTACCGGCCGGGCCCGATGGACAACATCCCCAAATACATCAAGGTCAAGAACGGGGAGGAGCTGCCCGACTACATGAACGACGCCCTGGAGCCGATCCTGAAGGAGACCTTCGGGATCATGATCTACCAGGAGCAGGTCATGCAGATCGCCCAGGTGCTGTCCGGCTATTCGCTGGGCGGCGCCGATCTTCTGCGCCGCGCCATGGGCAAGAAGATCAAGGAGGAGATGGACAAGGAGCGCGACAAGTTCGTCGCCGGCGCCAAGGACAAGGGCGTCGACCCCGACCAGGCCAGCATGATCTTCGATCAGGTGGCCAAGTTCGCGGGCTACGGCTTCAACAAGAGCCACGCGGCGGCCTACGCGCTCGTCGCCTACCACACGGCCTATCTGAAGGCGAATCACCCGGTGGAGTTCATGGCGGCGTCGATGACGCTCGACCTCGGCAACACCGACAAGCTGAACGTCTTCCGGCAGGAGCTGTCGCGCCTGAAGATCAAGCTGCTGACCCCGGACATCAACAAGTCGGACAGCATCTTCGGGGTGGAGACGCTGCCGGACGGCAGCAAGGCCGTGCGCTACGCGCTGGCCGCGGTGAAGGGCGTCGGCCTGCCGGCCATGAAGGCCGTGGTGGAGGAGCGCCGCAAGAACGGCCCGTACAAGAGCCTGTTCGACTTCGCCCGGCGCCTGGACCTGAAGACCATCAACAAGCGCCAGCTGGAAAACCTGACCTGCGCCGGGGCGTTCGACGAGATCAATCCCAACCGCGCCCAGGTGCACGCCGCGCTGGAAACCCTGATCCGCTACGCCCAGGCCGAGACGGCGGAGCGCGAGAGCGGCATCGGCAACCTGTTCGGCGGCAGCGGCGGCGGGCTGAAGGAACCGGACCTGCCGAAGGTCGCGGAGTGGGAGCCGCTGGAAAAGCTGAAGCACGAGTTCGGCGCCATCGGCTTCTACCTGTCCGCCCACCCCCTAGATGCCTTCGCCGGCCCGCTGGCGCGCATGCGGGTGGTGAAGTCGGCGGACCTCGCCCAAGCCGTTTCGGGCGGCGGGATGACGCGGCGCAGCGTCGCCGGCATCGTGGTCAGCCGCAAGGAAAAAACCGCGAAGTCGGGCAACCGCTTCGCCTTCGTGGAGCTGTCCGACAGCAGCGGCGGCTACGAGGTGACCGTCTTCTCCGAGGTGCTGGCCGGCAACCGCGAGCTTCTGGAGGCCGGGCGCCCGGTGCTGATGACCGTGGACGTCCAGATGAACGGCGAGGACATGCGCCTGACCTGCCAGGAGGTGAAGCCCCTGGAGGACGCCGTCGCCCAGGTCTCCGATGGGCTGAAGGTGGTGCTGCGCGACGGCGCGCCGGTGGACAGCATCCGCGGCATGCTCGATCGCCTGGGCCGCGGCAAGGGCAAGATCCACGTGCTGGTGGAGATCGACCCGCTGAAGGAGGTCGAAATCCAGCTCCCCGGCGCCTACACCATCACCAAGCAGAGCCGAGCGGCGCTGAAGGCCGTGCCCGGGGTGGTTGAGGTGGTGGAACTGTAATCAGTTCAGGCGGCGTTCGGTGGCCGGTAGGTCTGGTCGCCGCGGCCTTCCAGCAGGGCGGGGACGGAAATGTCCTCGTCCAACTCGTCCCAATGCAGCCCACGCCCGGTGACGCTGATGCGATAGCCCAACCGCTGTTCGGGGGTGGCGTTCAGCAGTCGCGGGAACCAGGCAAGGGGAACGCCAAGGGTGCGGCCGTCGCGGAGATCCACCCACATGGTGTGGTCGTCGAAACGCAACGATTCAGCCGAAATGCTCATGCCATGCCCTTTCGATTTCAGCGCGACGCTGTTCAACGACCCGAACCAACTCCGTAAGAGCCCGCCGGTCGAATCCGGTGCTTTCAGCTACGAGAACGTCCGGGAAAATCCAGAATTTCGCTTCGGCTCCCTGCCGGTCTGCGTGGATGTGGATCGGCTCCCGCGGGTTTCCCTCGTTCGAGTAGAAGAAGAAACGAACCCCTTGCCAGCGAAAGACGACGGGCACCGTCTGATCCTCTCGGTCACCTCATCCCAATAAAATATCATAACCGCAAATTATCGCACCAGCGCGCTACCCAGCCGTCCCCGTCCGGATCACCCGGATCCGGTCCAGCCCCGACTCCGGCACCCACACCTCGCCCGGCCGCCCCAGCAACTGCCGCACGTCCGCGTTGTCGGCGCTGTTGGGGAAGGGCGTGAATTGCTCCGTGCGCGGGTCGAAGCGCAGGACGGCGTTGGAGCCCCAGTCGCTCACCCACACCATGTCGCGATCGTCCACATAGACGGCGTAGGCCGACGGGTTGCGGCCGGGCAGGGGCCAGACCTTCCAGTCCCGGGTCGCCGGGCTGTAGCGGCTGAGCTGGCCGACGTTCCACTCGCTGACCCACAAGTTGCCCTTGGAGTCGGACCAGATGCGCCGTGCCCCCTGTCCCTTGGTCGGCGGCTCGATGACCGTCGCCTCGGCGGTGGTGGGGTCGATGCGGGCGATGTGGTTGCCGGCCAGCGAGGCGTAATAGACGGCACCGTCCGGAGTCGCCGTGATCCCGTAGGGGCCGGTCCCCCGAGGCGCCTTGCGCACCAGCATGGCCCCGCTCTTCGGGTCGAATCGTCCATACACCCCGTTCTGCCCGGTGAACCACAGGGTGCCTGCCCGGTCGAACGCCGCCGTGTTCAGGTTCGCCCGCCCGGACTCGGCCGGCAGCGGCCAGACGTCCACCTTGTCCGTCCGGGGATCGACGCGGACGATGGCGTTCTGCCCGCCGTCCGTGATCCAGGCCGCACCGTCCGGCCCGGCGATTACCCCGTGCGGAGCCGACCCCTTGCCCAGCGGGACCTGCCGCACCGTGCCCGTCGCCGGGTCCAGGATGCCCAGGGCGCCCTGGCCCTGCGCGGTGTACCAGACCTTGCCGTCCGGGGCCGGCGCGACGTCGTGCGGGCGGGCGCCGCGCGGCACCTCGAAGGTCTGCGTCTCCGGCGCGGCGGAGGCGCCGCCGGCGATTCCGAGGATCAAAAGAAAGGCGGCAAGCGCTGGGCGAAAGAACGGCATGGACATCTCCATGGCTCGGTTGTTGGAGTCAGATGGTGCAGTCCTGCGGCGGGGCCAACGTACGTATCCCGCCAACGCTGTTGCCAAAGCGGTTTCGCCGGGCTATGTAAGCGCCGTCGTCAAAACCTCACGCGGGCTGGCGGACCCTCGGCTTTACCCCGAAGGCCCGATCCGGTGTCTTGTCACAGGGACAATGCCCGCGGCGGAGCAACCGGAAAAGGACGTTTTCCATATGGCTATCCCGACCTTCACCATGCGCCAGCTGCTCGAAGCCGGCGTGCACTTCGGCCACCACACCCGCCGTTGGAACCCGAAGATGGCCCCGTACATCTTCGGCGTGCGCAACGGCGTGCACATCATCGACTTGGAGCAGACCGTCCCGTCGCTGCACCGCGCGCTGCAGGCCGTCCGTGACGTCGTCGCCGGCGGCGGCCGCGTCCTGTTCGTCGGCACCAAGCGCCAGGCCCAGGAGAAGGTGGCCGAGGCCGCGTCGAAGTGCGGTCAGTACTACGTCAACCACCGCTGGCTCGGCGGCATGCTGACCAACTGGAAGACCATCTCCCAGTCGATCAAGCGTCTGCGCGAGATGGAAGAGCGTCTGGCCGGCGACACCTCGGGCCTGACCAAGCGCGAAATCCTGGAGCTGACCCGCGAGCGCGACAAGCTGGAGCGCGCGCTGGGCGGCATCAAGGAGATGGGCGGCCTGCCGGACGTCCTCTTCATCATCGACACCAACAAGGAGTCGATCGCGGTCAAGGAAGCCAACAAGCTCGGCATCCCGGTCATCGCGGTGATCGACAGCAACTCCGATCCGGACGGCGTGGCCTTCCCGATCCCGGGCAACGACGACGCCCTGCGCGCCATCGACCTGTACTGCGAGCTGGTGAACGGCGCCGTGCTCTCCGGCCTGCAGGCTGAGATGAGCGCCGCCGGCATCGACGTCGGTGCCAGCGAGGACGCCCCGGCCGAGCAGCTGCCGGAAGAGGAAGGGGCCGAGGCCGAGCAAGCCCAGGCCTGATCCCGGTGATACGGGGCAGCCGGGCCTTATGACCTATGGCCCGGCTGCCTTTTTTATGAGTTGTTTGCGTCAACCCGATCCGCTTGGATCCGTTCGGAAGGAAGAGGGCGAAACCATGGCCGAGATTACCGCCGCGCTCGTCAAGGAACTGCGCGAGAAGACCGGCGCGGGCATGATGGACTGCAAGAAGGCGCTGGCCGAGACTTCAGGCGACCTCGAGGGCGCCGTCGACTGGCTGCGCAAGAAGGGCCTTGCCGCCGCCGCCAAGAAGTCGGGCCGCGTGGCCGCCGAGGGCCTGGTCGCCGTCGCCACCGCCGGCACCGCCGGTGCCGTGGTCGAGGTGAACGCCGAGACCGACTTCGTCGCCCGCAACGACAAGTTCCAGGGCTTCGCCCTCAAGTCCGCCGAGCTGGCGCTGGCAGGTGCCGGCGACGCCGAGGCCCTGAAGGCGACCGCCTATCCGGGTGCCGGCCGTTCGGTCCAGGAAGAGCTGACCAACCTGATCGCCACCATCGGCGAGAACATGAACATCCGCCGCTCGACCAAGCTGTCGGTCCCGGCGGGCGTCGTCGTGTCCTACGTCCACTCGGCCATCGCGCCGGGCCTCGGCAAGATCGGCGTTCTGGTTGCCCTGGAGTCGACCGGCGACGCCGGCAAGCTGAACGAGCTGGGCAAGCAGATCGCGATGCACATCGCCGCCGCCCGCCCGGACGCCCTGGACATCGCCGACGTCGACACCTCCGCGCTGGAGCGTGAGCGCAACGTGCTCGCCGAGCAGGCCCGCGCCTCCGGCAAGCCGGAGAACATCGTCGAGAAGATGCTGGAGGGCCGCATCCGCAAGTACTACGAGGAAGTGGTGCTGCTGGAGCAGACCTACGTCATCGACGGTGAGACCAAGGTCCGCAAGGTCGTCGAGAACGCCGCCAAGGACATCGGCGCCCCGGTCAAGGTGACGGGCTTCGTCCGTTACGCGCTGGGCGAGGGCATCGAGAAGGCGGAGAGCGACTTCGCCGCCGAGGTCGCCGCCGCCGCCGGCCAGAAGTAAGGACCAGGCCGAAACCGCCAATCCTTTCATGCCAAACGGGAGAATGCCCCCCATGCCCCAGACCACCGGGACCACCGTGCCGGCTGACGGCGTCCGCTTCCGCCGAGTCCTTCTGAAGGTGTCCGGCGAAGCGCTGATGGGTCAGCGCGATTACGGTCTCGACCCGGAGGTGGTCAACCGCGTCGCCAACGAGGTGAAGGCGGTGATCCAGCTCGGCGTCCAGGTCAGCCTGGTCATCGGCGGGGGCAACATCTTCCGCGGCGTGAAGGGGGCGGCGGGCGGCATGGAACGCGCGTCGGCCGACTACATCGGGATGCTCGCCACCGTCATGAACGCGCTCTCCATGCAGAGCGCCCTGGAACGGATGGGCGTGGTGACCCGCGTGCAGTCGGCCATCCCGATGTCGTCGGTGTGCGAGCCGTACATCCGACGCCGGGCGATCCGCCACATGGAGAAGGGCCGGGTGGTGATCTTCGCCGCCGGCACCGGCAACCCGTTCTTCACCACCGACACGGCCGCGGCCCTCCGCGCGTCGGAGATGGGCTGCGACGCCCTGCTGAAGGGCACGCAGGTCGACGGCGTCTACACCGCCGACCCGAAGAAGGTGACGGACGCGTCGCGCTACGAACGTCTTACCTACCTCGACGTGCTGGCGAACGACCTTCAGGTGATGGACGCGTCCGCAATCTCCTTGGCGCGCGAGAACCGCATCCCCATACTCGTTTTCTCGATCCACACGCCCGGCGCTTTTGCCGAGGTCATGCAGGGTCGGGGCAAGTTCACCATCATAACAGAAGAAACGGAGTGAGCCCGTGGCTGCGCCCGACGCATCGGATCTCAAGCGCCGTATGGATGGAGCGCTTGAGGCGTTTCGCAAGGAGTTGAGCGGCCTCCGCACCGGCCGCGCCTCCGCCAGCCTGCTTGAGCCCGTGACCGTCGAGGCCTACGGCAGCAAGATGCACCTGAAGGAGGTCGGCACCGTCAGCGTGCCGGAGCCGCGCCTGATCGTCGTCCAGGTCTGGGACCGGGGCATGGTCAAGGCGGTGGAGAAGGGCATCCGCGATTCGGGCCTGGGCCTGAACCCGCAGACCGAAGGCCAGAGCATCCGCGTGCCGCTGCCCGACCTGACGCAGGAGCGCCGCAAGGAGCTGGCGAAGGTCGCGCACAAGTACGCCGAGCAGGCCCGCGTCGCCGTGCGCAACGTGCGCCGCGACGGCATGGACGGGCTGAAGAAGGCCGAGAAGGCCGGCGACATCTCCCAGGACGAGCACAAGGGCCTGGGCGAGAAGGTGCAGCAGCTGACCGATCAGTTCATCAAGCTGATCGACGACGCTCTTGCGCAAAAAGAAAAGGAAATCATGCAGGTTTGACGGCATGCGCGACGCGGAAGACAGCCGTCCCTTGCGCCCGCCCGCGCACGTGGCCGTGATCATGGACGGCAACGGGCGTTGGGCGAAGGCAAGGGGCCTGCCGCGCACCGCCGGCCACAAAAAGGGCGTGGATGCGGTCCGACGCACGGTCGAGGCCGCCGGCGACCTGGGGATCGGCTACCTGACGATCTTCAGCTTCTCCTCCGAGAACTGGCGCCGGCCGGAGGAGGAGGTCACCGACCTCATGCAGCTCCTGCGCTTCTACCTGCGCAGCGAGATCGCCGACCTGCACCGGAACGGCGTGCGTCTGCGCGTGATCGGCGATCGCGCGCGGCTGTCGGCGGACATCATCCGCCTGATCGACAACGCCGAGGCCCTGACCAAGGACAACCGCAAGCTGACGCTCGTCGTGGCGCTCAGCTACGGGTCCCGCCAGGAGATGGCGCTCGCCGCCCGCCGTCTGGCCGAGGAGGTCAAGGCGGGCAGCCTCGATCCGCAGGACATCGACGAGGATCTGTTCGCCAGCCGCCTGTTCACGGCCGACATTCCCGACCCCGACCTGATCGTCCGCACCAGCGGCGAGAAGCGCATCAGCAACTTCCTGCTCTGGCAGGCGGCGTACGCCGAGCTGGTCTTCGTGGACACGCTCTGGCCCGACTTTACCAAGCGTGACCTGGAGGCGGCGATTGAAGAGTTCCACCGACGGGAACGTCGCTTCGGCGCCACGGCCGGCTCCCGCTAAATCCGGGGATCTCAAGGCGCGCGTGCTGTCGGCGTTGGTCATGGCGCCGGTGGTGCTCGCGGCCGTCTGGGCCGGCGGCTGGTACTTCCGCGCGCTGATCGCCGCCGGCGCCGTCGCGGCCGCCGTGGAGTGGGTCAACCTCGTTCCCTGCGCGCGCAAGACGCCGGCCCTGGCCCTGTCGGTCGCCGGTGTCCTCCTGGCCTTCGTCGTGCAGATCGCCGTGGGCCCGCTGGCGGCGGTGATCGTCGCGGCGGCCTTCGCCGTTGCGGTCGCGCTGGTCGGGGGCGGTGCCGACCGCGGTCTGCTCGGGATCGGGGTCCTCTATGTGGCGGCCGGCATCCTTGGATTGGTGTGGCTGCGCGACCTTCCATCCGGCGGGCTTCCCCTGTTCCTGTTCACCATGCTGGCCGTCTGGGCGACCGACATCGGCGCCTACGCCGCCGGCCGGACGATCGGCGGGCCGAAGCTGGCGCCGCGCATCAGCCCGAAGAAGACCTGGGCGGGCCTGATCGGCGGCATGATCAGCTCCGCGCTCGTCGGCTGGGGCGTCGCCGTGGTCTTCGGCGCGCAGCGCCCGGTCCTGGCCTTCGGCGTCGGCGGGCTCCTTGCCGTGGTGGCGCAAGCGGGTGACCTCTTCGAATCCGCGGTAAAACGTCGTTTCAACGTCAAGGACAGTGGCCATCTCATACCCGGGCATGGTGGAATCCTTGACCGCATCGATGGGCTTCTGGTCGCCGCCCCGGTGTTGGCTCTTTTCCACGCGACTTTGGGGACGGCGTTGTCATGGTGGTGACCCCTGATGCGGCCACGGTGGATCTGGTGGCTCCTCAATCGGCCGATGCGATGCGCCGGGTGACGATTCTGGGTTCCACCGGATCGGTCGGAACGCAAACGGTCGACATCGTCGCGCGCAATCCGGACCGCTACGCGGTCGAGGCCTTGACCGCGAACCGGAACGTCGCGCTGCTGGCCGAGCAGGCCCGGCGGCTGAAGCCCAGGCTTGCCGTCGTCGCCGATCCGTCCAAATACGCGGACCTGAAGGAAGCCCTGGCCGGGACCGGAGTCGAGGCCGCGGCGGGGGCGGAGGCGGTCGCCGCGGCCGCGGCGCTGCCGTCGGACTGGGTGATGGCCGCCATCGTCGGCGCGGCGGGGCTGGAGCCGACGCTCGCCGCCGTGCGCCGCGGCGCTTGCGTGGCCTTCGCCAACAAGGAGGTGCTGGTCTGCGCCGGCGCCCTGATGATGGAGGAGGTCGGCCGCCACGGCGCGACGCTCCTGCCCGTGGACAGCGAGCATTCGGCCATCTACCAGGTCTTCGACTTCGACCGGGTGGACAGCGTCCTGCGCCTGATCCTGACCGCGTCCGGCGGCCCGTTCCGCACCAGGGACCGCGCCTTCATGGCGGCGGCCACGCGGGAACAGGCGGTCGCGCATCCGACCTGGGACATGGGCGCCAAGATTTCCGTCGACAGCGCCACCATGATGAACAAGGGCCTGGAGATCATCGAGGCCCATTTCCTGTTCGGCATTCCGGAGTCGAAGATCGACGTGCTGGTCCACCCGCAGTCGGTCGTTCACTCGCTGGTCGAGTATGTGGACGGCTCCGTGCTGGCCCAACTCGGCACGCCGGACATGCGCACGCCGATCGCCTACGCGCTCGGCTGGCCCGCGCGCATCCCGACGCCGGCGGAGCGACTCGACCTCGTCAAGGCCGGCACGCTGACCTTCGAGGCGCCGGACCCGGAGCGTTTCCCCGCCCTGCGGCTGTCCCGGGCCGCCTTGCAAAGCGGCGGTGGCGCTCCTACTATTCTCAGTGCTGCCAATGAAGTGGCCGTGCAGGCTTTCCTCGACCGCCGCATCGGCTTCCTCGACATCGAACGCATCGTCGAGGGAACCATGGAGGCGCTGCCGCACCGGCCGATCCGCGACCTTGGCGAGGTCCGGGACGCCGATGCCGAGGCACGCCGCGTGGCGGCCGACCGGGTGACGGCTCTCAGTCGATGACCGGGGGCCGGTGAGTAGGGGCCACGGCGCTTAGGGGCGATTTGCAAAGGATGTGATGGGCGTCATGGGCGGATTCGGGACCACGCTGCTGTCTTTCCTGCTGGTCCTAACCGTGCTCGTGTTTGTGCACGAACTCGGCCACTACCTCGTCGCGCGCCGCAACGGCGTGCGCATCGAGGTCTTCTCCATCGGATTCGGGCCGGAACTGTTCGGGTGGACCGACCGCGCCGGCACGCGCTGGAAATTCAGCGCCATCCCGCTGGGCGGCTACGTGAAGATGTTCGGCGACGCGGACCCGGCCAGCACGCCGGGCGCCCACACGCAGGACATGACGCCGGCCGAAAAGGCCGTGTCGTTCCACCACAAGCGTCTGGGTCAGCGCGCGGCCATCGTTGCGGCGGGCCCGATCGCGAACTTCGTCTTCGCCATCGTTACGCTGACGGTGCTGTTCGCCACGGCAGGCCAGTCCTTCACCCCGCCGGACGTCGGCGGCGTGCAGCCGGGCAGCGCCGCGGAGCGCGCCGGCCTGCAGCCGGGCGACGTCATCCAGTCGATCAACGGCAGCGGCATCCAGCGATTCGAGGAAATCCGCCAGATCGTCTCCATCCAGCCGGGCGAGCCGTTGCAGATGGTCGTGCTGCGCGACGGCCGCACGGTGAACCTGACGGCCACGCCCGACGTGAAGGAGGTCAGCGACCGATTCGGCAACACGCACCGCATCGGCCAGCTGGGCATCATGCGCGGCGGGGCGGAGAACAAGCGCCACGATCCCCTGACGGCCTTCTGGCAGGCCGGGCGGGAGGTGACCGGAATGGTCACTGGGACCTTCACCGCGCTCGGCCAGATGGTCCAGGGATCGCGCGGGACCGAGGAACTGGGCGGCCCGCTGCGCATCGCGCAGATGTCCGGGGAGGTCGCGCAGAGCGGCTGGTACCCGCTGGTCTGGTTCATGACCTTTCTGTCGGTCAACCTCGGCCTGATCAACCTGTTCCCCGTTCCGCTCCTGGACGGCGGCCATCTGATGTTTTATGCCTTCGAAGGTCTGCGTGGCCGCCCGCTTGGACCTAGAGCGCAAGAATACGGTTTCCGCATCGGTCTTGCTTTGGTATTAACGCTCATGGTTTTCGCCACGTGGAATGATCTTGTTCAGCTTCGCGTGGTGGAATTCTTTCGGGGGCTGATTTCCTAGTCGCCTCCAAAGCCAGGGAGCGTGCTTTGCGGGTGTCGAGCAAGGTTCTGGCGTTCAGCCTGATGGCTGGGTGCGCCATGACGACGGTTACTCTTGCCCTTTCTCAAACCGGCTGGGCCCAGACGGGTGGGGCCACCGGTGGGGCTGCACCCGGGGCCGCCGGGAATCCGGGGGCGATCGGCCAGATGTTCTCGGGTGGGACCATCCGCGACATCCGCGTGGAGGGGGTGCAGCGCATCGAGCCCACCACCGTGCGCTCCTACATGGCCGTGTCGCCCGGCGATGCCTTCGATCCGGACCGCATCGACCAGTCGCTGAAGAACCTGTTCAACACGGGCCTCTTCGCCGATGTGGTGCTGAAGCGCGAGGGTGACGTGCTGGTGGTGGCGGTGGTCGAGAACCCGATCATCAACCGCATCGCCTTCGAGGGCAACCGGCGCATCGAGAAGGACAACCTGGAAAAGGAAATCCAGCTGCGCCCCCGCGTCGTCTACACGCGCACCCGCGTGCAGAGCGACGTGCAGCGCATCCTGGACATCTACCGCCGCCAGGGCCGCTTCGCCGCGACGGTGGAGCCGAAGATCATCCAGCTCGACCAGAACCGCGTCGACCTGGTGTTCGAGATCGACGAAGGCACGCGCACCGGCGTTCGCCAGATCAGCTTCGTCGGCAACGAGAAGTTCTCCGACGGGTCGCTGCGCGAGGCGATCCAGACGAAGGAGAGCGCCTGGTGGCGCTTCCTGACGTCGGACGACAACTACGATCCGGACCGGCTGAACTTCGACCGTGACCTGCTGCGCCGCTTCTACCTGAAGGAAGGCTACGCCGACTTCCGAGTCGTCTCCGCTGTCGCCGAGCTGACCCCGGACCGCGAGGACTTCGTCATCACCTTCACGGTGGATGAGGGCGAGCGGTACAAGTTCGGCAAGATCGACGTCAACACCACGCTGAAGGCGCTCGATCCGGAGCAGGTCCGCGGCGTGATGACGACCAATGAGGGCGACTGGTACAACGCGCAGGAGGTGGAGAACACCATCAACAAGCTGGCCACCGCGGTCGGCGACCTGCAGTACGCCTTCGTCGACGTCCGTCCGCGCATCACGCGCAACCGCGAAAACCAGACGATCGACATCACCTACGAGATCGTCGAGGGACCGCGCGTCTTCGTCGAGCGCATCGACGTCACGGGCAACGTCCGCACGCTGGACAAGGTCGTCCGGCGCGAGATGCTGGTGTCCGAAGGCGATCCGTTCAGCGCGACGAAGCTGCGCCGCTCGGAGCAGCGCATCAAGGACCTCGGCTTCTTCGAAAAGGTGAACGTCACCACCGCCGAAGGGTCCGCCCCCGACCGCAGCATCGTTAACGTCGAGGTGACGGAGCAGTCCACCGGCGAAATCGCCATCGGCGCCGGTTACTCGACCTCCGACGGTCCCTTGGCCGACTTCTCGATTCGCGAGCGCAACCTGCTCGGCCGCGGCCAGGACCTGCGGTTCGGCGCGACCATCTCCGGCCGGCGCAAGGAGTACGACGTCTCCTTCACCGAGCCGTATTTCATGGACCGCGACATCTCGGCCGGTGTCGACCTGTTCCGCATCACGCGCGACTACCAGGACGAAAGCTCCTTCGACGAGAAGAACACGGGCTTCGCCCTGCGCATGGGCTATCCGCTGACCGAGAACCTGCGGCAGCGGCTCTACTACCAGATGCAGAACACGGACATCACCAGCGTTCCGTCGACGGCGTCGCGCTACATCCAGGACCAGAAGGGCGCGCGTCTCACGTCGCTGATCGGCCAGGAACTGACCTACGACCGCCGCAACAGCCGCCTGGATCCGACCGACGGCTACTACGTCCGCCTGACGACCGACTTCGCGGGCTTGGGCGGCAACGCCCGCTACGTCCGCGGCCGCCTGTCCGGCGGCTATTATCTGCCGCTGTTCAACGAGAGCTGGGTGCTCGCGACGTCCGGTGAAATCGGCTACATCGCCGGCGTGGGCAAGGACGTGTCGCTGTCCGACCGCTTCTTCATCGGCGGCGACACGCTGCGCGGCTTCAACACCGCCGGCATCGGCCCGCGCGACCTGCGCACCGGCGACGCGCTGGGCGGCGAACGCTACTACCGCGCCTCGGTGGAGTTGAACTTCCCGTTGGGCCTTCCGGAAGAGTTCGGCCTGAAGGGCCACGCCTTCTCCGACGTTGGCACGCTCGGCAAGACGAACATCAACGATCCGCTGGTCGCGGACAGCGAGTCGATCCGTCTGTCGGCGGGCGCGGGCGTGTCGTGGAAATCGCCCTTCGGGCCGATCCGCCTTGATATCGCCGTACCGATCGTCAAGGAAAGCTACGACAAGAAAGAGCTTTTCCGTTTCAGCTTTGGAACCAGGTTCTAACGATGCAGTTCAGCAAGCTCAGGGCGTTGGTCGCCGTCGGCGCGGTCATGGCGGGTATGGCCTTCGCCGCCCCGCTGGCCTCGGCGCAGGAAACGAAAACCGATCTGAAGGCCCCCGTCATCGCCGTGATGGACGTCCAGAAGATCATGCAGGAGTCGAACGCGTCCAAGGGCGTGTCGAAGTCCTTCGAGTCGCTGCGCGACGCCTACCAGAAGGAGGTCGCCTCGCTTGAGGACAAGCTGCGCAAGTCCGACGAGGAACTGCGCAAGCAGCAGACGGTGCTGTCCCAGGACGCGCTGGCCGCCAAGCGCCGCGACTTCGAAAAGCAGCTGGCCGACGTGCAGAAGACCGTCCAGAACCGCAAGCGCGCCCTGGAAGGCGCGCTGAACGAGGCGATGGGCGTCATCCACCAGAACATGGTGCAGATCGTCCAGGATGTGGCCAAGGAGCGGGGCGCCAACCTGGTTCTGACGCGCCAGCAGTTCGTGCTGGTCGACACCCAGCTCGACATCACCGACACGGTGATGGAGCGGGTGAACAAGAAGCTGCCCCAGGTCGCGCTGAACGTTCCGAAGCAGTGATGCCCTTCCGTGGGCCTGCGGGCCCATGGACATCCGGGCTGCACGGGAAGGGCCGCGGTCGCCGGTCATGGCGACCGCGGCCTTTGTCTTTGGCGCCCGCTCTTCACCGGGGGCCGGCCGTCGGCGTGGCCGGCGCGGGATTGCCAATTCCCGGAAAATCGGGCACAAGGGGCGTCTCCCCGCAGGACCGTGTGTGGCGCGGAAGGGGAAACACCCGGAGATTTGAAAGGCGAGCGTCCGGACCATGGATGTGACGGCGGAAAACAAGAAGATGGCCGACCTCGATATCACGCGGATCATGCAGATGATCCCGCATCGATATCCGATTCTGATGATCGACCGCGTGGTGGACATCACGCTTGGCGAGAGCGCGACGGGCGTCAAGAACGTCACGATCAACGAGCCGTATTTCCAGGGGCATTTCCCGTCGCGTCCGGTCATGCCCGGCGTCCTGATCATCGAGGCGATGGCGCAGACCTCCGCCGTTCTGGTCGTCGCCACGCTGGGCGCCGAGGCGGAAGGCAAGCTCGTCTATTTCATGACCGTCGATGAAGCCCGGTTCCGCCGGCCGGTCACGCCCGGCGACACCATCCACATCCACGTGTCGAAGCAGCGCCAGCGCGCCAACGTGTGGAAGTTCAAGGGCGAGGCCAAGGTCAACGGCGTCCTCGTCGCCGAAGCCACCTATTCCGCCATGATTCTGGACGAGAAATGAACGTTTCCATCCACCCGTCCGCTGCCGTCGATCCGGCGGCCAAGCTGGGCGAGGGTGTCGTCATCGGTCCCTTCTGCGTGGTCGGCCCGGACGTCCAACTGGGCGACCGCGTGCGGCTGACCTCCCACGTCGTGGTGGAGGGGCGCACGAAGGTCGGTGAGGACACGGTCATCTACCCCTTCGCGTCGATCGGCCACCGGCCGCAGGACCTGAAGTTCAAGGGGGAGCCGTCGGAACTGATCATCGGCCGCCGCAACCAGATCCGCGAGCACGTGACGATGAGCCCGGGGACCGAGGGCGGCGGCATGGTCACCCGCGTCGGCGACAACGGCCTGTTCATGGTCGGCGTCCACGTCGCCCACGACTGCGTCGTCGGCAACAACGCGGTTCTGGCGAACAACGCCACGCTCGCCGGGCATGTGGAGCTGGGGGACTTCGTCACCATCGGCGGCCTGTCGGCTGTGCACCAGTTCGTCCGCATCGGCTCGCACGCCATGATCGGCGGCATGTCCGGGGTGGAGAAGGACGTCATCCCCTACGGCCTCGTCATGGGGGAGCGCGCGCGTCTGGCCGGCCTGAATCTGGTCGGGCTTGAGCGCCGTGGCTTCCAGAAGGACGACATCCACGCGCTCCGCGCCGCCTACCGCCTGCTGTTCGGTGCCGAAGGCACCTTTGCGGAGCGGATGGAGGAGGTCGGGCGCGATTTCGGGGAGAAGTCGCTCGTCTCCGACGTGTTGGATTTCATCCGGTCGCGGGCCTCGCGCTCGCTGTGCCAGCCCCGCGAAGGCTGACCGGGCAGCCTGACCCCCGTCCGGATGGCAGTGGGAGTGGAAGCCGTGTCGCAGCCGCGTCCGAAGCTCGGCATCCTGGCCGGCGGCGGCACCTTGCCCGCCCGGATCGCGGAGGCGGTGCGCGGCCAGGGGCGTGAGGTGTTCATCGTCGCCTTCGAAGGCCACACCGACCCGGCGACTGTCGCCGGGCGGGCCCATCTGTGGAGCCGCTTCGGCGCTGCGGGCAGCATCATCGCGCGCCTGAAGCAGGAAGGCGTCGGCGATCTCGTGTTCGCCGGGCCGGTGCGCCGGCCGTCCTTCACCGAACTCGTTCCCGACTGGTACACGACGAAATTCCTCGCCAAGGTCGGCACGCGCGCGCTCGGCGACGACGGGCTGCTGCGCTCCGTGGCGAAACAGCTGGAAGGCGAGGGGTTCCGGGTGGTCGGGCTCCATGAGCTGCTGACGGGGCTTCTGACGGCACCCGGACCCGTGGGGCGCCTGGTCCCGGACGAGGAGGCGGAGCGCGACATCGCCCGCGCCGTCGAGGTCGCCCGCGCCCTCGGCGCGCTCGACGTCGGGCAGGGGGCGGTGGTCCAGCAGGGCATCGTGCTGGCGGTGGAGGCCATCGAAGGAACGGATGCCATGCTCGACCGCTGCGCCAGCCTGCGCCGGCCGGGGCCGGGTGGAGTCCTCGTGAAGGTGAGGAAGCCGCAGCAGGACCGCCGCATCGACCTGCCGACCATGGGCGTCACCACGGTGGAGAACGCCGCCCGTGCGGGCTTGCGCGGCATCGCGGTGGAGGCGGGCGGCAGCCTGCTCGTGGACCGCGCGGCCGTGGGGGAGGCCGCGGACCGGCTTGGCCTGTTCGTCGTGGGAATCGCCGTTCCGGACCCGCGTCCGGGGGAGGCGGCGGCGTGACGGAGACCTCCGGCCCACTGCTGTTCCTGATCGCGGGCGAGCCGTCGGGCGACGCGCTGGGCGCGCGCTTCATGGCGGCGTGCAAGCGCCTGACCGGCGGGCGCGTCCGCTTCGCCGGAATCGGCGGGGAGCGGATGATCGCCGAGGGGCTGGAGAGCCTCTTCCCCATGAGCGAATTGACTCTGTTTGGCGTGTTCGAGCTTTTGCCGCACCTGCCCAACCTGCTCCGCCGCATGGACCAGACGGTCGAGGAGGTGCTGCGCCTGCGGCCGGACGCGGTGATCGGCATCGATTCGCCGGGCTTCACGGTCCGCATCGCCAAGCGCGTGCGGCAGCAGGCGCCGGACATCGCGCTGGTCCATTACGTCGCCCCGACGGTCTGGGCCTGGAAGCCGAAGCGCGCCGCCAAATACGCCGCGATCTACGACCACCTTCTGGCCATCCTGCCCTTCGAGCCGCCTTACTTCGAGCGAGAGGGGCTGGCGTGCAGCTTCGTCGGCCATTCGGTGGTGGAGAGCGGGGCGGGGCGGGGCGATGCCGCCCGGTTCCGCGCCGCGCACGGGCTCGCCGACGACGCGCGGGTGGTGGCGGTGCTTCCCGGCAGCCGCAAGGGGGAGGTGAGCCGCCTGCTGCCGGATTTCCGCGCGACGCTCGAACGCCTTCTCCCCACGCACCCGAACTTGGTCGCCGTGGTGCCGACGGTCGCCACCGTCCGAGATCGCGTCGCGGCGGCCTTGGCCGACTGGCCCTTGCGGACCATCCTCGTCGAAGGCGATTCGGCCAAGTACGACGCTTTCGCCGCGTCGGAGGCCGCGCTGGCGGCGTCGGGCACCGTGGCGCTGGAGCTTGCCCTGGCGCGGCTGCCGGCGGTGATCGCCTATCGGCTGAATCCAGTGACCGTCGCCTTGTATCGGCGCTTCATCCGGGTCAAATACGTCAATCTGGTCAACCTGATGCTCGACCGTATGCTGGTGCCGGAACTGCTGCAGGAGGAATGCCGGCCCGACCGGCTGGCCGCCGAACTGGGCCGCCTGCTCGACGACCCCGCGACGCGCGCCGCGCAGGTGGAAGGGGTCGGCGAGGTCGCGCGCTGGCTCGGCCAGGGCGGCATCCCGCCCAGCGAGCGCGCCGCCCGCGTGGTTCTGGACCTTATCGCCGAGCGTCAGGGCGGCCAGACCGTCGACCAAGCGCAACGCCTATCCGAAAGCCCGTTCAAGGGAGAAGAGACATCATGAGCGAGTTCCGCCTGCTCCACACCATGCTCCGGGTGTTCGACCTGGAGAAGTCGCTGGACTTCTACACCCGGCTGCTCGGCATGAAGCTGCTGCGCCGCAACGACTACGAAGGCGGGCGCTTCACGCTGGCCTTCGTCGGCTATGGCGACGAAAAGGACACCGCCGTCCTGGAGCTGACCCACAATTGGGACCAGGCCGAGCCCTACCAGATCGGCACCGCCTATGGGCACATCGCGCTGGGCGTTCCGGACATCTACGCCACCTGCGAGCAGTTGGCGAAGGAAGGCGTCAAGATCCCGCGCCCACCCGGCCCGATGAAGCACGGCACCACCGTGATCGCTTTTATCGAGGATCCGGACGGCTACAAGGTCGAGCTGATCGAGCGGAAGTGACGGAAGGGCAGGGTGGGGTGGGTGACTTTCCCACCCCCCTTGCTCAGCACCCAGAGTCTTCGGCGGTCATCTGAATTTCTTTAATCAGCGCCATTGCCGCATTGGCGGATGTCAACGGATCGGGAAAATTTCGGCAAGGTTTTATGTCTGAATGCACCACCTGAGCAGCGGTGTTGAAGGCGGTAAAAATACTACATTTGTCGATGCGGGAGCGCAGAAGTCTCTCCGCTTTGTCAATCGCCGGCTTGGAAGTCATCTTCAAACGCGGGCATTTACTGCGAGCCTCTTCGACGAGCACTTCAAGCTGAATAAGTGTTTCTCGGAAAAAGGCAATTAAGTCGTCGTCCATCAGCATCATTGTTCCGATAATCTGCATAATGCCAAAATGCATAAAAATGCACGTATGCATGCTCCATGCAAACGCAACGCAAAGTTCATTTATGCATTCGCCATACTCGCCAGCATGCGAATACGCTTCGCCAGTCGTTGATATGAGGGATTCTGCCCAAGCTCACGGGAGCGCTCGATGGCTTCAGCGAGCGCGAACCGCTCCGACGTCAGATAGTTCAAAGACTGTCGGTACAAGTAGGCGTAAGCAACATCCTCATTGTTTGACATCCCGACGGCCTCGGCGATGACCGCATCGATGGTCATGCTTCCGGAGTTGCCGGAGCGTTCCGCAGGAGCGCAAGGACTTACCTGAACACCCATCACCTCTCTCCTTATCCGATGACGGTCCGCCAACAGCGGCGGGAGTCGCTGAATTCAAAACTTAGAATTAAATTTATGCTCGCCGCATGCATAATGCAAATTGAGGAATATGCACCGCAAGGGCATTGCGCGCATGAGGCAGAGAAGGGGTGAGCCAGGAATATGCATCGCCGAGTCGCGATGCATGTCGGTGCCGCCCAGCATATTCGTAAATATGCGTAGAAAGTGCGCGGACTGCCGCATGATGAATTCGGCAATCCCGCAACTGCATTGCGATTGATTGGCAATTCATTCCGGCTTTATGCGCATATGTCTCTGCATATCGCCATTTTGTCGATATCACCGCGCAAATCTTCGCATTTTTTTGTTGATGGTAGAGTTCCGTATGTTAAGACTTGCATGACTGGATGGTGCTTGGAGTCGTTGTGCGGTGACGCTCAATCTCAATGCAAATCATAATATAGCTGCTTTGAGGCGCCGATCTCGCCTGAAGCAGGAAGCATTCGCCTCGCTTGTCGGTACTCGGCAATTCGATATCAGCCGGATTGAGAAGTGCATATCGGAAGTATCTCCCGACAAGCTTGAGCGATTCTATCGTTCTGTAATTCAGAATAAGGATAATCTGCCGAGCGGTCTTCTGTCGGAATGGTTTCGCCCTGAGATTCTGCGGCTGTCGCCGAGTCAGTTTGCGCTACTAATGGAAGGTAATTCGGATCAAAGCGAATATCCCGGGCCTGAGTTTGTCGCGGACGCTGATGCCATACCGGGGGACGACCAGTCGAACGCTGCGTCGGCGGCAGCCAAGCCCTCTGCGGATGGTCCCCGGGGCAAGTCCGATGGGGAGAGTGCCGATCCACCCTCCAACAGGCCACGCAGTTCATCCGGTATACATACGCCGGAGCGCTTTGTTGGTTACTACATCGGTCTGAGGATGAGCGGCGCTCGGCAGGTGGCTTACCACTTCGAAGCCTTGCATGTCGAAGCGGCGGAAGAGGGAGGCCTGATGTGCCGCCTATTTCGGCCGGGTAGGAAGCGTGGCGTATCTCAGTTTTATGAGGGGGAATTGCACGGAGCACCCCTGAATATGCTGTTTAATTATGCCTCTGTTGGCGATCACCATGATCGTGGGGTGATTACCTTTGCCGCTACCATGGAAAATCCTTGTGAGACCTTGTTTGGGCTTTCCGTGCATGTTTCCAACTCCAACCCACCCCGCTTGATCTCGACACCAGCGCTTTTTATTCGGGAGGTCGGTGATCGGTTGGCTTGGGAGGATGTGAAGTTGCGCGTCGCAAGCCTGTCCGACACAGAAATGCGCGATTATGTGGAGCGCCTTCGAAAGGAAGTGTCCAGCCGACAGGACGTCACCCATCTCAGCCCGGTATCGCCCTGACTGCAAGCTCGACGTGAAGTTTGCGCTTCGGAAAATTATGGGCTTGATTGGGCTGGGTTATTCGGTCCTGTGGGATAATAGGAATGTGTGGCGGCACTGGAACCGCATGCATGATCTTCCAGATCAGAGGCGTATCAGACCAGCACCACCGCGGCGATCATCGCGAAGAGCACGGCATAGACCAACAAACGACGCAGCCGCCGCGAGAAGGGCGGCTTGTTGTCGTTGGCGACCGGCAGGCCCAGGCGGGCCCGCCGTGCCGGAACGATGTACGCAGCCGGGCTGCGGGCGGCCCCGTCGGAGCCGCCCGTTCCGATGTGTGCTGTTGGCCGGTTAGCCACGCTCGGCCAGCGGCACGAACGACCGCTTGGTCTCGCCGGTGTAGAGCTGACGCGGACGGCCGATCTTCTGGACCGGGTCCTCGATCATTTCCTTCCACTGGGAGATCCAGCCGACCGTGCGGGCCACGGCGAACAGCACGGTGAACATGCTGGTCGGGAAGCCCATCGCCTTCAGGATGATGCCCGAGTAGAAGTCGACGTTCGGGTACAGCTTCTTCTCGATGAAGTACTCGTCCGACAGGGCGATCTTCTCCAGCTCCATCGCGATGTCAAGGAGCGGCTCGTCCTTGATGCCCAGCTCGGAGAGCACTTCGTGGCAGGTCTTGCGCATGACCTGGGCGCGCGGGTCGTAGTTCTTGTAGACCCGGTGGCCGAAGCCCATCAGGCGGAAGTTGTCGTTCTTGTCCTTGGCGCGGCGGACGATCTCCGGAATGCGATCGACCGAGCCGATCTCCTCCAGCATCTTCAGCACGGCCTCGTTGGCGCCGCCGTGGGCCGGACCCCACAGCGAGGCGATGCCGGCGGCGATGCAGGCAAACGGGTTGGCGCCCGACGAACCGGCCAGACGGACGGTCGAGGTCGAGGCGTTCTGCTCGTGGTCGGCGTGCAGGATGAAGATCTTGTCCATGGCCTTGGACAGGACCGGGTTGACCTTGAACGGCTCGCAGGGCGTGCCGAAGGTCATGTACAGGAAGTTCTCCGCATACGACAGGTCGTTGCGCGGGTACATGAAGGGCTGGCCGACCGAGTACTTGTAGGCCATCGCGGCGATCGTCGGGATCTTCGCGATCAGGCGGTGCGCGGCGATCTTGCGCTGCACCGGATCCTCGATGTCCGTCGAGTCGTGGTAGAAGGCCGACAGGGCGCCGACGACGCCGCACAGGACGGCCATCGGGTGGGCGTCACGGCGGAAGCCGCTGTAGAAGCGGGTCAGCTGCTCGTGCACCATCGAGTGGCGGCGCAGGATGCTCTCGAACTCCTCCTTCTCGGCGGCGTTCGGGAGGTGGTTGTTCAGGAGGAGGTAGCACACCTCCGGGAAGGTCGCGTGCTCGGCCAGATCGTCGATGGCGTACCCGCGGTGCAGCAGGACACCCTCGTCACCGTCGATGTAGGTGATCTGCGATTCGCAGCTGCCCGTCGAAGTGAAACCCGGATCGTAGGTAAAACAACCCGTCTCGGCGTACAGCTTGCGGATGTCGATCACGTCCGGACCGGTGCTTCCCTTGAGCACGGGCAGGGTGACCTGCTTGCCAGTCCGGTTGTCGGTAAGGGTGAAGGTTTCGGCCTTGTCCGCGGTTTGGGTCATCTCGGCACGTCCTTAATTTTAGGGTTGGGGCTTAACGCCCTTTTCGAATCGGCGCAGCATAGTTCCATGCCGTAAGGATATCAACGCACGGAAGTTATCCTCGTGCTGCACCTGCGGCATCGCTCATCCGCGCCAGCGTCTCGTCCCGGCCGAGAATTTCCGCGACCTCGAAGATCGGCGGCGAGACGGTCGTGCCGGTCAGCGCGGCGCGCAGCGGCTGGGCGATTTTGCCCAGCTTCTCGCCGCGTTCCTCGGCGAATCGCCGGACTTGCGCCTCCAGCGCGGCCGCCGTGAAGTCCGCTTCCGCCCCGAACAGGGCGGCCAGATCGGCCAGGACGGCCCGGCCCTTGTCGTCCAGCAGGGCCGCGGCCTTGTCGTCCATGGGCAGGGGCCGCGTGGCCAGATAGAAGCGGGCGCTCTGCGCCAGATCCACGATGGTGCGGGCGCGCTGCTTCAGGCCGTTCATCGCCCGCTTCAAAATGTCGCGGTCGGAGTCGGTCAGCGAGCGGCCGAGGTCGGCCTCCAGCCGCGGGGCGATCAGGCCGACGAGCCGGTCGTCGTCCGCCTGGCGCATGTAGTGCGCGTTCAGGTTCTCCAGCTTTGCGAAGTCGAAGCGGGAGGGGGAACGGCCGATGCCCTCCAGGTTGAACCACTCCACCGCCTGCTCGGTCGAGATGATCTCGTCGTCGCCGTGCGCCCAGCCGAGCCGCAGCAGGTAGTTGCGCACCGCTTCCGGCAGGTAGCCCATATCGCGATAGGCGTCCACGCCCAGCGCGCCGTGGCGCTTCGACAGCTTGGCGCCGTCCGGCCCGTGGATCAGCGGGATGTGGCCGAACTCCGGCAGATCCCAGCCCATGGCGTTGTAGATCTGGATCTGGCGGAAGGTGTTGGTCAGGTGGTCGTCGCCGCGGATGACGTGGGTCACGCCCATGTCATGGTCGTCCACCACCACCGCCAGCAGGTAGGTCGGCGTGCCGTCGGCGCGCAGCAGGATCAGGTCGTCCAGCTGCGCGTTCTGCACGCGCACCTCGCCCTGGACATGGTCCTTCAGCACCGTTTCGCCGGTCTGCGGCGCCTTCAGCCGGATCACCGGCTTCACGCCGGCGGGGGCCTCCGACGGGTCGCGGTCGCGCCAGCGGCCGTCGTAGCGGACCGGCAGGCCGGCGGCCTTCTGCGCGGCGCGCATTTCCTCCAGCTCTTCCGGGCTGGCGTAGCAGTGGTAGGCGTTGCCCGACTCCAGCATCTGGCGGGCGACCTCGGCGTGGCGGTCCTTGCGGGCGAACTGGCTGACGGCCTCGCCGTCCCAATCCAGGCCGAGCCAGGTCAGCCCGTCCAGAATCGCGTCCACCGCGGCGTCCGTCGAGCGTTGCCGGTCGGTGTCCTCGATGCGCAGCAGGTACTTCCCGCCGGTGTGTCGGGCGTACAGCCAGTTGAACAGCGCGGTGCGGGCGCCGCCGATATGGAGAAAACCGGTGGGCGACGGGGCGAAGCGGGTGACGACGGTCATCGGTGGCTCAATTCCGGGTTCAGCGCTGCTACAGTGGTGCGGTGGTGTAACACATTAAGCGCGTCGCGGGCATTTGCCATGCGCGCATAGGCGACAGTATGGGCGGCGGGGTGGCGACGGACAGCCTGTTGGAGGAGGATGGGACGGCCCCCGACGCGATCGGGGAGCGCCCCGGGCTGTTTGTGCGCTCCTTCGCGTGGCTGGTCGGCCGGCTGGCGGCGGAGCGGGAGCGCTGGGCGCTCTGGAGCCCCGTCGGAGTCGGCGGTGGCGTGGCCCTCTATTTTGCGCTGCCGTTGGAGCCTCCCCTGTGGCTGGGGCCGGGCGTGGCCGGTGGCGCGATCCTGCTTTTGTGGGCGCTGCGGCGGCGCCTCGGTGCGGTGGTGACGGTGGTCGCGCTGTTGGCCGTCGCGCTGGGATTCGCGGTGGCTCAGACCCGGACCGCCCTGGTGGCCGCGCCCATCCTGACGCGGGACCTCGGGCCTACCACGGTCACCGGGCGGGTGCTGTCGGTCGAACGGCAGCCGGCCGGCGCACGGATGATCCTGGGCGGGTTGACCATCGACAGGTTGAAGCCAGAGGCGACTCCGGGCCGCGTGCGGCTGCGGCTTCCGGCGAAGTTCAAGCCGCCGGAGGCGGGCACGGTGATTCGCGTGCGGGCGATGCTGCACCCGCCGGCCCCGCCCGCCGAGCCCGGCGCCTTCGATTTCCAGCGCCGGGCCTTCTTCCAGGGCTTCGGCGCCGTCGGGTTCGTCCTCGGCACGCCGGAGGTGGTGGACGCGCCGCCGGTGTCCGGCTGGGACGCGGTGTCGGTGGCCTTCGACCGAGCGCGGGCGGTGATCGCCGAGCGGGTGCAGCGTGCCATCCCCGACCCTGTGGAGGCCAGCGTCACCGCCGCCCTGCTGAACGGGGAGGAGGTGGCGATTCCCGAGCCGATGATGGACGCCTTCCGCAACAGCGGCCTTGCGCATCTTCTGTCGATCTCCGGCCTGCATGTGGGCATCGCCGCGGGGATAGTGTTCTGGGTGGTCCGCGCGCTGCTGGCGCTGGTGCCCTGGATCGCGCTGCGCTGGCCGATCAAGAAGATCGCCGCGGCCTTCGGCATCGTCTCCGCGCTGGCCTACACGATGCTGGTCGGGGCGCCGGTTCCGACGGTGCGGTCGGTCCTGTCCACCGGCTTGATCATGGCGGCCGTGATCCTGGACCGGTCGCCGATCAGCATGCGGCTGGTCGCCTTCGCCGCGATCGTCACCATCGTGATGGAGCCGGAGGGAATGCTCGGGCCCAGCTTCCAGATGTCCTTCGCGGCGGTGGCGGCGCTGATCGCGGCTTTCGAGGCCATCAACCCGACCCTGGCACGCTGGCGGCAGGCGCTGGGCTGGGTGGGAGGGCGCCTGCTCGACCTCGGGACCATCGCCTTCACCAGCGTCGTCGCCACGCTGGCGACCACGCCCTATTCGCTGTTCCACTTCCAGCAGGTCGCCTTCTACGGCGTCCTGTCGAACATGGTGGCCATTCCGGTCACCTCGGTCTGGGTGATGCCGTGCAGCCTGCTCGTCTATCTGTTGATGCCCTTCGGCCTGGAGGAACCGGCGCTGATCGCCATGAATTGGGGGGATCGGCTGGTCATCTGGACCGCGGAGTTCACCGCCGGCCTGCCGGGAGCCACGGCGTTCATTCCGGCCATGCCGACGGCGGGGATCGTGGCGGTCTCCCTGGGCGGGCTGTGGCTGCTGATCTGGACCGGGCGGTGGCGGCTGCTGGGTCTTCTGCCGATCCTGTGGGGCATGGCGACGCCCTTGTTCGCACACCGGCCCGACGTGCTGGTGTCAGGGGATGGTGCGGTCATGGCCGTCCGGGGGACTGACGGCCACCTCATCCTCTCCGGAAAGACCGAGGGGCATGTCGCGGAAACGTGGCAGCGGCGGGACGGGCACATTGAGGCCCCGGGCGTGTGGCCGGACGCCGGTGTGACCCTCGACGGCCGCATGCGCTGCGACGTCTTGGGCTGTGTCTACGCGGTCGATGGCCGGACAATCGCCTTGCTGCGCGCCCCGGACGCCCTGGTCGAGGACTGCGTCCTCGCCGACGTGGTCATCACCGCGACGCCCGCGCGGGGTTGCCGGGCGCCCCTGGTGATCGACCGGTGGCGCCTGCGCCGGGAAGGGGCGCAGGCGCTGTACGTCTCGCGGTCGGGAGTGCGCGTGGAAAGCGTGCGGGACGTACGCGGCGACCGGCCGTGGACGAGAACGCGCTGAAGCGCGTCCTCAGTACTTGCGGACGAGCCCGACGAGCTTACCCTGCACCCGCACGCGGTCGGCGCCGAAGATGCGGGTCTCGTAGGCGGCGTTGGCGGGCTCCAGCGCGACGGTGTTGCCCTTGCGGCGCAGCCGCTTCAGCGTCACCTCGGCGTCGTCCACCAGGGCGACGACGATGGACCCGTTGTCCGCACCGTCGCAACGCTGGATGATCACCGTGTCGTGGTCGAGGATGCCCGCCTCGACCATGGAGTCGCCGGCGACCTCCAGCGCGTAGTGGTCGCCCATGCCCAGCATGGCGGCCGGGATGTCCACGAAGGCCGAATTGTCGCGCAGCGCCTCGATCGGCGTGCCGGCGGCGATCCGTCCGTACAGGGGAAGCTGCACCGTCTCCGACGCCGGGTTGGCTTCCCGGCCGGCGAAGGCGAAGTCGCCCTTGATGACGTTGGGCTGGAACTTGGCCCGCGGCGGACGGGCGCGGGCGGCCTCCAGCCCTTCGGGCAGGCGCAGGACCTCCAGCGCACGGGCGCGGTGGGGAAGGCGGCGGATGAAGCCGCGCTCCTCAAGCCCCGTGATCAGGCGGTGGATGCCCGACTTGGACTTCAGGCCGAGCGCGTCCTTCATCTCGTCGAAGGAGGGGGACACACCGCCCTGTCCGAGCCGCTCGTGAATGAAAAGCAGCAATTCGTGCTGCTTGCGCGTGAGCATTTGTGCCTCCCGGCCGGTGCCGCACTAGATATGGAACAAAAGCAAAACGTTCCATTATGTTCTAGTTTGGTTCTTGGGCACCGTCAAGCCCCGCGGGACGAGGTCCGGCACAATTCTTTGGCTGCTCTTACAAAGTGAGTACGCCGCCCGAGAGCGTGATGATCGTCACCGGGTCGCCGGCCTGCGCGGGCGGAGCGTTGGGCGGGCGGACGATCAGGCAGTCGGCCTTGGCCAGCCGCGACATCATCGCGTTGTCCTGCCGGGCGAAGGGGGTGGCGACCAGGGTGCCGTCGGCATCCGCCGTCACAGTCCCGCGCAAGTAATCCTCGCGCGAATCGTTCGCTCGCAGCGCAGCCCCCAGCTTGGCCGTCTGGGAAAACCCAGGACCATCGGGTGCGAGTCCTTGAAGCACCCGCAGGATCGGCCGCAGGAACAGGATCGCGGCCACACCCGTGGACACCGCATTGCCGGGCAGGCCCAGCAGCGGCACGGCCCCGGCCCCGGACTTGGCCCTGCCGAACATCATCGCCTTACCGGGCTTCATGGCGATGGTGTAGAAGTCCAACTCCAGCCCGCCCAGCACGTCCCGGACATGGTCATGCTCGCCCTGCGACGCGCCGCCGGTCGTCACCAGCAGGTCGCAGCCGGCGGCCCCCGCGGCCATGGCTGCGAGGCTTTCGGGATCGTCCTTGGCGACGCCCAGATTGTGCGCGACGCCGCCTTGGGTCGCGACGAGCGCGCAGAGCCCCAGCGCGTTGGAGCTGACGATCTGGCTCGGCCCCAGCGGCTCGCCGGGCAACGCGATCTCGTCCCCGGTGGCGAGCACCGCGACGCGCGGGCGCCGGTGCACGCGCAGCCAGGGCACGTTGGCGCAGGCGGCCAGCGCCACGTCGCGGGCCGTGACCAGGCGACCCTTGGGCAGCAGCTCGTCCCCGGCGGAGAAGTCGAGCCCCGCCGGGCGCACGAAGCGGCCGGGCTGAACGGCGCGGCCGATGCGGACGCGGTCGCCGTCCGGCTCGCAATCCTCCTGCATCACCACGGCGTCGGCCCCGTCGGGCAGGGGCGCCCCGGTGAAGATGCGCACGGCCTCGCCCGGCCCGACCGTCCCGCCGAAGGCGTGACCGGCGGCGGCCTCGCCGACCCGCCGCAAAGCGACGGGGTGCTCCGCGTCAGCCTGGGCGATGTCGGCGGCGCGGACGGCCCAGCCGTCCATGGAGGACGCCGCGAAGGGCGGCTGCGTCAGGCGGGCGACGACCGGCTCGGCGAGCACGCGGCCGAGCGCGTCCGGCAGCGCCACCGTCTCCGCCGGCAGGGGCGAGAAGGCGGCGAGGATCCGGGCGCGGGCCTCCGCGACCGAGATCACGCCGACGCCCCCCATTCCCCGCTCTTGCCGCCGGCCTTGTGGACCAGCCGCACGTCGGTGATGGTCATGCCGCGGTCCACCGCCTTGCACATGTCGTAGACGGTCAGGGCCGCGACCGACACGGCGGTCAGCGCCTCCATCTCCACGCCCGTCTGGCCCTTCAGCTTGCAGGTGGCGGTGATGTCCACCGCGTTGCGGTCGGGGTCGCAGGACAGGTCGACCTTGACGGAGGTCAGGGCCAGCGGATGGCACAGCGGGATCAGGTCCGGCGTGCGCTTGGCCCCCATGATGCCGGCCAGCCGAGCGACCGACAGCACGTCGCCCTTCTTCACGCCGCCCTGCATGATCAGCGCCAGTGTCTCCGGCTGCATGAGGACGGAGCCGCGGGCGGTCGCCGTGCGCTCCGTCTCCGCCTTGTCGGAGACGTCGACCATCACGGCGCGCCCCTCGGAATCGAAATGGGTGAAGCCGGTCATGCCCGTTTCTCCATGAAGACGCTGAGCGGATCCGGGCCGTAGCCGCCGAAAGGGCCACGGTCCGCGAAGCCGAGTTTCCGGTAGAGCGCCAGCGCTTCCGCCTGGTGGATGCCGGTTTCCAGCCGGAGGAGAGCCAGCCCCTCGGCACGGGCCTGCTCCGCGATCCGGTCCATCAGCCTGCGCCCGATCCGGCCGCCGCGCGCGGCCGGGTCGACGTACATGCGCTTCACCTCGCCATAGCCCTCCGCGTCGATGCGCAGGGCGCCGCAGCCGACCACGGCGCCACCGCGGCTGGCCACGAAGAAGCGCATGTCGGGCTGGTCGAGCGAGTCGATGTCCAGCAGGTCATTGCTCTCCGCCGGGTACAGGGCGCCGAGATAGGCGTCGAGATCCCCGATCAGGCGGACCACCTCGTCCTGGCGCGGGCTTTCCCGCGTGATGATGACGTCGGGGCTGGTCACGGTGGCGCTGGTCACGGTCGAGGATTCCCGTCTCAGGCGAGCAGGGCGCGGGTGGCAGCCGTCACGTCGTCCTGGCGCATCAGCGATTCGCCGACCAGGAAGCAGCGCGCGCCCACCGCGGCCATGCGTGACAAGTCCGCTGGGCTGTAGAGCCCGCTCTCCGCCACCAGCATGCGGTCGGCCGGGACGTGGCGCGCCAACTCCACCGTCGTCGCGATGTCCACCGCCAGCGTCTTGAGGTTCCGGTTGTTCACGCCCAGCAGCGGGGTCTTCAGCGCCAGCGCGCGGTCCAGCTCCTCCCGGTTGTGCACCTCGACCAGCACGTCCAGGCCCCAGGATATGGCCGCGTCCTCGATCTCCGCCGCCTGGGCATCGCTCAGCGCCGCCATGATGATCAGGATGCAGTCGGCGCCCAGCGCGCGGGACTCCGCGATCTGGTACGGGTCGACCATGAAGTCCTTGCGCAGTGCCGGCAGGTCCACCGCGGCGCGGGCCGCCACCAGATACTCGTCGCGGCCCTGGAAATAGGGCTCGTCGGTCAGCACCGACAGGCAGGTGGCGCCGCCCTCGCGGTAGGCGCGCGCCAGGGTCGGCGGGTCGAAGTCGGCGCGGATCAGCCCCTTGGACGGGCTGGCCTTCTTGATCTCGGCGATCAGGCCGTAGCGACCGGCCTCAACGGCATTGCGCAGCGCTCGGATGAAGCCGCGGGTCGGGCCGGCGTCGCGGGCGGCTACCTCCACGTCCGACAGGGGGCGGGCGGCCTTGCGGGAGGCGACCAGCGCGCGCTTGTCGTCGCAGATCTTGGTCAGGACGTCGCTCATGACGCGGGCACCGGCTCGTTGGAGATGGACACGAGATGCTGAAGGACCGTGCGCGCCCCGCCGCCGTCGATGGCGTGGCGGGCCTGCTCCACGCCCTCCTTCAGGTCGCCCGCCTTGCCGGCGACATACAGCGCCGCGGCGGCGTTCAGCAGGACGATGTCGCGGTAGGCCCCTTGCGCGCCGTCGAACAGGGCGCGGATCGCTTCCGCGTTCTCGTACGCGTCGCCGCCCTTCAGCAGCTCCGGGCTGGAGCGGAAGATGCCGGCCTGCTCCGGCTCGATCTCGAACACCGTGATCGCGCCGTCCTTCAGCTGCGCGACGGTGGTCGGGCCGGTGGTGGTGATCTCGTCCAGCCCGTCGGAGCCGTGGACGACCCAGGCCGCTTCCGACCCCAACCGCTTCAGCACGTGGGCCAGCGGCTCCACCCATTGCTTGGCGTAGACGCCCAGCAGCTGCCGCTTGGCGCTGGCCGGGTTGGACAGCGGGCCCAGCAGGTTGAAGATGGTGCGGGTGCCAAGCTCGACGCGGGTCGGGCCGACGTTGCGCATGGCCAAGTGGTGGCGCGGCGCCATCAGGAAGCCGATGCGCGCGTCCCACAGGGCCTTGCGCACCAGCCCCAGGTCGCAGTCCAGGTTGACGCCCAGCGCGCCCAGCACGTCCGCTGCGCCGGACTTCGACGACATGGCGCGGTTGCCGTGCTTGGCGACCGGCACGCCGCAGGCGGCGATCACGATGGCCGCGGCGGTGGAGATGTTGTAGGTGCCGGCCCCGTCGCCGCCGGTGCCGCAGGTGTCGATGGTCCCCTCCGGCGCCTCCACCGGGATGGCCTTGGACCGCATGACACGGGCGGCGCCGGTGATCTCGTCCACCGTCTCTCCGCGCACGCGCAGCGCCATCAGGAAGGCGCCCATCTGCGACGGGGTGGCGTTGCCGGACATGATGATGTCGAAGGCGAGCGACGCCTCCGCCTCGGTCA
Organism: Azospirillum rugosum; assembly: GCF_017876155.1. Classification (GTDB taxonomy): domain Bacteria; phylum Pseudomonadota; class Alphaproteobacteria; order Azospirillales; family Azospirillaceae; genus Azospirillum; species Azospirillum rugosum. The sequence continues at coordinate 242,942 of NZ_JAGINP010000002.1, forward strand.
GCGCGTTGCCGCCTGCGACTTTGGCGATGATCGCCTTCATGTCGTTCAGGTCGCCCGACGGGTGGTTGGCGGCGGGCGTGCTCATGCGGCGGTCTCCAGCGGGCGGCGGGTGGTGTCGAGGAAGTTCTTGAGGATGGTGTGGCCGTGCTCGCTCTCGATGCTTTCCGGGTGGAACTGCACGCCGTGGATCGGCAGTTCCTTGTGGGACAGCGCCATGATCAGCCCGTCCTCGGTCTCGCCGGTCACCTCCAGGCAGGAGGGCAGCGAGGAACGCTCGACGATCAGGGAATGGTAGCGGGTGGCCCGGAACGGGGAGGGCAGGCCCCGCAGCACGCCGCGCCCGCCGTGGATCATGCGGTCCACCTTGCCGTGCATCGGCACCGGCGCGCGCACGACCTTGCCGCCGAAGGCTTGGCCGATGGCTTGGTGGCCCAGGCACACGCCCATCAGCGGCACGCCGGCCTTGGCCGCCGCGTCGATCAGGGGAAGGCAGATGCCGGCCTTGTCCGGGTCGCAGGGGCCGGGCGACAGGACGATGCCGTCGGGGCGGAGCGACAAGGCTTCCCCAACCGTCAGGCTGTCGTTGCGGCGGACGTCGATGTCGGCGCCCAGCTCGCCCAGGTAATGGACGAGGTTGTAGGTAAAGCTGTCGTAATTGTCGATGAGCAGCAGCATCGGGCGCCCCAGATCCTTCCGGCCTCGCGGTCCGGATCAACGTTCCGGCCTTGTTCCAAGCGTCGTACCCTAGCCGCTGAAGCCGTGGATTTCCAGCCCCGACGGACCCATCAGCGGCAGAGAAACTGCGGCGCGGTGCGCGGGCTGTCGACCATGGCGCCGCGCGCGTCGATCTCGAAGGTGAACTGGCAGCGGCGCACCTCGCGCGGCAGGTCCAGCGCGATGGTCGCCTGGGTCCCGGTGTAGCGGCAGAGGAGGAAGACGTTGTCCCGCCGCGGGCCGATGAAGTCCCATTGCTGAGTCTCCGACCGGCCGCGGCGGAGGTTGCGGTCCGGGGCCAGCGTCGCGGGAGCGGGCGAGGCCATCTCCTTCGCGCGGTCGCCTTCCACGAGGGAGACTCCGGCGAAGGCGTGGCTGTCCTTGGCCGGGTAGGGCGACCAGCCACCGGGGGCGTCGGGCTGGGCCTGCACGGTGAGGTTTGCCGGGCAGCGGACCTCCGCCGCAACGGCGTGGGACGCGCACAGGGCCAGGAGAGTGGAGAGCAGGATCGGTCGCATGGCGGGTCACAGCATAGTCCCAGGCGGCGGGCGTCTCCAGCCCGCTCGGCTGTTGCAGGTGTCTGCCGGCGGTGCCACCCTGCGCACCAACGAATAAGGGTTCGAGAGACAGCTTCCCATGGCCAGCAAAACGCCGCGCAAGCCCCGCAAAGCCGCGGCCCGGACGCCATCGGCAAACACGACATCCGCGAACCCCATAGTCCTGGCGCTGGCGGCCGTCGCGGTCGTCTTCGTCGTCGGATTGGGCGCGAAGTTCCTGATCGGGCGCGATGCGCCGGAAGCGCCGCGCACCGTCGCCGAGGCGCCGAAGCCCGCGCCGACTCCGGCCGTGGCCCCGCCGCCCGTGCCCAAGCCGGTTCCGCCCACCCCGGCGATCGTGCCGCCACCCCCCACGGTGGCCGAACCCCCGCAGGTGGTCACCGAGACTGAGCCGAACGAATCCTCCGAAGAGCCAGCGGTGCAGACGGCCAAGCCGGCGCCGCTCCCACCGCAGAAGCCCGAGGTGGCGATGCTGCCCCCGCCGATCGCGCCGGTGCAGCCGCCGCCCGGCACGCCGGCCTGGAAGCGGAACGCCGTGCCGTCGCACCCGTCGTCGGACAAGCCGGCCATCGCCATCGTCATCGACGACATGGGCGTTGACCGGAAGCGCTCCAACCGGGCCGCAGCACTTCCGGCGCCGCTGACGCTGGCGTGGCTGCCCTACGCCCACGACCTGTCGGCGCAGGCGCGGGCCGCGCGCGCCGCCGGCCACGAGCTGCTGCTCCACCTTCCCATGGAGCCCAGCGGCCATGCCGATCCGGGGCCGGACGCGCTGCTCGTCTCGCTGGGCAAGGCGGAAATCCTGCGGCGGGCCAAGGCCGCGATGGACAGCTACGACGGGTTCGTCGGCGTCAACAACCACATGGGCAGCCGCTTCACCGCCGACCACGCGTCCATGGCGCTGGTGCTGCCGGAGATCGCCAAGCGTGGCCTGCTCTGGCTGGACAGCCGGACCACGGCGAAGAGCGCCGGCCTGTCCATCGCGCAGGAGCTGCGCATGCCCTACGCCGGCCGCGACGTGTTCCTGGACAACGAGATGACCGTGCCCGCGGTCCGCGCCCAGTTGGCGAAGACGGAGCAGGTCGCCCGGCACCAGGGCTACGCCATCGCCATCGGCCATCCGCACGATGCGACAATCGAGGCCCTGGCGTCCTGGCTGCCGGAGGTGCAGAAGCGTGGCTTCGTCCTGGTCCCGGTCAGCGCCGTCGTGCGCGCCCATCACGCCGGCGGGTGACCGCCGGCTTTGATGTCGGCGGTCAGCCCGCCTGAACCGCCCGGCGCATCCGCCGCGCCCGCCAGACCAGCAGGCCGCCCGCCCAGGCCAGCGACACCAGCAGCGCGGCGGTTAGCGCCACCGCCCGGCCGAACGGCCCAGCCATCAGGTGCGCGGTCAGCAGGGCGAGCGCGAGGCCCGGGTTGGTCAGCAGGGCGCTGCGCATCGCCGCGGCCACGGTGCCGCCGCCCATCCGCTGGTGCAGGATCACGGTCAGGCTGGTCAGCGCGATGGGATAAATCGCGGCGATGCCCGTCGCGGTCGGCCCGATCACGTGGCTGAGCGATGTCACCGTCGCGACCAGAACGCCGACCAAGGCCGCGCGCGCGGGAATGTCGTACCAGCGCGGCCCGGCCTTGCTCGGCGGAGCGGCCCCTTCGCGGTGCGCCCGCGCGAGTCCGTAGGCCAGCGCGTAGCAGGCAAGGTTCAGGAGGATCGCCCCAGGCAGCGCCCAGTCGGCCGCCGACCGAAGTGCTATGGCAACCGCGATCCACAGCGCCGAACTGATCAGCACCGTCGCCGCCATGCCGCAGCGCGGGGCGATGCGCACCAGCGACACGAGGTACAGGATCATCGCCCCGTTGGTGACGAGGCTGGACAGGGCGCTGCCGGCGATGAACCCGTCGTCGTGCTCCATCGCGAGAAGCACGTAGGCCGGCCCGGTCGAGACGGGCAGGCTGGAGATCACCCCGCCGAAGAACGGTCCGGCCTTCTCGGACGCGATGGAGGCGATGACGACCACGAGGGCCGCCGCCGCGACCTTGATGAGCAGCGGCAGCAGAACCGAATCGAGAGGCATCGCTTATCGGCTGGTGAGTGTCGAGGGGGAGGAGGATTCACCACAGAGACACGGAGACACAGAGGGACAATTCTCTGTGTCTCCGTGTCTCTGTGGTGAAAGAATAAAGCCGAGCTTACCGCGCCGAGGTCTCGCGCACGGTTTCCTCCGCGGCGCGGATCAGGGCCATCGACTTGTTGACGGTCTCCTGGTACTCGGCCTCCGGGTCGCTGTCGGCGACCACGCCGCCGCCGGCCTGGACATACATCATGCCGTCCTTCAGCACGGCCGTGCGCAGCGCGATGCAGGTGTCCATGGCGCCGGACGCGCCGAAATAGCCCACGCAGCCGGCGTAGACGCCGCGGCGGGCCTTCTCCAGCTCGTCGATGATCTCCATGGCGCGGACCTTCGGCGCGCCGGACACCGTGCCGGCCGGGAAGCCGGCGACCAGCGCGTCGAGCGCGTCGTGCTTCGGGTCCAACTCGCCCTCGACGTTGGAGACGATGTGCATGACGTGGCTGTACAGCTCCACGATCATCTTCTGCGTCACCTTGACGGTGCCCACCTTGGCGACGCGGCCCACGTCGTTGCGCCCCAAGTCGAGCAGCATCAGGTGCTCGGCAAGCTCCTTCGGATCGCTCAGCAGATCCTCGGCAAGGGCCTGGTCCTCCGCCGTGGTGGCGCCGCGCTTGCGGGTGCCGGCGATCGGGCGGATGGTCACCTTGCCGTCGCGCACGCGCACCAGGATCTCCGGGCTGGAGCCGACGATGGACAGCTCCCCGAAGTCGCAGTGGAACAGGAAGGGCGACGGGTTCAGGCGGCGCAGCGTGCGGTACAGCGCCAGCGGCGACGGCTTGAAGGGGAAGCGGATGCGCTGTGACGGCACGACCTGGAAGATGTCGCCGGCGCGGATGTACTCCTTCGCCCGCTCCACGATCGCGTGATACTCCTCGCGCGTCGTGTTGGAGGTCCAGGCGAGCGGCAGCCCGTCCTTGGTGCGCGGTTCCCGCCGGTAGGGAAGGGGGCGCTCCAGGTCGGCGACCGCGTCCATCAGCCGCTCCCGCGCGTCGCCATAGGCGGCGCGGGCGTCCAGGCCCGGCTTCGGCCAGACCGAGGTGACCAGCGTGACCGAATCGGTGTGGCTGTCGAAGATGGCGACGATGCTCGGCCGGGTCAGGATGGCGTCGGGAATGCCCAGCTCGTCCGGGTTGTCGTCCGGCAGCCGTTCCATCAGCCGGACCATGTCGTAGGTCAGGTAGCCGAACAGGCCGGCCGCCATCGGCGGCAGCTCGTCCGGCAGGTCGATCCGGCTTTCCCCGATCAGCGCGCGCAGCGACTCCAGCGGGGCGGCGTCCACCGGCTCGTAGGCGTCGCGGTCGTGCAGGGCGTGGCGGTTGACCTCCGCCTGGTTGCGCCGGCAGCGCCAGACGAGGTCCGGCTTGAAGCCGATGACCGAGTAGCGGTCGCGGCGGGATCCCGCCCCGCGCTCCGCCGATTCCAGAAGGAAGCCGAAGGGACGCCCGTCGGCCAGCTTCATGTAGGCGGAGACGGGCGTTTCCAGGTCGCTCACCAGTGTGGTCCAGACGACCTGCGGCTTGCCGGCCGAATAGACGCTGTCGAACGCGGTGAATTCCGGCTGAACCTTCACGGCACGGACCCTCGATAAGACGGTTTTACTGGTTACCGGTGGCAAAGAACTGGTCGATCCGCGCGTGGTGGATGTCGACCGGGTATTCCTTGCGCAGGGCGTTGCCGAACTGGGCCATGATGTCGCTTTCCATGCCCTGGGCGACGGTTCCCTCGACGCTCGCCACATTGGCGTCGGGCGCCTTCGGGTCGGCCGGGATGACCTCCTTCAGGCGGGCGACGACCTGGGCGTCGCCGGACGCGCCGGTGACGACCTCGCCCGGCTTGGCCGCGAACAGCTTGCCGACCATCTCCGCCGGCAGGCCTTCGACCGACTTGGCGTCGCGGGTGAAGGGGGCGGTCATGGCGAAGCTGCCGCCGGACTGGGTCGCCACGTCCTGCGCCGCGGCCTCGGAGCCCTGCTTCAGCTTGCCGGCGATCTCCTCCGCCTTGGCGGCGGCGGCCTTGGCGCGCTTGTCCTCCTGCCAGCCGGCGACGACCTGGTCGCGCACGTCCGCCAGCGGCTTCACCTTGGCCGGGGTCACGCCGTCGACGCGCACCGCGAAGAAGCTGTTGTTGGCGCCTTCGGTCAGGGTGGAGGTGGCACCGGAGGCGAGCTGGAAGGCGGCCTTCAGCATGTTGGGCAGATCCGGCTGGTCCGGGGCGGCGTTCTTCCCGTCCGGCGCCTTGCCGCTGCTGTCCACGGCGGCGATCTTGGAGACCTTCAGCCCCTGGGCCTGGGCGACCTCGTCCAGCGGCGCGCCGCTGGCCAGCTGGTCCTCGACCCGGTTGGCGATGGAGTAGACGGAGTCGAGCGCCTTCTCCTTCTGCATCTCGGCGAGCAGCTGGGCGCGCACGTCCTCGAAGCTCTTGGTCGCGCCCGGCTGGATCGCGGTGACGGCCAGCACGTGCCAGCCGAGGCCCGACTTGACCGGGCCGCTGACGGCGCCCTGGGCCAGCCCGAAGGCGGCGTCGCCGATCTCCGGCAGCTCGTTGCGGGCGATGTTGTCCAGCGTGATGGGATCGACGCCGGCGTCCTTGGCGGCCGTGGGCAGGCCCTTGGACTTGGCGGCCTCGGCGATTTCCTTGGCCTTCGCCTCGTCGTCCACGACCACCATCTCGATGGAGCGGCGCTCCGGCGTGCCGAACTCCGCCGCGCGCTCGTCATAGGCGGCGCGGAGCTGGTCGTCGGGAATCTGGATGTCCTTCGCCAGCGAGTCGGGGGACAGCTGGGCGATGGTCAGCGCGCGGTACTCCGGCGCGGTGAAGCGGACCTGATGGTCCTCGTAATAGCGGGTCAGCTCCGCGTCGTCGGGCACGCCGACGTCGCCGACGCTGGCGTTCGGCAGGGTGATCAGCTCGGCCACGCGCTTCTCGCCGCGGTAGCGGTAGAGATCCTCCACCAGCACCTTCGGGGGCGCCACGCCCGCGCTGACCGCGCCGGCCACGAACTCGCGCGCCAGCTCGCGGCGCAGGATCGCGACGTAGCCATCCTCGGTCAGCTGGTTGTTGCGCAGCACGCTGCGGAACAGCGCCGGGTCGAACTGGCCCTGCGGGTTGCGGAAGGCCGGCTCGTCGCCGATGCGCAGCCGGACCACGTCCGTACCGACGGAGATGCCCACGTCGCGGGCCGCCTGGTCGTACAGCGCGCGCTGCACGAGCGCCGACAGCGACTGGTCGAGCAGGCCGAACTGGCGCGCCTGTTCGGGCGTCAGGTTGCCGCCGAACATCGGGCGCAGCCGCTCCATCTGGCGGCGGAACTCCTGGTCCAGCTCGACGCGGTCGATGTCCACCTTGCCGACCGACGCGACGGTGCTGGAAATGCCGCCTTGGCGGATCATGTCGCCGATGCCCCAGACTCCGAAGCTGAGGATCAGGAGCACGAACAGGATCTTGACGATCCACGAACCGGCGTAATTGCGGATGAACTGAAGCATGGGACCCGAATGAGAGCGCGAAATTCGGCCGGTCGGCCGGGCGGGGCATCATAGGCACCCCGCGAAAGCCCGGCAACACCCCATTTCCCCCGTCATTTCGCCCCGGAAGTGGCGTTCGGAAAGGCGGATTCGGCAGCGACGTTGGATGAGTGGAAAATGCCCGCGCGGCTTGCTAGACAGGGTCCGCACTTCGCCAAAACAACCGAACACCAACCAATAATCCCGGAGGACCGAACCCCATGACCGCGCGCCGCAAGCTGATCGCCGGAAACTGGAAGATGAACGGCCTGAAGGCCGACGGGCTGGCCCTCGCCTCCGACCTCGCGGGGCGGCTGAAGGGGGCGGGCGTCGTCGCCTTCGACATGCTGGTCTGCCCGCCGTTCCCGCTGCTGTTCCCGGTCCACGAGGCCATCGCCGACAGCCCCCTGGCGCTGGGCGCGCAGGACTGCCACGCCAAGACCTCCGGCGCCCACACCGGCGACGTCAGCCCGGTGATGCTGAAGGACGCCGGCTGCCGCTTCGTCATCGTCGGCCATTCCGAACGCCGCGCCGACCACGGCGAGTCCGATGCGGAGATCGCCGCCAAGGCGGCGGCGGCCCACAAGGAAGGCCTGGTCGCCATCATCTGCGTCGGCGAGACGGAGGCGCAGCGCGACGCCGGCCAGGCGAACGCCGTGGTGTCCACCCAGCTGAAGGGTTCGATCCCGGAGGGCGCCACCGCCGCCAACACGGTCATCGCCTACGAGCCGGTGTGGGCCATCGGCACGGGCAAGACCGCGACGCCGGACGACGTGAAGGCCATGCACGCCCACATCCGGGCGGAGCTGGACGGCAAGATCGTGGAGCCGGACGCCGTGCGCATCCTCTACGGCGGCTCGGTGAAGCCCGGCAACGCGGCGGAGCTGATGGCGGTCGACAACGTGGACGGCGCGCTGGTCGGCGGCGCCTCGCTGAAGGCGGACGATTTCTGGGCCATCGGCGTCAGTTGCCGCTAGCATATCGGAACGGTCCGCGCTAAAAAAGATGGGCGCGCGCCACGGGCCCCTACCAAGGTCCGTGGCGCGCTGTTGGTTTGGGCAGTCCTTTGGGGCTGCCCCGCGTTGAGTTGGGCGATCCCCTGGGATCGCCTTGGGATGAGCTCAAGGGAACGGGTTGCATGGAATCGGTGATTCTGGTCATTCACCTGCTGATCGCTCTGGCGCTCGTCGGGGTCATCCTGATCCAGCGGTCGGAAGGCGGCGGTCTCGGCATCGGCGGCGGCAACATGGGTGGCATGATGACCACCCGCGGCACCGCCAACCTGCTGACGCGGACCACGGGCATCCTGGCCGGCTGCTTCATGGCGACCAGCATGATCCTGGCGATCCTGGCGGGGGCGCACACCCAGCCGGCCTCGATCATCGACACCATGCCGGCCCAGCCGGCGGCGCCCGCCGCTCCGGCCGCTCCCGCCCAGCCGGCCGCGCCGGCGCAGCCCGCCCCGCCGGTCGCCCAGTAAGGACGCGCCCAGCTACGACGGCGCGGCACCGACCGGGTCTGACGCGAGAGGCGGCCTCCCCCGAAGCCGCCTCTTTCTTTTGAGGAACGCGCATCTTGGACTAGTCCGGGGCGCATCCTCGCTCGGGGAACGGATCTGGCTCTCAAGGTCTTCGGACGGACATGACTCGCTACATCTTCATCACCGGTGGCGTCGTTTCCTCGCTGGGCAAAGGTCTGGCGTCGGCGGCGCTGGGGGCGCTCCTCCAGGCGCGCGGCTACAAGGTGCGGCTCCGCAAGCTGGACCCGTACCTGAACGTTGACCCCGGAACGATGAGCCCGTACCAGCACGGCGAGGTCTACGTGACCGACGACGGCGCTGAGACCGACCTCGACCTCGGCCATTACGAACGCTTCACCGGCGTTCCGGCCCGCCGCGGCGACAACATCACCACCGGCCGCATCTATTCGACCGTGATCGCCAAGGAGCGGCGCGGCGACTATCTGGGCGCCACCGTGCAGGTCATTCCGCACGTCACCGACCAGATCAAGGACTTCATCCGCGCCGACACGACCGACGAGGACTTCATCCTCTGCGAGATCGGCGGCACGGTGGGCGACATCGAGTCGACCCCCTTCCTGGAGGCCATCCGCCAGTTCGGCAACGAGGTCGGGCCGGAGAACGCGCTGTTCATCCACCTGACCCTGCTGCCCTACATTCCGACCGCCGGCGAGCTGAAGACCAAGCCGACGCAGCATTCCGTGAAGGAGCTGCTGGGCATGGGCATCCAGGCCAACATCCTGCTGTGCCGCGCCGACCGCCCGATTCCGGAGAACGAGCGCAAGAAGATCGCGCTGTTCTGCAACATCCGGCCGGAGCGGGTCATCGCCGCGCTGGACGTCGATTCGATCTACCAGGTGCCGATCAGCTACCACGAGGAAGGCTTCGACACCCAGGTGCTGGAGTATTTCGGCCTGCCGACCGCCGGCAAGCCGGACCTCTCGCGCTGGACCAACATCATGGAGCGCGTGCGCAAGCCGCAGGGCGAGGTGACCATCGCCGTCGTCGGCAAGTACACGAGCCTGCTCGACAGCTACAAGTCGCTGGCCGAGGCGCTGACCCACGGCGGCATCGCCAACAACGTGAAGGTCAAGCTCGACTGGATCGACTCGGAGATCTTCGAGGACGACAGCGCCGTCCAGAAGCTGGAGAACGTGCACGGCATCCTGGTGCCGGGCGGCTTCGGCTCCCGCGGGACGGAGGGCAAGATCCGCGCGGCCCAGTTCGCGCGCGAGCGCAAGGTGCCGTACTTCGGCATCTGCTTCGGCATGCAGATGGCGGTGATCGAGTCGGCGCGGAACATGGCCGGCATCGTCGACGCCGGCTCCACCGAGCTGGGCAAGCCGGGCAACCCGGTCGTCGGCCTGATGACCGAGTGGATGCGCGGCAACATGCTGGAGAAGCGCACGGAGGGCACCGACCTCGGCGGCACCATGCGGCTCGGCACCTACCCGGCAAAGCTGGTCCCCGGCAGCAAGGTCGCCGAGGTGTACGGTATGACCGACATCACGGAGCGGCACCGCCACCGCTACGAGGTGAACGTCTACTACAAGGAGCGGCTGGAGAAGTGCGGCATGCTCTTCTCGGGCCTGTCGCCCGACGGCGAACTGCCGGAGATCGTCGAAATCCCGGACCACCCCTGGTTCATCGGCGTGCAGTTCCATCCGGAGCTGAAGTCGAAGCCCTTCGACCCGCACCCGCTCTTCACCTCCTTCATCAAGGCGGCGATCGAGCAGAGCCGGCTGGTCTGACCTGAACGGACGGGGGAGTTGATGACTCCCCCGCGTGCTCCAGATTCCGGGTCTTGAGGCTATAGTGAGAACGGCGGCCGAGCCAACGGCCGCCGTTTTTGCGCGTTGAGGGCTGGAAACCAAAAGAACGGAAAGGGGTACGGGCATGACCGACATCAGCATCCAGGCCGCGGACGGCGGCAGCTTTTCGGCCTATGTGGCGAAGCCGGCGCAAGGGAGCCAGGCGCGCGGCCCGGCGCCCGCCATCGTGGTCATCCAGGAAATCTTCGGCGTGAACCAGGTCATGCGCGACCTGTGCGACGGCTTCGCCGCCCAGGGCTACCTGGCCGTCTGTCCGGACCTGTTCTGGAGGCAACAGCCGGGCATCCAGCTGACCGACAAGACGCAGGAGGAATGGAACCGCGCCTTCGAGCTGTTGAACGGCATGGACCAGGACAAGGCCGTGGACGACCTCAAGGCCACGCTCGCCTGGGCGCGCCAGAGCCCGGACAGCAACGGTAAGGCCGGCTCCGTCGGCTACTGCCTCGGCGGGCGGCTCGCCTTCATGATGGCCACGCGCTCCGATTCTGACGCCAACGTCAGCTACTACGGCGTCATGCTGGACACGCTGACCGGCGAAGTGCCGAACATCAAGAAGCCGCTCCTGATGCACATCGCGGAGCAGGACAAGTTCGTTCCGCCGGAGGCGCGGGACAAGGTGCTGGCCGCGGTGAAGGGCAATCCGAACGTCACCGCGCACGTCTATCCCGGCGTGAACCACGCCTTCGCCCGCGTCGGCGGCGAGCACTACGACCAGCAGACCGCCGACCTCGCCAACGGGCGCACGGCTGCCTTCTTCAAGCAGCATCTGGGTTGACCCGGATCCCCCTGATCTGGGATGGAAGGGTGAGAGAGTAGCTCTCTCCCCTCTGGGGGGAGGGTGGCCCGAAGGGCCGGTGAGGGGGGGCGCCATCTTGGTACGTCCGGAAGATGCGCAACCCCCTCACCCTAACCCTCTCCCCAGAGGGGAGAGGGGATTTTTGTTGCTTTTGGGAGCATGAGATGACCACCGCCAAGACCGTCCAGATCGGCGACCTGACCATCGCCAACGACCGGCCCTTCACGCTGATCGCCGGTCCGTGCCAGATGGAAAGCCGCGAGCACGCGCTGGAGACGGCGGCGGCGATCGTCGAGATGACGGGCAAGCTGGGCATCGGCCTGATCTACAAGTCTTCCTTCGACAAGGCCAACCGCACCTCCATCAGCACGGCCCGCGGCCTGGGCATGGACAAGGCGCTGCCGATCTTCGCCGAGATCCGCGAACGTTTCGGCTGCCCGGTGATCACCGACGTGCACGAGCCCGACCAGTGCGCCCCGGTGGCCGAAGCGGTGGACGTGCTGCAGATCCCGGCTTTCCTCTGTCGCCAGACCGACCTGCTCGTCGCGGCGGCCAAGACCGGCCGCGCGGTGAACGTGAAGAAGGGCCAGTTCCTGGCGCCGTGGGACATGAAGAACGTTGCCGCCAAGCTCGTTGCCTCGGGCAACGAGCGCGTGCTGCTGTGCGAGCGCGGCGCCAGCTTCGGCTACAACACGCTGGTGTCGGACATGCGCGCCCTGCCGATCATGGCGGAAACCGGCTTCCCGGTGGTGTTCGACGCCACCCACTCCGTCCAGCAGCCGGGCGGGCAGGGGACGACCTCGGGCGGCCAGCGCGAGTTCGTGCCGGTGCTGGCCCGCGCCGCCATCGCGGTCGGCGTCGCCGCGGTCTTCATGGAGACGCACGAGAACCCCGACTTTGCCCCCAGCGACGGCCCGAACATGGTCCCGCTGAAGGACATGCCGGCCCTGCTGGCGCGGCTCCAGGACTTCGACAAGCTGGCGAAGGGCCTGTAAGGCGTCTCATTCCGGGCGTTCCGCGGTCTGAATGGCCGCGGGGCTTTGCTCGGTGATCTCCCAGATCAGCTTGTCGAGGAGGGCGCGGCCGAAGCTCGCCATGTTGTCGGCCACCGCCACGAAGGCGGACGTCCCGCCGATGACGTGCGCCGCGAAATAGTCGGCGAGCCACGGCACCTCGTCCAGGATGACCAGCCCGTTGACGGTGATCCCCTGGGCCAGGATGCGCTCGCGCGCCGCGTCGGGGGTGATGCCGATGTTGTTGTAGCCGTTGCTGACGATGTCGATGACCCGCCGCGGCCCGCCTTCACCGGCGCTGCGGAACAGCCCGGCCGCGTTCAGCATGGCGGCACCGATTCCCGTGCTGCCGCGCAGGGGGCGGCGCGGCAGGGAGTCGATGGCGGCGGCGAACCGCGCGGCCCCGGCGGAATCGGCGATGTCCGTCCAGGGGATCAGGACGCGGAAGGCCGACGGATCGGACCATTGCACCAGCGTGACGGAAATCCCGCCGCCGTGGCCGCTGATCGCCTCGACCAGCTTGCGGTCGCGGAAGGCGGCGGCGTGGCCGCGCAGCTGGAAATCGAACAGGTCGCCGTCGACGCTGGTCGATGCGTCGACCGCCAGCACCAGTTCAAGCGCCGCCGCACCCTGCGCCCGGCTGCCGCCGGCCCACAGGATGGCGGCGAACGCGAGAACGGCGGCAATCCAGGCCCTGCCCATGCGCGAATCCATGCCGTAGGGAACGTCCATCGGCCTCGGACGTTGCCTTGGCATCGCGAACGCCGTGCTTACGGTGGAGCGTTCGCGGGCACCCCCGTGGGGCGAACCCCGGGGTGCACCAGACATGGAGGATGCCATGAAGCTGACCCGCCTGTGCGCCATCGCCGCCGTTGGAGCCCTGCTCGCCGTTCCGGCGCTGGCCCAATCGACGACGACCAGCCCCTCCACCACCAATCGGACCGCACCGCCGACGGCGCCGACGCCGCAGGCCAAGCCGGTTCCGCCGGCCACCAGCGGATCCACGGCCCCGTCCTCCACGACGGGCACGGGGGCCTCGACCTCGAAGTCGTCGAAAGTCATCGACATCAACACCGCCAGCAAGGACGAGCTGATGACCCTGCCGGGCATCGGCGAGGCGCGCTCCGACGCCATCGTCAAGAACCGGCCCTACCGCTCCAAGGACGAACTGGTCAGCAAGAAGATCGTGCCGTCCAACGTCTATGGCGAAATCAAGGACCAGATCGCGGCGGTTGGCGGTTCCAAGAACACCGCGGCCGCCGGCACGACAAAGAAGCAGTAAACGACGGAATCGTAGGTTGGGTGGAGCGAAGCGCAACCCAACACACGCCGCCATGGCAGGATGTGTTGGGTTTCATCCAACCTACGAATCACAGGCTGAAGCTGCGGTAGGTGAGGGGGACTTCCGCCGTGCCGCCGTCCGCGGCGGTGATGCCGGCCAGCAGGCCGTGATGCTCCGACAGCTCACAGACGGGGTCGGCGTTGTCGGCATTGCCGGTCAATGCCAGCGCTTGGCAGCGGCAGCCGCCCCAGTCGACCTCCTTCTGGTCGCAGGACCGGCAGCGCGCCGGCATCCAGTCGGTGCCGCGGTAGCGCTGGAAAGCCGCGGAGTTCGCCCAGATGTCGGCCAGCGGGCGCTCCGTCACCCGGTCGAAGGTCAGGCCGGGGATGGTCTCCGCCGCGTGGCAGGGCAGCACGGCGCCGCTGGGGTTGATGTTCAGGAACTTGCTGCCCCAGCCGCCCATGCACGCCTTCGGGCGCTTGCCGTAATAATCCGGCACCACGTAATCGACGACGAGCCGACCCTTCAGCTCCGGCAGGCGGGCGCGCACGCGCTCGTCCATGCGGATCAGCTGCTCGTGCGTCGGCATTAGCGCGCCGCGGTTCTTCAGCGCCCAGCCGTAATATTGGACGTTCGCGATCTCGATGCGCCCGGCCCCGAGGTCCAGCGCCATGTCGATGAAGTCGTCGACGCGGTCGATGTTGTGGCGCTGGACAATGGCGTTGACGGTCAGCGCCAGCCCCAGATCCGTGACGTCCCGCGCCACCTCCAGCTTCTTCGGATGCCCGCCGGGAAAGCCGCTGATCCGCTCCGCCTTGTCCGCGACCGTGTCCTGGAAGCCGACCTGCACATGCTGGAGCCCGGCGTCGCGCAGCCGCTTCAGCCGCGTCCGGTCGAGCAGGACCGCCGACGTGATCAGGTTGACGTACAGCCCGGCCTGCGTGGCGTGGGCGACCAGCGTCTCCAGATCCTTGCGGGCGGTCGGTTCCCCGCCGGAGAAATGGACCTGGATCACGCCCATCTCCGCGGCCTCGTCCAGCACGCGGCACCAGGTGGCGGTGTCCAGCTCCCGGCTGGCCGGGTCGAGCTGCAACGGGTTGGAGCAGTAGGCGCAGCGCAGCGGGCAGCGGTGCGTCAACTCCGCCAGGATCGCCAGCGGCGGCTCAAGCGTGGTGCCGGTGCTGCAATGGGCCGTCATCGGGTCAGGAACCCCTTCGCGATCATGTCGGCCAGCACCTCCCGCACGTCGGCGGCGATCTCCGCGCGCGGGGCGTCGAACTGGGCGGCCAGCGCGTCGATGGCCTCACGCACCGTCACCGGCTGCCCCGTTGTCGCCCGCACCACCTCCAGCGCGATGTCGTCCAGGACCAGCACGCGCTCCGGCCCCAGCAGCTGCCAGTGGTTGCGCACCCGGTCCTGGCGGAGCATAACGCCGGGCGCCAGCCGCACCCGGTCGTCCTCGCCGACCGATACCTCCTGCGGCGCCGTCATCGCGTGTAGACCGGCGGCTCCATGTCGTCCGGCACGAAGGCGCCGGGCGGGATGAGGCCGGGGAACACATAGGCGTGGTGCAGCGCGTCCAGCTGGGCCCACAGCAGCTCCGCCTTGTGGCGCAGGGCGGCGATGACCTGCTGCTGCTGCTCCGCCGTGCGGGCGTTCTCCAGGACGTATTCCAGCCCGAACTCCACGTCGCGCGGCGCCTCGTCCAACCGCTTGCGGAAGTAGGAGAGGGTGGCGTCGTTGGCAAAGGCGTAATAGGCCTCGAAGCCGGCGATGCGCTCCCGGTGGATGGCCGGCGCGAACAGCTCCGTCAGGGAGGAGGCGATGCCCTCCAGCGTGCTCTTGGTCGAAACGAAGTTGACGTAAGAGTCCACGGCGTAGCGCGTGGCCGGCAGGATGCCCTTCAGCGACATGACATAGTCGCGGTCGAGCCCCAGCCCGTCGGTCAGGCGCAGCCAGCGCTCGATGCCGCCGACCTTGCCTTCCTCGCGCTGCGTCTCCTCGCCGAAGCCGTCGTGGTCCAGCACGCGGCGGATCCAGGCGCGGCGCAGCGCCGGGTCGTCCATGCGCGCCATCAGGGACAGGTCCTTCTTCGGGATCGAGACCTGATAGTAGAAGCGGTTCAGCGCCCAGGCCTGGACCTGCCCGCGCTTCAGCTTACCACCGTGCAGGAGTTTGTGGAACGGATGCAGGTCGTGGTACTGGCGCTCGCCGATGGCGCGCAGCTCGCGTTCCAATTCCTCACGCGACAGCAGTCTGGTCATAGGGTGAACTCCATCCCGTCTTGGGCGATCTCCCAGCCGGCACCTTCGGCCGCGGCTCGTTCGGGCGAGTCGTCAAGCAGTGCCGGGTTGGTGTTGTTGATGTGAATGAAGACCTTGCGGCGCACACCCAGCCCTTCGAAGGCGGCGATGGAGCCCTCCGGCCCGGACATCGCCATGTGGCCCATGCGCTGGCCGGTCTTGGTGCCGGTGCCGGCGCGGATCATCTCGTCGTCGGTCCAGGTGGTGCCGTCGAACAGCACCAGCGGCGCGCCGCGCAGCCGGTCGGCCAGCCAGCCGGGCATGGCGGAACAGCCGGGAATGTAGAAGAACACCGCCTCGCTGTTCAGATCGCGGATGCGCAGGGCCACCGTGTCCTCGGCGACCGAGCCGAATCCGGCCGCGGCCGGGTCCTCCAGATAGAGCGCAACCTTGCCGGGCACGGCGAAGGCCTCGATCTCGAAGGGCAGGGGAACGCCGTCGGCGTCGGCGGGGACGTAGGGCCGGTCGAGCGCGACGGCGCGGCGCGGGACCAGTTCCGGGTTCACCACGCGGAAGACGGAGTTCGCGGCCAGCACGGAGTGCACGCGCTCCGTCGCGTAGATGGCGAAGGGCTGCGACTCGCGCAGGGTCAGCAGGCCCGCGACGTGGTCGATGTCGGCGTTGGTCAGCACCGCGGCGGCGATGGGGCTGTGCCGGATGCCGTCCTTGGGGTGCAACGCGGCGTTCGCGCGAATCTGGTGCCCGAGGTCGGGCGAGGCGTTCAGCAGCACCCAGCGCCCGTCGCCGCCGCTGATCGCCAGCGAGGACTGGGTGCGGGGCTTTGCCGCGGGGTCGCCGGAGCGGGCGCGGCGGCAGCCGTCGCAGTTGCAGTTCCATTGCGGAAACCCGCCGCCCGCCGCGGAGCCGAGGACCAGGATCGTCAGCATCGGGGATTCCCCCTAAGGCAATGGGGCGGCGGGTTCCACAACGGGCGCGCCAGGATCAAAGGCGGGCGCAAGCGTAGGCGTTGATCTCGGTGCCGACGGCGATTTCGACGATCTGGGGCTTCCGCCAGGTCTTCATGGTGCGTTCCTCCGCGTGGGGTGCCGGGTTGGGCGTTGCGTTCGCCGGACCAGCGAACCTTGGCCAGCGAACCTTGAAACGCTACGAGCCCCGGTCCGGCTGGTCTATGCGACTTTGGAAGGAGGCAGACGGCTCAACCGGGTAGGGCAGTCTTGGAATGGCCTTCGGTCAGCCTGCCTATCCGATCGATTTTCCGCCCCTGCGGCCTTGCATCCCCCCTCCGGCGGGGCTATCAAGCCCCCGCGCTTCTTTTTTCGCCCGGAATACGCGCGCAACGCGGAGGAAAAACCAATCATGAGCGCCATTACCGAAATTCACGCCCGCGAGATCCTCGACAGCCGCGGCAACCCGACCGTGGAGGTCGATGTCCTGCTGGAATCCGGCGCCTTCGGCCGCGCCGCGGTTCCCTCGGGCGCCTCGACCGGCGCGCATGAGGCCGTGGAGCTGCGCGACGGCGACAAGTCCCGCTACGGCGGCAAGGGCGTGCTGAAGGCCGTGGAGTCGGTGAACGGCGAGATCTTCGACACCCTGGCGGGTCTCGACGCCTCCAACCAGCGCGCGATCGACCTGGCGATGATCGAACTGGACGGCACGCCGAACAAGGGCCGTCTCGGCGCCAACGCCATCCTCGGCGTGTCGCTGGCCGTCGCCAAGGCCGCGGCGGAAGAGGCCGCGCTGCCGCTGTTCCGCTATGTCGGCGGCGCCTTCGCCACGCTGCTGCCGGTGCCGATGATGAACATCATCAACGGCGGCGCCCACGCCGACAACCCGATCGACATCCAGGAATTCATGATCATGCCGGTCGGCGCCACCTCCGGCGCCGAGGCCGTCCGCATGGGCTCGGAGATATTCCAGGCGCTCAAGAAGAAGCTCAAGGACGCCGGCCACAACACCAACGTCGGCGACGAGGGCGGCTTCGCCCCCAACCTCGCCTCCACCGACGAGGCGCTCGGCTTCGTCATGAAGGCCATCGAGGCCGCCGGCTACAAGCCCGGCGACGACGTCATGCTGGCGCTCGACGCCGCCTCCACCGAGTTCTTCAAGAACGGCAAGTATGAGCTGGCCGGCGAGGGCAAGTCGCTCAGCAGCGAGCAGATGGTCGCCTACTGGGCGGACCTGATCGGCCGCTACCCGATCATCTCGATCGAGGACGGCATGGCCGAGGACGACTGGGAGGGCTGGAAGGCCCTGACCGACGCCATCGGCAACAAGGTGCAGCTGGTCGGCGACGACCTGTTCGTGACCAACCCGGCCCGTCTGGCCGAGGGCATCAAGAAGGGTGTCGGCAACTCGATCCTGGTCAAGGTCAACCAGATCGGCACGCTGTCGGAGACGCTGGAGGCCGTGGACATGGCGCACAAGGCCGGCTACACGGCCGTGCTGTCGCACCGCTCCGGCGAGACCGAGGACAGCACCATCGCCGACCTCGCCGTCGCCACCAACTGCGGCCAGATCAAGACCGGCTCGCTGTCGCGCTCCGATCGCCTCGCCAAGTACAACCAGCTGATCCGCATCGAGGAGATGCTGGGCACCGCATCCCGCTTCGCCGGCCGCGGCATCCTGAAGGCCTGATGTCTAACAGGCGAGGGCGTAAGCCCCCGCTGGAACGCGCGAGGGGTCCCATTGGGGCCCCTCGTCGTGTTTTCAGGGTCCGGGTGCGACGCTGGGGGAGCTTGGCGGAACAGGACGCCGTCGCCATCGTATGGAGGGGGTACCCCGCAACCATAGGCCCGGCCGATGCTGTTCCTTCCGCTGTACGACGACAACCCGACGCGGCGGACGCCGGTCGTCACCATTGCGGTGATCGCGCTGTGCGTGCTGGTCTTCCTCTGGCAGCTCTCGCTCGGGCAGCGGGGGGAGCAGTTGGCCGTCTATTCCTTCGGCGTCGTGCCGGCGGTCCTGTTCGGCCATGCCGAACTGCCGCAGCCGCTGCGGGTGATCCCGCCCTGGCTGTCCATCGTCACGTCGATGTTCATGCACGGCGGCTTCCTGCACATCGCCGGGAACATGCTGTATTTCTGGATCTTCGGGAACAACGTCGAAGACAGCATGGGGCGGGGCCGCTTCGTGGTCTTCTACCTGCTGTGCGGAACGGCCGCGGCGCTGGCGCAGGCCTTCGCCAACCCGACGTCGGAGATTCCCATGCTGGGCGCCAGCGGGGCCATCGGCGGCGTGCTGGGCGCCTACCTGGTGCTGCACCCCCGGGCGAATGTCGGTGTGCTGTTCTGGTTCATCATCATCGTCCGGATCATCACCGTGCCGGCGATCCTGGTGCTGGGCGTCTGGTTCCTCGGCCAGATCCTCAGCGGCCTGTCCACGCCGACGACCAGCGACGGCGGGGTGGCCTTTTGGGCGCATGTCGGCGGATTCGTGGCCGGGGTCGTGTTGATCCCCTTCTTCAAGCGGCCGAACGTGCCGCTGCTGGAACCGGCGCACAGCCGGGCCTTCGCCGTGCTGCCCCCGGGGGCAGCGATGCGGCGGGGCAGCGTTCCGGAAGCCGGCGACCGCCGCCGGCCGTTCCGGTGAGCGTCGGACAAGCCCCTCTCCCGCGCGCGGCGCGGGAGAGGGGCCCGGCGCCTCAGCGCGAGCGCAGGTAGGCCAGCACCGTCTCCGGCGACGACTCGCCGTACGGATCGCCGCCCTGGCCGGCGTCGTTGATGCCCGGCTCCTCGAACAGCTTCTCGATGACGCCGTCGTTGACGACCATGGCGTAGCGCCAGCTGCGCTGGCCGAAGCCGACATGGTCCTTGTTGATCAGCATGCCCATGCGGCGGGTGAACTGGCCCGAGCCGTCCGGGATCAGCTTCACGTTCTTCACGTCCAGGTGCTTGCCCCATTGGAACATGACGAAGGCGTCGTTGACGCTGAAGCAGTAGACCTCGTCGATGCCAAGCTCCTTGAACTCCGGATAGAGCTTGTCGTAGGTCGGCACCTGCTGGTTGGAGCAGGTCGGCGTGAAGGCGCCGGGCAGCGAGAACACGACGACGCGCTTGCCGGCGAACAGCTCGTCGGTGCTGACGTCCTGCCAGCGGAACGGGTTCGGCCCGCCGACGCTTTCGTCGCGCACGCGGGTCTTGAACACAACCTGGGGGACCTTGCGCCCTTCCATGACCATCTCCGGAATGATTGGTGCGGTGGCGGCCGCGACGGGGCGGCCGGCGGAATAAGACCCAAACCAATGGGATTTGGACCTTAGCCGTTCGCCGCCGCCGGTCCAATCCGGGATGGTCCGCCTGCGCGCTCATGTCTCATGCCCGGATCTCACGCTTGGGCGGCAGCGACGTCGAGCCCGGCGTCCCGCAGGATATGGACGAAGTCCCCCGCCACGACCAGCGCCTTCGCGGCGGCGATGTCCGGGGCCATGGCGCGGTCGACGGTCCAGGGCGTCACGCGGGCGCGCAGCAGGGCCTTGGCCCGTTCCAGCGTGGGGGAGGAGGCGAGCGGCGCCCGCAGGTCGATGCCCTGGCAGGCGGCCAGCAGCTCGATCCCCAGGATGCCGGCGAGGTTGTCGGCCATGTCCCCCAGCCGCCGGGCGGCGTGGGTCGCCATGCTGACATGGTCCTCCTGGTTGGCGGAGGTCGGCAGGCTGTCCACGCTGGCCGGGTGGGCCATCTGCTTGTTCTCGCTGGCCAGCGCCGCCGCGGTGACCTGCGCGATCATGAAGCCGCTGTTCAGCCCCCCGTCGGCCACCAGGAAGGGCGGCAGCCCGGACAGGTTGGTGTCCATCAGCAATGCGATGCGCCGCTCCGACAGCGCGCCGATTTCGGCGATGGCCAGCGCCAGCACGTCCGCGGCCATGGCCACCGGCTCCGCGTGGAAGTTGCCGCCGGACAGGATGTCGCCGCTGTCCGGGAAGACCAGCGGGTTGTCGGACACCGCGTTCGCCTCCCGCTCCAGCACGCCGGCGGCGAATCGCATGTGGTCGAGCACCGCGCCCATCACCTGCGGCTGGCAGCGCAGGCTGTAGGGGTCCTGCACCGTCCCATGGTCACCGCGGTGGGAGTCGCGGATGGCGCTGCCCTGGAGAAGGCCGCGGTAGACGGCGGCCACCTCCCGCTGCCCGGGCTGGCCCCGCAGCTCGTGGATGCGCGCGTCGAACGGCCCGTCGCTGCCCAGCGCGGCGTCGACGCTGAGCGCGCCCGCCACCAGCGCGGCGCCGAAGGCGTCCTCCGCCGCGAACAGCCCGACGAGGCCGAGCGCGGTGGACACCTGCGTGCCGTTGAGCAGAGCCAGCCCCTCCTTCGCCTCCAGCACCAGCGGGGACAGGCCGGCGCGGGCCAGCGCCTCGGCGGCCGGCAGTCGTTCCCCGTCGATGTCCGCTTCACCCTCGCCGATCAGCACGGCGGTGAGGTGGGCGAGGGGGGCGAGGTCGCCGGACGCGCCGACGGAGCCCTTGGCCGGCACCACCGGCAGGACCCCGCGGTTGAACAGCGCCAGCAGCGCCTCAATCACCGCCACCCGCACGCCGGAATGGCCGCGGGCCAGCGCGTTGGCCTTCAGCGCCAGGATCAGCCGCACCACGGCCGGGGGCAGGTCCGGCCCCGTGCCCGCGCAGTGCGACAGGACGAGCCGCCGCTGCAGCTCCCGCACCTGGTCGGGCGGGATGCGCTTGCGGGCGAGCAGCCCGAAGCCCGTGTTCACGCCATAGACGGCCCGGTCGCCGCCCGCCGCCTCCGCCACGGTGCGGGCCGACGCCTCGATGCGCGGGATGCCGCCGGCCGCAAGCATCAGCGCGACCGGACCGCGCGCGATCCGCCGCAGGTCCGCCAGCGTCAAATGGCCGGGTTCCAGCGTCAGCGTGTCGTTCATGCCTTCTTCCCCTCGGGTACTTGCGGAAACGTCCTCCCCTTCACATGAGGTTCCGACCTGTTCTGCGCAAAGGGGGTGGTTTTCGGTGGCAAACCTGTGATGTGGGTCAATCTTTAGATTTCATTTACCAAGGTCGCGTCAATTAGGCCTCGCCTGCATCCAGTGGGCACTGCCTCAAACGGTGACAATTGGAGGGCTATAAATGCCTCGTCTATTTAATCGCGGTTCTGAAAAGGCCGATAAAGAAATGACGTTCGGGGGGCGCTATTTCTCCAGGATACTTGTTGGTGCCTTTGTGTTCAGCGCCGCCATCAACGCTTTGATGCTGGCGATGCCGCTGTATTCCCTTCAGGTGTTCAGCCGGGCCATCCCGTCCGGAAATATCGAGACGCTGGTCATGCTGACGGTGATCGTGGTGATCGCCCTGTCGCTGATCGCCGCCATGGAAACCGTCCGCTCCCGCATCCTGTGCCGCGCCGGCAACGCGCTGGACGTGGCCTGGCGCCGCCGCCTGACCGCGGACGTGCTGGAGGCCGCCGGCCGGGGTCGTCCGGACAGTGCGCCGCTGAACGACCTCATGGAGGTCAAGGGCGCGCTGACCCGTCCGTCGATCCCCGCCCTGATGGATCTGCCCTGGGCGCCGCTCTACGTGATCGGCATCTACCTGATCCACCCGCTGCTGGCCGCCCTGCTGGTCGTCTCCATGGCGATCATGGCCTTCATGGGCTTCCTGAGCCACTGGGCCGTCAAGGGCTTCGCCGAAGAGGGCAAGCTGCCGGCCAGCCGGTCGCAGAAGCTGTTCGACGCGCTGCTGACCAAGTCCGACACCGTGCGCGGCCTGCGCATGGGGCCGAGCGCGTTGGACGCCTGCACCCGGGACTCCCTGACCTCGTCCGCCCTGCAGGGCCGCTCCACCGAGCGTTCGGCCGCCATCGGCGCCGTGACCAAGTGGGTGCGCATGATCCTGCAGATCTGCGTGACCGGCGTCGGCGCCTGGCTGGTGATCGAGCAGCACCTGTCCTTCGGCGGCATGATCGCCACCTCCATGCTGGTCGGCCGCGGCCTCGCCCCCGTCGAGCAGACGGCCGGCGCCTGGGGCCAGCTGCTGAAGTCCTACCAGGCCTTCCGCCGCCTGTACCCGCTGCTGAAGCGCCTGTCGCGTGAGCCGGCCCGCCCGGCGGTCCCGGTGGAGCGCGAGCGCCTGACGGTGGAGAACCTGCTGTTCGTCTCGCCGCGCGACCAGAAGCCGATCCTGCGCAGCGTCACCCTGTCGATCGAGCCGGGCCAGACCATCTGCATCGCCGGTCCCAACCGGTCGGGCAAGTCGGTCCTGGCGCGCCTGCTGGCCGGTGTCGCCGTGCCGTCGGCCGGCACCGTCCGCCTGGGCGGCCTGGCGCTCGCCTCGCTGAACCCGGACGAGCCGGCGCACGGCATCGGCTACATGTCGCAGAACGCCGACCTGCTGCCCGGCACCATCGCCGAGAACATCGCCCGCTTCACCGAAGCGACCCGCGAGCAGGTCGAGGACGCCGCCAAGCGCGCCGGCATCCACGAGTGGATCGAGACGCTGCCGAACGGCTACGAGACGGACGTCGCCGATCCCTTCTTCCCGATCACCGGCGCCTCGGCCCGTCTGATCGCGCTGGCCCGCGCCGGCTTCGCCAACCCGCCGCTGATGGTGCTCGACGAGCCGTCGGCCGGCATGGACGAGATTGGCCACAAGGCGGTGCGCGAGTTCATCACCGAGGCCAAGACCCGCGGCGCCACCACCATCGTGCTGACCCATTCCCCGGCCTTCGTCGACCTGTCCGACAAGACCTTTGTGCTGAAGAACGGCATGGCGGTCGAACTTCCGCAACGCCAGGAGCAGCAGCAGCAGGGCGCCAACTGGGCCCGCCTGCGCAACATCGGCCCCGCGCCGGTGCAGCAGAGCGCGGCCGGCTGACGCCGACCTGAAGCAGCTTCTCCAGCCGATTAAGGCCCAGGCGATTAAGGACCGAATTCCATGACCGACATCACCCTGCATTCCTACAAGACGAAGACGATGACGTCGCTCAGCGCGCTCCGCGCGCTGGTCCCCGACACCCGGGTCAGCGGGCTTCTGACCGGCGGCTTCCTGGTGCTCGCGGTTGGCTTCGGCGGCATGACCGCCTGGGCCGCCCTGGCGCCGCTCCACAGCGCGGTGATGGCGTCCGGCGCCCTGGCTCCGGAAACCGGCCGCAAGACCGTGAAGCACACCGAGACCGCCCCGATCGACGAAGTCCTGGTCAAGGAAGGCGACAAGGTGAAGGCCGGTCAGGTCCTCATTCGCCTCGACAGCACCGAGGCGGCGACCAAGCTCCAGGTCCTCACCACCTCCTGGATCGAGACGCTGGCCCTGGAAGCCCGCCTGACCGCCGAGTTGTTCGAGCAGCCGCAGATCCAGTGGCCGGACGACCTGTCCCGCCGCCGCGGCGCCGACCGCACGGTCGACAAGCTGATGGCCAACCAGGACACGCTGTTCCAGGTCCGCCGCAACCAGCTGGACACCGAGGCCCGCCTGACCAAGGAGCGCGTCGCGACTCTGCGCGAGGAGGGCGTCAGCCTTCAGAGCCAGCGCGAGTTCCTGGCCCGCGAGATCGCGCTGAGCGAGGAAGACCAGCGCATCACCCAGGGCCTGCTGTCCCGCGGCAACTCGACCCGCACCAAGCTGGTCGAGCAGCAGAAGGAACTGGCTCAACTGATGGGCCGCGACCGGGAGCTGGAGGCGCGCATCGCCCAGTCCAAGCAAGCCGCGGTCGATGCCGAAGGCGACCTGTTGCGCCGCCGGAACGACTTCCGCGAGAAGGTGCTGGTCGATCTGGAAAAGGCCCGCGGCGACATCGTAAAGCTGGCGGAGCAGATCCGCGACGCCGCGAACCGGCTGGAGACGCGCGCGATCAAGGCGCCGGACGAAGGCACGGTGGTGATGCACAACCATTGGACCGCGGGCGGAACGATCACCGCCAACGAGCCGATCATGGACATCATCCCGGACGAGCGCGCCCTGCTGGCCGAGGTGAAGGTGCAGCCGAAGGACATCAAGTCGCTGACGGTCGACCTGCCCGTGAAGGTGCAGCTGACCGCCTACGACAGCCGCGTCGTCGGCTCCCTGGACGGCACGGTGACCTACGTGTCCGCCGACCGGATGATGGACCCGATCACCCGGCAGGAAAACTACATCGCGCGCATCCGCCTGCAGGACAGCGATTCCCACCAGGTGCACAACCTGAAGATCAAGCCCGGCATGCCGGTCGAGGCCCGCATCGTCCTGTCGGCCCGCACGCCGCTGGACTACCTGATCCAGCCGATCAAGAGCACCTACGTGAAGGCCTTCATCCAGGAGTAATTCCGGAAGGACCCGACCGGTTCTCGACACTGGTTCTCGACAAGGAAAGGGCGGCTTCCCCGGGGGGAGCCGCCCTTTCCTTTTCAACACATCAGGCGCCGGCCGCGGCCGCGTGCGCCGCGGCGCGTTCGGCGTCCTGCGCCTTGACCTTGGCGAAGGAGGGCCGGGCGGTGACGCGCGCGATGTAGTCCATGAACTCCGGCCGTTCCGGCACCAGCTGGAAGCCGACCGTCCAGGCCAGCGCCATTCCCCACAGCACGTCTGCGGCGGTGAAGCGGTCGCCCAGCATGTAGGGGCCGCGGCGCAACTGGCCGGACAGCGCGTCGAACACGGCCTCGGCGCTGCCGTAGGGCGACATCGCTTGCGGCGCGGGCTCGCGCTTCAGGGCGACGTCGACGACCGCCGGCTCGAAGCAGGAGCTGTAGAAGACCATCCAGCGCAGGTATGGGCCGCGCAGCGGGTCGTCGAGCGCCGGGGCAAGGCCGGCCTCCGGGAACAGGTCGGCGAGGTGAAGGAAGATCGCGACCTGCTCCGTGATCAGCGCGTCGCCGTGCAGGATGGCCGGCACCTTGCCCATGGGATTGATGGCGAGGTACGCGGGCTGGCGCTGCTCCCCCGCCTTCATGTTCAGGACTTTGAGCGTGTGGGGCGCTCCCAGCTCATCCAACAGGATGAGCGCGCCCGTCGAGCGGGTGTTCGGGCTGTGGAACAGCGTGATGTCGCGGTTTGATGCCACCGGTGTATCCCTCCCTTTTTCGTTGAAGGCGATCATCGTCCGCAACGAAAGGGCGGTCAAGGCTCCAGGGAAGGGGCGGGGGTCAGTCCCGGACCACGCGCACCCGGCGCGCCGCTAGGTCGAGCGCGAGCTTCAGCTGGGCCAGTGAAAAGGGCTTGTTCACGATGCCCAGCGGGTAGGTTTCCGTGATGCGGGCCATGATGGTGTGGGTCGCGTAGCCCGACAGGAAGATCGACCGGATGCCGTAGTTGGCGTGCAGCCGCCGCGCGGCCTCGATCCCGTCGCCGCCGGCGAGGCGGACGTCCATCAGCGCCACGTCGGGGCGCTCGCGCCCGGCCAGCTCGACCGCTTCCGCCTCCGTGCGGGCGGTGCCGCACACGGTGTGGCCGAGGTCGGTGACGGCCATGCACACGGCCTCTGCCGCGATGGCCTCATCCTCGACGATCAGGAGGCGCAGCGGCCGGACGGCCGCCGGGGCGTGCCCACGGACGGAGTCATGCCGTTGCAGGATGTTCGCGGGGCCGCAGCGATGGCGCCGTTCCGCGCTGGAGCCCGGCATTGTCAACGTATCGATGTCGTCCCGTGCCACGACCGCCTCGCGCGCTTGTTGCGCCCGACAGGACCAGCGCGGCCAGCCTAGGCGCCGACGGCGTAGCCCCATCCAGTTTTTTGGTAAAAATTCATTTACCAAATAAAGTGGTAGCCCCCGCCAAAAGGAATATCAAGCGAAAATGCAACGAACACGCACATTCGCGGCGCACGGGTCACAACCTGTTGCCGAAATGATGCAGAGTGTTCCGTTTGGCGCCGGACGACCGAAGGCTGCGGGTCAGCGATCGGAGCGGCTGAGCCAGTCGACGCTGTTGGGCGGGTTCGCGGCCGTCCCGTTTCGCTGGTCGGACTTCCGCCCGTTCCCCGTCAGGGGCGACAGCCATGACCCGGACGGCGCCGGCTTGGCAGGTTCCGGCTCCGGCTTTGGCGGGGGTGGGGGAGCGGCATAGACCGTGGGCGTGAACCGGGAGGGCGACGGCGACGGCGGGGGCGCCGCCGGCTCCCGACGCGCCTCCTGGAATTCCGGCGCGGCTGGCGCGGCCGGGGGAACCGGAGGCGCCGGCGATGCCGGTTCAGGGGCTCTTGCGGTCGGGGGAGGCGACGCAGGCGGGGGAGGGGAAGGAGAAGGGGCGGGCTGGCTTGGGCGAAGGCGCGGCGCTTCGTTCGCCGCCATCCAGGAGGGGCGGTCCTCGTCCGCAACCGGGCCGGTCCGGGTGTCGATGCGCCGCGCCTCGTCGCGGATTTCCAGAAGCGTGGACACCGCGAACTGCAGGAGCGGCGCCATGCGTTCCGAATCCGCCAAGTCCTCCGCCGTCATCGACGCGAAGCGCTTGCGGACCAGTTCCACCGCATCCTCGATCCGGTCGCGAAGCCCTTCCGTACCCTGGACGAGCCGTTCCAGATCCTCGCGGAGGGTCGAGATCTCCCAGGCCTGCCGCAGCTCCTGGAAACCGATCGGCTGCGACGGACCGCGGGCCCCGTCGGGACCCGGCGGCACCTGCGGCCGAAAGTCATTGGGCATCTTTGCCAAACCCCGGGTCCTATCCTGCCATCAACCCTGGGACGAAGGAAGGATGCAGTGTCACATGTTTAATGCGGTTGAACATGTTTGGAAACCGTTTGCGCACCCCAATGGCTTGTACTATTTTTTGCGCGCCGGAGGGAACGGAATCCTGCGGTATCACAAATCCTACCCACCCCTCCCTCGAACGACCCATTTGCCGGACAATCACGGTGTCGATTGATCGCGCGGAACTTGAACGGCTCCTGGCCGATCGCCCGACCGGCAACCGCTCGGCCATGCAGGCGGTTCGCGAAAGCTATGCAGACATCGGCCTGATGCGCGAACGCGGGCTGTCCTGGGCGGAAATCTCGGACATTCTTGCCAAGCTGGGCATCACCGCCCGCGACAACCAGCCGATCTCGCCCGTGACGCTGCGCTCCGCCTTCTTCCTGGTGGGCAACGAGGCGCGCTCCGGGGATGCGGGGGGCGAGGGCGACAGCCCGCCGATCGCTGCGGAGACGCTGGAGGCGGTCCACCGCGCCGCCCTTGGCGCCGGCCGGGTGCCGGATGCCGTGGCGGACACGTCCGATGAGGGCGAGCCGATGGCCGCCCCGCAGGACGCCATTCCGGAGGAGGGCGCCGCGCCGGAGTCCGAACCGGTCATGCCAGAGCCGGCCACGGCCGAGCAGCCCGAACCGGCGCCGCCCCTGCCGGAGTTGCCCCTGCCGGAGTTGCCCGAACTGGAGCTGTCCACCCCGGACCCCGTCGTTGCCGTCGCGGTCCCCCTTCCGCCGCCTACGCCGCCGGCACCGATAGCGCCCGCGCCGATTCCATCCGCTCCTATTCTTCAAGGCCCGATCCACGGGAATTCGACCACGAACACTCTTTCGAAAGGCGATCGCATGCTGGGCACGATCTTCGTCCTCAATGACCGTGGCGGCGTCGGCAAGACGTTGCTGTCCCATCACCTGATGGCGACCGCCATGCTCGAAGGCCTCCAGCTCAAGGTCGTCGAGTACGAAGTGAACGAGCGTCTCGCCCGTCTCTTCGGTCCGGAGGTGGTGGAGCATCGCCGCATCACCCAGGACTTCATGAACATGATGGGGTCGGGCGACGGCTTCTACGAGTTCTGGGACCTGATCGGGCCGGAGCTGCAGCGCGGCGGCCGCCTGTTCGACTTCGGCGGCAACATCTCCCAGTGGTTCTTCAACTGGGCCGAGGTGTCCGGCTTCGACTACTACGTCGGCGAGGGCGAGCGGCTGACCTTCATGGTGCCGGTGACCGTCGACCTGGCGTCGCTGTCCACCGGCATGAACACGCTGGAGCGCATCGCGACCATCGCCCCGAAGGCCAAGCGCGTGCTGGTGGAGAACGGTTTCTCCGGCCCCTTCTCGCAGCTGGAGGACAGCCAGTACGCCCGCCGCAAGGCGGAGATGGTGGAGCGCGAGGGCGTGGAGGTCATCTCCATGGCGCCCTGCACGGCCCCGGCCTGGGCGCGGCTGACCGGCCATCGCATCGACCAGGTCGCCCAGATGACCCGCGAGGATCTGGTGAAGCTGGGCATGACCCCGCCCGTCGCCTCCCGCTCGCTGATCATCATCCACGAATGGCTGCGCACCATGCGCCAGTCGCTGTCGCCCTACCTGCGCGACGCCTTCAACCAGACGCCGGGAACCGCGGCCAAGAGCGGCGTCCGCCAGGGCGCGGTCTGATCCGTCCACGCTTGGGCTTTCCACCCGCACGCGCATCACGGGGGCCTTCGGGCCCCCGTTTTGTTTTGTTCAGACGAAGGCTTCCACGATTCTGGCGAAATCCTCCGGCCGCTCGGCGTGCAGCCAGTGGCCGGTGCCCTCGATCATCTCGATGCGCGCGTTCGGGAAGAGATGGCGGATCGGGGCGGTGTATTCCGGCAGGATGTAGTCGGACCGTCCGCCGCCGACGAACAGCGTCGGGCCGCTGTAGCGGGCGTCGCCCAGATCGGGAAAGCCGATCAGGCTGTCCATGCAGGAGCCGATGGCGTCCAGGTTGATGCGCCAGTGGAACGCGCCCTGCTCCAGCACGAGGTTCTGCAACAGGAAGGAGCGCAGGGGCGCCTCCGGCACCCCCTCGGCGAGCTGGGAATCGATCTCCGACCGCCGGGTGCGGCCTTCCAGGTCGGCGCGCTTCATCGCAGCGACGAAGGGGGCGTGGGTGTGGGTGTAGGTCACCGGCGCGATGTCGGCGACCAGTAGCCGCTCGACCCGGTCCGGGTGCTTCAGCGCCAGCGTCATGGCGGTCTTTCCGCCCATGGAATGGCCGACCACCGCCGCCCGCGCGAAGCCCCGGTCGTCGAGGAAGCGCAGCACGTCGTCGGCCATCTCCGGATAGGTCATGCTGTCGGACCAGGGCGAACCGCCGTGGTTGCGCAGGTCGAGCGCGTAGACGCGGTGCGTCTCGGCGAAGCGCTTGGCCAGCGTCTGCCAGTTGCGGGCCGAGCCGAACAGGCCGTGCAGGACCAGGAGGGGCGTGCCGCCGTTCGCTTCGCCGGCTTCCAGATAGGTGAGGGGAAGACCCTGGGCCATGGAGATCCCGATGCATGGTCGTTGGATGGTGGGGGCGATCCTAGCAGAGCGCATCCAATGAAAGGCCCGCAAATTCCACGAACGGTGCCATGCCGAAAGGCGTGACGCGGGCGCGGAAAACGTTAGGATGGCCCGGCCTTTGAGGGAATTGGACCGCACCGTGCTTCGCAACATCCTGTCCGTCGGCGGGCTGACGCTGGTCAGCCGCGTGCTTGGCTTCCTGCGCGACGTGCTGACCGCGGCGCTGCTCGGGGCCGGGCCGGTCGCCGACGCCTTCTTCGTCGCCTTCCGCCTGCCAAACCATTTCCGCGCCCTGTTCGCCGAGGGCGCCTTCAACTCCGCCTTCGTGCCGCTGTTCTCGGCCAAGCTGGTCCAGGACGGGCGCGACGCCGCCCGGCGCTTCGCCGAGGAGGTGATGGCGCTTCTGGTCGTGGTTCAGGTGCTGTTCCTGATCGTCATCCTGGCGATCATGCCGCAGTTCATGACGGTCTTCGCCCCGGGCTTCTCCGACGAGCCGGAGAAGTTCCGGCTGGCCGTGCTGTTCACCAGCATCACCTTCCCCTACCTGCTGTTCATCTCCCTGGTCTCGTTGCAGGGCGGCGTGCTGAACAGCCTGGGCCGGTTCGGCGGGGCGGCGGCGGCGCCGATCCTGATGAATCTGTGCCTGATCGCGGCGATGGTGGTGCTGAGCCCGCTGATGCCCACCGTCGGGCACGCCCTGTCCTGGGGCGTGTTCCTGGCGGGCGTGGCGCAGTTCCTTTACCTGTATTGGGACATGAACCGCGCCGGCATGAGGCTGCGGCTGCGTCTTCCGAGGCTGACGCCCGACGTGAAGCGGTTCCTGGCGGTGCTTGGGCCGGCAGCACTCGGTTCCGGCCTCACGCAGATCAACCTGTTCGTGGACACGCTCGTCGCCTCCATGCTGCCGACGGGATCGGTGTCGTACCTCTACTACGCCGACCGGCTGAATCAGCTTCCGCTGGGCGTGATCGGCATCGCCGTGGGGACCGTTCTGCTTCCGGAAATGTCCCGCCGCATCAAGGGCGGGGACGAGCCCGGCGCGGTGGAGAGCCAGAACCGCGCCGTGGAGCTGTCGCTGGTGCTGACGCTTCCGGCCGCCGCCGCCTTCATGGTCGCCGGGCTGCCCATCGTGTCCGTCCTGTTCCAGCACGGCGCCTTCGGCCCCAGCGACGCGGCGCAGTCGGCGGCGACGCTCCAGGCCTACGCCTTCGGCCTGCCGGCCTTCGTGGTGATCCGCAGCCTCGTCAACGGCTTCTACGCCCGGCACGACACGGCGACGCCGGTGCGGATCGCGCTGGCCGCGACGGTGGTCAACGTGGCGCTGAAGCTCGCGCTGATGGGACCGCTGGCGCAGGTGGGGCTGGCGGTGGCGACCTCCGTCTCCGCCTGGGTCAACGCTGGCCTGCTGGCGTGGCTGCTGACCCGGCGCGGCCTGTTCCGCGCCGACGCGCGCCTGACGCGGAACCTGCCGCGCATGGCGCTGGCGGCGGTGGCCATGGGGGTGGCGCTGTGGGCGGCGCAGGAGCGGCTGTCGCCCTGGCTCACCGTCCACGGCCTCTTCGAGCGTCTCGCCGGCCTCGTCCTGCTCGGCGCCGCCGGGATGCTGGTCTACGCGGTGATGGCGCTGCTGCTCGGCCTGGTGCGGCGGTCCGACCTCGGCCGGATCCGCCGACGCCGCAAGCCGGCTTAGCCGTTTCCGTCCGGCCCGTTCTTCAGCGGGCGCGCCGGATCGGCGGCCCATTCGGACATCGAACCGTCGTACAGCCGTACACCGGGCAGGCCGGCCAGCTCGCTGAGCGCGAACCAGGACACGGAAGCGAGGTGCCCGGTGTTGCAGAAGGTGATCGGCGCATCCGCCGCGCCGGCCTGCTCCGCCAGGGCCTTCACTGCACCGCCCGACTGGAAGCGCTTGTCGGCGCCGAGGTAGAAGGCGCCGTTCTCGATGTTCACCGCGCCGGGCAACGTTCCGGGGGCCCGCGCCTGGGGGCTCTTGGCTTGACCGGCAAACTGGTCGGGTGCGCGCGCGTCGATCAGCGGGACGGTGCCGGCGGCGATGGCCGCCTGGACCTCGGGCAGGGTGGCGCGCAGGTCCGTGCGCGGGGCCGCTTTGAAGGCCTTCGGCGGGCGGCTTTGGGCGGAATCGGCAACGGGGTTGCCGGGATCGGCCGTCCAGCCGGCGAATCCGCCGTCAAGAACCGACACGCGGTCATGGCCCAGCGACTTGAAGGTCCAGTAGACGCGGGTGGCGTTGCCCATGTCCGACGCGTTCTGGCCGGCCGCGACCAGCACGACGTAATCGTCGTTGCCGATTCCCAGCCCGCCGATCAGGCGCTTCAGATCCGTGGCCTCGGGCAACAGGCCGGGCACTCCGTCGACGGTGGCGCGCCAGCCGGCCGTTGCGTAATCGGAATGAACCGAACCCGGAATGAAGCCGCCGGCGGGCGGCGTGCGGACATCCAGCACCACGAGGTCCGGACGCCCGAACTGGCCCTTCAGCCAAGCGGCGTCCACCAGCGGACGAAGGGAATCGGTCGTCATGAGGTCTGCCTTCGCTGTGAATATGCGCGGGTGGACAGCCTAACAACACAAGCACGGCACGGAAAACCAAATCTTGCCTGTTGATACCGCCCATTGTCGCACCCCCGCTGCACGCGCGGCGTTGCCCCGGTGGCGCCGAAGGGTGTAACTCTACGGGATCCCGTGAATTCGCACCGGACGCGGCGAAGGAGTTCTGCATGGCCAACATCGACGACCTGCTCGGCGCCAGCTCGTCCGACGATATGGGCACGGACGCCTTCGCCATCGGCGACGCTCCGGTCGAGATCAAGGTCGTCATCGGCACGGCCATGCTGCGCGTCCGGGACCTGCTGAAGCTCGGCCGCGGCGCGGTGGTCGAGCTGGACCGCCACCTCAAGGACCCGACCGACGTCTATGTGGAGGGGGTGCTGGTCGCGCGCGGGGAGGTGGTGATCGTCGACGACAAGATTGGCGTGACCCTGACCGACTTCGTCAAATCCAGCCGCGAATGGAAGCGCTGAACCCAGAATCGTTGCGTGGTCGCAATGATGTGCACCTCCGCGTGACCATTCCGCCTGCAACGCTGTTGCCGTAGCGGTAACCTCTGGAGGGTGCGATGGCTGACAGCAGCGTGAAGAAGGTCGACGCCGACTATTCGCCCAAGGGGGCGATGGGGCAGAGGTATCTGGCGTCCGGAAAGCTGGTGTCGATGCGCCTGTGGGACGAGGAGCCGTTGGCGACCGACAAGGCCCCGACGCGGCGCGACTACGAGACGGTGGGCTTCGTCATCGCCGGGCGCGCCGAACTGCACATCGAAGGGCAGATCATCCAGCTTCGGCCAGGCGACTCTTGGGTCGTGCCGAAGGGTGCGGAGCACGCCTACCGTATCCTGGAGCGCTTCCAGGCGGTGGAGGCGACGTCGCCGCCGGCGCAGGTGCACGGGCGCGACGAGTAGAGCGACGCCAACATGAGACGATGGCCGCCCCCTCCCGATGTCGGGAAGGGGCGGCCTGCGGTCACTCGGCCGGCTCGGGCATCACGATGTCGAGCGGCGTGCCGGTGGCGTGGGCATAGAGCATCAGGTCGTTGAGCATCTCCGCCTCCTGCTCGCTGGCGTCCTTGCGGCGGATGGCGACCAGCTTGTCGAGCGCCTTGATGTTGAAGCCGGCGGCCTTGACCTCGCCGCGCAGGTCCTTCAGGTCGGCCTTCAGGCCGTCGATCTCGTCCATCAGCCGCTCCATGCGGTCCGCGAACTGCTTCAGCTGGTCGGCGGCGGTGTTGTTGAACCCGATCGTCACGTCGGAAAAACTCCCCTGATCCTATGATCCGCTGTGGACTCCGCCGCCCAAGGGGCGACGGGGGAGGGGCTGTTAGCACAGCTTGTGACCGTTTGTCCGGGGACAACGCGCGCGGCTTGACGGCGTGCGGTTGGCAGTGCTTTCGTTGCATCGGCCTGGAGAGCGAAACCGATGCACGATCTGCCCCCGCTTGGCACCCCGCGGCTCTATTCCAACCCGCGCGCCGATCATGACCGGGTCTATGGACCATCGGAACGCGCGATCCTGAGCCGCGCCGCCTTCCAGGAGGCCATGGCTGAAATCGGCGCCTGGCCCGGCTATGCGCCGACGCCGCTGCGGTCCCTGACCGGCTTCGCCCGCGCCGCCGGCATCGACCGGATCTGGTACAAGGACGAAGGCACCCGCTTCAACCTGAACAGCTTCAAGGCCCTGGGGGGCGCCTACGCCGTACTGCGTCTGCTGGCCCGCGAGGTTCAGGCGCGCGTGCCCGGCGTGCCGGTCACGGCGCTGGACCTCGTCGTCGGCCGCTACGCCAAGGTGACGCGCACCGTCACGGTGACCACCGCGACCGACGGCAACCATGGCCGTTCCGTCGCCTGGGGCGCCCAGGTGTTCGGCTGCAACGCCGTCGTCTACATCCCCGCGAATTGCTCCCAGGGCCGGCAAGAGGCCATCGAGGCGTTCGGCGCGCGTGTCGTGCGCGTGAACGGCCTCTACGACGACGCGGTGCGGCAAGCGGCGGCCGACGCGCGGGACAACGGCTGGCACGTGGTGTCGGACACCTCCTACACCGGCTACATGGACATTCCCCGCGACGTGATGCAGGGCTACACCGTGATGGTGGAGGAGGCGATCTCGCAGCTTCCGGCCAGCGAGCGCCCGACGCACGTCTTCATCCAGGGTGGGGTGGGCGCCCTGCCGGCCGCGGTCTGCGGTCACCTGTGGGAAAGCTGGGGGCGCCAGCGCCCGCGCCTCGTGGTCGTGGAACCGCACACGGCCGATTGCCTGTACCAGAGCGCCGTCGCCGGCCGGCCGATGAAGGCGGACGGCGACCTGGACACCGTCATGGCCGGGCTGGCCTGTGGCGAGGTCTCTCTGCTCGCCTGGGCGATCCTGGAGCGCGGGGCCGACGATTTCCTGACCATTCCCGACGAGGCCGCGGTCGCGAC
The DNA here is from genome assembly GCF_017876155.1 of Azospirillum rugosum. Taxonomy (GTDB): domain Bacteria; phylum Pseudomonadota; class Alphaproteobacteria; order Azospirillales; family Azospirillaceae; genus Azospirillum; species Azospirillum rugosum. The sequence goes on from NZ_JAGINP010000002.1 coordinate 277,646, forward strand.
CATGCGGCTTCTCGCCGATGGCGCCTATGGAGCCCGCCCGGTGGTGGCCGGCGAGTCCGGCGTCGCCGGCCTGGCGGGATTGCTGTGCGCCGCCGCCGACCCGCAGGCGCGGATCGGCCTGGGCCTCGCGCCGGACGCCCGCGTGCTGGTCTTCGGCACGGAGGGGGCCACCGATCCCAACGTGTTCGAGAGCCTCGTCGGCCGCTCGCCGGAAGCGGTGCTCAACCCTGCTTAATGACAAATAGTTTAGAATCGGAACATCGGCGCTTGTTGCTCGTCTTCCTGGGCACTGCACATCGTGCAGAACGCTTAGGAGGACAGGTGCGATGAAAACGATTCTAACGCTGGGTGCTGCGGCCCTGCTGGCGGGGGCGCTCGCTCTGCCGAACGCGGCCGAGGCCAAGGGCTGCGCGAAGGGGGCCGCCGTGGGCGGCATCGCCGGGCACGAGGTCGGATCCGGCCATGGCGTCGCCGGCGCGGTCGTCGGCTGCGCGGTCGGGCACCATGAGGCGAAGAAGAAGGACGAGCAGAAGCAGCAGGCTGCGTCGCAGAACAACGCCCAGAACGGGCAGCAGAACGACCAGCCGAAGAAGTAGGGGCTCGATTTATTCGGTGATGCGCGGGACGAGGGCGGCTAGGATGCGACCCTGGTCGTCCAACCGCTTTTCAAAGCCGTCCAGCCGCACGTCCATGGTCCGAAGCTCGCCTTTGATGGAGACGATCTCGGTCTTCATCTCGACCATGTCCCGCGCTATCCCCTCGACGGTGGACAGCAGGCTCTTCAGGAGCGGCTTCAGATCGTCGTCATCGGCCAAGGCGGGATCCCATTCGAACATTCCCAGGTGGCGGGTACTTCCATAGGTTCAACAATACAGGAGTTGTTCCCGTTCATGAAGGGGCGGGCGGCGCGGCGACCCCGCTCTGCGCCTGAGGTCACTTGCGCGTGGCCGTGATGCCGGTCCACCATGGCGGCCCGAAAAAGGCCAACGAAGACTGGACATCAGGGCATGGACCGCAGAGACGTCAACCCGCTCGTCACCGCCACCGAGGCCCCGCCCATCGCCGAGGCGTGGCGCTGGGTGGAGGGGCGCGTGTTCCCGGCCGACAAGCCGCTGATCGACCTCTGCCAAGCGGTGCCCGGCTACCCGCCGGCGGACGCGCTGACCGCCTATCTGGCGGAGCAGGTCAAGGCGCCGGACACGGCGCGCTACACCGGGATCGACGGTGTCCCGGCCCTCCTTGCCGCGCTCGCCAAGCGGACCAGCGACCTGTACGGGGCGACCGTCGCGGCCAACGAGGTGCTGATCACCGCGGGCTGCAACCAGGCCTTCGCCATCGCGGCCATGAGCCTCGCGCGGGCCGGCGAGAACATCATCCTGCCGGCGCCCTGGTACTTCAACCACAAGATGACGTTGGACATGCTGGGCATCGAAGCCCGGCCGCTGCCGTTGCGCGAGTCCGACGGGCTTGTTCCCGATCCTGTGGAAGCGGAAAAGCTGATCGACGCGAACACCCGCGCCCTGGTGCTGATCACCCCGAACAACCCGACCGGCGCCATCGCGCCGCCGGAGGCGATCGCCGCGCTGTATGAGTTGTGCGAGCGGCGCGGCATCCGCCTTCTGCTGGACGAAACCTACCGGGACTTCCCGGAGTGGGGCGGGCAGGCGCCGCACGGCCTGTTCCGTCGCCCCGGCTGGCAGAAGACGCTGGTGCAGCTCTACAGCTTCTCAAAGGTCTACAGTCTTGCCGGCTATCGCGTCGGCGCGGTGATCGCCGACGCCGCCCTGCAGACCCACGCGCGCAAGGTGATGGACTGCCTCGCCATCTGCGCCCCGCACATCGGGCAGAAGGCCGCGCTGTTCGGCCTGGAGAATCTCGACGGCTGGGTGGCGGACAAGCGCGCGGACATCCTGGCGCGCGTCAACGCCTTCCAGAGCGCCATGGAGGGAAGCGGCACGGCCTACCGGATCGCCAGCATCGGCGCCTACTTCGCCTATGTCCGGCACCCGTTCGGCGACCGGCGCGCGCACGAGGTGGCGGAGATGCTGGCGCGCGACCACAACATCCTGTGCCTGCCCGGCTCCATGTTCGGTCCGGGGCAGGACGCCTACCTGCGCTTCGCCTTCGCCAACGTCGACGCCGCGGTCATGCCCGAGATCGGGCGGCGTCTGGTCGAGAGTGAGCGGTCCTGACGGTCAGTGCAGCAGGTCGGTGACGATGTTGGCGCCGACCGCCGCCAGATGGTCGGCCCGGTCGCGGTAGTCGAGGTTGCCGGAGAAGCCGCCGGCGGCCTTGACCTGCTCGATCCAGCTCGGTGAGGCGCCGAGCGCCACGAGGCGCTTCACCATCGTGTCGGTGGAGCGCAGCGTCATCCGGCCGTTCTCGGCCAGCCGCGGGGCGTGGACCATGAACTCGGCGGCTGGGGCGGCGTAGCGCGGGTAGCCGGCCAGATACAGGCCGACGCACATGCTTTCGCAGGACTGGCCGTCGAGCACGCGGGTGGCGACGGTGCGGCCGGCCTGCCGCTGCGCCAGCACCGCGTCGATCATCCGATAACCCGACATCGTGAACCCACCGGGGCTGTTCAGCTCCACGACCACCGGACGGCCCGACGGCACGCTGTTCAGCGCGTCGTTGAAACGCTGCTCCGCAGCCGGCGTGATGATTCCGTCCAGGCGCAGCAGGGTGGAGCCGGGCTGGTCGACCCGGACCAGCGTGGCGTCCGGGAATTCCGACGAGGTCGTCTGCGGCTGGGGCTGCGAAGACGGGCGGTTGACGGAGACGCTGTCCGCCGTCGCGGCACCGGTGGCGCCCACGGCCAGCAGCAGCCCCAGTCCCATCAGCCTCGCGGTCGCTCGCATCGCCATTCCATCCTCCTTGATCCGTGGAGGAGGGTGGCCGGAAATGCTTGCATGATGGTTAACGCGCCGCCTGCCCAGAAGGGTAACATCCGTCGGTGACGGCTGTTGCTGGAAGAAAGTGGCAAAACGGATGCCGAATGAAGACGGAAGTTTGCGCATTTTGCGCCATTGTTGTGATGTTTCTCTGCCCGTCAGCCGGCATAGCGGGGAAATTGGTTAATAATGTGGCGGCGCAGCATGGATCGGCGGGCTGCGGGAAGCCTCCTCCGGACGCCATTCCGACCAGCGTGGCCGTCGATGGCCGGACCCGCAACCTGATCGCGGTGATCCCGTCCGACTACCGGCCGGACCGGCCGCACGACCTCGTCGTCGCGTTCCACGGTCGCACCAACTCGAACGCGGAGGTGCGCCGCTACTTCGACCTGGAGCGGCACGCGGCGGAGCCGACGATCTTCGTCTACCCGGAAAGCCTGCGGGACGCGCAGGGTCGGAACATCTGGTCGGATCCCGCTGACGCTCCTGAAAAACTGCGCGATTTCAGCTTCTTCGACGCCATTCTTCAGGCGATCTCCGAAGACTATTGCATCGACCGGGACCGCGTCTTCGTCGTCGGCCACTCGCTGGGCGCGTCTTTCGCGAACAGCCTGGCTTGCGCGCGCGGCGACGTCATTCGCGGGTTGGCCGGAGTCGGCGGCGGGTCATCCCGGCCGAAGCGCTGCGCCGGTCCGGTGGCGGCCATGGTGATGCACAACCCGCGCGATGCCCAGGTGCCGATCGCCGAAGGGTTGCGCCTGCGGCGGGAACTGCTCAGCCAGGACGGCTTGGTCACGGGAAGCGAGCCGGACTTCCCACAGCGCTTCAACTGCCGCCGCTACGGCCCGGAAAACGAAGAAAACCCGGTGCTCTGGTGCCCGCTCGGCGACGACCGCACGGCATCGGGGCGGTTCTACCCGCACCAATGGCCGGCCGGAACCGGGGCGGCGATCATGGCCTTCTTCAGCCGGCTCGGCTAACCCACTGACCTGCCGATGAACCGACCCGCCGATGGTCGGGAAGCAGGATTGCGCGCCACCCCCATTGCCGTAATCGGTTCGTTCCGCCAAGATGCCCGAAAAGACACATCAGGGACGGATTGCCACCAATGCCAGAAGTCGCCGCCAAGGCGCCCGCGCTCCAGACGGACGGCGGCGCCACGCCCGCGCTCCGCCTGGAGGGCGTGACCTGCACCTTTCCATCCCCCGACGGACGGGGGCGCACCTACACCGCGGTGCAGGGTGTCACCTTCACGGTCGCGGCCGGGGAATTCGTGTCGATCGTCGGCCCGACCGGCAGCGGCAAGTCCACGATCCTCAACGTCGCCGCCGGCCTGCTGACGCCCAGCCAGGGCAGCGCGCTGGCCTTCGGCAAGCCGGTCAGCGGCATCAACCCGCACGCCGGCTACATGTTTCAGGCCGATGCCCTGATGCCGTGGAAGTCGGCGCTGGAGAACGTCGCCGCCGGCCTGGAGTTCCGCGGCGTGCCCAAGCGCGAGGCGGAGGAGCGCGCGCGCCCCTGGCTGGCCCGCGTCGGGCTCGACCGGTTCGGCGACCGCTACCCGCACCAGCTCTCCGGCGGCATGCGCAAGCGCGTGGCGCTGGCCCAGACGCTGATCGTCGATCCGAAGATCGTGCTGATGGACGAGCCCTTCTCCGCGCTCGACATCCAGACGCGGCAGCTGATGGAGAACGAACTGCTCGACCTCTGGTCGGCGGACCGCAAGTCGGTGGTCTTCATCACCCACGACCTGGAGGAGGCGATCTCCATGTCCGACCGCGTGCTGGTCCTGTCGGCCGGGCCGGGGGCCCGCCTGATCGGCGAGTACAAGGTTGACCTCGACCGCCCGCGCGACGTGGCGGAAATCCGCATGACCCCGCGCTTCCTCGACCTGCACCGGGAGATCTGGGGGCAGCTGCGCGAGGAAGTGCTGAAGGGCTATGCCCAGACCAAGCTGACGTGAGGACTCCCATGGCCCTGGCCCGTACGAAACGTTTGCCGAGCCGCCCGGTGATCCTGCTGCTTCAGCTGGGCGTCCTGGTCGCGTTCTTCCTCCTCTGGCACGTCCTGACCGAGACGAAGATTCTCAGCCCCTTCTTCTTCGGCACGCCCATGGCGGTGCTGGCGCGCACCTGGACCGATTTCATGTCGGGCGTCATCTGGTACCATCTGGGGATCACGCTGCTGGAAACCGCGCTGGCCTTCGCCATCGGCACGGTGGCCGGCATCGCCTTCGGATTCTGGTTCGCCCGCGCGCCGCTGATCTCCGTCGTGTTCGACCCCTACATCAAGGCGGTGAACGCGCTGCCCCGCGTGGTGCTGGCGCCGATCTTCGCGCTGTGGCTCGGCCTCGGCATCTGGTCGAAGGTGGCGCTCGGCGTGACGCTGGTCTTCTTCATCGTCTTCTTCAACGTCTACCAGGGCGTGAAGGAGGTCAGCCCGGTCGTGCTCGCCAACGCGCGCATGCTGGGGGCGAATTCCCGCCACCTGTTCCGCCACGTCTACCTGCCGTCGGCCCTGTCCTGGGTCTTCTCCAGCCTGCACACGGCGGTCGGCTTCGCCATGGTCGGCGCGGTGGTGGGCGAGTATCTGGGCTCGGCCGCCGGCCTCGGCTATCGCATCCACCAGGCGGAGGGCGTGTTCGACACGGTCGGCGTGTTCTCCGGAATGCTGGTGCTGACCATCTTCGTCGTGGTCATCGACGCCGTGGTGACGGTCATCGAGAAACGCCTGCTGCATTGGCGTCCGCAAGAGGCGCACACGACCAACGCGCAAGGTTGATCAACAAGCATCCATAAATTTCGGGAGGGACTCTATGCGTTTGAATGGGCGTCTGAAAAGCATGATCGCCGCCGCGACGGTGGTGCTGGCCTTCGGCATCGGCGGGGCAAACGCCCAGCAGGTGGAAAAGAAGGACCTGAAGCTGGCGGTCGGCGGCAAGCCGCTGCTCTATTATTTGCCGCTGACCATCGCGGAACGGCTGGGCTACTTCAAGGAGGCCGGGCTGAACGTCGAGATCAGCGACTTCGGCGGTGGCGCCAAGAGCCTTCAGGCGCTGGTCGGCGGGTCGGCCGACATCGTCACCGGCGCCTTCGACCACACGGTCCAGATGCAGGCGAAGGGGCAGCCGATCACCGCGGTGACCCTGCTCGGCCGCTATCCGGGCATCGTGCTCGCCGCGGTCAACAAGGCCGGCGCGATCAAGTCCGTCAAGGAGCTGAAGGGCAAGAAGATCGGCGTCACGGCGCCGGGCTCCTCCACCAACTTCATGGTCAACTACCTGTTGACGCAGAACGGCATGAAGCCGGAGGACGTGTCCTTCATCGGCGTCGGCGGCGGACCCAGCGCCGTCGCGGCGGTGAAGCGGGGCGAGATCGACGCCATCGCCAACCTCGACCCCGTCATCAGCCAGCTGCAGGCCGATGGCGACATCACCATCATCGATGACACCCGCACCGAGAAGGGAACGCTGGACACCTACGGCGGGCCGTACCCGGCGGCCGTGCTCTACACCACGCCCGCCTTCATCAAGGAGAACCCGAAGACCACCCAGGCGCTGGTCGACGTGTTCGTCAAGACGATGAAGTGGATCGATCAGGCGAAGACCGAGGATGTGCTGAAGGTCCTGCCGGAGGAGTATTTCCTCGGCAACAAGACGCTGTACGCCCAGGCCTATGAGCATTCCAAGCCGACCTACTCGCCGGACGGCCGCTTCACCCGCGAGGGGGCAGAGGCCGCCTACAAGGTGCTGAAGGCCTTCGATCCGGCCGTCGCCTCGGCCAGCATCGACCTCGACAAGACCTACACCAACGCCTACGTCGAGGACGCGCTGAAGCGCCTGAAGTAAGCCGCTGACGGTCCGGGGGTGCGACATTCCGTCACCCGCACCCCCGGCTCCGCTCCCGCTAGACTGGACGAAATTCGTCCTGTTTCCCGAGCGGAGCGATTCCCATGACGGAAGTGATCTTCTACGGCCTGTCCGGCTGCACCGCGAACGCCAAGCAGAAGCTGCAGCTCCAGTCCGCCGGCCACACGCTGGTCGAGCGCGATCTGGCGACGGAGCCCTTCACGGCCGAGACCCTGCGCCCCTTCTTCGAGGACCGTCCGGTCGAGGACTGGTTCAACCGCCGCGCCGCCGCGGTGAAGTCCGGCAGCGTGAAGCCCGACGAGCTGGACGAGGCGGAGGCGCTGGGCCTGCTGCTCGCCGACCGCGACCTGATCCGCCGCCCGCTGCTCCAGGTCGGGGCGGACCGCAAGGCGGGCTTCGACCCCAACGCCCTCAACGCCTGGATCGGCCTGACCGCATCGGGCGAGAGCTGCGACGACAAGCATTCTCGCGGCGTGTGCGACCACGGGCATCATCATTTCCCCAAGCACGCCTGACACCCACGACCCGGCGCGCCGGGGCGAGGGGGCTGGGCGGGAGGACCGGCGCATGATCCTGATCGGCCAATACGACAGCCCCTTCGTCCGGCGCGTGGGCATCGCGCTCCGCCTCTACGGCTTCCCTTTCGAGCACCGGCCCTGGTCCGTGTTCAGCGACGCGGAGAAGGTGGCCGAGTTCAACCCGCTGCGCCGCGTGCCCACGCTCGTGCTCGATGACGGGGAGGTGCTGATCGAGAGCGGCGCGATTCTCGACCATCTGAACGAACGCGCCGGCCCGTCGCGCGCCATGATCGCGGACAGCGGCCCGGAGCGGCGGCAGGCCCTGAAGGTCTGCGCGCTGGCCACCGGCTTGGCCGACAAGGCGGTCAGCCTGATCTACGAGCGCGCGCTGCACGCCCAGACCTCCGACACCTGGATCGAGCGCTGCACCGCGCAGATCCGCGCCGTGCTCGACGCGCTGGAGGCCGACCGCGCCGGGCGGGCGGGGCTGTGGTGGTTCGGTGCGTCCATTGGTCACGCCGACATCGCCGTCGCCTGCGCCCTGCGCTTCCTGCGCGACGGGCATCCGGCCTTGCGCGAGGACGACCGCTGGGAACGGCTGGCCGCGCATCTGGAGCGCTGCGAAGCCCTGGACGTCTTCCGGGAGATCGCGCAGCCTTTTTCACCACCCTCGTGATCATCGGGAAGAAACTACAGTCCTGAAACGAGCCGTTAACGGCTTGCCTTCTAAGAAGACGGAACACCCGCGCGTGCAGCGCGGCATGACCGTCTTCCTTCGAAGGGGCAGGGCTCCTTGGACGCTTCCGGAACCGGCGACCGCCGCCAGGACAGGACCGACCCTCCCGCCGCGCCATCAGGCCGCAGCGCGGTGCCGGAGCTGTTGCTCGTCCTGCTCGGCGCGGTCGCGGTGGTCGCCCTGCTGGTGCTCGACCGGAGTGACGACGGGCTGGCGCTGCCGATCGGAGTCGTGCTGGCCGCCATGGCCGCGCTGGCGGTCCTGGCGGTGCGCCGCGCGCACGCCGCTGCGGCGGCGCTGGACCGCTCGGCCCGCCTGCTGCGCGCGGCGAACGAGGAGCTTGAGGCGAGCCGGCAGCGCTTCCGCGACTTCGCGGAGGCGGCCTCCGACTGGTTCTGGGAAACCGGGGCCGACCACCACTACAGCTACCTGTCCGACCGCTTGGCCGCGCTGCTTGGCCGCGACCCGCAGCCGGTCTTCGGGACCTCCCTGCTCGACCTCGGTGCGCTGGTTGAGGACTCCCGCAACTGGCTGGAGCATCTGGCCGACATCGAGGCCGGGCGCGCCTTCCGCGACCTGGAGGTGATGGTGCGGGACGCCGCCGGCGGGACCCGTGTCTTCCACCTCAGCGCCCAGCCGGTGCTCGACCGGTCCGGGCGGTTCGCCGGCTACCGCGGCACGGGGATCGACGTCACGGCGGAGACCTTGGCCCGGCGCGACGCCCAGTTCCTCCAGGAGGTGGTGCACGACGCGCTGGCCAGCATTTCCGAAGGCTTCGTGCTGTTCAGCGCCGACGGGCGGCTGATCCTGTGCAACGACCGCTACCGGCAGGCCTACCCGAACCTGTCCGACGTGCTGGTGCCGGGGGCGGCCTTCGAGGACATCCTGCGCGCGGCCGCGGAGCGCGGCGCCTACGGCGGCGACGGCTCGGACATGGCCGCCTGGATCGAGGACCGGCTGAAGCGCCATCTGCTGCACACCGACCCGGTGGACGGCTGCCTGTCCGACGGGCGCTGGTACCGCATCAGCGAGCACGCCACCGGTTCCGGCGGCATCGTGAAGATCCTGATGGACATCACCGAGCTGAAACGGCGCGAGGAGGAGCTGGCCGGGCAGACGGAACGGCTGGAGGCGACCGTCGGCGCGCTCCGCGAGAGCGAGCGCCGCTACCGGCAGCTGGTCGAGCTGGCACCCTACGGGATCGCCATCTGGGACCGCGCCGCCATCCGCTTCGCCAACGCCGCCGCGGCCTCCATCCTCGGCGTGGGCGGCGAGGGCGGGCTGGTCGGCCTCGGCATCAGCGCCTTCATCGCGGACGGCGGCCCGGTGGTCGAACGGCTCGGCCGGGCCGCGGAGGGCGAGGGGCAGCGCGTGGAATGCGAGGTCGTCCGCCCCTCCGGCGAGCGCCGCCACGTGGAGATTGGCGCCTACCCGGCGGTGTACCAGCGCGCCGCTGCGGTGCTGTTGGTGCTGAACGACGTCACCGACCGCCGGCGGACGGAGGCGGAACTCCAGCGCTCGCAGAAGATGGAGGCGGTCGGCCGCATGGCCGGCGGCATCGCGCACGAGTTCAACAACATGCTGACCGCCATCGGCGGATTCGCGCGGCTGGCCGAGCGCAGCCCCGGCGACCGGGACCGCGTGGTGACCTGCGTGCGGGAGATCGCCAAGGCGTCGGACCGGGCGGCGGCGCTGACCGCGCAGCTGCTCGACTTCTCCCGCCGCCGCGCGTCGGACGAGATGGAGGTGGTGGCGCTGGCGCCGCTGGTGCGCGACCTGCGGGTCTTCCTGAAGCCGCTGATGAGCGCCGGGATCGAGCTCGACCTCCAGATTCTGGACGAGGACGCGCACGCCGTCGCCAACCCGGTGACGCTGAACCAGGCGATCCTCAACCTGGCCCTGAACGCCCGCGACGCCATGCCGGAAGGCGGGCGCCTCTGCGTCTCGCTGGCGGTGGAGATGCCGGACGGCGCCTTCCTGGCGCGGCACAAGGCGCTGGGGCGCGGCCCCTACGCCGTCATCCGCGTCACCGACGAGGGCGGCGGCGTTCCCGCCGAGATCCGCGACCGCATCTGGGAGCCCTTCTTCACGACGAAGGAGCCGGGGAAAGGAACCGGCCTCGGCCTCTGGATGGTCTACGGCACCGCGCAGCAGGCCGGCGGGGCCGCGGAGATGGAGGCCCGGCCGGACGGGCGCGGCAGCGTCTTCTCCATCCATCTCCCGGCGGTGGGCGCGCCCGACGTCCGCGCGGGCGACGACGTCACCGTTCGTCTGGGCGAGGGCGACGGCGCGTCGATCCTGCTGGTGGACGACGAGGATTCGGTCCGCGCCTACCTGAAGCTGGTGCTGGAGGAGGCCGGCTGCACCGTCACCGAGGCTGCCGACGGGCTGGAGGCGCTGGAGCGCTGGGACGAGTGCGGCGGCCTGTTCGACGCTGTCGTCACCGACGTGTCGATGCCGCGCATGAACGGGCCGGAGCTTGCCCGGAACCTGGAGGAACGCAACCCCGACCTGCGCGCCCTCTTCCTGACCGGCTACGCCTCCCGCGGGACGGCGGCGGATCTCACCGCACAGCCGGGGCGGCGGATCCTGATGAAGCCGGTCGCGCCGGAGCGGCTGGTCCAGGCCATCCGCGACCTGCTGGCGGACTGAAGGCGGGGGAGCGGCGACAATGACAGCGGCACCCACGACGGCAGAGCTCGCACCCCTGGACGCGGTGCATGCGGATCTCGACGGCGGGGCGGACCTGGCCGTCTGCCGCGAACCCGACGAGTTCTACTCGGCGCAGGCACGGGACACGATCGGCCGTTACTGCCAGCGCTTCTTCGACGAGAACGCCCTGACGCCGACCGAACTGCTCCATTCGCCCAAACATCAGCAGAGCCTGTCCAACACGCCGACCTTCGTCGCCATCCTCCAGCAGGCGGAACGGGCGATGGACCGCAAGGGCGCGCTGACCGCGCTGGTCAACGAGGTGGCCCGCCTGACACGGGAACGGCTGAAGGACGCCCTGCCGCCGGACCTGACGCCCGCCACCTACGCCGCCACGGTGGCCCGCCTGACCGGCGGGAAGGACAGCTTCAGCGGCCGTTTCCGGGTGGACGCGGCCCTGACCACCCACCTGTACCAAGGGCGCAGCTTCGCCGAGAAGGCGCGGCTTCTGCTCGACCTCGGCGGAGATCTGGAGGACGCGGACGCGCTCGCCCCCATCGACCGGCTGCTGGGAGAGATTGTCCGCAGCGACAGCGGCACGGCCTCCTGCGCGCAGGATGCGCCCTTCGCCGACCTCGTGGACATGATCGTCACCCTGATCGTCGGGGACCGCACCCTGCCCGACACCGCACCCCCGGTGCTGGCGGGGCTGGAGCGGCTGATCCGGCGCACGGCGATGCCGGCCCTGTGCGACGGCCTGATCGTCGCGCTGCGGCGGGAGCTTGCCAAGCCCAACCGCTTCACCATCACCAGCTCCGGCGACCTGTTCGGGATCGAGGCGGTGCAGCGGGAGATCATGGCGCTCAGCCAGCTCGCGCAGCGGCTGCGCACGGGCGAGGGCTATTTCGGGGGCGCGCGGACCGAGGCGGCCCTCCAGCGGCGGACCGCGCTTCTGGTCAACGAGGACACGCTGCCGGAGATCACCAAGGGACGGAGCCTGATGCAGAAGCTCCGCATCCTGTTCGTCCTCCAGAAGATGCCCCTGTCGCCCAGCGCGGCCCGCGCCGTCAACGGCTATGTGCGGCAATTCTTCGACGGCCGCGACTTCGCCGGACGCCTGCTCGACTGCTGGAAGGAGCGGCACGACAAGCTGAAGGGTCTGGGCGAGGTGCAGAAGCTCGTCCTCGACAGCGACTTCGCGGAGGACGACCGCGACGCCATGGCGCAGCAGGTGGACGAGATCCAGAACGCCTTCATCCGCACCCAGCGCCTGCTCGGCCCCCTCCAGGCCAAGGAGGAGCCCAACCCAGACCTCGTCCTGGACATGGTCCGGCTGGCCGGGGAAGGGGCCTTCTGCACGGGCAAGAGCCGGGCGGCGGTCGCCAAGGCGCTGTATCGGCAGGTCCACCGCCCGCGCTTCGTGCGGTCCTTCCTGCTCGGCGCGGCGGGGGGCAAGGAACGGTCGGCGCGCGCCTCCTGGCTGCGCGGGGCGCTGGCGGAGGTCGGCGTGCCCTTCATCGACCTGGGCAGCCTGCGCGCGCTCGTGGTCGACGACGAGGAGGGGCCGCGCCGCTTCGTCGCGTCGGTGCTGCAGGATCTCGGCATCGGTCGCATCGACACGGCGGCCGACGGGCAGGACGCGCTCGACCGGCTGGCCGCGCCGGACGCCCGCTTCGACCTGATCGTCTGCGACTGGATGATGCCGAAGGCCAGCGGGCTCGACGTGCTGAAGCGCGTTCGCGAATCCCGTCCCGACCTGCCGTTCCTGATGGTCACGGCACTCGCCACGCTGAAGGCGGTGCAGCGCGCGCTCGCCTTCAACGTCAGCGCCTACATCGCCAAGCCCTTCACGCCGGAGCAGCTGGAGGACAAGGTGTTCCTGGTGCTGACCCAGAAGGGGACGCCTGGCGCGTGATCGGCGCGCGGAAGTGGCTTTGAAAGATGCAACGCGCGCCACGCGGGTGTTAGAAACGGCATATTGATCGGCCGCCTTGACTCAGGAAGACGCCATGGACCCGCATTCGGAATTGACGCAGCCGGAACTGCCCGCCTTCCGGATCGACTGGGGGCTCCAGGGCCTGCTGCGGCTGGTCGACAGCTGCGACTTCCGGACGGTGCTCGACATCGGGTCGGGCGGCGGCGACCATGCCCGGCTGCTCCGCCATCTGGGCAAGAGCGTGGTGACCATCGACCTGCACCGCGACGCCGACATCCAGGCCGACTTCATGCAGGCCGACATCGACGAGACCTTCGACGTGGTCTGGTGTTCCCACGTGCTGGAGCACCAGAGGAACGTCGGGGCCTTTCTGGAGAAGGTGAAGCGGTGCATCGCGCCCGGCGGGATTCTCGCGATCAGCGTCCCCATCCACCCGCCGGACCGCATGGTCGCCGGGCACGTGACCGCGTGGAACCCCTGGCTTCTTTGCTACAACCTCGTCCTGGCGGGCTTCGACTGCTCCCAGGCGCGGTATACGACAACCGTGGATCTGAGCCTTCTCGTGCAGAGCCGGTCGGCCAGCGGCGGGGACGTCCTCCAGCCCGCGGGCAGCGGCGCCGATCTCGATCCGGCGGCCGGGGGCGATCCCCTGTCGCCGCTGGGCCCGTTCTTTCCCTTCCCGGTGCAGCAAGGCGGCGACGCGCCGCCGTCGGAGTGCGGTTGGGGCAGCCTGGATTACCGGATGCCCGCCGGCGTCCCTCCGTTTCGGCTGTTCAGCCGCTTCCTGCCGGCGGAGGGATTGCTGATCCGCTGAGCAAGGCGCTCTGGGCGCAGCGCGCGGCAGCCTCAATCCGCCGCCGCGCGCTGTCCCCGATGCGCCACGGTCGTTTCGACCCAGCCGGCGACGTGGCGCGCCACCGTCTCCCAGCCCTGCTCCAGCATCATGGCGTGGCCCATGCCGGGGAAGAAGACGGGCTCCGTCCGGAAGGCGCGGGCGGTGGCGCGCACTTGGTCGGCGGGGAACAGCAGGTCGTGCCCGGCGCCCAGGACCGCGACGGGGATGCTGCGGTCGGGCAGGGGCGGGAAGGGGATCCAGCCGCCGATGTCCATCAGGACGCGGCGCGACTCCTCCTGGAGGTAGGGCTCGTAGCGGCGCGCCTCCTCCGCCGGCATGGCGTCGGAGAACATGGCGCGGCGCACCGCTTCCGGGTCGATGGCCTTCGCCCCGAAGGTCATCAGCATGCCCATCTGCTGGAACACGTAAGGATTGCGCCAGGCGAGCCCGACGGTCGATTCCCACAGCCCGTGCGGCGGGGCGGAGGCCATCAGCACCGCGCCGGGAAGCTTGCGGCGCAGCAGCGCCCGTTGGACCACCATGCCGCCCATGGAATGGCCGATCAGCACCGGCGGCGCCGGGCAGCGCTCCACGGCGGCCAGCACGTCGTCGACGAAGTCCGCAATGCCGAAGCTGTGCAGGCGGTCGCGCCCCGGGCTGCCGCCATGGCCGCGCAGGGACACGGCGTAGGCTTCCCAGCCCTGCTCGGCGAACCAGGGCAGGAACTTCTCCTGCCAAATCCAGGCGCCGGAGAAGGCGCCGTGGACGAACAGCAGGGGCACGGGTCGGGCCGGGCCGGAGGGCTTCCGGTGGAGAATTTCGAGCTGTGGCATGGATCATCCGGTCGGGAGAAGGCCAGCGGCGGCAAACGCCGCCCAAGACCCAGGCGGCGGCAAACGCCGCCCAAAACCTATGTCCGAACGGTGCCCCCGTCCACCCGCGCCCAGTCGTTGCCTGCCTTGAGCAAATGGCTGTCGAACCAGCTCCGCGCGGAGTCCGCGACCATGTCGAGCTTTCCCGGCTCCTCGAACAGGCGCCCCGCGCCGGGCACGACCTCCAGCGCCTTGACGCAGTGCAGGCGCGCGAAGGCGTCGCTGTTGAGATCCAGCGCCGGGGCGTCCTTGCTGCCGACGATCAGCAGCGTGGGCGCCGTCACACCGTCCAGCCACGCCTCGGCCAGATCGGGACGTCCGCCGCGGCAGACGACCGCGCCGATGCCGTCATGCTCGGCCGCGCGGCCGGCGGCGATCAGCGCCGTGGCGGCGCCGGTGGCCCCGCCGAAAAATCCGACGGGCTTCTGTTCGACGGCCGTTTCCGACCGCAGGAAGCGCGTGGCCTGGAGCAGCCTCTCGGCGAGGCGATGGACGTCGAAGTCGTTGGCGGGGTCGGCCTTCTCCTCCTCCGTCAGCAGATCCATGAGAAGCGTGGCGTAGCCGGCCTCCCGCAGCTTGGCGGCGACATGGAGGTTGCGCGGGCTCTGGCGGCCGCTGTTGATCCCGATGCCGTGGGCGAACAGGACGGCGGCGGTAAACCCGTCCGGCACGTCCAGGGATCCGGGGAGGTCGAGCGGCGGTATGCGGATGTTCGGTTCGCCTGCCTTCGGATCCATGCGCGCGCCCCCTCCCGTTAGGATGTTGGACGGTTCAACAGCCCGGCTGGCCGGTCGGTGCCGCCCCATGTAGTCTTATGCTCAAGATAGGAACTGAACCTGCGTGAAGGGAGACGCCTCTTGTCCACGGAAAGCCCGCTTCCCCCCGTTCTCGATCCGGCGACGCTGGAGGCGAAGACCGGCGCCAGCACCTACCCCGAACCGTTCCTCGCCGCGGTCGCCGGCCGCACGCGCAAGCGGCTCGGCAATCCGCTCGGCCTGACCCGCTTCGGCGTGAACCTGACGCGGCTCGATCCCGGCTCGGCCTCGGCGCTCCGTCATTGGCACACGAACCAGGACGAGTTCGTCTATGTGCTGGAAGGGGAATTGACGCTGGTCACCGACGCGGGGGAGACGGTGCTGCGTCCGGGCATGTGCGCAGGCTTCCCGTCGGGCCGGCCGGACGGTCACCATCTGGTCAACCGGTCCGGCGCGCCCGCGGTCTACCTGGAAGTCGGCGACCGCGCACCGGGAGACGACGCCTTCTATCCGGACGAAGACCTCGTCTACCGCGGCGACGAGAACCGCTACTACCACCGCGACGGTACGCCGTGGTGAAGGCCGGTCACTCGGCCGGCCGGACCTTCTGCCGGTCGAGTTGCATCTCGAAATAAGCGATCGTGCGGCGCAGGCCCTCTTCCAGCGGGATCGTCGGCTTCCAGTCGAGCAGGGTCTTCGCCCGCGTGATGTCGGGCTGGCGCTGCTTCGGGTCGTCCTGGGGCAGCGGGTGGTGGACGATCTTGGATTTTGACCCCGTCAGGCGGATGACCGCCTCGGCCAGTTCCAGGATCGTGAACTCGCCGGGATTGCCGAGGTTGATCGGGCCGGTGATGTCGGCCGGCGAGTTCATCAGCCGGACGAACCCCTCGATCAGGTCATCGACGTAGCAGAAGGACCGGGTCTGCGATCCGTCGCCGTAGATGGTGATCGGCTTGCCTTCCAGGGCCTGCACGATGAAGTTGGAGACGACGCGGCCGTCGTTGGGGTGCATGCGCGGCCCGTAGGTGTTGAAGATGCGCGCCACCTTGATCGACAGGCCGCAGTGGCGGTGATAGTCGAAGAACAGCGTCTCGGCGCAGCGCTTGCCTTCGTCGTAGCAGGCGCGCGGGCCGATCGGGTTCACGTTGCCGCGGTAATCCTCCGGCTGCGGGTGCACCTCCGGATCGCCGTAGACCTCGCTGGTGGAGGCCTGGAAGATCCGCGCGTTCAGGCGCTTGGCGAGGCCCAGCATATTGATGGCGCCGTGCACGCTGGTCTTGGTCGTCTGGACGGGATCGTGCTGGTAATGCACCGGCGAGGCCGGGCAGGCGAGGTTGTAGATCTCGTCGACCTCCACATAGAGCGGGAAGGTGACGTCGTGCCGCATCAGCTCGAAACGCGGATGCGACAGCAGGTGGACGACGTTGTCGCGCGTGCCGGTGAAGTAGTTGTCCACGCACAGCACCTCGCACCCGTCCGCCAGCAGGCGCTCGCACAGATGCGAGCCGAGGAAGCCCGCACCGCCGGTGACCAGAACGCGTTTTGAAGCAAACGTCTTCACGGTGTTCCTCGCTGTTGACGGCGGTCGTTCGACCGCCCGGTGGCTTTTCAAAGACGGTCGTTGACCGTCCGATGGTCGTCCATCCGTTGGTGTCTTTCCCGATCGCGATCCCACCGGGGGCTCGACCGGGCGTGCATGCGCAACGCCCGGATGAATCCAATGTTCATCTCTCCTTTCGGCATATCCCATCTGCACCGGACCATTTGGCCGCCGCACGGAAGGCGGTTTGCAAGGGAAGGGCTTTTGCGCTAACCATCCGGCCTTTGCAGCCACGGGGTGCGCCATCGTTATGAGCACCGGCACCATGAGCACCGACCTCACCTTGGTCCTGGGCGGCGCCCGGTCCGGCAAGAGCCGCCATGCGGAATCGCTCATCGCCGCCGCGCCCGGCCCGCGCGTCTACATCGCCACCGCGCAAATCTGGGACGAGGAGATGGCCGACCGCGTGGCCCGCCACCAACAGGACCGCGGCCCCGGCTGGACCACGGTGGAGGAGCCGCTGGACCTGCCCGGAACCTTGCGCCGGCACGCCGTGCCGGGCACCAACGTGCTCGTGGATTGCCTGACGCTCTGGCTGTCGAACCTGATGATGGCGGACGCCGACATCCCCGCCCGCTCCGCGCAGCTGCTGGAGACTCTGGCCGCGGTCGAGGGGCGGGTGGTGCTGGTGTCGAACGAGGTCGGGCTGGGCATCGTGCCGGACAACGCGCTGGCCCGCCGCTTCCGCGACCACGCGGGGCGCCTGCACCAGGACGTGGCGGCGCTGGCCGGCCGGGTGGTCTTCGTCGCCGCCGGGCTGCCCATGGTGCTGAAAGGGGAGAGACCATGACCGACGATGCGCCGGAACCCAACGAGGCGGAAACCAACGCCCGGCACGCCGAGAAGATGAAGCGCCGCAAGGCGCTGCGCGACCGCGTGATGGCCAGCAAGACGGAGGAGAAGGGCCTCCTCATGGTCAACACCGGCAACGGCAAGGGCAAGTCCACCGCGGCCTTCGGCCTGATCCTGCGCGCCGCCGGCCACGGCCAGCGCGTCGGGGTCGTGCAGTTCGTGAAGGGCGCCTGGTCCACCGGCGAGACCGTGGCGCTGGAGCGCTTCGACGACCTCGTGGACTTCTACACCATGGGCGAGGGCTTCACCTGGGAGACGCAGGACCGCGCCCGCGACATCGCCGCCGCCAAGGCTGCCTGGGCCAAGGCGCAGGAGCTGATGGCCGATCCCAAATACAGCCTGATCGTGCTGGACGAGCTGAACATCGTGCTGCGCATGGACTACCTGCCGCTGGCCGAGGTGCTGCCCGTGCTGACCGGCCGGCGTCCGGGCCTGCACGTGCTGGTCACCGGCCGCACCGCGAAGCCGGAGCTGGTGGAGGCCGCCGACCTCGTGACCGAGATGACGCTGGTCAAGCACCCCTTCCAGGCCGGCATCAAGGCCCAGCCCGGCATCGAGTTCTAGGCCATGGCCGGACGGATGCCGCCGCGCGCGATCATGCTCCAGGGCACCGGCTCCGACGTCGGCAAGTCCCTGCTGGTGGCCGGGCTGTGCCGCGCGCTGGTGCGGCGCGGGCTGGCCGTGCGGCCCTTCAAGCCGCAGAACATGTCGAACAACGCCGCCGTCACCGCCGACGGTGGGGAGATCGGCCGCGCCCAGGCCCTCCAGGCGCGGGCCTGCGCCGTCGCGCCGTCGGTCCACATGAACCCCGTCCTGCTGAAGCCGCAGTCGGAGGTGGGCTCCCAGGTGGTGGTGCGTGGTCAGGTCGTCGGCACGGCCAAGGCCGGCGACTACCAGTCGCGCAAGGGGCAGCTGCTCCCCACCGTGCTCGACAGCTTCGCGCGCCTGAAGGCCGAGGCCGACATCGTGGTGGTGGAAGGCGCTGGCAGCCCGGCGGAGGTCAACCTGCGTGCCGGCGACATCGCCAACATGGGCTTCGCCACGGCGGCGGACGTGCCCGTGCTGCTGGTCGGCGACATCGACCGCGGCGGGGTGATCGCCAGCCTCGTCGGCACCCACGCCCTACTGCCCGCCGACGAGCAGGCGCGGGTGAAAGGCTTCCTGATCAACAAGTTCCGCGGCGACGTCCGGCTGTTCGACAGCGGCCTGTCGATCATCGCGGATCGGACCGGCTGGCGGTCCTTCGGCGTCGTGCCCTGGCTGGGGGAGGCCGCCCTGCTGCCGGCGGAGGACGCGGTGGCGCTCGACACCTGGAAAGCCAAGGCAGGTGGGCGGCTGAAGGTCGCCGTGCCCATGCTGTCGCGAATCGCCAATTTCGATGACTTCGACCCGCTGGCGCAGGAGCCGGACGTGGCGCTGACCATGGTGCCGCGCGGCCAGCCCCTGCCCGGCGACGCCGACCTGATCATCCTGCCCGGCACCAAGGCGACCATCGCCGATCTGGCGGTGCTGCGCGCGCAGGGCTGGGACGTCGACCTGCTGGCCCATTGGCGGCGCGGCGGGCGGGTCCTCGGCATCTGCGGCGGCTACCAGATGCTCGGCCGACGCATCGCCGACCCGGAGGGGATCGAGGGTCCGCCGGGCGAGGCCGCCGGGCTCGGCCTGCTCGACGTCGAGACGGTGCTGAAAGGCCCCAAGGTGCTGGAGGAGGCGCAGGGGACCGAGCACTCCACCGGCGCAGCGGTCGCCGGCTACGAGATGCACATGGGCCGCACCGATGGTCCCGACCGCGCCCGCCCGATGCTGACCCTGGCCGACGGCCAGACCGACGGCGCCATGTCGGCCGACGGGCGGGCATTGGGCTGCTACCTCCACGGCCTGTTCACCGCCGACGGCTTCCGCGCTGCCTTCCTTCGCCAATTGGGAGCGGCAACGTCCGGCGCGTCCTACCAGGACACGGTGGAGCGGGCGCTGGACAGCGTCGCGGACCGGCTGGAAGCCCACCTCGACGTGGACGGCCTGCTCGCGGTGGCGGGTTAGTGGGGGATGCGGTATCGTGGCGTTCTCGTCGTGGAGGAACGCGCATGGGCCTTCATATCAATTCGGATGAAGCGGATCGGTTAGCCCGTGAACTGGCCGCCGAGACGGGAGAAAGCCTCGCGACCGCGGTCACGGTCGCGCTGGCGGAACGGCTTTCCCGGGTTCGGCGCCCGGCCAACTCCGGCCGCCGCGAGGCGCTGGAGGCCATTCGCCGACGTTTTGCGGCGCGTCCCGTCCTCGACGACCGGAAGCCCGATGACATCATCGGATACAACGGATCGGGGACGTTCGACTGATGGTGATCGACACCTCGGCGATCATTGCCTATCTGTGCAGCGAGCCCGAGGCCGACGCAGTCCTGGCCCTGCTTGACACGGCGGATGAACTGCACATGTCCACCGTGAACGCTTACGAATGCCGAACCGTTCTTCTTCGGCGATATGGACCAGACAGCGTCGCGGACTTCAACGCACTCTTGCAGCAGGGTGGAGTCGCCGTACAGCCATTCGATGATCTTCAGTCCATCCTGGCGTTTGACGCCTACCGCAAATACGGCAAGGGCAGCGGTCATCCCGCGCAGCTGAACCTGGCGGATTGTGCCGCCTACGCGCTTGCCCGGCATCTCCGATTGCCGTTGCTGTTCAAAGGCAACGATTTCATCCACACGGACATCGAACCGGCCTTGTCCTGACGCCGGTCAGCATCTTCAAGCGCGTAGGTTGGGTGGAGCGCAGCGCAACCCAACAAACCCAGCATGGCGAGGATGTTGGGTTGCGCTGCGCTCCACCCAACCTACGGCACCACCCCCTTACAGCGCCGCCAGCACCAGCGCCGCGATGATCAGCGCCAGACAGGCGCGGCGGTAGAGGTACAGGGCGCGGCCGATGTCCTGGGGGGTCGCGGCGGTGCGGCCGGGGCCCATCCAGGCGTCTTCGATCCGCACCGATCCATAGACGCGCGGGCCGCCCAGCCGCAGGTCCAGCGCGCCGGCCATCGCCGCCTCCGGCCAGCCGGCGTTGGGGGAGCGGTGGCGGTGCGCGTCGCGGCGGACGGAACGCCACGCCTCTCCCGCGTCGGCACCGGCGGTGAAGCGGGCGGCGAGCGTGATCAGCAGCGCCGTCAGGCGGGAGCCGGGCAGGTTCACCAAGTCGTCCAACCGGGCGGCGGCCCAGCCGAAGGCCTCGTGCCGTGGCGTGCGGTGGCCGATCATGCTGTCGGCGGTGTTGATGGCCTTGTAGAGCGCGACGCCCGGCAGCCCGCCGACCAGCAGCCAGAAGGCCGGCGCCACGACTCCATCGGAGAAGTTCTCCGACAGGCTCTCGATGGCGGCGCGGCAGACCCCGTGCTCGTCCAGCGTGGCCGGGTTGCGGCCGACGATGCGCGACACCGCCTCCCGCGCTGCGTCGAGCCCACCGCTTCGAAACGCCGCGGCGACGGCCGCCACATGCTCGTAGAGGCTCCGCTGCGCGATCAGGGTGGAGGCCAGCGCCGCCTCCACGAGCCCGCCGAAGGGCAGGTGCCGGCACAGCCAGGCCACCGCCGCCGCGACGCCGCCCACGACCAGCAACAGAACCACCACCGCCAGCACGCCCATGGCCTTGCGCAGGTCAAAGCCGTCACCCTCCCGGTTGAGGGCGCGGTCGAGATGGGCGATAAGCGCGCCGATCCACACCACGGGGTGGCGGATTTGGGCGTACAGTGCGTCCGGATAGCCGGCGGCGGCCTCGATGACGAGGGCGACGGCGAGCACGAACGGATGAAGCTCCACGGCACGGGATCCTGACGGGGGAGGGAAGGGGCGCGATCATGGCGGAAACGGCGAGATTCACCAAGGGCATGATAACGCCAAGCATCATCCACGGGGGCGACCTGGACCGCGCGCGCGCCGCCTTTCCCGACGCGCCGGAGCCCTGGGTCGACCTGTCGACGGGGATCAATCCCTGGCCCTATCCGCTGCCGGACATCCCCGCGGACGCCTGGACCCGCCTGCCCGCCCGATCGGCGGAAGCCGGCCTGCGCGCGGCGGCGGCCGGATGCTACGGCGTGGCGTCCCCGGACATGGTCGCGGCGGCCTCCGGCTCGCAGGCGCTGATCCAGCTGCTGCCGCGGCTGCGCAGGGCGGGAACCGTCGCGGTCCTCGGCCCCACCTACGCGGAGCATGCGGCGGCGTGGGCGGCGGCCGGGCACCGCGTGGCGGCGGTCGCGTCGCTGGACGGTTTGGAAACGGATGTGATCGTGATCGTCAATCCGAACAACCCCGACGGCCGGATCGTCCCCGTCGACCGGTTGCTGGAACTGGCGGACCGGCAGGCCGGGCGCGGCGGCTGGCTGGTGGTCGATGAGGCCTTCGCCGACGTGACCCCGGCCGCGAGCGTGTCGCCCCACGCCGGCCGGCCGGGGCTGCTGGTTCTGCGCTCCTTCGGCAAGTTCTTCGGTCTCGCCGGCCTGCGCCTGGGCATCCTGCTGGCGGAACCGGCGCTGGCCGGCACAGTGCGCGCCGCCATCGGCCCCTGGGCGGTGTCGGGTCCGGGTCTGGCCGTGGCCACGGCGGCCCTGGCGGATTCGGCGTGGATCGCCGCGATGCGGGTGCGCCTTGCTGCGGAAGCGGAACGGCTGGACGGGCGGTTGACCGCCGCCGGCCTCTCGGTCGTCGGGGGCACATCCCTCTTTCGTCTCATTTGCACGCCATGCGCGCCTGAGCTTTACAATGCGCTGGGGCGTGCGGGGGTGATCGTGCGCCGCTTCGACTACCGGACGGATTGGCTGAGGCTGGGGCTTCCGAAGGATGAAAAATCAACCACACGCCTTTTGGATGCCTGTCGAACAATCAAAAACTCATAGCATTTGCTGACGATTTGAGCGATCAACTCTGTCGGCGCGACAAGATGGCACACACGGACAAATTCACGCTTCAGCTAACGTATCGGCGGTTCGCACCGTCGCGGCGCAAGAATCTTCCATGACACCGGGCCGGCATGCTTGATTCGGTTGGTACAACGACGGGTCCCCGCGGGGACGCCGGGGAGACGCGGGACGCGCTGTGGCGGGCGTTCGACGCGCTGCCGGCCGGCGTCTGCGTCACCGCGCCGGACGGAACGGTCGTCTATGCCAACCCCGCGCTGCACCGGCTGTTGGGGCATGCGCCGGCGTCCCTGCCGGGCTTGGATTTCAACACCTTGGCAACGCAGGATGGCGGTGCCGATCCCGCCGCTGCGCCGGAGGTCCGCGAACGTCTGCTGCGCCGTCACGACGGCGGGGCCGTCTGGGTGGCGGAGGCCGCGAGCGCCATTGAGGATTCCTCCATCGCGAGCCCTGGGGGCGGGGCGCTGACCCTGCGCGTCCTGACCGACGTCAGCCACCATCGCCGGGCCGAGGCCGCGCTGCGCGACCAGTTGCTGATGAAGGAGGTTCTGTTCGAGACGCTGCCCGTGCCCGTGTTTGTGAAGAACGCGGAGGGCGAGTATGTCGACTGCAACGACTCCTTCGAGCGCTACACCGGGCTGTCACGGCGCAAGATCATCCAGAAGACCGCCTTCGCGGTGATGGACCCGCGCATGGCCAAGGCGCATGAGGAGCAGGATCGCGAGCTGGTCGTCAACTGGGGGCAGCGCAGCTACGAGGAGGCGGTGCCCTTCGCCGACGGCTCCACCCGCATGGCCAGCCTGACCAAGGCCGTCTATTGCGACAGCACCGGCAATTTCGGCGGCATCGTCGGCGTGATCCACGACCTGTCGGAGGGGCTGCCGAGCGAGGAGCGCCTTCAGACCATCCTGGAGCAGAGCCCCATCGGCGTGTCCGTGTCCCGCCGCGACAACGGGCGCATCATCTTCGTCAACACTCGCTTCGCCGAGCTGATCGGCCTGAAGCGCGAGGATGTGATCGGACGGCAGGCGCGCGACTACTACCTGGATTCCAACCAGCGGGAACGGGTGATCGAGCGGCTGCGGCTGTCCGGGTCCGTCGTGAACATGGAAATCCAGTTCCGCCGCGCCGACGGCTCGTCCTTCTGGACGCTGTTCACCGTCAACCAGGCCGTGATCCAGGGCGTGCAGGTGAACCTCGCCTGGATCTACGACTACACGGAGCGGCGCAACATGGAGGAGGCCCTGCGCGACATGGCCTCCCGCGACCCGCTGACCGGCATCTACAACCGCCGTTCCTTCATGGAGCTGGCGCGGTCGCAACTCGCCCGCGCCCACCGCTTCCAGGAGCCGCTGTCGGTCTTCGTGCTGGACGTCGACCATTTCAAGCGCATCAACGACAGCTATGGGCATGCCACCGGCGACGACGCCCTGCGCATGGTGGCCGGCGGCTGCCAGTCGATCCTGCGCGAGTACGACATCCTCGGCCGCCTCGGCGGGGAGGAGTTCGTGGTGGTCCTGCCGGGCGCCACGGCGGACGAATCGCGCGTGGTGGCGGAACGGGTGCGGCGGCATCTCGCCCGCATGGCGATCCCCGGTCCGGAAGGCCGCTTCCACCTGACCACCAGCATCGGCATCTCGGCGCTGGACGGCTCCAGCGACACGCTGGAGAAGGCCATCCACCGCGCCGACCTCGCGCTCTACCGGGCCAAGCGCGAAGGGCGCAACCGCGTCGTCGTGTTCGAACCGGGCATGTGATCTCCGGGCCCTTACTCCACCCGCACACCCTGCTGGAAGTCCACGGCGATCACCGTGGAGCGGTCGAGGATCGCGTTGCGGCCCGACTCGGTCAGGCGGCAGACCAGCCAGTCGGGCTTCATCGGGTTGTCGAACCAACGCTCCGCCCAGCCGGCCTTCAGGCAGCTTTCGATGGTTTGCCGCTTCACCCGCTGCCCATTGTCGTCGAACAGGGGCAGCTTGCCGCCGGGCTGGTCCAGGCCGCGGCGGAGCCAAGCCGCCTGCTGGTCGGTGGGCTTGCGGCGTGACCCGGGGCGGCGCGGCGTGGCCATAATCGTCTCGCGGTTGTTGCGGTCGGAAGCGGCTGTGGCAAAGTTGGGCCCAGTCTACGCGCAAACCGCGCAGGGCGCATCACGGCCCGGCGAAAAAGAGGTGCCTTATGGAGCGGGACGGGGACCCAAGCGGCGACCCAAGCGGCGAAATCGTCTTCGCCTACATCACCGCGGGCTCGCCGGAGGAGGCGCGGCGCATCGGCCGCGCCCTGGTGGAGGAACGGCTGGCCGCCTGCGCCAACATCCTGGACGGCATGACCTCCATTTACCGCTGGCAGGGCGCGGTGGAGGAGGCGACGGAGTCGGTGCTGATCGCCAAGACCCGGGCCACGCTGTTCGAGCCCCTGGCCACGCGGGTGCGGGAGCTGCACAGCTACGACGTCCCCTGCGTCGTGGAGCTGAAGGTCGGACGCGGCAACCCCGCCTACCTCGATTGGTTGAGCGACGGGACGGCTTAGCGCGCGTTGCTCGCATGTCCGCCATGCCCGGGGCGCATTGGACCCTCCCCGGCGCGCGTGTCAGTTTCAGCCGAAACCCATCCGGGGGCGGAGAAATATCATGACCGATCTGTCAGCGCGCCTGTCCATCGGCTTTTCCTGGATCGGCCACGCGCTGATGCACATCGTGTCCGCGCTGTTCCTGACCGTCGTGCTGGCGCTGGAGCGGGATTGGCATCTGCCCTACGACGAGCTGATCCGGCTGTGGACGCTGGGATCGCTGCTGATCGGGGTCGGCGCGCCGCTGGCCGGCTGGCTGGGCGACCGCTGGAGCGAGTGCCGCATGATGGCGGTCTTCTTCCTGGTGACCGGCGCCGGCACCATGGCCTGCGGCCTGACCGAGGGGCCGACCAGCCTGCTGTGGGCGCTGGCGGCGCTGGGGCTGGGGTCGTCCATCTACCACCCCGTGGGCATGGCCTGGATGGTGAAGAACGCCGTCAACCGGGGCAAGGCGCTGGGCTATCTCGGCATCTTCGGCACCGTGGGCATCGCGTCCGCCGCGCTGGTGGCCGGCGGCCTGACGGAATGGCTGGGCTGGCGCGCGGCCTTCCTGATCCCCGGCGCCATCTGCGTGGGGCTGGGCGTTCTGCTGGCGGTGCTGATCGCCTTGGGCGTGGTGGAGGACCGCAAGGGGGACGTGAAGCCGCAGCCCAAGGCCTCGCGCGGCGACGTGATCCGCGCCTTCTTCGTGCTGTCGGTGACGATGGTCTGCGCCGGGCTGATGTTCAACGGCATGCAGGTCGTGCTGCCCAAGCTGTTCGAGGCGCGGCTGAGCCACCTGCTGGGCGACAGCACGCTGGGCGTCGGCGGGCTGGTCACCGCGGTCTACCTGATCGCGGCGCTGCCGCAGCTGATCGGCGGGCATCTCGCCGACAAGTTCCCGCTGAAGCGCATCTACACGCTGTGCCTGCTGGTGCAGGTCCCGATGATGGCGGCGGTGGCGGTGCTGGCCGACCTGCCGCTGGTGGGCGCGGCGGCGCTGGTGGTCATCGCCTCCCAGGTGCAGATCCCGGCGGAGAACCTGCTGCTCGCCCGCTACACGCCGGAGAAGCACCGCGGCCTCGCCTACGGCGCCAAGTTCATCCTGTCCTTCGGCGCCGGCCCGCTGGCCGTGCAACTGGTCGCCACCGTCTACGAGCGGACGGGCGAGTTCGTGATGCTGTACGTGACCCTGTCGGCGCTCGCGCTGATCGCCTTCCTGGCGGCACTCCTCCTGCCGGCCGACCGCGACGGCGGCCGCAAGGCGGAGGCGGTTCCGGCCCCGGCGGAGTAGCCTTTTGCTTCTGAAGTCTCTGAATTGTGGACGATTCACCACAAAGACACAAAGGCACAAAGAATTTCACTAAGGGTCTTCGCATTCTTGATGTCATTCATCATGGCGTGGACCCCTTTGTGATAATCTTTGTGTCCTTTGTGTCTTTGTGGTGAAAATCCTTCGCCTCCTTACGCGCTCAGCGCCCGGTCGAGGTCGGCGATGATGTCCTCCACCGTCTCCAGGCCGATCGACAGGCGGATCACCTCCGGCCCGGCGCCGGCCTTGGCCTGGGCCTCCGGCGAGAGCTGCCGGTGCGTGGTCGAGGACGGGTGGATGACCAGCGAGCGGCTGTCGCCGATGTTGGCGAGGTGGCTCAGCAGCTGGACGTTCTCCACCACCTTCACGCCCGCATCAAAGCCGCCCTTCACGCCGAAGGTCAGCACCGCGCCGGCACCGCGCGGCAGGTACTTCTTCGCAAGGCCGTTGTACTTGGACGATTCCAGCCCCGCGTAGCTGACCCAGCTGACCGCCGGGTGGCCTTCCAGGAACTGCGCGACCTTCAGGGCGCTGTCGCTGTGGCGCTGCATGCGCAGCGGCAGCGTCTCGATGCCGTTCAGCGTCAGGAAGGCGTTCAGCGGGGCCTGGCTCGGGCCCAGGTCGCGCAGGCCGACGGCGTGGCCGTGGATGGTGAAGGCCAGATGGCCGAAGGTCTCGTGGAACTTCAGCCCGTGATAGCCCGCGTCCGGCTCCGACAGCGCCGGGAACTTGCCGGACTTGGTCCAGTCGAACTTCCCGCTGTCGATCACCACGCCGCCGACCGAGGTACCGTTGCCCGACAGGAACTTGGTGGTGGAGTGCACGACCAGCGTGGCGCCCCACTGGATCGGGTTGATCAGGTACGGCGTCGCCAGCGTGTTGTCGACGATCAGCGGGATGCCGGCATCGTCGGCGATCTTGGCGATGGCCTCGATGTCGGTCACCACGCCGCCGGGGTTGGCGAGGCTTTCCACGAAGATGGCCTTGGTCTTCGGCGTGATCGCGGCGCGGACGTTCTCCGGGTTGTCGGTGTCCACGAAGATCGACTTCCAGCCGAAGGCGCGCGGGAAGCTGATGCCGAGCTGGTTCAGGCTGCCGCCGTACAGCTTCTGCGAGGCGACGACCTCGTCACCCGGCTCCATCAGCGGGAAGAGGGCGAGCAGCTGCGCGGCGTGGCCGGAGGAGGTCGCCGTGGCGCCGGCACCGCCCTCCAGGTTCGCCAGCCGCTCCTCCAGCACCGCGACCGTGGGGTTGGTCAGGCGCGAGTAGATGAAGCCGACCTTCTGCAGGTTGAACAGCGACGCCGCGTCGTCCACGTCGTCGAAGACGAAGCTGGTCGTCTGGTAGATCGGCGTCTGGCGCGCGCCGGTGGCCGGGTCGGGGGCGGCGCCCGCGTGGATGGCGCGGGTCTCAAAACCGAAGGTCTTCTGCTCGCTCATGGTCGGATTCCCCTTACATCAATTTTTTGAAGCTTTTGGCAGGTGCGGTCTTCTTGGACGTCAGGATATTGGAGTTGACGCCGATGCGCCCGATCTCGTGGAACAGGCGCTGAACCTCGATCTTCGGGCAGCGGTTCATGATTACGGTCAGCCCGGCCGCCTCGGCCCTGGCCGCCGCCTCGTCGTTGCGCACGCCCAGCTGCATCCACACGACCTTGGCGCCGGCGGCGATGGCCTCCTCGGTCACGCCCGCGGCGGCGGTGGCGTTGCGGAAGACGTCCACCATGTCCGGGGGCTCCGGCAGGTCCTTCAGGCTGGCGTAGACCGGCTCGCCCAGGATGGTCTGGCCGGCCAGCTTCGGGTTGACCGGGATGACCCGGTAGCCCTTGTCGCGCAGGTATTTCAGCACGAAGAAGCTGGCCTTCACCGGATCGGCGCTGGCCCCGACGATGGCGATGGTCTTGACGCGGTCCAGGACGGCGCGGATGTGGTCGTCGCTGTAGTCGTCGTGATGCGATAGCTTTTCCGTCATTGCCCGCACCACACCGGCGCGCGCTTCTCGATGAAGGCGTCGATGCCTTCCGCGGCGTCGCGGGCCATCATGTTCTCGGTCATGACTTTGGCGGCGTAGGCGTAGGCCTGCTCCACGTCCAGGTCGATCTGGCGGTAGAAGGCCTCCTTGCCGGTCGCCACGGTCAGCGACGACTTGGACGCGATCTTGGCGGCGACCGCCTGGACCGTCCCGTCAAGCTCGCCGGCGGGCACCGCGCCGTTGACGAGGCCGATGCGCACCGCCTCCGCGGCGTCGATCAGGTCGCCCAACAGAAGCATCTCCATGGCCGCCTTGCGTCCGACCGCGCGGCTCAGCGCCACCATGGGGGTGGAGCAGAACAGGCCGATGTTCACGCCCGGCGTGGCGAAGCGCGCCGTGTCGGCGCAGTAGGCGAGGTCGCAGGTGGCGACCAGCTGGCACCCCGCGGCCGTGGCGATCCCGTGCACCTTGGCGATCACCGGCTGGCGGACCCGGTTGATCGCCAGCATCAGGCGGGAGCACTGGACGAACAGCGCCTCGTACGCCTCGCGCGTGGGGGAGGCGCGCATTTCCTTCAGGTCGTGCCCGGCGCAGAAGGCCGGCCCGGCCCCGGCCAGCACGATCACCCGCACGGACGGGTCGTCGTGCAGCGCGTCCAGCTGGTCCTGCAACGCGGCCATCAGCCCGACCGACAGCGCGTTGCGCGCCTGCGGCCGGTTGAGCGTCAGCGTCGCGACTCCGTCGCGGTCCTCGCGCAGGACCAGCGCGTCCGCGGTCGGGGTGGAGGGGTGGGCTGTGCTCATCGGTTTCGATCCTCCCGGCAACCTCGGTGGTTGGCTCTTTCGGCAATTGGAGGGGCAGACTACCCCGCCATCGGCCGCCGCGGAACCGGGTGCGTTGACGATGCTGCCATAAGGCGATGGGGCCATGAGACGACAGGTCGCCGCCGTGTTCAACACGTCAATGTGCCGATTGGTGTGAAAAATACTCTTGTCATTCAGTGGGGAATTCCGGACGCGCTTTCCCGCCGCCGGTCGCCTACTATCGGGGGACAATCGAAGACCAACAAAGGAACGGTGAGGAATGAGCACGCCCGCAATGACGGTCGACGCGCTGGAATCCCTGATCCGGGAGGGCGTCCCGCTGGTCGGCGCCTACGGCATCTCCATCGAGCAGCTGGGCGCCGGCACCGTCCGGATGCGCATGCCCTACAAGGACGAGTTCGTGCGCCCCGGCGGCACGGTGACCGGCCCGGCCATGTTCGGGCTGGCCGACGTGGCGCTCTACGCCGCGGTGTTGAGCCTCATAGGGCGGGTGGAGCTGGCGGTGACCACCAGCATGACCATCAACTTCCTGCGCCGCCCGGCGCCGGTCGCCATCACCGCGGACTGCCGCATCCTGAAGATGGGCAAGCGTCTGGCCTACGGCGAGGTCCTGCTGTTCTCCGACGGCGACCCGCAGCCCGTCGCGCACGTCACCGGCACCTATTCGATTCCCCCGCACGAGCCCGTGTCCGTCGCGGTATCAGGATACCAAGCGCCCGACGCGGATTGAAAAACCAAGAGATATCAATGGCTTTGCATTTTGGGTATTATAATACCGCTGGCGCAAGCCATTGATATCACGTTGAATTTTTTCCGTTGACAGGGCGTCGGCCAAACCGTACAAAACCGGCCGCTTCGGCGCCCCGGGGATTGAACGTCCAGTATCGGTGGCCCGCCGATCCACGTTTAGTCAACGAGTGTGGCGATGAAGACCTTCAATCTGAAGCCGACCGACATCGAGAAGAAGTGGTACGTCGTCGATGCCGACGGCCTCGTTCTCGGCCGGCTCGCCAGCATCCTGGCGAACATCCTGCGCGGCAAGAACAAGCCGACCTACACCCCGCACATGGATTGCGGCGACCATGTCGTCGTGATCAACGCGGAGAAGGTGAAGCTGACCGGCAACAAGCGCCAGGATGACATCTTCTACTGGCACACCGGTTATCCGGGCGGCATCAAGGGCCGTTCCAAGGGCCAGATCCTGGACGGCAAGTACCCGGAGCGCGTGATCGAGAAGGCCGTGGAGCGCATGGTTCCGCGCGGTCCGCTCGGCCGCAAGGTGATGACCCACCTGAAGGTCTACAAGGGCGCTGCCCACCCGCACGAGGCGCAGCAGCCGGTGGCGATCGACGTCGCCGCCATGAACCCGAAGAATAAGCGGAGCGCGTAATCCAATGGCTCAGGTTACCACCACCCTTTCCGGCCTGAAGGACCTCGCCGGCGCCGCCACCCCGGCCGCCGCTTCCGCCGAGGTCGTCGCGCCGAAGCTGGACGCCCAGGGCCGCGCCTACGCCACCGGCAAGCGCAAGGACGCCGTCGCCCGCGTGTGGATCAAGCCGGGCTCCGGCAAGATCACCGTCAACGGCCGCGACCAGGAAGTCTACTTCGCCCGCCCCGTGCTGCGCATGATGATCGCCCAGCCGTTCGGCATCACCGACCGCGTCGACCAGTTCGACGTGATGGTGACCGTCGCCGGCGGTGGTCTGTCGGGCCAGGCCGGTGCCGTCCGCCACGGCATCTCCAAGGCGCTGACCTACTTCGAGCCGGCGCTCCGTCCGCCGCTGAAGGCCGCCGGCTTCCTGACCCGCGACGCCCGCGTCGTCGAGCGTAAGAAGTACGGCCGCGCCAAGGCCCGCCGCAGCTTCCAGTTCTCGAAGCGCTAAAGCCTACCGCGGACCCGCGTTCCTACTGTACAAGCGAGGGGCGTCCCGGACGGGGCGCCCCTTTCTTGCTTTCTGCGCCAACCATTCTTCGTGCCCCCTCCCTGTGTGTTGAGAGGACAACCTTCATGGCCAACAGCAACTCCCCGATCCGCGTCGGCATCCTGGGCGCGTCCGGTTACACCGGCGCCGAGCTGGTGCGCCTGCTTCTCCGCCATCCCGGCGTTGAGATTTGCGCGCTGACGGCCGAGCGACAGGCGGGCAAGCCGATGGCCGAGGTGTTCCCGCACCTGGGCGGCTACAATCTGCCCGGTCTCGTGAAGATCGAGGAGGTGTCGTGGGACAAGCTCGACGCCGTGTTCTGCGCCCTGCCGCACGGCACCACGCAGGAGGTCATCGCCGGCCTGCCGCGGCACCTGAAGGTGGTCGACCTGTCGGCCGACTTCCGGCTGAGCGACCCGGCCGAATACGCCACCTGGTACGGGCATGAGCACCGCGCCGTTGAGCTGCAGAAGGAGGCCGCCTACGGCCTGACCGAATTCAACCGGCAGGGCGTGCGCAAGGCCCGGCTGGTCGCCAACCCCGGCTGCTACCCCACCTGCTCGCTGCTGCCGCTGCTGCCCCTGCTGATGGAGGAGCTGATCGAGCCGGGCGGGATCGTCATCGACGCCAAGTCGGGCGTGTCGGGCGCCGGCCGTGACGCCAAGCAGCAGAACCTCTTCCCCGAGGTGTCGGAGGGCTTCAACGCCTACGGCGTCGGCTACCACCGCCACATGCCGGAGATCGAGCAGGAGCTGCGGCTGGCCGCCGGCCGGCCGATCACGGTCAGCTTCACGCCGCACCTCGTGCCGATGAACCGCGGCATGATGGCGACGATCTACGTCCGCATGGCCGACGGCGCCAACGCCGACGACCTGCGGGACGCGCTGGTGAAGCGCTATGAGAGCGAGCCCTTCGTCGGCGTCACGCCGGCCGGCATCGTCCCGGCGACTCGCCACGTCCGCGCCTCCAACCACGCGCTGATCGGCGTCGTCCCGGACCGCACGCCGCGCGGCGCCATCATCGTCTCGGTCATCGACAACCTGGTGAAGGGCGCCTCGGGCCAGGCCGTCCAGAACATGAACGTCATGTTCGGCCTGGGCGAGACCACCGGCCTGGAGCAGGCCCCCCTGTTCCCCTAACCACCTGATCCACCCGTAGGTTGGGTGAAGCGCAGCGCAACCCAACAAACCCCGCATCCGGGCCTGTTGGGTTCCGGCTGCGCCTCCACCCAACCTACGATTCTCCCATTTCCGGAGTGCCCATGTCCGGTCTGATCCTGCCCTACAAGGGCGTTCTGCCGACGATCGACGCGAGCGTCTACATCGCGCCGACCGCCTCCGTGATCGGCGACGTGGTGATCGGGCCGGACACCAGCATTTGGTTCGGCTGCACCGTGCGCGGCGACGTGAACGAGATCCGCATCGGCGCCCGCACCAACATCCAGGATGGCACCGTCATCCACGTCGCGGCGGCGGGGCAGGGCACCTACATCGGCGACGACATCTCCGTCGGGCACATGGCCCTGCTGCACGCCTGCACGATCGACAGCGGCTGCTTCATCGGCATGAAGGCCTGCATCATGGACGGCGCCCACGTCGAATCGGGCGCCATGGTCGCGGCGGGTGCGCTGGTCACGCCGGGCAAGCGCGTGCGGACCGGCGAACTGTGGGCCGGCAGCCCGGCGCGCCCGATTCGCAACCTCACGAAAAAAGACTTGGACTTCTTCCCCCTGAACGTCCGGAACTACGTCGCGCTCGCGGCGGCCTACCGGGGCGCGTAAGTTGCGCAACTTTTCGCCGATCGTAAGTGTTGCAACGCAGCAACAGTGACGCCGAAGCGAAACGGTTAGGACTTCAGGAGGGGATGTCTTGGCGCGGATTCACCCCACATGTCTCGCGATTTGTCACTTCGCATGCACGCGGAATGACCTATCGTTCGCACGATTCGTCCTCCGCGAGACAAGCGGTAGGGAGAGGATCTCGAAGGGAGTGGAGAACATGAAGACCCTGATCCGCGCAACCATGGCCGTCGTTCCGGCCGCTGTCATCGCCATCGGCCTGTCGGCCGGTGCGCAGGCCCAGACCGTCGACGGCACCGTCGCCGAGTGGTGCAACCCGGTCATCGGCTGGGGCAACACCCCGGTCCGCACCGCGTCCGGCGGCTACGCCATCCACCAGGGCAGCTATCCCTGCCCGCCGGCCGCCGCCCCGGCGGTCGCCCCGGCCCCGGCCGCCCGCGCCCAGACCGAGTACCTGGTGTTCTTCGACTGGGATAAGTCGAACATCACCCCGGCCGCCGACCGCGTGATCGGCGACGCCGTGAACGCGATCGGCCGCGGCGCCAACGCCCGCGTCCACGTGATCGGCCACACCGACACCTCGGGCTCGCCCGCCTACAACCAGCGCCTGTCGGTCCGTCGCGCCGAGGCGGTGAAGTCGTCCATGGTCGCCAAGGGCATCCCGGCCACCAACATCACCACCGAAGGCAAGGGCGAGAACCAGCTGCTCGTCCAGACCGGCCCGAACGTCCGCGAGCCGTCGAACCGTCGTGCGCAGATCCTGCCGCGCGGCGCCAACGCCCCGTCGTCGTAAGGCGTCGGTTTCCCCTCGCGGGAAAAAGGAAAGGCCCCGGACGATGTCCGGGGCCTTTTTCTTTGGCGGGCTTTTGCCCCCTCCCTAACCCTCCCCCGCTTTCAGCGGTGGAGGGGACTGCCGCTCCCTTACCCTCCACCGCTGAAAGCGGGGGAGGGAGGGACCCACGCGCCAGCGTGGGAGGGAGGGGGCCGCGGAGCGTCCTCAGACGATCCGCACCTTCGCGTAGGACCCCGGCGCGTCCTCCAGGGCCGGCAGGCCGCCCTTGTTCGGGTCGCGGGCCGGGACCTTGCCGTCGGAGAACTTGCCGACCCACTTGTTCCACTCCGGCCACCAGGAGCCGGGGGTCTGCTCCGACGACTTCAGCCACTCGTCCGAGGTCTTCGGCAGCTTGGCGTTGGTCCAGTAGCAGTACTTCTCCGCGGCCGGAGGGTTGACGACGCCGGCGATGTGGCCGGAGGCCGCCAGGACGAACTTCACCGGGCCGGTGAACAGGTTGGCGCCCATGTAGGTCGACTTCCACGGGGCGATGTGGTCCTCGCGCGCCGACAGGAAGAAGGACGGGGTCTTCACCGTGCGCAGGTCGATCGGCACGCCGCCCAGCGTCACCGCACCAGGCTGCGCCAGCAGGTTCTTCTGGTACATGTTGCGCAGGTAGAAGCTGTGCATCGCCGCGGGCATGCGGGTCGAATCGCTGTTCCAGTACAGCAGGTCGAACGGGAACGGATCCTTGCCCAGCAGGTAGTTGTTCACGACGAACGACCAGATCAGGTCGTTGGCGCGCAGCATGTTGAAGGTCGTCGCCATCTTCGAGCCGTCGAGATAGCCCTGCTCGGCCATCTGGCTCTCGATGAAGGTCAGCTGCTCCTCGTCGATGAAGACGGACAGCTCGCCGGCCTCGGTGAAGTCCAGCATGGTGGTGAAGAAGGTCGCCGACTTGATGCGGTCGTCCTTCTTGGCCGCCATGTAGGCGAGCGTGGAGGCCAGCAGCGTGCCGCCCAGGCAATAGCCGATGGCGTTCACGTCCTTCTCGCCGGTCACCTTCTCGATGGCGTCGAGCGCCGCGAGCGGGCCTTCGACCATGTAGTCCTCAAAGCCCTTCTGCGCGAGCTTCTCGTCCGGGTTCACCCAGGACAGGACGAAGACCGTGTGGCCCTGGTCGACCGCCCACTTGATGAAGCTGTTCTTCTCGCGCAGGTCGAGGATGTAGTACTTGTTGATCCAGGGCGGCACGATCATCAGCGGCCGCTTGTTCACCTCGGCCGTGGTCGGGGTGTACTGGATCAGCTGCATCAGGCTGGTCTGGAAGACGACCTTGCCCGGCGTCACGGCGATGTTCTTGCCGACCTGGAAGGCGTCGTAGTCGGTCATGGAGATGCGCAGCTCGCCCTTGCCGCGCTCCAGGTCGGTCAGCAGGTGCTCCAGCCCCTTGACCAGGTTCTCGCCGCCGGTCTCGATGGTCTTGCGCAGCACCTCCGGGTTCGTCATGACGAAGTTGGAGGGCGCCATCGCGTCGACGAACTGGCGGGTGTAGAAGTCCACCTTCTTGGCCGTGTGGTCGTCCAGCCCGTCCACCTCGTTCACGGTGGACTGCATCCACCGGGCCGACAGCAGGTAGGACTGCTTGATGAAGTCGAACAGCGTGTTCTCGTCCCAGGCGGAGTCCTTGAAGCGGCGGTCGTCCTTGGCCGGGGCGATGACCGGCTGGGCCTCCTGGCCGAAGAAGCGCTGGGTCGTGCGCTGCCACAGGGTCAGGTAGTCCTGCCACAGCGTCATCTGCGCCTTCATCAGCTTGGCCGGGTCGGCCATCATGCGCGTGGTCATCTCCAGGAAGGCATGGCCGACGCCCATCGGGTCCGGATTCTTCGCGCCGACGCCGTCCGAGGCCTGACGCGACAGGAAATCGGTGACCAGCCGCTGGCTCTGCTCGGCGATGCGGGTCATCGCCCGCGACATCTCGACCGGGTCGGGAAGCTTGACGTCAGGGGCCTGGTTCTCGGCCATGGGTTCGGTCCTTCTTCTTTAGGCGAGTTTGAGCTTCAGGAGGCGCGTGCTGCGGTTTATACAAAGCCAGCCGGGCATCGGGGCGCCGGACGCCCGTTCGGTCGGGGGTGCGGTCCGGGAGCCGTGCTTCGGATGGAGTGTCGAAATGGTGTGTCGCGTGGTTCGTCGGTTGCGGGGACCCTCATACACCTCTCGTATGAAGATTTCATTTCGCCCTGCGCCGTGCAAGCGGCGCGACGGGCTGCAGCATGGGGGCGCGGGATGACGAAGGCTATCCGCCGGGGAATGACGGCCGTGAAGACGCTGGCGGGCCTGGGCGCCGCCGCGCTGGTTGCGCTGGCGCTGCCCGCCTGCAGCGACCGCGTGCTGGACACCGGCCTGTTCGGCGCGGTCACCGGGGCGGACGCGCCGGTCAAGGACGACACCACGCTCATCCGCGGGCTGAAGGGCGAGAACCGGGAATACCCGAACCTGGGCACCGTGCCGCCGCGCCCGACCGACCTCCGCACCGAGGCGCAGCGCCAGGAGGAACTCGACAAGCTGGCCGAGGACCGGGCGTCCGCGAAGAAGATGCTGCCGAACCCGGCGCTCCCGACTCCCGCCGACGTGCCGCCGGCGCCCGACATCACGCCGGGAAAACCGTCCGCCAAATCCGGAAAAGCCGGCTGAGAGGTCGCCACGCACGGGCAAGGCACGGCCGGGCCTTCGCCGGGCCCTTCGCTGGACCGGTGCGACCGTTCGACGGTGGCGGAGCGGACCACGGGGCACCCTCTGCTGGAACAAGGATGGAAAACCTACGTCCGTTGGTGGTGAACGGGCAATAGAATTTCAGGCTGCGACTTTTGGGCGCACCGATAGGGGGTAGCCGGAAGGCGGTCGGCGGTGCCCGCGCGCATGGCCGCCCCGCAATCGCGACGGATTGCCGGCATTGATAAGGCGCCCTTACGATGGCGCATGCTTGATGAAGCTCCCTTCGGGCTGGTCCTGATCGACAGCGCGCGTCTTCTGCGCGCGCGGTGCGACCGTGCCCTCGACGCAGCCCAGCTTGGCCTCACGGCGGGCGAGGCGCGGGCCCTGTTCTACGTCAACCGGCACCCGGGCTCCCGCCAGGCGGCGCTGGCGGCCTTCATGGGGGTGGAGCCGATGACCCTGGTCGGCTATCTCGACCGGCTGGAATCGCTGGGCCACATCCTGCGGGAGCCGGACCCGACCGACCGGCGCGCCAAGACCGTGCGCCTCGCGCCGGAGGCGGAGCCGCTGCTGGAACAGGTGCTGGCCGTGTTCCGCGGCGTGCGCGAGAGCGTGCTGGAGGACTTCGCGCCCGAGGAGTTCGACCGTTTCAAGAGCATGCTGGCGCGCCTGCGCGCCCGGCTCCTGGCCGACGAGCGGGACGGGGTGGCCCCGTGACCGCCCGGATGTCCGAGATGCGGACGGCGGTCATCGGCACGCTGATCGTCACGCTGGGGCCGCTCAGCCTCTCGCTCTACACCCCGGCGATGCCGATGCTGGTGGAGGCCTTCAACAGCACGCCGGCGGCGTTGAAGCTGACCCTGTCCGTCTATTTCTTCGGCTTCGCCTTTTCGCAGCTGGCCTGCGGGCCGCTGTCCGACGCCTTCGGGCGCCGGCCGGTGGCGCTGGCCTTCTACGTTACCTACGCCGCCGGCAGCGTCGTGGCGGCGCTGTCGGACAGCATCGAGTGGCTGCTGGTCGGGCGAGCCCTCCAGGGCATCGGTGCCGCGGCGGGAATCGCCATCTCGCGCGCCATCGTGCGGGACCAGTTCACCGGGCAGCAGTCGGCGCGAATCCTGAACCTGATCGGGCTGATGCTGGCCATCGTGCCGGCGGTGGCGCCCACGCTGGGCGGCCTGATCCTGGCCACCGTGGGGTGGCACGCGATCTTCCTGGTGATGACGGTCTACGGGCTGGTCGTGCTGGGCGTCTTCGCCTTCGGTGCTGCGGAGACCAACACCAACCGCAACCCCGCCGCGGTGCGGCCGGGGCTGGTCGTGCGCAACTACGCCACGCTGCTGACGGACCGCCGCTTCATGCGCGCCGGCCTTGTGCTCGGCCTGACGCTGGGCGGGCTCTACACGCTGGCGGCGCTGCTGCCCTTCGTGATGATCGAGCGGGTCGGGATGACGCCGACCGAGTTCGGCTTTGCCATGCTGCTGCAGACCGGGTCCTACACGCTGGGCGCGACGGTGACCGGGCGGCTGCTGCGCCGGACGGACGCGATGCGGCTGATTCCCTATGGCCTGGGCTTCGTGATTCTCGGCGGGCTGGGATTCGCGGTGGGGATGAGCCTGCTGCCGGCCTCCGTCGCGACGATCATGGCGCCGACGGCGGTTTGGGCCTTCGGGATCGCGCTGGTCATGCCCGGGGCGACCAGCGACGCGCTGGCGGGGTTCCCGCGCATGGCCGGGGCGGCCTCGGCGCTGATCGGCTTCATGCAGATCGGCGGCGGGCTGGCGGGCACCGCGGTGGCGGCGCTGTTCCCCGACCCGTTCCTGGCCGTGACCACCATCATGCCGGGCATGGCGCTGCTGTCGCTGCTGTCCTACGTCCTGCTGCGCGTGCGCAGCCCGGAAAAGGCGGAGGCCGCCGCGCCGGTGGACCTGGAGGTGGCGGTGGATCCCGCCGCCGTGGTTGGCGCCGGCGGCGAGGAGATCGAGGAGGCGCTGCACCAGCGCGCCCGGAACAAAGCTGATGCCCGCCGTACGCCTGGACGTAAGGCCGGGTGAAAAACCCGGCCGCCTCCGCAACGGAGATTTCACAATCGCCGCATTTTGGCCTCGCATCTGCTGGGGCGGGGCGGTAAGTAAGTGGTCCCGGTCCGCTGGTATGGGTTCGTGGCGTGGCCGGACAGGCTTCGGAGCGTCCATGAGCGATTCAGAATTCCACCGCATCAAGCGGCTTCCGCCCTACGTCTTCGCCGAAGTGAACGCGATGAAGGCGCGAGCTCGGGCCGCCGGCGAGGACATCATCGACCTCGGCATGGGCAACCCCGACCAGCCGACCCCGCAGCACATCGTCGACAAGCTGGTCGAGGCCGTGCGCGATCCGAAGACGCACCGCTACTCGAACTCCCGCGGCATTCCGGGCCTTCGCAAGGCGCACGCGGCCTATTACAAGCGCCGCTTCAACGTCGACATCGACCCGGAGACGGAGTGCATCGTCACCATCGGGTCGAAGGAAGGCCTCGCCAACCTCGCTCAGGCGATCACCAGCCCCGGCGACATCATCCTGGTGCCCAACCCCAGCTACCCGATCCATCCCTTCGGCTTCATCCTGGCCGGCGCCTCGGTGCGCCATCTGCCGGTGGGGCAGGCGAACGGCACGTCGACCGACATCGACAGCTTCATGAACATGCTGGAGCGCGCCGTGCGCCACAGCGTGCCGAAGCCGCTGGCGCTGGTGCTGAACTACCCGTCCAACCCGACGGCGGAGGTGGTGGGGCTCGACTTCTACCGCCCGATCGTGGAGTTCTGCCGCAAGCACGGCATCTACATCCTGTCGGACCTCGCCTACGCCGAGGTGTTCTTCGACGGTGAGCCGCCCCCCTCCATCCTGGAGATTCCGGAGGCGCGCGACGTGGCGGTGGAGTTCACCTCCATGTCCAAGACCTATTCGATGGCCGGCTGGCGCATCGGCTTCGCCACCGGCAACAAGAAGCTGATCACCGCGCTGGCGCGCATCAAGTCCTACCTGGACTACGGCGCCTTCACGCCGATCCAGGTCGCCGCCACCGCCGCGCTGAACGGCCCGCAGGACTGCGTGGAGCAGGTGCGGACCATGTACCGCCAGCGCCGCGACGTGATGATCGAGGGTCTGGCCGCCGCCGGCTGGCAGGTGCCGAGCCCGGCCGCGTCGATGTTCGCCTGGGCGCCCATCCCGCCGCAGTTCGCCCATCTCGGCTCGCTGGAATTCTCCAAGCTGCTGCTGCAGGAGGCCAAGGTGGCCGTGGCGCCGGGCATCGGCTTCGGCGAGTACGGCGACGGGCATGTCCGTCTGGCGCTGGTGGAGAACGTCCACCGCATCCGCCAGGCGACCCGCAACATCAAGGAGTTCTTCCGCTCCAACGCCGCGGGCGCGGCGTCCAGCCAGGACCCCGCGGCCCGCGCTGCCCTCCTCGAACCGGTGAAAGCGAAAGTCTGATGACCGAGCCTCTAAAGATTGCGGTCGCAGGCCTCGGCACGGTCGGCGCCGGAGTCCTGAAACTCCTCGCCCAGCAGGCCGACATCATCGAGCAGCGCTGCGGCCGCCGCATCGAGGTGGTCGCGGTCAGCGCGCGGTCCCGCGGCAAGGACCGCGGCGTCGATCTCTCCACGGTCGAGTGGTACGACGACCCGGTGAAGCTGGCCGCCCATCCCGGCGCGGACGTGGTCGTCGAGCTGATCGGCGGGTCGGAGGGCGCGGCGAAGGAGACGGTGGAGACGGCCCTGGAGGCCGGCCGCCACGTCGTCACCGCCAACAAGGCGCTGCTCGCCCACCACGGCACCGAATTGGCCGCCAAGGCCGAGTCCAAGGGCCTCGCCGTCGCCTTCGAAGCGGCGGTCGCCGGCGGTATCCCGATCATCAAGGGCTTGCGCGAAGGGCTGGCGGGCAACCGCGTGTCCGAGGTGCACGGCATCCTGAACGGCACCTGCAACTACATCCTGACGGAGATGCGCACCACCGGCCGCGACTTCGCGGACGTGCTGGCCGACGCGCAGAAGCTGGGCTACGCCGAGGCGGACCCGAGCTTCGACATCGACGGCGTGGACGCGGCGCACAAGCTGGCGGTGCTGACCTCCGTCGCCTTCGGCACGCCGGTGGACTTCGGCAACGTGTATGTGGAGGGCATCCGCCACGTCTCGGCGCTGGACTTCGACTACGCCGACGCGCTGGGCTACCGGATCAAGCTGCTGGGCATCGCGCGCCGGACGGAGCAGGGGATCGAGCAGCGCGTGCATCCCTGCATGGTGCCGAAGGCCGCCCCGATCGCCGCGGTGGACGGCGTGTTCAACGCCGTCATCGCCCAGGGCGACTTCGTGGACCGCGTGCTGTTCGTCGGCCGCGGCGCCGGCGCCGGCCCGACTGCGTCGGCGGTGGTCGCCGACCTGATCGACGTGGCCCGCGGCCGCTCCACCCCGACCTTCGGCGTGCCGGCGGCCCAGCTGTCCAAGGCCCAGCCGTCGCCGATGGAGGCGCGCCGGGGGGCGTACTACGTACGCCTGATGGTCGTCGACCGGCCCGGCGTGATAGCGGATATCGCGGCGGCCATGCGCGACCAGAACGTCTCCATGGAGCAGTTCCTGCAGCGCGGCCGCGCGCCGGGAGAAGCGGTGCCGGTGGTCCTGACGACCCACGACACCGACGAGGCGGCCATGCAGCGGGCGCTCGCCACCATCGGCGCGAAGGAAGCCGTGGTGGAACCCCCGCGCATGATCCGCATCGAGCAGTTTTGACCGAACCATAGAAAATCCGAGCATTGATTCGGGGGAGAACAACCATGTCCGTTCATGTCGACCTGTCCGGTATGGACCGGAACCTGGCTCTGGAAGCCGTCCGCGTTACCGAGGCCGCCGCGCTGTCCGCGTCGCTGCTGATGGGCCGCGGTGACGAGAAGCTTGCCGACCAGGCCGCGGTCGACGCCATGCGCCAGGCGCTCAACACCCTCTACATCGACGGCACCGTCGTGATCGGCGAGGGCGAGCGCGACGAGGCGCCGATGCTCTACATCGGCGAGAAGGTCGGCGCCGGCATCGGCAAGGGCCCGAAGGTCGACATCGCGCTCGACCCGCTGGAAGGCACGACCATCTGCGCCACCGGCGGCCCGAACTCGCTGGCCGTCATCGCCATGGCGGACGAGGGCGGCTTCCTGAACGCCCCGGACGTCTACATGGACAAGATCGCCGTCGGCGCCGGCCTGCCGGACAACATCGTCGACCTGGACGAGACCCCGGCCAACAACCTGAAGGCGCTGGCCAAGGCCAAGGGCACCGAGGTGCAGGAGCTGCTGGTCTGCATCCTGAACCGCCCGCGCCATGCCGAGCTGATCGCCCGCGTCCGTGAAGCCGGCGCCCGCATCATGCTGATCAACGACGGCGACGTGTCCGGCGTCATCGCCACCAGCCAGGCCGGCACCGGCGTGGACATGTATGTCGGCTCCGGCGGCGCGCCGGAAGGCGTCCTGGCCGCGGCGGCGCTGCGCTGCATCGGCGGCCAGTTCCAGGGCCGCCTGCTGTTCCGCAACGACGACGAAAAGGCCCGCGCCGCCCGCTGGGGCGTCAAGGACCTGAACAAGAAGTACAGCCTGCACGAGCTGGCCAGCGGCAACGTCATGTTCGCCGCGACGGGCGTGACCGACGGCGCCATGCTGCGCGGCGTCCGCCGCTTCGCCGGCGGTGCCACCACCCACTCGGTCATCATGCGCTCCAAGTCCGGCACCGTCCGCTACATCGAGGCGCACCACAACTGGCACCGCAAGCCCGGCGTCGCGAAGTAAAGCAAATCTCCCCCTCTCCCTGCTCCGCAGGGAGAGGGAGGGACCCGCGCCCCATGGGCGCGGGAGGGTGAGGGCTGTCGCTTCGGAAGTTCGTGCCATAACATGAGTTTCGTCATCCCCGCGAAGGCGGGGATCCAGAAAACTCCGCACGTCAGCGTCGATCCGGCCTGGATCCCCGCCTTCGCGGGGATGACGACGGTCTTGGCTTGAACGGGTCTTGGCTCCGCAGGTCGGGTGAAGGCGCCAGCCGCAACCCGACACTCACCCCCGCGCACACCCTCGCGTAACCCACCACCAGTTGCTCCAACCACGGCCGCCGCAACTGCGGCGCATCGGCCGCCAGGAACGCCACCGACCGCGTCACCAGCGCGACGGTCTCCGGCGGCGGGCAATCGCCCCCGACCACCGTAACGGCCATCAGCATCGCCACGGCATCCCCCAGGGCAGTGCGGCTCCATCCGCTGGAGTCGCTCCTTCGCCTCCGCCATGGCCCGCACCGCCTCGGCCTCCGGCACCCGCTTCCACTGCATCAATGGCGCCACCAGCATATCCAAATCCCGCTGCCCCAGCGAATCCGCCCGCACCCCATTGGCTGGTGAGTGTCCGACGTGGCTGCCAGAACCCGCATGTCACCCGCGACCATCACTTGCTTCAAAGGCGGAGGGCAACTGCGCGACCGAACCGTGGCGGCTTTGTGGAAATAGTTCGAAAGCTACGTCCTGGAGTTCATCGACAAATAGGACGGCAAGGGGCCGGGGTTGCGGTTTCCGGATCCGCTGCTGACAACGAGTGGGGAGTTAAGGTGTCGGAATATAATTTTCATCCAGCAGACGTTCTCCGAAAGCGCGTTTCCGTGCCGTCAAAGCAGAAAAATATGCGATGGGATTGCGCCATGTGCTATCTTTGGTAATTGTTGCAGCCCTTTCGCCTTACATTGATCCGATGCCCATGCCCAAATCCCCTACTAACGAAGTGCCGTTCAATCCACTCACCCTATCGAAGGTGCGAGAAGAGCTCCTGGCCGGGCACCCAGTTCCAAAACGTTGGCGCAGGGATGTTGCCGACTTGTCTCCCCTGATTGGTCTCAATGGCTTGTGGAAGCTGGACCTCAGTGGGACGCGTGTAAAGGATGTTTCGCTGCTCCCCGCCCTGAGCGGGTTGGTGATGCTGGACCTGAGCGGGACGGGGGTGATGGACGTTTCGGCACTTTGCGGTCTTAGTAAGTTGTGGTCGCTGGACCTGAGCGGGACGGGGGTGACGGACATCTCAGCGGTATCCGGGCTGAAAGGGTTGCACACGCTTAACCTGAGTGAGACGGGCATAACGGACGTTTCGGCACTGTCGGATCTGAGCGGAT
This sequence comes from Azospirillum rugosum, assembly GCF_017876155.1. Lineage (GTDB taxonomy): Bacteria > Pseudomonadota > Alphaproteobacteria > Azospirillales > Azospirillaceae > Azospirillum > Azospirillum rugosum. The sequence continues at coordinate 321,078 of NZ_JAGINP010000002.1, forward strand.
TGTGGTTTTTGGGCCTGCGTGGGACGGGGGTGACGGACGTTTCGGCATTGTCCGGCCTGAGTGGGTTGCAGATGCTGGACCTGAGCGGGACGGGGGTGACGGACGTTTCGGCATTGTCCGGCCTGAGTGGGTTGCAGACGCTTGACCTGAGCGGGACGGGGGTGACGGACGTTTCGGCATTGTCCGGCCTGAGTGGGTTGCAGACGCTTGAGTTGAGCGGGACGGGGGTGACAGACGTTTCAGCATTGTCCGGCCTGAGCAATTTAGCAATTCACGGCATCGATCCGCTTGCGGAACGATCGGTAGTCGCAAAAACCGCGTCTGAGAAAATAGATCAGATCGTTCCAGCCCATGTTTGGGGCGGTCAGGATCGTCTCGGCTCCGGCGCATCGGACACGGTTTCCTGGGGCACTGCCCTTTGGGGAGCCGCAGGTGGCCATGCCGGGACACGTTCACGCTCTACTGGATCCAGTATCACCGATCGCGTGAAGGTCAGGTTCGAGAGTGACCGCGATCTGGGGAGCGTTCTGCGCCTGGAATCCCCAGGCCTCCTCCCCCGTGTCGTGAGCCGCCGGCGTCGCTTCCTCTCGCTGAGCCGCCCGCCCGGAATGTCGGTCGATCAGTTCCAATCGATCGTCCACCAGTTCAGCCGTGGGGGCCGCGCGCAGGTTCTGCCCGATCACCAGCACACGCTGGAAGCCATCCCGACTTTCGACGCGGGCGCTCAAGACGGAGCGGAGAAGGCGGAAGCCACGCTCGACGACGTCCTGCACCGGATCGGCGCGAACGCCGTGCACAACCGGACCAGCGGGCGTGGCGTGACCATCGCGGTGGTGGACACCGGCGTGAAGGGAACCCGCAGCGAATTTCCGGCTTCGAAGCGCGTGGGCGGCTGGTCGGTGGAGGGCGAGGACCCCTGGGATGACGACTACGGGCACGGCACCATGTGCGCCTGCATCGCCGCCGCCACGCGGGCCGCCGGCGGCCGGTTCCAGGGGGTGGCTCCGGACGCGGGATTAATCGCCTGCCGGACGTCGCTGGTCGATTCCGAATTGACCGACATCTACGATCTGCTCGCCGATCGGGCCGAGGCGGGGGAGGTGATCGTCGCCACCAACAGCTACGGCGATCCCACGCCGGTGTCGCAGGACCCCGACCTCCTGGACGCGCTCGACCGCGCCATCGCCGCGGGCGTGCGTTTCGTGTTCAGCGCCGGCAACTATCATGAAAATGTGGGTGGAAAGGACGGGGCCTGTGGTCCGAACAGCATCTGGATGCACAAGGGCCGGGCCGATCTGCTGACGGCGGCCACCTGCGATCTTGACGGCCGTATGTGGCACTATTCCAGCCGCGGTCCAGGGGAGCATTTCGGGTCGGCCAACACCTCCCGCAAGCCGGACGTGACCGCGCCGACACCGCGCAACGGCCTGATCCTCTACGGCCAGGACGAAAAGGTGATGGAAATCGGCTGGGGCACCAGCGGGGCGGCGCCCCAGGTCGCCGGGCTGATGGCGCTGCTGTTGTCCCTGCGGCCCGACCTGCCGCGTGACGACCTGTTCGACATGATCCGGTCCACCGCCCAAACGCTCGGTTTCAGCCACGAGTGCCAGGGCTTCGGGTTGATCGATTGCGTCGCCGCCGTCGATCGGCTGGGCGGCAGGGCGTAGGAGGGGGTCTCGGATGGCCGGTTGTCTTTCGCAGAACCACATTTACATGATGAGTCGTTGAATGCCATGATGGAGTGACCGAGAAGGAACCGGCGATGGCGCGGTACAAGATCAAGGCCGACAACGCCGACCAGTTTCGCCGAATCCGGGATTTGGCGGAAGGCAGGACATCCGTGTTCGTGACGTCGGAGCGGCGTCTGTACATCGGCACCGGCGACCTCCCCTCGGACCTGCGCCGCGACCTGCTGAACGCCGGCGCGCGCATCACCGAGGAACGCCCGCATCAGCTGGATCAGACCGGCCGCCTTGACGCGCCGCCGCACTTCCGTTAGGATTGTTATCCTAGGCCGGAACGGCGCGCTCCTTCGGTGAAACATCACGCCGTTTTATGTTTCACAGCGTTTCATTCGTCGCATACCCCTCCCGCTGGCCCCCGCTGTCCCTCTTCTGCTATGGGTTCGGGCTTCCCGATCCGTGGCATCCTGGGCAGCATGACCGACACCGTTCCCGCCTTCCTGAACGTCGCCCACTCCCTCTCCGGCAAGCGCTGGCAGGCGCGGCCCTATGACGAGCGGCTGGCCTGGGGGCTGGCGCAGGGCAGGGGGCTGCCGGAGATCGTCGGGCGGGTGCTGGCCGCCCGCGGCGTGACGGAGGAGGTCTGCGATGGCTTCCTCAACCCCACCCTGAAGGCTCTGCTGCCCGACCCCTCCCGCTTCAAGGACATGGACGCCGCCGCCGCGCGCATCGCCCGCGCCATCCAGGAGGGGGAGCCGGTGGCCGTCTTCGGCGACTACGACGTGGACGGGGCGACCTCGGCCGCCGTCATGCGGCGCTTCTTCCGGGCGGTGGGGGCGGACATCCGGGTCTATGTCCCCGACCGCATGAAGGAGGGCTACGGGCCCAACGCGCCGGCCCTGCTGCGGCTGAAGGCCGAGGGCGTGCGGCTGGTGGTCACCGTGGACTGCGGGGTCTCCGCCTTCGCGGCGCTGGAGGCCGCAGCGGAGGCCGGGCTGGACGTCGTCGTGCTGGACCACCACGCGGCGGAGCCGCGGCTGCCCCCGGCCGTGGCGCTGGTCAACCCGAATCGGCTGGACGAGGACGGGACCTACCGCACGCTTTGCGCCGCGGGGGTGACCTTCCTGACCATCGTGGCCATCAACCGGGCGCTGCGCGCCGCTGGCTTCTACCAGGCCCAGGGCCGGGCGGAGCCGAACCTGCTGGACTGGCTGGACCTTGTGGCGCTGGGGACGGTCTGCGACGTGGTGCCGCTGACCGGGCTGAACCGGGCGCTGGTGGCGCAGGGGCTGAAGGTCATGGCGCGGCGCTCCAATCCCGGCCTCGCGGCGCTGGCCGACATCGCCGGGGTGAAGGACAAGCCGGACGCCTACCATGCCGGCTATGTGCTCGGCCCGCGCGTCAATGCGGGCGGGCGGGTCGGCGCCTCGGACCTCGGCGCGCGGCTCCTGTCCACCGACGATCCCATCGAGGCGATGGAACTGGCGCAGAAGCTGGAGGCCCACAACGCCGAGCGCCGGGCGGTGGAGCAGGGCGTGCTCGACGACGCGTTGGCGAAGCTGGACAAACACGCCGACGAGCTGGCCGAGCTGGTCTTCGTGGCGGGGGAGGGCTGGCACCCCGGCGTCATCGGCATCGTGGCGAGCCGCCTGAAGGAGCGCTACAGCCGCCCCACCTGCGTAATCGCGCTGGAGCAAGGCGCCGACGGGAAGGTCATCGGCAAGGCCTCCGGCCGGTCCGTGCGCGGCGTGGACCTGGGCGCCGCGGTGATCGCGGCACGACAGGAGGGGTTGCTGCTGGCCGGCGGCGGGCACCGTATGGCCGCGGGCTTCACCGTGGCCGGCGACAAGATGGCCGACCTCCAGGCCTTCCTGACCGGCCGCGTTGCGGAGCAGGTGGCGGCAGCCCCCCTGGTGCCGACGCTGGAGCTGGACGGCGCGCTGGCGGTGGGGGCGGCGAACTCCACCCTCGTCGGCACGCTGGACAAGCTCGGCCCCTTCGGCACCGGCAACGCGGAGCCGCGCTTCGCCATCACCGACGCCCGCGTGGTGCGCGCCGACGTGGTCGGGGCGAATCACGTCCGCTGCATCCTGCAGGGCAACGACGGCGCCCGGCTGAAGGCCATCGCCTTTCGTGCGCTGGACAGCGACCTCGGCAAAGCCCTGTTGATGGGCCGCGGATCGCCCTTCCACGTGGCCGGCATCCTGCGCATCGACCGCTGGAACGGGACGGAGGGAGTCCAGCTTCTGATCGACGACGCCGCACCCGCGCAAACCATGTGAATGCAAACATAATCGGCGCATGGGGGGCATTCGCCGGGGCCGTAACGAGGGGTCGGAAAAAGTGCTTGCACTCCCGCCGCTTGGCCATTAGTAATCCCGCCACGCCAACGACGTCCCCGTCGTCTAGAGGCCTAGGACACCGCCCTTTCACGGCGGCGACACGGGTTCGAATCCCGTCGGGGACGCCACCTTCCACAGGTTGGCCGATCGCAGAAGCTCAGCTGTTCAGCTGAGCTTTTTGCGTTTTGGGCCCCTGCTTTTGCGGGTCGCGAAATCGGTGCCGGCGGTGCTTGGACAAGGCGGCCGGGACGTGCGAAGCTCCGAATCCTTCGTGTGCGTCGGGAGCAGGCCCTTGTCCACCAACCCTCAGAGCTTCGTGCACGCGGCCGGCCGGGTTGCCGGCGCGGGGATGAGCGATGCCGAGCGGCAGGCGCGGGTCGATCTGGCGGCCTGCTACCGGCTGGTGGCGGAGCGCGGCTGGGGCGACCTGATCTACACCCACATCTCGCTGGCAGTGCCGGGCGAGCCGGGACGGTTCCTGATCAACCCCTTCGGCCTGACCTTCGACGAGGTGACCGCGTCCAACCTCGTGAAGATCGACATCCAGGGCAACATCGTCGGCGACACGCCTTACGCGGTGAACGCGACGGGCTTCACCATCCACGGCGCGGTCCACGCGGCGCGCGACGACGCGGCCTGCGTGATGCACCTGCACAACGAGGCGGCGGTCGCGGTCTCCATGCTGAAGGACGGGCTGCTGCCACTGTCGCAGCACGCCCTGCGATTCTACCGGGACCTCGGCTATCACCGCTACGAAGGGCTCGCGCTGACCGATGCTGAGAAGGCGCGGCTGGTCGAGAGCCTCGGCCAGCGCAAGGGGCTGCTGCTGCACAACCACGGCAGCCTCGTGCTGGGGCGCACGGTGGCGGAGGCCTTCTGCCTGATGGACATGCTCGACAAGGCCTGCCGCATGCAACTGGCCGCGCAGGCGACCGGGGCGGAGCTGGTGCTGCCGTCGCCGGAGGTGTGCGAGGCGACCTACCGCCAGCTGACCGCCGACCCGGAGCCGGAGGGCGAGCTGGAATGGCCGGCCCTGCTGCGCCGCCTGGACCGGCTGTGCCCCGACTACAAGAGCTGACGCCGAATCACGAATATCAAAGCGATCAACCAAGGAGAGGGACCAACCATGCCCATCATCAACGTGCAGATGTTCGAAGGTCGCACCCCGGAGCAGAAGCGTGCCTTCGTGAAGGCCCTGACCGACGCTTCGGTGGAGACGCTGGGCTGCAGCCCGGACGCCGTGGACGTGATCCTGACCGAGGTGAAGAAGAGCGACTGGGCGACCGCCGGGAAGCTCTGGTCGGACGCGAAGTAGGGCGACACCCATGACCCAACCCACGGCGGTGCTGCCCATTATCGAGCGGCGCCGGATCGAGGCGGAGTTCGCCAAGGCGCTGTACGACCAGTTGGTGCCGGAGATCGGGCGGGACCGCGCGCGGGCCGTCCTCGCCCGCGCGGTGGAGACGATGGCCCGCGCCGCCGGGGCGGCCATGGCCGAGGAGGACCGGGCGACGCTGGGCAGTGCCGACCTGTCCACCTTCCGCGACCGGCTCGCCCTGTGGACGGCGAACGACGCGCTGGCGCTGGAGGTGGTGGAGGCCACGCCGGACCGGCTGGCCTTCAACGTCACGCGCTGCCGTTACGCGGAGACCTACCGCGCCATGGGCGTGCAGGAGATCGGCGACGTGCTGTCCTGCAACCGCGACGGCGAGTTCATGTGCGGCTACCGGCCGGACGCCCGCTTCACCCGCACCCAGACCATCATGCAGGGCGCCAGCCACTGCGACTTCCGCTACAGCCTCCCCAAAGATGGGGGCACGGAGACTCCGGAATGACCGTTCCCAGCAACGTCCGCCTGGACCCCGCGGCCGAGGCGCTGGCCCCGACCATGCGCGAATGGCGCCACCACCTGCACGCCCACCCCGAAACCGCCTTCGAGGAGCATGAGACCAGCGCCTTCGTCGCGGAGAAGCTGCGCTCCTTCGGGCTGGAGGTGACGACCGGGCTGGGCCGCACCGGCGTTGTCGGCACGCTGAAGGGCCGACACGACGGCAACCGCGCCATCGCGTTGCGCGCCGACATGGACGCCCTGCACATGCAGGAGCAGAACGACTTCGCCCACCGCTCGGTCAATCACGGCCGGATGCACGCCTGCGGCCACGACGGACACACCGCGATGCTGCTGGGGGCGGCGAAGGTCCTGGCCGACGACCCGGACTTCCACGGCACGCTGCACGTGATCTTCCAGCCGGCCGAGGAGAACGAGGGCGGCGCGCGGGAGATGGTGGCCGACGGGCTGTTCGACCGCTTCCCCGTGGACAGCGTCTACGGCATGCACAACTGGCCGGGCCTGCCTCTGGGGTATATGGCGCTGCGCCCCGGCCCGATGATGGGCAGCTACGACATCTTCGAGATCGTGGTGCACGGCAAGGGCAGCCACGCGGCCATGCCGCACCTCGGCGCCGACCCGATCACCGCGGTGGGGCACCTGCTGACGACCTTGCAGACCATCCCGGGCCGCAGCCTGCACCCGCTGGACAGCGCGGTGGTGTCCACCACCCAGATCTTCGGCGGCGACACCTGGAACGTCATTCCGCCGTCGGTCACCATCCGCGGCACGGTGCGCGCCTTCAAGGCCAGCGTGCAGGACACGGTGGAGGCCCGCATGCGCACGCTGGCGGAGCACACCACGGCCTCCTTCGGCTGTACGGCGGAGGTGCGGTACGAGCGGCGCTACCCGGCCACGGTGAACAGTGCTGCGGAGACGGCGCTGTGCGCCGGGGTGGCGGCGCGGCTGGTCGGGGCGGAGAATGTCGACCACGACCCTATGCCGTCCATGGGGGCGGAGGACTTCGCCTTCATGCTGGAGAAGCGGCCCGGCTGCTATGTCTGGCTTGGCAACGGGCCGGCCGAAGGCGGCTGCACGCTGCACAACCCGGCTTACGACTTCAACGACGCCAACCTCGCCATCGGCGCCAGCTACTGGGTCACCCTGGCGCGGACGCTGCTGTCGCCGGACGCGGCGAAGGCTGCCTGAGCATCGCTCCAGGACGGCGGAGATTTTTTACGGAGGGGTGTCGGGCACGGGCATACTCGGTCGTCCTGGGGAGGACGAACAAGGGGGACAGCCCGCATGCTCTACGCGATTCTCTGCTACGACTATGAAGACGCCGTCGGCGCCTGGACCAAGGAGGAGGAGACCGCGGTCATGGGCCGCCTCTCTGCGGTGCAGGAGGGGCTGGCCCGCCAGGGCCGGCTCGGCCCGGTGGCGCGGCTGGTGCCCACCACCGCGGCGACCACCGTCCGCAAGGCGCAGGACCCGGTCGTGCTCGACGGCCCCTTCGCGGAGACCAAGGAACAGCTGCTCGGCTTCTTCGTGGTCGACTGCGCCGACCTGGAGGAGGCGATCGAGACCGCCAAGGATCTGGCCCGCGCCAACGCGCCCGGCGGGTCCTACGAGGTGCGACCCATCGCGGTCTTCAGGCCTGGCCAAGTCGGGACCGGGAGTGCCGTGGGATGACCGACCTCGCCTGGATCGATGCGGCGTTCACCGCGGCGCGTCCCCAGGCGCTCGGCGCGCTGCTGCGCTACTTCCGCGACCTCGACACGGCGGAGGAGGCATTCCAGGACGCCTGCCTGCGGGCGCTGGACAGCTGGCCGCGCAACGGGCCGCCGCGCGACCCGGTCGCGTGGCTGATCCTCGTCGGGCGCAACGCGGCGCTCGACGGTGTGCGGCGGCGCAGCCGGCTTGAGGCGCTTCCCGACGAGGAGGCTCTGTCGGACCTGGACGACGCCGAGGCCGGCATGGCCGAGCGGCTGGACGGCTCGCACTACCGCGACGACATCCTGCGGCTGCTCTTCATCTGCTGCCATCCGGACCTGCCGGCGACGCAGCAGATCGCGCTGGCCCTGCGCATCGTCAGCGGCCTGTCGGTCAAGCAGATCGCTCGCGCCTTCCTGGTGGGCGAGAGCGCCATAGAGCAGCGCATCACCCGCGCCAAGGCGCGCGTGTCCGCCGCCGCCGTGCCCTTTGAGGCGCCGGGTGCCGCTGAGCGGGCGGAGCGGCTGTCGGCCGTCGCGGCGATGATCTACCTGATCTTCAACGAGAGCTATTCGGCCAACGCCGTCGCGGACCGTGGCCGCGCGCCGCTGTGCGACGAGGCGATCCGGTTGGCCCGGCTGCTGCTGCGCCTGTTCCCGGCGGAGCCGGAGATCATGGGGCTGGCCGCGCTGATGCTGCTCCAGCACGCGCGCACGCCGGCGAGGGCCGACGCCGCGGGCAACGCCGTGCTGCTGGAGGACCAGGACCGGTCCCTGTGGAGCCGCCCGATGATCGTGGAGGGGCTGGCGCTGATCGACAAGGCGATGCGGCACCGTCGGCCCGGCCCCTATCAGGTGCAGGCGGCCATCGCCGCGCTGCACGCGCGGGCGGAGCGGGCGGAGCGGGCGGCGGACACCGACTGGGCGCAGATCGACCGGCTCTACGCCACGCTGGAGCGCTTGCAGCCATCCCCCGTGGTTACGCTGAACCGCGCCGTGGCCGTGTCGAAGCTTCGCGGGGCCGGCGAGGCGCTGGCCATGATCGAGCCGCTGGCGCCGCGGCTGTCCGGCTATTTCTTCTTCTTCGGGGCGCGCGGGGCTTTTCTTCAGCAACTCGGTCGGATGGAGGAGGCGCGCGAGGCCTTCAACCGCGCCATCGCGCTCGCCAGCACCCCGGCGGAGGCCGCCCACATCCGCATGCACCTCGACCGTCTGGCGGCCGACGGCGACGCCGGCTGACCGAAGAAAAAATTCGAAGGGCGATGTCGGAAGGCGGCCCACGGCTTCGTCCTAGGGACACAGCTTCAGTGATGGGAGGACAGGGATCAACATGACGACCACCGCCGATACCGCCGCCAGCCGCACCCTGACGATCAGCCACGTCCTGGACGCGCCGGCCTCGCTCGTCTTCCGGGCCTGGACCGACCCGGCGCAGCTGCCGAGCTTCTGGGGGCCGCACGGCATGACGACGCCCTTCGTGGAGATGGACCTGCGGCCGGGCGGCGCGTTCCGCACGCTGATGCGCGCGCCGGACGGCGCGGAGTACCCGACCTCCGGCGTGTTCCTGGAGATTGCGGAGAACCGGCGGCTGGTCTTCACCGACGCCTATGAGGCAGGCTTCGTGCCGGCCGCCAAGCCCTTCTTCACCGCCGTCATTACCTTCGAAGACCAGGGCAGTGGCAAGACCCTGCTGACCGCGGAGGCGCGCCATTGGCGGGACGAGGACCGCGACGCTCATGAGAACATGGGCTTTCACGACGGCTGGGGGCAGAGCCTGGAGCGGCTGGCCAACCATCTCGCCACCCTTCAAAACACGAAGTGACCATCGAATAATCATAGGGGGAGAAAACGATATGAGCACGACCGACACCGAATTCCCGGCCGTTCCCAAGGACCTGCCGCCGCTGGTCGGCGGGGTGGTTCCGCACCTGACGCTCAGCGACGCCGCCGCGGCGATCGACTTCTACACGCGGGCCTTCGGCGCGCAGGAGCTGGCCCGCATTCCGGCCCAGGACGGCAAGCGGCTGATGCACGCCCATTTGCGGATCAACGGCAGCTCGATCATGTTCAACGACGCCTTCGCCGAATGCGGGCAGGGGCTGGTGCCGCCGCAGGCTTTCGCGCTACACCTCCAGGTGGACGATGTCCAGGTGTGGTGGACGCGCGCGGTGGAGGCGGGGGCCGAGGTGGCGATGCCCTTGCAGGACATGTTCTGGGGCGACCGCTACGGGCAGATCCGTGATCCCTTCGGCGTGACCTGGTCGCTGGCATCGCCGATCCGCTGATTGGAATTTGAGTTCACCACCAAGGCACCAAGACACCAAGAATCCACCACGCGCCGGGGGCGAGGACTCTTGGTGTCTTGGTGCCTTGGTGGTGAATCCTCACAACATGAACAGCGCGTCGCGCACCGCGATCAGGTGGGCGCGGATAACCTCGCGGGCGGTGGACGGGTCGCGGGCTTTCAGGGCGGCGACGATGGCACGGTGCTGTTTCTCATACAGGATGCGCCGCTCCGGCGTCAGGCTGCGCTGTTTCAGCACGTTCCATTCCGCGTTGTCGCGGATGCGGTTCAGGACGGCGTAGAAGGCGTCCAGCAGTTCGTTGCGGCAGGCGGCGATCACCGCGCGGTGCAGAGCGCCGTCCCAATGCTCGAACTCCGGGATCGAGCGCGCGGCTTCCGACTCCCGCAGGCAGCGCTCCATCTCCGCGAAGTCGGCCAACGTCGCGCGGGCGACGGCGAGGTCGGCGATGGCCGGCTCCAGCAGGATGCGGGCCTCCATCACCTCCGCCGGGCTGGCGTTCATGAAGGCGGCGGGCAGCAGCAGCGCCGACCCGTTCAGCGCCGACGCACCGTCCAGCTCCACCAGGAAGGTGCCGCGCCCGACGCCGCGGGCGATCCGCCCTTCCGATTCCAGCATGTCGAGCGCCCGGCGCACCGTGTTGCGCGCAAGGCCGAGCGATTCCGCCAGCATCCGCTCCGTTGGCAACTGCTCGCCAGGGCGCCACAGGCCGCTGGCGATGGCGCGCTGGAGATGGTCGTAGGCGATCTGCGCGCGGCCGAGCGTGTCGGGTGGTTTCACGGCGGAGATGGCCGACGAGTTGGGCATCGGGGGCTTGGACATCGGGCCGGTCCCCTGTTCGCGCGGGAGCGCACCAATGACGAACCATAAGGTCCGCCGGGGCCATGAGCCAATACGCTATATCGTGATACGAATAATCAGCCTTACGGATTATTGACGTACAACGCATATCTGCGACAGGATGAACCAACGGTGAGGCAATTTTGGACCGATAAGGTTCACCGAAAAACCAGTCACCCTTTCACAAAAGGAATGGGCATGAAACTGGCGACGATCAAAGAAATGTCGGGTCGCAGGGAGGACGGCGCACGGGCTGCGCTGGTGGACGCGGACAAGGGACGGGTGTGGCCCATCGAACCGCCGGCCTGGGCGCCCAAGCACTTCGGCATGGCGGACGTGATCCGGGGCTGGCGCGACCTGCGCGACAGCCTGCGGGCCGACGGGGACGGCATTCCCCTGTCGCAGGTGGAACTGCTTGCCCCCATTCCGCATCCCCGGCGCAACCTGATGTGCGTCGGCAAGAATTACTTCGACCACGCCCATGAATTCACGCGCTCCGGCTTCGACAGCAGCGCTTCGTCGGCCAAGGACGCGATCCCCGAACACCCGATCATCTTCACCAAGGTTCCGGAAACGGTGATCGGCCCCGGCGCCGCGATCCGCTACCCGCATGGCGTCAGCGACCAGATCGACTACGAGGTCGAGTTGGTCGTGGTGATCGGCCGGGCGGGGCGGGACATCCCGAAGGCGCAGGCCATGGACCACGTCTTCGGCTACACCATCGCCAACGACGTGACGGCCCGCGACATCCAGGCCCGGCACAAGCAGTGGTTCCTCGGCAAGTCGCTGGACACCTTCTGCCCGCTCGGCCCCTGGATCGTGACGGCGGACGAGGTCGACCTGTCTGACACGTCCGTGCGCACCTGGGTGAACGGGGAGCTTCGGCAGAACTCCAACACCCGCGAGCTGATCTTCGACGTGCCGACGCTGATCGAGACGATGTCGCGCGGCATCACCTTGCAGCCGGGCGACCTGATCCTGACCGGCACGCCGGCCGGGGTGGGCCTTGGCTTCACGCCGCCGAAATTCCTGAAGCCCGGCGACCGGGTGAAGCTGGAGATTGGCGGCATCGGCGTCCTGGAAAACACGCTGGAAGGCTGACCGCCATGGCGACGCTGACCGTGGAGCGCATGGCCGTGGAGGTGGACGGGCAGGGCGACCCGGTGCTGATGATCCACGGGTTGGGCGGAACCTCCAACAGCTTCACGCCGCAGGTCATGGGGCTGGGTGGCCGGTACCGGTTCATCCGGCCGGACCTGCCGGGCTCCGGCCGGTCGAAGACTCCGGAGGCGGCGCTGTCCGTCGGGCTGTTCGTCGCCAGCATGGCGAAGCTCTGCGGCGTGCTGGGCATCGAGCGGGCCCATGTGGTGGGGCATTCGCTGGGCACCATCGTGGCGCAGCATCTCGCAGTCGAGCATCCGGGGCTGGTGCGCTCCCTGACGCTGTTCGGGCCGCTGATGGCTCCGGCCGACGCCGGGCGGCAGGGCCTGCGCGACCGCGCCGCCAAGGCGCGGGACGAGGGCATGGCGCCCATCGCCGACGCCATCGTGCAGGGCTCGCTGTCCACCGACACGCGGGCGAGCCAGCCGGCGGTCGCCGCCTTCGTGCGGGAGTCGCTGATGCGCCAGTGCGCGGAGGGCTATGCGAAGACCTGCGAGGCGCTGGCCGGTGCGCAGGCCGCCGACCCGTCGCGCATCCGCGTGCGCACGGTGCTGGTCGCGGGTGACGAGGATGCGGTGGCCCCGGCCTCCGTCGCACGGACGATTTCCGACCGCATGAACGGCGCCGCCCCCGTTCGGGTGCTGCCCCGCTGCGGCCACTGGCAGACGCTGGAGCGCGCCGCCGACTGCACGGCGATCCTGAGGGAGGCGCTTCAGGGACGATAGACCGTTCGGCCGCTCCCCAAAACAGCCGCGACAGACGGCGCGGGGGCGCTTTCAGGGAGGAAACGATGGCGAACGTTCTGGTCACGAACGTGCGCATTCTCGACGGCACGGGCGAGTATCCCTACACCGGCGAGGTGCTGATCCAGGGCAACCGCATCCGGCGCGTGGCGCGCGGCCTGCGCAGCCTGCCGACCGTCGGCGCGACCGTCATCGACGGGGCCGGCGCCACGCTGATGCCCGGCATGACGGAGGCCCACACCCACTTCTCCTGGAACGACCAGCCGGACCTGGAATCCATCCAGCGCATGCCGCCGGAGGAGCACACGCTGTGGGCCGCCAAGGTCGCGAAGACCTACATCGACGCCGGCTTCACCTCCTGCGTCGGGGCGGCGGCGGCCAAGCCGCGGTTGGACGTGGTGGTGCGCAACGCCATCAACAGCGGCCTGATCCCGGGGCCGCGCTACCTCGCCAACGGGCAGGAGATCGCGACGACCGGCGGGCTGGGCGACACCTCGCCCCCGCACATCCCCGCGCCCGAACTCAGCTTCGGCTGGGTGGTGACCGGGCCGGAGGACATGCGGCGTGCCGTGCGCATGTTCATCAAGTACGGCGTGGACCTGCTGAAGCTGAACATCTCCGGCGAGGAGATCGCGGGTGTGGCCGCCGAGGAAACGCCCATGTGCGACGACGAGGTCGCCATGGCCGTGTCCGAGGCGCACCGGCGCGGCCGGCGGGTCTGCGCCCACGCGCGCTCCGCGGAATCGGTGAAGATGTGCGTCCGCCACGGGGTGGACATCATCTATCACGCCTCCTACGCCGACGAGGAGGCGCTGGACATGCTGGAGGCCGCCAAGGACCGCCACTTCGTGGCGCCGGCGCTCGCCTGGCTGTTCCGCACCGGGCGCGATGCGGGCCCCTGGGGGATCAGGCCGGACAGCCCCATCGCCATCAAGTACCAGCGCGAGGCGGAGATCGCCTGCGAGACCATGCGCAAGATGCTGAAGCGCGGCATCCGCGTGCTGCCCGGCGGCGACTACGGCTTCGCCTGGATCCCGCACGGTACCAACGCCAAGGACCTTGAATACTTCGTCGACCACTGCGGCTTCTCGACCATGGAGGCGATCGTCTCCACGACCAAGTGGGGCGGGGAAATCATGGGTCGCCCCGGGGAACTGGGGCAGATCAAGGAGGGCTACCTCGCCGACCTGATCCTGGTGGACGGCGATCCGGTGGCGAACATCCGCATCCTCCAGGACCGCACGCGCCTTCTGTTCGTCATGAAGGACGGCGAGTTCCACAAGGCCCCCGACATGGCCCCGCAGCGCAGCCGGTATGGGATGGGGGTGGTTGCGTGAGGGCTTCGACGCGCCTGCGGCGCAGCCCCCTCCCTAACCCTCCCCCTCTTCGAGGTGGAGGGGATTGGGCATCGCAGCACCCAAGCTCCCTCTCCCGCGAAGCGGGGGAGGGCGGGGGGAGGGGGCATTTGGCGAGGGCCTTGCGATGAAGCAATTCATCCTCACCACCCTCAACGGCCTCACCCTCGGGGCGCTGTATTTCCTGGTCGCCAGCGGCTTCACGCTGGTGTTCGGGCTGATGCGCAACGTCAACCTGGCGCACGGGGCGCTGTACCTGCTGGGCGCCTACGTCGGCTGGACGGTGGCGGACAAGGTGGAATACTGGCTGCTGGGCGTGGCGGCGGGCTTCGCGGCGACGGCGGTGCTCGGCCTGGGGCTCCAGCTGCTGATCTTCCGGCGGATGGAGGGGCAGGACCTGCGGCAGACGATGGTGACCATCGGCATCTCCATCGTGCTGGCCGACCTGATGCTGTGGTTCTGGGGCGGGGAGACCTACCAGTTTACCCCGCCGGAGGTCATCGACGGGTCGCTGCTGCTGCCCTTCACGCCGAACTGGCGCTACCCCAGCTACCGCATCGCGCTGCTGGTGGCCGCCGCGGCCATCGGGGTCGGGCTGTGGCTGTTCCTGAACCGCACCAAGGTCGGGATGATGATCCGCGCCGGGGTGGACGACCGCGCCATGCTGGCGGCGAGCGGAGTCAACGTGCAGCGCGTCTTCGCCATCACCTTCATGGTGGGCGCGGGTCTGGCCGGCTTCGCCGGCGTGGTCGGCGGCACCGCCCTGTCCATCGCGCCGGGCGAGGACGTGCGTTACCTGCTGGCCTCCCTGATCGTGGTGATCGTCGGCGGCCTGGGCAGCATCACCGGCGCGGCGGTCGGCGCGCTGATCATCGGGCTGGCCGAGCAGTACGGGCTCGCCTACTCCCCCACCTACGGGGCGGTCTACACCTTCCTGATCCTGGTGGCGGCGCTGGCGCTGCGGCCGCAAGGGTTGATGGGGCGCCGGGCATGACCATCGCCATCCAAGACACGACTGTCAGGTCTCCGACGAACCTCGCCCTGCACGGGCGCATCGCCAAGTATGGGCTGCTGGGGCTGGCGCTGCTGGCCTACCCGCTGATGGCGAGCGATTTCTGGATCGTGCAGATCGGCGCGCAGACGCTGTTCATGGGCACCATCGCGCTGTCGCTGATGTGGCTGGGCGGCTATGGCGGCATGGTCAGTTTGGCGCAGCTGACCTTCGCCGGTGTGGCGGCCTACATGGTCGCGGTATTCGGCGTGTCGAACCGGCCGGACATCTCGCTGGGCTGGGAGTGGTGGGCGGCGATCCCCGTGGCGCTGCTGATCGCCACGGCCTTCGCCACCATCACCGGCATGCTCGCGGCGCGGACCGAGGGCATCTACACCATCATGATCACGCTGGCGATCGCGGTGGCCTTCTCCCTGTTCTGCCGGCAGAACTACGCGATCTTCAACGGCTTCGCCGGCTTCGCCGGGCTGAAGCCGCCCAGCCTCTTCGGCCTGAATCTCCGGGCGCCGCTGCCCTTCTACTACCTCAGCCTCGCCTTCGCGGCGGCGGCTTACGCGGGCGTCGTCTATGTGACGCGGTCGACCTTCGGGCTCGCCTTGCAGGCGGTGCGCGACAACCCGCGGCGCATGCGGGCCATCGGCTTCAACGTCTACGCCCACCGGGTCGCCGCCTACGCCATGTCCGGCCTGCTGGCCGCCGTCGGGGGGCTGTTGCTGGCCTGGTTCAACGGGCGCATCTCCCCGGGTTCCATCGCCGCGGGACCCTGCATCAACGTGCTGGTCATGGCGGTGCTGGGCGGCATGGTGCACCCGGTCGGCCCCTATGTCGGGGCGCTGGTCTTCATCCTGTTGCAGAACTTCGCGATCGACCTGATCGACCCCGAGCGCTTCAACCTCGTCATCGGGGTGGCCTTCCTGATCATCGTGCTGGCGTCGCCCGACGGGCTGGTCGGGCTGTGGCAGCGCATGACCCGGCGCAGGTCCGAGGGCCCGTCTTCACAACGATAAAATCTTGGGAGGGAACCATGGTGCGGAGCATTTGGGGGGTGCGGAGCGTAAGGGGTGCTTTCCTGGCCGCGACGATGCTGGCGGGGCTTTCCATCGCGGCGCCGGCCCAGGCGGCCGACAGCATCAAGGTGGGCGGCCTCGCCACGCTGGAGGGCGCCTTCACCGTGCTCGGCCAGGACGGGCTGCGCGGTCTGGAACTAGCGCTGAAGGAGGCGAACTACACTGCCGGCGGCAAGAAGATCGAGTTGGTCAAGGGCTCGTCCGACGCCACGCCGGACAGCGCCATCCGCGCCGCCCGCAAGCTGGTGGAGCAGGACAAGGTCGACATCCTGGTCGGACCGCTGTCCGGCGACGAGGGCGTGGCGATGCGCGACTTCGCCAAGACGCACCCGAACGTGACCTTCATCAACGGTTCGTCGGCGGCCCAGGACACCACGCTGCGCAACCCCGCGCCCAACTTCTACCGCTTCAACACCGACGGCGTTCAGTGGGCGGCCGGCCTCGGCGACTACAGCGCCAAGACCAAGGGCTACAAGCGCGTCGTCACCGTGGCGGAGGACTACGGCTTTCCCTACAGCCAGGTGATGGGCTTCATGCTGGAGTTCTGCAAGGCCGGCGGCAAGGTCGCGGACAAGTTCTGGGTGCCCATCGGCAACAAGGACTTCTCCTCCATCATCGCGAAGATCCCGGACAACATCAACGCCATCTACGTGGCGCTGGGCGGCGCCGACGCCACCAACTTCCTGACGCAGTACGAGCAGTCCGGCGGCGACAAGCCGATGATCGCCGGCTCCATCACCGTGGACCAGACCGTGCTGGGCGCCAAGGGCAAGCGGCGCAGCTACCTGATCGGCACGCCGTCGGCCGGTCCCATCGCCGACACCTGGGACGACGCCAAGTGGAAGCAGTTCGTCGCCGACTACAAGAAGGCCTTCCCGGACGGCCTGCCGTCGCCCTCGCTGTTCGCGCACGCCTACTACCTCGCCGGCAAGGCGATGGTCGCCGGGCTGAACGAGGTGAAGGGCGACCTCGGTGACGGGGAGAAGAAGTTCCAGGCGGCACTCGCAAAGCTGACGATGGACACGCCGACCGGCAAGGTCAGCCTGGACAAGAACCGGCAGGCCGTCGCCGACATCTTCCTGACCGAGGTGGTCGAAGGGCCGAACAACACGCTGATGAACAAGGTCGTGAAGGTCATCCCGCAGGTGAACCAGACCATGGGCATGGACGAGGCGGAGTTCCTGAAGCTCGGCCCCGCCAGCCGCGACAACCCGGAGTGCCGGTAGGCTGAATCCCCTCTCCCCTCTGGGGAGAGGGTTAGAGTGAGGGGGTTGCGCTTTTGCCGGACGTACCAAGGCGGCGGGACCCCCTCACCCCGCCCCTCTCCCCAGAGGGGAGAGGGAGAAAAAGGATCCCCATGCAACGCGCCGAACGCCTGAAATCCGTCGCATCATCCAACGCGCTGGAACTGTCCGGGGTCAGCCGGGTGTTCGGCGCGCTGGTGGCGGTGGACAACGTGACCTTCTCCGTTACGGCGGGGGAGCGGCGGGCGATCCTCGGCTCCAACGGGGCGGGGAAGACGACGCTGTTCAACACCATCACCGGCGACTTCCCGCCGTCGAACGGCCGCATCCGCTTCTTCGGGGAGGACATCACCGAACTGCCCCCCTATGAGCGCATCCGGCGTGGCCTGCGGCGCACCTACCAGAACTCCCAGCTGTTCCGCGGGTTGCCGGTGCTGGACAACCTGTACCTCGCGGTGCGCGGGGTGGGGCGGCGGCGCATGAGCCTGCTGCGGCCGGGGGAGGACCATCCGGCGCGCATCGCCGCGCGGCAGCTTGCCCACGCCATCCACCTGGAGGAGGTCGCCGACCGCCCGGTGTCGGAGCTGTCGCACGGGCAGCAGCGGCAGCTGGAGATCGGCATGGCGCTGGCCGGCGCCCCCCGCTTCATCCTGTTCGACGAGCCCGCTGCCGGCCTCAGCCCCGCGGAGCGGCGCGAACTGGTGGACATCCTGAAGGCTCTGCCCAGCCACATCGGCTTCATCATCATCGAGCACGATTTGGCGGTCGCCTTGCAGGTCGCGGAGACGGTGACCGTCATGCACCAGGGCCGCGTCTTCAAGCACGGCCTGCCCGCGGACATCGAGACGGACCCCGAGGTGCAGAAGATCTACCTGGGAGGGCGGCATGGCTGAACCGATCCTCCAGGTCTCCGACCTCCACGTCTACTACGGCCAGTCGCACGCCTTGCAGGGCGTGACGCTGCGGCTCGACGGCGGCGTGCTGGCGGTGGTCGGGCGCAACGGCATGGGCAAGACCACGCTGTGCAACGCCATCATGGGCATGGTGCGGGCGCAGCGCGGGTCGGTGCGGGTGCTGGGGCAGGAGATCCTGGGCCTCGCCCCCAACGACGTGGTGGCGCACCGCGTCGGCTATGTCCCGCAGGGCCGCCGCGTCTGGCCGTCGCTCAGCGTCGACGAGCATCTGCGGCTGGTCGCCGGCTCCAAGGGGCCATGGACGGTGGAGCGCGTCTACGAGGCCTTCCCCCGCCTGAAGGAGCGCCGCAACAACGGCGGCGGGCAGCTGTCGGGCGGTGAGCAGCAGATGCTCGCCATCGGCCGGGCGCTGCTGGCGAACCCCCGCCTACTGATCATGGACGAGCCGACCGAGGGCCTTGCCCCCGTGATCGTGGAGCAGGTCGCCGCCATGCTGAAGCGGCTGGGCGGCGAGGCCGAGATCAGCGTGCTGCTGGTCGAGCAGAATCTGGGCGTGGCGCTGGACGTGGCCTCCCGCGTCGCGGTGATGGTCAACGGCCGCATCGCGCGGGAGCTTCCCTCCGCCGAGCTGGCCCGCGATCCGGAGCTGCAACGCCGCCTGATCGGCGTCGGCAGCCACGGGCACGAGGACGAAGTTGCCACCGACGTCGCTCCCGCCGCGGAACCCGAACCGGAAGTGCGCGCCTACGTCGTCCGCCGCGCCGCCGCGGAGATCGCCGGCGTTCCGACCATCGACCTGCCGATGGAGGAGCCGGTCGTCAGCATCGCCCGCGCGCCGACCCGCTGGGGCTCCGGCAGCCGAACTGCTGCACGCCCAGCGCCCGAGCCCGTGACCGTCGCCGAAGACGCGGTTCCGCGCGAGATGGCGGTGTCCATTGCTCAAACCATCGGGCGCGCGGCCTACATCGCCGGCACCTTCGACACCAAGGCAAAGGAGCTGTTCTTCCTGAAGAACCGCATCGAGAAGCTGGGGCTGAGCACCGTCACCGTGGACCTTTCCACCTCCGGCCGACCGAGCCCGGCCGACGTCGGCCCGCAGGAGGTCGCGCGGCACCATCCCAGGGGATCCGCGGCGGTCTTCACCGGCGACCGCGGGTCGTCCGTCGCGGCGATGGCGGAGGCGTTCGAGCGCTTCGTCCTGACCCGCCGCGACGTCGGCGGGCTGATTTCCGCCGGCGGCTCCGGGGCGACGTCACTCGCCACGCCGGCCATGCGGCGGCTTGCGGTGGGGGTGCCGAAGGTGATGGTCTCCACCGTCGCCAGCGGCGACGTGAAGGGCTATGTCGGGCCATCGGACCTCTGCATGATGCACTCCGTCACCGACGTGCAGGGCATCAACCGCATCTCCGAACAGGTGCTGTCCAATGCCGCCCACGCGCTGGCCGGCATGATCGCCCACCGCCCGCGCAGCGTGATGGCCGACAAGCCCGCCGTGGGCCTGACCATGTTCGGCGTGACCACCCCCTGCGTCCAGATGGTCCAGCGGGCGCTGGAGGAGCGGTACGACTGCCTGGTCTTCCACGCCACGGGCACCGGCGGGCAGTCCATGGAAAAGCTGGTGGATTCGCGTCTGCTGGCCGGCGTCATCGACGTGACGACGACCGAGGTCGCCGACCACGTCATGGGCGGGGTGATGAGCGCGGGCGAGGGGAGGCTGGACTCCATCATCCGCACGCGGGTGCCCTATGTCGGCTCCTGCGGAGCGCTGGACATGGTCAACTGGGGGCCGATCGACACGGTGCCCGCCCAGTACAAGGGCCGGAATCTCTACCGCCACAACCCGCAGGTGACGCTGATGCGCACCACGGCGGAGGAGAACGCCCGCATGGGCCGCTGGATCGGCGAGAAGCTGAACCGCATGGACGGCCCCGTCCGCTTCCTGATCCCGGAGGGCGGCGTGTCGCTGATCGACGCGCCGGGCAAGCCCTTCCACGACCCTGCCGCCGATGCGGCGCTTTTCCGCGCGCTGGAGGAAACGGTGCGGCCCGGCCCGAACCGCAAGCTGATCCGGCTGCCCATGAACATCAACGACCCGGCGTTCGCAGAGGCCCTGGTGAAGGCCTTCGGGGAGGTGATGGGATGACCTGGGAGAGCGCCAAGCGTTGGGCCCCCACCCAACCCTCCCCCACTTCGCGGGGGAGGGCTTTCAGGGACGTGCGGCGGAGTTCCCTCCCCCGTCGAAGATGGGGGAGGGTTAGGGAGGGGGCCCAGCGCGTGCACTCCACCATCCACGAGAAGGCGACCCGATGCCCCGCATAGCCCGCCAGACCATCCTTGATACGTTCCGCGCCAAGATCGCGCGGGGGGAGCCCATCGTCGGCGGCGGGGCCGGAACCGGCCTGTCCGCCAAGTGCGAGGAGGCTGGGGGGATCGACCTGATCGTCATCTACAACTCCGGCCGCTACCGGATGGCCGGGCGCGGGTCGCTCGCCGGGCTGCTCGCCTACGGCAACGCCAACGAGATCGTCGTGGAGATGGCGCGGGAGGTGCTGCCGGTCGTCAAGCACACGCCCGTGCTGGCCGGCGTCAATGGCACCGACCCCTTCATGATCCGCGGCCATTTCCTGCGGAGGCTCGCCGACCTGGGCTTCTCCGGCGTGCAGAACTTCCCGACCGTGGGGCTGATCGACGGCACCTTCCGGGCGAACCTGGAGGAGACCGGCATGGGCTATGGGCTGGAGGTGGACATGATTCGCGCCGCCCATGAACTGGACCTGCTGACCACCCCCTACGTCTTCTCCGGAGGGGAGGCGGAGGCGATGGCGGGCGCGGGGGCGGACATCGTCGTCTGCCACATGGGCCTGACCACCGGCGGCAGCATCGGGGCGGAGACGGCGAAGACGCTGGACCAGTGCGCCGAGGATATCAACGCTTGGATTGCCGCCGCCAAGCGCGTGCGCAAGGACGTCATCGCGCTGTGCCACGGCGGCCCCATCAGCATGCCCGAGGACGCCGCCTTCATCCTGGACCGCTGCCCGGACTGCGACGGCTTCTACGGAGCGTCCAGCATGGAACGTCTGCCGGTCGAGACGGCGCTGACCGAACAGACGCGGGCCTTCACGGCCATGAAGCGCAAGGCACGAGAGTAACAGGCCAAAGTAAAAAGGGAGGACCCCCATGTCCGGAGAAACGATCGGCGCGTTGATCGCCTGGTTGGTCGTCATCGCCATCGTCGTGGCGGTCGTGGCCTACTTCCTCTACTTCTTCTACCGACGATCCACGAAGGAGGTCAGCTTCGTGCGCACCGGCCTCGGCGGGCAGCGGGTGGTGGTCAACGGCGGGGCCGTCGTGCTGCCAATCATCCACGACCTGACGTTGGTCAACATGTCCACCCTGCGGCTGGAGGTGCGCCGCGCGCGGGAGCAGGCGCTGATCACCCGCGACCGCATGCGCGTGGACGTCATCGCGGAGTTCTACGTCCGCGTCGCCCCGACGCCGGAGGCCATCTCCATCGCCGCCCAGACGCTGGGCTCCCGCACCATGAAGGCGGAAGGGCTGAAGGAACTGGTGGAAGGCCGCTTCGTCGACGCGCTGCGCGCCGTCGCCGCCGAGATGAGCATGGAGGAGATGCACGTCAAACGCGGCGACTACGTGAAGCGCGTCCGCGCGTCCGTCGCCGAGGGGCTGGCGCTGAACGGGTTGGAGCTGGAAAGCGTGTCGCTGACCAGCCTCGACCAGACGCCGATGGAATACTTCAACCCCTCCAACGCCTTCGACGCGGAGGGCCTGACCCGCCTGACGCAGGAGATCGAGCAGCGCAAGAAGGTGCGAAACGACATCGAGCAGGACACGGCCATCCAGATCCGCAACAAGAACCTGGAGGCCGAGAAGCTGATGCTGGACATCGAGCGGGAGTCCGAATACGCCCGCCTGTCGCAGGAACGCGAGCTGGAAATCCGCCGCGCCATGCAGCGCGCCGAACTCGCCCGCGAACGGGCCGAGCAGGACCGCAGCGCCGAGGAGGCCCAGCTGACCGCCCGCGAGCAGGTGGAGCGCATCCGCATCCAGACCGAACGCCGCCTGGAGGAGGAACGCATCCAGCGCGAACGCGAGGTGCAGCGGCTGGAGGTGGACCGCCGCAAGTCGCTGGAATTGGCGGAGCAGGAGCGGCAGATCGCCGTCGCCGAACAGTCCCGCGCCCAGTCGGAAGCTCTGGCCCGCGCCGAGGAGGCCCGCGCGCTGGCCGTTGCCGCCGAGGAGAAGGTCTTCTCCGCCCGCGAGATCGAGCAGGCGGAGCGGCGCAAGCAGATCGAGCTGATTGCGGCGGTGCAGGAGGCCCAGCGCGACGCCGTCCGCCTGCGAACGGAGGCCGAGGCCGAACGGCTGGCCGCCATGGACCGCGCCGAATCCTGGCGCATCGCCGCGGAGGCGGAAGCGGAGGCCGACAAGATCCGCGCGCTGGCCGCCCGCCTGCGCTACGAGATCGAGGCTGAGGGCGCGCGCCAGATGAACGAGGCGCAGAACGTGCTGACGCCGGACAGCCGCAGCTCCGCCATGCGGCTGAAGCTGATCGACAAGCTGGAGGCCATCATCCGCGAGAGCGTGCGCCCCATGGAGCGGATCGAGGGCATCAAGATCCTGCATGTGGACGGGCTGG
Organism: Azospirillum rugosum; assembly: GCF_017876155.1. Taxonomy (GTDB): domain Bacteria; phylum Pseudomonadota; class Alphaproteobacteria; order Azospirillales; family Azospirillaceae; genus Azospirillum; species Azospirillum rugosum. The sequence continues at coordinate 343,938 of NZ_JAGINP010000002.1, forward strand.
GCATGAACGGGCACCATGCCAACGGCGACGGCAACGGTGCGGGGATCGCGGACTCCGTGGTCAACTCCGCGCTGCGCTACCGCGCCCAGGCGCCGCTGGTCGACCAGCTGCTGCGGGAGATCGGCATCGAGGGCGTGGACATCAACAAGCTCGCCGGCGGCCTCAACCACCGCGCGCTGGCCGAGCCGGAAGATGGAACGAAGCATTGATCGGCAAGGGGAGGCCCACATGGTGAAGGTCTACACATCCACCGTCATCGACGCCCCGGCGGAGCGGGTCTGGGCGATCGTCCGCGACTTCAACGGGCTGCCGGACTGGACGCCCTTCTGCGCCGAGAGCCGCATCGAAGGGGGCGAGCCGGCCGACCGGATCGGCTGCGTCCGGAACTTCCGCCTGAAGGACGGCGCCGTGCTCCGCGAAAAGCTGCTGATGCTGTCCGACTACGACTACCAGTGCAGCTATTCGATCCTGGAAAGTCCTCTGGGCGTCACCGACTACCTCGCGACGCTGAAGCTGTCGCCGGTCACCGACGGCGACCGCTGCTTCGCCGAATGGTCGGCGGAGTTCAACTGCGCCGCCGGGCGGGAAGGGGAACTGACGCAGCTGATCGGGCAGGGCGTCTTCCAGGGGGCCTTCGACACCCTGAAGGAGAAGGCGAGGCGCGCCTGACATGCCGCGCGTCGTCCGCTCCACGGTCATCGACGCGCCGGTCGCGGAGGTCTGGCGGATCCTCCGCGACTTCAACAGCCACCGCGACTGGCACCCGGCCGTCGCCGACAGCGTGATCGAGGACGGGCAGGCGCCGGACTCGGTCGGCGCGGTGCGGCGCTTCCGCCTGACCGGCGGCGCGGTGCTGCGCGAGCAGCTGCTCAGTCTGTCCGACCGCGACTTCACGCTGTCCTACTGCATCCTCGACGCCCCGCTGCCGCTGTTCGGCTACGTCGCGCACATCCGGCTGAAGCCGGTGACCGATGGGAACCGGACCTTCTGGACCTGGACGAGCGACTTCGATTGCCCGCCGGAGCGCGAGGCGGAGATGGTCCGGCTGGTGGCCGAGGGGGTGTATGAGGCGGGGTTTGCGGGGATGGCAAAGGCACTGCGCCGCGGACGCGGCCCCCTCCCTAACCCTCCCCCGCTGCGCGGTGGAGGGGACGGCGGCACCCTCTCCCGCAACGCGGGGGAGGGCTGGGGAGGGGGCATGTGCGACGCCATCGTCGCGCGCGCCTACGGCCCGCCGGATGTCCTGCAATGGACCCGCGTCGCGGTCCCGCCGCCCGGCCCCGGCGAGGTGACGGTGCGCCACACGGCCATTGGCGTGAACTTCATCGACGTCTACTGCCGCACCGGGTACTTCCGCCTGCTCCAGCCGCCGGGCGTGCCGGGCATGGAAGGCGTCGGCGTCATCGACTCCATTGGCCCCGGCGTCACCGGCCTGTCGCCGGGCGACCGCGTCGGCTACGCCTGCGCGCCGGTCGGCGCCTATGCGGAGCGGCGCACGATGCCGGCGGAGTTGCTGGTGTCGCTCCCCGACGACATCGACGACGAAACCGCCGCGGCCACCCTGCTGAAGGGCATGACGGCGGAATTCCTGCTGCACCGCGTTCACCCGCTGGCCGCGGGGGAGACCGCCGTGGTGCACGCGGCGGCCGGCGGGGTCGGGGTGCTGCTGTGCCAGTGGGCGGGCGCGCTCGGTGCCACGGTGATCGGCGTCGTCGGGTCGGAGGCGAAGGCGCGCATCGCCCGCGCCCAGGGCTGCGCGCACGTCGTGCTGACGACCGACGACGTGCCGGGACGCGTCCTGGAACTGACCGGCGGGCGCGGCGCCGACGTGGTCTACGACGCGGTGGGGCGCGACAGCCTCGCCCGCGATCTCGCCATGCTGGCACCCTGCGGGCACATCGTCAGCTACGGGCAGGCGGGCGGCCATCTGGAGCCGCTGGACGTGGCGTCGCTGGCCGAACGCTCGGCGCGGCTGTCGCGGCCCAACTTCGGGCACTACGCCGGCACACCGGCGCAGGTGCGGCTGTCGTCGCAACGCCTGTTCGACGCGCTGCGCCGGGGGCTGGTCCGGCCCTTCGTCGGTGCGCGCTTCCCACTGCGCGAGGCCGCGCAGGCGCATCGGCGGCTGGAGGACCGGGCCAGCGTCGGGGCCACCATTTTGTTTCCTTAGATTTGGCCTGGTTCCCTGAAGAACTCCTGTGGGCTAACGTTTCGTGGCATCCCATATCACAGCCCCGAGAAGGAGAGTGACCATGGCGATTCCCACGACGGCGATTCCCACCACGACGCTGCCCTCGGGGCGACCCGTCCCGGTGCTGGGGCAGGGCACCTGGTACATGGGGGAGGACGGCCGCGACCATGCGCGGGAGGTGGACGCGCTGAAGCTCGGCCTCGACCTCGGCATGACGCTGATCGACACGGCGGAGATGTACGCCGACGGCGGCGCGGAGGAGGTGGTCGCGGACGCGATGGCCGGCCGCCGCGACGAGGTCTTCCTGGTCAGCAAGGTGCTGCCGCAGAACGCCAGCCGGCGCGGCACCATCGCCGCCTGCGAGCGCAGCCTGAAGCGCCTGCGCACCGACCGCATCGACCTCTACCTGCTGCACTGGCGCGGCAGCCCGGACTTCGCGGAGACGGTGGACGCCTTCGAGGCGCTGATGCGCGACGGCAAGATCGGCCAGTGGGGCGTCAGCAACCTCGACCTCGCGGACATGGAGGAGCTGGTGGACGTGACCGGCGGGGCCGGCGTGCAGGCCAACCAGCTGCTCTACAACCTGACGCGCCGGGGCATCGAGTATGACCTGAAGCCCTGGCTGCGCGAGCGCGGCATCCCGATCATGGCCTATTCGCCGATCGAGCAGGGACGCATGCTCCGCCACGCCGAACTGCGCCGGGTGGCGGAACGCCACGACGCGACCCCGGCCCAGGTGGCGCTCGCCTGGCTGCTGCGGCAGCACGGGGTGATTCCGATCCCCAAGGCGTCCTCCGCCCAGCATGTCCGCGAAAACCGCGCGGCGCTGGACCTGACGCTGACCGCGGAGGACCTGGCGGACCTGGACCGTGCCTTCCCGCCCCCACGCGGCCCGCGCCCGCTGGAGATGCTGTAGGAAGCCCCCCCCTCTCCCAGCGGGGCTGGGCGAGGGGGTATTCCCATGCCGCTGATGCCCTTCGCCCAGATCGCGACGCGCATGGGTGGCGCCATCACCGTGACCGTCGTGCTGATCGTGCTGGCGCATATCGTTTGACGCGAACCACCAATCTGGTGTTGAGAACGCCGCCTTCCGTATGCTGCGGAAGGCGGTGGCTTTTTGTGGGTGGAAGGACCGGGTGTCGATGCCGCGTGATGGTGGGCGGGCAGGGACGGGCGGTAGGCTCGCAACAGGGCTGACGGAGGCGCGCGTCGTCGCCACGACCCTCGCCCTGGGTGCCGCGGGCGGGGCGCTGTTCGACTGGATGGGCATGCCCGCGGCCTGGCTGGCCGGCGCCATGGTTGCGGTCGCCGCCGGGGCCATCGGCACACGGGTGCCGCTGCGCGTGCCGGAGTGGATGCGCGAGGTCGCCTACACGCTGGTCGGCATGTCCATGGGCGCCGGCATCACGCCGGACACACTGCGCGTCATGCGCACATGGCCGCTCAGCATGATCCTGCTGGCGGTGTCCATCGCCGCGACGGTGGCCGCCAGCGCGATGTATCTGGAGCGGGTGCACCGCTGGGACCGAGTGACCGCGCGTTACAGCGCCATTCCCGGCGCGCTCGCCGGCGTGCTGGCGATGGCCGCCAAGGCCGACGTGGACCTGCCGCGCGTGGCCCTGGCGCAGAGCCTGCGGCTGTTCATCCTGGTCGTCGCCATGCCCTGGATTTTGCGCCTGATCGCGCCGCCGCCGGGCATGGTCGCGCCGGCCGTCGTCGCGAGCCCGGAAGGGGCGTTCGGCGTCCTGCTGCTCCTTGTGGCGAGCGGGGCGGGCGCCTGGCTGTTCCACCGCTTCCGCCTGCCCGGGGACGTGCTGCTGGGCGCCATGCTGGCGAGCGCGCTGCTGCACGCCACCGGCCTCGTCCACGGGGCGGCGCCGACGCCCGTGCTGACCGCCGGATTCCTGATCGCCGGGTCGGTGATCGGCGCGCGCTTCCGCGGCGTGCCGGCGGCGGTGCTGCGCCGGTCGGTCGGCCCCGCGGTCGGCAGCGTCGTCATCGCGCTGGTCCTGGCGGCCGGCTTCGCCTGGGTGGGCAGCCGCTGGCTGGGCATGCCCTTCGGCACGCTGTGGATCGCCTACGCGCCGGGTGGGCTGGAAGCGATGACCATCGTCGCCTATGCGCTGGGGCTCGACGTCGCCTTCATCGGGGCGCACCATGTCGTGCGCTTCCTCGGCATCGGCGTCGCAGCCCCGCTGTGGGAGCCGAAGAAGCGGGCGCCGGTGGAGTCCTGAACCGCATGCGCATTCTCGTCGTCGAGGACACCGGGGATCTGGCCGACGCGATCATCCACCGCCTGCGCAAGCTCGGCTACGGCGTGAACTGGGCGCCGGATGCCACTACGTCCAGATGACCAACACGGAGCTGTACGACAGCGTGGTCTCCCAGGACGGGGGAGGGCGGGATCCGCCGCACCATTCCCCTCCCGGCAGAGCCGCAAGGGGCGGAAACCAGTCCGAATCGAGCGGGAACAAGCCGTTGCCGTCCGCCATCTTGACCTGAACTTTGGAGCATGGCCGGCTATCCGGTTCTGACTACTCGTTTCATCGGAGCCGCATAGGCTACAGTGCTGCGCCACTCCGCCGAAAGGAACGACCGTGTTCCAGCAGCCCGAATTCCTTTGAATAGCCGCATGCTCCCACTTCTCGTGGTCTTGATATCGGCGGTCTGTACAGCCGCCGTGGCGCAGGACGTCATTGCCGATACGCAAAACTCAGCGGGTGTTTCCGCGATCCTTTTGGGATTTTTAGTTGTCGTCGGCGCGTTGGCCTTTGGGGTGTTCTGGCAATTCCTGCGGGCGCGGCGCCGTGCCCACGCCATGGGCCGCCGCATGGCGGCGGTGCTGCGCAGCACGACGGACGCGATCATCGAATTCGACCGCGACTGGCGGGTGACCTTCGTGAACGAACGGGCCAAGGCCTTGCAGACCAGGGGCGGACCCGCCCTGCTCGGTCGCAGCGTCCACGACATGCTGCCGGACACCATCGGCACCCCGGTCTGGAACGCGGCGCAGCGGGTGATGAACGGCGGGGAGCCGGCGGAGTTCGAGTTCCTCAGCCCGCGCAGCGGACGCTGGTACTTCGTGCGCCTGTTCCCGACCGACGGCGGCGTCGTGTCCTATCTGCAGGACATCACGGAACGCCACCGCATGGAGGAGCGTCTGCGACGCAGCGAAGAGCACCTGACGATGGCGCTCAGCGCCGCGCGGGCCGGCACCTTCGAGACCGACCTGATCACCGGCCAGGCGCGCTGGTCGGACGAGACGTTCCGCATCATGGGGCTCGATCCGGAGCGGGACGAGCCCGGGCTGGACACCTGGATGAAGCTCGTCCACCCCGCCCACCAGAGCGACGGCTTCATGGCCAAGCGGGCGGAGATCGTCGCCGGGCTGCACCCGCGGTTCGAGGTCGAGTACAGCATCGTGCGCCCGGACGGCGAGCTGCGCTGGCTGTCGGCGTGGGGGCGTGTCCTGTTCCGGGCGGACGGGCGTCCCGAACGCATGATCGGCCTGACCGTGGACGTCACCGACCAGAGGCAGACCGAGAACGCCCTGCGCGCCAGCGAGGAGCGATTCCGCGCGCTGGTGAACAACGCTCCGCAGATCATGTGGATCAACCGTCCGGACGGCACGCTGGAATCCATCAACGCGGCGTGGCGGCGCTACGGCGGTGCCGACGTCGCCGAGGAGAGCCGCTGGGACACCATTCACCCCGACGACCGCGACCGGGTGCGAGGCCTTGCCGCGGCCGCCGTCGCCGCGGGCGCGCCCTACGAGTTCGACTACCGCCTGCGCCGGTCGGACGGCGTCTACCGGTGGCACGTCGGCCGGGTGAACCCCATGCGGCAGAACGGCGCGTTGGTTGCCTGGATCGGCACCGCCGTCGACGTCCATGCCGCCCGCGAGGCCCAGGCGGAGGCGGAGCAGGCCAACCGCGCCAAGAGCCGCTTCCTGGCGGCGGCCAGCCACGACCTGCGCCAGCCCATGCAGTCGCTGTTCCTGTTCACGGAGGTCGTCCGCGGCCACGTCGCAAGCCATGAGGGGCGGAACGCCCTGACCATGCTGGAGCGCGGGCTGGACACGCTGAAGAGCCTTCTGGACAGCCTGCTCGACGTCTCCCGCCTCGACGCCGGGGTGATCAAGGCGGAGGTGGGGGAGGTGGCGCTTGGGCCGCTGCTGGAGGAGGTCGCGGCGTCCTACGCGCCCATCGCGCTGAGCAAGGGGCTGTCCTTCACCGTGGACGCCGCCTGCTCGACCGCCATCGCCAGCGACCAGACCCTGTTGGCGCGGATGCTGCGCAACCTCGTCGAGAACGCGGTCCGCTACACCGACGACGGATTCGTCCGGCTGCGCTGCCGATCCGATTCCAAGACGAAGCGCCTGCACATCACGGTGGAGGACAGCGGCGTCGGCATCCCGCAGGAGCATCTGGACCGCATCTTCGAGGAGTTCCACCAGGTCGGCAACCCGGAGCGGGACCGCGCCCAGGGCCTGGGTCTCGGCCTCGCCATCGTCGAACGTCTGTCGGCCCTGCTCGATCACCCGGTCGAGGTGCGGTCGGAACCGGGGAAAGGCTCCGCCTTCACCATCACCGTGCCGCTGGCCAGCGGCACGTCGGCGCCCTGCGCGCCCGTCGGGACCGCCCTGGAGCGCAGCGGGCGGGACCGGCTGGCCGTGCTGGTCGACGACGACGCCATCGTTCTGCTCGGCCTCAGGGCGATGCTCCAGGATTGGGATTACGAGGTTCTGATCGCCGGCTCCACGGACCAGGCCCTGGAACGGCTGAAGGAAGCCGGACGCTCGCCCGACATCGTCGTCGCCGACTACCGTCTGCGCGACGGCCGGGTCGGCACCGAGGCGATCCTGCGCATCCGCGAGCTGGTGGGCGCCCAGGTCCCCGGCGTGATCCTGACCGGCGAGACCGGGGCGGAATGCCACCGCGACGCCCAGGCGCATGGGCTTGGCCTGCTGCACAAGCCCGTCACCCCCCGCCAGCTGCACGGCATGCTGGAGGAGCATCTCCGGCTCGCCCGCTGCGTCACTTGAGCGCGGCCGCAACGACTCGCATTCCCTGACCGCAAGGCGTATGTATGCTGCACTGCGGCATGACGGCGGCATGACAGGCGTGCGTCTCCATGCCGCCCGGTCACTCAGGGATAAGAGCATGGTTGCCATCGTCGCGCTGTCGCTGCTGCTGTCGGGCTTCGGCCTCGTCGTCGTCCGGATCCTCTCCGCCGAACTCGCGACCGCCGGACATCCGGTGCGCAATCCCTGGTCGCCCAGGCATCTGCGCCGCGTGCGCAAGGCCCGCAAGACGGAGGAGGAGATCGCCAACGGCCCCTCCTGGGCCTCCTTCCCGCGCGCGTTCTGATCAAGCGCTCTTTGATCCGGCGCTCTTCTTTGGTCCAGGCAAAAAGGAACCGGGCCGGGAGATGTCTCCCGGCCCGGCCCTTGTTGTTCGGGTGCTGTGTGGTGCTCGGCTGAGCCTTACTGGGCAGGCTCCGCGGCGAGCTTCGACGTCTGGCTGACCGCGTTCATCTGCTTGGCCCGCATCGGCTTCAGGACGAAGAGGGCCAGGAGAGCGGCGATACCATTGACCGCGGCGGCGAAGAAGAACACCGACTGCCAGCTTCCGGTCGAGGCGACCATGATGTTGGCGAACGGAACGACCAGCGACGCGGTGCCCTTGGCGGTGTACAGCAGGCCGGCGTTGGTGGTGGCGTACTTCGAACCGAAGCTGTCGCCGCAGCAGGCCGGGAACAGGCTGTAGATTTCACCCCAGGCGAAGAATACCAGACCGGTCAGGATCACGAAGGCGACCGGGTTGTGGCCCCACTGGTTCAGCGCGAGGATGCCGAAGCACTCCAGGGCGAAGGCGACGAACATCGTGTTCTCGCGGCCGATGTTGTCCGACACCCAGCCGAAGAAGGGACGGGTGACGCCGTTCAGCACGCGGTCGATCGACAGGGCGAAGGTCAGCGCCGGCAGGGTCAGGCCCATGATGCTGACGGGCACGCCGTCGAGGTGGAAGTCCTTGGCGATCGGGCCGAGCTGGGCGGTCGCCATCAGGCCGCCGGCCGCAACCATCACGAACATCAGGTACATGACCCAGAAGACCGGGGTCTTCAGCATCTGCACCGGGGTGTAGCTCTCGCGGGACTGGGCGACGCCGGACTTCTGCGCCGACGGGACCTGGCCGGCCTTCGGCTCCGCCAGGAACCAGGCGAGGAGGAAGACGACCAGGCCCTGGCCGATGCCGAAGGTCAGGAAGGTCGACTCATAGCCGGACGAGGCGATCATGTTGGCGATCGGAACGACCGTCAGGGCCGAGCCGGCGCCGAAACCGGCGGCGGTGAGGCCGGCGGCGAGGCCGCGGCGGTCCGGGAACCACTTCAGCGCGTTGCCGACGCAGGTGCCGTACACGCCGCCGGCGCCGATGCCGCCGATGGCCGCACCGAGGTACAGCATGGCCAGCGAGTCGGCCACGGAATTGATCGCCCAGGCCAGGCCGCAGAGGATGCCGCCGATCAGGACGACGATGCGGGGACCGAATTTGTCGACGAACCAGCCCTCGACCGGGACCAGCCACGTCTCCATGACGACGAAGATCGTGAAGGCAACCTGGATGCCGGCGCGGCCCCAATGGTACTTTTCATCGATCGGGTTGACGAACAGCGTCCAACCATACTGCAGGTTCGCGATCATCGACATGCAGATCACGCCGATGACCAGCTGGAACCAGCGGCCGCCGAGAGGACCCTTTTGGTCCTCCGTAAGCGCTTGGTGCATTTCTCTCCTCCTCGAAGCGATCTCTTTTGCGTGAGTCGGGCGTTTGTTTTTTTGATTTTTTGTTTTGGGAGGTCGGCGTTCGAGCAGATGCCGCTCCGTTGCCTGGGCTTGCCGGGGATTGACTACACCGACTTTCCGGCGGAGTTTCCTCGGATACCGTCAATTGGCATTAAAGATATGGTATGCCAGATACGTTCAGACGCGCAAGCATTTTTGTGCGCGTAACAAACTATCGGCCCCGCCATGCTGTTAACTGGTGTTGCGGAACCCGGAGCGCAAAAGGGGTAGGGCGTTCGTCGGGTCCTATCCACAGAGGATCCAGAGGCCGGATGGTGGGTGGTCAGACTGTTGCGGCGGCTTGCAATCCTGGTCTTCCTGGTATTCGGTATACCTATCAGGAGTGACGCACCGCGCTGCCCCGCGTTCATGAGCCTCCGGCTGCGGGGCCAGCCGGGGACGTCCGAACCTTGCCATGCACAAAATTCAAGTGGGGGGAGCCATGGGCACCACGATCATCACGCATCCCGACTTCCTGCTGCACGACACCGGCCCGGGCCATCCGGAGCGTCCGGAGCGAATCGCGACGGTGTGGCAGGTGCTCGATCGCGACGAATTCCGCGGCCTTCCGCGCCGCACCGCGCCGGAAGCCACGGTGGAGCAGCTCCGCTGGGTGCATGAGCCGTCCTATGTGGACGCGGTGCTCGACGCCGTGCCGGAGGATGGCTATGCGCGCCTCGACGGCGACACGCTGCTGTCGCCGACGTCGCGCTCCGCCATCCTGCGCGCCGCGGGCGCGGTGTGCGAGGCGGTGGACGCGGTGGTTGGCGGGCAGGCGACCAACGCCTTCTGCGCCGTTCGTCCCTGCGGCCACCACGCCGAACCGGCGCGCGCCATGGGCTTCTGCGTCTTCAACAACATCGCCGTCGGGGCGGAGCACGCCCGCAAGCGCCACGGCGTGCAGCGCGTCGCCGTCGTCGACTTCGATGTCCATCACGGCAACGGCACCCAGGCCATGTTCTGGGACGAGCCGGACCTGTTCTTCGCCTCCACCCACCAGTCGCCGCTCTACCCCGGCACCGGGCGGATGAGCGAGACCGGCGCGTCGGGCAACATCGTCAACGCGCCGCTGCCGCCCTATTCCGGCACGGTCGAGTTCCGGCAGGCCATGGAACGCACGGTGCTTCCGGCGCTGGAGGCGTTCAAGCCGGACCTCCTGATGATCTCCGCCGGCTTCGACGCGCACGCCCGCGACCCGCTGGCCCAGCTGAACTTCACCGACGCCGACTTCGAATGGGCGACGCGCAAGCTGGTGGACGCCGCCGATCGCCTGTGCGGCGGGCGGGTCGTGTCGGTGCTGGAAGGCGGCTACGACATGGTCGGTCTGGCGGAGGGGTTGGCCGCCCATCTGCGCGCCCTGATGCGGGCCTGACGGCACTCACATCCGTACCCGCATTGTTGCCGAAGGGAAATGTCCACACGCGCTGTTGCTCTGCTCACGGATAATCTGGTATACCAAATACCAGTGACGGAGATCCGCGATGATCCCGCGCTATCCCAAATCCCAAAGACCGAACGACTCAACGATAGAAATGAGGGAGTTGCGCATCATGGAGCAGCAGACGGTGGACATCACCCTGGCGAAGGACGATGCCGACATCGCGGAGAGCTATTTCGTCATGAAGGAGCTTCGCACCCACATGACGGACGCCGATGCCTATCGCGCGCAGATCCGGCGCCAGATGGAAGACGGCTACAACCTCGCCCTGCTGCGCTTCAACGGCGAGGTCGCCGGCTGCGGCGGCTTCCGCGTGCACGAGACGCTCTCGCGCGGTCGCTATATGTATGTTGAAGACCTGGTCACCTCGCCGAAGCACCGCTCCTACGGCCTCGGCGACCAGCTGTTCGACTGGCTGGCGGCCCAGGCCCGCGAGCGCGGCTGCGCCCAGATGGAGATCATCTCCGGCGTCCACCGCGGCGACGCGCACCGTTTCTACCACCGCAAGCGCATGACCATTAAGTCGTTCCAGCTCGTCCTTCCGCTCACCTGATCCATCCACAAGGGGCGGAAGGAGAACCGGGCGTCCGGCCATCTGGGCGCCCGGTTTTTAGTATGCGTGGCCCCTCAATCCGCACCCAAATCCGGTGGGTTCCGCTCTCCTCCTGGGCGACCATTTTGTGGATTGACATCTGGTATCTGGTATACCAAACTCCGTATATGTTCGGTGTGCTGATTGATTGAGGGCGACGCAATAGCCGCGCGGAGGCGCGGCAAAATTAGGGGGGAGAGGTATCGGGTTATGAAGATCTGCATCTTTGGATCCGGAGCCATCGGCGGGTACCTGGGGGTACGCCTGCACCAGGCCGGCGCGGACGTCAGCCTGGTGGCGCGTGGGGCCCACCTCACGGCGATGCGCCAGAATGGCGTGAAGCTGATCGTCGGCGAGGAAGAAACGGTCGTTCACCCCCGCTGCACCGACAACGCGGCGGAGCTTGGTCCCCAGGATTACGTCATCATCGGTCTGAAGGCTCATTCCGTGCCGAGCGTGGTGCCCGCCATCCAGCCGCTGCTGGGCAAGGACACCGCCGTCGTCACCGCGGTCAACGGCATTCCCTACTGGTATTTCTACAAGAACGGCGGCGACTTCGAAGGCCGCGTGCTGGACAGCGTGGATCCGGGCGGCGCGCAGTGGAACGGCTTCGGGCCGGAACGCGCCATCGGCTGCGTCGTCTATCCCGCGACGGAGGTCGTGGAGCCCGGCGTCATCCAGCACATCTACGGCGACAAGTTCTCGTTGGGCGAGCCGGACGGCACGCAGTCGGATCGCGTCAAGGCGCTGAGCGCCGCGATGGAGGCCGGCGGCCTGCGCGCCCCGGTGCTCGACCGCATCCGCGACGAGATCTGGCTGAAGCTGTGGGGCAACCTCTGCTTCAACCCGATCAGCGCGCTGACCCACGCGACGCTGGACGTCATCTGCTCCGATCCGGAAACCCGCGCCGTCGCCAAGGCGATGATGCTGGAGGCGAAGGAGATCGGCGACCGGCTGGGCGTCCACTTCCGCGTGGACGTGGAGCGACGCATCAACGGCGCCGGCGCGGTCGGCGCGCACAAGACCTCCATGCTCCAGGACCTTGAACGCGGCCGTCCGATGGAAATCGACGCGCTGCTGTCCGTGGTCCAGGAGATGGGCCGCATGGTCGGCGTCGACACCCCGACCATCGACGTGGTCCTGGCGCTCGTCCGCCAGCGCGGCGAGGTCGCCGGCATCTACAGCCGGCCCGGCGTGAAGGAAGCGGCGGCGCCCGCGGTCGCCGCCCAATAGACGGAAAAGAGTAGGCGGAAACGGTCCGGCCCCACAATCCACAACGAGAATGCGGGCCGGACCCCAAAGGCACAATGGCACGGTTCACTGGAGGAGCGTCATGAGGGTTGAAGACATTCTCCGCCGCAAGGGGACCCGCATCGGCACCGTGCGGATCAACGAAACGATCGAGACCGCGCTGCGCCTTCTGAAGGCGGAGAACACCGGCGCGCTGGTGGTCAAGGACGTCTGCCGGACCGAGGGCAACACCGTCGTCGGCGTCATTTCGGAGCGCGACATCGTCCGCGGCCTGACCGACCGCGGGCCGGTGGTGCTCACCCAGCCGGTCACCGCGCTGATGAGCCGCAACCCGGTTTCCTGCGCGCCGAAGGATTCCGTGCGCCGCGTGCTCCAGCTGATGGACGAGCACACCATCCGGCACGTCCCGGTGCTGGAAGGCGCGTCGCTCGTCGGCGTGGTCAGCGTGCGCGACATCATCAAGGCTCAGCTCGAAGCGGCGCCGCGCGACGATGCGGCCGACGAGGCGTCGAGCGCCGAAGGCTGGAACTTCCCGGTCGCGGCCAACCAGTAACGGCGAACACGCGCGCCGCCCCATTTTTGAATTTTAAAGAACGACCGGCGGGCCCCCCGCCGAGGCCGCCCGCCTGACCGGCTGGAGCGCTGACGCCTCGCCCCGCCGTGAGCTTTGGGAGGCAACCAAGAATCATGAAAATCGCCATACCCAGGGAGCGGCGCGCGGGCGAGCTTCGCGTTGCGGCGTCCCCTGAGACGGTCAAGAAGCTGAAGGGCCTCGGCCTCGACGTGGTCGTGGAAAGCGGCGCTGGGCTGGGCTCCAGCCTGCCGGATCAGGTTTATGCGGACGCCGGCGCCACCATCGCGCCGGACGCCGCGTCGGCCCTGTCCGATGCGGACATTGTGCTGAAGGTGCAGCGTCCGCTGATCGCGGGCGAGGGTGAGCTGGACGAACTGGCGCTGCTCAAGCGCGGCGCGCTGCTGCTCGGCATCCTGAACCCGTACAACAGCCGCGACCATGTGGCCGCCTACGCCGCGGCGGGGGTGAACGCCTTCGCCATGGAGTTCATGCCGCGCATCACCCGCGCCCAGGTCATGGACGTGCTGTCCTCCCAGGCCAACCTCGCCGGCTTCAAGGCGGTGGTCGATGCCGCCAGCGAGTACGGCCGCGCCTTCCCGATGATGATGACCGCCGCGGGCACCGTGCCGCCGGCCAAGGCCTTCATCATGGGCGTCGGCGTCGCCGGCCTGCAGGCCATCGCCACGGCCAAGCGGCTGGGCGCCATCGTCTCGGCCACCGACGTGCGCCCGGCGGTCAAGGAGCAGGTGCAGAGCCTGGGCGGCAGCTTCGTGGCGGTGGAGAACGAGGAGTTCAAACAGGCGGAGACGTCCGGCGGCTACGCCAAGGAGATGTCGGACGACTACAAGCGCCAGCAGGCCGCACTCGTGGCCGAGCACATCAAGAAGCAGGACATCGTGATCACCACGGCGCTGATCCCCGGCCGCAAGGCGCCGGTGCTGGTGACGCGCGAGCATGTGGCGTCGATGAAGCCGGGCTCGGTGATCATCGACCTGGCGGTGGAGCAGGGCGGCAACGTCGAGGGCTCCGAGTTGGGCAAGGTGGTTGTCACCGAGAACGGGGTCAAAATCGTCGGGCACGCCAACTACCCCAGCCGCATCGCCGAGAGCGCCTCGCTGCTCTACGCCAAGAACCTGCTCGCCCTGCTCCAGTCGCTGCACGACAAGGAGAAGGGCGTGACGCTCAACTGGGACGACGAGATCGTCAAGGCCATCGCGCTGACCCGCGACGGCCAAGTCGTCCACCCCGCCTTCGCGGACAAGGTCCGCGAAACGCAGACCGTCTGAGGAGGCGGCTTCCATGGAACATCCCGATCCCGCGAGCCAGCTGGACGCGTTTCGCCAGTCGCTCCTCACCCTGACCAACCAGACCGCCGAACTGAACGTCCAGGTCGCGCAGCTGACACACGCCATGCCCGTTCCCACCAACATCGTGGACACCGCCAGCCACGGCAGCTTCTTCATCACCGGGCTGACGGTGCTCGTGCTGGCCTGCTTCGTCGGCTACTACGTGGTGTGGCGGGTGACGCCGGCGCTGCACTCGCCGCTGATGGCGGTGACCAACGCCGTGTCCTCGGTGATCATCGTCGGCGCGCTGATCGCCGCCGGGCCGGCCGGCTTCGGCTTCTCCAAGATCATGGGCTTCCTCGCCGTCATCCTGGCCAGCGTCAACATCTTCGGCGGCTTCCTGGTCACCCAGCGCATGCTCTCCATGTTCAAGAAGAAGGGCAAGTAACCATGGAAACGCTGTCGGCCCTTCTCTACCTCGTCGCCTCGGTCTGCTTCATCATGGCGCTGCGCGGGCTGTCCAGCCCGGAGACCTCGCGCCAGGGCAACCTCTACGGCATGGTCGGCATGACCATCGCCATCCTCACCACGCTGGCCCTGCCCATCGTCCAGTCCTACTGGATGATCGTGCTCGGCATCGCCATCGGCGGCGGCATCGGCTACGTCATCGCCAAGAAGATCGAGATGACCGCGCTGCCCCAGCTGGTCGCCGCCTTCCACTCGCTGGTCGGTCTGGCCGCGGTGTTCGTGGCGCTGTCGGCCTTCTACTCGCCGGAGGCCTACGGCATCGGCGTGCCCGGCGCCATCGCCAAGGGCTCGCTGGTCGAGATGGCGCTCGGCACCGCCATCGGCGCCATCACCTTCACCGGCTCCATCGTCGCCTTCGCCAAGCTCCAGGGTCTGGTCACCGGCAAGCCGCTGGTCTTCCCCTTCCAGCACCACCTCAACGCCGCGCTCGGCGTGCTGACCATCCTGCTGATCCTCTGGCTGGTGCAGTCGAATTCCTCGGCCGCCTTGTGGCTGATCGTCGGCGTTTCCCTGGCGCTGGGCTTCCTGCTGATCCTGCCGATCGGCGGTGCGGACATGCCGGTGGTGATCTCGATGCTGAACAGCTATTCCGGCTGGGCGGCGGCGGGCATCGGCTTCACGCTGCAGAACAACCTGCTGATCATCACCGGCGCGCTGGTCGGCTCCTCGGGCGCGATCCTGTCCTACATCATGTGCAAGGGCATGAACCGCTCGATCTTCAACGTTATCCTCGGCGGCTTCGGCGGCGAGAGCGCCGCGGCGGCGGCCGGTGTCGGCGGAGCGGAGCGCGGGACGGTGAAGGCCGGCTCGCCGGAGGACGCGGCCTACATCATGAAGAACGCGCAGTCGGTGATCATCGTGCCGGGCTACGGCATGGCGGTGGCGCAGGCGCAGCACGCGCTGCGCGAGATGGCCGACCTGCTGAAGAAGGAAGGCGTGGACGTCAAGTACGCCATCCACCCCGTCGCGGGCCGCATGCCGGGCCACATGAACGTGCTGCTGGCCGAGGCCAACGTGCCCTACGACGAGGTGTTCGAGCTGGAGGACATCAACCGCGACTTCGGCACGGCCGACGTGGCCTTCGTGATCGGCGCCAACGACGTGACCAACCCGGCGGCCAAGACCGATCCGCAGTCGCCGATCTACGGCATGCCGATCCTGGACGTGGAGAAGGCCAAGACGGTGTTCTTCATCAAGCGCGGCATGGCCGCCGGCTATGCCGGCGTGGAGAACGAGCTGTTCTTCCGCCCCAACACCATGATGCTGTTCGGCGACGCCAAGAAGGTCACCGAAGAGGTGGTCAAGGCGACCGAGTAGCGGGGGTAGTGGTTGGAAAGGAAAGCCCCTTTCCGGTGGTCCGGGAAGGGGCTTTTTTGTTGGGAACGGTTGGGATGGCTTGGTATTGCCCCCACCCTAACCCTCCCCCGCTTCGCAGGGGAGGGGACTGCCGCAGGCTCCGCAAACAAGCCCTCCCCTGCGCAGCGGGGGAGGGAGGGACCCGCGGAGCGGGAGGGTGGGGGTACGGTCCGCGTTTAGAACCCCACCGCACCTTCGGCTACGTGGTCGATGATGACCAGGTTGTTCTCCACGCGCTTCACGCCCGGGGTGTTCTCGGCGGCGACGCGCAGGGCATCGCGCTGCGCGTCGGTGCGGACGCTGCCCCAGAGATGCACCACGCCGTTGCGGACGACGATGTTGTCGCTGATCTCCGGCGCCCAGGGTTCGGCGCGCAGGGTCTCCAGGATGCGGTTGCGCAGCGCGCCGTCGTCGGCTGTCGCCGGGCTGACGTCCGGGGCGATGGTGGCGAGGACGTGCAGCAAATTGGCGCGGCTGATGATGCCCACCAGCCGGCCGTCGCGCAGGACCGGGACGCGCTTGATCCGGTGCGACTCCATGAGCCGGACGACCTCTTCGACCGGCGTGTCCTCGTTTGCCGCGACCACACTGGTGGACATGACGTCGCGCACGCGGCGCCCGTGCGACTTGGTGTAGTCCTGCGCCTGGGTCGGAGCCCCGGCCAGCATGGCGAGCCACCACGAGGCCCGGCGCACCGTGCCCGTCTCTGCGCGGCGCAGCAGATCCCCTTCGCTGATGACGCCGAGCAGGCGCCCGTTGGCGTCGCAGACCGGAAGCCCGCTGATCCGGTTCTCCAGCATGCGTTGCGCGGCGTCGGTCACGGTGCTGTCCGGATCGATCGTGATGACCTGGCGGGTCATGATGTCGGCGGCTTTCATGGCGTTTCCTCCTGCCGTGATTTTGCTTGTGGACCCAGTCTACACCGACTCGGCCGAGACCATGGCCGCGCTTTGGTGTACGGTATACCACTGCGCCGATCCGCCGCAGGGCAGGCCGGGAAAAAAGAGGGCTCCGCCGGTGGTGAACCGGGGAGCCGCCAGTCGGGGAATCTACAGGGAGGAATGCGTGTAGTTCCGGTTAAGGTTTTACCCCGGGATTCGCTTGCCCAACCAACATGAATTCGGTATACCAGGCATAACGCTCTGGAATATCGTATACCAGATGCCAGCTTGCCGTCGATTGTGGCCCGCCAGCGGTCGCTCTGTCGGCCTAAGTCGCTGATATTCAAGAGTTCGCTAAGGGCGGCCGTCGCCGATCTGGTTCCAGCTGAAAACAGTTCGCATCGCTAACATATTCCCTTGAGTTCGCTTGGCATCTGGTATACCGTATCACCAATCCAAGCCCGCAACAGAACCACAAGAAGCCGGTAAGGCAGGTGCAATCAGCGCAAAACGCGCGGCGGATACAGGGACGGGAACGTGATGAATCGAATGAGTTTCTCCGTAGAACCCCTCGACCAGGGGATGAGTTTCAAGGCAAAGGCCTATCAGGCGCTCCGCCACGCCATCACCCAGATGGACATCTACGGGGAGGCCAGCGAAATCCGCCTCGACGAGCGCCAGCTCTGCGAAGCGCTCGGCGTCAGCCGCACCCCGGTGCGCGAGGCCATGGCGCTCCTGGAGCAGGAGGGGTTCATCCGCTCCATGCCGCGCCGGGGCATCTTCGTGGTCCGCAAGACGAAGGCCGAGGTCATCGAGATGATCACGGTCTGCGCCGCTCTCGAAGGCATGGCCGCGCGCCTCTTCGTGGAGCGCGCCACCGAGCGCAAGATGAAGGAGCTGAACGCGACCTTCGACCGCTTCTCGGAAGGCGAGCTGGCCGATCACGTCCTGGAATACTCCGACGCGAACATCCTGTTTCACCAGTCGATCATCCAGGCCTCGGGCTGCACGTTGATCGGCGACCTGACCGACCGGTTCTTCATCCACATGCGGGCGATCCGCCGCGTCACCATGCGACGCGGCCGGAGGGCCGAGAAATCGATCGTCGAACACCGGGAAATCATCGAAGCACTGATGAACCGCGACGCCGATCTGGCTGAGCGTCGTGTGCGTGAACACACGCTTGGCCTTGCCCGCTATGTGGAACAGCACTGCGATTTTCTCGACTGACCGCTCTCGAAACCAAAGAAGCTCGGGGAGGACTTACCCTTATGTCTAGTGCGGCTGCAACGATGGTCAAGAACCAAGCCACGGACGAAACCGAAGTCGACGCAGCGCTGACGGATGGCTTTCAGCTCGTCATCGATGCGCTCAAGCTCAATGGCATCGAGAACCTGTACTGCGTGCCCGGCATTCCGATTTCCGACCTGCTCCGCATGGCGCAGGGCGAGGGCATGCGCGTCATCTCCTTCCGCCACGAGCAGAACGCCGGCCATGCCGCCGCCGTCGCCGGTTTCCTCACCAAGAAGCCGGGCGTCTGCCTGACCGTGTCGGCCCCGGGCTTCCTGAACGGCCTGACGGCGCTCGCCAATGCGACCACCAACTGCTTCCCGATGATCCTGATCTCCGGGTCGTCCGAGCGCGAGATCGTCGATCTCCAGCAGGGCGACTATGAGGAGATGGACCAGCTCGCCATCGCCAAGCCGCTGTGCAAGGCGGCCTTCCGCGTGCTGCACGCCCAGGACATCGGCATCGCCGTCGCCCGCGCCATCCGCGCGGCCGTGTCGGGCCGTCCGGGCGGCGTCTACCTCGACCTGCCGGCCAAGCTGTTCTCGCAGGTGATGAACGCCGCCGAGGGTGCGAAGTCGCTGGTGAAGGTCATCGACCCGGCCCCGGACCAGCTGCCGGCCCCGTCGGCGGTGGCCCGCGCGCTCGACGTGATGAAGGGCGCCAAGCGTCCGCTGATCATCCTCGGCAAGGGCGCTGCCTACGCCCAGGCCGACGAGGCGGTCCGCGAGCTGATCGAGAAGAGCGGCATCCCGTTCCTCCAGATGAGCATGGCCAAGGGCCTGCTGCCCGACACGCACCCGCAGTCGGCCGGCGCTGCCCGTTCCACCGTGCTGAAGGACAGCGACGTCGTCCTGCTGGTCGGCGCCCGTCTGAACTGGCTGCTGTCGCACGGCAAGGGCAAGTCGTGGGGTGAGCCCGGCTCGAAGAAGTTCATCCAGATCGACATCGAGCCGAAGGAGATGGACAGCAACGTCGAGATCGTCGCCCCGCTGGTCGGCGACATCGGCTCCTGCGTGTCCGCCCTGACCGCCGGTCTGGGTGGTGACTGGACCCCGCCGCCGTCCGAGTGGCTGGAGACGGTCAACACCAAGAAGGAAGCCAACATCGCCAAGATGGCGCCCAAGCTGATGAACAACAAGTCGCCGATGGACTTCCACGGCGCGCTTGGGGCCCTGCGCCGCATCATCAAGGAGCGTCCGGACGCGATCCTGGTCAACGAGGGCGCCAACACCCTCGACCTCGCCCGCGGCATCATCGACATGTACCAGCCGCGCAAGCGCCTGGACGTCGGCACCTGGGGCGTGATGGGCATCGGCATGGGCTACGCCGTCGCCGCCGCCGTCGAGACGGGCAAGCCGGTGCTGGCGATCGAGGGCGACAGCGCCTTCGGCTTCTCCGGCATGGAGGTGGAGACGGTCTGCCGGTACAACCTTCCGGTCTGCATCGTCGTCTTCAACAACAACGGCATCTACCGCGGCACCGACGTCAACCCGACCGGCGGCGCCGACCCGTCGCCGATGGTCTTCGTGCCGGACAGCCGCTACGACAAGATGATGGAAGCCTTCGGGGGCACCGGCGTCCACGTCACGTCGCCGGACGAGCTGTACCGCGCCGTTGCCGAGGCGATGAACTCCGGCAAGCCGACCCTCATCAACGCCGCCATCGACCCGGCGGCCGGCACGGAGAGCGGCAACATCGGTAGCCTGAACCCGACGTCCGCGGTCCGCAAGGGCCCGAAGGCCTAAAACAAGCGACTAGGAACCGAACAGTCCCCCGTCAACGCACAAGGTGGCCCGTTCCTTCAAGGGCGGGCCGCCAATTCCCAAGAACGCGGTCCAAAGAACGCGGGGACCACACCACACGAGACCCTGGGAGGGTTGGATGGCAAAGGCACTCGAAGGCGTCAAGATTCTCGACTTCACCCACGTCCAGTCGGGCCCGACCTGCACGCAGCTGCTGGCGTGGTTCGGTGCCGACGTGATCAAGGTCGAGCGTCCGGGGGAGGGGGACATCACGCGTGGCCAGCTGCGCGATATTCCCGATGCCGACAGCCTTTACTTCACCATGCTGAACCACAACAAGCGGTCCATCACGCTCGACACCAAGAACCCCGCCGGCAAGGCGATCCTGGAAGAGCTGGTCCGCACCTGCGACGTGATGGTCGAGAACTTTGCCCCCGGCGTGCTCGACCGCATGGGCTTCTCGTGGGAACGCATCCAGGAGATCAACCCCCGCATCATCGTGGCCTCGGTGAAGGGCTTCGGCCCCGGCCCCTATGAGGACTGCAAGGTCTACGAGAACGTCGCCCAGTGCGCGGGCGGTGCGGCCTCCACCACCGGTTTCGACGACGGCCCCCCGCTGGTCACCGGCGCGCAGATCGGCGACAGCGGCACCGGCCTGCACCTGGCGCTGGGCATCGTCACCGCGCTCTACCAGCGCACCCACACCGGCCGCGGCCAGAAGGTGCTGGCGGCCATGCAGGACGCCGTGCTGAACCTGTGCCGCGTCAAGCTGCGCGACCAGCAGCGCCTCGCCCACGGCCCGCTGAAGGAATACCCGCAGTACCCGAACGGCGAGTTCGGCGACACCGTGCCGCGCGCCGGCAACGCCTCGGGCGGCGGCCAGCCGGGCTGGATCCTGAAGTGCAAGGGCTGGGAGACCGACCCGAACGCCTACATCTACTTCATCACCCAGGCCCCGGTCTGGGCCAAGATTTGCGAAGTGATCGGCAAGCCGGAGTGGGTCACCGACCCCGACTACGCCACGCCGGTCGCCCGCCTGCCGCGCCTGAAGGAGATCTTCGCGACGGTCGAGGAATGGACCATGACCAAGACGAAGTTCGAGGCCATGGAGATCCTCAACAAGTACGACATCCCCTGCGGCCCGATCCTGTCCATGAAGGAACTGGCCGAGGATGAGTCCCTGCGCGAGACCGGCACGGTCGTGGAGGTCGACCACCCGAAGCGCGGCAAGTACCTGTCGGTCGGCAACCCGATCAAGCTGTCGGACAGCCCGACCGAGGTGACGCGCTCGCCGCTGCTGGGTGAGCACACCGACGAGATCCTGCGCGAGGTGCTGGGCTTCGACCCGCAGCGCATCGCCGAACTGCGGGACAGTGGCGCGCTCGGCGCGACCCAGCGGATGGCCGCCGAGTAACAAGGGGAGCTTCGCACCACACCTCTGCAGCCTTCTCCGCCGAAGGGCGGGGGAGGCGGGGAGCACCGCTCCCACACCGAGACACTAGACGTGCGCCGCGGACGAGCCGCCGCCGATCGACTTAAAAAATCTGCCCGCGACGCGAATTCAAAATAACAAAGCCCGAAAAAGAAGTTCGCAAGGAGGGAACGCCATGAGCGTAGCCTACGATCAGAGCCGCAAAGGCACCGCAGAGACCGTCCGCCGCCTTCTCGACACCGCGAAGGCGGAAGGCCGCACCGCGCTGACCGCGCCGGAGGCCAAGGAACTCTGCGACCTTTACGGAATTCCGGTGCCCAAGGAAGGCCTGGCGAAGACCGCCGACGAGGCGGTGACGCTGGCTGAGGGGATGGGCTTTCCGGTCGTTCTGAAGATCGTGTCGCCGCAGATTCTGCACAAGACCGAGGCCGGCGGCGTGCTGGTCGGCGTCCAGAGCGCCGACGCCGTCCGCGAGGGCTTCAAGACCATCATGGACCGCGCCCGCGCCTACGACCCGAAGGCCGAGCTGATCGGCATCCAGGTCCAGCAGATGCTGAAGGGCGGGACCGAGGTCATCGTCGGCTCCATCACCGACCAGAGCTTCGGCAAGCTGGTGGCCTTCGGCCTCGGCGGCGTGCTGGTCGAGGTGCTGAAGGACGTCACCTTCCGCTTGGCCCCGGTGTCCCGCGACGAGGCCCTGTCGATGCTCGACGGCATCCAGGCCGCGGAGATGCTGAAGGGCGTGCGCGGCGGCAAGCCGGTCGACCGAGAGGCGCTCGCCGACGTGATCGTCAACGTCTCCCGCCTCGTCAATGACGTGCCGGAGATCGTGGAACTGGACCTCAACCCGGTCTTCGCGCGGGAGGATGGCGCCACCGCCGCCGACGTGCGCGTGGTGCTGGATTTCGAGGCCAAGACCCCGCGCTACCGCCCGACGCAGGAGCAGATCGTCCGGCAGATGAACCGGATCATGAAGCCCGACGCGGTGGCGGTCATCGGCGCCTCGGCCGAGGATGGGAAGATCGGCAACTCCGTGATGAAGAACCTCATCAACGGGGGCTACAAGGGCCAGATCTACCCGATCCACCCCAAGGCCGACGACATCCTGGGCTACAAGGCCTACAAAAGCGTCAAGGACGTCCCCGGCAACATCGACGTGGCGGTCTTCGCCATCCCGGCCAAGTTCGTGGCGCAAGCCCTGACCGAGGTGGGCGAGAAGAAGATCCCTGGCGCCGTCCTGATCCCCTCGGGCTTCGCCGAGACCGGCAATGTCGAGGGGCAGGAGGAGATCGTCGCCATCGCGCGCAAGCATGACGTGCGCCTGATGGGGCCGAACATCTACGGCTTCTACTACACGCCGAAGAACCTCTGCGCGACCTTCTGCACGCCCTACGACGTGAAGGGCAAGGCGGCGCTGTCGTCGCAGTCCGGCGGCATCGGCATGGCGATCATCGGCTTCAGCCGGTCGGCCAAGATGGGTGTGTCGGCCATCGTCGGGCTCGGCAACAAGTCGGACATCGACGAGGACGACCTGCTGTACTTCTTCGAGCAGGACGAGAACACCCAGGTCGTCGCCATGCACTGCGAGGACTTGAAGGATGGCCGCTCCTTCGCGGAGGCCGCCAAGCAGGTGTCCAAGAAGAAGCCGGTCGTGGTGCTGAAGGCCGGGCGCACCTCGCTCGGCGCGCGGGCGGCCAGCTCCCACACCGGGGCGCTCGCCGGCAACGACAAGATCTACGAGGACGTGCTGAAGCAGTCGGGCGTGGTGCGGGCGCGCAGCCTGCAGGACCTGCTGCAGTTCGCCCGCGGCATCCCGGTGCTGCCGACGCCGAAGGGCGAGAATGTGGTGATCATCACCGGCGCCGGCGGGTCGGGCGTGCTGCTGTCGGACGCCTGCGTGGACAACGGCCTGTCGCTGATGGCGATGCCGTCGGACCTTGACGCGGCCTTCCGCAAGTTTATCCCGCCCTTCGGCGCCGCCGGCAACCCGGTGGACATCACGGGCGGGGAGCCGCCGACGACCTACCAGAACACCATCCGTCTCGGCCTCCAGGACGACCGCATCCACGCGCTGATCCTGGGCTACTGGCACACGATCATCACGCCGCCGATGGTGTTCGCCAAGCTGGTCGTCGAGGTGAAGGACGAGATGAAGGCGAAGGGCATCGAAAAGCCCATCGTCGCCTCGCTGGCCGGCGACGTGCAGGTGGAGGAGGCCGCCGCCTTCCTCTACGATCACGGCGTCGTGGCCTACCCGTACACGACCGAAACGCCGGTTGCGGTTCTGGGCGCCAAGTACAAGTGGGCGCGCGCGGCGGGCCTTCTGTAAAAACGTTCACGCGTTGGGCTCCCTCCCAACCTCCCCCCATCTTCGACGGGGGGAGGGGCTTCAAGCGGGGGCGGCGGAGTTCCCTCCCCCGTCGAAGATGGGGGAGGGTTAGGGTGGGGGCCCAACGCGACACCATAAACGCGATAACCGAACAAACATCCTCGGGGGAGGGGACACAAACACCATGAACATCCACGAGCATCAGGCGAAGGAGCTTCTGCGCAAATACGGGGTGGCGGTTCCCCGCGGGGGCGTCGCCTTCACCGCCGGGGAGGCCGAAGCCGCCGCGCGCGAGCTGGGCGGCCCAGTCTGGGTGGTCAAGTCGCAGATCCACGCCGGTGGCCGTGGCGCCGGCCGCTTCAAGGACAACCCCGAGGGCAAGGGCGGCGTCCGTGTCGTCAAGTCGGTCGACGACGTCACCAAGAACGCCGGCGAAATGCTCGGCCACGTCCTGGTGACCAAGCAGACCGGGGCCGAGGGCAAGGAAGTCAAGCGCGTCTACATCGAGGAAGGCGCCGACATCAAGCGGGAACTGTACCTCGGCATGCTGGTGGACCGCGCCTCGGGCCGCGTGACCATCATCGCCTCGACCGAAGGCGGCATGGAGATCGAGGAGGTCGCCCACAACACGCCGGAGCGGATCATCAAGGTCGCCGTCGACCCGGCCACCGGCATCCAGGGCTACCACACCCGCAAAGTCGCCTTCGCGCTGGGCCTGGAAGGCAAGCAGGTGGGGGCCGCCGCGAAGTTCCTGACGGCCATGTACCGCGCCTTCAACGACCTCGACTGCTCCATCCTGGAGATCAACCCGCTGATCGTCACCGGTTCGGGCGACATCCTGGCGCTCGACGCTAAGATGGGCTTCGACGACAACGCGCTGTTCCGCCACAAGGACGTCGCCGCGCTCCGCGACGAGGCGGAGGAGGACCCGGCGGAGATCGAGGCGGCCAAGCACGACCTGAACTACGTCAAGCTGGACGGCAACATCGGCTGCATGGTGAACGGCGCCGGCCTGGCGATGGCCACCATGGACATCATCAAGCTGTACGGCGGCGAGCCGGCCAACTTCCTCGACGTCGGCGGCGGCGCCACGAAGGAGCGCGTCACCGCGGCCTTCAAGCTGATCCTGTCCGACCCGAACGTGAAGGGCATCCTGGTCAACATCTTCGGCGGCATCATGCGCTGCGACGTCATCGCCGAAGGCGTGGTCGCCGCGGCCCGCGAGGTGCAGCTGCACGTTCCCCTGGTCGTCCGCCTGGAAGGCACCAACGTCGCGCTCGGCAAGCAGATCCTCGCCGACTCCGGTCTTCCCATCATTTCCGCCGACAATCTGGCCGACGCCGCCGAGAAGATCGTTCGTGCCGTCGTGAAGGAGCGTGCCTGATGTCCGTCCTCGTCGACAAGAACACGAAGGTGATCTGCCAGGGCTTCACCGGAGCCCAGGGCACCTTCCACTCGGAGCAGGCGATCGCCTACGGCACGAAGATGGTCGGCGGCGTCACCCCGGGCAAGGGCGGCACCAAGCACCTCGACCTGCCGGTGTTCGACACGGTGGCCGACGCGGTCGAGAAGACCGGCGCCAACGCCTCGGTCATCTACGTGCCGCCGCCGTTTGCGGCCGACGCCATCCTGGAGGCGATCGACGCCGAGGTCCCGCTGGTGGTCTGCATCACCGAGGGCATCCCGGTGCTGGACATGGTCCGCGTCAAGCGCGCGCTCGGCAACTCCAAGACCCGGCTGATCGGGCCGAACTGCCCGGGCATCATCACGCCCGACGAGTGCAAGATCGGCATCATGCCGGGCCACATCCACAAGCGCGGTAAGATCGGCATTGTCTCGCGCTCCGGCACGCTCACCTATGAAGCGGTGGCGCAGACCACGGCGGCGGGGCTGGGGCAGACGACCTGCATCGGCATCGGCGGCGACCCGGTCAACGGCACCAACTTCGTGGACAGCCTGGAGCTGTTCCTGAAGGACCCGGAGACCGAGGGCATCATCATGATCGGCGAGATCGGCGGCGACGCCGAGGTCAAGGGTGCGGAGTTCATCAAGGCCTCCGGCACCAAGAAGCCGGTGGTCGGCTTCATCGCCGGCCGCACGGCGCCTCCGGGCCGCCGCATGGGCCACGCGGGCGCGGTGATCTCCGGCGGCAACGACACCGCCGACTTCAAGATCGAGTTCATGAAGTCGGCCGGCATCGCCGTCGCCGACAGCCCGGCCAGCCTGGGGTCCACTATGCTCCAGGTCTTCAAGGGCTGATAAGGTAAGGGTCCGAAACGCGTGGCGCACCAAGAACAACAAGACGCGCCACGCCATAACAAACGCTAACGAACGACGAGAGGGGGCGGAGCAATGGACACGGCCATTGTCGCCAAGGACGAGAAGAAGCGCGAACCCGGGAAACGGGCCATCCATCCCGGCGCCGGGCGGCGGAACACCCGCATCCAGCCCAAGGGCCGCCAGGTCGACCCCGCAGCACTGGCCGAGGTGCAGGAACTGCTCGGCGACCGGTCGCGCCAGCGCGACCTGCTGATCGAACACCTGCACCTGCTGCAGGACACCTTCCATTGCCTGCACGCCCGCCACCTCGCCGCCCTGGCGCAGGAGATGCGGCTGGCGCTGGTGGAAGTGTACGAGGTGGCGTCCTTCTACGCCCACTTCGACATCGTGATGGAGGGGGAGGAGGCTCCCCCGGCGCTCACGGTGCGGGTCTGCGACAGCCTGAGCTGCTGCATGGCCGGCGGCGAGAAGCTGCTGGACGACCTGAAGGCGGAGATGGGGTCTGACGTCCGCGTCATCCGCGCGCCCTGCATGGGCGCCTGCCACAACGCCCCGGCGGTCGCCATCGGCCACGCGCTGCACGAGAACGCCACGGTCGCGAGCGTGGTGGAGGCGGTGAAGAGCGGCGACACCCACCCGCACCTGCCCGATCACATCAGCTTCGAGCAGTATCGCCAGGACGGTGGCTACAAGCTGCTGGTCGATTGCAAGGAAGGCCGCGTCGCGGTCGAGGACATCCTCGGCAAGCTTGAATCGGCCAACCTGCGCGGCCTCGGCGGCGCCGGCTTCC
The DNA here is from genome assembly GCF_017876155.1 of Azospirillum rugosum. Taxonomy (GTDB): domain Bacteria; phylum Pseudomonadota; class Alphaproteobacteria; order Azospirillales; family Azospirillaceae; genus Azospirillum; species Azospirillum rugosum. The sequence goes on from NZ_JAGINP010000002.1 coordinate 370,742, forward strand.
CGACCGGCCGCAAGTGGCGCTTCGTCCGGCACGAGCCGGGTCCCCGCCTGATGGCGGTGAACGGCGACGAGGGCGAGCCCGGCACCTTCAAGGATCGCTTCCACCTGGAGAACGACCCGCACCGCTTCCTGGAAGGCATGCTGATCGGCGCCTGGGTGGTGGAGGCGACGGACGTCTACATCTACCTGCGCGACGAGTACCCGCACATCCGCGAGGCTCTGCTGCGTGAGATCGCCAAGATCGAGGAGGCCGGCCTCGCCGACCACACCCGCATCCACCTGCGCCGCGGCGCCGGCGCCTACATCTGCGGCGAGGAGTCCGCGATGCTGGAAAGCATCGAGGGCAAGCGCGGACTGCCGCGCCACAAGCCGCCGTTCCCCTCCGTCGTCGGCCTGTTCGGCCGTCCGACGCTGATCAACAACGTCGAGACGCTGTTCTGGATCCGCGACATCCTGGAGAAGGGCGGGGACTGGTGGGGCAGCTTCGGCCGCAACGGCCGCAAGGGCCTGCGCAGCTTCTCCGTCTCCGGCCACGTCAAGGAGCCGGGCGTCAAGCTGACCCCCGCCGGCGTGACGATCCGCGAGTTGATCGAGGAGTATTGCGGCGGCATGGCCGACGGCCACCGCTTCATCGGCTACCTGCCGGGCGGCGCGTCGGGCGGCATCCTGCCGGCCAGCATGGACGACATCCCGCTGGACTTCGGCACGCTGGAGCAGCACGGCTGCTTCATCGGCTCGGCCGCTGTCGTGGTCCTGTCGGACAAGGACGACATGCGCAAGGTCGTCCGCAACCTGCTGGACTTCTTCGAGGACGAGAGCTGCGGCCAGTGCACGCCCTGCCGTGTCGGGACCGAGAAGGCCGTGGCGCTGATCAAGCAGCCGGTCTGGGACGAGCCGCTGCTGGATGAACTGGCCGCCCTGATGGGCTCCGCCTCCATCTGCGGCCTGGGCCAGGCCGCGATGAACCCGCTGAAGACCGCGCTGAAGCATTTCCGCGCCGAGCTTGCCCTGAGCGCCAAAGCCGGGCAGGGAGACAAGTGATGAGCGACCGCATCCTCTTCCATCTGGACGACGACCTCGTCGAAGCGCATCCGGGCGAGACCATCTGGCAGGTCGCCAACCGCCTGGGCACCGAGATCCCGCACCTCTGCTACTCCGACGCGCCGGGCTACCGGGCCGACGGCAACTGCCGCGCCTGCATGGTGGAGATCGACGGCGAGCGCGTGCTGTCGGCCTCCTGCGTGCGCCACCCGACCGCGGGCATGCGCGTCCGCTCGGCCAGCGACAAGGCGAAGTTCGCCCGCAAGATGGTCATCGAGATGCTGGTCACCGACCAGCCCAAGCGCGAGGAAGCCCACGACCCGAACTCCTCGTTCTGGCACTGGGCCGACAATCTGGAGGTGTCCGACAGCCGCTTCCCGCGCCGTGAAAGCGCGCCGAAGCCGGACTTCAGCCACCCGGCCATGGCGGTGCAGCTCGACGCCTGCATCCAGTGCAACCTGTGCGTCCGCGCCTGCCGCGAGGTCCAGGTCAACGACGTGATCGGCATGGCGCTGCGCGGCCACAAGGAGACGATCGTCTTCGACTTCGCCGACCCCATGGGCGACAGCACCTGCGTCGCCTGCGGCGAGTGCGTGCAGGCCTGCCCGACCGGCGCCCTGATGCCGAAGACCCAGGTGGACCTGAACACCGGCGTCTTCACGACGGAGCCGGACCGCAAGGTGGACAGCGTCTGCCCCTATTGCGGCGTCGGCTGCCAGCTGACCTACAACATCAAGGACGAGAAGCTGCTGTCGGTGGAAGGGCGCGACGGCCCGGCCAACAAGAACCGGCTGTGCGTCAAGGGCCGCTTCGGCTTCGACTACATCCACCACCCGCACCGCCTGACCAAGCCGCTGATCCGCAAGGAGGGCGTGTCCAAGCACGACGTGGACATCGACCCGCTGAACCCGCTGACCCACTTCCGCGAAGCCACGTGGGAGGAGGCCCTGGCCGTCGCCACCGGCAGCCTGCGCAAGATCCGCGACGAACTGGGCGGCTCGGCGCTCGCCGGCTTCGGTTCCGCCAAGGGTTCGAACGAAGAGGCGTACCTGTTCCAGAAGCTGGTGCGCGTCGGCTTCGGCACCAACAACGTCGACCACTGCACGCGCCTCTGCCACGCCTCCTCCGTGGCGGCGCTGATCGAGGGCATCGGGTCGGGCGCGGTGACGGCCCCCTTCATGGCGGCCAAGGACGCCGAGGTGATCGTCGTCATCGGCTCCAACCCGACCGAGAACCACCCGGTCGCCGCGACCTTCTTCAAGAACGCGGTGAAGAAGGGCTCCAAGCTGGTCGTCATGGACCCGCGCGGCCAGGCGCTGAAGCGCTTCGCGACGCACATGATGCAGTTCAAGCCCGGCCGCGACGTGCCGATGCTGAATGCCATGCTGCACACCATCATCGCGGAGGGGCTGTACGACGCCGACTACGTCCGCGACCACACCGAGGACTTCGAGGAGCTGCGCGCCCACGTCGCCAACTTCTCGCCGGAGGAGATGGCCCCGATCTGCGGCATCCCGGCGGAGACCCTGCGTGAGGTCGCCCGGCTCTACGCCACGTCCAAAGCCTCGATCATCTTCTGGGGCATGGGCGTGTCGCAGCACACCCACGGCACCGACAACGTGCGCTGCCTGATCGCGCTGTCGCTGATCACCGGCCAGATCGGCCGTCCCGGCACCGGCCTGCACCCGCTGCGCGGCCAGAACAACGTCCAGGGCGCGTCGGACGCCGGCCTGATCCCGATGATGTTCCCGGACTACCGCCCGGTGGACGACCCGGAGGTCCGCGCCTTCTACGAGGACTACTGGGACACGAAGCTCGACCCGAAGCGTGGCCTGACCGTCGTGGAGATCATGGACGCGATCCACGCCGGCAAGCTGAAGGGCATGTACATCATGGGTGAGAACCCCGCGATGTCCGACCCTGACGTGGAGCACGCCCGCGACGCGCTCGCCAAGCTCGACCATCTCGTGGTGCAGGATCTGTTCCTGACGGAGACGGCCAAGTACGCCGACGTGGTCCTGCCGGCCTCGGCCTGGCCGGAGAAGACGGGAACGGTGACCAACACCAACCGCCAGGTGCAGCTCGGCCGCCAGGCCCTGCCGCCGCCGGGCGACGCCCGCCAGGACCTGTGGATCGTGACCGAGATGGCCCGCGGCCTTGGGTTGGACTGGAACTACCCCCACGCCCGCGACGTGTTCCGCGAGATGAAGGGCGCCATGCCCTCGCTCGACAACATCACGTGGGAGCGTCTGGAGCGCGAGGGTTCGGTCACCTACCCGAGCCTGTCGGCCGACGACCCGGGCCAGGAGATCGTCTTCGGCGACGGCTTCCCGACGGCCACGGGCCGTGGTCGCCTCGTCCCCGCCGACGTGATCCCGCCCGCCGAGGAGCCGGACGCCGAGTTCCCGATGGTGGTCACCACCGGCCGCCAGCTGGAGCATTGGCACACCGGGTCGATGACCCGCCGCGCCCAGGTGCTGGACGACATCGAGCCGGAAGCGGTCGCCTACATGAGCCCGGCGGACCTGCGCCGCCTGGGCGTGGACGCCGGTGCCATGGTGAAGGTCACCACCCGCCGCGGCGCCATCGAGCTGAAGGCGCGCTCCGACTACGCGGTTCCGTCGGGCCTCGTGTTCGTGCCCTTCTGCTACGCCGAAGCCGCGGCCAACGTTTTGACCAACCCCAAGCTGGACCCCTACGGCAAGATCCCGGAGTTCAAGTTCTCCGCCGCCCGGATCGAGCCGGTGGTTCAGTAAACATTTGCCCCCACCCTAACCCTCCCCCGCTTCGCAGGGGAGGGGAGCATCTTCTCCCTCCCCTGCGAAGCGGGGGAGGGTAGGGGTGGGGGCAACACCCCCAAAACATAACCAATCAACGGCGCGCCAAAAGCGCCGGTACACCGAGGGATGGACCATGAAGTCGACCGTGCAAGCCTGCGGTACCGAAGCGGCCAACGACCGGGCCTCCAAGGGCAACTTGGTGCAGTCCCTGTCGCGCGCCCTGCACATCCTCACCATTCTCGGCCAGTCGGACAGCCCGATGAGCCTGACCGCGGTGGCCGACGCCGCCGACCTGTCGCCCTCCACCACGCACCGCCTGCTGACCACCCTGCAGGAGGAGCGCTACGTGCGCTTCGACCAGGGCAAGCGCGGCTGGGCCGTGGGCGTGCAGGCCTACATGACCGGCACCGGCTTCCTGAAGACCCGCAGCCTCCTCGACGTCGCCAGGCCGCGCATGCGCCGGCTGATGGAGGAGACCAGCGAGGTCGTGAACCTCGCCGTGGAGGAGAATGGCGAAGCCATCTACCTGCACCGCGTCGGTGGCCCGCGCATCGCCCAGGCGACGCTGCCGGTAACCGACCGCACGCTGCTGCACTGCTCCGCCGTCGGCAAGGCGCTGCTGGCCGGCATGCCGGAGACCCGCATCCAGACCATCCTGACCGAGCGCGGCATGCGCCAGTTCACCCGGACGACCGTGTCGTCGCTGCCGGCGCTGCACCGCGAACTGACGCTGACCCGCAGCCGCGGCTACGCCGTCGACCAGGAGGAGCGGGTGAACGGCATGCGCTGCGTCGCCGCCCCGATCTACGACGAGAACGCCCACGTCATCGGCGCCCTGTCGCTGTCCAGCACCAACCAGCGGATCGACGACACGCGCGTCCTGGCCTATGGCGAGCTGGTCAAGCGTACGGCCGCCTCGGTGACCGCGGAGATCGGCGGGCGCCTGCCGGCTGCCTGACTGGGCCGCCTGACCGGCAATCTCATTCGAATCGCGCCGGCCGGGCGGCGCGCTCCACCGCCCTGAGGGTGGAGGCTGTTTTTCTTCCCGGAAGAGCGATGATGTCCAAGCTTCGCATGCCCTGATCCATTCCAGGACATGCAACAGCGTGGAACAGCGCTTCGTCACGTAGTGCTCCCTGCAAGTCTTGACCGCGCCAAATTTGGCGCGGTCTTTTTTTGTGCGCTGCGTTTTGCTTTTCCGCAGCGTGGAAAAGCGCAAACAGACCTTTGCAAAGAGCGGTCGAGGTCGGCATTATTGGAAATGCAAAGGGTGCTTCACCCTCTGTATCGGGCGGGTTGTTGCTTCGCATTTATGCGAGCCTCTCGGAAACTGGCCGTGCTGGCTTCAGCACGGCCATTCTTTTTTGTTCCGGTCACACATTGTCGGAAAAGCCGCAAAGCGGCGTTGACACCGGCGGCCGGCATCCGTAAGCATGGCCGTGTTCCAAGGGGGGCCCCTGTATCGGGGCTGAGATGACACCGGAAGGTGCGGACCCTTTGAACCTGATCCGGGTCGTACCGGCGTAGGGACAGGAACGCATGGACCGAGGACACGCACGCCCGGAAAAGGGCCTGCCCGCAATGGTCCGTTCTGCCGCTCCGTCACACCCGGATCTCCACGATCTGAATGCGATGGAGATCCAGAATGCCTGACACTCTCTCCCCCACATCAATTGACGACGACCGTTTCGCCGTCACCACCGGCCCGCTGCCGGCCTCCCGCAAGGTCCATCTTCCGGGCGAGATGAGCCCCGGCCTGCGCGTCGCCATGCGCGAGATCGACGTGGGCGGCGGCGAAGCGCCGGTGCGCGTCTACGACACGTCCGGCCCCTACAGCGACCCGGCGGTCGCCATCGACATCCGCCGCGGCCTGCCGGAGCTGCGCCGCGCCTGGATTGAGGCGCGTGGCGATGTGGAGGCCTACGAGGGCCGCGCCATCCGCCCGGAGGACGACGGGCTGCGCGTGGGCGAGGCCCGCGCCGTTCCGGTCTTCGACCGTGCCGGCCGCCGGCCGCTGCGCGGCAAGCCGGGCAGGGCGGTCACGCAGATGGCCTACGCCCGCGCCGGCATCGTCACGCCGGAGATGGAATACATCGCCGTGCGCGAGAACCTGGGCCGCCAGCGCCTGGCCGAGGCCGCTGCGCGCGACGGGCATGACTTCGGCGCCTCCATTCCGGACTTCGTGACGCCGGAGTTCGTTCGCGACGAGGTGGCGCGCGGCCGGGCGATCATCCCCGCGAACATCAACCACCCGGAATCGGAGCCGATGATCATCGGCCGCAACTTCCTCACCAAGATCAACGCGAACATCGGCAACTCCGCCGTCGCGTCCTCGGTGGGTGAGGAGGTCGACAAGATGGTCTGGTCGATCCGCTGGGGTGCGGACACCGTCATGGACCTGTCCACCGGCCGCAACATCCACACGACCCGCGAGTGGATCCTGCGCAACAGCCCGGTCCCCATCGGCACCGTGCCGATCTACCAGGCGCTGGAGAAGGTCAACGGCAAGGCCGAGGACCTGACCTGGGAGATCTTCCGCGACACGCTGATCGAGCAGGCGGAGCAGGGCGTCGACTATTTCACCATCCACGCCGGCATCCGCCTGGCGCACATCCCGCTGACCGCGAAGCGCGTCACCGGCATCGTGTCGCGCGGCGGCTCGATCATGGCGAAATGGTGCCTGTCGCACCACCGCGAGAGCTTCCTCTACGAGCGGTTCGAGGAGATCTGCGAGATCATGAAGGCCTACGACGTGGCCTTCTCGCTGGGTGACGGCCTGCGCCCGGGCTCCATCGCCGACGCCAACGACGCCGCCCAGTTCGCGGAGCTGGAGACTCTGGGCGAGTTGACCAAGATCGCCTGGAAGCACGACGTGCAGGTGATGATCGAGGGGCCGGGCCATGTGCCGATGCATAAGATCAAGGCCAACGTGGACAAGCAGCTGGCGCTGTGCGGCGAGGCGCCCTTCTACACGCTCGGGCCACTGACCACCGACATCGCGCCGGGCTACGACCACATCACCAGCGCCATCGGCGCCGCCATGATCGGCTGGTTCGGCACGGCGATGCTCTGCTACGTCACCCCGAAGGAGCATCTGGGATTGCCGGACCGCGACGACGTCAAGGTGGGCGTGGTGACCTACAAGATCGCCGCCCACGCCGCCGACCTCGCCAAGGGCCACCCCGGCGCCCAGGAACGCGACGACGCCCTGTCGCGCGCCCGCTTCGAGTTCCGCTGGCGCGACCAGTTCCACCTGTCGCTCGACCCCGAAACGGCGGAGCGCTTCCACGACCAGACCCTGCCGGCGGAAGGGGCGAAGGTCGCGCATTTCTGTTCGATGTGCGGGCCGAAGTTCTGCTCGATGAAGATCACCCAGGAGGTGCGCGACTACGCCAACTCCGGCATGGCCGAAATGTCGGAAAGCTTCCGCGCCAAGGGCGGGGAGATCTACCTGACGGAGTGACGTGAAATCCCTCTCCCGTCCCGGGAGAGGGTGCCCGCCAAAGGCGGGCGGGTGAGGGTACAGCCGAGGATCAGTGCCTTGATCCTCGCGCGACCCTCACCCCGCGCCTGACGGCGCTTCCCTCTCCCGGGGCGGGAGAGGGGGCCTATTTCACCGACACCGCCGTCACCCGCTCCGCCTCCAACGCCGCCTCCGCGTGGCGCGCCCGCATGGGGCGCAGCACGAACAGGGCGAGGAAGGCGGCCAGCGCGTTCACGATGGCGGCCAGGAAGAACACCGCCTGCCAGCTGCCCGTCGCGTCGGTGATCAGGTTGGCGAAGGGCACCAGCAGCGCCGCCGTGCCCTTGGCGGTGTAGAGCAGGCCGGCGTTGCTGGCCGCGAAACGCGAGCCGAAGGTGTCGGCGCAGCAGGCCGGGAACAGGCTGTAGATCTCGCCCCAGGCGAAGAAGACGAGGCCGGTCAGCACCACGAAAGCCACCGGGTCCTGGCCGAACTGGCTGAGCGCCAGGATGCCGGCGGCCTCCATGGCGAAGGCGATGAACATGGTGTTCTCGCGCCCGATGCGGTCGGACACCCAGCCGAAGAAGGGGCGCGTCAGGCCGTTCAGCACCCGGTCGATGGACAGTGCGAAGGTCAGGGCGGGGAGGGTGAGGCCCATCAGGCTGACGGGCGTCTGCGACAGCCCGAAATCCTCCGCGATGGGGCCGAGCTGTGCCGTCGCCATCAGTCCGCCGCCGGCGACCATGACAAACATGGCGTACATGACCCAGAAAACCGGCGTGCGCACGACCTCGGCGGGCCGGTACTGGCGCTGCACGGGGGGAGAGCCGACGCCGCGGCTGAACAGCGCCGGCGCGGGCGGTTCGGCCAGCAGCCAAGCGAGCGCGAACACAACCAGCCCCTGGCCCAGCCCGAAGGCGAGGAAGGTGGCCTCATAGCCGCTGGACTCGATCATGGTGGCGATCGGCACCACCGTCAGGGCGGAGCCCGCGCCGAAGCCGGCGGCGGTGATGCCGGCGGCCAGCCCGCGGCGGTCCGGGAACCACTTCAGCGCGTTGCCGACGCAGGTGCCGTAGACCGCGCCCGCGCCGATGCCGCCGATCGCCGCCGCCACATAAAGCAGAGCCAGCGAATCCGCGTTGGCGTTCAGCGCCCAGGACGCCGCGCACAGCAAGGCGCCGGCCAGGACGACGACCCGCGGGCCGAAGCGGTCCACAAACCATCCCTCCACCGGCACCAGCCAGGTTTCGGTCACGACGAAAATGGTGAAGGCGATCTGGATGGCCGCACGGCCCCAGCCGTGCTTGGCGTCGATCGGTTCGACGAACAGGGTCCAACCGTACTGGAGATTGGCGATCATCGACATGCAGATGACGCCGACAAGCAACTGCATCCACCGACCACCGAACGGCCCCGCATGGGGGCTGGCGGCCTGCGCACCGTGTTGGCGCATATGGTTCCTCCCGGACAACCGCTGTCTTTCTTGCTTCTTTCGGCGCGTGCGGAGCGCGTTCGGTCAATCTCCGCTTCGCTTATCATTGAAATGCGGCGCCTGGCTGCCCAGACGCCGCATCCCTGATGCCTTGAATGCAAGTGTGGCTGATAATTGGTTGCCATAGCAACCAGTTTCGCCGGACAGGAAGATGCTGATCGCAGGAGGAATCGTAGGTTGGGTGGAGCGGAGCGCAACCCAACACACCGGGCAATGCCAGCATGTTGGGTTGCGGCTGCGCCTCCACCCAACCTACGAGATCACGTTACTCCGCGGGTTCGGTGACGCGCTGGTTCTGGCCGATCTCAAAGTTGGCCATGATCTCCAGGGCGCGGACCATGCCGGAGTGGTCCCAGGCCTTGCCGCCGTGGGCGGCGCAGGCGTTGAACAGCTCTTGGCAGGTCGCCGTGTTCGGCAGCGACAGGCCGAGCGCGCGGGCGCCGCTGAGCGCGAGGTTCAGGTCCTTCTGGTGCAGCTCGATGCGGAAGCCCGGATCGAAGGTGCGCTTGACCATGCGCTCGCCGTGCACCTCCAGGATGCGCGACGACGCGAAGCCGCCCATCAGGGCCTGCCGGACCTTGGCCGGGTCGGCGCCCGCCTTGGAGGCGAACAGCAGGGCCTCGCCGACCGCCTCGATGGTCAGCGCCACGATGATCTGATTGGCGACCTTCGTGGTCTGGCCGTCGCCGTTGCCGCCGACCAGCGTGACGTTCTTGCCCATCTTCTCGAACAGGGGCTTCACCGTCTCGAAGGCCTTGTCCGGGCCGCCGACCATGATGGTCAGCGACGCCGCCTTGGCGCCGACCTCGCCGCCGGACACCGGGGCGTCGAGATAGTCGCAGCCCAGCTCGTTGATCCGCTTGGCGAAGGCCTTGGTCTCGATGGGGGAGATGGACGACATGTCCACCACGATCTTGCCCGGCTTCAGCCCCTCGGCGACGCCGCCCTTGCCGAACAGCGCCGCCTCGACGTGCGGGGTGTCGGGGACCATCGTGATGATGACGTCGGCCTTTTCCGCGACCTCCTTGGAGGAGCTGCAGGCCTTGGCGCCCTTGCCCAGGAGATCCTCCGGGGCCGGGTTGATGTCGTAGACGTACAGCGTGTGGCCGGCGTCCGCCAGATGGGCGGCCATGGGACGCCCCATGATGCCGAGACCGATGAATCCAACGTTCATGGCTGCTTCCTCGCTTTTCTTAGGGCGGGTTGAATCAGGCGGCGACGGTGTCGGTGCGTTGCGCGGCGCGCATCCAGCCGAGACCCTCGCTGGTGCCGCGGGCAGGCTTGTACTCGCAGCCGACCCAGCCGTCGTAGCCGAGCTTGTCCAAGGTGGCGAAGACGAAGGGGTAGTTGATCTCGCCGGTGCCGGGCTCGTTCCGGCCGGGGTTGTCGGCGATCTGCACATGCGCGATCTTCGGCAGCAGGCGCTGGATCGTCGGGACGAGGTCGCCCTCCATGATCTGCATGTGATAGACGTCGTACTGGATGTAGAGGTTGTCCGAGCCGACCGCCTCGATCAGTTGCTCGGCTTGGCGGGTCGTCGTCAGGTAGAAGCCCGGAATGTCGCGCGTGTTGATCGGCTCCACCAGGAAGCGGATGCCAGCCTCCTTCAGGGCCTTCGCGGCGAATTTCAGGTTGTCGACCAGCGTGCGCTCCAGCGTGTCGCGCGACGCGCCGGCCGGCGTCTTGCCGACCAGGCAGTTCAGCTGCGGGCAGCCGAGCGTCTTCGCGTACTCGATGGCCTTGCCGACGCCGTCCTGGAACTCGCCCACGCGGTCCGGCAGGATGGCGATGCCGCGCTCCCCGGCGTCCCAGTTGCCGGCCGGCAGGTTGTGCAGCACCTGGTCGAGGCGGTTGCTCTTCAGCCGCTCGGCCAGCACGTCCTTGTCGTAGGCGTAGGGGAACAGGTACTCGACCCCGGAAAAGCCGTCCTTCGCGGCCGCGGCGAAGCGGTCGAGGAAGTCCAGCTCGTTGTAGAGCATGGTCAGGTTTGCAGCGAACTTGGGCATGTTCTTCTCCCGGATTTAAGTTTCGTTTGCCCCCTCCCTAACCCTCCCCCGCGTTGCGGGAGAGGGGACTGCCGCCGCTTGGCCCCGGTGCTCCCTCTCCCGCGAAGCGGGGGAGGGAAGGGGCCCATGCGCAGCATGGGAAGGGAGGGGGCAGCCGCGCTTACACGCGGACCAGTTCCGGCTCGTTGGCCGGCACGTCCAGCACCTCCTCGAACTCGGTGATGTTGTTGATCTCCGTGCCCATGGCGATGTTGGTCACGCGCTCCAGGATGACCTCGACGACCACCGGGACCTGGAACTCGTCCATCCATTGCTGGGCCTGGGCGAAGGCTTCCTGGATGCGGTCCGGCTCGGTGACGCGGATGGCCTTGCAGCCCAGCCCCTCGGCCACGGCGATGTGGTCCACGCCGTAGACGCCGATCTCCGGCGCGTTGATGTTCTCGAAGGACAGCTGGACCTGGAAGTCCATCTGGAAGGCGCGCTGCGCCTGCCGGATCAGGCCGAGGTAGCTGTTGTTCACCAGCACGTGGATGTAGGGCAGCTTGAACTGCGCGCCGACGGCCAGCTCCTCGATCAGGAACTGGAAGTCGTAGTCGCCGGACAGCGCCACGATCTTGCGCTTCGGGTCGGCCACGCGGACGCCCAGCGCCGCCGGCAGGGTCCAGCCGAGCGGGCCGGCCTGGCCGCAGTTGATCCAGTGCCGCGGCTTATAGACGTGCAGGAACTGCGCGCCGGCGATCTGCGACAGGCCGATGGTGGAGACGTAGCAGACGTCCTGGCCGAAGGCCTGGTTCATCTCCTGGTACACGCGCTGCGGCTTGATCGGCACGGTGTCGAAGTCGGACTTGCGCAGCATGGAGCGCTTGCGGGCCTGGCAGGTGGCCAGCCACTCCGACCGGTCCTTCAGCTTGCCCGCCGCCTTCCATTCCTTGGCGACCTCGACGAACAGCGCCAGCGCCGCGCCGGCGTCGGACACGATGCCGAGATCCGGCGCGAAGACGCGGCCGATCTGGGTCGGCTCGATGTCCACATGCACGAACTTGCGGCCCTTGGTGTAGACGTCGACGGAGCCGGTGTGGCGGTTGGCCCAGCGGTTGCCGATGCCCAGCACAAAGTCGGACTCCAGCATGGCGGCGTTGCCGTAGCGGTGGGCGGTCTGCAGCCCGACCATGCCGGCCATCAGCGGGTGGTCATCCGGGATGGTGCCCCAGCCCATCAGGGTCGGGATCACGGGCACGCCGATGATCTCGGCGAACTCCACCAGCGCCGGGCTGGCGTCGGCGTTGACGATGCCGCCGCCGGCCACGATCAGCGGCCGCTCCGCCTCGTTCAGCATGGCCAGCGCCTTTTCCACCTGGGCGCGGGTCGCGGCCGGCTTGTAGACGGGCAGGGGCTGGTAGGCGTCGGGGTCGAACTCGATCTCGGCCATCTGGACGTCGATCGGCAGGTCGATCAGCACGGGACCCGGCCGGCCGGAGCGCATCAGGTGGAAGGCCTGCTGGAAGGCGTAGGGGACCTGCCCCGGCTCCAGCACGGTGACGGCCCACTTGGCGACGGGCTTGGCGATGGACGGGATGTCCACGGCCTGGAAATCCTCCTTGTGCAGGCGGGCGCGCGGCGCCTGGCCGGTGATGCACAGGATCGGGATGCTGTCGGCGGACGCCGAGTAGAGGCCGGTGATCATGTCGGTGCCGGCTGGGCCGGAGGTGCCGACGCACACGCCGATGTTGCCCGCGGTGGCGCGGGTGTAGCCTTCGGCCATGTGGGACGCGCCCTCGACATGGCGGGCCAGAACGTGACCGATGCGGCCGTTCCTCTGCAACGCGGCGTAGAACGGATTGATGGCCGCTCCGGGGACGCCAAAGCAGACGGACACGCCTTCCTTTTCCAGGACATGCACCGCCGCTTCAATCGCCATCATCCTTGCCATGGCTTGGTCTCCTCCCTCGGGTAACGGGTCGCGGTTTCGTTGGGACCAAGCATTGATCCCGCCGCGGCCGGTCGGCAAAGACTTGGCGAAAGCTTTCCGCGTGATGGAAAAAAGCGCCGAAAGTGGCAAGGCGGAGGGGACTTCGCCCATGCTTGCGCGCGATCGGGCGGGCTGGCATCGTCCGTGCCATGACCACGCTTCCGACACCGCCTCTTCTCGCCATCACCGACCGAGCACAGGCCGCGCTGCCGCTGCCGGAGCTTGCCGAGCGCCTGTTCGCCGCCGGTCTGCGCTGGCTGTCCCTGCGCGAGAAGGACCTGCCGCGCGAGGAGCAGCGGGATCTCGCCCGCGCGCTGGTGGAGCGGGCGCGGCCATGGGGGGCGGTGGTCACGGTCCACGGCGACCCGGCGCTCGCGCGGGAAGCCGGGGCCGCGGGGGTTCACCTGGCGGACGGGGGCGATCCGGCCGAGGCGCGCCGGCTGCTCGGCCCCGGCGCCCTGATCGGGCTGTCGGCCCATGGTACGGACGGGCTGCGTCGTGCGGCGGAGGGGGGCGCCGACTACGCCACCCTCTCGCCCGTGTTCCCGTCGGCCAGCAAGCCGGGCTACGGCCCGGTGCTGGGGTTGGACGGGCTGCGGTTGCTCGCCCAGGCGGCGCCGGTCCCCGTGCTGGCGCTCGGCGGAGTCGGGGTGGATGCGGCCGGGGCCTGCCGCGACGCCGGGGCCGCGGGGGTCGCTGTCATGGGGGAAATGATGCGCGATCCCGACTCAGTGGCCCGATTCCTGAAATCTTTGGCAAGGGATTTGGGCTAAAAAATTCCTATCCGATCCGGATGGACGGATCATCAAGCCAGTCCTGGACATTTCGGGGCGGAATGTGCATCTGGTATGTCAAATACGAAATCAAAAGACACACTCGCCCACAGGACCGCTGCACTGGCGCCGGAACGCGCGCAGCTCGGCGGACAGCTCAGGGAAATGGCACCCGACATGAACCCGCCGCCGATCAACGTGCAGCCGCTCGACACCGGATCGACCTTCCGCAGCCAGGCGTACCACGCGCTGAAGCAGGCGATCTCGCAGATGGACATCTACGACCACAACGACGAGATCCGTCTGGAGGAGCGGCAGCTCAGCGACATGCTCGGCGTCAGCCGCACGCCGATCCGCGAGGCGCTGACCCTGCTGGAGCAGGAGGGATTCATCCGCCTCCAGCCGCGGCGCGGCATCTTCGTGATCCGCAAGACCAAGGCCGAGATCATCGAGATGATCCAGGTCTGGGCCGCGCTGGAAAGCATGGCCGGCCGCATGGTCGCGGAGCACGCGTCGGACGAGGACATCCGCACCCTCTGGGACCTGTTCCGCAACTTCGAGGAACATGACCTGAAGGACCATGTCAGCGAGTATTCGGACGCGAACATCGCCTTCCACAAGAGCATCATCCGGCTCAGCGGCTCCAAGCTGATCCAGGAGATGACGGACAACCTGTTCATCCACATCCGCGCGATCCGCAAGCTGACCATCGGCCAGGAGAACCGCGTGGAGCGGTCGATCCACGACCACAAGGAAATCATCAAGGCGCTGGAGCGCCGCGACGTGGACCAGTCGGAACGCCTGATCCGCGACCACACCCTGGGCCTCGCCGCCCACGTGGAAAAGCACTGCGATTTCCTGGAGTAGGGCGCTTACTTCCCCTTTCCCGTCCCGGGAGAGGGTGGCCGCAAAGCGGCCGGGTGAGGGTGCTGCCGAGAATCCGTGCGTTCTCTATGGACGACCCTCACCCTCCCGCCGCATGGCGGCGGGCCCCTCCCTCTCCCGGGACGAGGGTTTTGCGATAGGGCCGGATTTCGGGTGTTACGCGAGCATTCCGCGGCCAAGCAGGACCGAAATCCTGTTTGTCCGTGGATTCGCCGTGCC
>NZ_JAGINP010000003.1 GCF_017876155.1 Azospirillum rugosum
CCCCTCACCCCCAACCCCTCTCCCCCAAGGGGAGAGGGGCTTTTTCCATGCTGCTCAATGCATTATCGCATCCGCGAGATGTGTGCATACCGTAGCGCGAAGTGGGGGGAGGTCGGGAGGGGGGCCCAACGCAACCACTTCCCACAACCCACTCACCCCCGATGCGCCACATGCAACCCCTTGCCGACCGCGAAGGTCGTGGAGGCGACATCGGGCAACGCCTCCACCGCGGCGATGTAGCCGGCGATCTCCTCGGGATGGGACAGGGCGTTGTCGGCCAGCAGCAGGCAGTCCCGCTCCAGCTTCGGCAGGAGCAAGCGCAGCTGGTCCGGGGCGCTCCAGCGGTCGGCGTCGAAGAAGACGCAGTCGAAGGGGCCGGGCAGGCCGGCCACCACCTCCGTCGCGTCGCCGACCAGCAGGCGGACGCGGTCGGCCAGCCCGGCGCGCTCCAGGTTCGCGCGGGCCTCGGCGCTCTTGGCGGGGTCGCGCTCCACGCTGATCAAAGGCTCCGTGGCGCCGGTCGCGCGCAGGGCGGCGGCGAGCCAGAGGGTGCTGACGCCGTTGGACGTGCCGATCTCCAGCACGCGCCGACGCCGCCCGCTGCGCACCAGGACATGCACAAGCTCCGCCGTTTCCCGTTCCAGGTTCAGCATCTTGCGGGCGCGGTCGCCCTCGCGGCTGTCGTTCTCGCGGCCAAAGCTTTCCAGGTCGCGCAGCACGCGGTCGACGGCGGCATCCACCAGCATGGGTCGGGCTCCTCGGTGTGGGTGGAACGGTGCGGATGGGCTCGACTGTGCACCGGTGACATGTTACCGTCAATGGTAACATTGCATGGGGAAGAGCATGACCGTCCGGACGCGCCGCCCGAACCTGGGGGAGGAGGCCTACGACCGCCTGCGCGCGCTGCTGCTGGACGGCGGCCGGTACGCGCCGGGCGACAAGGTCAACGTGATCGCGGTGGCTCAGGAACTTGGGGTCAGCCGCTCGCCGGTGTGGGACGCCATCGCCCGGCTGGAATCGGAAGGGCTGCTGGAGGTCGTGCCGCGCCACGGCGTCTTCCTCGTGCGCTTCGACGCGCGCCGGCTGGCCGAGCTGTATGAAACCCGCGAAGCTCTGGAGGGCATGGCCGCGCGCCTCGCGGCGGAGCGGGCCGGGCTGGCGGATGTGGCGGAGTTGGAGCGGTCGCTGGCGGCGCAGCAGGCCCGCCTGGATGCGGGTGATACCGCCGGCTACGCCGACGCGGCGCTGGCCTTCCATCAGGCCGTGCTGCGCATCGCCGGCAACGAGACCATCGCGCGCATGCTGGACGCGCTCTACGCGCAGACGCGGACCATGTGCCGCGGCCTTCCGACGAGGCCGGGGGAGCTGCCCGCGCGGCGCGACGATCATGCGCATCTGGTCGCCGCCATCCGCGACCGCGACATGGACCGCGCCGAGGCGGTGGCGCGCGTCCATGTGCGGAGCTTGGCGCTCGCCGCGCGTTGCTTCCCTGGGAAGCCGGCATCGCAGGGAGACGCGCCGTGAACCCGCGCGTCGGCGGGCCGGTCGCTTACGCCGCCTGGTTCAGCTGCTGAAGCCTCTGCGGGTCGATGCGCAGGCGGGTGGCGAGGTACTGCAGGTAGGAGCGCTCCGTCTCCGAATTGCGGTCCACCGCCATCATGGACGCCAAGTAGACCTGCTCCGCCGTCTGCGGGTCGCGGACGGCCTGGACGAGGCTGTCGAGCGACTGCGGCCGATCCAATTCCTGCTCGACCACCCGACGCTCCTCCTGGCCGGCGCCGGCCTCGTCGAGCGCGGACAGGACGCGCCCGCGCTCCTCGGCGGTGATCGTACCGTCGGCGTTGGCGGCGGCGATCATGGCGCGGATCAGCAGCAGGGCGTGCTGGTCCTCCATCGCCAGGGCCGGGTAGGCCCCCTCGCCGGCCGGGGCGGGCTGGGCCGCTTCCGGCTGCGGCGCGCGGGGCTGGAGCACCTGCGACAGCCGGTCGCCGAGGGAGCCCCCACTGGCGCCGGCCGCGCCGCCGAAGATGCTGCCCAGGATGCCGCCGCCGGACGAGCCGCCCCACAGGCTGCCGCCCGACGGGGCTCCGCTGGCGGGCGTTTCCGTCGGCCGCCCGGAGTCCGGACGCATGTTCTGCTGGCGCTCCTGGAAGGCGCGGTAGGCGATGTAGGCCAGCGCGCCGAGCCCGGCGACGGACCCGACGCCCATGCCGCCACGTGTGTGTCCGGCGGAGGCGGCGCCCATCGGCCCGGCGCCCAGGCCGCCCGTGTTGTTCAGGCCAGTGTTGTTCAGGATGGAGCCCATGCGTTCCATCCCCATGCCGCTGCGCCCGCCCATGCCGGTCGCGAGCATGGTGCCGAGAAGTTTCTGGAGGTCGGCCATTCGTCGTCTCCCCACGGTTCGATGTTGCCTTGCGCAAGCGACAACAGGCGGGGAGGGCGGGTGTTCGACGGCCAAGCCGCCGTTTACGGCAAAAGCCTCCGGAAATTCAGGCAGAACGCCCGCCTGTACCGACGGGCATCGCCGGGCGGCTTAAGCGCAGCGGTTGACTTCGATGCTGAGGTGCCGGATGCCGAGTGCGGCCGGGATGCGCGCGCGGTAATGCTCCGGCGGCTGCGGGTCGTGGGTGACCAGACTGACGATGGCGGCGTTGACGCCCGGTCCGATGGACCAGACATGCAGGTCCGCCACGCGGTCGTCCCCGCGCTCGATGGCGGCGCGGATGCCCTCGCGCACGCTGTCCGGCGCCTGATGGTCGAGCAGGACGCGGCTGGTCGAGCCGATCAGCCCGCGCGACCAGTTCGCCACCATCACCGCCCCGACCACGCCCATCACCGGGTCGAGCCACGTCGCCCCCGAATATTTGGCGCCGAGCAGGGCCGCGATCGCCAGGACGGAGGTTAGCGCGTCCGCCAGCACATGCAGGTAGGCGGAGCGCAGGTTATGGTCCTCATGCGCATGGTGGCCGTGCCCGTGATGATCGTGTTCATGATGATCATGGGAATGTCCGTGGTCATGCCCATGCCCATGCCCATGCCCATGCCCGTGCCCACCCAGGACCAGGACGCTCGCGGCGTTCACGACGAGGCCGAGGATGGCGACGAGGATCGCCTCGTCGTAGGCGATGGGGCCGGGGGTGATCAGGCGCGCGACGCTCTCCCACCCCATGCCCAGGGCGACGACGGCCAGGAGCAGCGCGCCGGTGAAGCCGCCCAGCGCGTTGACCTTGCCGGTCCCGAAGCTGAATCGGGGGTCGTGGGCGTGGCGGCGGGCGTACATGTAGGCGAAGGCGGCGATGCCCAGCGCCAGCACGTGCGAGGCCATGTGGACACCGTCGGCCAGCAGGGCCATGGAGCCGGTCCACAGGCCGGCCGCGACCTCCACCACCATGGTGGCGGCGGTCAGCGCGACGACGACCAGGGTGCGGCGCTCGGCCGCGTTGGCTTTCTCCTGCCCGAAGGCGTGGTCGTGCCTCCAGCGGTCCAGCGAATGGGTGTGCATGAAAACCTGTTCCGGTCAGAGCAGCGTGTGTTCGACCAGAATCTTGGCACCGATGGCGATCAAGCCAAGCCCGCCCGCCAATTCCGAGCGGCGGCCGAGCAGCGGGCCGGCGGCGCGGCCCAGCAGAACCCCGCCGAAGCCCATCAGGAAGGTGACGCCGCCGATCAGGGTCGCGGTCACGGCGATGTCGACGTCGGCCATGGCAAGGCCGACCCCGACCGCGCTGGCGTCGATGCTCGTCGCCACGGCCATGGTCAGCAGGGCCAGCCAGCCCGACCGGGTCGCCGCCGCCTCGTCGTCGTCCTCGCCCTTGACGGCGTTGCGGACCATCGATCCGCCGATCAGCAGCAGCAGGCCGAAGGCGATCCAGTGGTCGACCGCCTGCACCATGTCGGCGAAGGTAGCACCCACGCCCCAGCCGATGGCGGCCATGCCCAGTTGGCAGGCCCCGAAGGTGACGCCGACGCGGATCGCCTCGGTCACGCCCGGGCGCTTCTGCGCCGCGCCGCGGCCGAGCGCCGCGGCGAAGCTGTCCATGGAAAGGCTGACGGCGAGCGCGAGGGAGGTCATGCCGAACATGGGACCAACTCCGGCCAAACGATCACGACAGCGCGCCCGCCCCCGTTTGGCCTTCGGGTCGCAGCCGCACCATCGGTCTTGCCGGACTGGCCGGATCCGAAGTCCGGCTGCCGCACGCACCACGGGGGAAGCCCCCGAGTCTGTTGGCACGCGCCCCTCTCCACGGAGGGTGGCTACTCCCCAATGACGGCGCGGACCCTACAGCGGCCGGTTCGGAACGTCAATCTATATGAACAGCTGTTCATACGTTTTGAATCGCTCTAAATCTCCCGCCTATCGTCGGCGGTGGTCACGGTCGCGCCGGAGGGCGTCCTGCTCGTCCTGCGACTGGCGGCGCTGGCGGATGCGGTCCTCCTGCCATTCCCAAAAACCAGCGCCGATGTCGTCCACCTCGCCCCAGCCGCGGGCGGGCCGGGTGCGGACCAGGAACGGGTCGCCGGCCCCGGCGATGGGGCCGAGCGCGGTGCGGTCGTCCCGGTCGGGCGACAGGTTGTTGCTGTAATGCGGGCCGCCGTAGGCGTCCCGGTAAGTGTCGTAGGGGGTGTAGCCCTGGGCGGACGCCGCGGCCAAAAACAGCACGGGAAACAGCACGGCGAGCGTCCCGACCAGGGCGGTACGGCGAACCGGCATGGCCGCTGCCTCCTCGCAGGGGTTTTCCCAACGGAATACGAACAGCCTGCGCCCGCCGCCCGTGCGATGAGCAGATGCAGGAGGGGAGGGTTCTGGTGCAAAAGGAGGGCGGCGGTCATGCCGCGTCCTGGTCCGGAGACATAAGCCCGTGTTTCGAAGCCCGCGTTCCCTGCTGGTCCTGTTCGCCGTCTTCTGCGTCGCGGCCCTGATCCTGTTCGGCCGGACCCCGTCCGACGATGTCGGCCGCGCGGTGGACGGCCGGGGCTTCCTCGCCGTCTGCGAGGCCAGTCCCTTCGCGTCGGGCAACGGATCGGACGTGGCCGAGGCGGCACGGCTGTGCTCCTGCGTCCTGGCTTGGCATCTGCGGGAGGGGGAGCGGACCGGCTATCCGCTGCCGGCGGCGCTCTACCGCAGCAACCCGACGGCCGCGGCGACCGGGGAGGTCAGCAGCCTGGCCCGGATGGTGGACACGAAGGCGCGCGAGGCCTGCCGGTCGGGGCGCAGGACCCAATGACTGTGCGAATGCCCATGGTCACGGACGCGTGAAGGGCCCTTCCGATCGGGCACCGGCGCACCCATCCTTTTCGGCCATGAGCACGCCCGACACTCGGAACCCCTGCATCAAGGTCTGCCGATTCGATTCGGCGGGCACCTGCCTCGGCTGCCTGCGGACGCGCAGCGAGGTGAAGCATTGGAAGCGCTTTTCCGACGAGGCGAAGGCCGCCATCAACGGGCGCCTGCGGGCGCTCGGCGTCGATGACCCGCGGGCCGGCCGCAAGAAGACGGCCAAGCGCCTGAAGAAGCTCGACAAGAAGATCCGCAAGCTGGAAGCCAAGCTCGGCGCGCTGCGGGCGGAGCGGGCGGATTTGGCCCCGCCTCCGGCCCCTTCATCGGCGTTGGACGCGGCGGATTGACGGTCGCCGGTCAGACCGGGCAGACCGCCTCGACGATGCGGCACACGTCGCCGGCGGTTTTCGGCGCGAATCGGGCCAGCAGACCGCTGCGCAATTCCGGGATCAGCAGCGACAGCGGGCGGTCGCCCGGCGGGCTCAGGTCGTGCTCCAGATCGCAGACGCTGACGTAATCCAGCCCCTTCAGCGCGACGAGGAGCGACTGCCGCCCCTCCGCGTCCACCTCGTGCGCGATGGCCCGCCCGTTGGCGGTGGCGTAGACGGCCGCCTGCTCCTGCGTGTAGCGGGAGATCGGCAGCAGGCGCAGCGCCGGGTGGCTGCCCAGCACGGTGGCGACGAGGGAATTGAGGCCGGAGGAGAGGCTCGACATGGGGTCCAAGGCGTCTGTCGTTCGGTCCCCATCCTACCACAAGGCCGGGCCTGCGACGCCATGCCATCCGCCATCGCAAAATGATCACGCGGACCAACAGGCAAAAAAGCCGGGAAACGTCCCAAAACGGAAAAGGGGCCGGCAGCGCAGGCTGCCGACCCCCGATCCCGACGGAATGACGCGGTGCGTCAGGCCGCCGACGACAGGTGCGTGTCGTGGTGCAGCGCCAGCAGGTGCGCCGCGTCCATCCCGTGGTCGTAGGACTCGGCCGAGGTGACCTGCGTGTCCACCGCGGCGATCGCCGGATGCTCCACATTCTGCACGGCGACGTGGGTCCACACGTCCGTCTGGTCGCCCAGCGACTGGGCCGTGGCCGTGCCGGCGGTGGTGGCCGACGCCGGGAACCAGCTCTTGTCCGCGCTGACCACCAGCGTGCCGTTCCACCACATCCCGGACTGGCCCTTCACCACATCCTGACCGTCCAGCGCGCCCTTGTCGTAGGACACGTTGGCGTCCGTGGCGTTGGAGGCATGGCCGTTGATCGTCACCTTGTTGACCGTCAGGTTGCGGTCCTGGCCGTTCACGGTGCCGTCGTTGTCGTACTGCACCTGCACCTTGTGCGCCTGGCCGGCGGCCAGATCGGTCTTGAAGGTGTAGTCCTTGGCCGTCGTGCCGGCGACACCCTCGCCAACCTTCTTGCCGTCGACCAGCAGGTTGAAGTGGGCGTTCACGCCGCCCGCCGCGTTGCCCGACGCGTTCACCGTGATGGTGGAGTTGCCGGCCGTCGGGGCGGTGCCGCCCGCCGGGAAGAAGGACTTGTCGGCGCTGACGGCCAGCGTGCCGTTCCACCACATCCCGGACTGGCCCTTCACCACGTCCTGGCCGTCCAGCGCGCCCTTGTCGTAGGACACGATGCTATCGGTCGGGTTCACGGCGTGGCCGTTGATGGTGATCTTGTTGACGTACAGGTTGCGGTCCTGGCCGTTCACGGTGCCGTCGTTGTCGTACTGCACCTGGACCTTGTGCGCCTGGCCGGCGGCCAGGTCGGTCTTGAAGGTGTAGTCCTTGGCCGTCGTGCCGGCGACGCCCTCGCCGACCTTCTTGCCGTCGACCAGCAGGTTGAAGTGGGCGTTCACGCCGCCCGCCGCGTTGCCCGACGCGTTCACCGTGATGGTCGAGCTGCCCGCAGTGGGGGAGGTCGGCGTGGTGGGCGTGGTCGGGGTGGTCGGCGTGGTCGGGCTGTTGCCGCCGCTGGTCGAAGACTTGTACTCGTAGGCGCCGATGTCCACGGCCCCCTCGCGCGACGCGCCGCTCATGTCGGTGGTCGGGGCGTTGGCCGAGGTGCCGGCGTTGATGGCCGGCGAACCCGCCGCGAGGTGGTAGTCGCCGCCGCCGTCGGCCACGTACTTCACGAACTTCGGGTCGGCCGCGATGGTGCCGGTCGCCTTCAGGCCGTTCTGCAGGCGGAAGTCCGTGCTGTTGTCGTACACGAGATTGTTCGTGTAGGTGTTGTGCGTACCGGTGGTGCCGCCTTCCGCCACGCCGTAGGCGCGGTTGTCGTAGACGATGTTGTTGGCGAACTTGATGTTGTCGGCCGCACCACTGTAGGTGTAGTGCTCGTCCGCGCCGATCCACGCGCCCATGTAGTTGTTGAACGCCGTGTTGTTCACGATCGTCAGGTTATGGGCATCGTGCCACAGGTGGATGCCGACGCCCGCGTTGTCGTAGACGAGGTTGTTGGCGATGGTGCCCGTGGAGCTGTGATAGATCGCGTGCACGAGGCTGCTGTTCGTCCCGGACGGGCCGACGTTGTACACCTCGTTGTTCTGGATCGTCATGTTGGTGCCGCCGCGGTAGCTGTCCGCGTAGATGCCGGCGCCACCGGTGCCGCTCAGGTTGTTCCCGATGTCGTGCACCTTCGAGTTCTCGATCACCGAGTTGCTGCCGGTGGTGTAGAGCCCGATGCGGAAGGACGAACCGGACACCTCGAAGCCGTCGATGGTGACGTTGGAGCCGCTGTTGCTCCAGGCCATGTCGGCGCCGCCCGACGGGGCGACGATCTTGGCGCCGTACTTGGTGTCGGAGACGTAGGTCACGCCGTTGGCCGAGGTCGAGAAGCCGCCCTGGTAGGTGCCCGGCGCCACATGCACCGTGGTGCCGTTGCCGGCCGCCTGCGAGGCCTTCGCGATGGTGCGGAAGGGCGAATCCTTGGTGCCGTTGCCGGAGTCCGAGCCCGAGGTCGAAACGTAAAGATCAGCCATGGTCAAACCAGTCCTTCTGATTCATTCGCTTTGCGAAAATTTTGAAGCCGCATGTGTCAGGGCGTGGCCGGTTCTGGACGTCCCAAGCTGGACGTCCCAAGCTGGACGTCCCAAGCTGGACGTCCTTGCCGGTCCCCGGCCCTTGCGGGGCGCGGTCATTCGCGCGTATTCCCGCGGCCCTGGCCTTGCGGGTATCGATTTTTCCCTGTCCGTCCTGTCGGTGCGCAACGGTTCGGCAGGCGGCCCGGATCATGGGCAGCGCGTGCGCGCCGTCGGCGTCACGCCCGGCGAACGGACATCGTCAAGGGAAGGGCTAGGATGGAATTTCGGTTCCGGTCGCCATTGCCGGGAACTCCTGTCTGCTGTCCCAAAAGGGGCTGCCGCGCCGATGCACCGTTCGTCTTGCCGGCTGCGGCAAGGGCAAGAACGGTGCTGCCCGGTGTGACCCCATTCGTGAAACCAGCATAGACCGACCCGTTGGGGCGAAAGTCGGTCATGTTTGTGTATAATTTTTGGGATCCGGAAGGTATTTTGCCCGGCGTGCCGGCCGCGACACACCCAAAAATGCCACAACGGGGCACGTTTGGCGCACCATCAGCCGCTCCTGCATCAGGCCCTTCACGCTCAGAACTGGGTGGCGGGTTCCTCCGGCGGGTTCGCCGCCGTGCGCGCCCTCGGCTGGGCGGAATGCGGCCCGGCCGGCCAGCCGAGCGCCTGGACGACCCGGCGGGCGGTGTCCGGATCGGGGAAACAGGCCAGGACGGAGATGCGGCCGTCCGGAAGGAAGCGGAAGCGCAGCCGGGGCGGGGCGGCGTCAAGCTCCTCCACCCGGCACCAGAGCTTGGCCAGAGCGCTCTCCGCCTCGGTCACGGAGATTCCCCGCAGACTGATCCTGACCATGCCACCCCCTCCCTGATCGTGGCTCCCGTCCCTTTTCATCGTTCGTCGCGGCCATCTCCGTGGCCTGGCGTTTCGGCACGAACCGGCGTGCTCATTCCGTGGTCAAGCGGAAGGCGCCGCCGAAAAAATCATCGCCGTTTTCCGCAGCAGGATGGAAAACGGGCCGGATTGATCACCGGCGATACTGTGGCCGCAAGTCAAGCAGCCGACACTCCACGGCTTCGGTCGATGCCGACGGCACATAAGTCTGCGTTGCCCGCAGGGCGTTGGACCGCAACAGTGGCGTGACAGTAAAAACAGGACGATGTTCGAAGCGATTTTCGGCCGATTTCGTAGCGTCCATCGCAGGCGTCCTCGCCAACGTTGCACGGCGTACCCATCTCCGGCGCAAACCCGCATCAGACGCCGGACTTCTGCACGTGAGATCGTTTTTTGCCCACCGAGTGGACGATGTTGTCTGTGTGATGCATAAAAAAGCGTCACGCATCATCGCCAAAGCGCGCGGCATCTGACAATTGGCCTTTCGTAACCAACGCTTTTTCATCCGATTGCTTGGAGTGGCTATGCGATTGCGCCGGATGCAACGCTTCGGTGCCATACGAAAACGCGATCGGCGGGCGCCAACTCAACGGAGACCTGCGATTTATCCCGAACTCGGCCGCTTCGGCGGAATGGGCGCCGTCGCGCCGACCGGAGGCCCGCGATGCGAGAAGGCCCCGATGTCCACCGCCCCGTCCCGCGGAACGCCGTCCCGGTCCGTCGGCGGGGCCGCGGCGGCGGTGCCGGTCCCGATCGCGGGGGATCCCGGGCCCGGACGGTAGTCGCCGCCGCCATCCCGCGCGTAGTGCCGGAAACCGGGATCGGCGGCGATGGTTCCGGTCGCCGTCAGGCCGTTCTGCAGCCGGATGTCAGTGCCGTTCCCGTAGACGAGGTTCGTCATGTAGCGGTTGTTCCTGCCGGTTTCCCCGCCTTCCACGATGCCGTAGCCGCGGTTGTCGAAGACGATGTTGTTGGCGAAGGTGATGTTGTCGGCCGGTCCCCGGTGGCGATAATGCTCGTTCGCCCCGATCCAGGCGCCGATGTGGTTCTGGAACAGGGTGTTGTTGACGATCACGAGGTCGCGCGCGTCGTGCCACAGGTGGATGCCGGCGCCGGCGTTGTTGTGGGCGAGGTTGTTGGCGATCAGGCCGGTCGTGCTGTGATAGAGGCCGTGCACCAGCCGGCTCTTCGTGTTGGGCGGGCCGATCCGGAAGACCTCGTTGTTGCGCAAGGTGATGTTCGTGCCGCCGTAATAGCCGTCGCCGTAGATGCCGGCCCCACCGCGGCCGTTCAGGAAGGTGCCGATGTCGTGCACCTTCGCGTTCTGCACGACCGAATCGCTGCCGGTCGTGTAGAGCCCGATGCGGAAGGTCGATCCCGACACCGCGAACCCGTCGATGACGACACCGGCGCCGCGGTTGTCCCAAGCGATGTCTGGGGCGATGTCGGCGCCGCCCGGCGGCGGCTCGATCCGCGCCCCCCACGGGACGTCGGACCGGTAGGTCACGCCGTCGGCCGTGGTCTTGAAGCCGCCGGGGTAGAGGCCCGGCGCCACATGGACCGTCATCCCCGGCCGCGCCGCCGCCGCCGCCTTCGCGATGGAGCGGAAGGGAGCCTCCCGCGTTCCGGGATTGCCGTCCGACCCCTCGTCATCCACGAACAGGTCGCCCGCCGCCCTGCCGTCCGAGGGCAGGGCGATCGCCAATCCCAGGACCGACAGGGCGACCAGAAGGGAACGGCGGCTCGGCGTCAGGCTCATCATGCGCCGGCCCTCAGTTCGTGTAGTATTTGCGGAAGCCTGGAGAAAAGACCTCCGAGTCGGAGTAGCCGTAGACGCTGTACTTGCGCCCGTCCACCTGCGACAGGACGATGCCGTCCACCGGGACGTTGTCGTCGGACAGGCGTTGCAGGGCCGTCGCCAGTGTGGAGGAGTGGGTGGACCGCCAGCGGACGATCATCAGCGTCCGGTCGACCAGCCGCGCCAGGATGTTGGAGTCGTAGACCGCCAGCACCGGCGGCGAGTCGATGATGACGTTGTCGTAGTGGAGCGCCAGTTCCCCGACCAGATCCTGCATCCGGCGCGATTGCAGCACGTCGGACGACGCGCCCCGGGCGTGGCCGGCGGCGATCACGTGCGTGCCGGTGGCCTCGTCGCGCTGGATCACATCCTCCAGCCCAAGCCCCTCCTCGATGCATTCGGCGAGGCCTGGCCCGCGCTGGAGCCCGAAGATGCGGTGGAGCATCGGCGCGCGCAGGTCGGCGTCCAGGATGATCGTCCGCCGGCCGGACAGCGACAGCATGCGGGCGAGGGAGGAGGCGGTGCTGCTCTTCCCCTCGCCGGACACGGCCGAGGTGATCAGCATGACCTTGGCCGAGGCCGGCCCGCACGCGCCCGACCGCAGGGCGATGGTGCGCAGATGCTCCTGGAAGGAGGTGTCGCCGCCGTTCAGCACCTCGGCGGCCGGCGGACCGCGCCGGCCCCTGGAGCCTGTGCGTCGGCGGATCACCGGCAGCGTGCCGATGACGCGCAGCGGGGTCATGCGGCGCAGCTGCGACGTGCTCTGGATCGTGTTGTCGGCGCGCTCCAGCATCACGGCCAGGATGCCGCCGCCGCCCGCGGCCATGATCACGGCGGTCGCCATGATTGCCAGGGTCGGCGGGTAGCTGGCGCGGCGCGGCACCACCGCCTGGGACAGCACTTCCGTATCGGCGCCGCGGTTCCTCAGATAGTCGATCTGCGCGTTGACGCTGTTGAGACGCGCGGTCAGCTGCGGCATCAGCGCCCGCTTGGCCTCCACCTCGCGCTCCATGACGCCGACGTCCACCTGCGCGGCGTTGGCCTTGGCCATCTGGTCCTTCAACTGGTCCACCTGGCGATGCAGCCCTTCCTCGGTCGCCTTGCCGATGGCGACGGCGTTCAGCCGCGCGGTCTGGATCTTGTTCATCTCCTCGGCCAGCTTGGCGCGGATGTCGCGCAGCTCCTGCCGGGCAGCCTGCATCTGCGGGTGGTTTTCCTGGTAGCGCAGCGCCAGCTGCCCGGCGCGCGCGGTCGCCACGGCCTGCGCCTCCTGCAGGCGCTGGATCAGGGATGAGCCGAGCACCTGAGCCGCCGCCTGCAGATCGCCGGCGTTGCGCAGCTGCTGCGCCTCGGCGAACTGCGCCTCCGCCCGCACGCGTTCGGCGGTGGCCGCCATCAGCTGGCGGCTCAGCTCGGCCAGCCGCTCCTCCAGCGCGCGGGTGCCGTTGGCGGACAGGCCGAGCGACAGCTTCCGCTCGTCGACCTTGCGTTCCGAATCCTGGATGTCGTGGTTCAGCGCCGCGATTTCCTGCGTCAGGCTGGCGACGAGCGCTTCCGCCCCGGCCAGGTCGCGGGCCCGTTTCCGGTCGATGAAGGCTTCCGCGATGGTGTTGGCGATCAGGGTCGAGCGCTGCGCGTCCTCCGAATAGAAGCGGATGCCCACGACTCGCGAGGCGTCGGCGGAGGAGGTCTCCAAACGGCGCTGGAAGCGCTCGATCACCTCGTTGCGGATGCGGTCGGGCGTCCAGTCCTCCGGCTGCTTCTGTGTCAGGGCGGCGATGGGGGCGGCGAGCGCATCGGGAAGGGGTTCCGCCCAGGACGCGATCGTCGTGCGCGCCGTGTCCGCAAGCCGATCGAGCTGCGAGGGCGGCCGCAGGGCGGGGTTGAATTCCGCCAGCTGGTCGAGCTGCAGGCGGTTCACCACGGCGTCGGCCAGCTCGCGGGAGCGGATCACGGCGATCTCGTTCTTGCGCGCCGTCTCCTCCGACGGAAGCATCGTCCCGATCTGGGTCGGCGTGCCCATCGGCGTCAGCTCGCGCGGCTTGAACATGATGCCGGCCTCCGCCTCATAGAGCGGCGTCATGAGCCGGGTCGCCAGGAAAGCCAGCAGGGCGACGCCCGCGACCACGAGGGCGATCAGCCCCTTCCGGCGTTTCAGCGCCGCCACGGTGTCGATCTCGCCGCCCCCGCCACCCGAGCCGTCGGCATCCTGGACCACATAGGGCGCCGGATCGCGGACGCCTGCGGGCACGATCTCGAACTGATCCATTGGCTTCCTCTTTCCCCGTCATGGAAGGCACGGTGCCGGCCGTCGTCTTTTCTTATCGATGAAATCGCGCGCACTCGGGCGGGCGCCGATCTGATTCCACGTTTGCGCCGGTTTTCGGAGAGTAAGACGCAAGAAAATGAACCGAAAGCGAAAAAAGAGGTTACATCCGGGACGCAACGCCGCCCTAAAGCGTGGTATGGCGCGGTCACGGGGAGCGGCCTCCTGCCACTTTCTTTCCGCGTTCTGCACTGCGAAAACGCGACCCATCCCTCATCCTAACGCGCCTTATGCTTACATCCAGCGAGCGTGTTTACACCACCCGTTATCGATAGCATAAGAAAGCAAGACGGCAAGACGCCCCGTGGCGTCGCCGGGGCGTGGCATCGCCGCCCCGACCATATGCGGCTCTCTCCCGGACGGGTCGCTCACGACAACGACCGGATCACGGCACAGGAGGAGGGGAGGAATGAAGGGTGTCATTCAATGCGGTGGCAAGGGAATGCGGCTGCGACCCTACACCATGGTCCTGCCGAAGCCTCTCATGCCCGTTGGATCGAAGCCGGTCCTGGAATTGCTGCTGAAGTGGCTGCGCCGCAACGGCGTGCAGGAGGTGTTCATCACCACCGGCTACCTGGGCCACCTGATCCGCACGGTCTGCGGCGACGGGCGGCAGTGGGGCCTGCGCATCCGCTACACCGAGGAGTTGGAACCGCTCGGCACCGTCGGCGCGCTCCGCCTGCTGCGGGAAGAGCTGGACGAGACCTTCCTGGTCATCAACGGCGACGTGCTGACCGACCTGAACATCGCGGCATTGGCCGACTTCCACCGCCGGCAGGAAACGATGCTGACCATCGCCACGGCCAGCCGGACCATCCAGACCGACTTCGGCATCATCGAGGAAAAGGGCAACCGCGTCGTCCGCTTCCAGGAAAAGCCCACCCTGACCCACCTCGTCAGCATGGGCGTCTACTGCATGGAGCCGGACATCCTGTCCTACATCCCGGACGGGGTCGCCTTCGGCTTCGACAACCTGATGCACGCCATGCTGGCCGCGCAGGAATCGGTCAGCACCTTCCAGCACGGCGGCCTGTGGCTCGACATCGGGCGGGTCGAGGACTTCCAGAAGGTGCAGGAGATGGCCTGGGACGAGCAGTGGCCGGCGGCCTACGAGACGCGCGTGGTCGCGTGATGGCCGATCCACTCATGCCTGTACTGAATTCTGCTGGCCTGCGGAGAAGACCATCATGCTTCTGGTAGCCGAGCCGACCCTCGGTGAGGAGGAAAAGGCCGCCCTTGCGGCCGTCATCGACAGCGGCTGGATCACCATGGGCGACCGGGTGGCCGCGTTCGAGAAGGCGTTCGCCGCCGCGCACGGTGTGGCCGACGCCGTGGCCGTCGGGTCCTGCACCGCGGGCCTTCACCTCGTCCTGGAAAGCCTCGGCATCGGGCCGGGCGACGAGGTGCTGGTGCCCGCGATGACCTTCGTCGCCACCGCCAACGCCGTGCTGCACGCCGGTGCGACGCCGGTCTTCGTGGACATCGAGGCGCTCGACCGGCCGCTGATGGCGCCGGACGACGCCAAGGACAAACTCACCGCCCGCACCAGGGCGGTGATCCTGGTGGACTACGCCGGCACGTTGCCTGATCCCGACCTGTGGCGGGCCTTCGCCGCCGCGCACGGCCTGCGCTTGATCGAGGACGCCGCGCACGCCGCCGGGGCCGAGGGCGCCGGGGCGATCGGCGATGCCGGCGTTTTCAGCTTCTACGGCAACAAGAACATGACGACCGCCGAGGGCGGCATGGTCTTCGCCCGCGACCCGGCTGTGCTGGAACGAATCCGCCGGCTGCGCGGGCACGGCATGACCAGCAGCACCCGCCAGCGCCTGAGCGGGCACGCGCAGGGCTACGACGTCACGATGCTCGGCTACAACCACCGGATGGACGAACTGCGCGCCGCGGTCGGCCTGGTCCAGCTCGCCAAGCTGCCGGCATGGAACGCCAAAAGGCGGGCGCTCACCGAGGCCTACCGGCAGCGGTTGCGGCGCGCGTGCCCGGACGTGCTCGTACCCTTCGCCGACAATCAACCGTCCTCCAACCACATCCTGCCGGTCCTTCTGCCGGAAGGCGCCGACCGGGAGACGGTGATGGACGCCCTGCGCGCGGACGGCATCCAGACCAGCGTCCATTACGCGCCGGTGCATCTCTTCACACTCTACCGGGAGCGCTGCCCGGACGTCGCGCTGCCGCTGACCGAGGAATTCGCCCGGCGCGAGCTGACCCTGCCCCTGCACCCGAAGATGGAGGACGCGCAGGTGGACACGGTGGTGCAGGCGCTGGCCGATGCGCTGTCCAGGGCGGACGTCCGCGGCGTGGCGGAACTGGAGGGGTCGGAATGACCAGCGAGTCCCAATTCCGCGAAGGGCCGGCCGCCGCCCTCAGCCCGGAGGCGGCCGTGCGCCGGGTGTTCGACATCATCACGGCGCTGGCCGGCATCCTCTGCTTCCTGCCGGTCCTGATCCCGGTCATCATCGCCATCAAGCTCGACTCGCCCGGCCCGATTTTCTTTTCGCAGCCGCGGCTGGGGCAGCATGGCCGTCTTTTCCGCCTCTACAAGTTCCGGAAGTTCCGCGACGGCTCCGGCGGGCGGGCGGTGACGCTGAAGAACGACGAGCGCATGACCCGTGTCGGTCGCTTTCTGGAGCGTACGAAGATCGACGAGGTCCCCCAGCTCTGGAACGTGCTGAAAGGGGACATGGCGATCGTCGGGCCGCGGCCGGAGACGCTGGACTTCGCCGACTGCTTCCAGGGCGGCTTCCGCGCCGTGCTCGACCACCGGCCGGGCATCTTCGGCCCCAACCAGGTGTATTTCCGCAACGAGGGCGCGCTGTTCCCCGCCAAGGCGGATCCGCACGAATTCTACGTCACCGTCCTGTTCCCGGCGAAGGCGCGGGCCGACCTGCATTATTTCCCGCGGCGCACCCTCGCGCAGGACGCCCTGTGGGTGGTTCGCGGCCTCCTGGCGGTCTTCGGCCTGGGCCTGCCCGCGGGATCCCCGCTGGAACGCTTCCGCATGCCGGAGGGGCGCATGCCGGAAAACCGGGCGTCCATTCGGGACTAGCCCCACGCGGGCCCGGGCCACTCCTTTTCCTTCCGACCCCGGCCCCGTCAATAAGATAAGATAGTGGCGCGATCGAAAGCGCCGAAAAACAAAAACGCAACCAGCGCCGCCGGCGCGCCCGGCGGACCGCAGCGCAGGAAACGTCACATGCACCAGATCGACAGCACAGCGTTGAAGGCGCTTGACGACGGGGCGGCCGCAAGGCTGATCGCCGATCCCGCGACATCCAGCCGGCCGGCCCACGCCGGACGCCCGGATGTCGGGGCGTTGCTGGCGCGCTTCCAGGAGCGGACCGCGACCGTGGCGGTGGTCGGCCTCGGCTATGTCGGACTGCCCCTGTCGCTCGCCGCCTGCGAGGCCGGCTTCCACGTGCTGGGCTACGACATCGACGCCGCGACGGTGGCCCGCCTGAACGCCGGGCGCAGCCCGCTCAGCCACATCGGCGACGACCGCATCGGCCAGGTGGTTGCCGACGCCCGCTTTGCCGCGTCGGTGGACAGCGCCTGCTTCGAACAGGCGGACGCGATCCTCATCTGCGTGCCGACCCCGCTCGGCCCCCACCACGAGCCCGACCTGTCCTTCGTCGAGGAAACCACGCGGGTCATCGCGGGGCATCTCCGCCCCGGCCAGCTGGTCGTTCTGGAATCGACGACCTACCCGGGCACCACGCGCGAGGTGATGCGGCCGATCCTGGAGGCCGGCGGCCTGCGCTCCGGCGAGGACTTCTTCCTGGCATATTCGCCGGAGCGCGAGGATCCCGGCAACGCCCAGTTCGAGACGGCGCGCATCCCCAAGGTGGTGTCCGGCGACGGGGAGGCGGCGCTGGCGCTCGCCACCGCGCTCTACGACCAGTTCGTCAAGACGGTGCCGGTGTCCTCGCCGGAAACGGCGGAGGCGGTGAAGCTGACGGAAAACATCTTCCGCTCCGTCAACATCGCGCTCGTGAACGAGCTGAAGATCGTCTACGACCGCATGGGCATCGACATCTGGGAGGTGATCGAGGCCGCCAAGACGAAGCCCTTCGGCTACATGCCCTTCTACCCGGGCCCGGGTTTGGGCGGGCACTGCATTCCGATCGATCCCTTCTACCTGACCTGGAAGGCGCGGGAGCTGGGTGTGGCCACCCACTTCATCGAGCTGGCGGGCGAGGTCAACAACGGCATGCCCGCCTACGTGCTCAACCGCACCCGCGACGAGCTCGACCGGCGCTTCCGCAAGGGCCTGTCCGGCGCGCGCATCCTGGTGATGGGCATCGCCTACAAGAAGAACGTCTCCGACATGCGCGAAAGCCCGGCCCTGACGGTCATGGAGCTGTTCGACCGCGCCGGCGCGAAGGTCGACTACCACGACCCCTATTTCGCGGTCATCCCGCCGACGCGCCAGCACGCGTCGCTCGCCGGCAAGGCGTGCATCCCGTTCGAGGATTACGCGCTCGCCCGCTACGACGCGGCGGTGATCGTCACCGATCACGACAACGTCGACTACCTCAAGCTCCTGCGCTTTTCCAAGCTGGTGATCGACACCCGCAACACCATCGGCGCGCTGGGGCTCCTTTCCGATTTCGCGAACGTGGTGGCCAAGGCATGACGATCATCACAAAAGAAACTGAAAAAGACGACGCTCCCAAGAGCGACGTCGATCCGACGCCGGTACCCACGGTGCGCGTCGCCGTGGTGGGCTGCGGCTACTGGGGCATCAACCTGGTCCGCAACTTCCACGCGCTGGGCGCGCTGGCAGCCATCTCCGAGGCCTCGCCGACCCGAGCGGAGGAGCTGTCCCGGCAGTTCGAGGTTCCGGCCCTGCCGTTCGAGGCGGTGCTGGCCGACCCGGCCATCCACGCGGTGGTGCTCGCCACCCCGGCCGAGACGCACGCAGCGCTGGCGATCCGCGCCATCGAAGCCGGCAAGCACGTCTTCGTGGAAAAGCCGCTGGCGCTGGCCGAGGCGGACGCGGCGAGGGTGCGCCGGGCGGCCGACGCGCACGGGCGCGTCGTGATGGTCGGGCATCTCCTGCAATACCATCCCGCCTTCCTGCGGCTGAAGCAGATGGTGGCGGAAGGGCGGCTCGGCCGGCTGCGCTATGTCTATTCGAACCGGCTGAACCTCGGCAAGTTCCGCAACACCGAGAATGTGTTCTGGAGCTTCGCGCCCCACGACATCTCCATGATCCTGGCGCTGACCGGCGGCCCGCCGGACCGCGTCCAGGCGGTCGGCCACAGCTTCCTCTACACGGGCATCGCCGACCTGACGACCACGCACATGACCTTCCGCAACGGGATCAGCGGGCACATCCACGTGTCCTGGCTGCACCCTTTCAAGGAGCAGAAGCTGGTCGTGGTCGGCGACGCGGGCATGGCGGTGTTCAATGACGCCGAGCCCTGGGGCAGCAAGCTGATGCTCTACCCGCACAAGGTGGACTGGCGCGACGGCATGCCCTCGCCCAACCGGGCCGACGCCGTGCCCATCGAGGTTCTGCCGGCCGAGCCGCTGCGGCTGGAGTGCCTGCACTTCCTCGACTGCGTACGCGACGGCAAGCGGCCGCGCACCGACGTGACCGAGGGAATCGGCGTGCTGGCGGTGCTGGAAGCCGCCCAGCAATCGATGAAGTCCGGCGCGCCGGTGGACCTCGCCGTGGCGGAGCCGGTGGCGGCACCTCCGCCGGCCCCCTACACCGCGCACCCCACCGCCTGCATCGACGACGGGGCGGCGATCGGCGCCGGCACGAAGATCTGGCACTTCAGCCACATTCTGAAGAACACGGTGATCGGCCGCGACTGCACCATCGGGCAGAATGTGGTGATCGGCCCCAACGTGACGGTCGGCGACCGCTGCAAGATCCAGAACAACGTCAGCCTCTACGCCGGCGTCACGCTGGAGGACGGTGTCTTCTGCGGCCCGTCCTGCGTCTTCACCAACGTCAACAACCCCCGCGCCGAGGTCGAGCGCAAGGACGAGTTCCGCCCGACCCCCGTCGGCCGCGGCGCCACCATCGGCGCCAACGCCACCATCGTCTGCGGCCACAGCCTGGGCGCCTACAGCTTCGTCGCGGCCGGCGCCGTGGTCACCAAGGACGTGCCGCCGCACGCGCTCGTCGCCGGCAACCCCGCCCGCCGCATCGGCTGGATGAGCCACGCCGGCGAGAAGCTGGGCCCCGACCTCGTCTGCCCGCGCACCGGCACCCGCTACTGCCTCGACGGCCCGGACCGCCTGGTGGAAGCCGTCGAGGAAGCGCAGATCGCGTGATGGCCAATCAACCCTCTCCCGCCTCCGGCGGGAGAGGGAGGGGCCCGCGAAGCGGGAGGGTGAGGGCAAGGTCATCCCGAAAAACCAAGCCCTCACCCTCCCACCGCTTCGCGTCGGGCCCCTCCCTCTCCCGGCAGGGCCGGGAGAGGGGAACAGCGAAAGACCCAAAAGGAAAAACAAGGATGACCGACACCACGTCCCTGCGGCGCCCGATCGCCTTCATCGATCTGGTCGAGCAGCAGAAGCGCATCCGCCCGAAGCTGGACGCCGCCCTCGCGCGCGTGCTCGACCACGGCGCCTACATCATGGGGCCGGAGGTGGCCGAGCTGGAACGCCGGCTCTCCGCCTTCTGCGGCGCCCGCCACACCGTATCCTGCGCCAACGGGACCGACGCCATCGTCATGGCGCTGATGGCCAAGGGGCTGAAGCCCGGCGAGGCCGTCATCGTCCCCAGCTTCACCTTCTGCGCGACCGCCGAGGCGGTCAGCCTGCTGGGCGGCGTGCCCATCTTCGCCGACGTGCGGGAGGACACCTTCAACCTCGACCCCGACAGCCTGAAGGCCGCCGTCCTGACCGCGCGGGAGCAGGGCCTGCCGCTGGCCGGCGTCATCACCGTGGACCTGTTCGGCCAGCCCGCCGACTACGACGCCATCGAGCCGATCGTGCGCGAGAACGGGCTGTGGCTGATCTGCGACGCGGCGCAGGCCTTCGGCGCGATCTACCGCGGGCGCCACGTCGGCACCATCGGCGACGTCACCACCACCAGCTTCTTCCCGGCCAAGCCGCTGGGCTGCTACGGCGACGGCGGGGCGGTCTTCACCGACGACGACGAGACGGCGGCCGTCCTGAAGTCGCTGCGCGTGCACGGGCAGGGCACCGACAAGTACGACAACGTCCGCCTCGGCCTGAACGGCCGCATGGACACCCTCCAGGCGGCCATCCTGATCGAGAAGCTGGAGCTGTTCGCCGGGGAGCTGGAGGCCCGCGCGCGGGTCGCCGACCGCTACGACGCCCTGCTGCCGTCGGATCTGGCGCGGCCCGTCCTGCTGCCCGGCTGCACGTCGGCCTGGGCGCAATACACGCTGCGCACCGGCTCGCGCGACGCGGTGATGGCGCGGCTGAAAGAGCATGGCGTGCCGTCGGCGGTCTACTACGCCCGCCCGCTGCACCGCCAGGGCGCCTACCGGCACTACCCCGTTGCGGGAGGCGCTCTCCCCGTCACCGACCGGCTGATGGACACGGTGCTGAGCCTGCCCATGCACCCGTATCTCGCCGAGGAGGACCAGCGCCACATCGCCGACAGCCTGCTGTCGGGCCTCGGGGCCGTGCAGGCCGCGGCGGAATGAGCAGGCTGGCGCAGGCGGCCGAAGGCTTCCGGGACGGCGTGCGGCATCACGGCACGTTCTTCCGGCGGGTCTCGGCCGACGTGTTGCGCATCGCGGGCGCGGTGGGGCTGGCGCAGGCGCTGGTCTTCGCCGCCTCCCCGCTGCTGACCCGCCTCTACGACCCGGCGGCCTTCGGCCACTTCACGATCCTGGGCGCCATCGTCACCATCCTGACGCCGCTGGCCTCGCTGCGCTACGGCTGGGCGCTGCCGCTGCCGAAAGACGAGGAGACGGCGATCGACCTGCTGGCGCTGTGCCTGGTGGTGACGGTTGCCGTGCCGGTGCTGGTCGGGCTGGTGGGCGCGCTCGCCGTGGCACTGCCTCAGCACTGGGTGGAGATCCGGCTCGCCGATGCCCTGCTGCTCGCCGCGGCGCTCCTGATCGTCGGGCTGAACGAGGTCGTGACCAGCTGGCTGATCCGCAACCAGGCCTTTCCGCAGGTGGCCGGGCAGCGCTTCGTCACCCTGCTGGGCACCGCGGTGTGCCAGCTGGCGGTCGCGGCGGTGAAGCCGGACGCCGACGGGCTGATGCTCGGCTTCATCGGCGGCTACGCCCTCGGCTTGGTCCGGGCGGCGACCCAGTGCCGGCCCGATCTGGAGCGCAGCGTCAAGGCCATGACCCTGCACCGCCTGCGCCGTGTCGCGGCCGAATACCGCCAATTCGCGCTGCTGACGGCCCCCTCCGGCGTGATCAACGGGGTGGGGCGGCAGCTTCCGAACGTGGTCCTGCCGTCGCTCTACGGGCTTGCCATGGCCGGGCAATGGTCGCTGGCGCACCGAGTGCTGTGGCAGCCCTCGGCCCTGCTGGGGCAGGCGGCCAACCAGGTCCTGTGGGGCAACGCGGCGCGGCTCCAGACGGAGAATCCGCGGCGGCTCTGGCTGCTGTTCCTGGTCTTCAACGCCGGCCTGTTCGCGCTGATGACGCCCGGCCTGATCCTGACCGCCTTTGGTCCGGAGATCTTCGGCTTCGTGTTCGGCGCGGGGTGGGAGGAGGCTGGGCGCTACGCCGGGATCATCGTCCTGTCCAGCATCGTCGGCGTCGCCGCGCAGGCGACCTCCTGCCTGCACCTCTACGGCCTGAACCGCTGGATGTCGGCGTGGGAGGTCGGCCGGCTGCTGACCGTGGCTGGCGCCATGCTGGCGGTTTGGTGGCTGGGCTTGTCGGCACTCGGCGCCGTCATCGCCATGACCGCCGCCTTCGCCCTGTCGGACGCCGCGCTGCTGGCCCTCAACACCATCGCCGTCTGGCGAATCCGCCGGGCGGAGGGGCGCCGGCTTGAGAAGAGCCGGCCTGAGCCGGCATCCACCATCGCACCGAGGTCGCCGGGATGAACATTCTGCTGATCAACCACTATGCGGGTTCGGACCTGATGGGCATGGAGTACCGGCCCTTCTACCTGGCCCGCGAATGGGTGGCCGACGGGCACAAGGTCACCATCGTGGGGGCGAGCTTCTCCCACCTGCGCAACAAACAGCCGGTCGCCGACACCGACCTCGCCGTGACGGAGGAGGACGGGGTCCGCTTCCGCTGGCTGCGGACCCGGCCCTACCAGGGCAACGGGGTGGACCGGATCGTCAACATCCTGACCTTCGTGTCGAAGCTGACCGCCTATGCCGGCCGCATCGCGCGGGAGGAGCGGCCGGACGTGGTCATCTGCTCCTCCACCTACCCGCTGGACATCTACCCGGGGGAGCGGATCGCCCGCATGGTCGGGGCGCGGCTGGTGTTCGAGGTGCACGACCTGTGGCCGCTGACGCCCATGCTGCTCGGCGGCTATTCGCCGAACCACCCCTACATCCGCCTGTTGCAGCATGCGGAGGACCGGGCCTACCGGAACGCCGACACCGTCATCTCCATCCTGCCGAACGTCTGCGACTATATGGCCGAACGCGGCATGGACCTGCGCAAGTTCGTGCACGTCCCGAACGGCATCCCGGTCGCCGCCTTCCAGAAGGCCGTGGCGGGCGAACTGTCTGAGGCGGTCGCCGCCCGCATCGCGGCGGAGCGTGCCCGCGGGCGCTTCCTGATGGGCTATGCCGGCGGAATCAACATGGCCGACGCGATCGGGACGGTGCTGGACGCCGCCGCGCTGCTGAAGGACGAGCCGGTGTCCTTCATCCTGGCCGGGGGCGGGCAGGGGGCCGACGAGTTCCGCGCCCGGGTGGAGGCGACGGGGCTGGACAACTTCCACCTCGTCGGCGTCATCCCGAAGCCGACGGTGCAGGACTTCCTGCAACGGATGGACGCGCTGGTCGTGTCCTGGCCCAAGAGCCCGCTGTACCGGTTCGGCGTGTCGCCCAACAAGATGTTCGACTACATGCTGGCCGGCCGCCCGGTCGTCCAGTGCAGCAACGCCAGCAACGACCTCGCCCGCGAGGGAGCCTGCGGCTTCACCGTGCCGCCGGAAGACCCCGACGCGCTCGCCGACGTCATCCGCCAGCTGGTCCACATGGATCCTGCCGAACGCGCGGCACTCGGCCAGAACGGGCGGCGCTTCGTGCAGGAGAACCACGACTACCGCGTCCTGGCGTCGCGCTTCATCGCCGCCGCCGCGGCGACCTGAGGCCACGGCCCGGTCGCCAGTAAGATTTTGAGCCCCGCAAGACTTTTAGCGAGGTGTGAAATTGCCCATGAATGTCTGTGAAACGCTGGCCGCGCCACTGGACGCCCTGTTGGGCGCCGGCCGACCGGTCGTCTGCGTGCAGGGGCTGGGCTTCGTTGGGTCCGCCATGGCCATCGCGGTCGCCAACGCGCGCGGTGCCGACGGCCGGCCGCTCTACAGCGTGGTCGGCGTGGACCTGCCCAACGAGGCCGGGCGCCACCGCATCGCCTCCATCGCCGCCGGCGAGATGCCCTTTCCCGGCGCCGACTCGGAGCTTGACCAAGCGCTTGCCCGCGCGCACGAGGCCGGCAACCTGACGGCCACCGACGACGCGGAGGTGTTCGCGCGCGCCGACGTCGTGCTGGTGGACATCAACCTGGACATCGACTGGTCGGCCCCGCAGCCGGAGGTCCGCTTCGCCGCCATGCAGCGCGCCGTCGACGCTCTGGCCGCACGGCTGAATCCGGGCGCGCTGGTGATCGTGGAGACCACCGTCCCGCCCGGCACCTGCGAGCGCGTCATCGCGCCGCGGCTGGCCGCCGGGCTGGAGGCGCGCGGCTTGGCCCCGGACTCCGTCCGGCTCGCCCATTCCTACGAGCGGGTGATGCCCGGCGCGCAATACTACAACTCCATCGTCAACTACTGGCGCGTCTACGCCGGCACGACGCCGGAGGCGGCGGACGCCTGCGAGCGGTTCCTGTCCACGGTCATCAACGTGGCGGATTATCCGCTGACGCGCCTCGGCTCCACCACCGCGTCGGAGACGGCGAAGGTGCTGGAGAACAGCTACCGGGCGGTCACCATCGCCTTCATGGAGGAATGGGGCCGCTTCGCGGAAGCCGTGGGCATCGACATGTTCGAGATCGTGAACGCCGTGCGCATGCGGCCGACCCACGCCAACATGCGCCAGCCGGGTTTCGGCGTCGGCGGCTATTGCCTGACCAAGGACCCGCTGTTCGCCGCGGTCGCCGCCCGCACGCTGTTCGAGCGCGCCGACCTGTCCTTCCCCTTTTGCACGGAGGCGGTGCGGACCAACGCGGCCATGCCGCTGGTCGCGCTGGACAAGCTGCGCGGCCTGCTCGGCGGGGCGCTGGCGGGCAAGCGGATCCTGCTGCTCGGCATCTCCTACCGGGAGGACGTGGGCGACACCCGCTATTCGCCGGCCCAGACCTTCGTCGAGGCCGCGGAGCGGGAGGGGGCGGAGGTCACGCCGCACGACCCGCTGGTGACCTGGTGGGAGGAGCTTGGCCGGCCGGTCCGTGGCAGCCTGCCCGACGCGGACGGCTTCGACGCCGTGGTATTCACGCAAGGGTCGCCCGCCTACCGCGGCATCGACCTCGCCGATTGGCTGAAGGGGGCGGCGGTCGCTGTGGTCGACGCCAACAACGTCCTGACGGACGACCAGCGACGCCAGCTGCGCGACCTGGGCTGCCGCATCACCAGTGTTGGCCGCGGAATCACGATGGGGGAAACATGCTGAAAGCGCTCGTGACCGGCGGGGCCGGCTTCATCGGTTGCCATCTTGCGCGCACCCTGGCCGACCGGGGCTTCGCGGTGGACATCCTCGACAATCACGCCCGCGGCGTGCGGGACGAGGCGCTGGAGGAACTGCTGGCGCGGCCCCATGTGCGGATGCTGGAGGCCGACCTGCGCGACGCCGCCGTCGCCGACGCCATGGACACGGACTACGCCCAGATCTTCCATCTCGCGGCCATCATCGGCGTCGCCCAGGTCCGCTCCCGCCCCTACGAGGTTCTGACGGCCAACGTCGCCATGCTGGAGACGGTCCTGGCGCTGGCGCGGCGGCAAGCGAACCTGGGCCGGCTGGTCTTCGCCTCCACCAGCGAGATCTACGCAGGCACGCTCCAGCATTTCGGCATTCCCGTTCCGACCCCGGAGGACACGCCCCTGACCGCCGGCGACCTGACGGAGCCGCGGACCACCTACATGCTGTCGAAGCTGTATGGGGAGGCCATGTGCCGCTTCTCCGGCGTGCCCTTCACCATCGTGCGCTTCCACAACGTCTATGGCCCGCGCATGGGCTTGTCCCACGTCATCCCGCAGCTTCTGGAGAAGGCCCACGCCCTGCCGGCCGGCGCGCCGCTGGAGGTGGCGAGCGTGGAGCACAGCCGGTCCTTCTGCTACGTCGACGACGCGGTGGAATATCTGATCCGCATGGCGGCGCTGCCGGCCTGCGCCAACGACACCTTCAACATCGGCACCCAGGCGCCGGAGGTGCGCATCGGCGATCTGGCGCGGACCGTCCTCGACGTCGTCAGGCGCGACAACCCCGTCGCCCCCCTTCCGGAAACGCCGGGCTCTCCCGCCCGCCGGGCGCCCGACATGGGCAAGGCCGTGGAGGCCACCGGCTACCGGTCGCAGATCGACCTGCGCACGGGGGTGCAGCGCACCTACGACTGGTACCGGGACCGTGTGTTCGGCAATGACGCCGTCTGCGCGGTATAAGGTGCCGCCCGCACTGCCGTCTTATCGCCTCTTATGTATGTATCTTTTCGCATCCTTGCCGCTGGCGGACGCGAAACGTAAGATTCGAAAAAAGAACGCCTGAACAAAGGGTTGCCGAAAATCAAAGGGTTGCCAAAAATCAAACGGTTGAAAGGGAGGAATCCATGCTTGATCCCGCTTGGGGCTGCCCTCCGAGGACGCCGTGAGGCGCGCAGGCTGCGCCCGATCGTGCGCGACCGACCTTGCATCGCCCACCAAGGACACGGGTGCCCCATGAAGATATCCGACGAATCCCAGGGATTGTTTCCCGACGCCGGGTTGCTGGTCGCCGATTTTCCCGCGCCTCCCGTCACCGCGGTTCCGGACGCCCGTCCGGAAATCGAGCCCGATTTTGGCGAAGACACCTTCCGCCACATCCTGGCGTTGGCCCAGGCGCGCGGCTACCGCTTCGCCACCTTCGCCGACTATCACGCGACCGGCGCCGTGCCGCACAGCCGCTGCTTCTTCCTGCGCCACGACGTGGACATTTCCCCGGGCATGGCCCTGCGGCTCGGCGAGATCGAGCACGAGCACGGCGTCCGCGGCAATTTCTTCTTCCAGTTCAACGCGGAAACCTACTCCTTCTTCGTGCCGGAGACGCTGGGCATCATCCGCGCCCTGCAGGGCATGGGCCATTGCGTCGGCCTCCACATCGACGAGCAGCTGACCGGAACGGAGGAGGAGGCGATCGCGAAGACGCTGGACTGGGTCATCGACTGCGTCCTCCCCATCGACCGCACCATCAGCTTCCACCGCGCGTCGCGCGGCAACCTCGGCCGGCGCTACGAGCGGTTCCTCAGCGCCTACGACTCCCGTCTGTTCGACGCGCAGTCCTACCTGTCAGATTCGCGGCGCAGCTTCGCCTTCTACGAGCCGCTGATGGGTTGGCTCGGCGAAGGGCGCCCCTGCATCCAGCTGCTGCTGCATCCGGAATGGTGGGGCGGCGTCAACCGGCTCGACCGGTTCTGGGACGTCCTGCGCGACCGCCGCTCCGAACAGCTGCGGCGCTACATGACGACCAATTTCCCGAAGGTCTTCGACGGCATGCTGCCGACCGACGACACCAACTTCCTGATCTAGCGGGGTGGACGGGAGCGACATGACCCAGACGCGCGTCCGAGTGGCCATTCACCAGCCGAACTACCTGCCGTGGCTCGGCTATTTCACGAAAATCGCCAACGCCGACGTGTTCGTCTTCCTGGACGACGCGCAACTGCCCCAGGGGCGGAGCTTCGTCCACCGCACCCGGATCCATTCGGCGGCGGGCGGCGACTGGCTGTCGGCGCCCGTCCGCCGCGCCGAACGGCAGCTGATCCGGGACGTGCGCTTCGCGGACGACGACTGGCGCCGCCGCCATCGCGCGACCCTGCTGCACACCTACCGCCGCACACCGCACTTCGAGCCGGTGATGGCGCTGGTGGACCGCATCCTGGAGGCGGACACCGACCTGCTGGCCGCCTTCAACATGCGCGCGGCGATGCTGCTGGCCGACCATCTCGGCCTGTCCTGCCGCTTCGAACTGTCGAGCGCGTTCGGCGTGGAGTCCACCAGCGACGAGCGCCTGATCGACCTTGTGAAGGCGGTGGGCGGGGACACCTACCTCTCCGGCGTCGGCGGACAGAACTACCAGGACCCGGCGAAGTTCGAGCGCGCCGGCATCGACCTGTGGGTGCGCGAGTTCACGCCGCACCCCTACGGGCAGGGGCCGGGCGCCTTCCAGCCCTGCCTGACGATCCTGGACGCGCTGTTCAACATCGGGCCGGCCGACACCGTGCGGCACCTGTCCTACCAACCGATGGCAAGCCCGTGCCCCTCGGCCTGATGGCGGAGGTTCAACGGTGAGAATTGCCATCCTGTCGGACATCCACGCCAACCTCGAAGCGCTCCAGGCCGTGCTCGGCGCGATCGCGGAGGAGGGCGTGGACCGTCTGGTGTGCCTGGGCGATATCGTCGGCTACAACACCGATCCCGGCGCCTGCGTCGCCCTGCTGCGGGACGCAGGCGCGCTGTGCGTCGCCGGCAACCACGACCGGGCGGTCACGCGCCAGATCGGCATGGACGGATTCAGCGCCCGCGCCATCCGCGCCGTGTTCTGGACCCGCCGGCACCTGGCGCCGGATGACACCGCGTGGCTGTCCGCACTTCCGCTGAAGGCGGCGGTGGAGGGCCAGCTGGTTGCGGTGCACGGAGCCCTGCACCCGGACATCGGCTGCGAGCTGGTCCGCCTCGATGGAGACGGCGAGCGCCGGCTGAGCTTCGCGGCGCTGGCCGCCCACCCCTCCGGCGCGCGGGTCTGCGCCTATGGGCACACCCATCGCCTGGGCGTCCACGAATACCGCGACGGCGCCATTCTCGCTCCCATTCTCGCTCATGACGGCGACGAGGTCGCCCTGCGGCCCGGCTCCTACTACCTCGTCAACCCCGGAACGGTCGGCGAGCCGCGCACGGCGGAGCGCCGGGCGACCTTCATGCTGCTGGACACCGCGCGCCAAACCCTGTCGGTGCGGCGCGTCGCCTACGACGACACCCTGGCCTTCGCCAAGACCCGCCGCGCCGGCATCGAGCCGCGCCGCCTCGCCGGGCTCCCCGCCCCCCTGCGCGCCGCGATCAAAGCCGGTCTGCGCAGGGTCGGGCTGTACGAGGTCCTGCTGAAAGCCTTCAATTCCTGACGCCATCATCCCCTCTCCCGGGGCGGGAGAGGGATCATCCTGGCGTTGCGGCGGGCCCAGTGCCGCCATCCCATGATCAGGCCGAGGTAGGCGAAGTAGATGCGGTCGTCGGGCAGGTAGCCCTGGACGGTCGTGTGCGAGATGAACTCCGTCAGGAACAGCAGCGCCAGCATCATGTCCGTCCAGTCGAGCCGGCGGTCGCGGGCCATGGCGACGCAGGTGGCGACGCCGAGGATCAGGACCGGGAAGAACAGGCAGGCGCCCGCCAGCCCCATCTCCATCAGCACTTCCAGCGACAGGTTGTGCGGGTAGTCCAGGCTATGCTGGAGACGGAATTCGCCCATGCCCCAGCCGAGCAGGGGGCGCACCAGCCATTGCCGGAAGGCGAGATCCTGCGCCTCCTCCCGGATGTCCAGCGAATGGGTGCTTTCGTTCGAGGTTTGGAGCCGGATGCGCTCCAGCGTGTAGAACTGCTGCGACGCGCCGGTCGCGCCCTGATAGGCCGTAATCGCCACATAGCCGGCCCAGCACAGCACCACGAGCGCGGTGACGAGAAGCAGCAGCCGCCGCATCCCCGCGAAGAGGCCGCGCGGCGCCAGCAGGAGGCTTCCCGCGGCGAGCGAGATGCTGAACACCGCGAAGACCAGATGGCCGCGGGCGCCGATCAACAGCAAGGCGAACAGCGCCAGAACGGCGCCGGCGATCGCCAAGGGCAGCCGCTGGCGCGGCCCCAGGATGACCTGCGACAGGCAGGCGTAGAACAGGATCGCGGCGTGCGCGCCGTATTCCATGTAGTTGTTGCCGTTGACCCGCCCCGCGTTCTCCATGTCGTTCGGGTCGACGCCGAGCACCCAGCGGTAGGTGCTGTAATAGAGCAGCAGGGCGATGCTGAAGGCGATCATCAGGCGCACCATGCGGCGCCGCCGCTCCAGATCCTGCGCCAGGACGACGACCAGGAAATAGCTGCTGACCCCGATCAGGACGAAGCGCCAGGCCTTGTCCACGTTCTTCGGCTCCAGGCTCGACCAGAAGACGCTGATGACGCCGAAGGCCGTGAAGGACAGCATCAGGATGTTCGGCAGGTCGAGCGGCATCGGCTTCAGCCGGCGCGAAAAGATGCCCCAGACGGTCAGCCCGACCGCGAGGATGAAGAACAGCAGCGTCAGGTCCACGGGGGAGCCCTGGAACTCCGGCAGCATCTTGTAGCGGCCGGCGTAGACGAACAGGATGAAGCTGGCTTCGATGGACAGCGCGTCCTCGCGCATCCGCGCCAGCAGACCGGTGCCG
This sequence comes from Azospirillum rugosum, assembly GCF_017876155.1. Lineage (GTDB taxonomy): Bacteria > Pseudomonadota > Alphaproteobacteria > Azospirillales > Azospirillaceae > Azospirillum > Azospirillum rugosum. Next base: position 30,068 of record NZ_JAGINP010000003.1, read on the forward strand.
GGGTGCCGCGCCGGATGCGCGCGCAACGTGGCCTCCATGACCCTCGCTCCCTTTCTTTTGCCATCTTATCATCGCAGGGCGGGTGCGATGCGCCCCGCTCGAAAAGGGATGAGTCCGCCGCGCCGTGGGAGGACCACCGAAAGACGGCGAGCCACCGGAGGGGAGCATGCGGTGCGTTCAAACGTGTACTTCGATAAGGTCATTGCGCCGAAAAGCATAAGAAAGCAAAGTTATGATCCCCGGGGCAAATCCGACGATGGGGAGGACCAACAGCCATGCCGGACCGTTCGGACCGATCGGACCGCGTCAAGGTCGTCCACCTGACGACCACACATTTTGCCGACGACGCCCGGATCTTCACCAAGGAATGCGTCGGCCTGGCGCAGACCGGCTACGACGTGGCACTGGTGATCCCGGACAACCGCTACCGCACGGACGACGGCCGGCCGATCCGCCGCCAGGGCGTGGACATCGTGGCGGTGGAACGCCCGGTCGGATTGCTGCCGCGCCTGCTGAAGACCGGCTTTTCAGTGCTTCGCGCGGCCATCCGGCAGAAGGGCGACGTCTATCATTTCCACGACCCGGAACTCATCCCCGGCGGCCTGCTGCTGCGGCTGATGGGCAAGACGGTGATCTACGACGTCCACGAGGATCTGCCGCGCGACCTGATGACCCGCGCCTGGATTCCGCTGCGCCTGCGGCCCGTTCTCGCCGGTGTCGCGCGCGTTCTGGAGTGGACCGCCGGCAAGGCCATGTCCGGGGTGGTCGCCGCCACGCCGATCATCGGGCAGCGATTCCCGGCGCGTAAGACCGTCCTGGTCCAGAACTTCGCCATGGCGGCGGAGTTCGCCGACGCCAACGCCGAAGGCGGCGCACCGCCCTACGCGGAGCGCCGGGGCGTGGCCTTCGTCGGCACCATCACCGAAACCCGCTGCGCGGTGGAGGTGGTCGACGCCATCGGCAAGGTCGGTCGCTTCCCCCAGGCCACGCTGCTGATGGCCGGAAGCATGGGCTCCGCGGAGTTGCAGAAGCGCATGGAGGCGCTGCCGGGCTGGCCGCGGGTGGACTACCGGGGCCGGCAGGATCGCGCCGGCGTGAAGCGCCTGCTGGTCGAGTCGCGCGTCGGGCTGGTGCTCTACCACCCGACGCGGAACTACCAGGAAGCCCAGCCGGTCAAGCTGTTCGAATACATGGCGGCCGGCATTCCCCTGATCGTCGCCGACTTCCCCTACATGCGCGGCGTGGTCGAGGAAAGCCGCTGCGGCCTGTGCGTGCCGCCCTGCGACACGGACGCGGTCGCCGCCGCCATCGACTGGATCTTCGCGCATCCGGAGGAGGCCGAAGCCATGGGCCAGCGGGGACGGGAGGCCATCCGCGCCCGCTACAGCTGGGAGAACGAGCAGCGGACCCTGGTCCAGCTCTACGAACGGATTCTGGCCCCGCGCAGCCCGGCCGTCCCGTCGGGCCTCGTCGGCGGCACAACGGAGAAACCGCGATGATCCGAACCGTCTGGAAGCGCCTCTACCGGGACTATGTCATGCCCAACCGCATGGCCGACTACGAGCAGCTGCTCGGCCTCGCCCGCGCGATGGGATACGGCGGCACGACCATCGGCGCCTTCTACCGGGACCTGAAGAACGGACTGGTGGAGGACGGCCACCGCGCGCTCGTCCTGCGCCACGACATCGACAGCAGCCCGGAGCTGTGCCCGGCCTTCGCCGCGGCCGAAGAGCGGGCCGGGATGCGGGGATCCTATTTCTTTCGCCTCTCGACGATCGACGTCGGCATCATGCGCGACCTCGCCGCCGCCGGCCACGAGGTCGGCTACCATTACGAGGAGCTGGCGACCATCGCCAAGGAGCGCGGCGCCAACCGGACGGCCCAGGTCGACGCGTTGATCCCGGCCGCGCGGGAGCGGTTCGCCGCCAACCTCGCCGCCCTGCGCGAACGGACCAGGTTGCCCCTGCGCGTGGCGGCGAGCCATGGCGACTTCGCCAACCGGGCGCTGGGCGTCACCAACGTGGTGATCCTCCAGGACCGCGCCTTCCGCGCCGCCCAGGGGATCGACGTCGAGGCCTACGACGCCGACCTCATGCGCCCCTTCGGCCTGCGGGTCGCCGACACCTACCATCCCGCCTTCTGGAAGCCCGAGCTGCCGCAGCCGGCGCTGCGCGCGGGCGTCGGTCCCGGCTACATCCTCACGCACCCGCGGCAATGGGGGCGGCAACCGCTGTGCAACGCGCGGGACGATCTTTTGCGACTGGTGGAAGGCGCGCTGTTCACCCTGGGGATCCCGCGCGCCGGCGGCGGCGCGGGACAACGTGCGGTGCCCCCCGCCGCCTGCGATCCAACCTGACACGCAAAGTCTTCAGCTGCCCGGCCGGACGTCAAGGCCTTCCACCGTCTTACACCGCCGAGATCAGCCCATCGCAAAGGGAGTCGCCTGAATGCCGATTTCTTTTTGGGCGCCGAAATTGCCATCGTTTCCTTCACGGTAAGATAACAAAAGGCCATGGCGTATGACGCCGGAAGCGGCCTTTCGTCCATCGCAGGCGCGTCCACGCAAAGGGGTGATGCCGCAGAATGAAGACGATCCAAGAAAAGGGACTCCGTGAAAGGCCGCTGGCCTTCGTCATGGGCAGCATGAACCTGTTGCGCCCGGTCGGCCTGGCCGGCGCGTCCTGCGTCGCGGTGGCGGCGCCCGGTTCTCCGACCGTTCACTCCCGCTTCACGCGCGGGGTGCTTCCGTGGGTGGATTTTTCCGAACGCACGGACGTCCTCGTGGAAAAGCTGGTGCGCTTCGGCGCGGCGTTGCCGGTGCGCCCCATCCTGTTCTACGAGGAGGACGAGCATCTGCTGGTCATCTCGCGGCACCGCGAGACGCTGGGCCAAGTCTTCCGCTTCGTGGTGGCGGACGCGGAGCTGGTCGAGGATCTGGTGGACAAGAACCGCTTCCACACGCTCGCGGAGCGGCTCGGCCTGCCGGTCCCGGCAACGCGGCACCTGCGCCCCGGCGAAAGCCCCGTCCCGCCGGACCTGGACCTCGCCTTTCCGCTGATCGTGAAGCCGGCGACGCGGCGCGACACGGTCTGGCGGGAGATCGGCGAACTGGGCAAGGCCCGGCAGGTGGAAAGCCCGGCGGCCCTGCGGGAACTCTGGCCGCGCATGGCCGCCTCCGGCCGGAATTTCCTGGCGCAGGAAATCATCCCCGGCCCCGAATCCCGCATCGAAAGCTACCACGTCTATGTGGACGCAACGGGCGCCATCGCCGGGGAGTTCACCGGGCGCAAGATCCGCACCTACCCCGTCGCCTACGGCCACACGACCGCGTTGTCGATTACCGACGCAAGCGATGTCCAGGAGCTTGGCCGTGCCCTGACGCGGCGGCTGAACCTGCGCGGGGTCGCGAAGTTCGACTTCAAGCGCGGGCCGGACGGGCGGCTGCACCTGCTGGAGATCAACCCGCGCTTCAACCTCTGGCATTTCCCCGGCGCCCTGGCGGGCGTGAACCTGCCGGCGCTGGTCTACGCGGACTTGGCCGGACGGGCACGCCCCGCCACGGCGCGGGCGCGGGCGGGCGTCGGCTGGTGCAACGTCGTGAAGGACTTCGCGGCGGCGCGCGCGGAGGGGCTTGCGTTGTCGGACTGGCTCGGCTGGGTGCTGCGCTGCGAGGCGAAGTCCGGCATCGCCTGGGACGACCCCAAGCCCGTTTTGCGCAAGTTGCCTCTTTTCCAAAAGGAGTGGCCCTTTCGGGCGCGCCGGTCCGCCGATCCCGCCTATTGGCAGAAAAACATGCCATAAGAAAACGGCTGTGCTAGAGTTGGCCGGCTGCGGGGGTCCACACGGACTCCCCTTGGCGTTCCGTTGTGCCTTGGGCGTGAGGGTTGATGGCAAAAGCACGCGAAAAGGGAAAGATACCCCACGGCGACTGGTCGGCGATCCGCACGCGCCACGCGGCGGGCGAATCCCTGGCGAGCATCGCGCGCGACTACGGCTGCACCGGCCCCGCCATCCGCTACATCATCAATCGCCCCACCGACGCTCCCGCCAGCGCAGGCGATGCCCAGCCGGACGCCGCACCCGCTCCCGCCGCCACGCCGCCGGCCCCGGCCCCCGCCCGCGAAACCGCTCCGCCGTCCTCACCGCCGACCCCGGCTCCGGGGATCGATCCGGAACTGCGCTGGCGGGTCAGCAGCGAGATCGCCTCGTTCCTGACCGTCTTCGATTCCTTCCTGACGTCCGACTCCCCGGCCCGCTACGACGAGCTCCTCGCCGCCACCGACCGCCTGATGCGCGTCGCCGCCCGGACCCACATCGAACTGGAACGCGCCCGCGCCGCGGATCAGCGCGCACGCGGCGCGAAGGCCGGGCCGCGGGCGTGACCTGTTTTCCCCCTCCCTTGAGGAGGTTTTTGCGGTAGGGCCAGGTTCTACTTCGCCTCCGCGCAGGCCGGCGTTGCCCCGAGCGCCACGCGGACGGCGCGGGCGAGGTCGCGGTCGCGGTAGGGTTTGATCAGGATCTCCGCGCCTGGGCCGGCGGTGCCGACGCCGCCCGCGACGCCGTGGGCATAGCCCGACGCGTAGAGCACCTTCAGGTCGGGATAGCGCCGCTGGGCCTCATTGGCCAGTTCCAGCCCGTTCATGCCGCCGGGCATGACGATGTCGGTGAACAGAAGGTCCACGCGCGGGTTGCCGGCCAGGACCGTCAGCGCCGTTGGGCCGTTCTCCGCCTCCAGGACGTTGTAGCCGAGTTCCTGGAGGGTCAGCACGGCGACGTGGCGCACGTCGTGGTCGTCGTCCACGACCAGCACCATCTCGCCGTGGCCGGGCATCGGCGCGGCGTCGGCCTCCGCCGCGTCGGGGTCGCGGCTGGACTGCGGGTCGGCGTCGGGCGCGCAGGGCAGGTAAAGGTGGAAGGTGGTGCCGCAGTCCGGCGCGCTCTCCACCTTGATGACGCCGCCGGACTGCTTCACGAAGCCGTGGATCATGCTGAGGCCGAGGCCGGTGCCCTTGCCCACGTCCTTGGTGGTGAAGAAGGGCTCGAAGGCGCGCTCCAGCACGTCCGGCGGCATGCCGCAGCCGGTGTCCGACACGGTCAGCCGGACATAGTGGCCGGGGTGCAGGTCGAGCCCGGCGTCGTTCCCGTCCTCGCCGACCGTGACGGTGGTGGTGGCGATGCTCAGGCGGCCGTTGCCGGCCATGGCGTCGCGCGCGTTGATGACGAGGTTCAGCAGGGCCGATTCCGCCTGGGTCCGGTCCACCAGCGCGGGGCACTGCGGCGGGGCGGTCTCGATCACCACCTGGATGTTGGGGCCGAGCGTGCGCTCCATCAGCTCGCCCATGTTGCGCACCAGCGCGTCCATGTCCACGCTTTCGGGGTGGAGCTGCTGGCGCCGCGCGAAGGCGAGCAGCCGGCGCGTCAGGTCGGAGCAGCGCAGCGCCGCCTGCAAGGCCATGTCCACGCGGCGCGCCGCCTTGGGATCGTCCGGCACCATGCGGGCCAGCCGCTCCAGGCTGCCGATGACCACGGTCAGCATGTTGTTGAAGTCGTGGGCGATGCCGCCGGTCAGCTGGCCGATGGTCTCCATCTTCTGGACGTGGGCCAGCTGCTGCTGCATCTCGCGCGTGTCGGTGACGTCCAGGATGGTGCCGCACAGCTCCTGCGGGGCGCCGCTCTCGTCGCGCAGGACGACCGCCTGGTCGAGCAGGATGCGGTACTTGTCGTCGGCGCCGCGCCAGCGGTACTCGACCGTGGCGACGCCGGTCTCCAGCGCCGTTGCGAACTGGGCCAGCGCCCGCTCCCGGTCGTCGGGATGCAGGCGGGATTCCCAGAAGCCGCCCTCCTTCAGGAAGCGTTCGGCCGGAAAGCCGAACAGCTCGCTGGTGTTTTCCGTCACGTAGCGGAAGGGCGTGCCGCGCCCGATGCCGGCCGTGTAGAGCAGGATGGGCAGGGATCGGGCGATCAGCGCCTGCCGCTCCTCCGACCGGCGGAGCGCCTGTTCGGCCTCCATCTTCTCGGTGCGGACGCGGAAGTTCTCGGCCAGCAGCCGCTCGCGCACGGCGGCCTGGCGCTTCACCTCCTCCGTCTTGCGGTACAGCTCCACGAAGACGGAGACCTTGCTGCGCAGGATCACCGGATCGACGGGCTTGAACATGTAGTCCACGGCCCCCGCGGAATAGCCGCGGAAGATGTGCATCTCGTCCTTGTTGATCGCGGTCAGGAACAGGATCGGGATGTGGCGGGACTTCTGGCGGTTGCGGATCAGCTCCGCCGTCTCGTAGCCGTCCATGCCCGGCATGTGGACGTCCATCAGGATCGCCGCGAAGTCCTGGTCCAGCACGCGCTTCAGCGCTTCCTCGCCGGACTTGGCGAGGACCACGGTGGCGCCGAGTTCGGACAGGGTCTCGCGCATGGCCAGCAGGTTGCGGCCGTCGTCGTCGACGACCAGGATGCGCACCTCCAGCGGCGGCAGGGAGTCCGCGACGATCCGCATCGCGTCGGCGGCGGCCCGCGCGGCTCCCGTTGCGCTGCCCGTGGCGGCGCCCGTAGCGGTTATTGGCCGGTTCATTGCGCCGTTGCCCAGGTTGGACGGCATCGAATGGTCACTCCCGGCTGAGGCGAGACATCACCGGCGCGCCGCCCGACCCCCGCTGGAGGCCCGTCCAGACGCGCAGCAGCGACAGCAGGTGGTCGATGTCCACCGGCTTTGCAAGGTAATCGGTGGCGCCGGCCTCGATGCATTTCTCGCGGTCGCCCTTCATGGCCTTGGCGGTGACGGCGATCACGGGCAGGCCGCGGCCCTGGTCGGTCGTCCGGATTTCACGGATGGTCTGATAGCCGTCCATCTTCGGCATCATGATGTCGACAAGCACCACGTTGACGTCGGGGTTCTGCTTCAGCAAGTCCAGCCCTTCCTGCCCGCTTTCGGCGTGGAGGACGGCCATGTCGTGCGCTTCCAGCACGCTGGCGAGCGAGAAGATGTTGCGGAAGTCGTCGTCGACGATCAGCACCTTCTTGCCGTTCAGCGCCGGGTCGCGCTGCCGTATCTGGGCAAGCGCGCTGCGCTTTTCCTCCGGCAGGCGGTCCACCGCGCGGTGCAGGAACAGCGCCGTCTCGTCCAGCAGGCTGCCGGCGGAGCGGACGCTGCGCAGCACCACCGATTCCGCCAGCCGGCGCAGCCGCGCCTCGTCCTCCGGCGCGATGGTGTCGGAGACGTAGACGACGACCGGCATCCAGGCGGTGGTGTCGCGGGTGCGCAAGCTCTCGATCAGCTCGAAGTCGGACGGCTGCGGGATGGAGAGGTCGAGCACCATGCAGTCGAACCGCTCCTCCGCCAGCGCGGCGCGGGCCGCGTCGGTGCTGGTGACCGTGCGGGTCTCGATGTCGCCGTTGCCGACCAGGTTGGCGATGCCGCCCGTCTCCGCGTTGGTTTCCTTCTCCACGATCAGCAGCTTGCGGTGGTGGCGCTCCACGAAGCCCTTCACCTTGGCGAGCGCTGCGAAGATCGCCTCGCGGTCGGCCGGCTTCTCCGTGTAGTCGAAGGCGCCCATGGCGAGCCCGCGGCGCCGCTCCTCCTTGGCGGAGATGACGTGCACGGGGATGTGGCGGGTCTGCGGGTCGCGCTTCAGCAGGTCGAGCAGCGCCCAGCCGTCCATGTCCGGCAGGCCGATGTCGAGCAGGACCGCGTCGGGGTGGAACTTGCGGGCCATCGGCATGGCCGGGCCGCCGGCGTAGGAGACGATGGCCTTGAAGCCCTTCTCCCGCGCCAGATCCACCAGGATGGAGGCGAACTTCACGTCGTCCTCGATCACCAGCACCACGGGGTCGCCCGGCCGGATGCGCTCCCGGTCGTCGAGCGAGGGGTGGAGTTGCAGCAGGGCCAGCCCCTCCTCCGACCCGGAGGCGACGATCGGGCGGGTCGGCGACGGGATGGCGGCGGGCTTGGGCGCCGGCTCCTGGTGGCTGGCGAGGTCGAAGTTCAGCGGCACGTAGAGCGTGAAGGTGCTGCCCTTGCCGAGCGCGCTCTGCACCCGGATCTCCCCGCCCAGAAGGCGCGCGATCTCGCGGCTGATCGACAGGCCGAGGCCGGTGCCGCCGTACTTGCGGCTGGTCGTGCCGTCGGCCTGCTGGAACGCCTCGAAGATGATGCGCTGCTTGTCCTCCGGGATGCCGATGCCGGTGTCGGTGACGGTGAAGGCCAGCACCTGGTCGGCCGCGTTCAGCACGGGGTGGCCGCTGCTCCAGCCCTCCGACACGGGGCTGACGCGGAAGGTGACGCCACCGACTTCCGTGAACTTGAAGGCGTTGGACAGCAGGTTGTTCAGCACCTGCTCCAGCCGCTTCTCGTCCGTCTGGATGGTGACGGGCAGGGCCTTGTCCATGTCGATGGTGAAGCGCAGGCGCTTCTCCTCCGCCAGCTGGGTGAAGGTGCGCTCCACATGGCCGCGCAGGTCGCCCAGCACCACCTCGCCGATCTCCAGCGTGACCGTGCCGGATTCGATCTTCGACAGGTCCAGGATGTCGTTGATCAGGTTCAGCAGGTCCGAACCGGCGGCGTGGATCGTCCGGGCGAATTCCACCTGCTTGTCGCTGAGGTTCTGGTCGGCGTTGTCCGACAGCAGCTTCGACAGGATCAGCAGGCTGTTCAGCGGGGTGCGCAGCTCGTGGCTCATGTTGGCGAGGAACTGCGACTTGTACTTGGAGGTCAGCGACAGCTGCTCCGCCTTCTCTTCCAGCGCGGCCTTGGCGAGCACGACCTCGCGGTTCTTGCGCTCCACCTCGACGTTCTGGCTTTCCAGCTGCTGCGCCTTTTCCTCCAGCGCCTCGTTGGTCTGGCGCAGCTTCTCCTGCTGGGCCTTCAGCAGCTCCTCCGACTGGCGGAGCGAGGCGGCCTGCTGCTCCAGCCGCTCGTTGGTGGTCTTCAGCTCCTCCTGCTGGCTCTGCAGCTCGGTGGTCAGGCGCTGCGACTGCTTCAGCAGGCCTTCCGTCCGCATGTTGGCCGCGATGGTGTTCAGCACGATGCCGATGCTCTCGGTCAGCTGCTCCAGGAAGGACTGGTGCGTCTCGCTGAAGCGGTTGAAGGAGGCGAGTTCGAGGACGGCCGCCACCTCGTTCTCGAACAGCACCGGCAGGACGATGATGTTCAAGGGCGGCGCCTCGCCGAGGCCGGAGCTGATGTTGACGTAGTCCTTCGGCACGTTGGTCAGCAGGATGCGCTTCTTCTCGTAGGCGCACTGGCCGACGAGGCCCTGCTTCAGTGCGAAGCGGTTGCCGAGGTTCTTGCGCTCCTTCAGCGCGTAGCTGGCGACGAGGTCGAGGACGGTGTCGTCGTTGTCGCGCGTGGTGACGTAGAAGACGCCGTGCTGAGCGTTCACCAGCGGCGCGATCTCCGACAGGATCAGGTTGGAGACGGTCACCAGGTCGCGTTCGCCCTGAAGCATGCGGGTGAACTTGGCGAGGTTCGTCTTCAGCCAATCCTGCTCCGCGTTCTTCAGCGTCGTGTCGCGAAGATTGCGGATCATCTCGTTGATGTTGTCCTTCAGCGCCGCGACCTCGCCCGACGCCTCCACCGCGATGGACCGGGTCAGGTCGCCCTTGGTCACCGCGGTCGCCACCTCCGCGATGGCGCGGACCTGGGTGGTCAGGTTGGCGGCCAGCTGGTTCACGTTGTCGGTCAGGTCGCCCCAGACGCCGGTGGCGCCGGGCACCTTGGCCTGTCCGCCCAGCTTGCCTTCGATGCCCACCTCGCGGGCCACGTTGGTGACCTGATCCGCGAAGATGGCCAGCGTCTCGATCACGCCGTTGATGGTGTCGGCCAGCGCTGCGATCTCGCCCTTGGCGTCCACGGTCAGCTTGCGCTTCAGGTTGCCCTGGGCGACCGCCGTCACGACCTCCGCGATGCCGCGCACCTGATTGGTCAGGTTGGTCGCCATCATGTTGACGTTGTCGGTCAGGTCCTTCCAGGTGCCGCCCACACCCTCCACGCGGGCCTGGCCGCCCAGCTTGCCGTCGCTGCCCACCTCGCGGGCCACGCGCGTCACTTCCGACGCGAAGCTGTTGAGCTGGTCCACCATCGTGTTGATGGTGTCCTTCAGCTCCAGAATCTCGCCCTTCACGTCGACGGTGATCTTCTTCGACAGGTCGCCCTTCGCGACCGCCGTCGTGACCTCCGCGATGTTGCGCACCTGCCCGGTCAGGTTCGCGGCCATCATGTTGACGTTGTCGGTCAGGTCCTTCCAGGTGCCACCCACACCCTTGACCTGCGCCTGACCGCCGAGCTTGCCCTCGGTGCCCACCTCGCGGGCCACGCGGGTCACCTCGCTGGCGAAGCTGTTCAGCTGATCCACCATCGTGTTGATGGTGGATTTCAGCTCCAGGATTTCGCCCTTCACATCGACGGTGATCTTCTTGGACAGGTCGCCGTTCGCCACGGCGGTCGTCACGTCGGCGATGTTGCGGACCTGGTTGGTCAGGTTGCCGGTCAGCAGGTTGACGCTGTCCGTCAGATCCTTCCAGGTGCCGGCCACGCCCTTCACCTGCGCCTGCCCACCCAGCTTGCCTTCGGAGCCGACCTCGCGCGCGACGCGCGTGACTTCGCTGGCGAAGCTGTTGAGCTGATCCACCATGGTGTTGATGGTGTCCTTCAGCTCCAGAATCTCGCCGCGCACGTCCACGGTGATCTTCTTCGACAGGTCGCCGTTTGCGACCGCCGTCGTGACCTCCGCGATGTTGCGGACCTGACCGGTCAGGTTGGTCGCCATCGCGTTCACGTTGTCGGTCAGGTCCTTCCAGGTGCCGGCGACACCCTTCACCTGCGCCTGTCCGCCCAGTTTGCCCTCGGAGCCCACCTCGCGGGCCACGCGCGTCACTTCCGAGGCGAAGCTGTTGAGCTGGTCCACCATGGTGTTGATGGTGTTCTTCAGCTCCAGAATCTCGCCCTTCACATCGACTGTGATCTTCTTCGACAGGTCACCGTTCGCGACCGCCGTCGTCACGTCGGCGATGTTTCGGACCTGATTGGTCAGGTTGCCGGTCAGCAGGTTGACGTTGTCGGTCAGATCCTTCCAGGTGCCGGCCACGCCTTCCACGCGGGCCTGCCCGCCGAGGCGGCCTTCCGTGCCGACCTCGCGCGCCACGCGCGTCACCTCGCTGGCGAAGCTGTTGAGCTGGTCCACCATCGTGTTGAGGGTGTTCTTCAGCTCCAGGATTTCGCCCTTCACATCGACGGTGATCTTCTTCGACAGGTCACCCTTCGCGACGGCCGTCGCCACCTCGGCGATGTTTCGGACCTGATTGGTCAGGTTGCCGGTCAGCAGGTTGACGTTGTCGGTCAGGTCCTTCCAGGTGCCGCCCACGCCTTCCACCTGGGCCTGCCCGCCCAGCTTGCCTTCCGTGCCGACCTCGCGGGCCACGCGCGTGACCTCGCTGGCGAAGCTGTTGAGCTGGTCCACCATCGTGTTGAGGGTGTTCTTCAGCTCCAGGATTTCGCCCTTCACATCGACGGTAATCTTCTTCGACAGGTCACCCTTCGCCACGCTGGTGGCGACCTCCGCGATGTTGCGGACCTGGTTGGTCAGGTTCCCGGTCAGCAGGTTGACGTTGTCGGTCAGATCCTTCCAGGTGCCGGCAACACCCTTCACGACCGCCTGTCCGCCCAGCTTGCCCTCAGACCCCACCTCGCGCGCGACGCGCGTCACCTCGCTGGCGAAGCTGTTCAGCTGGTCCACCATGGTGTTTATGGTGGACTTCAGCTCCAGGATCTCGCCGCGGACGTCCACGGTGATCTTCTTGGACAAGTCGCCGTTCGCCACGGCGGTCGTCACGTCGGCGATGTTGCGGACCTGGGCCGTCAGGTTGGCGGCCATCATGTTGACGTTGTCGGTCAGGTCCTTCCAGGTGCCGCCGACGCCCTTCACCTGGGCCTGCCCGCCCAGCTTGCCCTCGATGCCCACCTCGCGGGCGACGCGCGTCAGCTCCGTCGTCACGGAGACGAGCTGCTCGACCATCGTGTTGACGTTCTTGGCCGTGCGCAGGAACTCACCCTGGAGGGGGCGCCCCTCGATCTCCATGGGCATGGACTTGGACAGGTCGCCCTTGGCGACCGCGCCGATGACGCGGGCCATCTCCTGCGTCGGCTGGGTCAGGTCGGTGACCAGCGTGTTGACGCTGTCCACGCAGGTGCCCCAGCTGCCCGACGCGGTGGGCAGACGGGCGCGCTGGCTGACCTTGCCTTCCTTGCCGATGGCGACGCTGAGCCGCCCGACCTCGTTGACGAGCGACTCGTTCATCTCCACGACGTCGTTGAACGCCGCGGCGATCTCGCCGTCCAGGCCTTGCAGTTCCAGCGGGAGCCGCACGGAGAAGTCCCCCTTGCGGAACTGCCGGAGCGCGCGGAGGAGAATCTGCGGGGTAAGCTGGTCGTGAGAGGCCGTCATCGACATGTTGCGATCAACCCTGTCCGTCTGATGGTCCTGTCCTTGCGCAAAAGGGGCTCATGCGCAAAAGGACCCATGCACAAAATGGTCGGGCCGCGCCGGGACGACGCGACCGCTGGACGTGTTCAAGGATGGCGGCGGGGTGGGCCCGCGCGCTTGCGCCCGGTGGGATGACTATCCTCAAGACCCGGCGAAGACGCGCTCCAGCACGTTTTTCAGCTGGTCCGCGTCGTACGGCTTCTGCAGGAAGCCGTGCGGCTGGACCGTCCCGGCGCGCTTCAGCAGCTCCGGGTCGCTGGCCCCGGACATGAAGATGCTGCCGACGGAGAAACGGTCGCGCAGCGCGCGGGCCGTCTCGATCCCGTCCTGCGCACCCGCAAGCCCGATGTCGACCAGGGCCAGGGAAGGGCGCTCCCGCTCCGCGATGGCCAGGGCCTCCGCGCCCGACGCCGCGACGCCGCAGACCTCATACTCCATGTCCTCCAGCACGTCGGTGAGGTACATGGCGACGATGGACTCGTCCTCCACCACGAGAACGCGCATTGGATGTGAGCCTTTGGCGGACGACGCCTGTTCCGATCCTATGTCCATCCCAGCCTCCGCGGGTTTGCTGAGCGGGTAGGTCATGCCTCTTCCCTTTTTTGTTTTGCCGGCTGCACCGTATGGTCGCGATCCGTCTGGGCGGGCGGAAAAACCACGCCGCCCGACGCATCGGCGGTGCGGCAAAAGACGCGCGGAACCAAGCGCAACTCCTGCCAAGCATATCGGCAGGACTAGCACGGCGGGTCGGGTCGGATAAGGGAAAAAAGGTCAAATACCTCCAATGGGTTATGTCGATTTTCGTGGTATGCTTACGAAAGTGCGGCAGGCAGCGGGCCCCTGATTCCGCGGCGTCGAATCGACAGAATCCGCGGTGCTGCCGACGGACCGCCTATGAACATGGAGGGGCGGCGGCTTCGCCTTTGGTGGCATAACGGCGTGATCGGAGGCCGGCCGGTCGCCCTGCCGCGCAAACCCAGCCATTCACGATTCGGGTGTTAAAAATTTGAGCGGAATTAATACAATGCTGTAACATGATGCGGCGGCCCGGAGTCCGATGGGGGGACCCGATGGGCGGAACGGCGCAGGCTCATGACGTGGCGATGATGAACGGTCGGGGCGACGAAGCGACGGACCTGGAAGCGCTGGCGCAGGCCATCCGCGCGCACGCCCTGTACTTGGCGGCGCGTCCCAACGGGCTGCGCCTGCAGATGAAGTCCGCGGACCTGACCGGCTACGACCTGTCGGGGCTGGTGCTGTCGGACGCCGTGCTGACCGGGACGAACTTCCGCCGCAGCGTGCTGAAGCGCTGCAACCTGGACGGCGCCGACCTGTTCGGCGCCTGCTTCGTCTCGGCGGACCTGCGCGGCACCTCGCTGGTCGGGGCCGACATGCGCGGCGCCAACTTCACCAAGGCCTGCCTGCGCAACACGGTGTTCGAGCGCGCGGACCTGCGCCCTGGCCAGCTCGTGCTGTGGAAGAACCGCCGCGCGTCCGGCCGGAAGCCGGCCGCGGGCGCCGCCGGCCTGATCGGGGCCAACTTCCGCGACGCTGACCTCACCGGCGCCAACCTGTCGCGCGCGAACCTAGAGGGGGCGGACTTCAGCAACGCCACGCTGTTCGGGGCGAACCTCAGCGGCGCCGACCTGCGCGGGGCCGACTTCGCCGGGGCACGGCTGAAGGGCGCGATCCTGAACAACGCGACGGTCGCCGGGACCTCCTTCCAGGGTGCCGACCTGCGCGGGGCGGAGCTGCGCAACGTCGCCATGGACAGCGCCGACTGGAAGGACGCCCGCCTTCAGGAAGCCATCTACCACCGCGCCGAAGCGGCCCTGCCGCCGCAGATCCGGGCCGGGCTGGACGGGCACGTGCTGTGGATCAACAGCAACGGCAAGGAGGGCCGGCGCTTCGACGTGTCGGACGGCGCCTTCGCCGGCACCGACTTCGACGGCTGCGACCTGAGCGGGGCGATCTTCCGCAACTGCGACTTCACCGGCGCGACCTTCCGCGACAGCAAGCTGCAGATCGCGCAGTTCCCCGGCTGCCGCATGCGCGAGACGAGCTTCGAGAACGCCAACCTGTCGGGATCCAGCTTCGAGGGCTGCGATTTGCAGCGGGCGCGCCTGCGCAACGCGGTGCTGCGCGCCATCGAGCTGCTGTCGCCGGAGGGGGTGCCGACCGGCCGGATGTGGCCGACCAACCTGAAGGGGGCGAACCTAGCGGACAGCGATTTCCGCGGCGCAGACCTGCGCGGCGCGCGGCTGGCCGGCGCTGAGCTGGCGGGCTGCAACCTGTCCGGCGCCGACCTGCGCGACGCCGACCTGGACCGGGCGAACACCGCCGGCACGACTCTGCTGCACAGCCGGCTGAGCTGATGTGACCGTTGAAATAGCTCCCGATCGGATTTCACACTTGTGGACCGTGCTGCCTGCTTTTTAAGCTGAGGCGTTGCCTTCTACTTATGTGTGGAGATTCTCCGTGAAGATTCGTCTGGCCGTTGCGTCCGCTGCTATGTCTGTGGCGCTGGCCACGGGTGCGTCCTCCGTCGCCCAGGCGGGCGTCCTGGACACCGTCAAGCAGCGCGGCAACGTGGTCTGCGGCGTCAGCGGCAAGGTGCCGGGTTTCTCGGTCCCGGACGCGCAGGGCGTCTGGTCCGGCATGGACGTGGACTATTGCCGCGCCATCGCGGCGGCCGTGTTCAACGATGCCAGCAAGGTCACCTTCCGCCCGGTGACCACGACGGAGCGCTTCACCGCGCTGCAGACCGGCGAGATCGACGTGCTGGCCCGCAACACGACCTGGAGCTTCACCCGCGACGCCAACCTGGGCATCGAGTTCGTCGGCGCCAACTTCTACGACGGCCAGGGCTTCATGGTCAGCAAGCAGCTGGGCGTGAAGAGCGCCAAGGAGCTGAACGGCGCCAGCATCTGCATCCAGACCGGCACGACGGCGGAGCAGAACATCGCCGACTTCTTCACCGCCAACAAGCTGACCTTCAAGCAGGTGGTCTTCGAATCCTCCGACGAGGCGGCGAAGCTGTACGACACCGGCCGCTGCGACGTCTACACCACCGACACCTCGGGCCTCGCCGCCCGCCGCACCACCCTGTCGAAGCCGGCCGACCACGTCATCCTGCCCGAGGTGATCTCGAAGGAGCCGCTTGGCCCGTCGGTGCGCGCCGGCGATCCGCAGTGGGCCAACATCGCCAAGTGGGCGCTGTTCGCGCAGATCAACGCCGAGGAGCTGGGCGTGACGCAGGCCAACGTGGACGAGATGCGCCAGTCCAAGAACCCGGACGTCCGCCGCCTGCTGGGCAGCGACGAGGCGCTGGGCAACGAGCGTTGGGGTCTGGACCGCGACTGGGCCTACCGCATCGTCAAGCTGGTCGGCAACTACGGCGAGGTGTTCGAGCGCAACGTCGGCACCAAGACTTCGCTGGGCCTGGACCGCGGCATCAACCAGCTGTGGACCAAGGGTGGTCTGATGTACGCCCCGCCGGTGCGCTGAGTCAGTTGTAGCAAAAGCCCCTCTCCCCCTGTGGGAGAGGGGGTGGGGTGAGGGGAAAACGCTGGAAGCGCAAAAGATTTTCACTACAAAGACACTAAGACACAAAGAAATTCACAAAGGAGTTCTGCCGGTTCCGGCGTCTCGGCGGGTGTTCGGGTCTTCTTTGTGAAAATCTTTGTGTCTTAGTGTCTTTGTGGTGAATCGCTATCATTGCGTGGCTTTCCGTGCTTTCCGCCGCTTGTTCAAGCATCACGGACACAAGAAGCATGACGAACGACCGCAGCGTGCCGGAGGGGCCGCCGCGCGGGGCCACCTGGACGGCGGCACGCGTCCGCGGGCTGGCGATCCAGGGCGTGATCCTGGCGACCCTGGTCGGGCTGCTAGCCTGGGGGATCGGCAACGCGATCCACAACCTGAACAAGGCGGGGATCGCGGCCGGGTTCCACTTCCTCGGAAACCGGGCGGGGTTCGACATCAACTTCCGCCTGATCGACTACAGCCCGGCCGCGACTTATGGCCGAGCCTTCGTCGTCGGGGTGCTGAACACGCTGACCGTGTCGGTACTGGGCATCGTCGCGGCGACCGCGCTGGGCTTCGCGCTGGGCATCGGGCGGCTGTCGCGCAACTGGCTGGTGTCGCGCACGGCGGCGACGGTGATCGAGACGGTGCGCAACCTGCCGCTGCTGCTGCAACTGCTGTTCTGGTACACGGCGGTGCTGGCGCCGCTGCCGCGCCCGCGCGACGCCATCTCGCTGGGCGGCGTGGCCTTCCTCAGCAACCGCGGGCTGACCGTGCCCGGGCCGGTCAGCGACGGGCCGGTCTGGATGGTCTGGGCGGCGATGGGGCTGGGACTGGCCGCCGCGGTGGCGGTCGGGCTGTGGTCACGGCGCCGGCGCATCCTGACGGGGCGGCGCTTCCCGGCGGGCTGGGTCGGGCTGGCGCTGATCGTGCTGCCGCCGCTGGCGGTGTTGACGTCGGGTGCCGTTCCACTGTCTTGGGACGTCCCGGTGCTGAAGGGCTTCAACTTCGATGGCGGCCTGACGCTGGTGCCGGAGCTGATCGCGCTGTGGCTGGCGCTGACGCTCTATTCCGGCGCCTTCATCGGCGAGACAGTACGGGCCGGCATCCTGTCGGTGCCCAAGGGGCAGGTGGAGGCCGCGCAGGCCATGGGCCTGACGCCGGGGGCGGTGCTGCGGCTGGTGGTGGTGCCCCAGGCCATGCGCGTGATCATCCCGCCGATGACGACGCAGCACCTGACGCTGCTGAAGAACTCCTCGCTCGCCGTGATGATCGGCTTCCCGGACCTGGTGGCCGTCTTCTCCGGCACCACGCTGAACCAGACCGGCCAAGCGATCGAGACGATCGGCATGACCATGGCCGTCTATCTGGTGGTCAGCCTGGCGATCTCCTTCGGCATGAACCTCTACAACAGCAAGATGGCGATCGTCCGGCGATGAGTACGACCTTCGAAACTCCCGTCCTCGCGCCGCCGAAGGCATCGCGCAGCCCGTGGCGCTGGGCGCGCGAGAACCTGTTCTTCTCCGCCTGGGGAACGCTGGCGACGCTGTCGCTCGCCCTGCTGCTGGCCTGGGCGCTGCCGCCGCTGGTCAAGTGGGCGCTGCTCGACGCGGTGTGGAGCGGCGCCACCCGCGAGGCTTGCCTGACGCCGGAAGGCACCGTTGGCGGCGGCGCCTGCTGGGTGTTCGTCAAGGTGCGCTTCGGGCAGCTGATGTACGGCTTCTACCCGCTGGAGCAGCGCTGGCGCGTCGATGCGGCGGCGCTGATCCTGGCGCTGGGGCTCGCCACGGTGCTGCCGCTGCGCGCGGCGACCCAGCGGGCCGCGGCGCTGGCGGGGGTGGTGATCGGCGGGCTGGGGGCCGGCTGGCTCGGCGGGCCGGTTCTGGGCGTGGTGGTGGCGCTGTTCCTGGCGGGGCCGCTGCTGCTGGCGCGCGACCTGTCGCCGCTGCGGCGCCTGCCGGCGGCGGCGCGGGTGCTGCTGGCGGTCGGGCTGTCCGCCCTGGCGGCGGGCGTAGGCGGGGTGGCCTTCGGGACGCCCAAGGCCTTCGGCTGGGTGGCGCTGGTGCTGGCGGCCGGCCTGTTCGGCTGGCGCTTCGACAGCCTGCGGGCGGCGGGGCTCTATCTGCTCGGGCTGGTCTTCCCGGTGCTGGCGCAGGCGCTGCTGAGCGGCGGGGCCTATGGCCTGCCCTTCGTCCCGACGGAGCAGTGGGGCGGGCTGTTCCTGACGCTGACCATCGCGCTGACCGGCATGGCGGCGTCGCTGCCGCTGGGGATCCTGCTGGCGCTCGGCCGGCGCTCCGCCCTGCCGGTGCTGCGGCTGACCTGCATCGGCTTCATCGAGTTCATCCGCGGCGTGCCGATGATCACGGTTCTGTTCCTCGCCTCGGTGATGCTGCCGCTGTTCCTGCCGGAGGGGGTGGGGGTGGACAAGCTGCTGCGCGCGCTGATCGGCGTGGCGCTGTTCTCCGCGG
The DNA here is from genome assembly GCF_017876155.1 of Azospirillum rugosum. Classification (GTDB taxonomy): domain Bacteria; phylum Pseudomonadota; class Alphaproteobacteria; order Azospirillales; family Azospirillaceae; genus Azospirillum; species Azospirillum rugosum. Next base: position 48,537 of record NZ_JAGINP010000003.1, read on the forward strand.
CCTATATGGCGGAGGTGGTGCGCGGCGGCCTCCAGGCGCTGGATCCCGGTCAGCGCGAGGCCGCGGAAAGCCTGGGGCTGGGCCGGGTGCAGACGATGGGATTGGTCATTTTGCCGCAGGCCCTGCGCGTGGTCATTCCCGGCATCGTCAACACATTCATTGGCCTGCTAAAGGATACCTCGCTGGTCGCCGTGATCGGTCTGCTGGACCTGATCGGCATCATCAAGACGGCGACGTCCGATCCCAACTGGCTGGGCTTCGCGGCGGAGGGTTATACCTTCGTCGGGCTGGTCTTCTGGGTCCTTTGCTTCAGCATGGCACGGTACAGCCTGCGCCTGGAAAGGACCCTCCGGAACGGGGTGGCCTGACGGGTGTTCCAGTGCTAAACGCTACGCCCACGTCGGGCGAATCCAATAAGCCTGCCGGTCCGGCTTTCCGCGGTCGAACCGGTTGGTCGTCATCGTGTTCGCTAATTGAGGAAACCAAGATGAAGCGTACTTTTGCCGTGTTGGCTCTCGGGTTGATCGCGTCGTTCCCCGGCATCGCTTCGGCGCAGGATGCCGCGGCCGGCGAGAAGGTGTTCAACCAGTGCAAGGCCTGCCACACCATCGAGACCGGCGGCCCGAACCGCGTCGGCCCGAACCTGCACGGCGTCGTCGGCCGCAAGGCCGGTTCGCATGAGGGCTTCAACTACTCCGACGCGATGAAGAACTCCGGCATCACCTGGGACGAGGCCCAGCTCGACAAGTACCTGACCGACCCGAAGGGCACCATTCCGGGCAACAAGATGGCCTTCGCCGGCGTGAAGAACGAGCAGGCCCGCAAGGACCTGATCGCCTTCCTGAAGAACAACAGCTGAGTGGCCTGACGGCCTCTCTCCGCTGACGAGAGCGCACGAGCGCCCACCGGCACCCGCCGGTGGGCGTTTTCCTTTCCGAAGACCCGATCAGGCCGCCTGGTCGAGCGGGGACAGCCCGATGGTGAGGCGGCGGAATTCCGTCGCGAAGGTTGCCGCCGCCTGCGGGGCGAGGTCGAACTTCACATGCATGACGGTGGCGTCGCGCGACAGCACGGTGAAGGGCAGCGGCTGGCTGCAGCCCTGGATCGTGAGCGTCCCGCGGTTGCCGATCGCCGCCGGATCGATCCCTTCCACGGTGGCTCCGCCTTCCGACAGGTCTTGCAGCCGGCCGCGCAGATCCCCGGCCGCGGCCGCGACCGCGCAGGGGGCGGTGATCGCGAAACGCGGGCTGCGGCGGCGATCCACCTCCGGCGTCGCGGTGCGCACGGCGCGCACGAGCATCTGGCGCAGCGTCTCGATGCTGCCGGCCACGTCGGAGGCGACCCGGCGCACCTCCACGGCCCGGCTGCCGGTCTCCGCCGCTTCCTCCGACACCTGGGCGATGCGGACCGACACCTCCTGCGCCGCCGCGGCCGTCTGGCCGACGTTGCGGGAGATCTCCCGGGTCGCGGCACCCTGCTGGTCCATGGCGGCGGCGATGCTGCCGGCAACGCCGTCGATCTCCGTGATGGTGTGGCCGATGTCCTTGACCGCTGTCACGGCGGTCGCGGTCATGCTCTGCAACTCGGCGATCTGGCGGGAGATCTCCTCCGCCGAGCGGGAGGTCTGGGTCGCGAGGTTCTTCACCTCGCCCGCGACGACGGCGAAGCCCTTGCCGGCCTCGCCCGCGCGCGCCGCCTCGATGGTGGCGTTCAGCGCCAGAAGGTTGGTCTGGTTGGCGATGCCCTGGATGAAGGTCGCCACCTCGCCGATGTGGCCGATGGCCTCCGACAGGGACACCACGACCTCCTCCGTCCGCCGGCCGCCGTCGACCGCGCGGCGCGAGATCTGGCTGGCGAAGGCGACCTGATTGGAGATCTCCGCGATGGAGGCGGTGAGCTGGTCGGTGGCCGTTGCCACGGCCTGGGCGTTGCCCAGCGCCTGTTCGGCCGCCGCTGCGACGTTCTGGGAGTTGCCCGACACCGACTCGGCGGAGGAGGCCATGGCCTGCGCGTTCTCGTCCATCAGGGTCGAGCGTTCGGCGACCCGGTCCACGGCGGTGCGGGTCTCCTGCTCCACCGTGCGGGCCATGGCCTCCAGCGCCGCTATCTTGGCCTGTTCCGATTCGCGCCGTTCCCGCTCCTGCTCGTCGCGCAGGCGCTGGTTGTCCAGGCCCTTCTGGCGGAAGGTGGCCACCGCCTGGGCCATGGAGCCGATCTCGTCCTGCCGGTCCAGGCCGGGCACGACCGTCTCGTACTGGGAATCGGCGATCTGGAGCATGGCGGTCCGGATGCGCCCCAGCGTGAGGAACTGGCGGCGGACGACCAGAAGCATGATCGCGCCGACGGCCAGCGTGATCACGGCGGCCACCTTCAGCGTGTTGCTCACCACCTCGTCCACGACGTGCAGCGCGTCGCTCTTCTTCAGGCCTACGAACAGAACGCCGATCACCTCGCCGTTCTGGTTGGTCAGCGGGTCGTAGGCGGTGAAGTAGGCGTCACCCAGGATGTTCGCCTCGCCGCGGTAAGGCTCGTGCTTTTCGAACAGGGCGGTGTAGACCGGGCCCCGCGCCAGGGTGGTGCCGACCGCGCGGCTGCCGTCGGGATTCCGGATGTTGGTCGCCACCCGCTTGTCGCCGTGGAAAATGGTCGCCACGCCGCCGTTCACGCTGCGGATCGAATCGACCACGTCGTTTGCGCCGTCGAGCTTGAAGTCGTCGATGTAAAGCGCGCTGTTCTTGACGTGGAATTCCGACCCCTTCTGGTCGAGGAGGAGGTGGAAGCTGGTGATCGCCTGCTCCCGCCGCTCCAGCGCTTCCTCACCGATGCGGGTCTGCACGATGTAAACCGTGGCGAAGGTCAGGGCACCGCCAAGGACGACGAGGCCGAGCGTGCACAGAATGGTCAGCTTTGTTGCCAGACTCAGCGTACGCAAGGCTTTCATCGACCTGTTCTCCGTCCCGTTGCGACGGACCCGAGGGGCCCCTCGCTCATTGGTGTGATTTTGTGTTAAATGCGAACGAATGCCCCTGCGACGCATTGATGCAGATCAACTGCAGCTTCCGCGTGTATGGATTATCGCTGCGCGTGCAAATTCACCGGAGGGGCGCCTCGGCGGCGGGATCGGACGGAAGGGCCGAGGAGTCGGGGGGCGTGTCCTGCGGGCTGCCGGGCGGGGCGTCGACGGGAGAGGCCGGGGTGGACGCCGTGGCCGGGGCGGGCTTTGCGTCGTCGCCGGTGTTCAGGATCACGGGAAGACCGTCGCGCCCGCCGATGATGATCGTCTTGGCGTTGTTGGAGGTGGCGAAGGCGCGTGTCGCCTCGATGCCGCGCAGGCGCAGGTATTCCGGCGTGATGTTGCGGGCGACGATGTCCTGGAAATCGCGGATGCCTTCCGCCTCGATGCGCTTGCGCTCGCGCTCCTTGGCCTCGCGGGCGATGCGGAAATCATATTCCTGCATGATCTGCTGCTGTTCCACCTTGCGGTCGATTGCTTGGCGGACCAGCGGCGGGAAGGTGACGCCGGCCACCAGCACGTCCTCCACCCGGATCATGGTGGCTTCGATCTGCTTCGGCGTGGCCGCCGCCGCAGACGGGAAATTGTCCGGCGGCGCCGGGAACTGCTCCTGCGCGCGCCGCAGCAGGAAGCCTTGGATGTCGGCGCGGTCCACGGAGTAGAAGCTTTCCGGGTTGTGCTGCGACACGAACTCGTAGACCAGGCTGGCGATCTCCGGATAAACCAGCTTCGCGGCGTAGTCGTCGCCCGCCAGCTTGTGGACCAGCCCGGCGGCCGGCGGATTGATGCGGTAGCGCAGCGCCACCTCCACCGTCATCGCCATGCCGTTGGCCGACACCGCCTCGTAGCTGCGGCTTTCGGTGCGCAGGCGGACATCGTACATGGTGACCTTGTCCCACGGGAAGACCATGTGGGTGCCTTCGTTCAGCACCCGGTCGGTCACCGTGCCGCCGAAGAAGCGCAGCCACAGAACCCCGACATGGCCGGCCTGCACCTCGATGAAGATGGACGGGGCGATGGCCAGCAGCCCGAGGATGACCGTCAGGGCGAGCGCGTAGAGCGAGACGCTGTGCCGCTTCACCCACAGCCGGGCGCGCTGGCGGAACGGCGCGCGGCCGGTGGTCATGTCCCTGGGGGAAAGGTCCTTGGAAGTGGTGTCTGCGGTGGTCATCGTTTCGGCGCCAGCGCCTTGTCGCGGTCCCGCGCGCTGGGACGGCTCACCGCCTGGACCACGAAGTTGACGGGCGGCGTCAGGAAGAAGGCCATCAGGAAATGGCCGACGAAGCCGAAGGTGGTATTGCGGCCCATGAAGCCGCACACCGCGCAGGCGGCGAGATACAGCAGAATGGCGAAGAAGGGCATGCGTCCGGGCCTTGGGCGATGGGGGGCGGCGTGACGACGAGCAGCCTTGCGGGGGAGGGACGGGGAGGTGCCGTGGCGCTCCCCATCCCTTCCGTCCGCCGGCGGTCAGGATGGCGCTGCTCAGGCCGCGGCCGGAGCGGCCTCCGGACCGGTCTCCGGCACGGCGCCCTTGCGGCCGCGGGCCTCCTCGAACTTCGTGCGGAAATAGGCCTTCACCTTTTCCGGCTCGAAGGTCAGGAAGGTGCCGCCGGAGGCGAAGTGCTGGTGGAACACCTTGCCCAGCGCGTAGGTGAAGGCGGCGTTGAAGGCCGGCTGCGTGGCCAGGCGCGTCACCGCGCCCACCACCGGGACGGAGCGCAGGGCCATCCGCACCGCCATGGAGCCGAGCACCCCGCCGGCCAGCGCCGTCGGGGCCACCGTGGCGAGCAGGGTGCCCGCCGCGGACCGGCCGATGTCGCCGCGGAAGTCCACGCCGTGCACCTCCGACAGCTCCTTCAGCAGGCGCAGCTGCACGACCGCCAGGGCGGCGGTGTCCACGAAGTTCAGCGGGATGACGCCCGCCGCGGCCGACAGCAGGACGTGCTGGCGGATGACGGCCTCGGCACGGTCGGCGACGGACGCGGCCGCCGGCTCGGCGGTCGGCGCAGCGGCCGGCTCAGCGGCCGGGGCGGCTTCCGACGCGGTGGTCTGGGCGCTGGCCTCGGCGGCCGGCTCCGGTGCAGTGGTGGTCGGCGGGGTGGCTTCGGCGGCCGTGTCCGGCGTGCCGTCGCCGCCCGGCTGATCTTTCTTAATGACCATGGTGTGGCGCTCCAAAAAGGACGTTGCGAAGGAACAAAGGAAAGAGAGCCGCGGCCGGGGCAGGCGCACGGCGAACGTCGCCCCCGAGGGGACGGCCCGCTTCGAAACACCGCCGGGGAATGCCGGCGGCACCGTGATATGGGCTAACCAATTCGGTTGTCGTCGTCAAAATATTTGCTTCCTATTGGATGGTAATGGCGCGTCGTGAGCCGTGTGAATCGTCCTTCATGATCGTGTGCACAATTTCCCGGCAGTGCTGGTGCGGGAAGAAATGGCCGCCGGGCAGGCGGTGCAGCGCGAAACCGGCGCCCGCGAAGGCCTCCCAGGCAGCGACCTCGGCCACGGACACTTCCGCGTCGTCGGTCCCGGCGAAGCCCAGCATGGGTATCGGCAGGGGCGTCGGGACGGGCTCGTCGACCTCGTCGGACATGATGAAGTCGGCGCGCAGCATGGGCAGCATCAGCTCCATCAGGTCGGCGCAGGCCAGCACCTCCGGCGGCGTTCCGCCGAGGGCGACGATGCGGTTGCGGAAGGCGGCCTCGTCGAGCGTGCGGCTGTGCGTCCGGCGCAGCGGCAGGTGCGGCGCCCGCCGGCCGGAGACGGCGAGCAGCCGGGGCGGCGCTCCCCGCTCCACCAGCGCGCGGGCGGTGGCGTGGGCGAGCGACGCGCCCAGCGAGTGGCCGAACAGCAGCAGCGGCCGGTCGAGCCGAGGGGCGAGCGCCTCCATGATGCCGGGCACGGCGTCGGCCACCGCGGTCAGGCTCGGTTCGGCGATGCGGCTCTCGCGGCCGGGCAGGCGGACGGCGACCAGCTCGTCGCGCGGGTCGAGGTGCCGGTGCCAGTCGCGGTACACGGCGGCCCCCGCGCCGGCGTGGGGGAAGCAGACCAGGGTGCGGCGTGGGTTCGCCACGGTGTGGAAGCTTTGCAGCCAGGGGGAGGGGCTCATTGCGCCGGCTCCAGGCTGAACAGGGTGTGGTGCCGGTGACCTTCCTCGATGCGGCCTTCCTCGATGCGGCCCTCGTTCATGTGGTAGACGCGGTCGGCGAGGTGGAACCAGCGGTCGTCGTGGGTCACGCAGATGACGATCTTGCCGGCCGCGCGCAGCTCCGGCAGCAGCTCCTCGTAGAAGACGCGGCGGAAGTGCGGGTCCTGGTCGGCCGCCCATTCGTCCAGCACGATGACCGGCTTGTCCTCCAGCTGCGCCACGACGAGGGCGAGGCGCTTGCGCTGGCCGGTGGACAGGCTGACCGTGCTGAAGGCGCCGTCCGCCACGGTCACCTTGTCCTGCATCTCCAGCCGTTCCAGCAGGGCGCGGATGCGCGCCGGGTCGGGATCGGCGACGCCGTAGAGCCGGCGCGACAGGTGGTAGTCGGAGAAGATCGCGGAAATCTGGTCGCGGTAGCTCTGCATCCGCTCCGCCGGCACCGGCTCCCCGTCGGCCAGCCGCTCCCCACCCGACAGCGGCATCAAGCCGGTCAGCAGGCGCAGCATGGTGGACTTGCCGGACCCGTTGCCGCCCGTCACGAAGGTGATCTCGCCGGCACGGAATTCCGCCGACAGGGGGCCGACGGCGAAGACCGGCGTGCCGTCCGCGTCGGTGTAGGCGAAGGTGGCGCCGCTGAGCGCGATGCTGGCGGGGGGTTTCGGCAGGGGCTCGGCGGACTCGTTCGGGGCGTCGCCGGCCGCGGCGCGCAGCCGCTCCTCCATCGCCTCGATGTTGGACAGGGCGAGTTCGGTCTGGGTGACCAGCGGGGCGACGAAGGACACGGTGCTGACCGGGCCGACGATGAACAGCGCCGCCGTGGTCGCCGGCACCACCACCTGATAATAGCCGCTGGTAAACAGCGGGACGGCGAAGACCATCATGCCGATCAGCGCGTAGAACATTGCCTCGACCAGCGAGAAGTTGCGGCCCCACTGCGCCTTCATGTCCACGTTGACCGCCCGCGCCCGCGCCGACGCCTCGCCCAGGTCGCGGATCAGCCCGTCGGCGCGCGGGCGGCTCATCCGCACCTCCTTGAAGCCCTTCAGCAGGTCGGTCAGCCCGTCGAAGACGCCGGCCTCGGCCGCCGCGGACTCCATCATGTTGCGGCGCAGGCGGGTGGTGCGGCCGACCTTCACCGCCGTCGCCAGACCGGCGAAGCCAAAGGCCATGACGCAGGCGATGGGCGACAGCCAGGCCAGATAGACCGCCAGGAAGACCAGCATCACCCCCTGCTGCCCGCCGATGGCCAGCATCGGCAGGGTGCGGGCCAGCGTCTGCGTGTCTTGGGTCAGCACGCCGTTCAGGGAGGCGCGGCCGATGCGCTCCACCGTCACTAGGTCGGCGCGGCGCACCGCGTCGAACAGGCGCAGGCGGATGCGGTGGATCAGCCGCTCCGCGTCCTGGGAGGCGGTGACCAGCGCGTAGTTGTGGGTCACGCCGAACAGCGTCACCGTCACCGCGTACATGATCAGCAGCCGCGGGTTCACCGTGCCCGTGGCCGCGTCCTTGGAGGCGGCGTCCACCAGCCACAGCAGGGCCGCCGTGGCGACCGCCGACAGGGCGTTCATCAGCGCCAGCGTCTTCAGATTCTCCGGAATCTCGCGCAGGACGAGGGGGAGGAGCTTCATGCGGCACCTTCCGTGACGGTCAACTCGGTCAGGCGCCCTTCCTCCATGTGCAGGCGGCGGTCGGCGACGTCGAAGTAATGGTCGTCGTGGGTCACCGCGACGATGGTCAGTCCGCGCGCCTTCAGGGCCGGCACGACCTCGCGGTAGAATTTGAAGCGGAAATGCGGGTCCTGGTCGGCCGCCCATTCGTCGAGGATCAGGATCGGCTTCGTCTCCAGGATCGCGGCGACGAGGCCCAGGCGCTTGCGCTGGCCCATCGACAGGTCGCGGCGGCCGAAACGGTCGCCCTCCACCGCGGTCACCCGCTCCATCTCCATCCAGCGCATCAGGTCTTCGGCTTTCACCCGGTCGACGGGGTCCAGGCCGTAGAGGCGGGCGAACAGGTGGAAGTCGGCGAAGACGGTCGCCATCAGCTCGCGGTAGGCGGCGATGCGCTGCGGCCCGATCGCCGCGTCGTCCAGCGTCAGCCGGCCGCGCAGCGGGTGGTAGAGGCCGGTCAGCAGCTTGATGAAGGTCGACTTGCCCGACCCGTTGCCGCCCGTCACGAAGATCACCTCGCCGCGGCGGATGGTCAGGTCGAAGGGGCCGACGGCGAAGGGCGGTTCGCCCGGCGGGGCGGGGAAGGCGAACTCCACCCCCTCCATCCGCCATTCGGCGAAGTCCTTGGGCACCGGCAGGCCGGGGCCGTCGCTGCCCGGCTCGGCCAACTCGGCGAGTTGCTTTTCGAGGTCCATCATGCGGCCGGCGGCGGCCTCCGCGGCGCTGGTCACGGCCAGCGACTGCATCAGGCCGAAGACCGGGGTCGCCAGGAAGAAGACCGCGGCGGAGACCTTCACCACCTCCTGCGCGAAGGTGCCGGAGTAGGTCGGCACGACGAAGACCACCACGCCCAGCATCAGGTTGAAGGCGCATTCGCCGAACACGAACTGCTGCCAGCTGTGCAGGTGCACCTGGTCGCGCGCTGCCGTGGTGCGGGCCGACACGGTGCCGAAGGTGGCGTTCAGGTCCTGGCTGCGGGCGCTGTTGAGGCGCTGCTCCTTGAAGCCGTCGAAGAGGTCCGACACCCCTTCGAACATCACCGCCTCCTCCGCCATCATGGCGCCCTGCCGCTCGTCCAGCGCGCGGCCGAGCCGCACGTAGAACCAGGCACCGCCGCCCAGCAGCCCGCCGATCAGCAGGAAGGCGGTGGGGGAGACGGTGGCGATGTAGACCAGGATCGTCCCGGTCAGCAGGACCGAGCGCAGGGTCAGCGCCAGGAATTGCGAGTTCTGGGAGATGATCTGGCTGCTCTGCGTCACGCTTTCGAACAGCGGGGTCTGGCCGAACCGCTCCAGCTTCCACAAGTCGGCGCGGCGGATGCGGTCGAGCAGGCCCATGCGCAGCTCGTCCACCACCTCCTCCACGTCCGACGCCATGTGGGCGACCATGCGGCTTTCCACGACCATGTAGACCAGCACGCTGGCGACGAAGGCCAGCGCCATGGGCACGTCGACGATGTCGGCCTTGTCCTCGGCGATCCGCTCCGCCGCGCGGTTGACGATCGCCAGCACCAGCGTGCTGCTGAGCGCCGACGCCGCGGCGTAGAGGACCAGCCGCCGCAGCGGCCCCGGCCCGAGCCGGCCGAGCAGGCGGAGAAGATTCACGGTCTTACGAGTCCTGCGACAGAAGGATGCGCGCCGCGTCCTGCGGGACGCCGTCGTCGATGCGGACGCGCAGCACGTGCCGGTCGGGATCCTCGAAGGCGCCGCGGCCGTGCAGGACCTCGTGGTTGTTGACGGCCAGCAGCGCGTCGGCGTCCAGCAGGGTCTCCAGGCGGCGGCTCTCGTCGTCCAGCTCCGCCTGGAGGATGTCCAGCGCGTGGCGGACGTCCGGCGTGTCGTAGGCGGGGAAGGCTTTGAGCCCCTTCCTCAGCGTGTCGGTGCGGAAGCGGACGCTGGGGCGGTCGCCGAAAACGCGGGCGAAGGTCACCTCGACGCTGTCGCGGCGGCCGGTGGTGGTGAAGGTCGCGGGGATGCGGAAGGGAAGCTCGTGGCGCGACAGCAGGTCGAGCGCCCAGCGCCCGTCCTCGCTGCGGGCCAGCGCGTCCTTGACGCAGCGCACGTCGCGCAACGTGGACCGCCCGCCGCCGCAGGCCGCGGGAACCACGACGTAGAGCAGCATGTAGCGCTCCGGCGTTGGGAAATACTGCGTGTCGGTGTGGAAGTCGGCTTCATAGGCGTGTTCGGAGAAGGTGGACGCGCTGCCGTCGCGCACCTTGTCCGGCCGCAGCTTGATGTCCCACACGACCTTGCGGTCGATCTTGTCGGTGGCGGTCGGGCTGCCCATGCAGAGGCTGAGCGCGTAGAGCACAAAGCGCCGGGTGTCGAGGTCCAGCCCGCCGAGCCCGAGCCGCCGCACCAGCACGCCGCTGTGCTCGCCCTCCAGCGCATCGCGCAGCGCGGTGCCGAGCGCCGCCAGGGTTGGGGCGGCCTCAGTTATGGCCGCGCGCAGCTCCGCCTCCCGCCCATGGGGCACGAGGGCGGAGGGATCGGCGTCGGGCCCGTAGAACGCCTTCAGGACGACCAGGACCCGCGTGATCTCGTCCGCGGGGATCGGCTGCGCGGAGAACTCGCCGGCGCGGAAGCCCAGGTCCTGAAGGTGGGTCAGCATGGTGTCTCCCAAAGGAGGAAGGGTGGTGGTCATCATGCGAAGAGGCTCCCGGCGGCGCGCAGCATGTCGGCCTGGCCCGCGCGGGGGACGGCCGGCCAGCCGAAGCCCATGCGGCCCAGCAGGGCCTGTGTGCGGTCGGAGGTCAGTTCCAGGCGCCGGGCGCGGCCCTGCGGCGACCGCCCGTTGTAGAGGCCGAAGGCCTCCATGGTCTGGGCCAGCGCGCCGTCCATCGCCGGTTCCCCAATCGCGCGCTCCAGCCGGTCGAGCAGGGCGCCGAAGCCGACGGCGCGCACCGCCTCCTCCATCCCACGGGCCGACGTGACGAAGTCGGCCAGCGTGTCGCGCCGGTTGTTTTCCACGTGGTGGGTCTCGTTGGTCAGGGCCCCGGCCCCGGCCAGCAGGGCCACGGCGCGGGCGACCCGGTCCACGTGGCAGAGCCAGACGTGGGAGTCGTCGGGCACCACCCCCAGCCGCACGAAGGCGGCAAGCTGGCGGAAGAAGGCGTTGTCGCGGATGTTCAGCTGCAACGGGCCGCCCTCCGCCGCATAGACCACGTTGCCGACGCGGTGGATGCAGGCGTTGGGCAGCTCCCCGCGCGCCGCGACGACCAGCCGTTCCGCCTCCTGCTTGCTGCGGACGTAATAGTTCTCGTCCAGGACCGGCGGCACCGGATCGTACTCGGTGAAGAGGCGGAAACCCTCCTCCGGCGCCTTGCCGGTGACCGACAGGGTGGAGATCAGGTGGAAGTCGGCGGCATTGCCCGCGGCAATGTCGATCAGGCGGCGGGTCGCCTCCACGTTGTCGGCGTGGAACTCCCGGTAATGGCCGAAGTGGTTGACGTTGGCGGCGCAGTGGAAAACGGCTTGCGTCTCCTCCGCCAGACGGCCGCGCGCGGAGCCGGTCAGGCCCAGGTCGTCGCGCCGCAGGTCGCCGGCCAGCACGGTCAGGCGCGGGTCGGCGGCGAGCGCCGGGCCGACCTCCTCCCCGAAATAGCCGCTGAGCACGCGGGCGAGGCGGGCGCGGGCGGCCGCGTCGTCGCCCCCGCGCACCAGCGCGGTGACCCGGCGTTCGCCGTCGGACAGAAGCTCCCGCAGCAGATAGGCGCCGAGATAGCCGGTGCCGCCGGTGAGAAGCGCATGACCGTAGTCGCGGCGGGCGTCGTAATCACTGGCCTCGTAGGGCCGGTTGCGCTTCGCATAGGCGTCCTGCTGCGCGCCCAGCGCGGCGTCGCGCTCCGCGTCGTAGGCGGCGAGGCCGTCCTGGTAGGCGTGCCAGTGGGCGCGGGCGGTGCGGACGAGGTGGTGCAGGTGGTCGGGCTGCGGCTTGCAGCGCAGCGCGAAGTCCGCCAGCACCGGGTGTTCGTACAGGTCGTTGATCTTGCAGGCGAACTCCCGCCGCAGTCGGTTGACCGCGGCGATGGCGCGCAGGCTGTCGCCACCCAGCTCGAAAAAGTTGTCCTCCCGCCCCCGGACGGGGCGTTGCAGAACCTCCGTCCACAGCTCCGCCACGCGCTGCTCCACGGCGGTGCGCGGCGGGGTGCGGGTGGCGTCATCGGATGACGCATCGGTTCCCGGCAGGGCGGCGTGGTCGGCCAACGCCTTCAGCAGGGCGTTGCGGTCCACCTTGCCGGCCACCGTCACGGGAATCGCCGGCACGCGGATCACCGCGGCGGGGACCATGTAGGCCGGCAGCTTTTCCGCCACATGGGCGGTCCAAGCCGCTTGCGGCGGCTCCGCGGCGCCAGCCTGGAGCGTGACGAAGGCCCACAGCGTCTGGGCGCCGCCGGCCGGCGTGTCGACCAGGGCGACCGCCTGCTGCACGGCCGGATGCTCCTCCAGCCGGTGCTCAATCTCGCCAAGCTCCACGCGCTGGCCGCGCAGCTTCACCTGCCCGTCGGAGCGGCCAAGGATCAGCAATTCCCCATCCGGCAGCCAGCGGCCGAGGTCGCCGGTGCGGTAGCGCCGCCCCTCCGGCGTCTCCACGAAGGCCGCGGCGGTCAGGTCCGGCCGGTTCAGGTAGCCGATGCCGAGGCCGGCGCCGCTCAGCCACACCTGCCCGATGGATCCCGGCGGGACCGGCCGCATCTCCTCGTCCAGGATGTGGACGCCGGTGTTGGGCAGGGGCCGCCCAGCGGTCATGCGGGAGGCACCAGGGAGAAGCCGGCCGATGGACGCCGCCGCGGTGTTCTCCGTCGGGCCGTAGCCGTTGTAGTAGCGCAAGCATCCGGCGTAGTGCAGCGCGTCGGCGGTGTTGGGCGGCTCCCCCACGGTCATCAGGATGCGCAAGGAAGGCAGGTCGGCCTGCTCGAACAGCCGCAGGTAGGAGGGCGGCAGGGTGGCGGAGGTGACGCCCTGCCGGACCATCTTCGCCAGCATCCCGGCGGTGTCGTCCATCTCCGCCCGGCGGACCGGCACCAGCGCGCCGCCGACCGCCCAGGCCATCACCGTGTCGGCGATCCAGGCGTCGAAGGAGGGGGAGGAGCTGAGCAGCACCCGCTCGTCCGGCTCCGCACCCAGCATCCGCGCCATGGACAGGGCAAGATTCATGGTGCCGCCGTGCGGCAGCATCACGCCCTTCGGCACGCCGGTGGAGCCGGAGGTGTAGATGATGTAGGCGAGGTCGCCGGGCTCACTGGCCTGGCCGGCGGCGGGGGCCGTGGTGTGGGCGTTGCTGGGCACCTCCTCCGGCCGCAGCACGGCATAGCCCGCGTCGGCCAGCACCGGGGGCAGCGGGTGGCCGTCCAGGGCCAGAACGATGCGGATGCCAGCGTCGCGGGCGATGAAGGCGAGCCGGTCGGCCGGAAGGTCGCGGGTCAGCGGCAGGTAGGCGGCACCCGCCTTCCAGACGGCCAGCACGGCCTCCGGCAGCGCGGGAGAGCGTTCCGTCAGCACGCCGACCGGCTCGCCGCGGCGGACCCCCAGGGCCAGCAGCGCACGGGCCAGCGCGTTGGCGCGGGTGTCCAGCGCGGCGTAGCTGATGGTTTCCGTGTCGGTGATCACCGCCGGGGCGTCGGGCCGGTCGGCGGCCAGTTGTGCGAAGCGGTGGTGAATGCAGGCGGCGGGGTGAGGCATCGCCGGGCCGGATTCCCATTCGGCGAGTTGGGCGACCTCATTCGGCAGCAGCGCGGGCAGGGGGGTGTCGGGCTGACGGTCGGGGCCGGCGAGATGGCGCGCCCAGCCGGCCAGCGCCTCCGTCCAGGCGCGGGCGGTCTCGCGCTCGTAGAGGGCGGCGTTGGCGTAGAGCTGGAGCACGAGCCCGCCGTCCGCCTGCCCTTCGTGCACCAGCACGATGTCCTGGGCCGGGGCGCTGTGGCGCAGCTCGTACCGGACCTCGCCGTCCGCGGGGCTGTCGATGCCCGTAAAACGCAGGCCGGTGGGCTGCGCGCCGGAGGCGCCGGGATTTTCGGTGACTGCGATGTCGAACAGCGGGTAACGGCCGGGGTTGACGGCTTGCGGATGGTCGCGGCGGAAGTCGCGGACGATGCGGGCGAAGGGGTAGCGGCTGTGGCGCAGCCCCTCGGCCAGCGTGCGCTGGGCCGCCTGGATCGCCTGCTCCACCGTGTCGGCGCGGCGCACGCGGCAGGCCAGCGGCAGCATGTTGACGTAGTAGCCGACGACCGCAGCCTCCCCCGCCGTCTCGCGCGTGGAGGTTGCGGTGCCCAGCAGGAACTCCGCCCGGCCGGTGCGCCGCCGCACCTCCTGCGCCATCAGCGCCAGCATCAGCGCGTGCAGGCTGGCCCCGTTGCGCTGGGCGAAGGCGCGCAAGGCGCCCGCCGTCGCCGGGTCGAGGCGCAGGCGGTGGCAGTGGCTCCCCTTCGCGCTGCCCCCGGTGCGCGCGGCCGGACGTGGCAGGTCGAGCGGCCACTCGTCGAAGGCGGCGGGGTCGAGCGTGCCGAGAATGCCTTGCCAATAGGCGGCGTCCGCCCGCCCGGCGTCGCCGGACAGGTAGGACTCTTCGCTCGCGGCGGAGCGGTCGAAGCCGGGGACCGGCGTGGCTGGCACCTCGCCGCGCAGCAGCGCGCCCAACTCGTCCGCCAGCAGGCCGAGCGACAGGCCGTCGCCGATGGAATGGTGAAGGACGAGCCAGAACAGCGGGGCGGACGCGTCCGCGGGGCGCGTCAGGCCGGCGCGCCAGAGCGGCGGGGCGGCCATGGCGAAGGGCTCCGTCTGGCGCGCCCGGATGCGGGCGAGCGCGGTCGCGCGGTCGGGGGTGGTGTCCAGTTCCAGCGCGGCGGCGGTGGGGTGGACGGTGCGGCGGAGCGTGCCGGCTGCGTCCTCCTGGAAGCCGGTGCGCAGCGCCTCGTGCCGGGTGACCAGGGCGGCCCAGGCGGCTTGCCACTGATCGTCGGAGGGAAGCTCCCCTTCCACAGCCAGCGTCAGCGGGATGTTGAAGCCTCGGGTGTCGAGCCCGGCCTGCTCCGCCACCCAAAACTCGCGCTGCCCCTCGGTCGCGCGGTCGGAACCGGCATCGACGGATTTCGCGGGAACCAGGGCGGCGATGCGAGCGGCGAAGCCGCGCAAGGTCGGCTCCGCGAACAGCTCGCGGGCGGGGACGGGGTGGCCGAGGGCGGATTCCAGGCGGTGCGCGACCGCGATCGCCAGCAGGCTTTGCCCGCCCAGCGCGAAGAAGTTGTCGTCGCGCCAGACCGGGCCGCGGCCCAGCACCTCCGCCCAGACGCGGGCGACGGTATCTTCAAGCGCGCCTTGCGGGGAGGCCTCCGTGCCCTGCGGCACACGGCCGGCGACCAGCGCCTTCAACGCGGCGCGGTCGACCTTGCCGGAGGCGGTGAGCGGGATGTCCTCCACTGGGATCACCGCGGCGGGGATCATGACGGCGGGAAGCCGGTCGGCCAGCCAGGCGCGCCACACCTCCTCGGACGGAAGCGAGGCATCGGTGGCGGGGCGGACGAAGGCCCATAGGCTCTGCGCCGCACCGGCCTTGCCGTCCACAAGCGCCACCGCCTGGGCGACGGCGGGGTGGGCGTCCAGCGCGTGTTCGATCTCGCCCAGTTCGATGCGGATGCCGTTCAGCTTCACCTGATCGTCGACGCGGCCCAGGATCTCCAACTCGCCCCCGGCGCGCCAGCGGCCGAGGTCGCCGGAGCGGTAGAGCCGGCCCTGCGGCGTGTCGACGAAGGCCGCCGCGTCCTGCTCCGGCCGGTTCAGGTAGCCGCGGGCGAGGCCGACGCCGCCCAGCCAGACCTCCCCGACCGCCCCCGGCGGCAGCGGCGTGCCGACGGCGTCGCGGATGGACACGCTGGTGTTCGGCAGCGGGCGGCCGACGGGCAGGACGCCGCGGTCTTCGGGCGTCAGCAGGCCCATGGCGCTGGTGATGGTGTTCTCGGTCGGGCCATAGGCGTTGTAGTAGCGCAGGTGCCCGGCGTAGGCGCGCACGTCGGCGGCCAGCGGCGCCTCCCCGCCGGTGACCAGGGCGCGCAGGCTCGGCAACTCCGCCCCGCCGAACAGGCGCAGGTAGGTGGGCGTGATGTCGGCGACGGTGACGCGCTGTTCCGCCAGGAAGTCCAGCAGGCGGGCGGGCGACCCCAGCAGGTTCGCGGGCACCGGGCAGAGCGCAGCACCAAAGGCCAGCGGCACGCCGATGTCCGACAGCGACACGTCGAAGGAGGGGGAGGCGAACATCAGCGTCCGGTCCTCGGGCGTCAGCCCCAGGATCTCGCCGGCGCTCAGCACCATGTTCACATAGCCCGCGTGCCGGACCAGCGTCCCCTTGGGCCGGCCGGTGGAACCGGAGGTGTAGAGGATGTAGGCGGTGTCCTCGGGGCTGCCGGGCCGGCCCAGCCGGTGGGCGTGGCTGCGGCGGAAAGCCTCGGTCAGCTCCTCCGGCCGCAGGACGGGCGTGCCGGCCAGCGCGTCGGGCACCGCGACGCCGTCCAGCGCGACCAGCAGACGAACCGACGCGTCGGCCGCCATGAAGGCCAGCCGTTCCGGCGGCAGGTCGGCGGCGAGCGGCAGGTACACCGCACTCGCTTTCCAGATGCCGAGCAACGTCGCCGGCAGGCTGGCGGAACGGCCGGTCAGCACGCCAACGACGGACCCGGGCTGCACCCCGCGCGCGGCCAGGGCATGGGCCAGCGCGTTCGCCTCCTCCTCCACCATCCGGTGGGTCAGGGTGCGGTCGCCGGCGATGACCGCCGGGCGGTCGCCCTGGCGCGCGCCGGGACGGTCGAGCGCCTGCTCGAACAGCTCGTGGAAGCGCAGGGTCGGGCGGGCGATGGCCGGGCCGTGGTCCCAGGCGGCCAGCAGTTCCTGTTCCTCGGGAAGCAGGGCGGGCGGGGCCAGATCGGCGCGGGCGGCGTCTTCGGCGAGCCAGCGCGCCCACCCGGCCAGGGCGGAGAGCCAGGCCTCCGCCGTGTCCCGGGCATAGAGGGCGGCGTTGACGTGCCATTGCAGGAGCAGCCCGCCGTCCGGCAGCCCTTCGTGGATCAGCACCATGTCCTGGCCCGGCGAATGGCCGGTGCGCTCGTAGGCGACGTCATCGCCCGCGGCCGTCAGGCGGGCGAGGCGCAGGGCGGTGTCGGCCGGGCGGCTGTCCGGGTTCTCGGTGACGGCGATGTCGAACAGCGGGTAGCGGGCGGGGTCGCGGTGCTGCGGCCGGGCCTTCCAGAAGGCCGAATACATGCGCGCGAAGGGATAGCGCGCGTGCTCCAGCGCCTTGGCGAGGGTCGCTTGCGTGGCGCGCAGGTCCGCCGCGAAGGGCGATCCGGCCGCCGGGCGGACGGCCAGGGGCAGCATGTTGACGCCATAGCCGACGACCTGCGCGTCGGCCGCCGTCTCCCGCGTGGAGGCGGTGGTGCCCAGCGTGAATTCCGCGCGCCCGGTGCGGCGCCGCACCTCGCGGGCCAGCAGGGTCAGCAGCAGGGCGTGCAGGCTGGCCTCATTGCGGCGGGCCAGCGCCTTCAGGCCGGCGGCGGTCGCGGCGTCCAGCCGGATTTCGAAGCGGTGGCTGCCGGGCTCCGCGCCGGGGGACCGGGGCGTGTCGAGCGGCCAGTCCGCGAAGGCGTCGTCGGGCAGGGCGGCCAGCAGGGTGTCCCAGTGGCGCGCATCGTCGGCGCAGGCCGGACCGGCCAGATATACCTGCTCCCGTGCGGCCATTCCGCCATAGCGGGCGGCGGGCGGCGGCAGCCGGTCGCCGAGCAGCAGGACGGTCAGCTCCTCCAGCAGGATGCCGACGGAGCGGCCGTCGCCGACGCTGTGGTGCAGGGCCAGCCAGAACAGGTGGTCTCCCGCGTCCTCCACGGCGACCAGCCCGGCGCGCCACAGCGGGGCGGCGCCCATGGCGAAGGGCTCCCCCTGGCGGTGGCGGATGTGGGCCAGCGCGGAGTCCCGGTTGAGGGCTGTGGCGGTTTCCAGGCCTTCGTCAAGCGCCGGGACGACGTGGCGGCGCAGGCGGCCGTCGGCGTCCTCCCGGAAGGCGGTGCGGAGCCCCTCGTGCCGGGCCACGAGCTGACCCCAGGCGGCGGCCCAGCGCTCCGGCGCCGGCATGTCGCCCTCGATGCGGCGGATCACCGGGATGGTGAAGGGGCGGGTGTCGAGCCCGGCGGCCTCCGCCACCCAGAACTCCCGCTCCCCCTCGGTGGCGAGGTCGTCCTCGACGGGGGCGGCGGCGGGCGCGTCCGCGCCGCGCAGGTCCGCGACCTTGCGGGCGAAGCCGGCCAGCGTCGGGGCGGCGAACAGGGCGCGGGCGGGGACCGGGACGTCGAGATCCGCCGACAGCCGGTGCGCCAGGGTCACGGCCAGCAGGCTGTTGCCGCCCAGCGCGAAGAAGTTGTCTTCACGGGCGATATCCGTGCCCAGCAGGTCGGCCCACAGGGCGGCGATGCGCGTCTCCAGCTCGCCGGCCGGCAGGTGGCGGGCGGCCTTGCCGGGGTGCGGCTGGGCGTGGGCGAGGCGCAGCAGCGCGTCGCGGTCGATCTTGCCGGCCGTGGTCAGGGGGATGCTTGCCACCGGCGTGACGCTGGCCGGCACCATGTAGACGGGCAGGCGGTCGGCCAGGAAGGCGCGCCAGTCCTCGTCTTCCGGCAGCGTCGCGCCGTCGGTGGGGCGGGCGAAGGCACGCAGGGACTTGGTGCCCTCCGCCGCGCGGTCCAGCAGCACGACCGCCTCGGCCACGCCCGGATGGTCGCGCAGCGCCTGCTCGATCTCCCCCAGCTCGACGCGCTGGCCGTGCAGCTTCACCTGGTGGTCGATGCGCCCGCACAGGACGAGCTGCCCGTCGGCGTCCCAGCGGCCGAGGTCGCCGGTGCGGTAGAAGCGCCCCTCCGTCGTCTCCACGAAACTCCCGGCGGTCAGGTCCGGCTGGTTCAGGTAGCCGCGTGCGAGGCCGGCGCCGCCGAGCCACAGCTCTCCCGCCACGCCCGGCGGCACCGGCGTGCCGTCGGCGCGGCGCAGCGAGACGCGCGTGTTGGGCAGCGGCCGGCCGGCCGGGACGAGGACGCCGGCATCGGGACGGATGCGCCCCATGGAGACGAGGATGCTCGCCTCCGTCGGCCCATAGGCGTTCCAGAAGGCGAGGTCCGCCGCGTGGTGCCGCGCGTCGTCGGCGTTCGGCGCCTCCCCGCCGGTCAGCAGGACGCGCAGGCCCCGGAAGGGCGTGTCCTGGCTGACCCGCAGGTAGGAGGGGGAATGGAAGGCGACGGTGACGCCGAGGGCGGCGTAGAACGCCTTCAGCGCCCAGGGATCGTCGCGGAGATCATGCGAGACGGGGACGAGCGCCATGCCGTGCAGCAGGGCCAGCCCCAGCTCCCATAGGGAGGCGTCGAAGCCCGGCGTGGCGGCCAGCGACATGCGGTCGTCGGCGCGCAGCCCCACGGCCTCCCCGGTCGACAGCACGGAATTGACCAGCCCGCCGTGCGGCACCGCGACGCCCTTCGGCTGGCCGGTGGTGCCGGAGGTGTAGATGATGTAGGCGAGGTCGCGCGCCGTGCCGGAGACGGCGGGACGGTTGGTGGAGCCCTCCAGGGACTCCGGGCGCAACGTCGCCTCGACCGCCTGGGCGAGCGCCGGGGGCACGGGATGGCCGTCCAGCGCGATCAGCAGCCGGGCGCCGGCGTCGCGGGCCATGAAGGCCAGCCGCTCCGGCGGCAGGTCGCGGGCCAGCGGCAGGTAGGCGGCCCCGGCCTTCCAGACGCCGAGCAGGGCGGCGGGCAGCTCCGCCGACCCATCGGCCAGCACGGCCACCGGCTCCTCCGGCCCGACGCCGTGGTGGAGCAGCGCGTTGGCGATGCGGTTGCCCTCGGCGTCCAGCGCGGCGTAGGTCCGCACGCCGTCGCGCGTGACCACGGCGGGGCGGCGGGGCTGGCGGTCGGCGAGGGCTTCGAACAGCCGGTGGGCGCGCTCGTCGGGGCGGGGGCGTTCCTCGCCATGCTCCCAGCGCTCCAGAAGTGCAGCCTCGTGCGGAAGCAGGGCCGGCAGTGGCGCGTCGAGGCGGTTGGCGTCGGCGGCCAGCCAGCGCGCCCAGGCGGCGAAGCCGGTCAGCCAGGCGCGGGCCGTGTCCTCGGCGTAAACATCGGGGTTCCAGAGCAGCATCAGCTCCAGCCCGCCCCCCTCGTCCTCCGCCAAGGGTTCGTGGCTGAAGGCGAGGTCGAGCCCGGCGGCGGGAACGGCCAGCGCGCCCGGCAGCCGGCGCGGGGCGAAGGACAGGCCGGACTCCGGGTCGAGGCTGAAGCGCGACGGGTTGGCGGTCAGCGCAATGTCGAACAGCGACGTGCGGGACGGCGGGCGGGCGCCGGGGTGGCGCTGGCGGAACTCCCGGTGGATCAGGCCGGCGGGTTGGTCGGCGTGCTCGACCGCCTCCGTCAGGCTGGCCTGCGCGGCGCGGAGCTGCGCGGACAGGGCGCCATCCGTGGCCGTCAGGACGATCGGCAGCAGGTTGACGAAATGGCCGACCGCGTCGTCGGAACCGGCGGGGCGGAGCGAAACGCCGGTGCCCAGGATCAGGTCGGCCCGCCCCGTGCGCCGCCGCGCCTCCGCCGCAAGGATGGCGAGCAGCAGGCCGTGCAGCCCCACCCCCTGCGCCTGCGCCAGCCGGGTCAGCGCCGTGACGGTCGCGGCGTCCAGCCGTTCGGTCAACGGCGGGGCGGAGCGGCCGCTCGGCGCGTCGGGGCGGCGCAGGTCGGTGGGAAGCTCGTCGAAGGCCTCGCTGCGCCGGTCCACCAGGGCGTCCAGCCGGTCGCGCCAGAAGCTGCGGTCGCGCTCCGCCCGGTCGGAGGCGAGGTAGCGCTGCTCGGCATGGCCGGCAACGGCGACGCCGTGCGGGACGGGCGGCAGGTCGCGGCCGAGCAGAAGGGCCAGCATGTCCCCCTGCACCGTGCGGGCAGACAGGCCGTCCACCACGGCGTGGTGCAGGACGAACCAGAACAGCGTCTCGTCGCCGGATTCGACCCGCAGCAGGCCGGCGCGGGCCAGCGGCGGCTCGCCTAGCGCGAAGGGCGTGGTGGCGTAGCCGGCGACCAGCTCCCGCGCTTCCTCCGGCAGGTGGCAGCGGTCGACGGACAGGCGGGCGGACGGCGGCAGCGCTACGGGGGCCACGGTGTGCCAGAGGACGCGCCCGTCGGCGCCCGTGGCGAAGCCCGTGCGCAGCGCGGGGTGGCGGGCGAGCAGGGCCGCCCAGGCGGCCTGCCAGCGATCCTCCTCCGGCACCGGGCCGCGGACGGACAGCACGCGCACGATGTGCGACCCGGCGGCGGGCAGGCCGAGGCCGGCGGCGATCCAGAAGTCCTCCTGCCCGGCGGTGGCGAGGCCGCTGTCCGCGTCCGGCGCGTCGTCGGGGACGGCAGCGTCCGACGCCACACGGCGGGCCAGCGCGGCGACGGTCAGCGTCGCCAGGATGCTCTGCACCGGCACGTTGATGCCCAGTGCACGCAGGCGTTGCCCGACCTGGATGGCGAGCAGGCTGGTGCCGCCGATGGCGAAGAAGTTGTCGTCGCGCATCACCGGGCGGACGTCCAGCACCTCCTCCCACACACGGGCGATGGCGGTCTCAAGCTCGCCCTCCGGGGACGTGCCCTCAGCGTTGCCGCGGTCGGCGTCGGCGAGCGCCAGCAGGGCCTGCCGGTCCACCTTGCCGGCTGAGCTGATCGGCATCCGGGGAACGGCGCCGACCCGGGCCGGCACCATGTAGGCGGGCAGGGCGCCGGCGAGGTAGGCGCGCCAATCCTCGCCCTGGGCGTCCTCCAGCTGCGGGCTCTCGACGAAGGCAACCAGCCGCCCTTTGTGCTGTAGGGCGGCGGCGCGGCGGACCTTGGGGTGGCGCAGGAGCGTACGTTCGATCTCGCCCAGCGAGACGGACTGGCCGGACACCTTCACCATGTCGTCGGCGCGGCCCAGCGCCTCCAGTTCCCCGTCGGCGTTCCAGCGGCCGAGGTCGTGGGTGCGGTAGGCGCGGCCGAAGCGGGTCTCCACGAAGTTCTCGGCGGTCAGCTCCGGCTGATTCAGGTAGCCGCGCGACACACCCCGCCCGACGACGTGGATCTCCCCGATCTCGCCCGGCGGGACCTCGTTGCCGTCCTTGTCCAGCAGATGCACGGCGGTGTTGACGAAGGGCCGGCCGCTGGGCAGCGGACCGTCGCCGTCCGGCGACGCGCGGTGCATGCAGATGGTGCCACAGACCTCCGTCGCGCCGTGCATGTTCCAGTAGGCGAGGTGCCGGGCGTAGTGCCGTGCGTCGTCGGCGTTCGGCCGCTCCCCCGCCGTCAGGATCATCCGCAGCCCCCGGGGCACGGCCCCCTGGAACAGGCGCAGGTAGGAGGGCGTGAACAGGGCGATGGTGACGCCGCGTTCCTCCATCACGGCGCGCAGCCGGTCCGGATCGTCGATCAGCGCGCGGGTCGCCGGGACGTAGGCGGCGCCGGACAGCAGCGGCAGGCACAGCTCCCGGAAGCCCAGGATGAAGCCCGGCGAGGTGGAGAGCAGGATGCGGTCGTCGGGCCCGATGCCCTGCGCCTCGATGTGGCCGAGCGCCATGTTCACGCAGGCGTCGTGCTGGATCTGCACGCCCTTGGGCTGCCCCGTGGAGCCGGAGGTGAAGAGGATGACTGCGAGGTCGTCCGGCTTTGCCGGCCGGTTCGGGCTGTGGGCGTGACGCGCGCGGAAATCCGCGTCCAGCGCGTCCGGCCGCAGGATGGCGTGCTGGGCGATTCTGGCGTTTTGGGCCAGCGCCGCGTCGAGGTCGGGCGGCGGCGTGAGGCCGTCCAGCGCGATCACCACGCGCATGCCCGCTTGGCGGGCCATGTTGGCCAGGCGCTGTCCCGGCAGGTCGGCGACCATCGGCACGTAGACGCCGCCGGCCTTGAGGATGCCGAGGAAGGCGAGAGGGAGGTCGCCGGACCGTTCGGCCAGCACGCCGACGGGTTCCTGGGCGCCGAGGCCGAAACCGAGCAGGGCGTGCGCCACCGCGTTCGCCGCCGCGTCCAGGCCCGACCAGTTCACCACCGCCTGCGGGCCGATCACCGCCGGCGCGTCCGGCAGGCTGCGGGCAAGGAGTGCGGCGCCTTCGTGAAGGCAACGGATCGGCCACGCCCTGACCGGACCAAAGCTGGTGGAGCTTTGCGCAGCATCGGCGGGACGCGCGGGGTTGGTGTCGGTCATCGAAATAACCCGGTAATGCTTGCGGCGAATCGTTATCGACGGAGAAATTCGATCCACGATTTTACAAAAACGTCATACGACTCCCAAAAAGGGAATAGCCGATGGATAATACATCCGGCAAATCAGATGTCAACGAATGATACAACTGAACGGAAATTTCAACGCAGCAACATATCCAATTCAGGGTGTTGGCTTGGTCGTGCGCACCTGGGTATGCACCGTGACGCCGGCCTGCAGTCGCAAGACAGGATGGGCGGTTGTCGGTCGGTGCGGACGGCAATCAGTGATTGCTGTTCTCTGCGCCCGACCAGAGCCTGTGGCCGAACAGTCTTTCCAAAAGAATCAGGCGGCAAAAAGGGGGTAGAGATGGAAGCTTCCCGACCCGCCGCGCGTTGGTCCCAGCAGTGAATAACAAATCAGAGGGAGAACCCGAAATGAAGACCCTGATGACCGCTTGCGGACTCGTTGCCATGCTCGCGGCCGCTCCGGCTTTCGCTCAGAGTTCTACGCCGACCACCAAGACGACGGCGCCGTCGGTCGCCTCGACGGAAGGGGCGGTCGATCCCGCCATCGCCCGGATGAGCGCCGACCAGCTGAAGAACAAGGAAGTTTATGGCAGCGACGGCAAGGAACTCGCCAAGGTCGAGGGCGTGGTCCGCAAGGGCAACGACACCTACGCCGTGCTGGACGTCGATCATCTGGTCAACATCAGCGACAAGGACGCCGTGCTGCCGATGAACAAGCTGCACATGAAGGGCGACAAGCTGACGGTCGATATGACCAAGGACCAGATGCAGGGCCTGGAGAAGTGGCAGAAGGGCAAGTATGAGGACATCAAGGGCGCCCTGAAGTAAGCACGGCGCCGCCGAAGCGACGCTTCGGTGGACGAGCCGGCCGGGCGGGGCATGGAGCGCCGTCCGGCCGGTTCCTTTTCAGGATGGGCCCCGCCGCGTTCGATTTCACCGCAGCAACCGTGAGCTTGGGACTGGTCGCCTGTTGATGGCGTGAGGGTTTGTGGGCCGGATGGCCGGCCCTGGCGGGCACCGATCGGGGGCTCCGCGCTGCCTTCGGGATGGGGAGACACGAAGATGGGTATCATTGCCTGGATTGTGCTTGGCCTGATCGCCGGCTTCATCGCCTCGAAGATCGTCAACAAGACCGGCGAGGGTGTTGTGATGGACATCGTCCTGGGAATCGTCGGCGCGGTGGTCGGCGGCTTCATCATGAACGCGCTGGGCGGGGCCGGCGTGACCGGCTTCAACCTGTGGAGCCTCGTGGTGGCCGTGGTCGGCGCGGTCGTCGTCCTGTGGATCTACCACGCGGTCGCCGGCCGCCGGACGGTGGCCTGACGTGCGCGTGCGTCCGATGGCATCACCAGCGATGGGCAGGGCGCGATGACGCCTGAGACGCCGGTTTACCGGCAAATCTGGTTCGCGGACGGGCGGGTCTTCCACCAGGGCGACCCTGTCACGCTGGCCGACGCGCAGGTCCTGCTGAACGACGCCATCGCCGACGGGGCCGTGGAGGTCGGGTCGTTCCTGCGCGTCGAGCCCGACCTTCTGGTCATCGAGCCGCCCGAGGCCGACCCCGGCGCCTGACCGGGGCCGGCCCCGGGGCAGTCGGATCAGCCGCCAAGGCTCGGAATCGCCGCCCGGCAGGCCTGCTCGCACCGCCGGCAGCTGTCCGCGCAGACGCGGCAATGCTCGTGCTGGCTTGCGTGCTTGGCGCATTCCTCGGCGCACCGCGCGCAGGCGGTCGCGCAGGCCTCGAGCATCAGGCGCAGGACGGGCACGTTGCCGCCCGTGCGGCGGGTCGCCAGCGACCCCGTCGCCGCGCAGACGTCCGCGCAGTCGAGGTTGAGCCTGATGCACTGCCGCAGCTGCTCCACCATGCTCTCCGCCAGGCAGGCGTCGGCGCAGGAGGTGCAGGTCTGCGCACAGGCGTAGCATTCCTCGATGCAGCGGATCAGGGCGTCGTTGACCCCCCCTTTCCCATTTGGGCCCTTGACGTCCGGGTGCGTGCTGATCATATCGCGCGCGTGCATGAGCCGGTTCCTTCTTCGGTGATGTTCGCTTGCCTATCCCAACTGCCTCACGGCAGGCCGGTTCCGCTTCGCGCGCGCGGGCCGTTGATCTTTCGGGGCCGGCCCTTAGATCGACAGGGACGGACGGATACGGAGCGGTGCGATGTCGGAGACCCTTCACGTTCCCTGCCCGACCTGCGACACGCTGAACCGCATGCCCAGGGAACGCCTGGGCCAGGCGGGCAAGTGCGGTCGCTGCGGCAACCCGCTGTTCCCGGGGGCGCCGGTGCCGATGGACGCCCGCCGCTTCGCCGTCCACGCCGAACGCGGCGACCTGCCGGTGCTCATCGACTTCTGGGCGGCGTGGTGCGGGCCCTGCCGGATGATGGCCCCGGTGTTCGAGAAGGCGGCCGGCGAATTGGAACCCCATGTCCGGCTCGCCAAGGTGGACACGGAGGCGTCACCGGACCTCGCCGCGCGCTTCGGCGTGCAGAGCATCCCGACGCTGGTGCTCGTCCATCACGGCCGCGAAATCGCCCGGACCTCCGGCGCGATGCCGCTGCCGGCCCTGCTCTCCTGGACCCGGCAGGCGCTCGCCGCCGTTTGAGCCGCCGGGAAGTGCTGCGCTCAACGCTGGCGCGGGTCCGTGTTCTCCGGCTGGTCCGCAGTTCCGGAGGGCACCGCTGTACCCTCGTACATGAAGGTCATGATTTTCGGGCCCGGCAGGTAACGTTTCGTCAGTTCCGTGACGCGGAATCCGGCGGCGCGGATCAGGTCGTCCATCTTGCGGTCCAGGTGACAGCCGCCCGAACAGCGTGACCACAGCGGCGTCAGGCGATGCTGCCATCGCTGAACCCCCGGGGCCGGGGCGAGGCCATGCTCCACGAAGCGCAACTCCCCGCCCGGTTTAAGGACCCGGCGCGCCTCCCGCAGGGCGGCGGAGGGGTCGGGGATGCTGCACAGGGACCAGGTCACGACCACAGTGTCGAAGCTGCCGTCCTCGAACGGCAACCGCTCCGCGGTTTGCTCCACCACGGTCACCGGGCGGGGCGCCGCGGCGGCGGCTTGCCGGGCCATGGCGAGGAGTTCGGGTGAGGGATCGACGCCAACGACCTCGCCGGCCGTCGCGCCATAGAAGGGCAGATTGCGCCCGGACCCGAGCCCGATCTCGAGGACACGCCCGCGCGCTCCCCCAACGACCCTTGAGCGAAACTCGCCGAGCGTTTCCTGTCCCATGACCCAGTCGATCAGCCGGGGAAGGATGTGATGCCGATACATGTCCATGCGTCCTTGCCTCCGGACTTTTGGGCCGGACCTTTGGGATGGTGCCCGTTTCCCGGACAGATGTGCGGTTGGAGCAGCCTTGGTTCAGGAGGCCAAGCGCAAAAAAGCCGCGGATCGCTCCTGCGGCTTTCAGGTCAGGTTCGCTTTTTTCGTATTGCAGCGCTGCGACCGGTCGATTATCGTTGAAAGCGAAAACAAAGGCGCGTACCGGACAAACGGACGCAACAAGTGGGGGAGGAGCCGATGGCCGAGGTCTACGACCTTGCCATCATCGGTGGCGGCATCAACGGCTGCGGCATCGCGCGTGACGCGGCCGGGCGGGGATGCTCGGTCTACCTGTGTGAGCAGAACGATCTCGGGTCCGGCACGTCGTCGGCCTCGACGAAGCTGATCCACGGTGGCCTGCGCTACCTGGAATATTACGAATTCCGCCTGGTCCGGGAGGCGTTGCAGGAGCGCGAGGTGCTGTGGCGCATGGCGCCGCACATCATCTGGCCGCTGCGCTTCGTGCTGCCGCACCTGCCGGGCCTGCGCCCGTCCTGGTTCCTGCGGATGGGCCTGTTCCTGTACGACCATCTCGGCGGGCGCGAGCGGCTGCCCGGCACGCGCGGGCTGGATCTGCGGCACGATCCGGCGGGCCAGCCGCTGAAGCCCGGTTTCGCTCGCGCTTTCGAATATTCCGATTGCTGGGTCGAAGACGCGCGTCTGGTGGTGCTGAACGCGCAGGACGCGGCCGCCCGCGGCGCCACGATCCGGACGCGGACGCGCTTCCTGACCGCGACGCGCACCGACGGCCTGTGGACTATGACCGTGGAAGATGTGCGCAGCGGCCGCCGCTCGACCATTCGGGCCCGCGCGCTGGTCAACGCCGCCGGCCCCTGGGTGGCGAACGTCCTGCACCAGGGCGTGCACGCCGGGGTGGACGCGCGGATCCGCCTCGTCCAGGGCTCCCACATCGTGGTGCCGAAGCTGTTCGACCACGACCGCTGCTACATCTTCCAGAACGCCGACAAGCGCATCGTCTTCGCGATCCCCTACGAGCGGGACTTCACGCTGATCGGCACCACCGACCGCGACTATCATGGCGATCCGGCCGCCGTCCACGCGTCGGAGGAGGAGATCGCCTACCTCTGCGCCGCGGCCGGCGAGTATTTCGCCAAACCGGTGACGCCCAAGGACGTGGTCTGGACCTATTCGGGCGTCCGGCCGCTTTACGACGACGGCGCTTCGACCGCGCAGGCGGCGACCCGCGACTATGTGCTGGCGGTGGACGCCCCGCAGGACGGGAAAGCGGCGCTGCTCAGCATTTTCGGTGGTAAGATCACCACCTACCGGCGGCTCGCCGACGCGGCCATCGCCAAGCTGACGCCCTTCCTGCCGAAGCTGGGTGCGGTCGGGTCGGGCTGGTCGAGCGCCACGACGCTGCCCGGCGGCGATTTCCCGGTGGAGGGTTTCGACGCGCTGGTGGCAAGCCTGCGGCGGGAGTTTCCGTTCGTGGCTCCGCCGCACATGCAGCGGCTGGCCCGCGCCTACGGCACGCGCGTCCGCACCATGCTGAACGGAGCGACGCGGGCGGAGGATATGGGGCGCGACTTCGGCGCCACCCTGACGGAGGCCGAAGTCCGCTACCTGATGGCCGAGGAATGGGCGGAGACGGCGGACGACGTACTCTGGCGCCGCTCCAAGCTCGGCCTGCGGCTCGGCCGCGAGCAGGCGGAGGCGCTGGAGGCCTTCATGGCGGAGGAGCGCGCCCGGCGGACACGGGCATCCGACGCGGCGGAATGAGCGCGCGCACACCATACTCTTAAAAAAGAACAACGGAATCGTTGGGGAGAGGGCGCCGGTGAGTCTGGTACTGGACAACGTCAGCAAACACGCCGGTGGGCACGTTCACATCGAGAACGTGTCGCTCACCCTGGAACGGGGGTCGTTGAACGTCCTGCTGGGGCCGACCCTGTCGGGCAAGACGTCGCTGATGCGGCTGATGGCCGGTCTCGACGCGCCGAGCGCCGGGCGGGTGCTGGTGGACGGCAAGGACGTGACCGGCGTCCACGTCCGCAAGCGCTCCGTCGCCATGGTCTACCAGCAGTTCATCAACTACCCCTCGCTGTCCGTCTACGAGAACATCGCCTCGCCCATGCGGGTCGCCGGCCGGCCGAAAGCGGAGATCGACCGGCGGGTGCGCGAGGCGGCGAAGCTGCTGAAGCTCGACAAGTACCTCGACCGCAACCCGGCGCAGCTCTCGGGTGGCCAGCAGCAGCGCACGGCCATCGCCCGCGCCCTGGTGAAGGACGCCCAGCTGGTCCTGCTGGACGAGCCGCTGGCCAACCTGGACTACAAGCTTCGCGAGGAGCTGCGGGAGGAGTTGCCGAAGATCTTCGCGGAGTCCGGCGCCGTCTTCGTCTACGCGACGACCGAGCCGACGGAGGCGCTGCTCCTGCGCGGCAACACGGCGACGCTGTGGGAGGGGCGGCTGGCGCAGTTCGGGCGTACCCCCGACGTCTACCGCCGCCCGGCCAACCTGACCAGCGCGCGGGTCTTCTCCGACCCGCCGCTGAACACGATGCGCGTGCACAAGCGCGGCCTCCAGCTCGTCCTGGCGACGGGGGAGCATGGGCTGGCGCGCGGCGTGCTGGCGGAACTGCCGGACGACGACTACACCATCGGCTTCCGCGCCGACCACCTGTACCTGACGCGGCCCGACGCCGAGGCCATCGCCCTGACCGGCACGGTGGCGGTCAGCGAGATCACCGGCTCCGAAAGCTTCGTGCACATCGACCTTCCTCACGCCAACGGAGGATCGGATCGCTGGGTCGCGGTGACGCGCGGCGTGCTGGAGGTGGAGCCGGGCGAGCGCATCGAATGCTTCATCGATCCCCGGCGCCTGTTCGTGTTCGGCCACGACGGCCGGCTGGCGGCGGCCCCGCCGCTCGTGCTGGCGGCGTGAGCGGGAGAAACACCCATGCGGACGGTCCCGGAATTCATACAGTCGTCATCCCCGCGAAGGCGGGCATCCAGAAAACTCCGCACAACAGCGCCTGTGCGGCCTGGATCCCCGCCTTCGCGGGGATGACGACGGGAAAAGTGGTTGGGCTCTCCTGATACTTGCAATGCGGTGCGCTTTTCCTGAGCGCCTGCGGAGGGAAACGGGGTATGGCACGCATCGACCTTCAGAACCTCGGCCACAGCTACACGCCCAACCCCAGGAGCGACACGGACTACGCGCTGAAGCCCATGACCCACGTGTGGGAGCAGGGCGGCGCCTACGCTCTGCTGGGGCCGTCGGGCTGCGGCAAGACCACGCTTCTCAACATCATCTCCGGCCTGCTGACGCCCAGCGAGGGCCGGGTGCTGTTCGACGGCAAGGACGTCACGGCCCTGCCGACCGAGGCGCGCAACATCGCCCAGGTGTTCCAGTTCCCGGTCGTCTACGACACCATGACGGTGTACGAGAACCTGGCCTTCCCGCTGCGCAACCGCGGCCTGCGCGGCCCGGCGGTGGACGCGCGGGTGCGGGAGATCGCGGAGCTTCTCGACCTGACGCCCGACCTGAAGCGGCGCGGCCGCGGCCTGACCGCGGACGCCAAGCAGAAGATTTCGCTGGGGCGCGGGCTGGTCCGGCCGGACGTCGCGGCGATCCTGTTCGACGAGCCGCTGACCGTCATCGACCCGCACCTGAAGTGGGAGCTGCGGTCGAAGCTGAAGGCGCTGCACCGCGCGCTCGACCTCACCATGATCTACGTGACCCACGACCAGACGGAGGCGCTGACCTTCGCCGACAAGGTGGTGGTGATGCACGACGGCCGCGTGGTGCAGATCGGCCGCCCGGACGAACTGTTCGCCAAGCCCGCCCACGTCTTCGTCGGCCATTTCATCGGTTCGCCCGGCATGAACGTGCTGCCGGCGGAGGTGGCGGGCCGCGCGGCGAAGATCGGCGGCCACGTCATCCCGCTGGGGCGCGCCTACCCGCCGCTGAACGGCGGCGAGAAGATCGAGGTCGGCGTGCGGCCGGAGTTCGCAACGCTCGCCCCCGCCGGAACCGGCGTGCCGGTGCGCGTCACGCGGATCGACGACCTGGGCCGGGTGCGCATCGCCAAGGTGGAGCTGTCGGGGCTGCCGATGGCCGCGACCGTGCCGGAGAACCTGTCGGTCACCGGGGACGAGGCCTCGCTGACCTTCGATCCTTCGATGATTCACGTCTACGCGAATGGTTCGCTGGTGGAAGGGGAGGCCGCCTGATGGACAAGCCCATCAACCAAGGGGCGTGGCTGCTGGTGCTGCCGGTCCTGCTGATCGTCGCCTTCTCGGCCATCGTGCCGCTGATGACGGTCGTCAACTACTCGGTGCAGGACACCTTCGGCAACAACCAGTTCTTCTGGAACGGCATCGGCTGGTATCAGGAGCTTCTGGACCCGACCAGCGACCTCGGCGGCCGCTTCTTCGACGCGCTGTGGCGCAACCTGCTGTTCTCCTTCCTGATCCTGGCGATCGAGGTGCCGCTGGGCATCGCCGTGGCGCTGTCGATGCCGCGGGACGGCTGGCGGGTGGCGGCGACGCTGGTCGTGCTGGCGCTGCCGCTGCTGATCCCCTGGAACGTCGTCGGCACCATCTGGCAGATCTTCGCCCGCGAGGACATCGGCCTGCTGGGCTGGGTGGTGAACCGGCTGGGCATCCCCTACAACTATACGGCGGATCCGCTGTCGGCCTGGGTGACCATCGTCACCATGGACGTCTGGCACTGGACCTCTCTGGTGGCGCTGCTGTGCTACGCGGGCTTGCGGTCCATCCCCGACGCCTTCTACCAGGCGGCGCGCATCGACGGCGCCTCGCAATGGGCGATCTTCCGCAACATCCAGCTGCCGAAGATGCACCGCGTGCTGCTGATCGCCGTGCTGCTGCGCTTCATGGACAGCTTCATGATCTACACGGAGCCCTTCGTGGTCACCGGCGGCGGCCCCGGCAACTCCACCACCTTCGTGTCGATCGACCTCGTCAAGCTGGCGCTGGGGCAGTTCGACCTGGGCAAGGCGGCGGCGCTGTCCATCGTCTACAACCTGATCATCCTCGCGGTCTGCTGGGTCTTCTACACGGTGATGACCCGCATGGACGCCCAACGGAACTGAGCGGAGGGAACGGAGCCATGCTGCGCGCGCGGATCGTCCTTGGCCTCTACATCGTCTTCCTGCTGCTGCCGATCTACTGGCTCGTCAACATGAGCCTGAAGACCAACACGGAGATCGTCAGCAGCCTGACGCTGTGGCCGCACAAGCTGACCTTCGACAACTACACGAAGATCTTCACCGACCCGTCCTGGTATTCGGGCTACCTGAACTCGCTAAAATACGTGGCGCTGAACACGGTGCTGTCGATCGCGCTGGCGCTGCCGGCGGCCTACGCCTTCTCGCGCTTCCGCTTCGTGGGCGACAAGCACCTGTTCTTCTGGCTGCTGTCCAACCGCATGGCACCGCCGGCCGTCTTCGCGCTGCCCTTCTTCAACCTCTACTCCGCCATCGGCCTGTTCGACACGCCGCTGGCCGTGGCGCTGGCCCACTGCCTGTTCAACGTGCCGCTGGCGGTGTGGATCCTCGAAGGCTTCATGTCCGGGGTACCGCGGGAGATCGACGAGACCGCCTATCTCGACGGCTACAGCTTCCCGCGATTCTTCGTGAAGATCTTTACGCCGCTGGTGGCGAGCGGCATCGGCGTCACCGCCTTCTTCTGCTTCATGTTCAGTTGGGTGGAGCTGCTGCTGGCGCGCACCCTGACGTCGGTGGACGCCAAGCCGATCGCCGCGACCATGACCCGCACCGTGTCGGCGGCGGGCATGGACTGGGGCCTGCTGGCCGCGGCGGGCGTGCTGACCATCCTGCCGGGTGCCTTGGTGATCTGGTTCGTGCGCAACTACATCGCCAAGGGCTTCGCCCTGGGCCGCGTGTGAGGGGGAGGGATCCATCATGGAACACGTCGCCTGGATGGCCTGGACCTGGCAGACCGGGGTCTTCTTCGTCGTCATCGCGGCGCTTCTGGCGCTTCTGACCATGTTGGCCGTCAACCGGCCGGAGATCGCGCGGGAGGGGGTGCTGGGCATCAGCACGACGCGCGGCGACCGGCTGTTCATCACGCTTCTCGGCAGCGCCTTCATCCATCTGGCCTGGCTGGGTCTGGTCGGCCAGGACCTTCACTACGCGACGGTCCTTTCGCTGCTCTACGCCGCGGCGGTGTTCCGCTGGGTGTGAGCGACGGGGCACCGCCGGCAAGAGCGGGCTTCAACAAAGGGGTATGGGAGGAAACACGATGCGCAAATTGTGCCTGGCCACCGCATCCGCGGCGGCCCTGATCCTGGGTTCCGCACCGGCCTTCGCCGACATCGAGGCGGCCAAGCGCTGGATCGACAGCGAGTTCCAGCCGTCGACCCTGTCGAAGGACGAGCAGCTGAAGGAGATGCAGTGGTTCATCGACGCCGCGAAGCCCTTCGCCGGCATGGAGATCAACGTCGTCTCCGAGACGATCACCACGCACGAGTATGAATCGAAGACCCTCGCCAAGGCCTTCAGCGAGATCACCGGCATCAAGCTGCGCCACGACATCATCCAGGAGGGTGACGTGGTGGAGAAGATCCAGACGCAGATGCAGTCGGGCAAGAACATCTACGACGCCTGGATCAACGACAGCGACCTGATCGGCACGCACTTCCGCTACAACCAGGTCGTGCCGCTGACCGACTGGATGGCGGGCGAGGGCAAGGACGTCACGCTGCCGACGCTGGACGTGGACGACTTCATCGGCAAGTCCTTCACCACCGGGCCGGACGGCAAGCTCTACCAGCTTCCCGACCAGCAATTCGCCAACGTCTATTGGTTCCGCTACGACTGGTTCCAGAACCCGGACCTGAAGGCGAAGTTCAAGGCCAAGTACGGCTACGAGCTGGGCGTCCCGGTCAACTGGTCGGCCTATGAGGACATCGCCGAGTTCTTCACCAACGACGTGAAGGAGATCGACGGCGTCAAGGTCTACGGCCACATGGACTACGGCAAGAAGGACCCGTCGCTCGGCTGGCGCTTCACCGACGCGTGGCTGTCCATGGCCGGCAACGGCGACAAGGGCCTGCCCAACGGCAAGCCGGTGGACGAGTGGGGCATCCGCATGGAAGGCTGCCGCCCGGTCGGCTCCTCCATCGAGCGCGGCGGCGACACCAACGGTCCGGCCGCCGTCTACTCCATCACCAAGTATGTGGACTGGCTGAAGAAGTACGCGCCGCCGCAGGCCGCCGGCATGACCTTCTCCGAATCCGGCCCGGTGCCGGCCCAGGGCAACGTCGCGCAGCAGATCTTCTGGTACACCGCCTTCACCGCCGACATGGTGAAGCCCGGCCTGCCGGTGATGAACGCCGACGGCACGCCGAAATGGCGCATGGCCCCGTCGCCGCACGGCTCCTACTGGAAGGAGGGCATGAAGCTCGGCTACCAGGACGCCGGTTCCTGGACGCTGATGAAGTCCACCCCGGTGGACCGCCGCAAGGCGGCCTGGCTCTACGCCCAGTTCACCATGTCCAAGACCGTCAGCCTGAAGAAGAGCCACGTCGGCCTGACCTTCATCCGCGAAAGCGACATCTGGGACAAGAGCTTCACGGAACGCGCGCCGCAGCTTGGCGGCCTGATCGAGTTCTACCGCTCGCCCGCCCGCGTGCAATGGACCCCGACCGGCGTGAACGTGCCGGACTACCCGAAGCTGGCTCAGCTCTGGTGGCAGTCGATCGGCGACGCGTCGTCGGGGGCGAAGACCCCGCAGGCGGCCATGGATTCGCTGGCCGCGGCCCAGGACTCGGTGCTGGAGCGCCTGGAGCGGTCGGGCGTGCAGGGCGACTGCGGGCCGAAGATGAACAAGAAGGAGTCGGCGGAGTTCTGGTACGCCAAGGCCGAGAAGGACGGCAACATCGCCCCGCAACGGAAACTCGCCAACGAGAAGCCGAAGGGCGAGACCGTGGACTATGACGAGCTGATCAAGTCCTGGCCCGCCAACCCGCCGAAGAAGGCGGCGATGAAGTGATGGTATAAACCCTCTCCCCTCTGGGGAGAGGGTGGTGCGAAGCACCGGGTGAGGGGGTTGCGCGTGGCGGTACGTCCGGCACAAGCGCAACCCCCTCACCCCAACCCTCTCCCCGGAGGGGAGAGGGAGAAAAAGAGCGAACAGGGGGAGCCATGCCCGACGCCGGTCACGTCCTTGCCATCGACCAGGGCACCACGTCCACGCGCGCCATCGTCTTCGACCGGCAGGGGCTGCCCGTCGGCGTGGCCCGGCGGGAGTTTCCGCAGCATTACCCGGCCGACGGCTGGGTGGAGCACGACCCGGAGGACATCTGGCGCGACACCGTCGCCGTGCTGCGCGACGCCGTCGCGGAGGCGAAGCTGGGCGCTGCGGACATCGCCGCCATCGGCATCACCAACCAGCGCGAGACGACCGTCGTCTGGGACCGTCGGACCGGGGAGCCGATCCACCGCGCCATCGTCTGGCAGGACCGCCGCACCGCCGACACCTGCCGCCGGCTGGTCGAGGAGGGTTGCGGGCCGCTGGTGCGGGCGAAGACCGGGCTGCTGATCGACGCCTATTTCTCCGCCACCAAGGCCGCCTGGATCCTGGACCATGTTCCGGGATCGCGGGAGCGGGCGGAGCGCGGGGAGCTGTGCTTCGGCACCATCGACAGCTTCCTGCTGCACCGGCTGACCGGCGGGCGCGTGCACGCGACCGACGCGACCAACGCGTCGCGCACCATGGTGTTCGACATCCACCGGCAGGACTGGGACGACGAGCTTCTGGCCCTGTTCCGCATCCCCCGCGCCATGATGCCGGAGGTGCTGGACAGCAGCGCCGAGTTCGGCGCGACGGAGCCGGACATCCTGGGGCGTTCCATCCCCATCACCGGCATCGCCGGCGACCAGCAGGCGGCGACCTTCGGGCAGGCCTGCTTCGAGCCGGGCATGGTCAAGTCCACCTACGGCACGGGCTGCTTCGCGCTGCTGAACACCGGCGACAAACCGGTGGAGTCGCGCTCCAACATGCTGACGACGGTGGCCTACCGGCTGGACGGGCGGCCGACCTACGCGCTGGAGGGCTCCATCTTCGTCGCGGGCGCTGCGATCAAGTGGCTGCGCGACGGGCTGGGGATCATCACGCACGCCTCGCAGACCGACGATCTGGCGACGCGCGTGCCCGACAGCCACGGCGTCTATCTGGTGCCGGCCTTCGTCGGGCTGGGCGCACCGCATTGGGACCCGCACGCCCGCGCCGCCATCTCCGGCCTGACGCTCGACGCCGGGCCGGCGCACATCGCCCGCGCGGCGCTGGAGGCGGTGGCCTTCCAGACGCGCGACCTGCGCGATGCCATGGTCTCCGACTGGCCCGCGCCGGATTCCAAGACCGCTGGAGCCCTGCGCGTGGACGGCGGCATGGCGGCGAACGACTGGCTGTGCCAGTTCCTGGCCGACATGCTGGACCTGCCGGTGGAACGGCCGGCGGTGATCGAAACGACCGCGCTGGGGGCGGCGAGCCTCGCCGGGCTGAAGGCCGGCGTCTACCGCGACCAGGGGGCGCTGGCCGCCGCTTGGCGCTGCGACCGCCGGTTCGAGCCGCGCATGGAGGGGGCGAAGCGCGCCCGGCTCTATGAGGGCTGGCTGGACGCCGTGCAACGGGTGCGCCGTGGGCGCTGATCGGGGGACCGTTGGAATGAATTTGGGCGAAGACCTGCGCGGGAAGCGCGTGCTGGTGACCGGCAGCAGCCGGGGGATCGGGGCGGCGGTGGGGGCAGCGTTGGCCGGGCTGGGCGCCCGGGTGGCGCTGCACGGCTCCGGCGCCAGCGACGCGGCGGCGCGGCTGGCGGCGGACCTGCGGCGCAGCGGCGCCGACGTTCACGCCTTCACCGGCGACTTCCGTGACCCGCGCGCGGTGGAGTCCGTGGTGGATTCGGCGGTGGAGGCGCTGGGCGGCCTCGACATCCTGATCAACAACGCCGGCACCATGGTCGGGCGCATGCCGCTGGGGGCGCTGGACGACCGCTTCCTGGACGAGGTGATCGACCTGAACCTGCGCTCCGTCGTCGTGGCCTGCCGACGCGCCCTGCCGGCGCTGAAGGCGGCCGGCGGCGGGGTGATCGTCAGCACCGTGTCGATCTCCGCCAAGACGGGGGGAAGCCCTGGGTCGTCGCTCTACAGCGCGTCGAAGGCGTTCGTCTCCACCTTCACCCGCTCGCTGGCGGCGGAGTTGGCGCCGGACCGCATCCGCGTCAACGCCGTGTCGCCGGGGACCATCGACACCGACTTCCACCAGCGCTACTCCTCCCCGGAGAAGCTGGCGGCGACCGCGGCGCGCATCCCGCTGGGGCGGCTCGGCACGGCGGAGGACTGTGTCGGGGCGTACCTGTTCCTGGCCTCGGACGCGCTCAGCGCCTACATCACCGGGCAGGTGATCGAGGTGAACGGCGGCCAATTGATGGTGTAACTCGCCCTCTCCCGCCCCCGGCGGGAGAGGGGATTCAAGGCGCGTTCCATGCCCAGGCGTCTTCTCATTGTCGCGCACGCGCCGTCCCCCAACACGCAGGCCTTGCGGGACGCGGTGCTGCGCGGCGCCCGTTCCCCGGACGTCGGCGGCGTGGAGGTCGTGGCCAAGCCGCCGCTGGAGGCCGGGCCGGACGACGTGCTGGCGGCCCACGGCATCATTCTCGGCACGCCGGAGAACCTGGGGTACATGAGCGGCGCGCTGAAGGATTTCTTCGACCGCGTCTACTACCCCTGCCTGGAGCGCACGCAGGGCATGCCCTACGCTCTGTTCGTCCGGGCGGGGCACGACGGCACCGGAACCTGCCGGGCCGTCGCGGCCATCACCACCGGCCTGCGCTGGCGCGCGGTGCAGGAACCGCTGGTCTGCCGGGGACCCGCAATGGCGGAGTTCGAGGCGCGCTGCGAGGATCTGGGCCTGCTGATGGCGGCCGGGCTGGAGGCGGGGATCTTCTGACCGTCCTCGACCGCAGAGCGACGGCATTCGGCTCCTTTTTCCGGAGCGGGAGAGCCCTGCGGTCTCAAACCACGCCCTTGTTGCCTCATGCCCTCGACTCCTGTAGGATATAAAACCTATTTAGCCGGGAGGGCGCCGCCATGAAACACCATCGCCGCTCATGTTTCATAACGTTTCATGGCGTTTCATTCCATCGCACCCGACGCAGCGCGCGGGGGGGCAATGACAATGGTCCTGCGCCGGGAGTCCGGGCTGCACATGCAATCGCCCTGTCCTCTACCGGAGGTCCTATTGACGGCGCCCGTAAAACATCCAGTCTCCTAAGGCAACAGCGCCTCTGATCCGAAGGCGCGTCGAACGGTGGAAGGAGGAGTGGATGGACAGCAGCAAGGGCCGGCCGTGCTGGCATGGCGAGGTGAAGCCCGTCGGGACCGTGACGGTGACCGACGACACCACGGGCAAGTCCGTGAAGCTGCCGTTGCTGGAAGGCACGGAAGGCCCGCGCGTCATCGACATCCGCAAGCTGTACGCCGAAACCGGCTATTTCACCTTCGATCCCGGCTTCACCTCCACGGGAAGCTGCGAGTCGGCGATCACCTACATCGACGGCGACCAGGGCATCCTGCTGCACCGCGGCTACGCCATCCAGGACTTGGCCGAGCATTGCGACTATCTGGAGGTCTGCCATCTGCTGCTGAACGGCGAGCTGCCGAACCCGCAGCAGAAGGAGACTTTCGCCAACACCATCACCTACCACACGATGGTGCATGAGCAGTTGGCGAAGTTCTACAGCGGCTTCCGCCGCGACGCACACCCGATGGCGGTGATGTGCGGCGTGACTGGCGCCCTGTCGGCCTTCTACCACGACTCCACCGACATCTTCGACCCGAAGCAGCGGATGATCGCCGCGCACCGGCTGGTCGCCAAGATGCCGACCATGTCGGCCATGGCCTACAAGTATTCGGTCGGCCAGCCCTTCATGTACCCGCGCAACGACCTGTCGTATGCGGAAAACTTCCTCTACATGACCTTCGGCACGCCCTGCGAGCCTTACCGGGTCGATCCGATCCTGGCGCGCGCCATGGACAAGATCTTCATCCTGCACGCCGACCACGAGCAGAACGCCTCCACCTCCACCGTCCGTCTGGCCGGCTCGTCGCACGCCAACCCCTTCGCCTGCATTGCGTCCGGCATCGCGGCGCTGTGGGGCCCGGCGCACGGCGGCGCCAACGAGGCGGTGCTGAACATGCTCGACCAGATCGGCTCGGTCGACCGCATCCCCGAGTTCATCAAGCGCGCCAAGGACAAGAACGACCCCTTCCGCCTGATGGGCTTCGGCCATCGCGTCTACAAGAACTACGACCCGCGCGCCAAGATCATGCGCCAGACCTGCTACGAGGTCCTGGACGTGCTGGGCATCAAGGACGAGCCGCACCTCGCCATCGCGATGGAACTGGAGAAGATCGCGCTGGAGGACGAGTATTTCGTCGAGCGGAAGCTGTACCCGAACGTCGACTTCTATTCGGGTATCATCCTGAAGGCGATGGGCTTCCCGACCAGCATGTTCACCGTGCTGTTCGCGCTGGCCCGCACCGTCGGCTGGATCTCCCAGTGGAAGGAGATGATGGAGGACCCGCAGCAGAAGATCGGCCGCCCCCGCCAGCTCTACACCGGCCGCCCCGGCCGCGCCTTCGTCCCGCTGAACAAGCGCGGGTGATGGCTTAATTCCTTCTCCCCTCCGGGGAGAAGGTTAGGATGAGGGGGCGGCCGAAGGCCGGACACGCGCTGCAATGAGCGTCGGTTGTCGGCCTGCGGCCGCCCCCTCACCCCGACCCTCTCCCCGGAGGGGCGAGGGAGACCGGTCTTTACCCCACCGTCACCCGGTAGCTCAGCTCGCGCATGTCGCCGGGGGCGAGGTGCATCAGGCCGGGCTTATCCACGAACGGGCCGTCGAAGCCGGCCGGGGAGGCGTGGCCGCGCCAGGGTTCGATGCACAGGAAAGGCGCGCCGGTCGGTTTCGACCAGAGGCCCAGCTCCGTGAAGCCTTCCCACGACACGGTGATGGACGGCGCGCCGGGCGCCTCGAAGCGGACGGAGCGGCTGGCCGGCTGGTCCAGGATCACCGCGTCGGCCGCGAACAGCCCCTCGCTCAGCGGCAGCCGGCGGCCCTGGATCGGGCTGGGCTCCGGCGTCGGCGACAGCAGGCCACCCTCCACGCGGCGGATCGGCGCCGGCTCGTCCTTTTCGAACACCAGCGCGTGCGCCTCCTTGGGCAAGCCGTCCGCCAGCGGCCAGCGGAAGGCCGGGTGCGCGCCGACGGACGCCGGCAGGACCTCCGTCCCCGGGTTGGTCAGCGTGTGCCGGACGGTCAGACTGTTCCCGTCCAGCTCGAAGCTCAGCTCCAGGCGGAAGGCGAAGGGGTAGAGCGCGCGCGTCTGCGCGTCGTCGGACAGCGACAGCCGGCAGGAGGTCGGGCCT
Organism: Azospirillum rugosum; assembly: GCF_017876155.1. Taxonomy (GTDB): domain Bacteria; phylum Pseudomonadota; class Alphaproteobacteria; order Azospirillales; family Azospirillaceae; genus Azospirillum; species Azospirillum rugosum. The sequence continues at coordinate 88,366 of NZ_JAGINP010000003.1, forward strand.
GTGTCCGCCCAGGCGAAGCGGCGGTCGCGGGCGAAGCCGTGCTGCGTCAAGCGGTAGGCCTTGCCGTCGTGCAGAAGCCGGTCGTCCTTCAGCCGGCCGACGATGGGGAACAGCACCGGCGCATGGCGCGGCCATTCCGGCCCCGCCTGCCACAGCAGTTCCCGTCCATCGGCGGTGCGCAGGGAGCACAGCTCCGCGCCGTCGGCCTTGATCGTGGCGCTCAGATGTCCGTTGTCGATGGTGTAGCGGTCCATGAGGCCCTGTCTCCCGGGGATGTCAGTGTGGCGGGTAGATGGCGGTGATGCCCTCGATCATCGTCTGCGCGGCCAGCGCCGCCAGGACGATGCCGAGGACGCGGCTGACCGTGTGGATCACGGTGCGGCCCAGCAGCTTGTCCACCGCGTCGGCGATGATCAACAGGGCGGTGACGCTGCCGATCGCCACGGCCGCCGCGGAAAGCACCATCCCCTGGCCGGCGAGCGTGGCGCCGTAGCGGTCCATCAGCAGCAGGGTGGAGGTGATGGCGCCCGGCCCGGCGATCAGCGGAATGGCCAGCGGGAAGACGGCGAGGTCGTGCGCCTCCTCCTCCGTCCGCGCCTCGTCGGCGGTGCGCTCCTTGCGCTCGGCGCGGCGCTGGAACAGCATCTCGAAGGCGATCCAGAACAGCAGCGCGCCGCCGGCGATGCGGAAGGCCGGCATCCCGATCGACAGCGCGTTCAGGACGATCTCGCCCAGATAGGCGAAGAAGACGATGATCGCGAAGCTGATCAGCGTGCCGCGGAGCGCGATGGTCCGCTTGCGCGGGCTGTCGAACCCGCGCGTCAGGCCGAGGTAGATCGGCACCAGCCCGACCGGATCGACCACCACCAGGAACACGACCAGCGCGCTGACGAAATCCTCCACGGAATGAACTCCGGATGAAAGCGTTGACGTCCCCATTGACGTCCGACGACCCTGTTAGCAAATGGCGAGGATGCCCGCCACGGCGCGCTTGGTCCGGGTTCACTTCGCAATGGGGAGGGTCCTACGCGGGAATCCGTGCTGGCGTGCGCCGTGGCCGTGGTTATAATCAGCACAAGTTTCGAAATTTTGTCCCCTCTCCGGAGCCCAGGCTTTGAGCAAGACCGTAATCGTCGTCGACGATAGCAAGCTGTCCCGCATGCACGTCCGCGGCATAATACTTCGGAACAAGCCGGATTGGACGGTCGTGGAGGCCGCGAACAGCGCGGAGCTTTACGAGAAACTGGACGAAAGTAGTATCCAGATCGCCATAATCGATTTCAACATGCCCGGCGACAACGGGCTGGAAGCGGCCTCCCGCCTGCGCGAGAAGCGGCCCGACATCCACATCGCCATCATCACCGCGAACGGCCAGGACGCCGTCGTGTCCGGCATCCGCGCGCTCGGGGCGGCCTTCATGCCGAAGCCGCTGGACGAGGAGCAGGTGGCGCGGTTCCTGGCGGCGTCCGACCTGCCGCGCCGGCAACCCTCCGCCGGCAAGGCGGGCTGATGCCGCAGAGACTGGACGAACTGGAACGGGACGCCCTGGCGGAACTGGGCAACATCGGCGTCGGCAAGGCCTCCACCGCGCTCAGCCGCATGGTCGGTGGCCCCGTACTGGTTTCCGTCCCCAACGTGGAGATCGTGCCGGGCGACCGGCTGGTCGCCGCGCTGGAACAGGCGCTGCCGGGACCGCTGGTCGCCGTGTCGGAAAGCCTGTCCGGCACCTTCCGCGGCTCCGCCATCCTCCTCCTGCCGGAGCGCAGCAGCCTGCCGCTCGCCAGCGCGGCGCTGCCGCCGGACGTGCCGAAGGAAGACGCGCAGGAGCTTGAGGCCGAGGCCCTGGCGGAGGTCGGCAACATCGTGCTGAACAGCTGCCTGTCACTGATGGCAAACCTGCTGGGCACCGGCATCGACACGACCCTGCCGTCCATCCTGCGCGGCCCGGTGGCGCGGGTGCTGGAGGGGTGCGGTGTCGAAACCGCCGCCGAGGCGTCGGCCATCCTGTTCCAGGTGACCTTCCGGCTGGAGTCGCAGGCCCCCGCCGGGGCGATCGTGGGCGGGGAGATCGTGCTGGCGCTGGATGCGGAATCCAGCGCCGGGCTGAAGGCCATCATCGGGCGCTATATCGGGCGCATTCTGAACTAACCAACAAACTCCGGCTTACGGGGCGAGGGGCAAGGCATCATGGCACTGGTCAAGAAGAAGCAGATCGACACGGCGCGCACCGCCCGCGACGCGGAGCCGGAGAACGGCACCGCGACCGCCGCGGGCGCTCCCACGTTCGACGCCGCCGCGGCTGATCCCGCCGACCGCCGCGCCGCCGAGGCCCGGCGGCGGGCCCGTGCGGGCAGCCGGCGCCGCAAGGCGGCGGAGGGCATCGCCGCCGCGTCGAACGAGCTGGCCAGCGGCGTGGCCCAGGCCGCCGCCGCCGCGGAGGAGCTGCGCAAGGCCATGGAGCAGGTCGCCGCCGGCGCGGAGGAGGCGGCCAGCGCCACCCAGCAGTCGCAGCGGATGATCGACCGTGCCGCCCTGCTGATCGGCAAGGCGCGCGGCAACGCGGAATCGGCGCTGGCCCGCGTCGAGGTCCTGCAGACGCTCGTCAAGGACGTCAGCGCCCAGATCCTGGGGTCCGTGGAAGGGCTCGTCCGCGCCGCCACCCGACAGGAGGCCGCGGTGTCCCTGGTCCGCGACCTGGAACGGCAGGCGGGGCAGATCGGCGCCATCGTCGGCAGCGTGGCCGCCATGGCCGACCAGACGAACCTGCTGGCCCTGAACGCGGCCATCGAGGCGGCCCGCGCGGGTGACGCCGGCAAGGGCTTCGCCGTGATCGCCGACGAGGTCCAGGCGCTGGCCGAGCGGTCGGAACGGTCGGCCAACGACATCCAGCGGATGGTCGTTCAGATCCAGGAGGCCGTCGGAGCCATCGTGTCCGGCATCGTGGCGTCCGCCGACGCCGCCAAGGCCGAGGTTGCGCGCGGCCGGACCATCGCGGCGCAGCTCGACCGCGTGCGCGGCGACATGGGCGCCATTGCCCGCGGCGCCCAGGAGACGATCAAGGCGGCCATCGAGGCCGACGTCGCCACCCGCGAAGCGCAGCGCGGGGCCGAGAACATCGCGTCGGCCGCGGAGGAGCAGGCGGCGGCCAGCGAGGAGGCGCTGAAGACCGTCGGCCAGCAGGCCGAGGCGCTGGCGCAGAGCGGGCAGGCCGCCGGCCAGCTGTCGGAGTTGGCGGACGACCTGTCCGGCACCACCGACGTGCGCCGCGCGGCGACGGAGCTGGCCTCCTCCGCGGAGGAGCTGTCGGCCGCGATCGAGGAGATCAACCGCGCCGCCGCCCAGATCATGGCGGCGATCTCCCAGATCGCCCGCGGCGCGCAGACCCAGGGCGCGGCGACCCAGCAGTCGAGCGCCGCCATCGCCGAGGTCGAGGCCAGCGCCCGGCTGAGCCAGGCCCGCGCCGAGGACGCGCTCGAGCGCTGCGGCGCCATGGAAAGCCTGCTGGGCGAGACTCAGGCCATGGTCGGCGCGCTCGCCGCCGGGGTGCGGCAGACGGTGGACGCCAACCGCGGCACGGTGGGGCGGATCGAGGAGCTGGAGCAGGTCGGCCGGCGCATCGACAAGGTGGTGGACGCCATCTCCATCATCGCCATCCAGACCGGCATGCTTGCGGTCAGCGGCTCCATCGAGGCGGCCCGCGCCGGGGAGTTCGGGCGTGGCTTCACGGTCGTCAGCACCGACATCCGCAACCTCGCCCGCGACAGTTCGGAGAATGTGGAGCGGGTGAAGGACATCGTCCGCACGATCCAGGACCAGATCGGCCGCGTGCGCCGCGACACGGAGGAGGTCAGCGCCGCCGCCGAGCAGGAGGCCACGCGCCACCAGGAGTTCGCGACCAGCCTCGCCTCCGCGGTCGGGGAGCTGCGCACCGTGACCGACGGCAGCCGCGAGATCATGGAGAACGCCGCGGAGGTCCAGCGCGCCGTCGCCGAGACGCAGAAGGGCGTGGAACAGATCGCCGCCGCCGCGACCCAGGCCGGGCTGTCCGCCAACGAGGCGGCGAAGGCCGCCCGCGAGCAGGCCAAGGGCGCCGAGGAGCTGGCCGCCGCCATCGAGGAGATCGCCGCCATGGCGGACGAACTGCAGGGGGCCGGCTGACGGCCCGCCGGGGAGACGGCCGATGGCGGCGATCATGGGGGCGGCGATCATGAGAAAGGACGGGGGGCGTTCCTTCGTCACCTTCGTTCTCGGCGGGACGAGCCTGGCCGTCCCGATGGACGAGGTGCTGGAAATCCTGCGCCCGCCGGAGGTGGTGCGCGTCCCGCTGGGGCCGGCGAGCCTGGAGGGGCTGGCGCGGCGGCGCGGCGTGGTGCTGCCGGTCATCAGCCTGCGGCGCATCCTGGGTGTGGATGACCCGGATGGAGAAGGACGGGACGGAGACCGGCGGGATGTGGGCGGCCGGCTGCTGGTGGTGCGCCATCGCGGCCAGCCGGTCGGCCTGCTGGTCGACCGCATGACCGGGCTGTCCAGCGTGACGGAGGGCCGGATCGCCGCCGTGGACGAGGCGGCGGAAGGCGACATTGAGGAGGCGTTCCTGGCCGGCGTGATCCGCGCGACGGCTGGGCAGGCGGGGGCTGGGCAGGCGGGGGCTGGGCAGGCCGGGGCGCTGATTCTCGACACCGGTCCTGTGATCGAGCGGCAGTTCGCGGATTTGGGCCGGATTGGCGGTGGGGGATTGGCCCTGGGCGAGGCGCCGCGCCCGTCCTCGGCAACCGTGGAGGCCGTGGACGAGGAGCGTCTGGTCGTCTTCGACGTCGCCGGGCAGGACTTCGCGCTGCCCGTCGCCGCGGTGCAGGAGATCGTCGGGTTCCCGGAGGCGGTGACCCGCGTGCCGCGCGTCCGCTCCCATCTGCTGGGCGTGACCAGCTTGCGCGACACGCTGCTGCCGCTGGTCGGCCTGCGCGAGCTGTTCCAACTTACCGAGGGCGGGGAGGGCAGCCGCGGGACGCGGGTGGTCGTGGTCCGCACGGCCGAGGGGCTGGTCGGCGTGGTCGTGGACGGCGTGCATGAAATATTGCGGATTTCGCGTGGGCGGATCGACCCGGTTCCGGCGTTGTTGGCGCGGGAAGCGGAATTCGAGGACGTCGCGGGCATCGCCCGGGCGGATGGCGGCCGCTTGATCTCGATCCTGTCGGCAGACCGGCTGTTCCGCCATGGAGCGGCGCTGGGGACCGGCACGCGGGGAGTGGACATGGGCGGCAAGGATGGGGACGGGAAGAGCGGTGTGGGCACGGTGCGGACGGAGGCCTTCGTGGTCTTCCGGCTGGCCGGCGCCGAATACGGGCTGCCGGTGGCGGCGGTGCAGGAGGTGCTGCGCCGTCCGGACGCGCCGACGCCGCTGCCCAACGCGCCCGACTTCGTGCGGGGCGTGATGCCCCTGCGTGGCGGCGTGTTGCCGCTGATCGACCAGCGCCGCCTGCTCCGCCTTCCCGAGGGTGGGGAGGGCGCGCAGGCACGGGTGGTGGTCATCGCCGCAGGATCCGCGCGGGCGGGGCTCCTGGTGGATGGCATGACCGGGATCGTCAACGTGCCGGAGGACCGCATCGACGCGGCCCCGGTCGTGTCCCAGGCGCAAAGCCGGCTCATCCGGCGCGTCGCCGCACTGGACGACGCGTCCCTTCGGCAAGGGGAGGCCGCGGAGGGCCGCCGCATGATCCTTCTGATGGATCCGCAAGAACTGCTGGACATGGACCAGCTGACCGCCCTTCTCGCCGTGGCCTGATCCATGCCCCGAGTTCTGGTCGTTGACGATTCCATCCTGATGCGCCGGCGCATCGCGGGCATCCTGTCGGACGCCGGCTTCACCGTGGAGACCGCCGCCGATGGGGCGGAGGCGCTGGCGCGCGTGGCCGAGTTCGACCCGGACGTGGTCACCCTGGACGTGACCATGCCGGGGATGGACGGGCTGACCTGCCTGAAGCGCATCATGGTCGAACGCCCGAAGCCGGTGGTCATGGTTTCCGCCCTCACCGCGGAGGGGGCCGACGTGACGGTCGAGGCGCTGCGGCTGGGCGCGGTGGAGGCCGTGCAGAAGCCGTCCGGCATCGGCGCCATCGGCCGCATCGCCGAGGAGCTTGTCGACACCGTGCGCGCCGCCGCCTCGTCCCGCCCGCGCCGGGTGCAGGGCCTGCGCGAACGCCTGCGCCTCGCCCGCTCCCTGATCGCGGGGGAGGATTTCGCCGCCGAGCCGGCGTCCCCGGCCCCGGCCGGGCTGGTGCCTCCCGATGCCGAAAACGGCCTCGTGCTGATGGGCGTGTCGACCGGCGGGCCCAGCACGCTGGAGGACATCCTGCCCGCCCTGCCCGGCGATTTCCCCTGGCCGGTGGTCGTGGCCCAACACATGCCCGCCAACTTCACCGGGGCGCTCGCCCGGCGGCTGGACCAGATCTGCGACCTGTCGGTCGTCGAGGCCGCCCTGCCGACGCCGCTGGAACCGGGCACGGTCTGCATCGCGCGGGGCGGGGCCGACCTTCAGGTCGTCCGTCGCGGCGGCCGGCTGGTGGCCCAGCCGGTGCCCATGGCGCAGGACCGCAGCTGGCATCCCAACGTGGACCGGATGGTCGAAAGCGCGCTGCGAGTCCTGCCGGCGTCGCGGCTGGTCGGGGTCCTGCTGACCGGCATGGGCTATGACGGTGCCGCCGCCATGACCGAGCTGCGCCGGCGGGGCGGACGGACCATCGCGGAATCGGAGGAGAGCGCCGTGGTGTTCGGCATGCCGCAGGAACTGATCCGCCGCGGCGGGGCGGAGGTGACCCTGCCGTCCGACCGCGTGGCGCAGCACTTGGTGCGGTGGATGAGGGAGATGGCGCCGGCAAGGCCCCACCACCCCAAGACCTGAACGCGGGGCTAAAGCGGATTGCAATCCGCTTTGGACCGCGACCGCGGGCCCGGTCGCAGGTGCGACCGAAGCCCGGCCGGCGAATGAGGCCATGTGAATCTAAAGCGAATGCAAATTCGCTTTAAGGCCACAGTCTGGGGCCCGCCGCCGTTGTGGCGAAACGCGTTGCACTGATGAGGAATTCGGATCATGGCCCTGGTGAAACCGCGCAAGCCGGTGGAGCCGATTCCGACGGAGGACGGCGGCGATCCCCTGCTGCGGCTGGAGGACGCCGATCCGGCGCGGCGGCGCGCGGCGGCCCACGCCCTGGGCGGCCGTGCTGACGCCGTGGACGCGCTCGCCAAGCGGCTGCCGCGGGAGCAGGACGCCAGCGTGCGGGAGGCGTTGCTGACCGCGTTGGTGCTCACGGGCACCGCGGACGCGGCGCGCTCGATTCTGCCGCTGCTGGCGAGCGAGGACGTCGGCCTGCGCAATGGGGTGATCGAAAGCCTCCAGCAGATGCCGGCGGCTGTGGTCATGCCGGAAGTGGCGCCGCTGCTGCGGTCGGACGACCCTGACCTGCGCATCTTCGCCGCGCAGCTCATTGGCCGCTTGGCCCACCCGGATCGCCTGCCGTCGCTGATCGGGGTGCTGGAGCGGGATCCGGAGGTGAATGTCTGCCTCGCCGCGGTCGAGGCGCTTATGGAAATCGGCCGGCCGGACGCCCTGCCGGCGCTGGAGCGGCTGGCCACGCGTTTTCCGGACGACCCCTTCGTCGCCTTCTCCGTCGATGCGGCGCGCCGCCTCTTTTCCGGGCCCTGAATGTCCGATCGAATGTCCGATCCTGCCAACAAAGACGACTCGGGGCTGAGCCCGGCGGATTATGAGACCTTCTGCACCTACCTGCGGGAGCGGACGGGCCTGTCCTTCACCGAAGCCAAGCGCTACTACGTGGACCGCCGCGTGGCCGAGCGCATGGCCGCCGTCGGCGCCGATAGCTTCCGCGACTACCTGAACCTGCTGCGGTTCCAGGCGTCGGGCGAGGAACTGCAACTCCTCGTCAACCTGATGACCGTCAACGAGACCTACTTCTTCCGCGAGAAGTACCAGCTCGACTGCCTGGTCAACTCGGCGCTCGACGAGGTGGTGCGTGCGCGCCGGCCCGGTTCGCGCGTGCGCATCTGGTCGGCTGGCTGCGCCACGGGGGAGGAGCCTTACTCCATCGCCATCATGCTGCTGGAATACTGGAAGCGGGTGGACGAGTTCGAGATCGAGCTGTACGCCTCCGACATCGACAGCCGGGTGCTCGCCCGCGCGCGCGAGGGCATCTACGAGGAGCGCGCGCTTCATGCGGTTCCTCAGGAATTGGTCGCCAAGTACTTCACGCAGCTCGATTCCCGGCGCTGGCAGATTATGGAGGAGCTGCGGGAATCCATCGACTTCTCGCTGGTGAACATCGCCGACCCGAAGCAGGTGGCCGGATTCCAGTCGTTCGACGTGATCTTCTGCCGCAACCTGTTGATCTATTTCGACGACCTCGGCCGGCGGCAGGCGGCGGCGATGTTCTACGAGGCGCTGTCGCCCTGCGGCTTCATCGCGCTGGGTCATTCGGAAAGCATGAGCCGCATGTCGTCGCTTTTCGTGCCGCGCCGCTTTCCGGACGCTATTCTGTACCAGAAGCCCCAGACATAAGGAGGCCGGCGGTGAGGGAACCAGAGGACAACGATAGGCATGGCGACAGGCGCCGCGTGCTGGTGGTGGACGACGCGGCCACCGTGCGCGCCTACAGCCGCAAGGTGCTGGAGGCCGACGGCTTCGCCGTGGACGAGGCCGTCAACGGCATCGACGGGCTGGAGCACGCGCTCGCCAACCCGCCGGACCTGCTGATCGTGGACATCAACATGCAGAAGATGGACGGCTACGCCATGCTCCGCCGCCTGCGGCAGGAGCCCGCGCTGCGCGACGTGCCCGCCGTCATGATCAGCACCGAATCCAAGGACAGCGACCGCGAGAACGCTTTGCTGGCCGGGGCCAACTGGTACTTCGTCAAGCCGGTGCGCCCGGACGACCTGACCGCGGCGGCCCGCCTGTTGACCGGGCGCGGCGCGGGCCAAGCCGGAGGCCAACGCTCATGAGCGAGCTGTTCGACCAGTTCGTCCTTGAGGCGCGCGAGCTGCTGGACGCCGCCGGCGCCAGCCTGCTGCGGCTGGAACGCGATCCGGCGGACGCGGGCGCCATCAACGACCTGTTCCGCGCCCTGCACACGCTGAAGGGCGCCACCGGTCTGTTCGACATGGCGCCCTTCACGCGCCTGGTCCACGGCGGCGAGGACGCCCTGATGGCGGTGCGGGAGGGGCGGGCGGCCATCAGCGGCGACCTCGCCGACCGGCTGCTGCAACTGCTGGACCTCGGGGCGGCCTGGGTCGACCGGCTGGAGGCGGAGCGGGCGCTGCCGGACGGTGCCGAGGCCATGGCGCGCGAGCATGAGACGCTGCTGCGCGCCGCCCTGGGCGGGACGGACGCGGGGACGGCCGGGCAGGACGCCGCCTTCGCCTGGGTGGACGACCTGTCCACGGCGGAGGGGGAGCGCCTGGGCGGCCGGGCCGTGACGGCGGTCAACTACGAGCCCAACGCGGACTGCTTCTTCAGCGGCGACGATCCGCTGGAGCTGTGTCGGCGGATTCCCGATCTGCTGCTGCTGCGCATCGAACCGGTCGAGCCCTGGCCCTCCCTGGCGGAGCTGGACCCCTACCGCTGCGCGCTGCGCTTCCGGGCGCTCAGCGGCGCGGCGAAGCCGGACGTGGAGCGGCTGTTCCGCAGCGTGCCGGATCAGGTGCGGATCGCCGCCGTCACCGTCAAGACCAAGCCGCGCGCCGCGGAGCCGCCGCCGAAGGGGGGCGTGGAGGATCTGGCCGGGGCGATGCTGCGCGAACAGCGGCGCATCCTGGCCCTCAGCGGCAGCGTGGCCGAGGTCGAGGGGCGCCAGGGCGCGGTCGTCCGGGCGGTGCGCAACATCCTGACCGCGCTCGGCCGCCACGGCGACGCGGCGGAGCTGGAGCGTGCGGCGGGCAATCCGGAGTCACTGCGCGGCTTCATCGAGGGGCTGGCGGGAGGCGTCGCGCCGGCCGCGCCGATTTCCCCCACCCCGGCCGCTCCGTCGGCCGGCCGCCGCGCCCTGCGGGTCGACGCCGACCGCATGGACAGGCTGATGGCGCTGGTCGGCGAGCTGGTCGTGGCCAAGAGCCGGCTTCCCTACCTCGCCCGCGAGGCGCAGGAGGGGCAGCGCGCCGACACCCTGGCGCTGGGGATCAAGGAGGCGCAGGGGCAGATCGACTCCATCGTCGCGGAGTTGCAGGACGCCGTGCTGCGCCTGCGCGTGCTGCCGCTGTCCCGCGTGTTCGAGCCGCTCCCCAGGCTGGTCCGCGACGCGTCCCGCCGGCTCGGCAAGTCGGTGGAGCTTGAGATGTCCGGCGCGGAGACGGAGGCCGACAAGGACGTCTTGGACATCCTGGGCGAGCCGCTGCTGCACCTTGTCCGGAACAGCCTGGACCACGGCGTCGAGCCTCCGGACGCGCGGCGCGCGGCCGGAAAGCCGGAAGGTGCTGTGATCCGCGTGCGGGCTTTCCAGGATCGCGACGGGGTGGTGGTCGAGGTGTCCGACGATGGCGCCGGCATCGACGCGGAAGCCGTGCGCCGCAAGGCGGTGGAGCGCGGCCAGGTCACGGTCGAGCAGGCCGCGGCGATGGAGGACGCGGACGCCCTGCGGCTGGTCTTCCTGCCGGGGCTCAGCACGGCAGAGGGTGTGACCGACCTGTCGGGCCGCGGCGTCGGCATGGACGCGGTGCGCAACGCGGTGGAACAGGCTGGCGGACGCGTGGAGATCGCCTCCACCCGTGGGGCCGGGACGACCATCCGCCTGGTTCTGCCGGCCACCATGATGATCACCCGCGTGATGGTGGTGGAGGCCGCCGGCGCGCTCTACGGCATTCCGGTCACGCTGGTTTCGGGCATGCAGCGCGTGCCCCGCGACGCCATCCGCCGGGTCAAGCACGCGGAAAGCGTGGTCCTGAACGACACCGTGCTGCCCCTGCTGCGCCTGCGCCGCCTGCTCGGTCAGACGGAAGAGGAGCGGGTGGAGGGAAGCGAGGCGGTGCTGGCCGTCGATCTCGGCGGCCATCGGCTGGCCCTGGTGGTGGATGCGTTCCGCGAGCGCGCCGATGTGGTGCTGAAGCCGATGACCGGCGTCCTGGCGCGGCTGCGCGGCTATGCCGGCACGGCGGTGCTCGGCGACGGGCGCCTGCTGTTGGTCCTCAACCTGCGGGAGCTTCTGTGATGCCGATCCGCTTTGACGGCGAGACCGCCCGCTTCGACGGCGCCTGCACCGCGGACGAGGCCATTCCGCTGGCGGAATGGACGGAAGCGGCGAACGCCCCCCGCGTGGACCTGGGCGCCTGCACGAGCCTGCACACCGCGCTCCTCCAGGTGCTGATGGTCGCGCACACGACGGTGGCGGTGGAGCCGGAGGACGCGTTCCTGAAGGCGTGGGTGGCGCCGCTGCTGCGCAACACTCCAGGGTAACCGCTTGAAGGCGACGCGCGGGAGTTGCGGGCAATAATTGTCACGGATGACACGGGACTGCCCGGATCAGTGCGTAGGTTGGGTGGAGTGCCAGCGGAACCCAACAATGCCGGTCCGGCGACGTGAGTTGGGTTTCGCTGGCGCTCCACCCAACCTACGGATCTAGCTGAACAGCTCCATCGTGTCGGGGGTCTTCTCCGGGGTGCGGCCGTCGAGGATGGCGCGGACAACCTCCACGGCGGCCGTCAGGGTGGCCTGGGAGAAGGGCTTGGGCAGGCAGCCGATGCCGTATTCGCGGCTGGGCTCCACCTCCTCGCGGTAGGAGGTGACGAAGAGGCAGGCGATGCCGTCCGCGGTCATCTGGCGGGCCGCGTCGATGCCGCTGGAGCCCTGGGACAGGTGGATGTCCACCAGCGCCAGGTCCGGCTGGACCTCGCGCGCGAGGGCAATGGCCTTTTCCGAGGTGGCGGCCGGCCCGTGCACCTCGTGCCCGGCCGATTCCAGGTAGAAGGTCTGTTCCATGGCGATCAGGACTTCGTCCTCGACGAGCAGGATCTTCATCCGTTGATCTCCGCCGGGCTGTCTTCAAGCATCGCGTTCCGCGGTTCCCCCACGGTCAGCACGATCCGGAAGGAGGTTCCGCGTTCCACGGGCAACCGGCTGACGGTCGCGCTTATCTGGCCCGTGAGGCTGGTGATGAGGCGCATCCCCAGGCTGCGCGTCTTGCGCATGTCGAAGCCTTCGGGCAGGCCCGGCCCCTGGTCGGACACGATCAGTTCGGCGGCCAGCTCAGGGGGGGCGCCGGTCTTGTGCAGTTCCACCAGGATGTTCGCCGGCTCAGCCCCGCGGTGCTTGATGGCGTTGGTGATCAGCTCGTTGGCGATCAGGCCAAGCGGGGCCGCCTGGTCGATCGGCAGGTCGATGCGGTCGGCCTTCACCGCGATCGCGCCCAGCGTGGCGCCGGACGCCCGCGACAGGTCGGTGCACAGCTCGTTGAGGTAGCTGCCGAACTCGATGGTCTGGAACTGATCGGTCTGGTAGAGGCGGCTGTGCACGCGCGCGATGGCGTCGATGCGCGCGCGGGCGTCCTGGAAATGCGCCCGTTCAGCGGCGCCGGGAAGGCTCATGGTCTGTAGCGTCAGCAGGCTGGAGACGAGCTGCAGGCTGTTCTTCACGCGGTGGTTCACCTCGCGCAGCAGCGTGGACTTCTGGCCCACCAGCTTGCGCAGCGTCGCTTCCATCGACTTGATCTCGGTGATGTCGATGTGCATCAGCACGGCGCCGCCGAACGGACCGGCGGCCATCGGGGCGGCCAGGCAGCGGTACCAGCGAGGGCCCCCCGCCGACAGGCCGGGATACTCGATCGACACCGGCGTGCCGCCGAACAGGAGGAGGCCGCGCAGGCCCTCGATCAGGGCATCGGCGTAGTCCGCTCCCCCGGCCTGGGTCGAGGCGCAGGCCTCCAGGTAGTTGTCGCCGATGATGGAGCCGTCGCCGAGGAAGCCGGCGCCCGGCCCGCCCTCCGCCCAGGCCTTGTTGACGGAGATGATGTGGCCGCCATGGTCGAGCACGGCGATGTGCGCCGGCAGCGCGTCCAGCGTCGCCTTGGTCTGCTCGGCCAGCTGCCGCATGGCCAGGGCGTTGGCCTTCAGCTCCTCGCGGGTGCGGCGGCGCTCCGTGATGTCGCGCAGGATGCCGGTGATGAAGCTGCGCCCTTCCGATTCCCAGCGGGCGAGCGACACCTCCAGGTCGATGCGCGAACCGTCGCGCCTGCGGCCGATCAGCTCGATGGGGGCGTGGCGGTCGGCGGCGTCGCGGTCGACCAGGCTGGACCAGTCGGGCGAGCCCTCGGCCAGGACGAGGCTCACGCTCTGCCCGATCAGCTCGTTGGGGCGGTAGCCGAACTGCTGCGCCGCGGCACCGTTGGCCCATTGCAGGACGCCGCGGGTGTCGGTGGTGACGATCGCGTCGGGGGCCGTGTCCACGATGGCCCGGTAACGGGCGTCGCGCTGCTCGCGCAGGACGCGCTCGCGGTTGACCACCGCGGTCACGTCGGTGACCTGGATCACGCAATAGCGCGCGCCGTTCGCCGTCATCGGGCGGATCAGCACGTTGTGCACCATGCGCCGGCCATCGGCGCAGCGCAGCGGGAACAGCACCGGGTTGAGCGTGTGCGACAGGACGCTGGGCGCGCCGGTGTCCAGCACGTCGCGGATCGCCGTGTGCAGGCGCGAATCACGAAGCGCCGGCAGCGCGTCCACCAGCTCCTGACCATGGATCGTCGCCGAGGGAACCCCGGAGGCGGCCTCCATCCATCCGTTCCAGAACTGCACGCGGCCGTGGCGGTCGAGCACGACGATGCCGACGTCGAGCGCGTCCAGAATGCTCTCCTGCCAAGGCAGCCGCTTAACGTCCGTCGGTTCCATGGGGTGTCCCGGAGGCGATGCGTTCAATGAATCCATGGATGAGGCCCTTCAGGGACTCCAGAGACGACAACCCCATCATAAGGGCGATGTAACCCCGGATGCTTCGGCTGCGGATCAGGAAGTCGATGTAGAGAAACATCACCAGTTCGTCGGCGTTCGACTCGCCGTTCTCGAAAATCCGGTCGCTGTCGCCGCGCAGCACGCTCGGCAGCGAGATGTCCAGCCGGTCCTTGAGCGTATTGGCCATCACGACCAGACAGCCGTTCAGGATGATGTTCCCGATCTCCGCCAGAGCGTCCTGCTCCAGGTCGACGATCTCCTCCAGGCTGAGCGCGCTGCCCAGCACGGCGCGGGCCAGTTCCAGGCTGTTGGTTTCCGGGAAGATCAGCAGCGCGCGCCCGGAGAAGGAGCCCTGGAACGACTGTTCCACCGCGACCAGGCCCGACCGTTCGCGCGTGGCCAGGAAATGGGCGGCGTCGGCGCGGCTGACGATCTCCACCGACGGCACCGACAGCAGCACCTGGTCGGTGACCATCCGGCTGAGATGGGTGGCGGCGCGCCCGACCCCCATGTTCACCAGCTCCGTCAGCGCATCGCGCTCCAGGTCGGTCAGTTCAACCATGCACCGGCGCTCCAAGTCGTCCTGAAATGGTCTGCCCGTACGGGACCGTCCCGCCGCGCCAAGTATCTCGACATTTTGACCAATTTTGGACAGGAAGGCTGTAAAAATAATTCCCGTCAACGGCATATGCCGAATATGGGAGAGCTATAGCCATATCAGTGTGGCTCTGTTGTTCATGCAGCGCGCGTCAGGTTCCATTGGGCTTGCCTTGCCGGTTTACAACGTTTGTACACCCGTTCTTGCAGTGCCTCCCCGGTCGGACTTCCTCGCCGGGATGACGGTTGGAAACGGCGGCACGGACGGGAATGATCCCCAACTCTTCCGGACGGATCGACCGTTCGCCGTTCGGTGCGGACGGGCTGCCGCCATTTCGGCGCAACCCGCCACGCCGCTAGGCCGCAAGACGGCGGACGAGATCCCGTATGAACCCTTCGCAGGCGGTGACCTGGGCGACGTCGATGTATTCGTTCGGCTGGTGCGCCTGGTCGATGCTGCCCGGGCCGCACAGGACGGTGGACAGGCCGGCCGCCTGGAACTGCCCGGCTTCCGCGGCGAAGGACACCATGCCGGTGTCGTTCCGCCCGGTCAGCGCGTGGCACAGCTGCGCGGCCGCCCCCGCGGGTTCCGGCGCCAAGCCGGGAACGCCGGCCAGCTGCTCGGTGCGGATGTCGCAATCGGGGCTGATGCGCCGCATCCGCGCCAGCAGACGCTCGCATTCCGCCGCGAAACGGTCGCGGTAGCGCGTCCAGTCGTCGCCGGGCAGCGGGCGGATGTCCCACAGGAAGGAACAGTGGCGGGCCGTGATGTTGGGGGCCGTGCCGCCCTCGATCGTCCCGACGTGGAGCGTCGTGAAGGGCGGGTCGAAGGCGCAGGCGGGGCCGCAGGCAGGATCAGCCGCGGCGATGTTCTCCTCCGCCATGTCGGCGATCAGGGAGACCAGCCGCGCCGCCACCGTCACCGCGCTGACGCCCCGGTCGATCTGCGAGGAGTGCACCTCGTGCCCGGTCACCGTCGTCCGCAGGACGTAGCAGCCCTTGTGCGCCAGCACCACGCCCATCGACGTCGGTTCGCCGACGATGACGGCGCTGGGGCGCGGCAGCTCCGCGGTCATCCGCTCGATCATGGCCGGCGCGCCGAGGCAGCCGACCTCCTCGTCGTAGGACAGGGCGAGGTGCAGGGGCCGCTTCAGCCCGGCCGCCAGCATCTCCGGCAGCATGGCCAGCGCCACGGCCGGGAAGCTCTTCATGTCCGCGGTGCCCCGCCCGTACAGGCGGCCGTCGCGCTCCACCATCGTGAAGGGGTCGGTGTCCCAGGGCTGGCCGTCCACCGGCACGACGTCGGTGTGGGCGGAGAGCACCACGCCGCCTTCCACCGCCGGTCCGATCGTCGCGAACAGGTTGGCCTTGCCGCCGTCCGCGCTGGGGACGACGCGGCTTTCGACGCCGTGGCCGGCAAGATGATCGCGGACCCAGTCGATCAGCGCCATGTTCGACCGGCGCGAGACCGTGTCGAACCCGACCAGCCGGGCGATCATCGCCTTGGAATTTTCATGCACCCTGGAAGATCCGTTTTGGAACCCGGCCCGTATCCGCACCGGTGTGATATTCTTTAGACCCTAAACACTGGCCCCTGCATCCCCCTTTGTCAAATGCGACATCCCCGCGGCGCCGAAAACGCCGCAGGGATGTCGCGACTTGCGGGGGTGGGGCGTGTGGTCCGGCGAGCGGCTGGACGGACCTGGGGGTCAGGCCGCCGTCCAGACCTTTTCCGTCAGGACCGTGCGCACCAGGGTGAGGGCGCTTTCCGCGCTTTCCCGCCCGTCGAGCTTGGAGGCCAGCGCCTCGATCTGCGGGGCGGGCATGGTGGAGCGCAGCCGGCGCACGGTGTCGGTCAGGTGGCGTTTGGCGAAGCGCGCCTGGTTGCCCCGTTCGGACAGTTCCTGGAAGGCCTGCCGCCGCGTCGCGGCGTCGCGTCCGGCGCTGGCCGCGGACGCCCGCTCGGCCGCTGCGGCTAAGTCGTTGTTCGCTTGAAGATACTTGGTGATCGCCTCGGTGAGGATCCGGTTGGCTTGCATCAAGGGATCAAGGGACATGCGATGGACTCTTTGCCTTCTGTGATGGCGCCGGGTCGGGGCGGCCCAATGCCCAGTTGGTTTGGTGAAAACTAAATTCAGCGAATGCCGATGTTCAACCCGGCGAAGTGTCCTATGCGGACCGGGTCGCGATCCCTGGGTGCCACCATCGCCCCCCGACCTACCACGTGTCGCCGCCTCTGGAGGCGCGAGAATATAGGACCATATGATTTAAGGAACGGTTTTTTTGTATACTGTCGTCTGTCACATAGACCGGGAACTCAGCGGCACAGCCGTCGTTTTTCTCAAGCGTCGTGGTTTCTGCGGCCAAAGCCCAATTGGAGACTGAAGAATGCAAGGCGATCGCGAGGAACGGATCCGCCGTCGCGCCTACCAGATCTGGGAGCGCGAAGGGCACCCGGAGGGGCGTGGTGAGGCTCATTGGGCGCAGGCTTGCGCCGAAATCGATGCCGAAGACAAGGCGTCGATCGTCGAGAAGGCGGTCGACGCCGGAGCCGGCGTGGTGACGAAGGTGGTGCGCCGCACCAAGAAGGCGGCCACGCAGGCGATCGGCGCCGGCCTGAACGCCGTCGTGGACGTGGTGGAGGAGGCGCTGGCCCCGAAGAAGACCCGCGCCCGCAAGTCCAAGGACGAGGCCGGCAAGCCGGACCCCGCGAAGGCGGAAGCGGCCCCGGCACCCGCGGCGGAGCCCGCCAAGGCGGCGAAGGGCGGCAAGAAGAGCCAGCTTCCGGTGCCCGAGACCGGCACCCGCGCCGTCGCCAAGACCGAGGACATGGACAGCGCCGAGAAGGCGATGAAGCCGGCGCGCGGCAAGGCCGGCAAGTCGGTGAAGCCGGAGGACGACAAGCAGCCGGAAGCGTCCGCGAAGCCCCGCCGCAAGTCGGCCGCCGGGCAGAACACCGAAGCGGCTCATTGAGACGGTCGGAAAGCCCCTCTTCCCACCTTGGGAGAGGGGCTTCGTTTTCCCGTTACACGCAGGGCCGGATGTAGGGGCGGTTCGCCTCCCACAGTTCGTCCAGGATCTTGACGGCGGCGTCGGTGGAGTTGATCACCGGGTCGATCAACAACGCTTGAAGCGCCAGCTCTTTCGAGGCGTGCACCGCGGCCTCGACGGCAAGCTGCTGCACGCCCGCCTGGACCGCCAGCAGCTTGGCGATCGGGTCGGGCAGGGGACCCAGGGAGATGGGGTGGACGCCGGCCGCGTCGGCCAGCAGCGGCACCTCCACAGCCAGATCCGGGGCCAAGTTCGGGATGACGCCCCGGTTGAGGACGATGCCCGATTCGATGAAGCGCTTCTGGTTGTGCAGCACGCCGGCCATCAGCTGGACGGCCCGCTCGCCCCAGGAAGGCTGGGTCCAGTCGTCGGGGATCGGGGTGGTGCCGGCGATGACGCCGTCCATCAGCCCGTTCAGGATGCCGCGCCCGCGTTCGTCCTCGGCGAAGTCGAAGCCGTGCTCCCCGCCCTCCCAGCCGTAGGGGAGGTATTCGCCCATATGGTCGTCGCTGCAGGTCGGCCACAGGCCGAAGGCGTGGAACATGCGCCGGGTCAGCGGCGTGAAGGCCGGGTCGTGCGTCTTCTCCTTCTCGCGCAGCAACGGGTAGAGGTCGCGCCCGGTGGCCTTGTCGCGGATGTGCATCAGCCATTGGAAATGGTTCAGCCCGGCGCCCCAGACCTCCACGTCCTTCTCGGCCATTCCCAGAATCTGGCAGACGAACCAGCGCGCCAGGAAGACGCCGTGGCACAGGCCGAGCGTCTTGACGCTGCTGTATTTGGACAGGCCCAGGACGACGCGGCTTTCCGGGTTCGACAGGTTGATGAACAGCGCCTCGGGGCACAGTTCCTCCACATCGCGGGCGAAGTCGAAGATCAGCGGAAGCGTGCGCAGCGTGAAGAACAGGCCGCCGGGACCGCCGTTCTCGCCCAGCGTGTGGCGGATCCCGTGCTTCTTCGGAACCTCGAAGTCCAGCCTCCACAGGCGGTTGCGGTCGATGGCGACGGAGTTCACGACGAACTCCGCCCCGGCCAGGGCGGCGCGGCGGTCGGTCGTCTGCTCGATGACGATGCCGGCCCCGCCCTTGTCGTTGAGGACGCGGGCGAGCGCCGTCATGCGCTCCAGCGCCTCCGGATTGGTGTCGACCAGCGTCAACGTGCTGCCGGCCAGCTCGCGCGTGGTGAAAAGGTCGCGGTACATGCTGAGCCCGAAGGCCGCGCTGCCAGCGCCCAGGAAGACGATCTTGGTGGTTTTCGGGTTTGAGAGCATAGAGCGCCTCCCATTGGCGGGAAGGAGGGCCTGCCGTCGAGTCCCGCCGATCACGCAGCCCTGCCGCCGTGAGGCAAGTATACTCTTGTTAACCCGAAGAGACTATAACCAAAGAACAGAACAAAGGCGGTCGCGCCTTCTGCGCCGCAACATCGCGGGTGCAGCATTACACTTTAAGGGAGTCTCGCCATGGCACCCTTCACCTTTCCCCGGGATTTCCTGTGGGGCGCCTCCACCGCCGCCTACCAGATCGAGGGGGCCATTCATGAGGATGGCCGCGGTCCCTGCGTGTGGGACATCTTCACCGCGGCCGGGCGCATCCAGGACGGCAGCAGCGCCGCCGTCGCCTGCGACCATTACCACCGCTGGCCGGAGGACGTGGCGCTGCTGAAGGCGGCGGGCTTCAACGCCTACCGCTTCTCCATCGCCTGGCCGCGCGTCCTGCCGACGGGGTCGGGCGCCGTGAACCGGGCAGGGCTGGACTTCTACGACCGGCTGGTGGACGCGGTGCTGGAGGCCGGGATCCGGCCCATGGCCTGCCTCTACCACTGGGACCTGCCGCAGCCGCTGGAAGATCGTGGCGGCTGGCAGGGGCGGGAGATCATCGGGCCCTTCGCCGACTACGCGCGAATCGTCACGGCGCGGCTGGCCGACCGGGTCAAGGACTGGATGATGCTGAACGAGCCCAACGTGGTCGCCACCCACGGCTACGGCACGGGGGAGCACGCGCCCGGCCACAAGCTGGGCGAGGTCGGCATCCTGCGCGCGCTGCACCACCAGAACCTCGCCCAGGGTGCGGCGCTGCGGGCCATCGCGGCGGAGCATTCCGGGCTGACGCTCGGCACCGTGATCAACCTCCAGCCCTGCCGGGCGGAAAGCGACCGGCCGGAGGACGTCGCCGCGGCGGCGCGCTGGGACGCGGTGTGGAACCGCGTGGCGCTGGACGGTGTGATGCGCGGCAAAATCCCGGACCTGATGGCCGAGCGGATGAAGGACTTCGTCCTGCCCGGCGACGAGGAGGCGATCCGCTACCCCATCGACCTCCTGGGCATCAACTACTACTCCCGCATGACCATGAAGCACGAGGCGGGGCACCCCTTCGACGTCTGGTGGGGCGACGCCCATTGCGACCGCTGGACCGCAATGGCCTGGCCGGTGCAGCCGGACGGGCTCTACGACCTGCTGATGGAGTTCAAGCGCGACTACGGCAATCCCGCTGTCTTCGTGGCGGAGAACGGCGCCGCCTACGACGACGTGGTCGGGCCGGACGGGGCAATCCACGACGCGGAGCGGGTGGCCTTCCTGCGCGACCATGTGGCGGAGGTCGGCCGGGCCTTGCAGCAGGGCTGCAACGTCAAGGGCTACCTGTGCTGGAGCCTGCTGGACAACTTCGAATGGGCTTTCGGCCTGAACAAGCGCTTCGGCATCGTGCGCGTCGACTACGACACGCTGAAACGCACGCCGAAGGACAGCTACCGCTTCCTGAGCGAGGTCGCGAAGAGCGGGCGGCTGCCGGCGTAACGGGACGGTGGCGCCGCGGGCGTTGCGATGCACATCGCGGCGCCGCATAAAAGGCGTGGCAGCGGTGCCCTTCGACGGCGGCGCTGTCACGCCAAAAGATCATCGTCCGTGCGGAACGGTTGGAAGCAGCGATGCCCGAAAACGATCTGAGTCGCTATGCGCGTCTGGACGACTTCCTTCGCAAAATCCGGAAGGACGTTTATCCCGAGCCTCAGCACCCCATGCACACGACCATAACGCAGCGGATGATCGACCATCTCTTCGGGAAGTACCCGGAGGCCAACGGTCGAATTCTGGATGTCGGGTGCGGGCAGGGCGCCGCGCTGGAGGAGTTCAGGAAGCGTGGGGCGCAGCCGGTCGGAATCGCGCTTGGCGAGGACTGCGAGATATGCCGGGCCAACGGCTTCGACGTTCATGAGATGGACCAGTCGTTCCTGGATTTTCCGGATCGGTCCTTTGATACGGTGTGGTGTCGGCACGCCTTGGAGCACAGCGTGCTGCCGCACTTCACCCTGCACGGCTTTCACCGCGTGCTGCGCCCCGGCGGATATCTGTATGTGGAGGTCCCCGCCCCGGACACCGCCTGCCGGCATCAGGAAAACCAGAACCATTACAGCGTGATGGGACCCAGCATGTGGGTGGAGTTGATCAAGAGAAACGGGTTCGCTCTGCTGGACGCCATCAGCATCGATTTTGAAACGGGGATGGGCCCCGATGTTTATCATTCCTTCATAGCGCAAAAAATGCGTGATCCGGAGTAGCCGGCGGAGGGACGACGCAATGTTTCCGCCCTCTCCCGGACGGAGATTTGCAGGACCGCAGGACTTTGCAACGAAACTATAAATAATACGCGATCGCGCATCCCGGAATTATCACATGCCGGGCAAGCGTGGGCGGCGCTAATCAGGATGCGGTGCCACTGCTGCGTCCGGTCATGTCAATAGTAAGTACACAAATCGCTCCTCCGCCCGATGACGCCGACCACATTCGCGCGGCGATCATTGTCCCGACCTACAAGCATTCGGGGCTGCTGGCGGAGGCGCTGGACACGGCGCTTGCCCAGGACACCGATTTCGCCTTCGCGGTCGTGGTCGTCAACGACGGCTGCCCGTTCCCGGAAACCGACCGCGTCTGCCGGGAGTTCGCGGCGTCATACCCCGGGCGCGTCTTTTACCTGAACAAGCGCAATAGTGGCCTCAGCGCCGCGCGCAACAGCGGGATCGCCTTTGCGCTCGACGCCTTCCCGGCGCTGGAGGCCGTGTATTTCCTCGATTCGGACAACCGCATCCGGCCGCACCTGCTGCAACGGATGCTGGACGCCCTGCGCGCGTCCGGGCCGGAGGTCGGCTGGGCCTATCCGGACGTGGACAAGTTCGGCTTCTTCGAATTCTGCGACATGTCCGGCCCCTATTCGCCGCTGGAGCATCTGTTCCGCAACGTCAGCGAGGCCGGCAGCATGGCGTCGCGCCGCCTGCTCGACAGCGGCGCGCGGTTCGACGAGACGATGCGCCAGGGCAGCGAGGACTGGGAGTTCTGGCTCCAGGGGCTGGAGCGCGGCTTCCACGGCGTCCATGTCCCCGGCACCGGCTTCGGCTACCGCCGGCGCGGCGAGAGCATGCTGACCGAATCGGAACGCGACTACCGCCCGATCCTGACCCACATCCAGGGCCGGCACCCGGCGCTGTTCTCCGTCAAGGCCATCGCGCGGGCGGAGGCCGCCGTGGGCCGGCGCTACGCCGTTTTCCTGCCGGACCGTGCCGTTGTCCGCTGCACCACCGACCCGGCGTTGGGCGTCGAGGATCTGCCGCTCGCCGACTTCGTGCGCCGCGCGTTGCGCGCGCCGGAGCGGCCGGACTACGCGGCCTGCCCCGGCCAGCTGGTGGTGATGGACAGCGCCCTTTACGCGCTTCTGGAGCGGCACAAGCTGCTCCAGGGCGTGCTGTGGACGCTGGAGCGGACGAGCCTCCAGGCGTCCCTGGTGTATGGGCGCGTGACGGTCGAAGCGTCGGAGGAGGGTGGCGTCTCCACGCAATGGGCCGGCGTCCCGGTCGGGCTGGAGGACACGGTGCCCGCCCCGCTGCCGTCGGGCGGTGCGGAAATCGTAGCGCTGCAGACCCGCACGCTGCTCGACCTCGTGCGGCGCCAGCCGACCGGAGCGCCCCTGCTGGAGCGGGAATACGATAAGCCCTGCGCGGAGGCGCACCTGCACCTGCGCCTTGCCGTGCCCGACCCGATCGTTCCGTCCTGGACCGTGGACGCTGCGCTGGTGTCGCTGTACGACACGCTGGCGCGCCAGTGGTCGATCAAGGCGGTCGGCGGCTGGGCCGCGGCCCCCATCGACCGTTACCGCGCCGGCGTGGCGACTCCGCGCGACGTCTACTGGACGGTTCACCAGCTGCCGACAGCCCTGCCGCTGCTGCGGGACGGGCGCCAGGCCGCGCTGGTGGTCGAACCGGGCTGCCCGCGCAAACACGCCATCGCCCTGCGTATGGCCCAATGGCTGCGCGAGCGGGGATACCGGCCGCATCTGGTCGCCATGGGATCGGGCAAGGCCGCCTGGACGCCGGGTGACGCGGACACGCTCGACACGGTCATTCCCTTCCCGATGCCGCTGGTGCTGCCCGAAAGGCCGCTGACCCGGCGGGAGGCCTATCTGGGCACGCCGGTCCGCGACTGGGACAACGATGAAGAGGATCTGGCGGTCGGCACGCTCGCCGCCTTCGACCTCGTGGTCACGGTGCAGCATGGGCCGGCCCATGGGCTGATGGGGCGGCTGCGCAAGCTGGGCGTCACCACCTGGGCCCTGCTGGGGCTGCCGGAGGCTGGCCGCACCGCCGCCGACGTCGTGAACGCCTGCGCCGCCTTCGAGCACGCCTACCAGACCATCGTTCCGCTGGACGCGCGCAGCTTCCGTCTGTGCCAGGCCCTGGCGCTGCCGCTCGACAAGCTGCGGCGCTGGGGAAGCGAGACGGGCGAGGGGAACGACCCGGACTGGGACGCCTGCCCCGCGCTTGTTGACCCGTTCACTCCGTCCACTCCGCCGCCTTCCGCCTGAGACAGGAGCCACCATGAAGCTCTCCGCGCCCGCGTCGCTCTTCGCTTCGCTCTACGACGGAACCCCGAAGGTCATCGTCGTGCACCGGCCGGCCGTCCCGAACGGGGAGGAAATGGACGGAAGCGCTCTGCCGCTGCGGACGCTGCATCTGGTCCGGCATGACGGCGCCTATCTGCTGACCGCGCCGGGCGCTGGGGAGGGGGCCGGGGAGGGGGATGGGGAGCCGGAGCCCCTGCGGACGCTGGCCATCCCGCCGGCGACGGTCTGGTGCCTGTGGTCGCGCGACGAGGCGGCGAAGGCGGACGCGGAGCGGCTGCTCGCCTGGTGGGAAGAGGCGGGCGGTCCGGGCAGCGCGCCGTTCCACGTCACCGGCGGCCCGGCCGAGGTGCAGGGCGCTTTGCTGGAGCGCGCCTTCGACGCGATCCGCAGCCTACACCGGCGCAACCACGACCTTCAGCGCAACCTGTCGACCCTGCGCGAGGAATGGGGCGTGGGATCCCGCCTGCCGCCGGAGGCGACGGAGTTGCTGGACAACCTGCGCCTCTCCCCGCCGCGGCTGCTGTTCGCCACGCCGCGTCCGGTCGCCGCGATGCCCGTGCCGCTGCGGCATGGGCGCGGCAACGCGGCGCCGCTGGAGATCGTGCAGCGGTTGCCGCTGTGGGCGCGCGGGCTGGTCGGCATCGACCTGCATCTGGACCGCGCGCCGAAGGGCAGCGGAACCTTCGCCATCACCCTGCACGCCATCGATTCCGGCCGGCTGGTCGCCGACTGGCGCGTGCCCTTCGCGGCGGTGCGCGACGGCTGGCTGCCGCTGCGCCTGCCCGCCGCCTGCGAGCGGATGGACCGCATCCTGGAACTGCGCATCGGCGCCATCGGGGTGGTGACGGAGGCGCCGCGCCTGTCGCTCGCCCCGGCCGGACTGCTCGACGAATACGCGGTGACCCCCGCGGCGCGCGCCGGCGGACAGCCGGGCATGCTGGCGCTGCGGCTGTGGGGCGGCCTGCCGGGCCTGAACTACGGCCCGGCGGAGCACGCGGCCGAGCATCCCCTGCCCGCCCGCATGGTCTGGCCGCTGACCGAGCCCGTCCTGGCGCAGGTGCGCAAGAGCATCGAGCACAAGGCGACCTTCCCCTGGTTCGGTTTCCTGCGCGGCGGGCGCATCCTGCTGCACCCGCTGTACGGCGTGACGGCCGCCGCCCACATCGCGCTGGAGGAGGTCCCGGGGGCGATCGCCGTGCGCGGCCACGCCGTGATCGAGGACCCGCGCTGCCGGACGCCCATCGCCTGCAAGCTGGTCGTGGCGGCGCCGAACGTGTCCGCCGAGGACGCGCAGCGGGAGGAGGGCATCCTGGCCTCCAGCGGCTGGGTGGTCCTGGACGCGCCGCGCCGGACGCTCGGCCTCGCCGCCGCGCTGGCCGCGCCCTGGCAGGGGCCGATGACGCTGCACCTGTTCACCACCATCCCCGATGGCAGCCACGGCCTGTACGGCCGGACGGTCTTCCACGACTTCGAGATCGAGATCGACGGGGCCACCGCCTGGGCCTCGCCGGCCGCGCTGCCGGCCGCCTCGGACCCTGACATTTCGGACTTGGGTCCACGGGACGGCGACCGCACCGGGTCGGCGAACGGTCAGTAATACGAATAAAATTACGCGCGCTCGCTTTTTAGGCAATCTGTTGGTAATAACCTGTTCGTTAGAGTGGGGGGATGCACAACCGGTTGGGCGGGACGAACCATGCCGATCACGGACAGGACGCCGGCGCAGCCCGGCTTCACCCGCCGGTTCATCGGCCTTGCCGGCGGATACTGGGCCGGTGACAAGAAATGGACGGTGCGCCTTCTGACCGGCGCGCTGGGCCTGCTGACCGTCGGTCAGGTGGTCGTGCCGATCCTGATCAACCTGTGGAGCCAGCGCCTGTTCGACGCGCTGGAGCAGCGGTCGATGGACCGCTTCATGACGATGATCGCCGCGGTCGGCGGCATCATCCTGTTCAACATCGCCAACACCATCCTGCACCTGCGCGTGAAGCGCAGGATTCAGCTCGGCTGGCGGACGTGGCTGACGGACAGGCTGCTGAACGATTGGCTGTCGCGCGGGCGGCAGCACCAGGTGACCTATCTGCCCGGCGACCACGACAACCCCGACGGCCGCATCGCGGAGGACATCCGCATCTCCACCGAGGTGGCGATCGACCTCGGCCTGTCGCTGTCCTATTGCGCGATGCTGCTGATCAGCTTCACCAACATCCTGTGGATGCTGTCGGGCGCGCCGGAGGTGACGGTGGCCGGCATCACCTTCCATATGCACGGCTACCTGCTCTACATCGCGCTGCTCTACGCCGCCATTGGCACGACCATCGCGCTGGTGATGGGAAAGCCGCTGGTCAACGCGGTGAACCGGCGCCAGGGGCACGAGGCGTCCTTCCGCTTCGGCCTCGCCCGCGTGCGGGAGAACGCGCAGGCCGTCGCCCTTCTGCACGGGGAATCGGGGGAGCGCGGCCGGCTGTTCGGCCTGTTCCAGGGCGTGCGCCGGGGCTGGATCGGCCAGACGCGCGCGCTGTCCAACATGATGATCTTCAGCGCCACCTACTCGGTGCTGTCGTCGGCCTTCCCGATCCTGGTGGCCGCCCCCAGCTACATCGCCGGCCACATCTCGCTGGGCGTGCTGATGCAGACCGCGCAGGCCTTCCAGCAGACGGTCGGCGCGCTGTCCTGGCCGATCGACAACCTCGCCCGCGCGGCGGAGTGGAAGGCGTCGGTGGAGCGCGTGCTGGGCCTGCACGAGGCGTTGCAGCGCCTGGACCGCGAGATCGGCGGGGAGGGGACGGAGCGCATCGTCGTGGACCGCACCGACGACGAACGCTGGCTGTCCTTCACCGACCTGTCCATCGCCGACCCCGACGGCCGGCGCGTGCTGGAGCCCTTCACGCTGGAGATCAAGCCGGGCGAGCGGGTGCTGATCTCCGGCGATCCGGCCGCCGCCGTGCGCCTGTTCCGGGCGGTGGCGCGGGTCTGGCCCTGGGGAAGCGGGCGCATCGCCCTGCCGGCCCACACCCGCGTCTTCTTCATGCCGGAGCGGCCCTACCTGCCGCACGACACGCTGCGCGCCGCGCTCAGCTACCCGGTCGGTCCGGAGATGGTCAGCGACCACGCGGCGCGGGCGGCGATGGAGCGGGTCGGGCTGTCGCACCTGCTGCCGCAGCTGGACGAGAATGAGGCCTGGGACGAGATCCTGGCGGTGCCGGAGCAGCAGCGGCTGGGCTTCGCCCGCCTGCTGATCCGCCGGCCCGACTGGATCTTCGTGGAGGACGCCACCGACAGCCTCGACCCCGACAGCGAGGAGGCGATGTTGCGGCTGATCGACGAGGAATTCCCCAAGGCGACCCTGATCACCATCGGCAGCCACGCCGGGCTGGAGGCGCATCACCGGCGCAAGCTGGTGCTGGAGCGGTTCGGCGATTCCGTCCATCTGCGCGAGGAACCCTGCGGCAACCGGGAGCGGGTGGTCGCCGACGTGGCGGATTAAGGGGCGTGTCTATTGGATCCCGAGGGCGCTGAGGAACCGGTCGCGGTCCAGGCGCGCATCGGAGGAGGGCGGGGCGGCGTCGAGCGCGTCGAGCAGGGAGCGGACCCGCTCGTCGAAGCCAGGCGCGCCCTTTTCCGTGAGGATCTGCACGAACACACCCCCGCCGCAGCGGAACAGGCGCCCTTCGGTGCCGATCGCCAGGATTCCGGGAGCCGCGCCGCGCCGGATCGCGTCGTCCGTGCCGGCGGTCAGCGCGATCTGGTCGAGGAAATAATGCAGCCGCCGCTCCGCCGTCCAGGAGACGAGGAAGCGCCGGACACGCTCGAACAGAGCGGCGACGGAGGGCTCCGGCAACAGGACCAGCAGGCCGCCGCCCACGCCGTCGTACAGGCGCGCGAGGTTGTCCGGGAAATATTGCAGGGCCAGCGGGCGTTCCGGGGACAAGGGTTCCAGGAAGGCCGCCGGGTCGGCCAGCACGCAGGCGTCGATGTCGGCCACCAGCAGCGGCGACCGGTAAAGCGCCATCAGGCGCGGCAGCCGCAGGAAGCGGGCGAAGGTGTAGAAGGTGGTGCGCGCCGCCCCGTCCAGCCCGGCGGGAGACGCCTCGGAACTCCAGCCTAGCCGGACACGTCGGAGCCGCCCGGCCAGCCCGGCGATGAAGGCCGGCGTGTCGGGGGTGGGATCGACGATGTGCAGGTGGACGGCTTGGGGGCCCGCCGCGAAGCGGTCGACGGAGGCGAGGAACAGCGGCCCGAAGCGGCGCAGATAGCCATCGTCGCAGGAGGCGACCACCACTGGGCCGGGGCCGGGCTCCGCCGCGCGCTCCAGCACGAAGGCCTCCTCCGACCGGGCCAGGGCGCCGGGGTCGAGCGCATCGACGCGGCGGGCGAACTCGTCTTCCAGCGACACGTGGGCCAGGAAGGGCAGGTGGGGCCGTGCCTCCGCGAACAGGCGCCGCGCCGTGGCGGTGTCGCCGCTGCGCGCCGCCAGGGAGCCTTGCAGGAACAGCGCCCAGGCGTGCAGTTCGGCGTCCGCGTCGCGCAAGGCGGCGGCGACCGGCGGCAGCAGGGCACTGACACGGTCCATCCGCCCGGCGGCCAGCAGCCTGTTGCACAGGCGCACGAGGTGGTAGTAGGCCGCCTTCCAATGGAAGCGCCCGCGCCGCCCGAGCCGGGCCATGGCGACGAGCGTGTCCGTCAGCCCGTCCAGGCGCCCAGCCGCCTCGAACAGCTCGGCCGTGCGCTGCCAGGGGGTCGGGTCGCCGGGGGTCAGCGCCATCAGCCGCCGGAAGGCGGCCAGCGCGCCGTCGGTGTCGCCGGCCTCGCCCAGGGCGGTGGCAAGCTGAAGCAGGCGGTCGGGGCGGTCGGGGACGAGCGCGGCGAGGCGGCGCAGCAGCGGCACCGCCTCCGCGGCCCGGCCGCCGTCGACCAGCGCGGCGCCGAGGTTCCCGGCCGCCTCCTCGAAGGACGGATCGACGCGCAGCGCGCGGCGGTAACCGTCGGCGGCCGCAATGGTCGCGCCGCGCGCCTGCGCCGTGCGGGCGAGGTTGAACAGGGCGCCGCGGTCGGCGGGCGCGCAGGCCAGCGCCGCGCGCAGCTGGTCCAGCGCGCCGCCGGGATCGCCCGATCCCTCCAGCGCCGCCGCGAGGTTCACGCGCGCGTCGGCGAAATCCGGGCGCAGCGTCAGGGCGTCGCGGTAGCGGGCGACGGCCTCGGCTGTGTCGCCCAACTGCCTCAGGACGTTGCCCAGGCTGAAGTAGGCGTCCGCGCTGGGCTGGAGCGCGATGGCCCGGCGCAGGCTGGCGGCGGCTTCGGCCAGCCGCCCTTCGGCGCGCAGCGCGCGGGCGAGGTTGGCGTGGTAGGCCGGGGCGCTGTCGCGCCGCGCGATGGCGGCCTCGATCAGCGCGATGGCGCGGGCGTTCCGCCCGGTTTGGGCGCACAGCACGCCGTAGAGGTGCAGCGCGTCGGGTTGGTCGGGCAGGGCGTCCACGGCCGCGGCGTAGAGCGGCTCGGCCTCGGCCAGCCGCCCAGCCTGGTGCAGCGCGGCGGCTTTGCGGAGGAGGTTCAGGGGATCGGTCACTCCCCAGATTCCGCCCCAGATTCCGCCAGGGCGCTGCCGATCAGCGCCGCGTACCAGTGGGCGGACTCCTTCGGCGTGCGCGTCTGCGTCGCGAAATCCACATGCACGATGCCGAATCGCGTGCCGTAGCCGCCCCCCCATTCAAAGTTGTCGAGCAGCGACCAGACGAAATAGCCGCGCACGTCCGCCCCGTCCCGCCGCGCGCCGGCCATCTGCGCGATGCAGGCGCGCAGGTAGTCGATGCGGGCGGTGTCCATCACGACGCCGTTGTCATCCGGCGCTTCGGGCGTCTTGGTGCCGTAGCCGTTCTCCGTCACGTAGATCGGCAGGCGGTAGCGGGCGGTGAGGTCGAGCAGAGCTTCCCGGAAGGCTTCGGGCTGGAGCGGCCAGCCGATGTCCGTGCGCGGCATGTCGGCCGGCGGCGACCCGAATCCGCAGCCCCAGACCATGGACGGGTCGGCCTTCGCGAACAGCGGCGCGTAGTGGTTCAGGCCGAACCAGTCCACGGGCCGCGCGATGCGCGCCATGTCGCCAGCCTGGACGTAGGGCTCGACGGCCCGGGCGATGCGCGGCGGGTAATGGCCGAGAATCTGCGCGTCGGGGAAGGCCAGGTTCCACAGCTCGTTGAACAGGGCGGCGCCCTCGACGTTGTCCGGCGAGTCGTCTTCCGGCCGGCAGGGCTGGACGCTGTGCACCGCGCCGATGGAGGCGCCGGGCACGAGGTCGCGCAGCACGTCCACGCCGGCCCCGTGAGCGAGGTTGACGTGGTGGATCACCTTCAGATGCTCCCCCCGGTCGGCAACGCTGGGCGCCCCCCAGCCGAGCGCGTAGCCGAACAGGGTGAAGACGGAGAACTCGTTGAAGGTCGCCCAGCGTTTTACCCGGTCGCCGTAGCGCTTGGCGCAGAGCACCGCGTAATCGGCGAACCAGCCCGCGCTGTCGCGGTTCGCCCAGCCGCCGTGGTCCTGCAAGGCCTGCGGCAGGTCCCAGTGGTAGAGGCAGGCCCAGGGCTCGATTCCCGCTTCCAGCAAACGGTCGATCAACCGGTCGTAGAAGTCGAGGCCCAGGGGATTCACAGCCCCCCGCCCGCGCGGCAGGACGCGCGGCCAAGCGATGGAGAAACGGTAGGCGCCGAGCCCGATGCGCCGCATCAGCGCCACGTCCTCGGCGTAGCGGTGGTAGTGGTCGCAGGCGACGTCGCCGGTGTCGCCGTTGTCGACTCGCCCCTTCAGCCGGCAGAAGGTGTCCCAGATGCTGGGGCCGCGCCCGTCCTCGGCCGCCGCCCCTTCCACCTGGAAGGCGGAGGTCGAGGCACCCCACAGGAAATCCGCGGGAAACCCGAGTGCGCTGGCGTTGGGGGACGGGCTGGTCATCGCTGGACGCTCCGCTGAAGGCTGCGGCCTCCATTATGCCTGTTTCTTCAGCACCCCGCCAAAGGTACTATCGCGAACGGAGTGGTCGCATGCGGGAGGGTGCCATGAGCGAAGACAGCGTTGCCCTTGCGGAGGCCGAATCCGCCGCCCCCCTGCGGCCGGATTTCGTTTGGGGTGTGTCGACCTCCGCATACCAGATCGAGGGCGCTGCGGCCGAGGACGGGCGCGGCCCCAGCATCTGGGACACGCGCTGCCGGACGGTGGGCGGCGTGGTGAACGGCGACACCGGCGACGTCGCCTGCGACCACTACCACCGTTACGCCGAGGACGTCGCGTTGATGAAGGGGCTGGGCGTGGACGCCTACCGCTTCTCCGTGGCGTGGCCGCGCGTCTTGCCGCGCGGGCGGGGGGCCGTGAATTCCCTGGGCCTCGACTTCTACGACCGCCTGATCGACACGGTCCTGGCGGCCGGCATCGAACCCTGGCTCTGCGTCTACCACTGGGACCTGCCGCAGGCGCTGCACGACCAGGGCGGCTGGGCCAACCGCGACAGCGCGGGCTGGTACGCCGACTACGCCGCGCTGCTCGCCCGCCGCTACGGCGACCGGGTGAAGCGCTGGATCACCTTCAACGAGTTCTCCGTCTTCACGCTGTTCGGCTACGCCATTCCCTGGGCGGCCCCCGGCATCACCGACCGGGAGCAGCACCTGCGCGCCATCCACCACGTGAACCTCGCCCACGGGGCCGGCGTGGACGTGATCCGCGACCTCGTGCCCGGTGCGTCCATCGGTGCCGTGCACAACCGGCAGCGCGTGCTGCCCGAAGGCGGCCGGCCGG
Source organism: Azospirillum rugosum (assembly GCF_017876155.1). GTDB lineage: Bacteria > Pseudomonadota > Alphaproteobacteria > Azospirillales > Azospirillaceae > Azospirillum > Azospirillum rugosum. The sequence goes on from NZ_JAGINP010000003.1 coordinate 119,613, forward strand.
AGAACGCGGAGGCGGCGGCGTTGCTGGACGAGCACTGGAACCTCGCCTTCTGTGATCCGCAGTTGTTGGGGTATTACCCACCACGCGTACAACGTGCGATCGAGCCCTTCGTCCGCGCCGGCGACATGGCGCGCATCGCGCGGCCCATGGACTGGTTCGGCCTGAACCACTATGGCCCCATCTTCGCGAAAACCGATCCGTCGACGACCTGGGGCTATGGCTGGGGGGAAGCCCCGCCGGATTCTCCAACCTATGGAGTCGGCTGGGCCATCTTCCCGGACGCGTTCCGGGACGAACTGCTGGAGATCACGCGCCGCTACCGCATGCCCATCGTGATCACGGAAAACGGCTGCGGCGGCAGCGATTCGCCCGACGAATCGGGCGCCATCAACGACCAGCACCGAATCAATTACCTCCGGATCTATAACGGGGCAATGCACGAGGCGATTCGCGCGGGAGCCGACGTGCGCGGATACTTCGTCTGGTCCCTGCTGGATAATTTCGAGTGGGGCAGCGGCTACGGCAACCGCTTCGGTGTCGTGCATGTCGACTTCGCGACGCAGAAACGCACGCCCAAAGCGTCGGCCCGTTGGTACGCGGATCTGATCAGGCGCCAGCGTTTTCGCGCCTGAGCCGGACAGCATTTCGCCGCCGTGGCGCACTACTGCCGTTCGACTGGCATGCGTCGGCGCGTGTCCTGCGTGAAACACATTACACAATTGCATGTTTATGTCGATGGACAGGCTTGCGCATCGCGCATCACTTTGCACATCCTCTCCTCTGGATCATTCGTCCTCAAAGGAAAACAAACATGCAGAGCAGCGACACCGAAGGGTCGGAGATGTCGAACACGGATTTGGTTGCGATGACCGGCAAGATCGTCGCGTCCTATGTCCGTTCCAACCAGATCGCCGTGAATGATCTTCCGAATCTCATTCGGGTCGTTCACCAGAGCCTCGCCGGCACCGGCCGCCCGGTCGAGCAGGAAGTCGTCGAGCTTCGCCCGGCCGTTCCCGTCAAGAAGTCGGTGAACCCGGACTACATCGTCTGCCTTGAGGACGGCAAGAAGCTGAAGATGCTGAAGCGCTATCTGCGCACGGCTTATGGCATGACTCCGGACGAATACCGCCGCAAGTGGGGCCTGCCGGCCGATTACCCGATGACCGCGCCGAACTACGCCGAGCAGCGCTCCGCCTTCGCGAAGTCGATCGGCCTTGGCAAAAAGGCCGCCGCCCCGGCCAAGCCGGCCCGCCGCGGCCGCGCCAAGAGCGCCGCCTGACGCGCCTTTCCGTCAGCCCGGCCCCTCTCCCCGATCGGGGGGAGGGGCGATAACACAGTGCCCGGCGCCTTATTTCTGGGCGATGCGCGGGGTGGCGAGGCTGTTCAGGCTGCTGATCCATTCCGACAGCGTCACGAATCGGCAGCCGCGCGTGCGCAGCAGCGCGATGGCCTTGGGCAGCGCGTCGGCGGTGGCGTTGTAGGTCGTGTGCATCAGGACGACGCTGCCGATGGCTCCCGTGGCCTCCACCTGGGCCATGATCTTGTCGGCGTCGCGGGTGTACCAGTCGCGGGTGTCGATGTTCCACAAGGCGGTGTTCATGCGCTCGCCCTGGACGACCTTCAGCGTGTCCTGGTTGTAGCGCCCGGCCGGCGGGCGGAACAGCACCGGATCGGCACCGGCGGCGGACAGGATTCGATTCGTCTCGGTGACCTCGTTGCGCTGCCCCTCGGTCGAAAGGTTGCGCATGTTGGGGTGGGTCAGGCTGTGGTTGCCGACCTCGTGCCCTTCCTGAACGATCCGCTGGATGATGCCCGGATGGCGGACCGCGACGTTCCCGATGGGGAAGAAGGTCGCCCGCACACGCTCGTTGCGCAGGATGTCGAGGATGCGCGGCGTCACCGACGGGTGTGGGCCGTCGTCGAAGGTCAGCGAGCACAGGTTCCAGCGGTTGGCCTTCAAGGCGCCGACGTCGACATGCGCATCGCTGCCCGGCACGATGGCGGCGAGCCGTGACAGGCGCGACGCCTGCCGTTCGATCTCCACCATCTCGCGGCTCTGGTCGGGCGTGTAGGTCACCACGCCGTTGCTGTCGCCATCCTCGATCGCCGAAGGCGGCCGGCTGGAGTCGCCGCCGGCCGGCGCATCCACCACGAGGCAGCTTCCGCCGCCGCCGACGATCCGGCGGCACATGAAGTTCGGGTCGAGGTCGGGCAGGGGCGCCGCCAGCAGGACATAGCCATCGTCCGGCACCCCGGGCTTCAGGAGCGCGACGCGCGGCACGAGGTCCGCGACCATGTCCGGCTGCCGGCGCACGACGTCCTTCCACGCGATCCAGGCGTCCACCTCCTTGCGGTAGGTTCCGAATTGGAGGGCCTTGGCGGAGGTGGGCGCCGGAGCCGTAGCCTCGGCCCGGGGAGACGGTTGGTCACGGCGGATCGTGGTGACCGTCGCCGCCGCCGGCAACGAGGCGTGCACGGCCGGTACGGACTCGGCCGCGCGGGCGGTTGCCGGCGCGGCCAGAACGGCCGCCGCTGCGACAACAAGCGTCGCGAAGAGCGGGCTGCGGTCTGGTAAGGAACGGGGATTCCGTCCGGACACCGAACCGAACAGCGGGGAAACGGACGAGCCCTTGCCTGATTTCATCTGCGATCGACCATCGTGATCGCCGCATTGTGGTCAGATTCGGGCGATACCCCTTATGAGATAGAGCAAAATTTCCACGGCCTCCACAGCGATCCGCGTTCCGGCTCACTTGTCACGGGATGGCAGCAATGTGCGGCCGATGCAATTTGCCATAATGTTCCTTATGGGATTTATGGGCGCAGCTGGGGCAGGTTCTATCCTAAAGTCCAACTCTTGTAACAGTACAAGGGCTTAGCGGCTTCAGGGGGTCCGGATGGGCACGCAGTATTCCCACATCGATCTGACGGAACGGCGGCGCATTCAGAAAATGCGTGACGCCAAGGTGCCGGTGGCGGTGATCGCGGCGGAGCTGGGCCGCACGCGGCAGCCCAGCCCTTTTCATCCCCGAAGTGCTGCGACGCTCACTGCGGTGCCATCCGGATGGCGCCGTCCAGGCGGATCACGTCGCCGTTGAGCATTTCGTTCTCCAGGATGTGCTGCACCAGACGCGCGTACTCGTCAGGCCGGCCGAATCGCTTCGGGAACGGGACGCTGGCGGCGAGGCTGTCTTGAACCTCCTGCGGCATGTTCAGCAGCATCGGCGTGCCGATCAGGCCCGGCGCGATGGTCATGACGCGGATTCCGCTGCGGGCGAGGTCGCGCGCGGCGCAGATGGTCAGCGCGACGATGCCGCCCTTGGACGAAGCGTAGGCCGCCTGCCCGATCTGCCCCTCATAGGCGGCGACCGAGGCCGTGTTGACGATGACGCCACGCTCCCCCGATTCGAGCGGGTCGAGCGTGCCCATGTCGGCGGCGGCGAGGCGCAGCATGTTGAAGGTGCCGATCAGGTTGACCTCGATCACCTTGCGGAAGTCGTCCAGCGCCATCGGGCCGTCGCGGCCGACGATTCGCTTGGCCGGCGCGACACCGGCGCAGTTCACCAGGACGCGGGCCGGGCCATGGGCCGCGCGGGCGTCGGCGACGGCCTTCTCCGCAGATTCGGCGCTGGACACGTCGCACAGCAGGCCCAGGCCGCCGATCTCCTCCGCCACCTGTTTCACCGCCGCCTCGTTCATGTCGAGCACGGTGACCTTGGCGCCGAGCTTGGCGAGGTGACGGGCGGTCTCCGCGCCCATGCCGGACGCGCCACCGGTGACGATGGCCGCCTGACCGTTGATCTGCATGGTGTTTTCCCCCTGAATGATGATTTTCGTAGGTTGGGTGGAGCCGCAGGCGCAACCCAACACCGCTGGCGTGGCGACGTGTGTTGGGTTTCGCTGACGCTCCACCCAACCTACGCGGTCACATGCCGCCGGGGTAGTTCGGGCCGCCGCCGCCTTCGGGCACGACCCAGTTGATGTTCTGGGTGGGGTCCTTGATGTCGCAGGTCTTGCAGTGCACGCAGTTCTGCGCGTTGATCTGCAGCCGCGGGTTCGTCCCGTCCTCGTTGCGCACGATCTCGTACACGCCCGCCGGGCAGTAGCGCGTCTCCGGCGCGTCGTAGAGCGCCAGGTTCACCCGGATCGGCGTCTGCGGGTCCTTCAGCGTCAGGTGCGCCGGCTGGTTTTCCTCGTGGTTGGTGTTCGACAGGTACACCGACGACAGCCGGTCGAATGACACCACGCCGTCCGGCTTCGGGTAGGCGATCTTCGGCGCCTCGCCGGCCTTCTTCAGCGTCGCGTGGTCGCCGTGCTTGTGGTGCAGCGTCCAGGGCGACTTGCCCTTGGTGGCCGTCTCGTAGGCGGCGTTGGCCAGCCCCGCCCACAGCCCCTTCTGGAAGCCCGGGCGGATGTTGCGGACCTCAAACAGTTCCTTCCACACCCAGGACGCCTTCAGCGCCTCCGGGTAGGCGGTGACCTCACGCCCGTTGGTGCCGCCGGTCAGGTGCTCGAAGATCGCCTCGGCCGCCAGCATGCCCGACTTCATGGCGGTGTGGTTGCCCTTGATCTTCGGCACGTTCAGGAAGCCGGCGGCGTCGCCGACGATCAGCCCGCCGGGGAAGGTGAGCTTGGGGATCGACTGCAAGCCGCCCTCCGACAGCGCGCGGGCGCCGTAGGCGATGCGCCGGCCGCCCTCGAAGGTCGGGCGGATGGCCGGGTGCGTCTTGTAGCGCTGGAACTCCTCGAACGGCGAGAGGTGCGGGTTCTCGTAGTCGAGCCCGACCACGAAGCCGACCGACACCAGGTTGCCCTCCATGTGGTAGAGCCAGCTGCCGCCGTAGGTCTTGGGGTCCATCGGCCAGCCGATGGTGTGGACGATCAGGCCGGGCTGCGACTTGGCGGGGTCGACCTCCCACAGCTCCTTGATGCCGATGCCGTAGGTCTGCGGGTCGACGCCGTCGCGCAGGTCGAACTTGTCGAACAGCGTCTTGGTGAGCGAGCCGCGGCAGCCCTCGGCGAAGATGGTCTGCTTGGCGTGCAGCTCCATGCCCGGCGTGTAGTTGCCGGTGCGCTCGCCGTCCTTGCCGATGCCCATGTCGCCGGTGGCGACGCCCTTGACGGCGCCGTCCTCGTCGTAGAGCACCTCCGCCGCGGCGAAGCCGGGGTAGATCTCCACGCCCAGCTCCTCGGCCTGGGCGGCCATCCAGCGGGCGAGGTTGCCGAGGCTGATGATGTAGTTGCCGTGATTGTGCATCTGCGGCGGAGTGAAGGGCGACTTCAGCGCCTTGGTCGGGGTGAGAAAGAGGAAGCGGTCCTCGCGGGCCGGCGTGGTGAGGGGTGCCCCCTTCTCCTTCCAGTCCGGGATCAGCTCGTCGAGCGCGTGCGGCTCGAACACGGCGCCCGACAGCAGGTGGGCACCGACCTCCGAACCTTTCTCGATGACGCAGACCGACAGCTCCTGCCCGGCCTCATTGGCCAGCTGTTTCAGGCGGATGGCCGCGCTCAGGCCCGACGGGCCGGCTCCGACGACGAGGACGTCGTACTCCATCACCTCGCGCGGGTCGCGATCCATCGCCTCAGCCATGTCGGTTTTCCTCTTTTTCTTAGTGGGACAACAATACGGGCAGGGTCATCTGCCGCAGAATCTGGCGGGTGTTGCTGCCGCGGCCGAACAGCGGGAATAAGGAGCCGCCATAACCGCCGAAGCCGCCCATCACCAGCAGGTCGGCGCCGTGGTCGGAGGCGCGCGACAGCACGGCGTCCATGGGCGTCATGGTGCTGATGGTCAGGCGCTCCTGCTCCGCGGTCACACCGTGGCTCGCCAGATGCTCCAGGATATCCACCTGAGGAACGTTGCCGCCCTCCCCTCCTCCGGGATGCGTGTGGAAGGCGAGAAGAAGCACCGACGACGCCCGCTTCAGCAACGGCAGGGCGTCGTTCACGGCGCGCGCGGCCTCACGGCTGCCGTTCCAGGCGATGACCGGGCGGTCGCCCAGGCGCGGGAAGCGGCCGGCGTGGGGCACGACCAGGATCGGGCGTCCGGCGTTGAGCACCACCTCCTCGATCAGGTCCGGCGGCACGCGGTTGTCGCCGTTCGGGTCGTGCTGGCCGAAGATGGCGAGGTCGACGTAGCGGCAGCAGATGGTCGTCTCGGAAATGACGTGGCCGTATTCGCCGTGGCCGAGCTGCCACCAGCGGCATTTGACGCCGGCCTCGCGCGCCTTCGCCTCGAAGCTGTCCTTCGCCCGCTCCGCCGCCTGGAGCAGCGCCGGCCCGGCCCGCCGCGTGACGATGCCGGCGCCGGAGGTCTCGCTCTGCGCGAACAGGCCGGTCAGGGTGGCGCCATGGCTCTGCGCCAGGGACAGGGCGAGGGTCAGGCGCTCTTCGCACCGTTCGGTGTCGTCCAGATGCACCAGCAGGTTCGTGTAGCTCATGGCACCCTCCCCGTTTCAATTGTGTCCCCTCTCCCCTCTGGGGAGAGGGTTAGGGTGAGGGGGTCCTGCTTCGCTGGGACGTCCGGCAGAAGCGCAACCCCCTCACCCCGACCCTCTCCCCAGAGGGGAGAGGGAGATTGACTACGCACAGCCCCGCGCGCGGGCGACCTTGGACGCCGTCGGACGGGCGATGGCTTCGCTGATGTAGGCTCCCGCCGCGACCAGCCTGTCCAGATCCACGCCAGTGTCGATGCCCAGCCCGTTCAGCATGTAGAGCACGTCCTCGCTCGCCACGTTGCCCGATGCTCCCTTGGCGTAGGGACAGCCGCCCAGGCCGGCGACGGAGCTGTCCACCACCGCCACGCCCAGCTCCAGCGCCGCCAGGATGTTGGCGAGCGCCTGCCCGTAGGTGTCGTGGAAGTGGACGGCGATCCGGTCCATCGGCACGCGCTCCGCCACCGCGGCGATCATCGCCTGGGCCTTGCTCGGCGTGCCGGTGCCGATGGTGTCGCCGAGCGAGATCTCGTAGCAGCCCATGGCGAGCAGCTTGCCCGCCACGTCGGCCACCGCGGCCGGCGCGATCTCCCCCTCATAGGGGCAGCCGAGCACGCAGGAGACGTAGCCGCGCACCGGCAGTCCCTGGGCCTTGGCGGCCTCCATGACGGGCGCGAAGCGCTCCAGGCTCTCGGCGATGGAGCAGTTGATGTTCTTCTGGCTGAAGCTTTCGGAGGCCGCGCCGAAGACCGCTACCTCGTCGGCCTTGGCGGCGAGCGCGCCCTCCAGTCCCTTGGCGTTCGGCGTCAGCGCGACGTAGCGCACACCCGGCTTGCGCCGGATTCCGGCGAAGACGTCGGGCGTGTCGGCCATCTGCGGGACCCACTTGGGCGAGACGAAGCTGCCGGCCTCGATCGCCGTCAGGCCGGCGTCGGTCAGGCGGTCCACCAGCCCGATCTTCACGTCGGTGGGGACGATCTGCTTTTCGTTCTGGAGGCCGTCGCGCGGGCCGACCTCCACCATGCGGACGAATTTGGGCAGGCGCATGCTCATTTCTCCTCCCCGACGTCGAGGACCAGCAGGTCCACGCCTTCGGACACCTGATCGCCGGCCGCGAAGTTCACGGCGGTGACGGTGCCGGCGGCCGGAGCCTTGATGGTGTGCTCCATCTTCATGGCTTCCAGCAGCATCAGCGGCGCCCCGGCTTCCACCGCCTGGCCGGGCTCGACCAGCACGCGGACGACGGTGCCCGGCATCGGCGCCGTCAGACGGCCGGAGCCGCCCTCCTGGTCAGCGGCGCGGGCGGTCGGGTCGTCGAGGTGCAGGCGCCACACCGACCCGTCCGACAGGATGGTCAGGTCGAGGCCCTGGAAGACCACCGTGGCGCGGGTGCGCACGCGGTCGATGGTGGCGGTCAGCGTCTCGCCGTCCCAGGCCACGTTCTCGGCGCGGATCGCCGGGCGGCCCTCCACCTCCACCTCGTAGCCGGTCGGGCGGAAATGCAGGGTCAGCGGGCGCGGCGTCTCGCCGTCGATCAGGCGCAGGTCATGGTGGTTGTCGTCGTTCAGGCGCCAGCCGCTGGCCGACAGCCAGGGCGAGTGCGGGTCCGACGCGGCGCGGCGGGCCTTCTTCGTCTCGGCGTTGCGGCGGAGCAGAACGGCGAGCGCCGCCAGCACCAGCCCGCGGTCAGGCACCGGAGCCGGCGGGGGCAGCAGGTCGGCGCGATAGCGCTCGATGAAGCCGGTGTCGATCTCCACCCCGCGGAAGGCCGGGTGCGCCGCGATGGCGCCCAGGAAGCCGACGTTGGTGGTGACGCCGACGACCTCGTAGGCGCCCAGGGCCACGCGCAGGCGGCGCAGGGCTGCGTCGCGGTCCTCGTCCCAGACGATCAGCTTGGCGATCATCGGGTCGTAGAACATGGTGACTTCGTCGCCCTCACGGACGCCGGTGTCGACACGGACATGCTCGTTTTCCGCCGGCGGGCGCAGGCGGACGAGGCGGCCGATGGCCGGCAGGAATTCCCGCTGCGGATCCTCGGCGTAGAGCCGCGCCTCGAAGGCGTGGCCGCGGCGGGTCAACTGGTCCTGCTTCAGAGGAAGCGTGCCGCCGGCCGCCACGCGCAGCTGCCACTCCACCAGATCCTGGCCGGTGATCTTCTCGGTCACCGGATGCTCGACCTGGAGGCGGGTGTTCATCTCGATGAAGTAGAAGCCGCCGTCCTCGTACAGGAACTCCACCGTGCCGGCGCCGACGTAGTTCACCGCCTTGGCGGCGGCCACGGCGGCCTCGCCCATGCGGCGGCGCAGGTCGTCGGGCAGGCTGGGGGCCGGGGCCTCCTCGATCACCTTCTGGTGGCGGCGCTGGATGGAGCAGTCGCGCTCGAACAGATAGACGCCGTTGCCGTGGGTGTCGCAGAAGACCTGGATTTCCACGTGGCGCGGCCGGCCGAGATACTTTTCCAGCAGCACGCTGTCGTCGCCGAAGGCGGCCTTCGCCTCGCGCTTGGCGCCGGCCACCGCGTCGGCGAACTCGGCCGGGGCGCGCACCACGCGCATGCCCTTGCCGCCGCCGCCGGCCGAGGCCTTGACGAGCACCGGGAAGCCGATGCGCTGCGCCTCCGCGGCCAGCGTCTCCAGGTCCTGCGCCTCCCCATGGTAGCCGGGGACGAGCGGCACGTCGGCCTGGGCCATGACGCGCTTGGACTCCGCCTTGGAGCCCATGACGCGGATCGCCTCGATCGGCGGGCCGATGAAGACCACGCCGGCCTCCGCGCAGGCCGCCGCGAAGCCGGCGTTCTCCGACAGGAAGCCGTAGCCGGGGTGGATGGCCTGGGCGCCGGTCTGCTTGGCCACATTCAGGATCACGTCGCCGCGCAGGTAGCTTTCGCCGACCGGAGCGGGGCCGATGCAGACGGCCTCGTCGGCCATCTCCACATGCATGGCGCGGGCGTCGGCCTCCGAATAGACGGCGACGGTGCGGATGCCCATGCGGCGGGCGGTGCGGATGACGCGGCAGGCGATCTCGCCGCGGTTCGCGATCAGAATCTTGTCGAACATCGGTCTCAGCTCCGCCACGCCGGTTCACGCTTGTCCAGAAAGGCGCCCACGCCCTCCTTCCCCTCGTCGCTCGCCCGCTGTCGGGCGATGCGCTGGGCGGTGTCGAGCATCACGTCGGTGCTCATCGGCCGGCGCGCCACGGCGCGGACCAGCTCCTTCGCCGCGGTCTGCGAGGCCGGGCCGCATTGCAGCAGATTGCGCAGGGTGGACGCTACGGCGCCTTCCAGCTCCTCCGCCTTCACGGTCTGGTGCAGCAGGCCGAGCCGCAGGGCTTCCGCGGCGGAGAAGCGCTCGGCCGTGAGGAAGTAGCGGCGGCAGGCGCGCTCGCCCATCGCGGCGATGACGTAGGGGCTGATGACCGCGGGGATCAGGCCAAGCCGCACCTCGGTCAGCGCGAAGCTGGCCGTGTCGGCGGAAATGGCGATGTCGCAGGCGGCGACCAGCCCCACCCCACCGCCGAAGGCCGACCCCTGCACCACGGCGACCGTGGGCTTCGGGCATTCGTCCAGCGTGCGCAGCATGGTGGCGAGGCCCATGGCGTCCTGGACATTCTCCTCGTGGCTGTAGCCGGCCATCTTCTTCATCCAGCCGAGGTCGGCGCCAGCGGAGAAGCTTTTCCCCGCCCCACGCAGCAGGACGGCGCGGACGGCCGGATCGGCGCCCAGCTTCCGGAAGGCGTCGGTCAGGTCGGCGATGACGTGCTCGTTGAAGGCGTTGTGCACCTCGCCCCGGTTCATGGTGACGGTGGCGACGCCATTTGCGGCCGTGTCGATCAGAATGTCGCTCATGCTTCGGACCCCCATCACATCCGGAAGACGCCGAAGGTGGTCTTCTCGACCGGCGCGTTCAGCGATGCCGACAGGCCGAGGCCCAGCACCATGCGGGTGTCCGCCGGGTCGATGATGCCGTCGTCCCACAGCCGGGCGGAGGCGTAGTAGGGATGCCCCTGGTGCTCGTACTGCTGGCGGATCGGGGCCTTGAAGGCCTCCTCCTCCTCCGGCGCCCAGCTCTTGCCCTGGGACTCCATGGCGTCGCGGCGGACCTGGGCGAGCACGCCGGCCGCCTGCTCCCCGCCCATGACGGAGATGCGGGAGTTCGGCCACATCCAGAGGAAGCGCGGGCTGTAGGCGCGGCCGCACATGCCGTAGTTGCCGGCGCCGTAGCTGCCGCCGATGATGACCGTGAATTTCGGCACCTTGGCGCAGGCGACGGCGGTGACCAGCTTGGCCCCGTCCTTGGCGATGCCGCCAGCCTCGTACTTGCGGCCGACCATGAAGCCGGTGATGTTCTGCAGGAAGACCAGCGGAATGCCGCGCTGGCAGCACAGCTCAACAAAGTGCGCGCCCTTCAGGGCGGATTCGCTGAACAGGATGCCGTTGTTGGCGATGATGCCGACGGGATAGCCGAAGATGTGGGCGAAGCCGCAGACCAGCGTCGTGCCGTAGAGCGGCTTGAACTCGTCCAGCACCGAGCCGTCCACGACGCGGGCGATCACCTCGCGCACGTCGAAGGGCTTGCGCGGGTCGCTGGGGATCACGCCGTACAGCTCGCGCGGGTCGTAGGCCGGCTCCTGCGGGTCGCGCAGGTCGAGGTCGATGCGCTTGGTGCGGTTCAGGTTCGACACGACCTTGCGCGCCATGGCGAGCGCGTGCGCGTCGTTCAGCGCGTAATGGTCGGTGACGCCGGAGGTGCGGGAGTGGACGTCGGCCCCGCCCAGATCCTCGGCGGAGACCACCTCGCCGGTCGCGGCCTTTACCAGCGGCGGGCCGCCCAGGAAGATGGTGCCCTGGTTGCGGACGATGATCGCCTCGTCCGACATGGCCGGGACATAGGCGCCGCCGGCCGTGCAGCTGCCCATGACCACCGCGATCTGCGGGATGCCCTGGGCCGACATGTTGGCCTGGTTGAAGAAGATGCGGCCGAAATGGTCGCGATCGGGAAAGACCTCGTCCTGGTTCGGCAGGTTGGCGCCGCCCGAATCCACCAGATAGATGCAGGGCAGGTTGTTCTGCTGGGCGACTTCCTGCGCACGCAGGTGCTTCTTGACGGTCAGCGGGAAATAGGTGCCGCCCTTCACGGTGGCGTCGTTGACGACCACCATGCATTCCTGGCCGGCGACGCTGCCGATGCCGGTGATGATGCCGGCCGCCGGGATGTCGTCGTCATAGACCTGGTAGCCGGCCATCTGCGACAGCTCCAGGAACGGCGAGCCGACGTCGAGCAGCTGGCGGATGCGCTCACGCGGCAGCAGCTTGCCGCGCGACAAATGCTTGTCGCGCGCCTTCGCGCCGCCGCCCTGCTTGATGGCGCCGACCTTCTCGCGCAGGTCGGCGACCAGCGCGGACATGGCGTCGGCGTTCGTCTGGAACTCGGCGGAGCGCGCGTTCAGGGCGCTCTTCAGGACGGTCATGGCCGTCGTCCTCCCGTCTTCTTCTTTGTTGCCGGTGTTGTTGCCGTTGGGTTTCGGCTTCGCCTGCACCCAACCTACGCGGTCATCCGTAGGTTGGGTGGAGCGCGGCGAAACCCAACACCCCCCTTTAAGAAGCAAGCGCGCGGCTGATGACCAGCCGCTGGATGTCGCTGGTGCCCTCGTAGATCTGGCAGACGCGGACGTCGCGGTAGATGCGCTCCACCGGGAAGTCGTTCAGGTAGCCATAGCCGCCGTGGATCTGGATGGCGTCGGAGCAGACGCGCTCCGCGATCTCCGAGGCGAACAGCTTCGCCATGGCGGCTTCCTTCAGGCAGGGCTCGCCCGCGTCGCGGAGGGAGGCTGCGTGCAGGACCAGCTGCCGCGCGGCCTCCACCTTCGTCGCCATGTCGGCCAGCCGGAAGGCCACCGCCTGGTGCTGGATGATCGGCACGCCCATGCTCTGCCGCTCCTGCGCGTAGCGGACGGCGTGGTCGAGGGCGGAACGCGCCATGCCCACGGACTGGGAGGCGATGCCGATGCGCCCGCCCTCCAGGTTGGCGAGCGCCACCCGGTAGCCGCCGCCCTCCGCACCCAGCATCAGGTCGGCCGGGATGCGGCAGTCCTCCAGCACGATCTGGCAGGTGTCGGAGCAGCTTTGGCCCAGCTTCTCCTCGACGCGGGCGACTTGGAAGCCGGGCGTGTCGGTCGGCACGATGAAGGCGGTGATGCCCTTCTTGCCGGCGTCCGGGTTGCTGACCGCGAAGACGATGGCGACGTCGGCGTTCTTGCCCGACGTGATGAACTGCTTGGTGCCGTTCAGGACCCAGTGGTTGCCGTCGCGGCGCGCGCGGGTCTTGATGGCCGCCGCGTCGGACCCGGCTTGCGGCTCGGTCAGGCAGAAGCAGCCGAGCTGTTCGCCGCGCGCCATCGGCTTCAGGAAGCGTTCCTTCTGCTCGGGGCTGCCGAATTTCAGGATCGGCATACAGCCGACGGAGTTGTGCACGCTCATGATGGTGGAGATGGCGCCGTCGCCGGCCGCGATCTCCTCGATGGCGAGCGCGTAAGCGACGTGGTCGGTGCCGGCGCCGTCGAACTCGTCGGGCACCAGCATGCCCATCAGGCCGAGCTGGCCCATCTCGGCCAGTTCCTCCCTGGGGAAGGCGCCGGTCCGGTCGCGTTCGGCGGCGGTTGGCGCCAGCCGCTCCGTCGAGAACGCGCGCGCCATGTCGCGCACCATCCGCTGCTCTTCCGTCAGCCGCATGTGTTTCCTCCCGAATGCCATTGCCCCCACCCTCCCCGCTTCGCGGGTCCCCTCCCTCCCCTGCGTAGCGGGGGAGGGTTAGGGTGGGGGCAATACTCCCCCTCAGACCAACTCCACCGCCACCGCCGTGGCCTCGCCGCCGCCGATGCAGAGCGAGGCGACGCCGCGCTTCAGCCCGTTCTTCTCCAGCGCCGCCAGCAGCGTCACCAGGATGCGCGCACCCGAGGCGCCGATAGGGTGGCCCAGCGCGCAGGCGCCGCCGTGGACGTTGATCTTGTCGTGGGGAATATCGAGTTCGCGCATCGCGGCCATGGCGACCACGGCAAAGGCCTCGTTCAGCTCAAAGAGGTCCACGTCCTTGGCCGACCAGCCGGCGCGCTCCAGCACCTTGTTGATGGCGCCCACGGGCGCGGTGGTGAACCAGGCCGGGGCCTGGGCGTGGTTGGAATGCGCCTTGATCTCCGCGATGATCGGCAGGCCCAGCTTCTCCGCGTTCGACCGGGTGGTCAGCACGAGCGCCGCCGCACCGTCGGAGATGGAGGAGGCGTTAGCGGCCGTTACCGTGCCGTCCTTGGCGAAGGCGGGCTTCAGCGTCGGGATCTTGGCCGGGTCGGCTTTCAGCGGCTGCTCGTCCTTGTCCACCACCGTGTCGCCTTTGCGGCCCTTGACCGTGATGGCGGTGATTTCCTTCTGGAAGCTGCCATCCTCGGTGGCGCGCTTGGCGCGGGCCAGGCTTTCCACGGCGTAGGCGTCCTGGGCCTCGCGGGTGAACTGGTAATGGGTGGCGCATTCCTCCGCGAAGGTGCCCATCAGCCGGCCGCGGTCATAGGCGTCCTCCAGCCCATCGAGGAACATGTGGTCGAGCACCTTGCCGTGCCCCAGCCGGTAGCCGCCGCGCGCGCGGTCCAGCAGGTAGGGGGCGTTCGACATGCTCTCCATGCCGCCGGCCACCATGACCGAGGCCGAGCCGGCCTTGATCAGGTCGGTGGCGAGCATCACCGCCTTCATGCCCGAGCCGCAGACCTTGGAGATGGTGGTGCAGCCCGCGGCCTCCGGAATGCCGGCGCCGATGGAGGCCTGGCGGGCGGGCGCCTGGCCGAGGCCGGCCGGCAGCACGTTGCCCATGAAGACCTCGTCCACGGCGTCGGGCGACAGGCCGGCGCGCTCCAGCGCCGCCTTGATCGCGGCGGAGCCGAGCTGCGGCGCAGTCAGGCCCTGCAACTCGCCCTGGAAGCCGCCCATCGGCGTGCGGGCGGCGCCCGCGATGACAACGGTGTCGGTCATGACCCTCTTCCCCTCCCTTGGCGCTTACGCCGTTTCCTTGAACAGCTCGCGGCCGATCAGCATGCGGCGGATCTCGCTGGTGCCGGCGCCGATCTCGTAGAGCTTGGCGTCGCGCAGCAGGCGGCCCGTCGGGTATTCGTTGATGTAGCCGTTGCCACCCAGGGTTTGAATGGCCTCCAGCGCCATCCAGGTCGCCTTTTCCGCGGCGTAGAGGATCGCGCCGGCGGCGTCCTTGCGGGTGGTCTCGCCGCGGTCGCAGGCCTTGGCGACGGTGTACACGTAGGCCTTGGCGGCGTTCATGATCGTGTACATGTCGGCGATCTTGCCCTGCATCAGCTGGAACTCGCCGATGGACTGGCCGAACTGCTTGCGGTCGTGGATGTAGGGAATGACCACGTCCATGCAGGCCTGCATGATGCCGAGCGGCCCGCCGGCCAGCACAGCGCGCTCGTAGTCCAGGCCCGACATCAGCACGTTCACGCCGCGCCCGACGCCGCCCAGGATGTTCTCCTCCGGCACCTCGCAGTCCTCGAACACCAGCTCCCCGGTGTTGGAGCCGCGCATGCCCAGCTTGTCGAGCTTCTGCGCAACGGAGAAGCCCTTGAACGACTTCTCGATCAGGAAGGCGGTGATGCCCTTCGGGCCGGCGTTGACGTCGGTCTTGGCGTAGACCACCAGCGTGTCGGCGTCCGGGCCGTTGGTGATCCACATCTTGGTGCCGTTCAGGACGTAGCGGTCGCCCGTCTTCTCGGCGCGCAGCTTCATCGACACGACGTCGGAGCCCGCGTTCGGCTCCGACATGGCGAGCGCGCCGATGTGCTCGCCGGAGATCAGCTTCGGCAGGTAGCGGCGCTTCTGCTCCTCCGTGCCGTTCTTGCGGATCTGGTTGACGCAGAGGTTGGAGTGCGCGCCGTAGCTGAGGCCGACCGAGGCGGAGGCGCGGGAGATCTCCTCCATCGCCACGACATGCTCCAGGTAGCCCATGCCGGCCCCGCCATACTCCTCCTCCGCCGTGATGCCGAGCACGCCGAGGTCGCCGAACTTGCGCCACAGCTCGTTCGGGAACTCGTTGGTCCGGTCGATCTCCGCCGCGCGGGGAGCGATCTCGTCGGCGGCGAAGCTGCGCACCGAATCGCGCAGCATGTCCGCGGATTCGCCGAGGTCGAAGTTCAGGGTCGGGTACTGGTTGGACAGCATGGTCTGGGCGCTCCCCCGATGATCGCTTTTTCTTTCTGCCATACGGCTGCGTATGGGACCGTACGGTAGCGTATGGACGTGGGCGTGGCAAGGGGTAGTGGGGAGTGGTCGTACTGGGCCCCCACCCTAACCCTCCCCCACCTTCGGCGAGGGAGGGAACTGCCGCCGGGCGTTCCTGAAAGCCCTCCCCCGCGAAGTGGGGGAGGGTTGGGTGGGGGCCCAGTGCGACCACTCCCCCACCCCACCTCACTTCATGTTGATCATGATCGTCTTCTTGTGGGTGAAGTGCTCCAGCATCGCCTCCAGCGAGGCTTCCTTGCCGAGGCCGGAGGCCTTCACGCCGCCGTAGGAGATGTTCGGCTGCACGACCAGGTTCTGGTTGACCTGGACGAGGCCCGCCTCCAGACGGTGCACCGCGTCCATGGCCAGCTTCAGGTCGCGGGTCCAGATGGTGGCGGCGAGGCCGTATTCGGTGTCGTTGGCCTGCGCGATCACCTCTTCATAGTCGGTCCAGCGGATGACGCAGCAGACCGGGCCGAAGATCTCCTCCTGCGCGATGCGGTCGCTGTTCTTCACGCCGGTGAAGATGTGCGGCTGGACGTAGAGGCCCTTGGTCAGGTGCTCCGCCGTCGGCATGGCGGAGCAGACATGCGCGGTCGCCCCGCCTTCCTTGCCGATGGCGATGTAGCTCTGCACGCGGTCCATCTGCTGCGGGGAGACGATGGTGCCGATGTCGGTCGTCTCGTCCAGCGGATCGCCCATCTTCATGGCGTCCACCTTCTCCTTCAGCTTGGCGACGAAGGCGTCGTGGATGCTGTCGTGGACGAAGATGCGGGACGACGCCGTGCAGCTCTGGCCCTGGCGGGTGAAGCGCATGCCGGCGATGGCGCCCGCGATGGCCTGATCCATGTCCGCGTCGGCGCAGACGATCATCGGGCTCTTGCCGCCCAGCTCCAGCGTCACCGGGATCAGCTTTTCGGCGGCGGTCTTGTAGACGATCTTGCCGGTCTCGACCGAGCCGGTGAAGGTCACCTTGTGCACGTCCTTGTGCGCGACAAGCGGTGCGCCGCATTCCGGCCCGTAGCCCGAGAGGATGTTCACGAGGCCGGCCGGCAGCACCGTGTTGATCAGCTGCACGACGCGCAGCACGGCAAGCGGCGCCTCCTCCGCCGACTTCACCACCACGGCGTTGCCCGCCACCATAGCCGGGGCGATCTTCAGCGCCATCAGCAGTAGGGGCACGTTCCACGGGATGATCGCGCCGACGACGCCGACGGGCTCGCGCACGGTCATGGTCAGCATGGACGGGTTGAAGGGCACCGTTTCGCCCTTCAGCTCCGGCGCCAGGCCGCCGAAGAAGACGAAGGCGTCGGCCAGCACGCCGGCCTCGACGCGCGATTCGGTGCGCAGCGCCTTGCCGGTCTCCAGCGCGATCAGCTTGGCGATCTCTTCCTTGTGGGCGTCCAGGATGCGCCCGCACTCGGCGACCAGCTTGCCGCGCTCGCGCGCCGGGCGCTTGGCCCACTCCTTCTGGGCGGCCTTGGCGGAAGCGACCGCGGCGTCCACGTCGGCGGCCTCGCCGAAGGCCGCCTGGGCGACGGTCTCGCCCGTGGCCGGGTTCACCACCGGGAAGGTCTTGCCCGAGGAGGCCGGGCGGAACTCCCCGCCGAAGAAGTGCTTGCCCGACAGCGCCGTGGCGAGCGCGAAGGGGTCAAGCTGCAGGTCGGTGCTGACGCTCATTTCTCAGGGATCCTCTTGGTATCGGGTCGTTTGTTCTTAGTTCAGGTCCGCGTGTCGTCGATGACCTTGCCGTCGTTCGGCAGGGTGCCGGGGGCGACGAACTCCACGGTCCCCTTCAATTTGGTGACGGACGCCAGAGTTTCACGCAAGGAGGACGCGAGCGCCTCGCCCGATTCCGCCGCCTCGCAGCGGAGAGTCATGGTGTCATTGGCGTCCTGCCGCCCGACGACCAGCCGGGCCTTGGCCACTTGCGGGTGGCGGCGGACGACCTCCGCGACCTGCTGCGGGTGGACGAACATGCCCTTGACCTTGGTGGTCTGGTCGGCGCGGCCCATCCAGCCCTTCAGCCGCATGTTGGTCCGCCCGCAGGGGCTCTGGCCCGGCAGAACGGCCGACAGGTCGCCGGTGGCGAAGCGGACCAGCGGGTAGGCCGGGTTGAAGATGGTCACCACCACCTCCCCCACCTCGCCTTCCGGTACGGGATCCCCGGTGCCCGGCCGCACGATCTCGATGATGGCGCCCTCCTCCACCACCAGCCCGGCGCGGGCCGGCGTCTCGTAGGCGACGATGCCGAGATCCGCGGTGCCGTAGCTCTGGTACACATTGATGCCGCGCCCCTCGTAGAAGGCGCGGGCGTCGGGCAGGAACGGGCCGCCGGCGACGTGGCCGACCTTGAGCGAGGATACGTCGAGGCCAAGCTCGTCGCCTTTCTCCAGGATGATCTTCAGGAAGTCCGGCGTGCCGATGTAGGCCTTGGGCTTCAGCTGCGCGATCACCTGGGCCTGCATCTCCGTGTTGCCGGTGCCGGCCGGGATGACCGCGGCCCCCAGCGCGTGCGCGCCGGTCTCGAACATCGAGCCGGCGGGCGTCAGGTGATAGGCGAAGCAGTTCTGCACCAGGTCCCCGCCGCGGATGCCCGAGGCGTACAGCGCGCGCGCGGAGCGCCAGGGGTCCTTCCCGTGCGGCTCCGGATCATGGATCGGGCCGGGCGAGGCGAAGACGCGGGCGAGTTGCCCGATGGCGATAGCGGCCAGCCCGCCGAAGGGCGGCGCGTCCTTCTGCAGCGCGATGAGGTCCGACTTGCGCGTCACCGGCAGCCGCGAAAGCGCGGCCCGGTCGCGGATCGAGGCCGGGTCGACGTCGGCCAGCAGCCGCGCGAAGTACGGCGCGTTCGCCCTGGCGTGCGCGATCTGCGCCGGCAGCGCGGCGAACAGCTCCGCCTCGCGCTGGTCGGGGGAACGGGTTTCGAGTTGGTCGTAGAAGTCGGACACCGATGCCTCCGGCGTTTTTCTTTGGTTCGGTGGTCGCGTTGGGCCCCGACGAGTTCTAGCGTTGGGCCCCAACAAGTTGTCGCATTGGGCCCCCACCCTAACCCTCCCCCATCTTCGACGGGGGAGGGAACTCCGCTGCTCCCGCGCTCAACCCCTCCCCCCGCGAAGTGGGGGGAGGTTGGGAGGGGGGCCCAGAACAACCACTCTTCAGGTCAAATCCACCGCTTGCGGCGCTTGAAGCTCTTCAGGTTCTTGAAGCTCTTGCGCTCTTCGTTGCCGCCGCCGAGGTAGAATTCCTTCACGTCCTCGTTGTTGCGCAGCTCCTCGGCGGTGCCGTCCAGCACGACCTTGCCGTTCTCCATGATGTAGCCGCGGGTCGCGGCTTGGAGCGCCATGCGGGCGTTCTGCTCCACCAACAAGATGGTGACGCCAAGGTCTTTGTTGATCTGGCGGATGATGCTGAAGACCTCCTTCACCATCAGCGGCGATAGGCCCATGGAGGGCTCGTCCATCAGGATCAGCTTCGGGCGGGCCATCATGGCGCGGCCGATGGCCAGCATCTGCTGCTCGCCGCCCGACAGGTAGCCGGCCAGCCCGGTGCGTTCCTTCAGGCGGGGGAAGTAGTGGTAGACCATCTCGATGTCGTCCTTCACGCCGCCGTCGCGGCGGGTGAAGGCGCCGAGGCGCAGGTTTTCCTGGCAGGTCATGTCGCCGATGATGCGGCGGCCTTCCATGACCTGGAAGATGCCGCGCCGGACGATCTGGTCGGGGTCGATGCCGTTGATGCGCTCGCCCGCGAAGGTGACGTCGCCGCGCGTGACCTCGCCGTCCTCGGTCTTCAGCAGGCCGGAAATGGCCTTCAGGGTGGTCGACTTGCCGGCGCCGTTGGCGCCCAGCAGGGCCACGATCTCACCCTCCGGCACCTCCAGGCTGAGGCCACGGAGCACCAGGATGACGTCGTTGTAGACGACCTCGATGTTGTTGACGGACAGCAGCGGCGCCTTGGCCGTGCCGGGAACCGGGGCCGGAGCGACCGCGGTGGCGGTTGCAGCGTTCATCATGCGGCACCTGATGCGTAGAAGGGCAAGGGTGCCCCCGTCGCCGCCCTTTCACGGCGGCGGCGGGGGCGCTCCGGACTTACCAGCCCAGCCACTCCGGCTTGCGCGGGACGTCGACGGTGGCGATCTTCTCCAGCTTGATCGTGCCGGCCTTCACCAGCTCGTCCACCGACGCGCCGGTCTCGCCCTTCACGTTGGCGCGGTAGATGTTGACCTTGTCCATGCCGCGGTGGTCGGTCTCGGTCCAGGTGGAGGGGACGCAGACGCCCTCAAGCCCGGCCGGGACCCAGTCCTTCTTCTGGTACATGCCCTTGCGGATGTTCGGGCCGGTCACGCCGCCATTGGCCTTCGCCCAGTCCATCGCTTCCTTCATGTAGAAGGCGGAGCAGATGCCGGAGACGTAGTGCACCGGGCGGTAGGCGGTGCCGGCCGCGTCGGACATCTTGGAGATGTCCTTGACCGTCTTCATGCCCGGCGCGTCGCCGCCCCAGATGGTGGCGGTGCGGACCGGGAAGATGACGCCGTTGGCGGCGGTGCCAGCGGCCTTGGCGGCGTTCTCGTCCATGCCCCAGACGTTGCCCATGAACTGCACCTGCGCGCCGACCGTCTGGCAGGCCTTCAGCACGGAGATGTTGGAGCCCGCCGTGTTGCCGAGGTAGGCGTAGTTGGCGCCGGCCTCCTTCAGGGTCAGGCACTGGGCGGTGTAGTCGCCCGGCGTCAGCGCGAACTGCACGGCCGGCAGCACGTCGAAGCCCAGCTCCTTGGCGAGCGCCTCGCCGGCCTCCTTCGGGGCGTTCGGGTAGGGGTGGTTGGCGCCCATGTGGACGTATTTCGGCTTGCCCGAGCCGCCCTTCTTCTTCCAGTCCTCGGCCGCCCAGGTCAGCATGGCGCGCAGGCCGTCGGAGTAGGACGGGCCATAGAAGAAGTTGTAGGGCGCCGGCTTGGAGCCGTGCGGGCCCTTGCCCGTCGGGTCGGTCAGGTGGCCGGAGTAGGAGCCGGAGTAGAACGGGATCTCGTCCTTGCCGACGAAGCCGGTCAGCGCCTCGGTGTCGGCGGTGCCCCAGCCCTGGATGGCCGCGACCTTGTCGCTGCCCGACGACCACTTCTTGTACTGGCTGATTGCGCGCGGCGCCTGGTAGCCGTAGTCCACCGTCTCCACGGCCAACTGCGTACCGCCGACGCCGCCGTTCTTGTTGATGTAGGCGAGCGCGTCGGCCACACCCTGCGCGAAGGGCACGCCCACGTCCGACGTGGCGCCCGACTGGTCGGCGAGGTGGCCGACCGGGATCTTCTGCTGGGCGTTGGCGGCGGCGGTGAAGGCCAGGACCGTGGCGGTCGCAAGCAGGACGGTCTTCATGGTCATAGTGCGTTTTCTCCCGTTCATTATGTTTTTCAGAAGCTTAGTGCGCGAAGGGATACAGTTTCCAGTAGGCCTTGATCTGCTTCCAGCGGTGGGCCAGCCCGTCCGGCTCGAAGACCAGGAACAGGATGATCACCAGGCCGATGGCCATCTCGCGCAGGAAGGCGATGGCGTCCTTCAGGTTCAGCGCGGCGTCGATGGCCGTGCCGGACAGGGCGGTGGTGATGGCCTGCATCACCTCCGGCAGCAGCACCATGAAGGCCGTGCCCATCAGCGACCCCATGATCGAGCCCAGGCCGCCGATGATGATCATGCCCAGGAACTGGATCGAGAAGAGGATCGTGAAGCCCTCCACCGACACGAACTGCAGGTAGTGGGCGTAGAGCGCGCCGCCGATGCCGGCGTAGAAGGCCGAGATGCCGAAGGACATCGTGCGGTACTTGGTCAGATTGATGCCCATGATCTCGGCGGAGAGATAATGGTCGCGCACCGCCACCAGCGCGCGCCCGTCGCGGGTGCGCATCAGGTTGGTCGCCAGGATGTACATCACGACCATGTAGACCAGCACGACGTAGAAGAAGCGCTCGTCCGTGTCGAAGGCGAAGCCGAACAGGCTGAAGGGCTCCGCGATGGTGCCGGCGGTGCCGCCGGTGAACCAGTCGGCCCGCGCGAAGAAGTCCTGGAGGATGTACTGCGCCGCCAGCGTGGCGATGGCGAGGTACAGGCCCTTCAGCCGCGCCGCCGGAACGCCGAACAGCATGCCGACCGCCGTCGTCATCACGCCGGCCAGCGGGATGGCGAGCGCCACCGGGATGGCGAAGCTGTTGGACAGCCAGGCCGAGGCGAAGGCGCCGAAGCCGAAGAAGGCGGCGTGGCCGATGGAGATCTGGCCGGTGAAGCCCACCAGGATGTTCAGCCCCAGCGCCGCGATGCCCAGGTAGCCGATCTGGATGCACAGGTTCAGCCAGTAGCGGTCCATGAAGGCCGGGAAGACCAGCAGGATCAGGACGCCCAGGATCGCGAAGTTGCGGCTGGTGACGGTCGGGAAGATGGTGGTGTCGGCGGCGTAGGTCGTCTTGAAGTCGCCGCAGGGGATGAGACTGATGTTCGCCATGGTTGCGGCCGCTCCTTACACGCGCTCGATGTCTTTGGTGCCGAAGAGGCCGTAGGGCTTGATCATCAGGATGACGATCAGGACGTAGAAGGGGGCGATCTCGTACATGTTGCCCCAGTTCAGCCACTGGCTGTCCACGTAGTGGGCCAGGTTCTCCAGCACGCCGACGATCAGCCCACCGAGCACCGCGCCGGCCACGCTGTCCAGCCCGCCCAGGATGACCGCCGGGAAGACCTTGATGCCGAAGAAGGACAGCGCGGAGGACACGCCGTTGACCACGCCCACGGTCACGCCGGCGACGGCGGAGACCATGGCGGAGATGGCCCAGCTCATCGCAAACATCTGGCGGACCGAGATGCCCAGCGACTGCGCCACCTGCTGGTCGAAGGCGGTCGCCCGCATGGCGAGGCCCATGCGCGAGTATTTGAAGAACCAGCCGAAGCCCGCCATGATCAGCAGCGAGATGGCCAGCGACATGACGTAGACGGTCTGCACCTCCAGCCCGAAGACCGACATGGTCGGGCTGCCGAAGATCGGCGGGAAGGGCTTGGCGAAGACGCCGAACATCCACTTCATCATCGCCTGGAAGAAGATCGACAGGCCGATGGTGACCATGATGACGGAGATGATCGGCTCCCCGATCATCGGCCGCAGCACGACGATCTGGAGCACCACGCCGAAGATCAGCATGAAGGCCAGCGTGATCGGGAACCCGATCCAGAAGGGCAGCTGCCAGTGGGTCAGCAGCCACCAGCAGGTCCAGGCGCCGATCAGCAGGAACTCGCCCTGGGCGAAGTTCACGATGCGGCTGGCCTTGTAGATCAGCACGAAGGACATCGCCACGACGCCGTACAGCGCGCCGACGATCAGCCCGTTGACGAGAAGCTGGAAGAGCAAGGTCATGGGCGGGTCTCCCCGAAACCGCAATTCTTATCCCCTCTCCCCCCCGGGGAGAGGGTTAGGGTGAGGGGGTTCGCGGGGGACTGGGAGGTTCGGCAAACGCCAGTCCCCCTCACCCCGACCCTCTCCCCGGGGGGGAGAGGGAGAAAAGTGCGCGTCTTCATGGGGCCACCTATGCCGCGACCGGCGCCGGCTTCTTCGCCGGAGCGGGCAGCAGGTCGACGACCTTTAGCACGGTGCGGATGCGCTGTTTGGTGCCGTCCTGGAAGGTGATGGTGGTGTCCACGTCGATGGACGGCTGGCCGGCGTAGATGGAGTCGATGATCTCGCCGTACTTCTCGGCGATCACGCCGCGGCGCACCTTGCGGGTGCGGGTCAGCTCGCCGTCATCGGCGTCCAGTTCCTTGTAGAGGAGCAGGAACTTGGTGATGCGCTGGTACTCCGGCAGCGTGGCGTTGACCCGCTCCACCTCCTGGCGCAGCAGCTCGTAGACCTCCGGCTTCGACGACAGGTCGGAGTAGGTGGTGAAGGCGATGCGGTTCTTTTCCGCCCACTTCGACACGATGGGGAAGCGGATGCAGATGATCGCCGACAGGTACGGGCGCTTGTTGCCCAGGATGACCGCTTCGGCGACGTAGGGGCTGAACTTCAGCTTGTTCTCGATGTACTGCGGGCTGAAGCGGTCGCCGTTGCTGGTGGTGGCGATGTCCTTGATGCGGTCGATGATGACCAGATGGCCCTTCTTGTCGAAGAAGCCGGCGTCGCCCGTGTGCATCCAGCCGTCGCGCAGGTCCGCCGTGGTCGACGCCTCGTTCCGGTAATAGCCGGCGAACATGTTGGGATGGCTCACCACGATCTCGCCAACGCCGTTCTGGTCGGGCTCGATCACCTTCACCTTCACGCCGTCGTCGAAGGGCACGCCGACCGTGTCGAAATCCACGTCGCCCGAGCGGTGCACCGTGTAGGCGCCCATGGTCTCGGTCTGGCCGTAGATCTGGCGCAGCGGCACGCCCAGCGCCTGGAAAAATTTGAAGGTGTCCGGGCCCAGCGCCGCACCGCCGGTCGCCGCCGACTTCAGGTTGGTGAAGCCCAGCCGGTCTCGCAGCGCTGCGAAAAGAATGCGATCGGCAACGGCGGAGCGCGTTCCGTTGGCGAGCGCCTCCAGCCCCAGCTTCATGCCGTAATCGTACATCTTCTGCTTGAAGGGGGAGCTGTCCATCATCCGCGCGCGCACGTCGGCGGCGATCTGCTCCCACAGGCGCGGGGCGAACAGCACGAAGCTCGGCCCGATCTCGCGGAAGTCGTTCATCATCGTCTCGGCTTCCTCGACGAAGTTCACGCGCATCCGCGACACCATGCCCATGCCGACCGCGTAGATCTGCTCCATGATCCAGGACAGCGGCAGCACCGACACATACTCGTCCGTCGGCCCCTTGGGATCGACCGACAGGTAGCTGGCAACGTGGCGGATCAGCCGCCCGGCCGGCAGCATGGCCAGCTTCGGGTTGGAGGTGGTGCCCGACGTGGTGCAGAGCACCGCGACATCCTCGCCCTTCGTCGCCGAGACCAGCTCGTCGTAGAGGCCCGGCTTCTCCGCGTGCAGCGCATTGCCCAGCCGCACGAGGTCCGACGCCTCCATCAGGCGCGGGTCGCTGTATTTGCGCATGCCGCGGGGGTCGGAATAGATGATGTGCTTCAGGGTGGGCAGGCGCTCGCCCAGGTTCAGCAGCTTGTCGACCTGCTCCTCGTCCTCCGCGAAGATGACGTGCACGTCGGCGTAGGTGATGAGGTAGGCGACCTCCTCGTCCATGGCGTCGCGGTAGATGCCGAGGCTCATGGCGCCCATGGCGTGGGCGGCGATTTCGCCCATCACCCAGTCCGGCCGGTTGTCGCCGAGCAGGGCCACCACATGGCCGCGCTCCACGCCCAGCTTGATGAGGCCCAGCGTGAAGGCGCGCACGCGGGCGTGCACGTCGGCCCAGGTAAACTCGCGCCAGATGCCGAAGTCCTTCTCGCGCATGGCGACCTCGCCGCCATGGTCGCGGGCGTGCAGGGTCAGCAGCTTGGGCAGCGTGTCGTGCTGGTTGAGATCGGGAAGCTGGGACATCACGCGACCTCCTGCTTGGGCTGCGGGGGAGCCTCTTCCTCGTCGTCCTCGCCGAGGTAGGCGCGCTTGACGCGCGGATCGGCCAGAACCTCCTCCGGCGAGCCCTCGCCGATCTTCTTGCCGAACTCCAGCACCATCACGCGGTGGGAGATGTCCATCACGACGCCCATGTCGTGCTCGATCATCACCACCGTCATGCCGAACTCCTCGTTCAGGTCGACGATGTAGCGGGCCATGTCCTCCTTCTCCTCCAGGTTCATGCCCGCCATGGGCTCGTCCAGGAGGATCAGGTCGGGCTTCAGCGCGATGGCGCGGGCCAGTTCGACCCGCTTGCGCAGGCCGTAGGACAGCGTGCCGGCCGTGGCCTTGCGCACATGCTGGATTTCCAGGAAGTCGATGATCTCCTCCACCTCGCGGCGGTGGGAGAGTTCTTCCTTGCGCGCCCCCGTCAGCCAGTAGAGGGAGCCGGTGAAGAAGTTGTTCTTCAGCAGGTGATGGCGCCCGACCATGATGTTGTCGAGCACCGTCATGTGGCCGAACAGCGCCAGGTTCTGGAAGGTGCGGCCGATGCCGAGCGAGGCCCGGTGGTTCGGCGTCATGCCGGTGACGTCGCGGCCCTTGAAATAGACCTTGCCGTCGGTCGGCCGGTAGCGGCCGGAGATGCAGTTGACCATCGAGGTCTTGCCGGCCCCGTTGGGGCCGATGATCGAGAACAGCTCCCCCTTGCGGATGCGGAAGCTGACGTCGGTCAGCGCCTGCACGCCGCCAAAGCGCAAGGACACGCCCCGGGCTTCGAAGATGACGTCCGATGGGGAGGCCGCGCGGGTGGCGTCGGCCGGCTGGGCGTAACCGCGTGGCGGTGCGGTGGGCGCGCCTGACATTTCCTCCTCCGTTGCTGTGGAACTGATTTTGTCGTTCGCCGGAATGTTCGGTTGGCGAACTGGTCCATATTGTGGACCGTCCTTTGTGCAACACCGGCACTATAAACCGCGATCGGCACAGTTTTCAACACGGACATTCCGCCGATGCATGTTTTTTCGGGCGACATTCGGCCGCAAGGTCCATAATATGGACCTTGCCATGACCCGAACCGTGACCGACATCGAATCCCCCTCCTCCGGCGCGTCCGGTGGCACGCAGAGCCTGGAGCGCGCGCTGACCCTGCTGCGCACCGTCGCCGCCTATGGGGCGGACGGCGCGCGGTTGTCCGACCTGATGAGCGACACCGGCCTGTCCAAGGCGACCGCGCACCGGCTTCTGACCGCGCTGGCGCGGGAGCGCTTCATCGACCAGGACCCGCGCAGCCGCCGCTACCATCTGGGGCCGGAGCTGGACGAACTGGGCCGCATCGCCGCAGCCCGTTACCACCCGGCGGACGAGCAGGCGCCGGAGGCCGTCGCCGTGCGCCCGACCGCCTTTCTGCGGCCGGAATACCAGGGCGACGCGATCCCCTTGGCCGACCTGCTGTGCGACCGCCATGCCCGCACCGACGGCGCGCACGCCGCCCTGCTGCACGAGAGCGTCGCCGGCCAGACCACCGAGCTGAGCTTCTCCCGGCTGGAGCGCGATTCGGCCCGCTTCGCCACCGTCCTGCGCCGGCTCGGCGTCGGGCGCGGCGACCGGGTGGCGGTGCTGCTGCCCAAGGGTCCGGAGCTGCTGATCGCCGCGCTGGCGATCTGGCGGCTGGGCGGCGTCTACATGCCGCTGTTCACCACCTACTCGGCCGCCGCGGTGGCCTACCGGCTGGCCGACAGCGAGGCGGGGGCGATCGTCACCACCGGCTTCCTGCGCCGTAAGATTCCGCGCGACAACAGCCGCCCCCTGGTGATGGTGGAGGGCGACGAGGCCTTCGGTCCCGGTGCCGACGCGGTGCCCTTCTGGTCCGCCCTCCACGAATCCACCCCCATGGCCGAGGTTGCCCGCTACGCCGACCGCGACGCCTTCGCGCTGATCTACACCTCCGAGTCCGAGCCGAAGCCGCTCGGTGTGTCCCTGCCGGTCAAGGCCCTGTCGGGAATCGAGCAGTACATGCGCATCGGCCTCGACCTGCGCGACGACGACATCTACTGGAACATGGCCGACCCCGGTTGGGCCTATGGCGCTTATTACGGGCTGGTCGGGCCGCTGCTGCTGGGGCGCACCACCATCTTCTGCGACGGCCCCTACGACGTGCGGCAGGGCTACCGGATGCTGACCAAGTTCGGCGTCACCAACCTGACCTGCGCGCCATCCCAGATCCGCGCCTGGCACAGCGCCGACCCGGAGGGCGGGCCGCGCCAGCTGGCGCTGCGGATCCTGTCCGTGGTCGGCGAGCCGCTGCCGCCGGAGTTGATCGGCTGGGCCAACCGGGTGGTGGAGGTGCCGCTGCTCGACCAGTACGGCCAACGCGAAACCGGCATCTTCATGATGAACCGCTACGACCCCGACCACGCCGACCGGCCGGCGGACGCGTCGCTCGGCCGGCCGATGCCGGGCTTCCGCGTGGTGATCCTCGACCCGCAGGGCCGCGAGGCCCCGGTCGGCGGCGCCGGCGAGATCGCCATCGACGTGGAGAACTCGCCGCTCTTCTGGTTCGAGGCCTACGCCAACGACCCGGACCGCACCGCGTCCCGCTTCCGCCACGGCCGCCGCTATTACCTGACCGGCGACTGGGCCTTCCTGGACCGCGGCGGCAACATCCACTTCCGCGGCCGGGCGTCCGACGCCATCGTCATGCAGCAGGGGGAGTGAGGTCGCCCTTGCCCCCACCCTTCCCACGCCTTCGGCGCGGGCCCCTTCCCTCCCCCGCTTCGCAAGGGAGGGAGAGATCCCCTCCCCTGCGAAGCGGGGGAGGGTTAGGGAGGGGGCAAGCGAAGCAAGGCGGTCAGCCTGAAAACCTTACTTCTGCCCGCGCAGCATGTTGACGATGCCGGAGAAGTCCTTGCCGCCGAAGCCGGCGTTGCAGAACAGCGTGTAGAGCTGCGCCGCCTCGCCGCCCAGCGGCAATGGGCTGCCGGTGCTCTGGCCGGCCTCGACCGCCAGCTTCAGATCCTTCAGCATCAGCGCGGCGGCGAAGCCCGGCTGATAGTCGCGGTTGGCGGGCGAGGTCGGGACCGGGCCCGGCACCGGGCAATAGCTGGTCAGCGACCAGCACTGGCCCGACGACTTCGACGCCACGTCGAACAGCTTCTGCGACTCCAGCCCCAGCTTCTCGGCAAGCGCGAAGGCCTCCGACACGCCGATCATGGAGATGCCGAGGATCATGTTGTTGCAGATCTTCGCGGCCTGTCCGTTGCCCGGCCCGCCGGTGTGGACGATGGCCTTGCCCATGGCGGCCAGGATCGGCTCGGCGCGCTTGAAGGCGTCTTCCGTGCCGCCGACCATGAAGGTCAGCGTGCCGGCTTCCGCCCCGCCGACGCCGCCGGACACCGGCGCATCGACCATGGCGAAGCCGGCGGCCTCCGCGGCCGCGGCGACGGCGCGGGCGCTGTCCACGTCCACGGTGGAGCTGTCGATGAACAGGCTGCCGGGCTTCGCGCTGGCGATGACGCCGCCTTCGCCGGTGTAGACCTCCCGAACATGCTTGCCGGCGGGCAGCATGGTGATGACGACCTCGGCCCCGGCCGCCGCGGCACCCGGGCCGGCGGCGATGGTGGCGCCCGCGTCACGAGCGGCGGCGCAGGCGGCCTCCGACAGGTCGAAGGCCTGCACCGCGTGGCCGGCCTTCAGCAGGTTGCGCGCCATCGGCCCGCCCATGTTGCCGAGTCCGATAAAGGCGATCGTCGCCATTGCATTTCCCCCTATTTTTGCGCCGCCGGACGTTGTCGCCGGTGGATTGAGTATTGATGCGGCGGTCAGCCGCCCACCAGCTGGCGGGCGATGATGACGCGCATGATCTCGTTGGTGCCTTCCAGGATCTGGTGGACGCGGAGATCCCGGAAATACCGCTCGATCGGGTATTCCTTGATGTAGCCATAACCGCCGTGCAGCTGCAGCGCCTCGTTCACCACCTGGAAGCCGATGTCGGTGGCGAAGCGCTTGGCCATGGCGCAGTGCATGGTCGCCTCCGTCGAGGCGGCGTCGAGGCTGCTGGCCGCGCGGTGCAGCATCAGGCGCGCCGCGTCCAGCTCCGTCGCCATGTCGGCGAGCTTGAACTGAAGCGCCTGGAAGGCATTCAGCGGCTTGCCGAACTGCTTGCGCTCCGCCGTGTAGTCGATGGCCTGCTCCAGGCAGAAGCGTGCGCCGCCGATGGAGCAGGCGCCGATGTTCAGGCGCCCGCCGTCCAGCCCCTTCATGGCGATCTTGAAGCCGTCCCCTTCATCGCCGATGCGGTTGGCCACGGGAACGCGGCAATTCTCGAAGATGACCGCCGAGGTCGGCTGGCTCTTCCAGCCGAGCTTGTGCTCCTGCTTGCCGAAGGACAGGCCGGGCGTGCCCTTCTCCACCGCGATGCAGGAGATGCCCTTCGGTCCGGCCTCCCCCGTGCGGACCATGCAGACATAGACGTCGGACGAGCCGCCGCCGGAGATGAAGGCCTTCGACCCGTTCAGGATGTAATGGTCGCCATCGCGCTCCGCCCGCGTGCGCAGGCTGGCCGCGTCGGATCCGGCACCGGGCTCCGTCAGGCAATAGCTGGCGAAATGCTCCATGCTCGTCAGCTTCGGCAGGAAGCGCTCGCGCTGCTCCGCGCTGCCGAAGCGGTCGATCATCCACGACGCCATGTTGTGGATGGAGATGTAGGCCGCGGTGGAGGGGCAGGCCGCCGCCAGCTCCTCGAAGATCACCGCGGCGTCGAGCCGGCCGAGGCCGGAGCCGCCGACGTCGTCGCCCACATAGATGCCCGCGAAGCCCAACGCGGCCGCCTGCCGCAGCGTGTCGACCGGGAACAGGGATTCTTCGTCCCAGCGGGCCGCGTGCGGCGCCATTTCCTGGCGCGCGAACTCGCGCGCGGTGTCGCGGAACGCCTGCTGTTCCTCGGAAAGCGCAAAGTCCATGCGCATCCTCCCACAAGACCGCTTGCGCGGACGCCTCCCAGGGATGGCGTTCCGACGCTGATTGTTGAGTCCGAGCACTATCACACTGGATACGCGGTGTCCATCTCTTGTATACAGAGAGTGACAGCCCCGTGGATGGAATATGAGGACGCGCTCGGGATGAGCGATCGGATTGCCGACAGCGAGAAAAAGGGCCTGACCCGCGCCGACGAGGTAAGGCTGGCCATCGAGGAGGACATCTTCCTCGGCCGCCTGCGCCCCGGAACGCGCCTGGACGAGGAAAGCCTGGCGCAGCGCTTCAACATATCGCGCACGCCGATCCGCGAGGCGATTCTCCAGCTCGTCCACGCCGGGCTGGTGGAAAAGCAGCCGCGGCACGGCGCCGTCGTGGCGCCGCTGAAGCTGCACCGCATGGTGCAGATGTTCGAGGTGATGTCGGAGATCGAGGGGCTGTGCGCCCGATTCGCCGCCCGCCGCATGTCGGAGGAGGAAAAGCAGGCCCTGAAGCGGCTGCACGACGCGTCCAACGCGCACATGAAGGCGCGGGAACTGGACGCCTACTACGCCGTGAACCGCGAGTTCCACGAGGCCATCCAGGCGGGCAGCCACAACGAGCCGCTGCAGGAAATCGCGCGCGGCCTGTTCGCCCGCCTCGCCCCCTACCGACGCTACCAGCTGAACCACCCATCGCGGATCAACGACAGCTTCGACGAACACGGCGGCGTGGTCGACGCCATCCTGGCCGGCGATCCGGAGGCCGCCTACACCGCCATGCGCCGTCACGTGACCATCCAGATCGACATCTTTGCCGAGTTCGTGTCCATCATGGGCGGGAATGGGATACAATAGACGGATTATCTGTATACAAAAATCTGGTCAGGCGAACACCGGTGTGGTAGATCCGGGCTCCAGCTTTGGTGCGCATGGGAGGAAGGGCACATGTCCGATGCAGCGTCCGCGGTCAGCGGCAACATCTTCGATCTCTTCCGCTCCCGCTTTCCGGCGGACCGCAGCCGCCCCTTCGCAGTGCTGGAGGACGGCCGCGCCGTCACCTACGGTGATTTGGAAGCGCTGACCGGCCGCTACGCCCACCTGCTGTCCGACCTCGGCCTGAAGAAGGGCGACCGCGTCGCGGTGCAGGTGGAGAAATCCGTCGAGAACATCGTCCTCTATCTCGCCACCGTGCGCGCCGGCGGCGTCTTCCTGCCGCTGAACCCCGCCTACACCAAGGCGGAGGTCGAGTATTTCCTGACCGACGCGGAGCCGCACGTCTTCGTCGCCAAGCCGGAGACCGCCGACGGCCTGCGCGAGGTCGCCGACAAGGCCAAGGTCGCGCATCTGCTGACTCTCGGCACCAAGGGCGACGGGACGCTTCCGGAGCTGGCGGCGGCAAAGGACCCGGCGTTCGACACGGTGTCGGCCGACGCCGACGACCTCGCGGCGATCCTCTACACGTCGGGCACCACCGGGCGGTCCAAGGGCGCGATGATGAGCCACCGGAATCTCGGCTCCAACGCGCTGACGCTGCATTCCTATTGGGGCTTCCGGCCGGATGACGTGCTGCTGCACGCCCTGCCGATCTTCCACACGCACGGCCTGTTCGTGGCGACCAACTGCGTGCTGCTGAACGGCAGCTCCATGATCTTCCTGCCGAAGTTCGACGCGGATCAGGTGATGGCTCTGCTGCCCCGGGCCACGGTGATGATGGGCGTGCCGACCTTCTACACGCGCCTGCTCGCCCACCCCGGCCTGACGCGGGAGGCGACCGCGCACATGCGGCTGTTCATCAGCGGCTCCGCCCCGCTGCTGGCCGACACGCACAAGGAATTCGCTGCCCGCACCGGCCAAGCGATCCTGGAGCGCTACGGCATGACGGAGACCGGCATGCTGACCTCCAACCCGCTGGACGGGGAACGCATCCCCGGCACCGTCGGCTTCCCGCTGCCGGAGGTCGAGTTGCGCGTCGTCGATCCGGAGACGGGCAAGACGCTGGACACGGACGAGATCGGCATCATCGAGGTGAAGGGCCCGAACGTCTTCTCCGGCTACTGGCGGATGCCGGAAAAGACCAAACAGGAGATCAAGCCGGACGGCTTCTTCATCACCGGGGACGTCGGTAAGGTGGACGGGCGCGGCTACGTCCACATCGTCGGCCGGGCCAAGGACCTGATCATATCCGGCGGCTTCAACGTCTACCCGAAGGAGGTCGAGACGGTCATCGACGCCATCGACGGCGTCGTGGAATCCGCCGTGGTCGGCGTCCCGCACCCGGACTTCGGCGAGGCGGTGACCGCCGTCGTTCTGCGCAAGCCCGGCGCCACGCTGGACGAGGTCGCCGTGGTCGCGGTGTGCAAGCAGCAACTGGCCAACTTCAAGGTGCCGAAACGGGTGTTCTTCGTGGACGAGTTGCCGCGCAACACCATGGGCAAGGTGCAGAAGAACCTGCTGCGCGACGAGCACAAGGGTATCTTCGCTCCCGCGAAAGCGTAGAGGCGTTTCCAGGTCCCGGTGATTCCTGCGGCCTGCCCGGCCTTTTCCGGTTATGGTGCGTCGCGCTGTTGTCGGTACGCCACCGTATGGCCCGGGGAGCATCGTTGATGGAAGCGAAGACGCTGAACCGCGAATCCTGGCTGTCCGCCGCCTTCTCCGCCCTGGCGGAGGGCGGCGTCGAACAGGTGCGCGTGGAGGTGCTCGCCAAGCGGCTGAAGGTCACCAAGGGCAGCTTCTACTGGCACTTCCGCGACCGGATGGAACTGGTCGAGGCGATGCTGGAGGGGTGGAAGGTCGGCCGTATCGAGGCAATCAAGATGCAGACGCGGCTGGACGGCTGGGCGCCCGCCGACCGGCTTCGCGACGTCCTGTCGCTCTACGGTGGAACCAGCAACCCGCGCGGCATGGCGATCGAGTTGGCGATGCGCGACTGGGCCCGCCGTGACCCGCGCGCCGCGGAGATCGTCGCGGAGGTCGACCGCGAGCGCCTGCGCTGCGTGTCCGACCTGTTCGCCGGGATGGGGCTGACCGCCGACGAGGCCTTCGCGCGGGCCTACCTGTTCTATTCGTTCATTTTTGGGGAAGGCCTGCTCGCCCGCTCCGCCGCGCCGGACCGGTTCGAGAAGGCGCGGGACATCTGCGGGCGGGTGCTCGTGCCGGGGGATGCGGAGGGGTAGGCGCGCCGGCTGCCGCGTGCCCCCACCCTCCCGCTTCGCGGGTCCCTCCCTCCCCCGCTGGGCGGGGGAGGGTTAGGGAGGGGGCAAAGGCAAGCGCTTACGTCCCCGTCCGCACGGGCGCAAACGGAAGGCCCGCCTGGTCCAGCGCGCGGTCGATGACATCGTCGGACGCGCCGTCGAACAGCTGGAGCAGCAGGTCGTCCACGACCCAATCGTTGGTCGGGGTCAGGGCGGCGAACAGCTCGCCCATCACCTCGGCCTGGAAGTCGTCGCGGCGGTTGTCGCTGCCTTCATACTCCATGCGCTTGGCGACGCCGATGGCGATCTGGAAGGGCGGGACCAGGACCGCGGCGACCGACGCCTGCTTCAGCACCGCCCGGAGACCGAGCGCGCCGTCGTCCCAGGCCAGGGTGCGCGCGGCCTCGCTCGTGACTCCGGCCTTGGCGCCCAGCCCGGCGGAGAACAAGGCGATGTCGCCGGCGCACAGCACCCGGAACAGTAGCGCCGCGGTGAAGCGCCCGTTGGCGTGAAGCCAGCGGGCCACCGCCTCCACATCCTCCGATCCGCGCAGCGCCGGGCGCAGCAGGCGCATGGTCGCCGCCTCCCTCCCGCGGTTGGTCAGCCGCTCCACCAGCTCCCGCGACAGGCCGTGGGTGTGGGCGAGCGTCGCCCGAACGGCGTCGGAGACGAAGGCGACCAGCCGCTCCACCACGGCCAGCGGCAGGCCGGGGCGGGTCGCCGCCGCCTCGCTGACCATGCGCACCCGGCCGAAGCGGTCGAGCGCCCGGTGCAGCGACGGCTCCGTCACCTCCGCCCCCGGGTTGCGCAGCAGGGTGGTGACCACGGCGACGTTGCCCGATTCCACGATCGCGCCTGCCACCCGCGCCGACACGGCGCGCCGGCCAGCGATGGCCATGTGCTTGCCGCTGTCCGGGTCGGCCAGCACGTCGAGCAGAAGCTCGTCGCTGAGCGACCCGCTGTCGCGCAGGATCGGGAAAGCGACCCGCCCGACGTCCTTCACCAGCCGCTCGGCCAGTTCCTCGGTCAGCATGGGGTTGTTGCGGATCTGCCAAGCCACGGCCTCGCGCACGGCGGCCTGGGCGTCGGCGGCGAAGCAGTGCATCACCTCCAGCGCCAGCGACCGCTCGGCCTCGGTCAACCGGCCCTGTTCGAGGTCGTGGACCAGCTTCGCCATCGTCTCGATGCGCGCCTCCGGCGAGGGGGAGGCGAGCAGCCGTTCGACGTCGCGGGCGGAAAGGCCGGGGGATGGAGAGGAATCGGTCATCGTCAGTGATCCTTCAGTCGAGACCCTGGCCTGCGTAGCGGACCATGTCGCCCCAGATGCGGTCGAGACGGCGCAGCGTGCGGTAGGCGGCCTTCAACTCCATCGCCTCCGCGTCGTTGCGGACGAGCGCCGACGCCTGGATCTGCTCGAACGATGTCAGCTCGTCGCGCAGCGCCCGCCCCTTCTCGGTCAGGCGCAGCCGGGCGGTGCGGCGGTCCCGCTGGCTGGCCCCGCGGTCGATGTAGCCGGCCTCCACCAGGATCTTCAGGCTGTAGGACGCGTTCGATCCCAGATAGTAGCCGCGCTCCATCAGATCGCGGACCGACGGCTCGTCGTCGCCGATCAGCATGACCATCAGCGCCTGCACCGGCCCGATGTCGTCGATGCCCTGCTTCAGCAGGCCCGCGCGCACCACGTCGAGAAAGCGGCGGTGCATCCGTTCGATCAGCCGGGCGAGCCCGTGGTATTCGGCGAGATCCGCCTGATCGACGGAGTCGGGATCGTTCCGGCGCTGCGTGTTCATGGCCAACATCCCTTCACTCGGCACCCCCTCATCGGGCCGCTCATTCGGCGGCCTGCGCCACGGCCGGACCGCGGTAGCCGTTCGGGTTGCGGCTGCGCCACGCCCAGGCGCCGCCGATGATGCTGTCCAGGTCGGGGAAGCGCGGGTTCCAGCCCAGCTCCGTCCGGATGCGCTCGCTCGACGCGATCAGCACCGCCGGGTCGCCGGCGCGGCGCGGGCCGACCTTCACCGGAACCTTCAGCCCGGTCACGCGCTCCACCGCCTCGATCACCTGCCGGACGCTGTAGCCCGTGCCGTTGCCGAGGTTGTAGCGGACGCTGCGCGTCTCCAGCACGTCCACCACGCGCAGGTGCGCGTCGGCGAGGTCGCAGACATGGATGTAGTCGCGCACGCAGGTGCCGTCCGGCGTCGGGTAGTCGTCGCCGAAGATCTCGATGTGGGAGCGCTTGCCCGCCGCGGCGTCGAGCACCAGCGGGATCAGGTGGGTCTCCGGGTGATGGTCCTCGCCCAGCAGCCCGTTGGGGTGCGCGCCCGCCGCGTTGAAGTAGCGCAGGCAGGCGGAGCGAAGGCCGTGGCAGCGGTCGGCCCAGTGCAGGGCGCGTTCGATGAAGAACTTCGACTCGCCGTAGGGACTGCCGGGGTCGATGGCGGTGTCCTCGTCGATCGGCAGGCGTTCCGGCGTGCCGAACAGGTTGGCCGTGGACGAGAAGACCATCTTGCGCACGCCGGCCTCGACCGTCGCGCGGATCAGGTTCAGCGAGTTGACCGTGTTGCCGTGCAGGTAGAGATGCGGGTCGCGCATCGATTCCCCGACTAGCGACAGGGCGGCGAAGTGGAACACCGCGTCGAAGCGCCATTCGGCGAAGACGCGCTTCAGCGCGTCGGTGTCGGCCAGATCGGCTTCGACGAAGGCCGCCTCCGCCGGCACGGCCGCACGATGTCCCTGGCGCAGGTTGTCCAGGACGATAACCTTGGCGCCGCGGTCCAGCAGTTCCGCCACGCAATGGCTGCCAACATAGCCGGCGCCACCGGTCACGAGGACGGTCATGGGCGAGTTCATCGCAAATATTCCTTGGATTTGAGAAATAATCGAGGTTCCGGTGCACCCGCCATCGTCAAAGGAGGAGACCACCTTCGGAAGCGAGGCAAATGTTGCGTGGTGCAGCATGCCGTGTCTTCAAGCCAAAGGCCAGTTGACGAAAAAGAGGCAAAACTGTGGCGCCCACGCCGACGGGTGCTTGGAATTTCTTTTGGAATCAGCGGCTTGTGAGCGGTTTTCTACCGCTTTCGATGGAGCGCGAAGGGGGTAGCGCCCCAAACTTATCACACGCCTGTCGTCGGTCGGAGACGTAAGCGAAAGCATGCGGGTGCTTTCCTGACCGTTCCAGAGCGGTCTCAGAAAGAGAAGAGCCAAACAACAATTCGTTAACCAAACGATCATTGTTTGGGAACCGCCTGCGCGACGGCAATGGGAAGGACCTTGTATGAGCGGAATGGATCGGTCGCTGCTGACCCAAGCCTATCGGAAGATAGGCCGCGGCCTACTCCTGGCCGGCGCATTGAGTTTCTTCGTGAATCTGCTGATGCTCGTGGTTCCGCTCTACACCATGCAGGTCTACGACCGCGTGATGAACAGCCACAGCGTGGAAACGCTGACCATGCTGGCGATCATCGCGGTGGGCGGGCTGGTGCTGTTCGGCGTGCTGGACTACATCCGCGCCCGCGCCTTCATCGTGTCGGGCGCGGTGATCGCGCACCGCTTCAACGTCCCGGCGCTGGAAGCGGCGATCGTGGACGCGCTGGGCGGCGGGATGCGCAACGCCGGCCAGACCATGCGCGACCTGAACGACCTGCGCAACTTCATGTCCGGCAGCGCGGTGACCATCCCGCTGGAGCTGCTGTGGACCCCGATCTTCCTGGTCATCCTGTTCATCCTGCACCCGGTCTATGGCTGGATCGCGGTGGGCTCGGCGCTTCTGCTGCTGGCGATGAACGCGCTGACCGACGCGCTGACCCGCCGCCCCATCGCCGAGGCGAACGAGGCCTCCGCCAAGGTCTACGCCGACGTGGCGAGCGCCGTCCGCCACGCCGAGGCCATCGAGGCCATGGGCATGTTGCCGGCGCTGGCCCGGCGCTGGCAGGCGGCGCAGACCGGCTCCGCCTCGCTGATCGACCGGGGCACGCTGATGTCGCGCGGCATGGCGTCGGCCTCGCGTTCGCTGCGCCTGATCATCCAGATTGCCACTCTCTCCGCCGGCGCGGCGCTGGTCATCAACAACGAGGCCTCGCCCGGCAGCATGATCGCCACCGGCCTGATGATGGCCCGCCTGCTGGCGCCCTTCGAGCATCTGGTGGACAACTGGCGCCTGTGGGTCGGCGCGATGACCGCGCACAAGCGCATCCGGGAGCTGCTGAACGGCGAAGGGCAGCGGCGCGGCACCATGGCCATGCCGATGCCGCAGGGCAAGATCAGCGTGGACCGCGTCAGCCACGTGCCGAAGGGCCTGTCGCGCCCGGTTCTGCGCGGCGTGTCCTTCGCGCTGGAACCCGGCGAGGTGCTGGGCATCATCGGCCCGTCCGGCGCCGGCAAGTCCACGCTGGCGCGCCTGCTGGTCGGCATCTGGGAGCCGACGGCCGGCGGCATCTACCTGGACGGCACCAGCACCTTCCTGTGGGAGCGCGAGAGCTTCGG
Organism: Azospirillum rugosum; assembly: GCF_017876155.1. GTDB lineage: Bacteria > Pseudomonadota > Alphaproteobacteria > Azospirillales > Azospirillaceae > Azospirillum > Azospirillum rugosum. The sequence goes on from NZ_JAGINP010000003.1 coordinate 157,442, forward strand.
CAAGTACGTCGGCTACGTGCCGCAGTCGGTCGCCCTGCTCGACGGCACCATCGGCGAGAACATCGCCCGCATGGCGAACGCCGACCCGGCGGAGATCGTCCGCGCCGCCCGCATGGCCGGGGTCCACGACATGATCGGCCGCCTGCCCTTCGGCTACGACACGCCGGTGGGGGAGAACGCCTTCGCCCTGTCCGGCGGGCAGCGGCAGCGCATCGCGCTGGCCCGCGCCCTGTTCGGCCGGCCGCGCCTGATCGTTCTGGACGAGCCGAACTCCAACCTCGACCATGACGGGGAACAGGCCCTGCTGCACGCCATCAACCAGGCCCGCGCGGAGGGCGCCACCATCGTGATGGTCGCCCATCGCCCCTCCATCGTGTCCGTCGCCGACAAGCTGCTGGTCCTGAAGGACGGCATGGTCGAGCATTTCGGCGCCCGTTCCGAGGTGTTGAAGCTGGTCCAGCCCGGCGGCGCGGTGAAGGTCGCCCGCCTGGTCCGGACGGGAGAATCCGCATGACGAACGCCACGATCGAGCAGCCGGCCCTGTCGGCCGCCACTGCTGCTTCGGTTCCCGCTTGGGCACCGGTCATCGACGTCGCCCCGCACGAGCCGTCGCTGCGCGGCACCGCGCTGGCCGGCGCGCTCGCCGTCGCCATCGGCTTCGGCGGCTTCTTCGGCTGGGCCTTCCTGGCCGACCTGGACAGCGCAGCACTCGCCCCCGGCACGGTGATGGTGGAAAGCCACCGCAAGACCATCTCCCACCTGGAGGGCGGCATCCTGCGGGAGCTGCTGGTGCAGGACGGCGACGTGGTGAAGGCCGGGCAGATCCTGCTGCGCCTCGACACGACGCAGAGCGGCGCGGTGGTGGCGCAGATCCAGGGCCAGTATTGGACGGCGCTCGCCCGGCTCGCCCGCCTGCGTGCGGAGCAGACCGACGCCAAGACCCCGGTCTACGCCGAGGAGCTGCTGAAGGCCGCCAAGAGCAACCCCGTCGCCGCGGAGGCCGTGAGCGCCGAGCAGCGCCTGTTCGAGTCGCGCCGCGACAGCTACGAGGGGCAGGTCGCCATCCAGCGCAAGAACATCTCGCAGCTGCGCGACGAGATCGCCGCGCTGGAGGCGCAGCGCGCCGCCACCGCCGACCGCCTGCGCTACACCCAGGACGAACTGCACATCGTCGAGGGGCTGCTCGCCAAGGGCTACGAGCGCAAGCCGCGGCTGCTGGAACTGCAACGCAACGTCGCGGACGGCAAGGGCCGACTCGGCGAGCTTCAGGCGAACAAGTCCAAGGCCGAGCAGGCCATCGCCGGGGCGGAACTGGAGATCATCAACCTCGCCAACACCCGGCGGTCGGAGGTCGGCACCGACCTTCAGACCGTGCAGGCCAACGTGTCCGACCTGTCCGAGCGGCTGCGCGGCGCCGACGACGTGCTGAAACGGCAGGAGGTCGTGGCGCCGCAGGCCGGCAAGGTGACGGGCCTGCGCTTCTTCACGCCGGGCAGCGCCATTCCCGCCGGCCAGCCGATCCTCGACATCGTGCCGCAGAACGACGACCTGATCGTCGAGGCGCGCGTATCGCCGGCCGACGTGCAGCATGTGGAGATCGGCGCCAAGGCCATGGTGCGGCTGACCGGCTACCGCCAGCGGGTCGTCCCGCCGGTGCCGGGCAAGATCATCACCTTCTCCGCCGACCAGTTGCAGGACGACCGCACGGGCCAAGCCTATTTCATCGCCCGCGTCAGCCTGGACGCCGACACGCTGAAGCGCCTGCCGAACGTGGAACTCCATCCCGGCATGCCGGCGGAGGTGATGATCCACGGCCATTCCCGCAAGGCCATCGACTATTTCCTGACGCCGCTGACCGACGGCATGAACCGCGCGCTGCGCGAGCAGTAAGGCTGCTTTTCGAATCCGGTCCCCCCTTTTCCGGCGAGGGAGAGGGGGCACAATCATTTCCCAAATGTTGTGTTGCGGTGCTGGCAACCACAGGAGCGTTACATGGACCGGGATCGATTGAAGCGAGTCGCCAAGGCCTTGGGCGACGTGCACCTCTATGACAAGCACCACACCGGCGAGTTCATCGCCATGCGCCTGCGCGACTCGCTGGCCGACAATCCCGGCTACGACGCCGCGGACGTCGAAGACAAGCTGATGGAATTGGCAAGGGTAGCGTTGACCGCCGCAGAAGAGGGTGAAGAGTAAAGGCGGTTTGCGTGGCGTTTTATTTTGAAATTGGTGGCGTCGGGCTCCGGCCCTGACTCCCCGCGCGTGCCGCGGCGCAGGCGCATCAGGCCCCCTCCCCATAGGTCATACGGGAGGGGGCGCGGCATCGCGGGCTTTCCGGCCGCAAAGGCGCTTTCTCAGCAACTTTTTCGCTGAACAGGCCTGCCGCTTTGAAAGTTTTTTAAAATCGACATACCCAAGTAGTCACGCAGCGGCATGGATAGCCGACCGCCGAGGGCGTCCATGTCGCCATCCAAAGACAAAATGCTTAGAAATTCGTCGCGTTTTGAAAGCAAAGAACATCGCATCAAGCAACGAACATCTCCGATTATTACATTTCGACTCTCGAAGCTCAACATTTTCCTGCGTTTCGCCTCGTCAATGTCACAGCATCACCGCCCAATATTTGGCTATAGCGTTGGGGGTAACTCGCCATTTCGGGGTAGGTGAAAACGCCACCCCAACCCAATCACATCGTTAAGGAGTATCAACAATGGCCACCCTTCCTGGCGGCAACTATGACGATGTCAATCTCGGCACGAATCACAGCGATCTGATCGACGGGGGCAAGGGCGACGACGTCCTGTTCGGTGGCAATGGCCATGACACGGTGATCGGCGGCGAAGGTGACGACGCCCTGTTCGGCGGCAACGGCCAGGACGTCGTGACTGGCGGCGATGGCGACGACGTCATGATGGGCGGCAACGGTGCCGACTCGCTCAGCGCTGGCGGCGGCGACGACTACCTCAGCGGCGGCAACGGCGCCGACGTGCTGGCGGGTGGCGCCGGCAATGACATCATCGACGGCGGCAACGGCAACGACGTCCTGTCGGGCGGCGCCGGCGATGATGTCCTGCACGGCGGCAACGGCGACGACCAGCTGCTGGGCGGCGACGGCAACGACATGCTCGACGGCGGCAAGGGCGCCGACATCCTGTCGGGCGGCAACGGCGACGACTACCTCAGCGGCGGCGACGGCGCCGACTCGCTGCTCGGCGGGGCCGGCAACGACATCCTGGTCGGCGGCAAGGGCGACGACATCCTGTCCGGCGGCGCCGGCCATGACGTGTTCGTGTTCTCCGGCGGCGGCGGCCAGGACGTCGTGCTCGACTTCCGCGCGGGCGAGGACGTGCTGCAGATCGACCGCAACATCAACGGCCTCAAGATCGGCGACGCGTCCGACCTGGCGTCGCGTGTCACCGACCATGGCGGCGATGCGGTCATCGACCTCGGCAACGGCGACAGCATCACGCTGAAGGGCGTGTCGGCCGAGGACATCCACAACCACCCGAACGACTACTTCGTCATCCACTAAGCGGCCGGCCCGGCGGCGTGCGCACCCCCGCGCGCGCCGCCGCAAGGTCCCCATGACATTCCGGCCGACCGTTTCTGGGTGAATGCGCATGACCGTTCTCGCCGTCCTGCCGACCTCCACCACCATCGCTCCCGCGCAGCTGCATGCGTTGGGAGACGATTTCGTTCTCGCGTCCTGGGAAAGCGACGGTCCGGAGACCTCCGGCCGCGTCGTTCCCACGCTGGACGGTGCCGAGGTTCGGCCGCCCTACACCACGCTGTCCGTGCGGACGAGCTGGGGCGGGCAGCGCGTGCTGTCGATCCTGCGCACCCCAAATCAGCCGGGCGCCGCGGCCCGGTTCGTCGCCCAGGGCCGCGTAATCGCGGAAGCCCCGACCGACACCGATTTTCCCCACCTGGATCCGGCCTTCCTGCTGGGCAGCCTCGACGCCGGCTCCCGCCTGCGGGTGGTGCGGTTCCTGTTCGATTTCGCGCGCTCCACCCCCTCGCTGCGCGGCGACGCCGGATTCGCCGCCGTCTGCCGCCGCCTGGTGCTGGAGCTGTCGCCCGTTCCCTCCCCCGTCACGGCGCGCGCCGCAGCGACCGACGAGCTGCTGCTCTGCGCCGGGTCGCTGTCCGCCGGATTCGGCGAGGTGACGGGGGCGGTGATCATCGGCCACGGCGCCGTCGGCCCGGCGCCCTTCGACATCTGCGTCGGCTCCGCCATCGACAAGCGCGGGCGCCTGGGGATGTCCTTCCTGGTCGACCGCGTGCTGTGCGTGCCCGGCAACCTGCTGGTGGTGATGGGCCGCAACGGGCTGGCCTGCCGCAGCTTCGACGCGGTGCGCGCCAACCTGCCGACCCTGACCGAGCATCTGTCGACGCGCCGCGACACGCCGCTGAACCTGCGCCAGCACATCCTGCGCGGCCTCGCCCAGCGCGGCCGGTCCGACGCGACCGCCGCCGCCGCGGTGCGCGAGCTTCAGGTGCTCGCCCCGCTGCCGAAGCGGCAGGTGGCCGACGCCAAGCGGTCCATCGGCGCCTCCCTCGACCTCGCCGTGCCGACCGGCGACGGCGGGCTGTTCCTGGCCGGCTGGGTGCACGACCCGCACGGCCTCGGCGCCGGCCTCAGCGTGCAGACCCCCTTCGGCGCCGAACGGCGCCTGGAGGTGCTGGAGAACCGTTTCCCGCGCGAGGACGTGGCCAAGCTGTTCGGCACCGGGTCCACCGACCGCAGCGGCTTCGTCGCCTACCTCCCCGGCGCGCCGGAACCGGCCGCGGTTCTCCAGGTGCATGCGGAGCTTCTGCTGGGCTCCGGCGGGTCAATCAAGCTGGTGCCGCCGCTGCGACCGCTGTCGCCGGCCGAGGCCCGCGCCGCGGTGCTGGGCAGCCTGCCGCCGCAGTTCGCCACGCCACAGCTGCTGGAAACCGTCCTGGCTCCGGCCGTCGCCCCGCTGCACGCAGCCCACATGGCGAGCCGCCGCGCGCCGGAGATCGTGTCCTTCGGCCGCCGGCCGGAGAACCCGTCGGTTTCGCTGATCATCCCGCTTTACAAAACATTGGAATTCTTGCGGTTCCAGCTGTCGAGCTTCGCCACCGATCCAGGCATGGCGGACGCGGAATTGATCTTCGTGCTGGACAGCCCGGAGCAGCGCGACGAGCTGGTGCACCTGCTGCAAGGCTTTCACGGGCTCTACGGCCTGCCGATGACGCTGCTGGTGCAGCCGGCCAACTACGGCTATTCGGCGGCCAACAACGCCGGCGCCGGAGTCGCCGCTGCACCCCGGCTGCTGTTCCTGAATTCCGACGTCATCCCGGACCGTCCGGGCTGGCTGGCGTCGCTGCTCGCGGCGCTGGAGGAGCGGCCGGGCACCGGTGCCGTCGGGCCGAAGCTGCTGTTCGACGACGACAGCCTGCAGCACGCCGGCCTCTATTTTGACCGCGACGTGCGCGGCCGCTGGTTCAACCACCACTACTTCAAGGGCCTGCCGCGCGACTTCCTGCCGGCCCGGCGGGAGCGCAGCGTGCCGGGCGTGACCGGCGCCTGCCTGCTGATGCCGCGCGACGCCTTCGAGGCGGTGGGCGGCTTCTGCGAGGACTACGTCATCGGCGACTTCGAGGACAGCGACCTCTGCCTGCGCGTCCGCCAGGCCGGGATGGACATCCGCTACATCCCCTCGGTGGAGCTGTACCACCTGGAACGCCGCTCCATCAGCCGGCACACGGGCTACACGCGCGGCGTGGCGTCCGAATACAACGCGTGGCTCCACGCCCGCCGCTGGTCGGGCCTGATGGAGGAGCTGATGGCCCATGACTGGGACGAGGCCGCTCCGCCGCCATCGCGCCGGCCGCTGGAGGAAAGCCTGCTGCGGCCGATCACGGTGTCCAACGACCTGACCCCGCGCCCGTCGCTCATCGCCGACTCGCCGCATCACAGCGGACGCGCAACCCGGAAACGGAAATAACGGACATGAACGAGATCCTGACCGGCAACCGCCTCGCCGTCCTGCGCCGCAACACCGACCCGCGGCTGGAGTGGCTGTGCGCGCAGATCGCGCGCAACCGCTTCCTGCCGGTGCCGCCGCCCGACCGCGTCTTCATCGGCGACGGCGATTTCCGCGCCATCGGGGCCGAGTTCCTGCGCCACTTCGTGCGCTATGGCGGGCTGAAGCCGACCGACCGCGTGCTGGAGATCGGCTGCGGCATCGGCCGCATGGCGGTGCCGCTGACCCAGTATCTGGAGTCCTCCTACGACGGCGTGGACATCGTCGAAGACGGCATCCGCTGGTGCCAGGAGGCGATCACGCCGGCCTATCCGGAGTTCCGCTTCCAGACCCTGGACGTGGCGAACGCGCTCTACAACCCCGGCGGCCGGTTCGACGCGGCGAAGTCCACCCTGCCCTACCCCGACCACGGGCACGACTTCATCATCCTGACCTCGGTCATCACCCACCTGCGCACGGCCGAGACGGTGCGCTACGCGGCGGAGATCGCCCGCGTGCTGCGGCCGGGCGGGCGCGTCTTCCTCAGCCTGTTCCTGGTGGACGCCAAGGCGCGGGACGGCATCGCCAAGAAGACCGCCCGGCCGGCCTTCATCGACGCGCCGGGTCCGGAATACATCGCCGACGAGAACGCGCCGAACGCCGCCGTCGCCTATTCCGAAGCCTTCCTGCTAAGCGTGTTCGAAGCCCAGGGGCTGCGCCCGGCGAAGCCGGTCCTGCGCGGCCACTGGAGCGGGCAACGCGAGGCCGAGAACTTCCAGGACCTGCTGGTGCTGGAGAAGGAGGGGGCGCGATGAGCAATGCCTCCGGTCTTCCCCGCGTCCTGATCGTCGCCCACAACCACCCGAGCCTGCATCCCGGCGGCACGGAAATCTTCGCGCACGAGTTGTTCCGCGGCATCAAGGCGCTGGGGGCGGAAGCCCTGTTCCTCGCCTGCACCAACGGCATCCACCGCGACCGCAAGCCGGGCACGAACCTCCAGACGTTGGGCCGCAGCGCTGACGAGGTGGTGCTGTGGGCCGGCCACTTCGACCATTTCTTCCAGAGCCAGATCGACCTGCACGGCATCGTGCCGGACCTGTCGAACCTGCTGCGCGCCTTCCGGCCGGACATCGTGCACATCCACCACACCCTGCTGCTGGGCGTGGAGATGCTGTTCCTGATCCGCCGCATCTGCCCGGAGGCGCGGATCGTCTACACGCTGCACGACTACTACCCGATCTGCGCCAACGACGGGCAGATGGTCACGACGAACGGGCACGCGCTTTGCCGGGCGTCCTCGCCGGACGCCTGCCACCGCTGCTTCCCCGACCGGCCGGCCGACCAGTTCGTGCTGCGCGAGAAGCACATCAAGGCGATGTTCGGCCTCGTCGACCAGTTCCTGGCGCCCAGCGCCTTCCTGCGCGACCGCTACGTCGCCTGGGGCATCCCGGCCGACCGGATCGAGGTGATGGAGAACGGCCGCCCGGCGGTCGATCCGGCGCCGCACCGCGCGCTGCCCGCGGGGGCTCCGCGCAACGCCTTCGCCTATTTCGGCAACCTGAACCCCTTCAAGGGCGTGACCGTGGCGCTCGACGCCGTGGCGCGGCTCGCCCGGACGGGCGCGGACTTCTCGCTCGCGGTGCATGGCGGGGCGCCGTTCCAGACCGACGCCTTCAAGGCCAAGGTCGAGGAGGGTTTCAAGGGGGCCAAGGGGCACGCCGTCCAGCACGGTCCCTACCGCCGCGAGGAGATGGCCGACCTGATCGCTGCCTGCGACTGGGTGGTGATGCCGTCGATCTGGTGGGAGAACGCACCGCTGGTCATCCGCGAAGCCTTCCAGCATGGCCGCCCGGTCATCTGCAGCGGCATCGGCGGCATGGCGGAAGCGGTGTGCGACGGGGTGGACGGGCTGCATTTCCGGGCGGGGGACGCCACGGATCTGGCCCGAGTCATGAATCGCGCGATGACCGAGCCCGGACTTTGGGAAAGGCTCGTGTCCAACATACCGGTGGTCCGCACGACCGAAGAGGCCGCCGAACAACACGTCATGCTGTATGACGAAATAATATGGGGTGATGGGGGAGCGCATGGGCAGGGCTCTATTGCGGGGAGCATCGCAGGATGAAGGAACCGATCACCAAGGCCGACATCACGGCGGCCATTCTACTTGACGAGGACACGCTGGTGCTGTTCGGCGCCATCGACCGGACCTTGCCGACCGCGGGGGTCGTGCATCTCGACGGTTCGGTCGAAGGGCGCTACGGCGGCCGGTCCTGGACGGACGCGGAGGGCGAGCGCTGGTTCCTGGGCGGTGTCCGCGTGGCGGGGCTGGCGCAGCTGCGCCCATCGCGGGTGGAAATCGCCGACGAGGGCGGGGAGCGGCTGGTCCTGCCACGCCTGTCCAACGTCCGCACCAACCCGTCCCACCTGATCGCCGCGCTGAAGGCCTTCCAGCCGGGGGCGCTGTCGCTGGCGCTGGACTTCGCCATCGCGCTGCAAGCGTCTTCCGACGGGACCAGCGACCGCATCGGCCGCCTGCTGGCGGGCCTCGTCCAGGAGGTCTCGCAGCCCGACGGCTTCACCGAGGTGTTCGGCCGCTTCCGCGACGGCAGCCTGATGCTCCAGGGCTGGGCGCGCAGCTTCAAGACCGGCGCGCAGAAGATCCTGATCGAGGCGGAGGACATCGGTATCCACCGCGCCACCGCCGGCTCCTTCGCGCGGCCCGACCTGCCGTCGGACGCCGCCGGCGTGCTCGCCGTGCTGACCGACCCGACGCCCGCCCCCGGTTCCATCCGCCGCATCCACTACCGCGCCGCCGACGGCTGGCGCCACATGGAGATCTTCGAGCAGCGCACCATCCTGCCGGAGGGCGTGGCCGCCGCCCATGTCCGCGACATGCTGGGCAACCTGCAGGATGCCGAGGCGCGGCAGGCGGTCACCCGCATCGCCGCGTCGCGCTACGACGGTGCGGAAACGGTGTCGCAGCTCGACGTGCCGGTCCGCATGGGGATGGACATGGTGCTGCGCGTGCCCGGCGCCGGCCTGTTCGTCGCCGGCTGGATGCTCGATCCCACGCACCAGGTGCGCGCCGTCACGCTGAAGGGGCCGGGCGTCTCCGCCCGCCTGGACGGCGAGTGGTCGCGGCTGTCGCGCCGCGACGTGACGGAGGCCTTCCAGAACGACGGCCTGTTCGCCGGCCGGCTGGTGCCCGGCCAGGACCAGCACGGCTTCACCGTCTTCGCGACCGAGCCCGCGGGCGTGGCGAAGACGGCCGACTTCCATCTGGAGCTGGAGCTTGCCAACGACCGCTTCGCCTTCCTGCCGCTGAGCTGCCTGCCCCCGGCCCCGGAAGCGCTGAAGCGCATGCTGTCGCTGGTGAACCTGGACAGCCCGTCCATCGAGACGCTGATCGCCCGGCACGTCGGGCCGATGCTGCGCACCGCCCGCACCCGCGGGTCGGATCTGCGGGCCACCGGCATCCACCCCATGGGCCGGCCGGTGAAGACGCCGCGCGTGTCCGTCGTCCTGCCGGTGACCGACCGGCGCGAGGACGTGGACCTGAACATCGCCCGCCTCGCCATCGATCCGGACTTCGCCGACACCGAGCTGCTGGTCGTCGCCACGGCCGGCACGCACGAGCGGCTGGGCGGCGCGGTGCGGCAGGCTGCGGCCTTCTACCGGCTGTCGGTGACCTTCGTCGCAGCGCCCGAGGCGACCGACGCGTTCGAGGCCATCGCCGCCGCCCTGCCCCACGCCCGGGCGGAGCGGGTGCTGATGCTGTCCCCATCGGTCCTGCCGACGGAGAAGGGATGGCTGTCGGCGCTGGAGCGGGTGTCGCGCAAGTCCGGCGGGCCGGTGATGGTCAGCCCGACGCTGCTGTACGAGGACCACTCGATCCGCTTCGCCGGCATCATGGCGGTGGAGGGCTCCGACGGCGCCAAGACCTTCGAGCGCCGCTACGCCGGCTACCCGCAGGACTGGCTGAAGGAGCACGAGGCGGCCACGGTGGACGCCGCCGCCCCGGAATGCGCGCTGCTGCCCAAGGACGCGCTGGCCCGCGCGCTCTCGACCATGGGCTCCTACATGGGGGCCGACCACAAGGGGCTGGACCTCTGCCTGCGCCTGCGCGCGCTGGGCGGAGCCTGTGTCTGGCTGCCGCGCGTCACGCTGGTGGCGCTCGACGAGCAGCCGCGCGACGCGCACGCCGACCGCTGGCGCCGGGCGGGCGCCATGGTGGACCGGTGGAGCTTCGAAGACACCTGGTCCGCCCGCGTCGCCGCCTGACCCCGCAAGCCCATTCGAGATCGGCCGAACCATGAGCAACAAGCGCGTCCTGATCATCAGCCACGGCCATCCCGCCTTCTCGCTGGGCGGCGCGGAGGTGGCGTCCTACAACCTGCACCTGGGCATGCACGACCTGCCGGGCTGGGAAAGCCATTACCTGGCCCGCACCGCGCCGCCGGTCACGCCGCACGGCAGTTCCGCCCTGATGGCGCTCCGCCAGAAGGAGCGCGAGGTCCTCTACTACGCCAACGACTACGACCACTTCCGCCTGTCGAACCGGAACCTGCCCGGGCTGGAGAAGGACTTCGTCCGCTACATCCGCGACCTGCAGCCGGACGTGGTGAACTTCCACCACTTCATCGGCTTCGGCGTGGAGACCATCCAGGCGATCCGGCAGGCGCTGCCGCGCGTGCCGATCGTGGTGACCTTCCACGAGTACCTGTCCATCTGCAACCACCATGGCCAGATGGTGAAGACCAGCCGCAACACGCTGTGCTACCGCTCCAGCCCCGCGGACTGCGCCGGCTGCTTCCCGCACATCGGCGAGGCGGAGTTCTTCAAGCGCGAGCTGTTCCTGAAGACCTTCCTGGAGCAGGCGGACTTCTACGTCAGCCCGTCGAACTTCCTGATCGACCGCTACGTCGACTGGGGCCTGCCCCGCGAGAAGTTCCGGATGATCGAAAACGGCCTGACCATCGAGGGCATCGCCCCGCCCCGCCCGCTGGCCCGCGGCGGCAAGCGCAACCGCTTCGCCTTCTTCGGCCAGTTGACCGAGTTCAAGGGCGCCCATGTCCTGGTCGAGGCCATCGGCCGCATCTCGGAAAAGGCCTGGGGCGAGGACGGCGCGCTGATGATCTTCGGCGGCAACCTGGAACGCCAGCCGGAGGCCTACCAGAAGAAGTTCAACGAGGCGGTGGAGCGCGCCGGCGACCGCGTGCGCTTCTACGGCAGCTACCGCTCCGCCGAACTGCCCGGCCTGATCAAGGACGTGGACTGGGTGGTCATGCCCTCCATCTGGTGGGAGAACTCGCCGGTGGTGATCCAGGAGGCCTTCCTGCACGGCCGCCCGATCATCAGCAGCAACATCGGCGGCATGGGCGAAAAGGTCACCCACGGCGTGGACGGCCTGCATTTCCGCAACGGCAGCGTCGAGGACCTGGTCGACCGCATGACCGAGGCGCTGACCACCCCCGACCTGTGGGACCGCCTGCGCATGCGCATCCGCCGCCCGATCGACCGCGCCGAATGCGCCCGCCGCCACGCGGACATCTACGACGCGCTGATCGCCGCCGCGGGTGGCGGCGCGGTTTCCATGCCCGAGCGGGCCGTGGCGCAGAAGGTGTGAGAGCCCTGATGCGGACGCGCGAGCACGGCTACGGCGGCCCCCTCCCTAACCCTCCCCCGCCGGGGGCGGTGGAGGGGACTGCCGCCGCCTTTCCCAAGTCCCCTCTCCCGCGAAGCGGGGGAGGGATAGGGAGGGGGCAACGGATGCTGCACATCCTGCGCGCCGCCCTGTTGGCGTCGTCGATGCTGCTCGCCTCCAACGCCGCACACGCCGCCGACCTGCGCGTCTCCCCCGCTCCGGGTGCTGCGCCGGAGACCGTCTACGATCACCGCAGCCAGGCCTGCGAGGCGTGGGACGTGCCCGACGCTCCGGCCCGCGCCTGGAAGGGGGCCGATGGCACCGTCCATCTGCTGGCGGCGCACACCAACGCCCGCACGCTGTCCGGCCCGTCGTTGGACCGCCTGCGCCACGACTGCCGCGTGGTGTTCAAGTCCGGCAAGCGCGACGATCCGGCCCGCTACGACGACGTGGGCTGGCTGACCTCGCCCTACACGCTGGACGGGACGACCGTCTACGGGCTGGTCCACAACGAGTATCACGGGCACAAGCGGCGCAACCTCTGCCCGGCGGGCGACTACATGGCCTGCTGGTGGAACGCGCTGACCCTCACCGTCTCCAAGGACGGCGGGCAGAGCTTCGGGCCGGGGCGCTACGTCGCCGGCATTCCGTACAAGTTCCGCGGCGACCTTGGCCGCCGCGCCGGGCTGTTCGCGCCCAGCAACATCGTGGAGCGCCAGGGCTGGTACTACGCCATGGCCTTCGCGGAGGGCATCGGGGAGCAGAAGCGCGGCGTCTGCCTGATGCGGACCCGCGACCTCGGCGACCCGAAGTCCTGGCGGGCTTGGGACGGGCGGGACTTCACCGTCCGCTTCGCCGACCCCTACGCGGAGGGCGAGGCCGACGCCGCGGCCCACGCCTGCGCGCCGCTGCCGCCCGGCCGCCTGCCCTTCACCGTCACCAGCCTTGTCCGCCACAGCGGTACCGGGTTGTGGGTCGCGGTGATGGCCGGGCGTCGCGCGGAGCGGCCGGGGGCGCAGCCGGTGTCCGGCGTGTGGACCTCCACCTCCCCCGACCTTGTCACCTGGTCGCCGCCGCGGCTGGCGCTGGCCGCACCGCTGCTGACCGACAAGGCCTGCGGCGTGGCGGAGAGCTACTACTACCCGGCGATCCTCGATCCCAACGCGAAGACGCGGAACTTCGAGGATGTCGGCAACAACGCGTACCTCTACATGACGCGCCTTGCGCAAAACGGCTGCAAGCCGACGCAAGACCGCGATCTCGTCCGAATAATGATCCGCCTTGAGCCAATCACAGGCGGGTAAAATCAACAAACGGTTCGCTTCGAAACTCGACCATTCCACCACACCCCCGATCCAGGAGAATTGCGTTGGCTAACATTCTAGTCATGATTCCCTCCGGCGAAGTCTATGATCATGACTGCGTGCGGTGGTACGGCTATCAGAACATTCAGCGCAGCATCAATCATTACCACAACATCGGCGACGCCTTCGTCTACGACTCGTCGCTGAAGCTGCTGACCTTCGACCGCCTGGACGTCGTGGAGATCCGCGAGTTCAAGCAGGAGGTGGTGGACAAGGCGAACGCGGAATACGACTACGTCTTCCTGCGCGGCTCCAACTACATCCACAACCACATGACCTGGCCGGAAGCGACCGAGCAGGTCCTGTCGAAGCTGCGCATCCCGGTGATCGCCTTCGGCGTCGGTGCCCAGGCCCCAGCCACCGGGAAGATGGAGCTGTCGGCCGAGAGCAAGCGCATCTGGCAGATGTTCGCCGACAAGTCGACCACGCTGGGCGTGCGCGGCACCTACACGGCCGAAGTGCTGTGGGACCTCGGCATCAAGAACGTGCGCATCGTCGGCTGCCCGACCGCCTTCCGCAACCGTGATCCGGAACTGCGCATCGACCTGCCGTCGCTGGACAGCGTGCGCAACGTCGGCATCACCATGCGCCGTGAGGTGTCGGCCCACTATTCGCCGGACGTGAAGACCTACCTGGCGCGCCACCGCGACTTCGTGAAGGACATGAGCCGCCGCTTCGACACCGTCCTGATGATGCAGGGCGAGGTCGAGGAGAAGAAGCTGCTCTGGGGCACGGACGAGCAGAAGGCCGAGGCCTGGGAGGAGCTGCACAACAACCCGTGGCTGAAGACCGGCTACTTCGACGAGGAGCTGGACGAGCTGTACCGCACCCGCCTGTGGTATTCGGACGTCGTCGCGGACTACGAGAACCTCGTGCGCTCGAAGGACCTCGTGCTCGGCTACCGCCTGCACGGCAACCTGATGGCCCTGTCGAACGGCACGCCGTCGATCTACTTCAGCTACGACAGCCGCACGGCGGAGTTCGCGGAGACCTTCGCGATTCCCTGCTACGACGTCTATTCCGACAAGCCCTTCGTCCTTGAGGAATACTGGGACCAGAGCCTGTTCGAGAAGTTCAACCGCACCTTCTACCAGCGCTACCGCGACATGCGGGAGTTCCTGGACGAGAACTACCTCCCGCACCGCATGCCGAGTCCGGCCGCGCGCAAGACCCCGCAGCGCAAGGCGGCCTGACGGCGCGCGACGCCGGGCGCGGCACCCTCTCAGCCCAACCCGCTCCCCCGCCGCGGGCTGGGCCGAGGTGGTGCCGGGCCTCGGCGTCGCCGTTGTCCTGTTCTGTTGGGTTGCGCTGCGCTCCACCCAACCTACGAAGCGAGCACCGTAGGTTGGGTGAAGCGCAGCGCAACCCAACACCCCCCGTTCCAGCCGACCGGAAGAGCGAACCATGCCCGACACCGCCATTCCCGAACCTGTCGCTACCGAAATCGTTCCGTCCGTCATCGAGGGGCGCGTGGACGCGATCCAGGCCGGCCGGATCTATGGCTGGGCCTGGGACCGCTCCTACCCGAACGACCGGCTGGACGTCGAATTCCGGGCGGAGACGCCGGACGGGCGCGGCCTCGTGCTCGGGCGCACGCTGGCGGACCGTCCGCGCGAGGATCTCGTGGGCGGTGGCTTCGGCGATGGCCACCACGCCTTCGAGGCCGACCTCGTCCTGCCGCCGGACCTCGACCCGACCCGCGTCGTGGCGGTGATCCACGCGCCGAGCACGGGAACCATCACCACCTTCGTGCAGCCGAGCGCCGAGGAAAAGCTGCTGGAGCGCACGCTCGCCCCGCACCTGATGCGCATCGGCGATGGCGTCGAGGCGGCGCGCCGCGACAGCCAGAGGATCGTCGCGACCCAGCAGGGCATCGCCCGGCTGCTCCGCGACCTTCAGGAGCGCGTCGGGGCCGAGCAGGCCGGCAACGCCGCCTCCGCGGCGCAGCAGGCCGCCCACGCCGAGACTTTGGTGGACCTGAAGGAGCGCATCGCCGGGCTGGAGGTATTCCTGGTCCGCATGGACACGACCATGCGCGGCTTCGACACCGCGCTGAAGGCCAAGGCGACCTCATCGACGGCCCCGATCATCGCCGCCGGGATCGGCGCCGCCGTGGGCGCGCTGGTCGCGGCGGTCATAGGGCGCTTCATCTTCCATTGATCCTGGACCACTGATCCCCGCAGGGACGGGTTGCAGGGCTGGCGGCGAAGCGCGCGTGGCTCTATATAGGGCGCTTCTGCCCGGGGTGCCCCCGGAGGACAGGTCAGGACGCCGTCAGCATGGACCAGAACCGCTTCCCGTCGCCGCAAGCCGCCACCATCGCCGAGCGGGTCGCCAAGACCGGCATCGACGAGGCGATGATCGAATCCCTGGTCCGCACATTCTATGGCAAGATCATGGCCGACCCCGTCCTGGGGCCGATCTTCGGCGCCGCCATCACGGACTGGGAGCCGCATCTGCAGAAGATGATGGACTTCTGGTCCTCCGTCGCGCTGCTGACCCACCGCTACGACGGCCGCCCCGTCCCGGCGCATGTCCGGCTGGACATCCGCCCGGAGCATTTCGAGCGCTGGCTGACCCTGTTCCGCGAGACCACCGCCGAGGTCTGCACGCCGGAGGCCGCGGTCTTCTTCGAGGACCGCGCGCAGAACATCGGCCGCAGCATCCAGATGGGCGTGGACTTCTTCCGCAACCAGATGGCGGCCCGGGCGTAAGCCCCCTCCCCCGCCGCCGCGGCGGAAGAGGGGGAAAACGGCCTTACGTCGCCCGCACCGGCTTGCCCGGCACGCCCCAGCTTTGCGTGAAGTCGCGGACGCCGGGGATGGTCATCAGGTTCGCGTCCTTCACATAGACATACTGCTTGGGGCCAAGCTCGTACTCGGTCAGGGTGACGCCCTTGGCCTGGCAGCGCTTCAACTCGTCCGCCTTGATCGGCCGGTCGGAGACGACCATGTCCGGCGTCTCCAGCCCAACGCCGGCGCAGAAGGCGCGGAAGCCGCTGTTGGTGCCCTCGGCCACGAGGCGGGGCTTGGTGTCGGGCGTGCCGCCGAAGCGGTCGGCCGCGGCGCCGATCGGGCCCCGCATCGCCGGGCTGCCGACGATCCAGATCCCGCGCTCCTCCGGCGGCGGCTTCGGAACGCTGGGAGCGGGCAGCGTCGCGGTCTGGCGCGGCGGCTGTTGGAAGCCGGGGAACTGGCACCCCGCCAGCACGACCGCCGCGGCAAGCGCGGCCATCCCCTTGGTGACGACTCTCAATCGGTCCTCCACTGAAACGTTTTGTACAGTCCGACTTGGGACTAACGCTCAACCCGGCCGTACGGCTCCGAGATGGCGGGCGAGTGAGGCTTCCAAAAGGCGCGGCGTCACCGGCTTGTGCACCAGGGCGATGCCGTGGGCGGCAGCGTCGCGCTGCGGTTCGGGCCCGATCTCGCCGGTGATGATGATGGCGGGCACGCCATCGTCGAACATGTCGCGGATGCGCAGGATCGCCTCGGTCCCGACCCGCCCCTGGCGCAGGCGGTAGTCGGCCAGCACCACGTCGGGCCGCCGGGCGACGGCGCGGAGCCGGGTGATCGCCTGGTCCGTGCTTCCGGCGGTCAGGACGTCGAACCCCCATTCCCGCAGCATCGTCGCCAGCCCCATCATGACGATGGCGTCGTCCTCCACCACCACGGCCAGCCGCTGCTGCTGGTTCGCCGCTTCCCGCATGGGGACCGGGCTCACCGGCTGCGGTGCGGCCGCGCAGTCCGGCCCCCGATCCATGCGCTGCACCAGGGGAACGTCGACCGAAAAGATCGAGCCGCGCCCGGGGTGCGAGACCATTTCCACCGGATGGACGAGCAGGTGCGAGAGCCGCCGCACGATGGCGAGGCCCAGGCCCAGGCCCCGGTCGCGGTCGCGCTCCGGATTGCCGACCTGATGGAACTCCTCGAAGATGCGTCCCTGCTGCTCAGGCGCGATGCCGATGCCGGTGTCGTGGACCTCGATCCGCAGCCGGTTGCCGTGCGGGGTGCAGTCGACCAGGATGCGCCCGCGCTCGGTGTAGCGGATGGCGTTGTCGACGAGGTTGCGCAGCATGCGGCCGAGCAGCACCCGGTCGCTACGCACCCGGCCGGTGCAGGGGATGACCTGCCAGCCCAGCCCCTTGGCCTCGGCGACCGGGGCAAAGGCGGCGGACAGCGGGCCGATGAGGTCGGCGATGCAGAACTCCTCAATCTGCGGGGCCACGATTCCGGCGTCGAGGCGGGAGACGTCCAGCAGGCTGTCCAGAAGGTCCTTCAGCGTGTCCAGCCCTTGCTGCAGCCGGTCGAGCACGGCGCGGCCCGGCTCGTCGGCGACGTGGGCGCGGAGCGCGCCGGCGAACAGCAGGATCGACTGCATGGGCTGGCGCAGGTCGTGGCTGGCGGACGCCAGGAAACGGCCCTTGGACCGGTCCGCCTCCTCCGCCGCCTGCTGGGCGCGGCGGATGTCGTGGATGTCCACCGCCGTGCCGATCCAGGACACGATCCGCCCCTCCTCCCGCATCGGCACGACGCGGGTGAACTGCCACCGCCACGCGCCGTCGGCCCGCCGCACCCGCATTTCCATCTGGTAGGGAGTGCCCGCAGCGATCGCGCCGCTGCGCAGCTCCAGGAAGTGCTTGCGGTCGTCGGGGTGGACGAAGTCCCATTGGTTGGGCCCAAGCCGGTCGATCCCGGTGTAGCGCCGCCATTCGGAGTTCACGAACTCCACCGACCCGTCCGCCCGGTTGATCCACATGAACTGCGGCGTGTGGTCGACCAGGTTGCGGAAGCGCGCCTCGCTGACCCGCAGGGCCTCCTCCGCGCGCTTGCGGGCGGTGATATCGCGCGCCACGCCGGCCACCCCGACGGTGGCGCCCGCGGCGTTGCGCAGGGGCATCACCGCGATCATCAGCACCCGGGACCCGATGCCGTCCGGAAACGGCAACTCCTCCTCCACCGTCTCCTCGCGCCCGCTTTCGACGACGCGGCGGCACAGGGCGTCGAGCCGGGCGGCGTCCTCCGCCGGGAACAGGTCGTGGTCGCACAGCCCCACCACCTCGTCGCGGCTGCGCCCGAACAGGCGGGCGGTGGCGGAGTTGACGAGCGTGAAGCGGCGGTCGCGGTCCTTGGCAAAGATGGGGTCGCTGGCGCTCTCGATGATGCTTTCCAGCAGCGCGTGCTTCTCGCGCAGCCGCTGTTCGGCCTCGCCGGTGGCCATCTCCGCCGCGCGCACCTCCAGCTGGTGCATGGCGAGGCGGGCGAACTCCTCCAGGTCGTTGCGGCTCTCCTCGTCGAACTCCGGGCGGGGCTTCATGTCGATGATGCAGAAGGTCCCGATCAGCAGCCCGTCCGGCGTCTTCAGCGGCGCGCCCGCGTAGAAGCGCAGGTGCGGCGGTCCGGCCACCAGCTCGTTGTCGGCGAAGCGCTCATCTTGGGTCGTGTCGGGGATCACCAGAACCTGGTCTTCCAGGATGGTGAAGGCGCAGAAGGAAATCCGGCGCTCGATGGCCTCCGACACCAGGCCGAAGCGCGCCTTGCACCACTGCCGCGTCTCGTCCACCAGGTTGACCAGCGCGATCGGCGCGTCGAAGTGGCGGGACGCGAGCCGCGTCAGGCGGTCGAACACCGGTTCCGGCGGCGTGTCGAGCACGCCATAGCCCTTGAGCTTGTCGATACGGGCAAGCTCGTTCAAAGGCCATGGCGGCTCGATGCGGCTCAATGCGGCTCCTTGTCCCATGCTCCGGATTCAGCGCGCCGAATGTTTTTCGGTCTAGCACAAAATCCTAGCAACATCGGCCCGGTGAGGAGCGTGCTCTTACGGACAGGGGATTCCCTGCACAAAAGTCGGGCAAAGTTCCTCAGCGGTCTTGCTGGTAGCCCTGATGGGTCGTGTTCTGCTTCGTATTGCCCTGGCGATCCTGCTCCTCCAGATTTTCCGGCGTCGGGCGGGTGGCCGCCTGATCGTCCTTGCTGACCTGCGGCGCGCTGCCCGGTCCCTTGTCGCTGCGTGCGGCCGGGGGGACCGGCGGCATGGATTTGGACATTCCAACTCTCCCCTGTTGCAACACCCCTCGGCAACATCCCCTTGGCGCCGGCGGTTCCCTCGCCGGAAAAGGCGCGGCATTCAAGCGCCGCACCCCCTACATGCTCTACAAGAGACCCATGTCCTTGAACGGGGAGACAGGAATGCCGGACAGCACGCCGAACCACGAATCCTCCAGCTACCGCCTTGCCTTCGAAGACCGCGACTTCCTGCTGGGCGAGCCGATGCGCGGCGTGCGCTTCATGCTCGAATACGCCAAGCCGGAGATGCACCTGAAGGCCTGGGGCATCCGCTCGACCATCGTGGTGTATGGCAGCGCCCGCGTTCCGTCGCCCGAGACGGCGGAGCGGATGCTGCGCGAAGCCCGCACGCCCGAGGAGAAGGCGCATGCCGAGCGGCGCGCCAAGCAGGCGCCCTGGTACGAGGAGGCGCGCAAGTTCGGCCGCATCGTGTCGGAGCGGGGCGGCGCGCTGGCCCCGACGCCGGACGGGCAGCGGGACAACGTCATCGCCACCGGCGGCGGCCCCGGCCTGATGGAGGCCGCCAACCGCGGCGCGCAGGAGGCCGGCGCCCCCAGCATCGGCTTCAACATCAGCCTGCCGCACGAGCCGCACCCGAACCCCTTCAGCACGCCGGATCTGACCTTCCGCTTCCACTACTTCGCCATCCGCAAGATGCACCTGGCGATGCGGGCCAACGGGCTGGCGATCTTCCCCGGCGGCTACGGCACCTTCGACGAGGCCTTCGAGATCTTGAACCTGCGCAACACGAACAAGGCCTCCCGCCTGCCGATCGTGTTCGTCGGCCGGGACTATTGGAACGAGGTCGTCAACTTCCAGGCTCTGGCCGACCACGGCATGATCAGCCCCGGCGACCTCGACCTGTTCGACATCGTGGACACGGCCGAGGAGGCCTGGGACTGCATGAACCGCCTGGGCCTGAAGCGCGGCGCGCCGCCGCTGGGCCCGGCGGGGACGGGCCAATCCTCGGCCGACGAGGAGGCGTGACGCTCAGCCCTGCGGCGCCGCACCCTCCTCCGCCGTCTCGGCCGGCGGGGGAGCCGCGGCGCGCAGGCCCCGGCCGAAGGGGGCGATGCGGCCGATGCCGGGGAACTTGATGGCGAGGTCCAGCGGGTCCACCCCCACGGTCAGGCCGAGGAGGTTCAGCTCCACCCCCTCCTCCGCCGCGACCAGCAGGCCGGCGGCGCCGAACAGGTTCAGCTGCCAGCCGGTGCCGCTGGGGGCCCGTGCCACGAAGGGGGCGGCCAGGAAGTCCTTGCCGAGCGCCGTCGCCGGCAGGTCGAGGCGCAGTTCCGGCACCGCGCGCCCGACCCAGGCGGCGAAGGTGTTGCTGTTCGGGCCGGGCCACAGCCGGTATTCGCCGGCGTAGGGGTAGCGGCTCGCCGCCTCCGCGATCTTGGGGATGGCTGCCTCCGCGTCCGCCCCGCGCAGCTCGGCCAGCACCGAGGGCTGGGACCCGAACCAGCGCCCGTCGGGGTCGCGGTTGCTGACCGACACCGCCGGCAGCCCGCGGTAGACGCGCCAGCCGATCACCTCGTAGACGGTGTAGGCGCGCGCCCCCGCCGGCTTCACCGCGAACCAGGGGTGCACGCCGAAGGCGCCGCGCCAGGACAGGGCGCGGGCCGCGTAGACCTGGACCACCGCCTCCGCCGTGGTCGCCGGGTCGGGCGCCAGGCCCACGGGGCTGCGGTCGGCGCGGCTCCAGTCCACGCCCAGCGACGCGGAGCCCGACGCGATCACGAAGGCCGGCCCCGTCAGCAGCAGGACCAGCAGCAAAAGAAATCCCAGTATCACCTTCACCCGCCTCTCCCGCCTACCCTGCGGTGTTGCCCACGGCATCCTTGTTCCAATGCTACCATCGCCTCTCCGCCCCTCCCTGTTGTAGGAAAGAGACCGTGCCAATGCCCCGCGCCACCACCGACGCCATCCGAGGAACCGCCCGATGACCGCCGATCCTTCAGTGTTTCCGGCTGATCTCGTCGACCGCATCACCCGGCAGGCGCCCACCCGCGCCGCGACGGCCGAGGTCGCGCGGGCGCTCGGCTGGACGACCGGGCCCAGCAAGAAGGGCTGGAAGGTCGTGCAGCCGACCGGCTACGTCGGCGGCATGGTCGTCCCGCCGAGCGCGGAGACGGCCGCCGCCGAAGTCTGGTTCGACCCGGACGGCCGCGAGCGCGGCCTCACCGGCCCCAGCGAGGAGTTCCCGCCCTACCTGACCAGCCTCGACACGGCACTCGGCGCCATCCCCGCGGAGCGGCGGGCCGACCTTCTGCGCCGCGCGCTGGACCGCCACCGGGACTGGCAGACCGAGTCCGGCCGGGACGACGCGGCGCTGTCGCGGCTCGCCGCCTTCGTCATCGCTGAGTGGCTGTCGGAGCGGGCCGTGCAACGCAATGAAACGCCGTGAAACATCAAACGCGATGATGTCGCACGGACGATCGTCGTGAAAGGGTGGCAATGCCAGGGGGATTCACCACAAAGACACGAAGGGCACAAAGAACGTCACAAAGAGGGCCGACGCCGGCCATAGGTGTTAATCGCTGCACCAATGTGCAACGGGATTTTTTCGGCGCTGTGCGGGCGGAGTTCGGCCGTTTGTGATTTTGATCCTATAGAGTTTCGCGGGCGGACGCAACGGGAACGCGGGCTTTATCTCCCCTCTCCCGCCCCGGGAGAGGGTGGCCGCAAAGCGGCCGGGTGAGGGTCGTGCGAGGATCAAGGCGCTGATCCTTGGGTGTACCCTCACCCTCCCGCCGTTTCACGGCGGGACCCTCCCTCTCCCGGGGCGGGAGAGGGAACTCGCTCCCGTTGTTGCGCTGGCGCGTTGGTATAGGGGAGGCTTGACCGGGGCCGGATGGCCGTCACCTTTCTTGGACCGTCAATGTTCCACGACAGGAGCGGCCACCATGCGTGCCAGCCTGAAGCGTACCAGCCTCGCCGCCGTCGCGCTCCTCCTTGCGCTGCCGGCCTGCGAGGCGTTGCAGCCGGACTACAAGAAGGCGTCTGCAACGCATCTGAAGGGAAACGAGATCTCGTCCCTTCTCACCGGGAAGTCGATCAGCCTGTCCAACCCGCGGGGCCGGTCCTACACCAACAGCTTCGGCCGCGACGGGCGCGTGATGATTTCCGGCGGCAAGGGCAACCTGTACGGGGACTGGAAGGTGGCCGGCGACCGCTACTGCCTGACGCTGGACGAGGACAAGCGCGAGCAGTGCATGGACATCTACAGCGTCGGCGACGGAACCTACCAGATGGTCAATTCCGACGGCACCCTGCGCAACACCTTCAAGGTGCAGTAGCAACCCTTCGGGGCGATTTCGCCCGGAGGGTGCGCTCCATTCATAAGACAGCCGTCATCCCCGCGAAGGCGGGGATCCAGAGCGTTTCGGAGCGGTACGCTGTGCGGAGTTCTGGATCCCCGCTTTCGCGGGGATGACGGTGGTCCTGCGAATGGAATCGTGTCTCGGCGTGCGACAGCCCTGACAACCCTTCAAGCTGCAGCAACCGCGGTCACCAGATCGTCCGGGCCAGACGGTCGCCCTGCTGGGTGAGGCTGTCGAACCGGGCGCGGGCGGTCGGCTCGTCGGCCCAGTCCTGGGGCTGGACCACGGTGGCCACGGTCTCCGGCCGGTCGGGCGCGCTCGGCCGTTCCGCGCCGCCGGTGTTCGGAGTTTCTGATTCCAGCCCATAGGCTCGTCCGTCCCTCACCTCCAGGACGGCGAAGCGGCCGTCTTGCTCGATCAGGCGGAAGCTGCCGTTTTCGGTGACGGTGCGCGCGCTGCCCATGGTCGCTGCCAATCCCTGTTTGCCAATCCCTGTTTGCGGGTCCCGTTGACAACCATGCTGCGGTGCGTTCGTCGCGGCAATTTTTGCTGTGCAAATGAGAGTCGTTCGCACTATACAGGAGAGGCACACCCCAGGGACGCCCGACCGCCATGCTCCAGACCATCACGCCGACAACCACCCGCATCCGCGCCGTCGCCGCCGCGGCCGGAGCCTTCCTTCTGCCCGCGGCCGCCTGGGCGCAGGACAGCCTTCCCACGGCTCTTCCCCCGGAGGTGGCGCCGGTCGCCACGGCGACTCTGCCGCACGACCTGTCGCCCTGGGGCATGTTCATGTCGGCCAGCCCCGTCGTGCAGGCGGTCATGACCGGGCTGGCGCTGGCGTCGGTGGCGACCTGGACGATTTTCCTGGCGAAGTCCATCGAGCTGTCCAAGGCCAAGCGCCGGGCGCGCGCCGCGCAGGCGGCGCTGGAGCAGGCGCGGAGCCTGACGCAGGCGGCGGAGGCCATCGGCTTCGACAAGACCCCGGCGACCGCCTTCCTGCGCGCGGTGATCGCGGAGGCGCACCAGTCCGCCGACGCCCCGTCCCTGGACGGGCTGAAGGAGCGCGCGGCCTCCCGGCTGGAGCGGATCGAGGCGGCGGAAGGGCGGCGCATGATGCGCGGCACCGGCATCCTCGCCAGCATCGGCTCCACCGCCCCCTTCGTCGGGCTGTTCGGCACGGTCTGGGGCATCATGACCAGCTTCGTCGGCATCGCGAAGACGCAGACGACCAACCTCGCCGTCGTGGCGCCGGGCATCGCGGAGGCGCTGCTGGCCACCGCCATCGGGCTGGTCGCGGCCATCCCGGCGGTGGTCGTCTACAACGCCTTCGCCCGGTCGATCGGCGGCTACCGCGCCCAGCTCGGTGATGCGTCGGCGGCGGTGCAGCGGCTGCTGAGCCGCGACATGGACCGCCGCGCCCTGCCCCGCGTGTCTTCCAAGGCGGCGGAGTAACGGCGATGGCGGCGCGTCTGGACAACGGGGACGACCTGTCCGAGAGCCACGACATCAACGTCACGCCCTTCATCGACGTGATGCTGGTGCTGCTGATCATCTTCATGGTGGCGGCCCCGCTGGCGACGGTGGACGTGCCGGTGGACCTGCCGGCCTCCACCGCGCAGCCGCAGCCCCGCCCCGACAAGCCGCTGTTCCTGACCATCCAGGGCGACCATTCCCTGTCCGTGGGCGACGCGCCGGTGGCGCGCGGCCAGCTCGCCGCGGCGCTGGACGGCGTGACCGGCGGCGACAAGGGCGCCCGCGTCTTCCTGCGGGCCGACCGCAGCGTGGATTACGGCGCGCTGACCGAGGTGATGAACGACCTGCGCGCCGCCGGCTACCTGAAGATCGCGCTGGTCGGCCTTGACGGCTCGGCCGCCAAATGAGCGCGGCGCCCTTCCACGATGAGGACGGGCGCGACGGCCGGCCTCTGGCGCGCTGGGGCGGCAGCCTTCTGCTGGTGCTGGGCGCCCACGCCGCGGTCGGGATCGGCGCCATGTCCTGGCGCGTGGCCATGGACGAGGCTGCGGCCCCGCCCCCCGCGGTCATGCTGGACTTGGCACCGCTGCCCGAGATCGCCCCGCCGCCGCCCGCCGTGGAACCGATTATCCCGGAGCCCGAACCGCCGCCCGAACCGGTCATCGAACCGCCGGAGCCCGAACCCGTGGTGGAGCCGGAGCCGATCCCGGAGGTGAAGCCCGAGCCGCCCCCGCCGGTTCCGGCCGAGGTCTCGCTTCCCGAACCGCCCAAGCCGAAGCCCAAGCCGAAGGAGCCGCCCAAGCCGCAGCCGCCGAAGGTCACGCCGCCGAAGCCGCAGGCGCAAGTGAAGCCGGCGCCGACCCCGCCGCAGGCGACCACCGCCCAGACCGCCCCTTCCGCCCCGGCCGTGGCGTCCTCCCCGTCGCCGGCCCCCGCGGTCGCGCGGAACAGCACGGCGGTGCCGACGTGGCAGGGGCTCGTGCTCGGCCACCTGGAGCGGCACAAGCGCTACCCCCGCAGCGCCCAGCTGCGCCGCCAGCAGGGCGTGCCGCAGGTCCGCATCGTCATCGACCGGTCGGGCAAGGTGCTGTCGGCGCGGCTGGAGAAAAGCTCTGGCATCGAGGCGCTGGACGAGGAAACGGTGGCATTGGCCGAACGCGCCTCCCCCCTGCCCGCCCCGCCGCCGGAAATGGCGCAGGACCGGATCGAGCTGGTCGTGCCCGTGCAGTTCGTGATGCGGTGAAATCCCCTCTCCCCTCTGGGGAGAGGGTTAGGGTGAGGGGGTTGCGCTTTTGCCGGACGTACCAAGGTGTCGGGGCCCCCTCACCCTCCCCTCTCCCCAGAGGGGAGAGGGTTGAACGGCCAAATGTGATGGTCCTGGGGCATTTCGGAGTCCCAGCTTGACAGGGCAGAGCCCCTGACCCACCTTGTGCAGTGCAGCAAAAAACAAGAACCCAATCTCCTGGGGGAGACGCCTTCTCAATCCTTTGAGGAGGTCTCTGATGAACACGCCTTCCAGCTTCGCGTCCGCCCTTCCAACGCAGCGTGACGCGCGCCTGATCCGCCGCAAGGCCGCGGCGTTACGGGCAGCGCATATCCGTTCCCTGATCCGCCGCATGGGCGCGGCGTTCGGCAGCTTGAGGGCCGCCTTGAGCGCCATCGCCCCTGGGACGGCGGGTGCGCGGCGGGCATAGCGCCCGTCCATTCTTTCAACATCACGGTGTACGCCCGACGGCGGGCCGCGCAAGCGGTGCCGCGTGGGCCTTTTGTTTTCATGTGTGGAGTTTCAACGATGGAGAGACGAGCGGTCGCCTTGGGCGGCTTCGGAGGTTTCAACCTGCATGGTGCGGGCGTGCTGACGGCGCTGGGGCGCCTGGACGTGATGCCCGACCTGTTCACGGTGACCTCCGGACAGATCGTCGTGCTGGCCTCATGGCTGCGCGGCGAGGACGTGCGCAGCCTGCTCCTGAACCACAAGGGTGCCTCCGGCGGGCTGCTCCAGGCCTGGCGGACGGCCATGTTCGGCCACAGCGGGGTGTTCCGCCCGACGATCCAGGAGCACGCCCGGCGCTGGCTGGACGTGCCGCTGTCGCCGGACGCCATGCTGGAGCGGCTGATGCCCGCGCGGCAGTACGCCCCGGTGCGCGACCCCGACACGGTCGCGGAGGTCGCCCGGACGCTGAACGAGGCCGAGGTCGGCGTGGTGTTCAACACCTACGACTTCCGCGCCGGCGAGGGCATCCTGCACGGCAACCCCGCCGCCAAGCGGCTGATGGCCGGCGAGGTCGGGCTGGAGGACATCACGGCGGAGGCGGTGGAGAGCGCGCTCTGGCTCTACCTCTACGGCTTCGAGGAGGCGCCGGGCGGGCTGATCGACGGCGCCTATCACCGCAGCGTCATCCTGGCGGAACTGCATGGGTTCGACGAGGTGACGGTCGCCGCCCCCTTCCCCGTCTCGTGGCTGGGCCCGGTGCCGCGCAACCAGCTGGAGGTCGAGAACTGGAAGATCCGCCAGTGGTTCGCGAACTCCTACAAGGCCGAGGTGGCGCGGCTGCGCCGCGTGATCGAGCTGATGGAGCGCGGCACGCTGAACGACCCCGCCTATCGGATCCGCAGCCTGACGGAGCTGCCGCTGCGTCGGCACTACGGCTATTTCGACTATTTCACGGAAAAGGAGGAGGTGTTCGACGACGCCCTTCTCCAGGCGCTCGACCGGTTCGGCGAGCCGGCGCGGCTGTGCGTCGGCGCGGAATGAGCTGACGGTGCAGGCTGGGTGGAGGGCCTTCGCCGGCGCTCCACCCGGCCTTTTGCTTATGACGGCCTGTCGGCGGATTCGCTGACGACCGGAACGCCGTCGAGGTCGCGCGGCAGGTCGGCCGGGACGCCGGACCGGAAGCGGACCGACAGGGCATAGCCGTCGTCGACCTTGGCGACCTCGACGCGATCCATGCCCGGCAACTGGCTCAGGGTCGACAAGTAACGGTCACGGGCGGCTTCCGCGGCTTCCTTGGCAACTGGCATCTGGACCTCCCTAGCTTTTGTAAAAAGTTGGTGACCCAAACAATATCAGTCAAGGCCGTTATCCTTACGGCACCCGCGCGCACGGTCCATCCTCCCGGCACGGGAAACCGTTGCGCCGGTTCCGCCGTTCATGACAGGCGAATGTGACAACCCGCCATGTCGGCGGACCGGAAGAGAGGCCCCATGGACGCGTTGGACCCCGTTGCCGAGGCCCGGCGGCAGGCCGGATTGGAAATCCAGGCCCTGGCGGAGGATTTTGAGCGCAGCGACGAATCCGCCTTCCGGCGCACCCGCATCGTCTGCTGGGTGGCCGTGGCGGTGGTGACGCTGATTTTGCTGGTTTTGCTGACGGCCGGCGCGGACTGGCGCTACCTGCTGGGATTCTGGGTGGTGATCGTCGGCTTCACCGGGGCGGCCTACGCGGTGTCCACCCACCGCCAGCGGCAGCAGACGAGCCGCCTGCGCGCGCTGGCGACGCGCTGGCTTACTGGGGGGCTGACCGGCGGCGAGGCTGTTCCGCCGGTGTGATGGGCCGCCGGTGTGACGCGTGTCACGCCGTGTGCGAGCCGCGGCGCTTGCGGCGGGTCTGGAAGCGGTGGATGCGCTCGATGACGTCGCCCAGCTCCGCCGCCTCCTCGACCTCGCCGAGGTGGAGCAGGACGCGGATGTAGGTGTCGATCAGGCCGAGCACGGCCTCCTCGTCGGTCACGCCGTAGGCGGCGCGGCCCAGCGCGTCGACGATCAGCGTGCCGCTGTCGGCGAGCGCCTCCGCCACCGCGTTGATGGCCTCGTCGAGCGCGTCGTCGTCGTCCGCCGGGGCGTCGAGGACCGGGTCGAGGATGTCGGGGAAGGAAAGCCGGTCGGCGGGATCGGGATAGCCAGCCATGGGCAACTCTCCGGTGTCAAAGGCAGGAAGGCCCGCCGCGGACGAACGGTCCGTTCGTCGGCGTCAGGCGGCCTCCTGCAGGGGTGACTGGCGGGCGAGGCGCAAGGCCTGGTCCTGGGCCGTGCACAGGTCCGGGTAAGTGGCGGCGGGCCGTCCGTCGACGACGACGGCCCAGCCACTCCGGACTCCGGCGGCCTTATACTGCAACGTAATGCTCCGGTCGGCGCCTTCCAGTGCCATGCGGAGCGGGGTCGTGAACGACCAGGTCAGGTGTTGTTGTGCCATGATCCTCCTCCTTCGAGGATCGCCTTCAAAATCGTCCGGGGGATTCGGACGGCCGCCTCAGGCGGCCACCCTTGTCGTGATCCTGGCCGCGGCGGAAGCCTCCACGGCCTCCGTCTCTTCGGGCAGGCCGGCCCAGGGGACCAGCTCCCGCCCATTGTTGGCGAGGCGCTTGGCCTCGATGTGGCCGACCACCGCGGTGCCTTCCTTGGCGATCCGCAGGATGTCGCCATCCTCCGGGATCAGCGCCCGGTCCACGCCGCAGGCGCGGGCGAGGCGGGCGTGCGCCTCCAGATGCTCGATCGTGCCGTGCACCGGGACCGCGAAGCGCGGCCGGACCAGGTCGTACATGCGGACCAGGTCGTCCCGCTTCGGGTGGCCGGAGACGTGGATCGGCGCGTCGGCCGGGGTTACCACGTCCACCCCCTTGGCCTTGAGGTGGCTCTGGATGTCTTCCAGGGTCGCCTCGTTGCCGGGGATGGCGCGGGCGGAGAAGATCACTGTGTCGCCGGATTCCAGCCACAGCTCGCGGTGGGCGTCGCGGGCGAGCCGGCTGAGCGCCGCGCGCTCCTCCCCCTGGCTGCCGGTGCACAGGAACACGAGGTTCCGGCGCGGCGTCCAGGACGCCTCCATGATGGAGATGAACTCCGGCGCGGTTTCCAGGTAGCCGCTGGCGCGGGCCGCCTTCTCCATGCGCAGCATGGAGCGGCCGACCAGCACGACCTTGCGGTCGTTCGCCTTCGCTGCCTCAGCGACCGCCTGCATACGCGCCACGTTGGACGCGAAGCCGGTCACCGCGATGGCGCCCTTGCGGCCGCGGAAGGCCTCCATCAGGCCGGCGCGGGCGTCCGCCTCCGACCCGGTGGTGCCGTCCACGTTGGCGTTGGTGCTGTCGCACATCATCGCCAGCACGCCCTGGTCGCCCAGCCGCTTCAGCGCGGCGACGTCCATGGTCGGGCCGACCAGCGGGTTCGGGTCGAACTTCCAGTCGCCGGTGTGCAGCACGTTGCCGGCCTTGGTGCGGATCGCCAGCGACACCGGCTCGGGGATCGAGTGGGTGACGGTGATCGATTCCACGCCGAACGGGCCGACGTTGAAGGACGCGCCCGGCTCGAACACCCGGATGCGGACGTGGCGCAGGGCGCCCGTCTCCTTCAGCCGGTCGCGGATGACGTGCGCGGCGAAGGGGGTGGCGTAGATGGGGCACTCCAGGCGCGGCCACAGATGGTGGATGGCGCCGATGTGGTCCTCGTGCGCGTGGGTCACGACCAAGCCCACGACGTCGTCCATCCGCTCCTCGATGAAGGAGGGGTCGGCCATCAGGCTGTCGATGCCCGGCGCCTCGTCGCCCATGAAGGCGACGCCGGCGTCCACGATCAGCCATTTCCCGGCATGGCCGTAGAGGGCCATGTTCATGCCGATGCGCGAGCAGCCGCCCAGGGGGAGGAACAGGATCTCGTCGTCACCGGGGACCGGGCCGGGAGGCGGTCCGGAGGGGGTGCGCTTCAGGGGCGCACGGTTCTTGTTGTTGTTGCCGGCGCCGCCGTGCTCATGCGGGCGGTGCGGGAACTGGGGGCGGACTCCGCCCTTCGGCGCCGCACGGCGGCGCTTATTGTCAAACGTCATACGACCTTCTGCTTCGTCACTCTCTGTGCCGGCATTCAACGCTGCCGGACGGGCGTGCATCGCGTGTCGATGCGGATCTGGACCTCCCCGGTCTGGTCAGCGGCGCCATGACACTGGGGAGGTGTCGAGGCAGCCTGCCGACGCGGGGGCCGGGGAGGAGGGGTTTCGAGCCAATAATTCAGGCGCAGGCTTTAGTCAACGACCGAATACAGGTCGAGGACCGGGCAGCGCAACCGAAAAAACGGCTCGGAAGGGAGATCGCCGAAAAGTACCGTCGGTTACAACGGCCGTTTTCCAGCGACCGAGCTTATATGCGCCTCGCAACGGATGTTTCAAGGGACGGCGACAAGAGCGGCGACGACGATCGGCATGGCTGCCCTGCAGCGGGTTTATAAGGGCGGGTTTATAAGGGGATGCGCATGTGTCAGGCGGAGCAGGACCCGCCGCCGAGCACGCAGAACTTCGCGCAGTGGCGGTGGTTCAGCTTGACCGCCCCGTGGTCGAACTGCCCGCCATCGGCGCGCGCGGCCTCGGCGAGGCTGTTGCCCATCTCGAAGCGGGGGTCGTAGGGCAGAAGCGTGCAGGGCAGGACGACGGCGCGCTCCGCCCCCTTGCGCCTCACCACCATGCGGCTGGAGGCGCACATCATCGCGTCCGGCCGGAGATTCAGGATGCCCCAGCAGGCGGTGGTGATCTCCGGCACCTCGGCCGTCTCGTCCATCTCCGGGAACAGGACGAGCGCGTGCGGGTCGGCGGCGTCGAGGGCAAGGCCATGTTCCGCGAACAGGCGGGCGTAGCCGGCGCGCATTGCGGCCTGGTCCTCGCCCCAGCGGGTGCGGCCGGCCACGGTGACGGAGAAGCCCTCGCGGACCAGCCACCCCAACCCGGCCATCGCCTTGGCGAAGCTGCCCGCGCCGCGCTCCTGGTCGTGCAGCGCCGCGCTGTGGTGGTCCAGGCTGACGCGCAGTTGGAGCCGGCCGCCGTGGCGCTCGCGCAGGGCCGACAGCGCGGCGCGCACCGCGGGGCGCTGCATCGGGCGCATGGCGTTGGTCAGGACCAGCACGCGGAAGCCGCGGTCGAGGCACAGGCCCGCCAGTTCCGCCATGCTCCGGTTCAGGAAGGGCTCCCCGCCCGTGAAGCCGATTTCCCGCACCGGCAGCCCGTCCGCCGCGATCTCGTCCAGGAAGGGCAGGACGTCGGCCGGTTCCAGGTAGGCCAGCCGGTCGTTGCGCGGGCTGGATTCGATGTAGCAGTGCCCGCAGGTGATGTTGCACAGGCTGCCGGTGTTGAACCACAGAGTCTCCAGCCCGCTCAGCGGTACGCTCGCCCGCCGCTCCCCCTTCGCGGTCCAGTCGGGATCGGTGAATTTGGCCCGTGTGGCGGGCGGGGCGGCAAGCGTCATCCTGAATCCTGTGGCGGTCTTCGTTGTGTGGTCCGGGTCGGTCGGTCGAGTGAAGATGGGCCGGTCGCGGGCCGCCGCCACTCACAAGAGCGTGTGCCGGGTGCGGCCGGGAACCGCCCCCGGCGGGGAACGGTTGCGTCAGTCAGCAGAAGGGAGAGCGACATGTACACCCTGAAGGTGAAGGGCATGACCTGCGGGCACTGCGCCCAGACCGTGACCCGCGCGCTGGAGGCGATGCCGGAGGTGGAGCGGGCGCTGGTCGACCTGGACCGCGGCGAGGTCACCGTGGAGGGCAAGGCCGACCCGATGATGCTGACCCGCGCCATCACGGAGGCTGGCTACGAAGTGGCGGACGCATAAGCCGGCGCGACCCTTCCGCGCTGCCCCTGTTGTCTGGGCACGCCCGGCAAACGGGCTCCGCAGAAACGGACCATAACGAATTCGGGAGATCAACCCATGGCAGACTATGAAAGCCGTTGGAGGAACGACCAGGGCTACCGGCGCGATGACGATCGCTGGAGCGACCGCGGGCGCAACGAGGATCAGCGCTGGGGCCGGGAGGATTACGGCCGCTCCGGGCGCGACAGCATGAGCGGTGGTGGGCGTCAGCCCGGCTACGGCTATGAAGGATCCGGCCGCGAAGGCTACGACTATGGCCGCGATTACTGGCGGCAGGAGGAGGGGCGCGGCGGGTTCGGCCAAACCGCCGGCGGCCGCGATTACGGCAGCCGTGACTTCGGTGGCCAGGATTACAGCAGCCAGGGTTATGGCGGCCAGAGCTACGGCGGCCAAGGGTCCGGCAGCCAAGGGTATAGTGGACGCAACTTCGGCGGCCAGGGTTACGGCGGCCGGGATCGGGGCTCCTTCGGCCAGGACTATGGCTCCCGCGGCTATGGCTCCCGCGATTACGGGGCCGATTACGAGTCCCGTGGCGACTATGGCCAGGATTTCGGCGGTTCCTACGGCTCGCGCGGCGGCATGGGCAGGATGGGCGGCAGCATGGGCGGCGGAATGGGCAGCGGTATGGGCGGCTTCGGCCGGTCGAATTACCGCAGCTCCGACTACCGGGGATCCTCCGACTATGGGCGCAGCCGGGATTACCGCGGCGACCAGGACCGCGGCTTCTTCGAGCGCGCCGGCGACGAGATGGCCTCCTGGTTCGGCGATGACGACGCGGAGCGCCGCCGCCGGATGGACGCCCAGCGCGGCGACCGCGGCGCCGAGCATCACCGCGGCCGCGGCCCGCGCGGCTACGCCCGCTCCGACGAGCGGATCCGGGAGGACGTCAGCGACCGCCTGACCGACGATCCCTACATCGACGCGTCAGAAATCGACGTGACCGTCAGCAACTGCGAGGTCACGCTGTCCGGCACCGTCGACGACCGCCGGACCAAGCGCCGGGCCGAGGACGTCGTGGAGTCCATTTCCGGCGTCCGGCACGTGCAGAACAACCTGCGCGTCCGCCAGCAGAGCTACGGCGGCAGCGGCACGACGGCGGGCACGACGGCGGGCGCCTCGGCCATGGCCGGCCTCGGCACCACCGGCACCGGCCTGGGCAGCATGAGCGGCACCGCCGGGACCACCGGCACGACGACCGCCAGCACCACGCGCATGGGCACGGCGCGCTGATGTGAGACCCTCTCCCAGCCCTGCTGGGAGAGGGAGGGGCCCGCCGCGGAGCGGCGGGAGGGTGAGGGCAAGGTGTTCCCGTGGAACCTAGCCCTCACCCTTCCCACGCCGGAGGCGTGGGCCCCTTCCCTCTCCCTGCGGAGCAGGGAGAGGGTGATATTTGGCTACTTCCCCCCATTCCCGTTCGTCTGAGTGCGCTGCTTCGCGGGTTTCGCGCCGCGGGTCAGGTTGTGGGCGGTGGTGACGAGGGCGATGTGGGAGAAGGCCTGGGGGAAGTTGCCGACCAGACGCTTGGCCTTGGTGTCGTACTCCTCCGACAGGAGCCCCAGGTCGTTGCAGAGCGCGAGAACGCGCTCGAACAGGGCCACCGCCTCGTCCCGCCGTCCCTGGAGGACGTAGGCGTCGGCGAGCCACAGGGTGCAGGGAAGGAACACCCCCTCCCCGTCCGGCAGGCCGTCGTCGGCCTCCTCCGTCCGGTAGCGGAGCAGGAAGCCGTCCTGGAGCAGGTGCTTCTCCACGGCAGCGATGGTGCCTTCCACGCGCGGGTCGGTGATGGGCAGGAAGCCGACCAGCGGGATGGCGAGCAGCGCCGCGTCGACGTGCCTCGCCCCGTAATACTGGACGAAGCTGTTCATCTCCGGCGAAAAGCCGTGCTCGCAGACGTTCTGGTGGATGGCGTCGCGCAGCGCCCGCCAGCGGTCGAGCGGCGCCTTCAGCCCGAACTTCCGGGCACTCTTCAGCATGCGGTCCACCGCGACCCAGGCCATCACCTTGGAATGGGTGTAGTGGCGCGACTGGCCGCGCACCTCCCAGATGCCTTCGTCCGGCTGGTTCCAGACCGTCGCCAGATGGTCGATCAGCGCGCATTGCAGGCTCCAGCCCTGGTCGGTGACCCCAAGGCCGCCCAGGCGCGCCTGGTGCACGGCGTCCATCAGCTCGCCGTAGATGTCGAGCTGGAGCTGTCCGGCGGCGGCGTTGCCGATGCGGACGGGCGACGCGCCCTCGTAGCCCGGCAGCCAGGGCACCTCCCATTCCTGGAGGCGCCGTTCCCCGCCGATGCCGTACATGATCTGGATCTGGTTCGGGCTGCCGGCGACGGCGCGCATCAGCCATTCCCGCCAGTCCTGCGCCTCCTCGTAGAAGCCGGCGTTCATCAGGGCCAGCAGGGTCAGCGTGGCGTCGCGCAGCCAGCAATAGCGGTAGTCCCAGTTCCGCACGCCGCCCAGCTTCTCCGGCAGGGAGGTCGTCGGGGCGGCGACGATGCCGCCGGTCGGCCGGTAGGTCAGCGCCTTCAGCGTCACCAGGGAGCGAATGACCGCGTCGCGCCAGGGCCCCTCGAAGGTGCAGCGCGCGCACCAGTCGTCCCAGAACTGGAGCGTGTCGCACAGTGCCGCCTCAGGGTCGACGGGCTCCGGCGGCGGCAGGTGCGAGGGGGAATAGGTCAGCACGAAGGGGACGCTCTCCCCCTCCCCCACCGTGAAGTCGGAGACGGTGCAGAGCCCCTCGCCGCGGAAGAGCACCGGCGTGCGCAGCGTCACCATGTCCGGGCCGGCGACGGCGCGCAGAGTTTGCGGGCCAACGCGCGACACCCAGGGCACCGTGCAGCCGTAGTCGAAGCGGATGGTCATCTCCATGCGCATCGGCACCCGGCCGCGGCGGCCGCGCACGATGCGGACGATGTCCGACGCCTGCCCGCGCGGCGGCATGAAGTCCACCACCGTCACGGCGCCCTCGGCCGTCTCGTACTCCGTTTCCAGGACCAGGCTGTCGCCGCGATAACGGCGGACCGGTTTGGCGCCGGCGTCGCTGCTGGCGTTATGGGGGCGCAGCTGCCAACGGCCATGCTCCGGCGTGCCCAGCAGGGCGGCGAAGCAGGCCTCGGAATCGAAGCGCGGCCAGCACAGCCAGTCGATGGAGCCGTCCCGCGACACCAGGGCCGCGGTCTCGCAGTCTCCCAACAGGGCGTAGTCCTCGATCCGGGACGGCATGAAAGCACCCGAAAGTGGTTTGTCGAACGTGCAACGCCTGCAACGACGGCCGGCACCGACGGGTTCCGCGCCGGTAAGGCCATGAACGACTTGTCATGGAACCGGTCGCGTCCCGGCGGGTTGGCCCAGAAAAGCCTTTTCCTTCCGACCCGATAAGACGGAGACACCCATGGCGAGCACCGCGTCCGACGTCCTGGTGGACGTGCTGGTGAACTGGGGCGTGGACACGATTTTCGGCATCCCCGGCGACGGCATCAACGGCATCATAGAGGCGCTGCGCAAGCGCAAGGACGAGATCCGCTTCGTCCAGGTCCGCCACGAGGAGGCCGCCGCCTTCATGGCCTGCGGCTATGCCAAGTACACCGGGAAGCTGGGCGTCTGCATCGCCACGTCGGGGCCGGGCGGCATCCATCTGCTGAACGGGCTGTACGACGCAAAGCTGGACCACCAGCCGGTGCTCGCCATCACCGGGTTGCAGTTCCACGACCTTGTCGGCACCTACACCCAGCAGGATGTGGAGCTGGACAAGCTGTACCAGGACGTCGCGCTGTACAACCAGCGCATCATGGGGGCGGCGCACGTCCGCAACATCACGACGCTGGCCTGCCGCACGGCGCTGGCCCACCGCGGTGTGTCCCACATCACCATGCCCGTGGACCTTCAGGACCAGACGGTCGACGAGGACATGCGGGCGCCGCGCAACGTCAAGGGCCACAACACCGACCTGTTCGCCCCGGAGCTGCCCGTCCCGTCGGAGGAGCAGACCCGGCGCGCCGTGGAGATCCTGGACGCCGGGCAGCGCGTCGTCATCCTGGCCGGCCAGGGCGCGCTGCGCGCCACCGACCAGCTGGAGCGGCTGGCCGACAAGCTGGGCGCCGTCATCGTCAAGGCGCTGCTGGGCAAGGCGGCGGTTCCGGACGACAGCCCCTTCACCACGGGGCAGGTCGGGCTGCTCGGCACCGCGCCGTCGCAGGAGGCGCTGGAGACCTGCGACACGCTGCTGATCGCCGGGTCGACCTTCCCCTACATCGAATACTACCCGAAGCCGGGGCAGGCCCGCGCCATCCAGATCGACATCGACGCCGCCCGCATCGGCCTGCGCTACCCGGTGGAGGCCGGGATGGTCGGCGACTGCCGGCTGGCGCTGGACATCCTGATCGACCGCGTGAAGCCGCACCCCGACCGCTCCTTCCTGCAAAAGGCGCAGGCCGGCAAGGCGGAGTGGATGACACTGATGGAGGAGCGGGGGACGCGCACCGACACGCCGATGAAGCCGCAGGTCGTCGCGTGGGAGCTGGGCAGGCGCCTGTCCGACACGGCGCTGGTCGCCTGCGACAGCGGCACCATCGCGACCTGGTGGGCGCGGCAGATTCCGGCCAAGCGCGGGCAGATGCACACGCTGTCCGGCAACCTCGCCTCCATGGCGCCGGGCCTGCCCTACGCCATCGCGGCGCAGATCGCCTATCCGGACCGTCAGGTGGTGGCCTTCGTCGGCGACGGCGGCTTCTCCATGCTGATGGCCGATTTCGCCACGGCGGTGAAGTACGGGCTGCCGATCAAGGTGATCATCAGCAACAACCGCTCGCTCGGCCAGATCAAGTGGGAGCAGATGGTCTTCCTCGGCAACCCCGAATATGTCTGCGACCTCTACCCCATCGACTTCGCCAAGGTGGCGGAGGCCTGCGGCGGCAAGGGCTTCACCATCACCGACCCGAAGGACTGCGGCGCCGTGCTGGACGCGGCACTCGCCCACCCCGGCCCGGTGGTGGTGGACTGCATCGTCGATCCCAACGAGCCGCCGATGCCGCCCAAGGTCCAGGCCAAGCAGGCACTGCATTTGGCGGAGGCGCTGGCGCGCGGCACCCCGGACGCGCTGAAGATCGCCGCCACCGTCTTCAAGGACCGCGCGCGGGAGATCATCTGAGGCGTCCGATTCCCGCCTGTCGCCTTGCCGGCCGGGTGACGGGCGACGATGCCGGCGGCTGTTGACCGGCTTGATGGGCGGCGTTCTTTCCACGGAACGCCGCCTCGCTTTGTGCGTTGGAGCTTGCGGCATCACCGGTCCGGCTCATCGTCTCAGGGGTCGAAGCGCCATTTTCCTGGCGGGGTACGCCTGTTGCGCCGCAACAAAAACACCCGCCTTGCGGTGGTGCCCCCTCTCCCGCCTGTTGGACATTGGGAGATATCCTTCATTCTTGGGTGGATGGTCGGTCGCTCGCGACGTCATCACATGGACGTACCGTCGGCACCAAGACCAGAGGCAGGCGACGGATACCCTGGTGTCGGAATAGGTATTCGCGAGCCGGCTCCGGGCGACCCTTTGCGTCGTATTGCGCATTTACGCCCATTTTCATTCTGATAAAGTCCAATTCCGCTCGCTGCTGGATCATCGTCTTCAGCGCTGAACGGGGCGCATCCTTGAGCGGGGCGGCACGGAGCGCCAATGCCGCGGCCGGTTCGGCCAATCCTATCCAAGCCGCGTACGGACTCGCACTCCAAGGGGACGCCGTACCGTCCACAGCCGCTTCAGCCATTCGCAGGAGCGGGACGATCATGGCGTAAGAGATGCGCCGCCATGTGGCCGCCGAGGTTGCGCAAGGGGATTCCAATCACGGCAGCGGTCGGAAGCACAGCACAGGCAGAATTGCCGGGCACGTTCTAGAATCGGGGGGCTAGACATGACAAAAGAATCGGCGATCAGAATGTTTCCGAAAGGGGGCGTGTCGGCCTCCTCCATGGCGCGCGGAGATGACTCCGCCGTCGGCACACGCCGGTCGTCGCTTCTGGTCATCGACAGCAAGCCCATGACGCTGGAGAGCAGCGCCGCCTGGCTGGCCAACCATCTGCCGGGCCTGTCCGTCGTCCCGCTTCCATCGGTCGACATGGCCTTGCAAGCCCAAAAGCGGATGCACGATGTCGACGGCGATCATGTGTCCGTCATCCTGCTGAACATCGGAGCGGCCTACACGTCGGACCCGCGTGTCGCCGACGATCTCGGCCGGCTCGACGATGAATTCCCCAACGTCCCGGTCATCGTCATCTCGGACCGCGAGGAGGTCGAGGCCGTCGCGGAAGCGCTGGAATGCGGCGTCCGTGGCTACATCCCGACGAGCATCTCGCTGCCCGTCGTCGTCGGCGCGATCTATCTGGTCCAGGCGGGCGGAATCTACGCCCCGCCCTACGCCCTCATGGAGACGAGCCGGCGGAGCACGCTGCGCCTGACGGACCACGCCATGCCCGGCAACAGCGCGATGCCCGGCTTCACGCGCCGCCAGATGCAAGTGCTGGCCTTCCTCCGCCAAGGCACGCCGAACAAGATCATCGCGCACGAGCTGGCGATGTGCGAGAGCACGGTCAAAGTCCACGTGCGCCACATCATGAAGAAGCTGCGGGCGACCAACCGCACGCAGGTCGCCTTCCTGACCGCCAGCCTGTTCGGCGAAAGCGGCTCCGGGTATGTGTCGGAGCATGAGCACTGAACGGGGCATCACGGTGCCCTGACCGATTTTCCCGCAACGAAGGACGGCCGAGCCTGCGTCCGCGTCCCCAACGCACGGACGGCGCTTCCATACGGCTGCCTTCCGTGCGCATCGATCGAAGGCTTCGCGATGACATCCATGTTTGACCTTCACGGGCGCCGCGTCTGGGTCGCGGGGCATCGCGGCATGGTGGGTTCCGCCGTCGTCCGGCGGCTCGCCCGCGAGCGTTGCAGCGTCCTGACCGTGGAGCGCTCGGCCGTCGACCTGCGCCGGCAATCCGACGTCGAAACCTGGATCGCGGAGACCCGTCCGGACGCGATCATCCTCGCCGCGGCCAAGGTCGGGGGCATCCATGCCAACGACACCCACCCCGCCGAGTTCATCTACGACAACCTCGTGATCGAGACGAACATCATCCACGCGGCGTGGCGGTCGGGGGTCGGGAAGCTCCTGTTCCTCGGGTCTTCCTGCATCTACCCGAAATTCGCGCCGCAGCCGATGACGGAGGATGCCCTCCTGACCGGTCCCCTGGAGCCGACGAACCAGTGGTACGCCATCGCCAAGATCGCCGGCATCAAGCTTTGCCAAGCCTACCGGCGCCAATACGGCTGCGACTTCATATCCGCGATGCCCACCAACCTGTACGGGCCGGGCGACAATTTCAGCCGGACGTCGAGCCACGTCCTGCCCGCGTTGATCCGCAAGGTCCACGAGGCGGTCGAGCACGGGCAGGAGACCGTGGAGGTGTGGGGCACCGGGCGTCCGAGGCGGGAGTTCCTGCACGTGGACGATCTGGCCGACGCCCTGGTCTTCATGCTGCGCCACTATTCCGGCGAGGAGCATCTGAACGTCGGCACCGGCACGGATGTGAGCATCGCGGAGCTGGCCCAGACCGTCGCCGACGTCATCGGCTATCGCGGCCGCTTCTCGTTCGACGCGTCGATGCCGGACGGAACCCCGCGCAAGCTGATGGATGTCGGCCGGCTGGCAGGGCTTGGTTGGCGCGCGCGCATGGACTTGCGCACCGGCATCGCCCAAACCTGCGACTGGTACCGGACCGCTCTCAACCAAGGACTGGTCCGCGCCGCGGCCGAATGATCAGGCTGGCCAGCGCCATGGTCCAAGGCGCCATGGTCCAAACGTTCCGACGCTTTCGTGCCGAACATCCATCGGGGGAGCACACGGCTCCACAGCAACATGAGGATTCGAACGTGAGCAAGACTGCGCTGATCACCGGTGTTACTGGGCAGGACGGTGCCTATCTGGCCGAAATCCTGCTGGACAAGGGCTATATCGTCCATGGCGTCAAGCGCCGCTCCTCATCCTTCAATTCCGCCCGTGTCGAACACCTGTACCAGGACCCGCACGAAAGCGGCGTTCGCTTCTTCATGCATTACGGGGACCTGACCGACGCGACCAACCTCATCCGACTGGTCCAGGAGGTCCAGCCGGACGAGATCTACAACCTCGCCGCCCAGAGCCACGTGCAGGTGAGCTTCGAGACGCCGGAATACACGGCCAACGCCGACGGGATCGGCACGTTGCGCCTGCTGGAGGCCATCCGCATCCTCGGGATGGAGGAACGGACGCGCTTCTACCAGGCCTCCACGTCCGAACTCTACGGCAAAGTGCAGGAGACGCCGCAGCGCGAGACGACGCCCTTCTACCCGCGCAGCCCCTACGCGGCGGCGAAGCTCTACGCCTATTGGATCACGGTGAACTACCGCGAGGCGTACGGCATGCACGCCTCCAACGGCATCCTGTTCAACCACGAGAGCCCGATCCGCGGCGAGACCTTCGTGACGCGCAAGATCACCCGGGCCGTCGCCGCCATCCAGCACGGCCTGCAGGATGTGCTCTACCTCGGCAACCTGGACGCCAAGCGCGACTGGGGCCACGCCCGCGACTATGTCGAGGGCATGTGGCGCATGCTGCAGCAGCCGGAAGGCGGCGACTACGTCCTGGCCACCGGCGAGGCCCACTCGGTGCGCGAGTTCGTGGAACTGGCCTTCGCCCGCGTCGGAAAGACCATCGAATGGCGGGGCAAGGGCGTGAACGAGAAGGGCTACGACGCGAGCACCGGCGCTCCGCTCGTCCGCATCGACGAACGCTATTTCCGGCCGACGGAAGTCGATCTGCTGCTGGGCGATCCGTCCAAGGCGCACCGGGAGCTTGGCTGGCGACACGGCACGACCTTCACCGACCTGGTCAATGAGATGGTGGACGCCGACCTCCACCAGTTCGCGGTCAGCCTGGACTACGCCAAGCACCGGTTCGACTGACGGGCGCTTCAACGACGTGCGGGCTGCGGACCGGTCGGTCCGCAGCCCGCATTTTTTATCCTGTGCCGTCCTTGGCTCCGGTTACGACCGTGCTTCGGCGGGGTGCGCCGGCCGGCCGATGGAGCTGTAGCTGAAGCCGGCCTTCGCCATGTCGCCGGGATTGTAAATGTTGCGCAGGTCGATCATGACCGGCCGCTTCAGCAGCGTCTTGACCCGCTTCAGATCCAGCGCGCGGAACTCGTTCCACTCCGTCAGGATCGCCATGCAGGAAGCGCCGTCCAGCGCGGCGTAAGCGTCTTCCGTCCACTCCACGCCGGGCAGCAGCTTGGCCGCCTCCGCCATGCCCGCCGGATCGAAGGCGCGCACGTGGGCGCCGGCCGCCTGCAGCGCCGCGATGATGTCAATGGCCGGGCTGTCGCGCATGTCGTCGGTGTTGGGCTTGAAGGTGACGCCCAGCACGCCGATGGTCTTGCCGTCCACCACCCCGCCGCAGGCGGCGATGATGCGCTCGGCCATCTGCTTCTTGCGCTTGTCGTTGATGTCCACCACCGTTTCGATGATGCGCAAGGGGCTGCCCATCTGCTGCGCCGTGCGGACCAGCGCCAGCGTGTCCTTGGGGAAGCAGGAGCCGCCGTAGCCCGGGCCGGGGTGCAGGAACTTCCGGCCGATGCGCCCGTCCAGCCCGATGCCGCGGGCGACGTCGTGCACGTCCGCCCCGACCTTCTCGCACAGGTCGGCGATCTCGTTGATGAAGGTGATCTTGGCCGCCAGGAAGGTGTTGGCCGCGTATTTCGTCAACTCCGCCGTCTCCAGCGAGGTCACCACGATCGGCGTCTCGATCAGGTAGAGCGGCCGGTAGAGCCGGCGCATCACCTCGCCTGCCCGATCGGAGGTGGCGCCGATGACGACGCGATCCGGGCGCATGAAGTCGCCGATGGCCGAGCCTTCGCGCAGGAACTCCGGGTTGCTCGCCACGTCGAAGTCGGCACCAGGCGCAAAGTCGGGGCGGACGCGGCGGATGATCGCCTCGACCTCGCGGCCGGTGCCGACCGGCACGGTCGACTTGGTGACGACCACGGTGTAGCGGTCGAGGTTGGCGGCGATCTCCTCCGCGGCGCCGAAGACGTAGGAGAGGTCGGCGTGGCCGTCGCCGCGGCGGGTCGGCGTGCCCACGGCGATGAACACGGCGTCGACGCCCTGCATCGCCTCATTCAGGTCCATGGTGAAGGACAGGCGGCCCGCGGCGACGTTGCGCGCCACCAGGTCGTCCAGCCCCGGCTCGTAGATCGGGATCTCGCCGCGCTTCAGGCGCTCGATCTTGCCCGCGTCCTTGTCGACGCAAGCCACGTGGACGCCGAATTCCGAAAAGCAGGCCCCGGACACCAGCCCGACGTAACCTGTGCCGATCATCGCAACGCGCATGGAGTCCCCTTTCCTTATTCTACACGCGTGCCGCACCAGCCGTCCGTCCGCTTAGGACCGGCAGCATCCGGTCGTTGAGTGATGTCTGGGGCTGAGGCTGGTGGGAGCGTGCCGCACACCCGTGCGTTCGTGGTTTCCGCGCAGCGGCCTGTGCGCAAGCGGCGTCCTGACCGGGCCGCGCCACCGGGCTGTTCCGCTGGGGCCGCGCCGTCACACGTCCAGGCCGCCCGCCGATGAAGCACAGTCAAGGCCATGTGATCTGAATGTTTGCACAACACCAACTGAACGGAGAAGTCGTCCAGATGTCCTAATCACATTCCGACAACGATTGACTTCATGGAATTACTTGGCCGTCCATATACGGCATAGGGACGCTACGCATTTTTGTGAATTGCCGGACCGATGCCGCGGCATCACCGCAACGACCGGGCGCACATCCTCCCTTCGGCGGAGGCCGGTCATCCCTGCTCATGATGCGCAATGCGTATTCGAACAAAGTGAGGAATGGCGCCGCGTCGGTTGCTGGCTGACACTCCTCAACAATGAGGTTTGGCCGCGGCCAGGATCCACAGGATGCCGGAAAGGGCGTTCCTCCACGCCGTCTCCTGTTCCGGAGCATGAAAAATCAGCCAAAGGGCCACCGAATGTGCGGCGGCGATCCCTTCCATAAGGATTCACCATGAAAATCCTGATCTTTGCCCATCGCTTGGAAATCGGTGGCACGCAGTTCAACGCCATCGAACTCGGGGCGGCCTTGCGGGACCAGCACGGCTTCGACGTCGTCCTGTGGGCCACGCCGGGGCCGATGCTGTCGCTGATCGAGCGAAAGGGACTGCGCTACGTGGCGGCCCCGGACGCCCGGCTGCATCCCTCGCCGACGCGGATGCAGGAGCTTCGCGCCTTGGTGCGGCAGGAAAAGCCGGACCTGATCCACGCCTGGGACTGGTGGCAGGGGCTGGAGGCCTATTACGCGACCCACCTGCCCATGAAGGTGCCGTTGATCGTCACCGACATGATGTTCGATTTCAACCGCGTGCTTCCCAAGGCGGTGCCGACCACCTTCGGGACGCCGCAACTGGTCGAACGGGCTGCAAAGTCCGGTTGGAAGCGGCCTGAACTTCTGTTGCCGCCGGTGGACGTGGTCCAGAACGCGCCCGACGCAGTGGACGCCCGCCCGTTCAAGGAACAGTTCGGGGTGCGCGACGACGAGATCACGCTGGTCACCGTGTCGCGACTGGCAGAGTTCATGAAGGCCGACGGGATCATACGCACGGTCGAGGCCGTTCGCCGGCTTGGCCGACACATGCCCCTGAAAGCGTTGATCGTCGGCGACGGCACGGCGCGGTCCCGGCTCCAGGCCATGGCGGACGACGTCAACGCGGAATTGGGGCGTTCCGCCGTCGTGTTGACCGGGCCGCTGGACGACCCGAGGCCGGCCTATGCGGCCGCGGACATCGTCATCGGCATGAGCGGATCGGTCATGAGGGCCATGGCCATCGGCAAGCCGGTGATCATCCAGGGATGGAGCGGGTTCGCCGCGGTCTTTTCTCCGGACACCGCCCCCACCTTCCATTACACCGGGATGTACGGAACCGGCGACGGCGATCCGTCAAATCAGTGTCTCTCGGATGCGATCTGCCGGCTTGCCGAGGATGCGTCGCTGCGCACCGAACTCGGGCGGTTCGGCCGCGACTTCATCCTCCAGCACCACGCCCTCGACGTCGTGGCTCCGCGTCTGGCCCAATTCTGCCGGTCCGCGTGCGAAGAGGCTCCGCGCCTGCCCGTGATCGCCAAGGATGCCTTGCGCACCGCAATGATCTACTGCCGGGAACGGCGATTCCTCTCGGCGTCGCGCGACCTCCTCCCAACCGATCGCAAGCCCCTCTGGAAAATCTCGTGACCGGCGGGTTCGGCCCTGGGAGCCGTTCCCGGCCGATCAGCGGGCCGTTGCCATTGCCATGGAGGGTTCCTTGAATTGGAGGTGGAACGACGCGGGGGTGAGGCTTCGAGCGCTGTTCCTCCGTTCGCCACGGATGCCATGGCGACGTCCGCCCGCGGCACGCACCACGCTTGGAGAGCAGGGCGACGGCGAAGGGACGATCACCGACGTTTCCGGCTCGGCCATGCCGGACCGCGCCGTGGCGGACGTGTCCAATGGCGAGATCAGGGCGCGGTCCGTCCACGGGAGCGGCTTCGTTCTTGCCCTTCAGCTGTTGCGCCTTTTCGTCCGGCTCGGCTCGATGGTGGTCATCGCGCGCCTGCTGTCGCCGGCCGATTTCGGCCTGGTGGCCATGGTGCTTCCGGTGGTCGCGTTCGCCAGTGCCTTTCAGGAACTCGGGTTGGGGGCGGCGACCGTGCAGAAGGCCTCCGTGACCTTCCAGCAGATCAGCACCCTGTTCTGGATCAACGCCACGGCCAGCGGAGTCCTCGCAGCGCTTCTCGCCGTCGGCGCGCCATATGTCGCGTCCTTCTACGGCAACGCGCAGCTGACCGACATCACCGTCGCCTTCGCCGGGATCCTGCTCGTGAGCGGCCTCGCCGCGCAGCATCTTGCCCTGTTCAGGCGGCAGATGAAATTCGTCGCCCTGTCCTTCATCGATTCCGCCGCGATGGTGACGGGCGTGGCCGTCGGGTTGCTGTCCGCCTGGTTCGGCGCCGGCTTCTGGGCGCTGGTCGTCATGAACGGAACGGAGGCCGTCGTCCGGCTCACCCTGCTGTGGATCGTCAGCGGATGGACACCCGGCCGCCCCGGGAACCTGCGCAGCGTGGCGTCGATGGTGGCCTTCGGCGGCAACATGGTCGCGTCCTCCGTCATCTTCTATGTCGTCCGTCACCTGGACAACATTCTGATCGGCAAATACTGGGGTGACGTCGCCCTGGGACTGTACAGCCGGGCCTACAACCTGGTGCTGTTGCCCATCGCGAACATCACCGATCCGGTCAGCGGCATCATCATCGCGGCGTTGAGCCGCCTTCAGGACCATCCCGACCAGTATCGCGCCTACTTCCTGCGCGCGGTTTGCCTGACGGCGAGCCTTGGAA
Source organism: Azospirillum rugosum (assembly GCF_017876155.1). GTDB lineage: Bacteria > Pseudomonadota > Alphaproteobacteria > Azospirillales > Azospirillaceae > Azospirillum > Azospirillum rugosum. The sequence continues at coordinate 202,369 of NZ_JAGINP010000003.1, forward strand.
TGCCCATTGCCGTGTTCTGCATCGTGGAGGCCGAACTCGTCATCGGCATCGTGTTCGGGAAACAGTGGCACGAGGCTGTGCCGATCTACATCGCGCTCGGTCCCGTCGCGATCACGGCCACGTTCAATTCCTCAACCTACTGGGTGTACGCCAGCCTGGGGAGGGCGGAACGGCAACTCCGCTGGGCGGTGATCGCCAGTTCGATCTTCGCCCTCTCCTTCGTCCTCGGGCTTCCCTACGGGCCGATCGGCGTCGGCATCGCCTACAGCGCCGCCTTCTGCCTGCTCCAATTGCCGAGCCTCGCCTACTGCTTCCGTGGGACGCCGATCCGGTTGGGGGATTTCCTGCTCATGATCAGCGTCCCGGGCCTGGCGTCGCTGGCGGCGGCGGGCGTCACGCTGGCGGTGCACAGGATGGTGGCCGTGGCGAACCCCATCGCCACGCTGGGCATCGCCGGCTTGGCCTTCTTCGCGTCTTATGGCGCCGCGTACCTCGCACACCCCGTCGGGCGGCAGAACCTTCATCACTTGCGAGGCATTTTGGCGGAATTGAAGAGCCGCGTTCGGCAATGACGCCGTGCCGACAGCAGGAGCAGGACGGTCCGCCGTCCGCATCCCCCGACCGGCCACTCCTCAAAAGGGAGGATGTCAGAGTAGATTTTCCGATACTCATGCCTCTAAGCAGTACGCAGACACTGTGAACCGATACTGGCCATCCTGCGAAATGCCGATTTACGGATAGCCCGAATTTATGTAGCGTGATGTGGTTCATCTATTATCGGTGACTCGGTAAAATTTTTTAATGACCTGATTTCGCGCTTCCATCATTTCGAATGCCGAGTGGGCATTGGTGGAAATTGAGACTGAAAGCGCTGCCGCGTCCTTGGAACCCGTTCTTAACGGCCTACAGCCCCGGTGGGCATCAAGCGACAGCAATCACGCCCCGGATGCAATCCCAGCCCGACAGCGGATGTGCACGCCAAAGGAGGAAGGCAGAAATGGTGGAGAACCAGCCATCGCAAGCGAAGCTGACAATCTTGTTCGCCGACGAGAACAGTCTGACGCGTGATTGCTTTGCCCTGAGCATCGGCGCTCTGGACAGCGGCATCACCGTCCACGCCGTTCCGTCACTGGACGACGCCCGGCAGTTGGCCCGGCAGTTCTCCCGGATCGACGCCATTCTCTGCAATTTCGGGTCGGGGCGGGACGTCAGGCCGATCATGCCGCAGGCCATCCAGGAAGCCGTGGCGGCCTTCCAAGACATTCCGCTCATCGTCATTTCCGATTCCGACGACATCGTCACGATCCTCGAATGCCTGCGCACGGGTGTGCGCGGCTACATCGTGTCGAGCCTCGGCCTCGGAGTGGCGCTCGAGGCGATCCGTCTCGTGGTGGCCGGCGGGACCTTCATCCCGGCCAGCTCGCTGAACAAGCTGGCGCCGATGCCGATGCAGACGGTGAAGGGGCCGGACGGTCACGCGGACATGGACAACATCGGAGGACTGACCCCGCGCGAGATGGCGGTGCTGAACTGCCTGCGCGAGGGAAAGTCGAACAAGATCATCGCCTACAAGCTCGGCATGTGTGAGAACACGGCCAAGGCGCACGTGCGCAACGTGCTGAAAAAGCTGGGCGCGACCAACCGCACGGAGGCCGCTTATCTGGCCCACACCCGGTTTTCGAGCCCCACGAACATCGCCAACGGATGAATGGGCCAACGGATATTTGGCCGGCGCTGAACAAGGGGTTTGGCACATGGACAAGCGCATCATTCCCATTCTGCTGTCGGGAGGAGCCGGCGTTCGCCTATGGCCGATGTCGCGCGAGCTGTATCCGAAGCAGTTCCTCACGCTGTGCTCGGACAAGTCGCTGCTTCAGGAAACGGCCCTGCGCGTGGCGGATCGCGAGCGGTTCGCCGCGCCCATCGTCGTCTGCAATCACGAGCACCGCTTCATCATCGCGGAGCAGATGCGGCAGATCGCCGTGCAGCCCGACGCGGTCATTCTGGAGCCGCACGCGCGCAACACGGCTGCCGCTTGCGCCGTCGGCGCCCTGCGCGCGCTCGCCGTCAGCCCGGATGCGCTGATCCTCGTTCTTCCGGCCGACCACATCATCCGCAACCTTCCGGCTTTCGCGCAGGCGGTCGGGCGCGCCGCCGAGGCGGCCTCCGCGGGCTATCTGGCGACCTTCGGCATCGCGCCGACCGGGCCGGAGACCGGTTACGGCTACATCCGCCGCGGGTCGCCCCTCAGGAGTCAGCCGGACGTCCACCATGTCGTCTCGTTCACGGAAAAGCCGGAACGCGCCGTGGCGGAGCGTTACCTCGCCGAAGGTTCGTACAGCTGGAACAGCGGCATGCTCCTGCTTCCCGCCTCCACCCTGATCGACGAGCTGGCCCGATACGCGCCCACGGTGCTCGACGCCGCGCGGGCGTCGCTCGAACGCGGGCGGACCGACCTGGACTTCTTCCGGTTGGACGCGGACGCCTTCGCGCAGGCGCCGTCCATCTCCATCGACCATGCCGTGATGGAGCAGACCGACAAGGCGGTGGAGGTTCCTTGCGACATCGATTGGGCGGACGTGGGCAACTGGGCCTCGCTCTGGCAGGTCGGAACGAAGGACGGCAACGGCAACGTCACGCGAGGCGACGTGATCACGTCCGACGCAAGCGATTGCTACATTCGCAGCGAAGGACCGCTGACGGCCGTTCTCGGCCTCGACAACGTCGTGGTCGTCAACACCGGCGACGCGGTTCTGGTCGCCGCCCGCGACCGGGCGCAGAACATCAAGGAGGTGGTGGACCATCTGCACCGCGCCGGGCGGACGGAGCCGACCACCCATCGCCTTGTGCACCGGCCCTGGGGGAGCTTCCAATCGATCCACGCCGGCAATCGCTTCCAGGTCAAATGCCTGATCGTCAATCCCGGAGCCCGCCTGTCGCTGCAGAAGCATTATCACCGCGCCGAACACTGGATCGTGGTGCAAGGCACGGCACTGGTCAGGCGCGACGACGAGGAGCGCATCGTCTATGAGAACGAATCCGTCTACTTGCCCATGGGCGCGGTCCACCGGCTTGAAAATCCGGGGAAGATGCCGTTGCACCTGATCGAGGTTCAATCCGGCTCCTACCTCGGCGAGGACGATATTGTCCGCATGGAGGACACCTACGGCCGGAATTAAAGTGTTTTCCGGATAGGCCCGGGCACGCCGCGGCCCGCCGACCTTGGACGGTTCTTCCCGGCGCAACCGATGCGGCAGCATTGGTTGCGCCTGTTCTGTTTGGGGTCCGCTGAGTCCGGCGGTGTGGATCGCCGCTCAAACGACCATCCTCTTTTCGATGGATCGCGATGTTCCACCATGGTCCACCATGGGGGTATTGCGTCGAATTACTGAATATGTTCGCACCGGCACCCGCCGTAACATCGCAAAGCATCGCGGCACCTTCTCTGGATGCCGCACTCCTATTTTCCAAAATCCCGGTGTATTCATGAAGAACAACGCAATGCCGTTTGTCGCGACCCGGAGTTCCGGGGCAAGAACGACATCGGATGCGGCAATCCACGCACCAGCGACCACACCATGGATCAATCTTTTGGGCGTGCGCGTGTCCGCGATCAACATACCCACGGCGGTGGAGCGAATATTGGGGGCCATCGCTGCGGGGCAGAAAGGTTACATCTGCGTCCGCGACGTCCACGGCATGGTGCGATGCCAGAAGGACACACCGTTCCGTCACATCCACAATCGCGCCTTCCTGGTCACGCCCGACGGAATGCCGCTTGTCTGGGCGCTGCGGCTGTCCGGTCACAAGGACGCCGACCGCGTCTACGGGCCGGACCTGATGATGGCGCTGTTCGATCACGGCCGAACGCAGGGCATCAAGCATTTCCTGTACGGGGCATCCCCGCACACCCTCGCCCTTTTGAAGCAGAGGCTTCTGGAGAAGTTTCCCGATGCCAGGATCGTGGGGACCTACTCCCCCCCCTTCCGCGACCTCACCGATGACGAAGAGCAATCCATCAGCACCATGATCAACGAGTCCGGCGCGGACGTGCTGTGGGTTGGGTTGAGCACGCCGAAGCAGGAGCTTTGGATGGCGCGCATGCGGCAGCGCTTGACGGCCTCCATGCTGATCGGCGTCGGAGCCGCCTTCGACTTTCACGCAGGCGTCAAACGCCAGGCGCCGCGCTTCATCCAGCGCAGCGGCTGCGAGTGGATGTTCCGCCTGGCCTGCGAACCGCGAAGGCTGTGGCGCCGCTACGCCGTGGCCATTCCCAGCTTCATCGTCCTGGCACTGTCGCAGCTGTGCAAGCTCAAGGAATTCCGCATCGATCCGGATGTGGGCGGCGAGTTGCCGGTGTCCGCAGCCGGTCGTGGGAAGCGTTTGGAAAATCGATGACAGCACCGATGATGGATGTTCCATCGGCGCCGCGCAGTGGCATGCCGTTTTCGTTCTGACATCGCGCTTTTGACTGCGCGCAATTTGCCTTCCGACACACCGCAACCGCGAGCATCACGTCGGTCATTACCACAGGACTTCGCTCGCTCGTCTTTTGGCATGCCAAACGAATATCGCAAAAGCAAAAGCGCTGGGAGGTTCGGATGCCGAATGCGGATGAGCAGAGGATCGACCTTAAGGTCGCCGCGGATCACCCTTTTGCGCGCGACTACGGTGAATCGCGGAAGGGTCTTCAAGGCGGCGCCATCGCGCCCACCACCGGGCGGCTGTTCGTCAACACAGCGTTGATCCTAAGCGACGCAGCGTCCTTCGTCGCTGCCCTTTCCTTGGTGAAGACGGGGTTCAGCGGCTATGTCGATCCGGACATGCTGACGCGGACCATTGCGCTGATTGCGGTCGTCCTGGTGATCCTGTTTTCCTGCGCGTCCCTGTACCCGGGATACCGTCTGTACGACCATGAGCACCTGAGCCGGCGTTTGAAAATCATCTTCGACGTGGGCATCGTTTCGTTTTTGATCTTTGCCGTCGCACTGGGAGACTGGCCGACCGCCTTTGCAATTGTCGGCTTCCTGGTTCTTGCGTCGATCGTTCAGCCCATTCTGCGATCGGCGGTCCGCGCGTTGCTGCACCAAGCCGGCTGCTGGGGAGAAGGGACCGCGCTGATCGCCGGACCGCAACTGACCCCGGTCCTGCGCGAGTACTTCCAGAAGAATTGGCAGTATGGCGTGAATCCGTTGCCATGGACCCTGGCTCACCGCTGGCCGCTCAACGCCGCCGGCGACGCGCCCCACCCCTCCTGGTATCGCAAGCCGGATGTCGTGCTGGTGGCACCGGACCAGATCGCCCGGTTTGACGATTTCGACGCCGTTCGGCGGGACTATCGGGACGTCATCGTTCTGGCGGATACCCCGCACATCAAGATATCGGGCCTTCAGCCCTGCCAGGTCGGAGGGCACATCGGCCTGCGCATCGGCGCCTCCCCGGAGGGCCGGCCCCGCAAGCTGCTGCGCCGTGCCATCGACGTCATGATCGCCCTGCCGGCCATCCTGCTTTTCGCCCCGGCGCTGCTGATTGCGGGGTTCGCGATCTGGATGGTCGATCCCGGCCCGGTCATCTATCGGCAGGCGCGCGTCGGGCTGGCCGGACGGACGCTCCACATCGTCAAGCTCCGGACCATGTACCGGGATGCCGACGAGCGGCTGCGGCAGTTGCTGGAAGCGGACGAGGCCGCGCGCCGGGAGTGGTCGTCTTACTTCAAGCTGAAAAACGACCCTCGGATTCTGCCCTATGTCGGACGTCTCCTGCGCGCGACGAGCCTCGACGAACTTCCACAACTGATCAACGTTCTGCTCGGTGACATGAGCATCGTCGGGCCCCGGCCATTTCCCGAATATCACCTGAACGCCATGCCGGCGGAATTCCGCAGCAAACGGTGCACCGTGTCCCCGGGCCTGACCGGGCTTTGGCAAATCTCCGACCGAAGCAGCGCCGACGTCGAAACCGCCCAGCGTCTCGATTCATTCTACATCGACAACCGTACCGTCGCGTTCGACTGGATGATCATCATCAAGACCGCGCTTGCCGTCATTCGATGCAAAGGGACGTGACGGGATGCGAAGGCGCATCCGGATCGGACCAGCTCAAGCCTGGAAACCCATGGACCGCCGATCACGCTGACCCGCTCCTGAACAGAGGCGTGCAAAAGAAAAGGAAGTCAGGATATGAATGAACGGAAGCGAGTTCTCGTTACCGGAGGTGCCGGATTCCTCGGCTCCTTTCTCTGCGAGCGGCTGCTGGCCGATGGGCACGAGGTCCTCTGTGTCGATAACTATTTCACCGGATCACGTGAAAACATCGGGCATCTGCTCGACCACCGGAACTTCGAGGTTCTGCGCCACGATGTGACCTTCCCGCTCTACGTCGAGGTGGACGAGATTTACAATCTCGCTTGCCCGGCCTCGCCCATCCACTACCAGTTCGATCCCGTCCAGACCGTCAAGACCAGCGTGCACGGGGCGATCAACGTGCTGGGCCTCGCCAAGCGGACCAGAGCGAAGGTTTTCCAGGCCTCGACCAGCGAGGTGTACGGCAACCCGTCGGTCCATCCGCAACCGGAGTCCTACTGGGGCAACGTCAACCCGACCGGCCCCCGCGCCTGCTACGACGAGGGGAAACGCTGCGCGGAGACGCTGTTCTTCGACTACCATCGTCAATACGGGGTCCGCATCCGCGTGGCGCGCATCTTCAACACCTACGGGCCGCGGATGCATCCGCAGGACGGACGCGTCGTCTCCAATTTCATCGTCCAGGCTCTGCGCAACGAACCGGTCACGATCTATGGCGAGGGAACGCAGACCCGCTCCTTCTGCTATGTGGACGACCTGATCGAAGGGTTCGTCCGGCTGATGAGCGCCGAGGACGACGTGACGGGGCCGATCAATTTCGGCAACCCCGGAGAGTTCACCGTCCTGGAACTGGCCGAGCTGGTGATCGAGATGACCGGGTCGAAATCGCGGATCACGTTCAAGGCGTTGCCGCAAGACGATCCGCTGCAGCGGAAGCCGGACATCGCCCAGGCACGCGAAAAGCTTGGCTGGCACCCCACCATTCCGCTCGCCGAGGGTCTCGAAAAGACGATCGCCTATTTCGATAAGAGATTGCACGGCATGCGATAAGGCACGCACCCAGCATCGCTGCTCCCATCCCTTTGACGGCGCGGCGTTTTTTGGATGAGGACGCAACCTGCGGCCGCTCTGTTTTCGGCAGCCTCACCATGTGCCCGCGCGCGCAATAGGCCGCGGCTGTGACACAAAAAGGGCAGTGATTGTGACCACCGTGTAATAAAACGAGTCGCATTTGTGAAGCAATAAAGTGGTATCTAAAATGATTCATGAATCGTTAATCTGCCGATCTCTATCGTCCCGTGGCGTTAATGCTTTGCACCCTCGCGTTGCGAAGCGACTTACGATAGCATGCATAGGAATTGGAGTAAGCAGATGGCCAAGTCTACTCTTCCCGTCCGCTGGGCGCCGCCCACGCTGAAGGCCGGCTACACGGTCGTTGACCTGAACAAGACGGGATCGCAAGACTGGTTCCAGTTCGCTCCGGACGAAGACGTTGTGTTCATCGCGTCCAACACCACGCGAACCCTTCCGCGCCTGCATACCAGCGGCGGTCACAACATCATTGTGGTCGGCGGTGAATACACCCCGGCCGCTGGAACCACCGCCGACGCCACGCTGAAATTCGGGAATGTGACCGGCGAAGTCTGGATCGAAGGCGTTCACATCGACAACAAGAACGTCGAGCGCGACGCGATCGCCGCGTTGAGCCCCAGCGGCAAGGCCGCCACCGTCACCATCCAGAATTCGCGCATCGACAACATCCTCGGCAGTAAGGCGAGCGTGCATGGCGACGTTTTCCAGCCGCATGGTCCCATCGGCGACCTGCGCGTGTTCAACGTCACCGGCGAGACCTCCTGCCAGGGCTTCTTCCTGGCGCCGCAGAACCACATCAGCTCGGTGACGATGGAGAACGTCGACATCGACTACCTGCCGGGCGGGGATCCGCAGACCTGGGCGTACTACTTCGTCGACAATTCGACGATGGGTTCGCTGTATCCCGTTTCGCTGAAGAACGTGTACGTCGACGAGCGCGACGGTCAGAACGCGGAGCAGAGTTCCGTGTACCCGCCGACCTCCCTCGGCGGTGCCGTCCGCAACGGCGACACCATCACCTGGCCGAAGCTTCCCTACACGGGCTCGATGACCGTGGGTGATCCGAAGACCGCTTCGGGCGACTTTGTGGACAACTCCCAGATCGGCCTGGGCTACACCCGCGATCTCAGCAAGCCGGTCGTCTACGCGCCGACCGACGGTTCGACCACGCCCACCTCGCCCACCCCTCCGACTTCGCCGGGCGACGGCTCGACCACGCCCACCTCGCCGACCGGCTCGACGAGCATCACGGTCAACGCCTCGGGTACGGTGGCGGGCGGCGTGTACGCCCACTTCAAGGTTCTCTTGGACGGCAAGGCGATCGGCGAAGGCACGACCACCGGCACGGCCAAGGACTTCACCTTCAAGACGGACGCGGCCACCGGTCAGGCCCACAAGGTGCAGATCCAGTACGACAACGACGGGGCGGTCAACGGCGCCGACCGCAACCTGATCGTCAACAAGGTCACGATCAACGGCCACGCCGTAAACCCGACCGACAGCAACGTCACCTACGACAAGGGTGCGCTGGACGGTGTGGACGTGATCAAGGGCCAGTCCAAAATGTGGTGGGGCGGAACCCTGGTCATCAACGCCGATCAGTCCTACTTCCAGACGTCGTCCACGGCGCCGACGGCCCCGACGCCCCCGACCACCGGCGGCACCAACGCGGCGGCGATCACCGTGAACGCCTCCGGCTCCGCGGCGGGCGGCACATACGCCCACTTCAAGCTGCTGGTCGACGGCAAGGCGGTGGGTGAGGGCACGACCACCAGCACGGCCAAGGACTTCACCTTCAAGACCAGCCTCACCGCCGATCAGGCGCACAAGGTGCAGGTGCAGTACGACAACGACGGTTCCGTCAACGGCCAGGACCGCAACCTGATCGTCAACAAGGTGACCATCAACGGCCATGCCTCGAACGCCACCGCGTCCAACGTGACCTACGACAAGGGCGCGCTGGACGGCCAGGACGTGGTGAAGGGCCAGTCGGGCATGTGGTGGAACGGCACGCTGGTCGTCAGCGCGGACAAGAGCTGGTTCCCGGCCTCCGCCACCACCGCCGGCACGGCCACCGCCCAGTCGCTGGACGGTGCAACCAACCTGTGGACCCACGTGGCCACCCAGGACACCCAGGCGGCCAACGGCAGCGCCGCCGATGGAACCGTCCATTACGACCTGCAGAACAGCACGACCGTTGGTGAAACGACGGCGCACACGCTGGCGCTCGATCACGACCACCTGCTGCACCAGCATCACCAGGACTTCGCGGCCTAACACAGCTTCGACATCCGAGCATCCAAGGTTCCGAGAACGCCGGCAGTCAATCTGCCGGCGTTTTTCTTTTGCCCCGGCAGGGACGGCGGGCCGCCGCGCGATGGCGCTCGGAGTGCTTTTTACGTCCCAGGGCTTAGCCAGCCTACAACCACCGGCGTTCCTGCGGATTGGGATCGTTTCGACGCAGCCGCGACACGATAACGTGGAATCGAAACAAACGCCTTTCGCATCGGAATAACAATCATGCCCATTTCAAACGACGTGCGTCTGGGCGACAACACCCGAATCTTCCAACCTGATCTTGTGAACCTTTACGGCTGCACCATCGGAGACGAGACAAAGGTCGGTGCTTTCGTCGAAGTGCAAAGGGGCTGCACCATCGGGGCCCGCTGCAAGATCTCCTCGCATTCCTTCCTGTGTGAAGGCGTGGTCATTGAAGACGAGGTGTTCATCGGCCACGGGGTGATGTTCATCAACGATCCCTTCCCCCGTGCCACCACCGCCGAAGGCCGGCTGCAGGACATGGACGACTGGATGGTCGTTCCGACCCAGGTCCGGCACCGGGCGTCGATCGGGTCGAACGCGACGATCATGTCCGGCATCACCATCGGGACCAACGCCCTTGTTGGCGCCGGCGCGGTCGTGACCCACGACGTGCCGGACCACGCGATTGTGGCCGGTGTGCCCGCCCGGGTCGTCGGCGACGTCCGCCACCGCTCCGACTGAGCGCCTGGCGCCCCGCTCCGATGCTCCGGAGCAGACGCGTCGGTTCGCCCCGGCCCGCACGGAGTGGTCCGGCTCACCGACGGCCGGCTCACCGACGGCCAACTCACCGACGGAATGCCCTTCAAAAGGCCGGTTCATAGCCGGCAGACATCACGCGAGGGTCTGATGATCAAAATCGGCATTATCGGCTACGGCTATTGGGGCCCCAATCTCGCACGCTGTTTTTCCGAAGCGGACGGGGCTCAGGTCGCCGCCATCTGCGACGCATCGCCGGAAGCCCGGGCCCGCGCGGCCAAGCGCTATCCCGGCATCTCCGTCGTCTCCGATCCGCAGGAGGTGATGAGCGACCCCACCATCGACGCGGTGGCGATCGCGACACCGGTCCGCACCCATTACGGCATCGCCCTGGCGGCCCTGTGCAGCGGCAAGCATGTGCTGGTCGAAAAGCCGATGACGGAAACCTCCGACCAGGCCCGCCGCCTGATCGACGAAGCCGCCCGGCGCAACCTCGTCCTGATGGTCGACCACACCTTCGTCTACACGCCGGCGGTCCGCAAGATCCGCGAGCTGGTGGCGCGCGGCGACCTGGGCGACATCTACTACTACGACTCCATCCGCGTGAATCTGGGCCTGTTCCAGCGCGACGTCAGCGTGCTGTGGGACCTCGCGGTCCACGACCTGTCGATCCTGGAATATGTGCTGGGCGACCAGCCCGTCGCGGTGTCCGCCAACGGCGCGTGCCATGTCGTCGGCACGCAGGAGAACACGGCCTACGTCACCCTGTTCTTCGGCTCCGGCACGATCGCGCACGTCAACGTCAACTGGCTGGCGCCGGTGAAGGTGCGGCAGACGCTGATCGCGGGCAGCCGCAAGATGATCATCTACGATGACCTCGAACCGGATGAGAAGGTCAAGGTCTACGACAAGGGCGTCACCGTCGCCAACAGCACCGAGCAGATCTACCAATCGCTGATCGGCTACCGCTCCGGCGACATGTGGGCGCCGCAGCTCGCCACCACCGAGGCGCTGCGCACCGAGGCGGACCACTTCATTGCCTGCGTGCGCGATGGAGAGACGCCCATCACCAACGGCGCCGCCGGGCTGCGCGTGGTCAGCCTGCTGGAGGGGGCCAGCCTCTCCATGAAGCATCGCGGCGGCCCCATCGATCTCGACGTCATGCGGAGAGCCTCGTGATCCCCTATCTCGATCTTCAAAGCCAGTACCGCTCGATCCGTCCCGAGGTCGAGAAGGCCGTTCTGGATGTCCTGGCGAGCGGTCAGTACGTCCTCGGCGCGCCGGTGGAGGACTTCGAAAAGCGGTTCGCCCGCTACTGCGGCGTCCGGCACTGCGTGGCGGTCAACACCGGCACGTCGGCCCTGCATCTGGCGCTGCTGGCGGCCGGCATCGGACCGGGGGACGAGGTCATCACCGTTCCGATGACCTTCATGGCGACGGTCGCGGCGATCGTCTACACCGGAGCGAAGCCCGTTCTGGTGGACATCGATCCCCGCAGCTGGACCATGGATCCGGCCAAGGTGGAGGCCGCGATCACCCCCCGGACCAAGGCGATCCTGCCGGTGCACCTGCACGGCCAGATGGCCGACATGGCGCCCCTGCTCGACATCGCCCGCACCCATGGCCTGACGCTGATCGAGGACGCCTGCCAGGCGCACGGCGCCCGGTACCGCGGCCAGACGGCCGGGAGCCTCGGCGATGCGGGCTGCTTCAGCTTCTATCCCGGCAAGAACCTGGGGGCGGCTGGGGAAGGCGGGGCGCTGGTCACCGACCGGGACGACATCGCCGAACAGGCACGCCTGTTGCGCGACTGGGGCCAGACGGTGCGCTACCGCCACGACGTCATGGCCTTCAATTACCGGATGGACGCCATCCAGGGGGCGGTCCTCGGCGTCAAGCTGTCCCACCTCGACGGCTGGACCGAGGCGCGGCGCGCCGTCGCCGCCCAGTACGACGAGCATCTGGCCGAGGGAGGGATGGCGCTTCCCGCCCGCATCGAGGGGCGCCGCCACGTCTACCACGTCTACGCCGTCTGCGTGCCGGAACGCGACCGGGTGCGCGGCCTGCTCAACGAGGCGGGGGTCAGCACCGGGATCCACTACCCGATCCCCATCCACCTCCAGCCGGCCTGCGCCGACCTCGGCTACGGCCCCGGCGACTTCCCGGTCACGGAACGGTTCGCGCGCGAGACGCTGTCGTTGCCGATCTTTCCGGAAATGACCGGGGAGCAGATTGCCGACGCTGCCAAGGCCCTGCGCAGCGCCGTCGCGACACTGGCAGGCTGAGCGGCCGGCAACGGGGAGATGCGCGGATGACGATGCTTCTGCCAGGAAACGCGCCGCCGGGATTCAACCCGGCGCGGCTGGTCGCCCTCATGCGCGCGGGGGTCGAACGGTGCGGGCTCGACCTCCGCGGCATCACCGTCCTGACCGAAGCGGCGTCCGGCGCCTACGCCAGCACGGCCATCCTCGCCGCGCTGGCCGGGGCGGACCGGGTGCATGCGGTCGTGAAGGACACCGCCTATGGCTCGGCGGACGCCGTGCGCGCGGAGGTCGAAGGCTTGGCCGCCATGGCCGGCGTGGCCGACCGGCTGCTGATCTTCACCGGAGATCCTGTGGAGTTGGCCGCCGACACCGACCTCGTCACCAACAGCGGCCACGTCCGGCCGATCGATGCCCGGATGATCGAGCGACTGCCCGGCCACGCCGTGATCGCGCTGATGTATGAGGTGTGGGAGTACCGGCCGGCCGACATCGACCTTGCCGCCTGCGCGGCGCGCGGCATCCCGGTGGTCGGCGTCAACGAGCGTCACCCGTCGGTGGACGTCTTCTCCTTCCTCGGCCCGTTGGCGGTGCAGGAACTCCATGCGGCCGGCATTCCGGTTTATGGGAGCCGCATCGCCCTGCTGTGCGACAACCCCTTCGCCCCGTTCATCGAACGCGGTCTGACGGGGATGGGGGCGGAGGTGCTGACGGTGGACCACCCCGGCGCCCTCCCGTCCGGGTGCTGGGACGCCGTGCTGGTGGCCCTGCGCCCACGCGGAGCGCCGGTGTTCGGGGCCGACGACGCCGCGCGGGTTCGTCGCCAATCCCCCGGAACGGTGCTCGTTCAGTATTGGGGGGACGTCGACCGCAACGCGGTGCATGAGGCCGGCCTGCCGCTGTGGCCCCCGGCCGCCCCCCGTCCCGGTCACATGGCCGTCCTGCTGCCCGCCATCGGCCCGGATCCCATCGTGCGCCTGCAAGCCGGCGGCCTGCGCGCCGCGGAGTGGGTGCTGCGCAACGGCACGGCGTCCTGCCTGCCCGGAGGCATCGCGGAATTGCTGCCCACGCCTTCGGCCCCCTCGACCCCGGCCGGGGCGGAAACGGCCCGGGCGTGAGCCAAAAAACCAACCATATCGCTGGAGACGTCGCAAAATGGACCTGAAGAACAAACGGATCCTGGTGACCGGCGGGGCGGGTTTCGTCGGATCGCACATCATCGACCTGCTGCTCGATGAAGGGTGCGACCGGGTGTATGCGCTCGACAACCTGGTCCGCGGCAACCTTGGCAACCTGACCTCGGCCCTGGCCTCCTCGCGCGTCGAGTTCGTGCACGGCGACATCCGCGACCGGGCTCTGGTCGGCCGTCTGGTGGGCGAAAGCGACGTGGTGTTCCACCAGGCGGCGCTGCGCATCATCCATTGCGCGGCCGAGCCCCGGCAGGCGATGGAGGTCATGGTCGACGCCACCTTCGACCTGCTGGAAAGCTGCGTGAAGCACAGGATCGAGAAGGTCGTGGCCGCGTCCTCCGCCTCCATCTACGGCTTGGCCGAGGCGTTCCCGACGACGGAGGGGCATCATCCCTACGCCAACCGCACGCTCTACGGCGCGGCGAAGCAGTTCAACGAAGGCCTGCTGTCGTCCTTCAACGACATGTACGGGCTGGACTACGCGGCGCTGCGCTACTTCAACGTCTATGGCCCGCGCATGGATATCCACGGCAAGTACACCGAAGTGCTGATCCGTTGGATGGAGCGGATCGCCGCTGGACAGCCGCCGGTGATCTTCGGCGACGGCTTGCAGACGATGGACTTCGTCCACGTCCGCGACGTGGCGCGCGCCAACATCCTGGCCGCGCGGGCCGACCTTGACGGGGCCGAACCGTCGGGCCGCGTCTTCAACGTGGCGAGCGGCATCGAGACCAGCCTCCTGCAATTGGCGCAGGCGACCGCCAAGGTCATGGGCCGGCCCGACCTGGTTCCGGTCCACGAAGAGGAGCGCAAGATCAACCCGGTGTCCCGCCGTCTCGCCTCCACCGATCTGGCGCGGCGCGTTCTCGGCTTCGAGGCGTCCATCGGTTTGGAGGAAGGCTTGGCCGGTCTCGTCGCGTGGTGGCAATCGCAGAAGGTGGATGCGGCATGATCCCCCTCACAAAACCCATGGTCGGGGCGGCTGAGTCCGAAGCGGCTGCAGCAACCATCCTGTCCGGCTGGCTGACCCAGGGTCCGGAAGTGGCGGCGTTCGAAGCCGACTTCGCACGCACGGTCGGCGCGCCGCACGCCTGCGCCGTGTCGAACTGCACCACGGCGCTTCATCTCGCGCTGCTGGCGGTGGGTGTGAAGCCTGGCGACGAGGTGATCACCGTCAGCCATTCCTTCATCGCCACGGCGAACGCGATCCGCCAGTGCGGGGCAGTCCCGATCTTCGTGGATGTGGAGCCGGACACCTTCAACATGCTGCCGGACGCCGCCGAGGGGGCGATCACGCCGAAGACGCGCGCCATCCTCTGCGTCCATCAGATGGGCATGCCCTGCGACCTGACGCGGATCGCGGCGATCGCCGCGGCCAACGGCATCGCGTTGGTGGAGGACGCGGCGTGCGCCATCGGCGCGGAGATCCGGATCGACGGCGCCTGGCGGCCGGTCGGCCAACCGGTCGGCGACGTCGCGTGCTTCTCGCTCCACCCCCGCAAGGTCATCACGACGGGGGAAGGCGGCATGCTGACCACCCGGTCGGACGCTCTGGACCGTCGATTCCGCCTGTTGCGCCAGCATGGCATGGACATCAATGACCGTGAGCGGCATTCCGCCCGTGCCGTGACCTTCGAGTCCTACGCCGAGCCGGGCTTCAACTACCGGATGACCGACTTCCAGGCCGCCATTGGAAGGCACCAGCTGCGGCGTCTGCCGGAGATCGTGGCACGCCGGCGGGAACTGGCCGACGGCTATCGGCAGCGGCTGGCGGATCTGGTCCCGGAGGTGGCGGCCCCGCACGAACCGGATTGGGCGCGTTCCAACTGGCAGAGCTATTGCCTCCGCCTTCCGACCAGGGTCGACCAAAAGGCGGTGATGCAGGCCATGCTGGATTCCGGCGTCGCCACCCGCCGCGGCATCATGTGCACCCATCGCGAGCCGGCCGGCGCCGACATTCCGGTGCGCCACCCCCTCCGCCAATCGGAACTGGCGCAGGACCACGGCCTCATCATTCCGCTCTACCCGCAGATGACCGATGACGACCTCGACCAGGTGGTGGACGCGTTGCGCACCGCCCTGGACCGGGCCGCGGCCGCGTCCGGAGCCGGCCGTCCGGGCACCGACCGCGCCCGCGTTTCCGTCGGGGACCATTCCTGACGCCGGGTTTCCGGATCGGTCGCCCGGAACGTCCGGCGTTTTGGCAAATGCTCCAAAAGTTGGCGCTGCATCGCCCAAGTACTCATTTTTGAGGAATTGGGCATTTCGACGTTATGGACGACTCTTGTCGCCTAACGCACCCGATGGTTGGGAGCGCCAGCGCAAGCCTGGTGGGAGTCTCGGTATGGCGGTTGTCGAACGCGTGCCTTCGTCGCCCCTGAGTGCCACGTACAGTCCACCGTCCGACAGGGACTTGACGGTGACTCCTTGGCTGTCCCGCATGATCCGGATGTACTGGCAGCAGAAGTACGTTCTCCTTGCGTCCGTCGCGCTGTTCGTCGGGATCGGCTATCTGTACGTCAACAGCAAGCCGCCGCTTTACCGCGCGACGGCGACGCTGATGCTGGATCCCCATCAGCGGACGGTGATCGATGTGGCTCAGGTGGTCACGCCGTTCCGGCCCGACGAGCTGTCGATCGAAAGCGAGATCCAGGTCCTGCAATCGGCGGACATCGCGCTGAAGGTCATCGCCAAGGCACATTTGGACCAGTTGCCCGAATTCAGTCCGGCGGCCGAGCGCGCGTTAGCCGCCATGGAGGAGAGCGAGGCCGTCAGGCGGATGAACGGCGCGGAATCGCCCATGACCGTGGCGGCGTTGCTCACCGACCTTCGCGACCTGTGGGCCGAGGCCAGGCGACAGCTCGACGCGCTCTGGTGGGGCGACGCCGCAACCGATGCCGAAGCCTCCAATCCGGCCCGCGACGCGCGGCGCGACCAGACCGTCATGCTGGAGCGGTTCGAGTCCGCGCTCCAGGTCGGCCCGCTCGGCCATTCGCGCGTGATCGGGGTTACGTTCACGTCGCAGGATCCCGTGCTCGCGGCCACCGTTGCGAACACCATCGTCGAAACCTACCTGGCCCAGCAGGCGAGTGGCCGGCTGAAGGACACGGTGAAGGCGAACGACTGGCTGGAGCAGCGCGCCCATCAGTTTCGCGGCGAGGCCGAGCAGGCTCAGAAGGCCTATCTGGATCGGCTGACGAAGGCACAGCCGACCGCCGGCGTGGACGTCGAGCTGTTGCGCGACCAGCTGCTCCAGCTGAACCGCAGCATCGCGCAGGCCGAAGCTGACTACAAGGCGGTCCGCGACCGCCGGGAACGGATGGAAAAGCTGGCGGCGAGCGGCGACCTCGCCAAGCTCGCCGCCGAGTCCAAATCGGAGAACCTGGAGGCGATCCGCCTTCAAACCGTCATTCTGGAACGCCGACGGGCCGAACTCACCCGGCAGCTCGGCAACATGCATCCCACGATGTCGGCCCTGAACGCTCAGATTGCCGCGGTCCGGCAGTCGATGAACGGCGAGGCCCAGCGGCTGGTGTCCGACACCGCCGCCGAGGAAGGGGCGATGAAGAGCCGCCTGGAGGCGCTGCAAGAAAACGCCAAGCGGACCCAGGAACGGCTCCGCACCTTCCAGGAGGCAAAGGCGGAGATCAGCACCCTTGAACGGGAAGCGCGGAGCAGCGAGGAGATCTACAACACCTTCTTGACCCGCTACAAGGGAACGAGCGCCGCCCCGCTGGTGCAGCCGGAGGCCTGGGCCGTGTCCACGGCGCTACCCCCCGCCGATCCCGCATTGCCCCGCGGACGGGTGATCCTCATCCTCGCCGGGCTGTTCGGTCTGGGTCTCGGTGGTGCCGGCGTCACCCTGCGCGAGCTTCTGCAGACCGGGATGAGGAGCAACGACGAGATCGAAGAGCAGTGCGGGTTGCGTGGGTTGGGCCTGTCCCCCTCCCTGCCGCGCCGCGTGGCCAGCCGCCGCGACGTCGTGTGGTATGTGCTGGAAAACCCGCGCTCCCCCTTCGCGGAATCCATTCGCATCATCATCAGCAACACGCTGGCCCTGCTTCAGCCCTGCGACCGCGGCGGCGTCCTCAGCGTGGGATCGGCGTGGCAGCATGAAGGCAAGTCGACGGTCGTGGCGTCCGCCGCGACGCTGCTCGCGATGAGCCGCTTCCGCGTCCTCGTGATCGACGGCGACATCCGCAAGCCGTCGCAGCACGACCTCTTCCGCTTGCCCAACGGTCCGGGCTTGAGCGAATACATGAGCGGCATGTCGGACGACATGCCGGTGCCCCAGATCAGCCCGGAGACCGGCATCCATCTTCTGACCAGCGGCATGGCCGGAATCACCGACGCGCGGGCCCCCCTGTATCTGAACCACGGCGACAGGCTGCAACGGCTGGTCGATTGGGCTCGCCACTACTACGACATCATCCTGATCGACATGCCGCCCTGCATGCCCGTGGTGGACGCCCGGATCATCGCATCGCTGAGCGACCGCTGCATCTTCGTGTCGCGCTGGCGCTCCACCCCGATCAGCAAGATCAAGTATTCGTTGCGTGAATTGAAGGCGGCCGGCGCCGACATCGCCGGATTGGCGCTCGTGCAGGTGGATGTGCGCAAGCATGCCGCGTCCGAATACGGCGACAGCGGCATCTACTTCAAATATGGCCGCCGGCGACCGCGGGAACATTGACGCCCAAGCCGCGCTCCCATGGACAAATCGGCTTCTGACACTATGCCCGGCGGAAGGGGAACCCATGCGCCCAGAGATCACCGGCACAGCTCGCAACGTCGGCCCCACGATGGCCGGCCCGGCCAAAGTCGCGATCGTCTACCGGATCGTCCCTCACTACCGCGTCGCCTTCTACAAAGGGCTGAGCGCCTTCCTGGCGCGACGCGGGGTGGAGTTGACCCTGTTCGGCGGGCAACCGCTGCCGGAGGAGGCGTTCGAGGACTGCGGCAGACACATCGACTGCCACGTCTTCGCGCCCAACCGGTACGTCCACAAGCAGATTTATTACCAGCCGCTGTTCAACAGGCTGAAGGACTTCGATCTCGTGGTGGTCGAACAGGCGAATTCGGCCCTGCTGAATTACCCTCTGTTCCTGCGCCGGATGCTGGGCGTCGGACCCCGCCTGGCCTTCTGGGGGCATGGCGACGACCTGCAGCAGCAGGCGCCCGCCCGCCTGCGCCGCGCGATGAAGCGCTTCCTGTCCTGCCGCGTGGACCACTGGTTCGCCTACACGGACTCCGTGAAGTCGATCGTGCGGAACATGGGTTTTCCGGAAACCCGCATCACCGTCGTGCAGAACGCCATCGACGTGTCGGCGACCCTGAGCCTTGCGGAGGAACTCACGCCGGCCGGTCGCACGGCAATCCGCGAGCGGTTCGGGCTGCCCGACGCGCCGACCGCCGTGTTCTGCGCGCGCCTGATGGAGGGAAAGGGGCTGCCCTTCCTGATCGACGCGTGCGAGCGAGCCCGCGCGCGCATCCCCAACCTGCATCTCCTCGTCATCGGGCAGGGGCCGCTCGGCCCCTGGCTCGACCGGCAGGCGAAGGAAAAGCCCTGGATCCGACCGCTGGGCGCGCGCTACGGCCGCGAGAAGGCGGAGATCCTCAGCACGGCTGATGTGTTTCTGCTGCCGTCCTTCGTCGGCCTGTCCATCCTCGATGCCTTTGCCGCCGGGCTGCCCGTCCTCACCGCCGACTTTCGCAATCATAGCCCGGAGGTGGATTATCTCCAGGACCGGGTGAACGGACTGTTCGTGACGGGCCGGCCCGACCCGGACACCTACGGGGCTGCGATCACGGACGTCCTCACCGATGACTCCTTGCGTCGACAGCTCCGCGACGGTGCCCTCCAGACCGCCCGGCACCGAACGGTGGACGCCATGGTGAGCAATTTCGGAAGCGGCATCCTTCAGGCCCTGGACGCAACCGGGCGGTTCAGCCAACGCGCGGCGGAGCCGGCCGGATCGACATGGCCCGTGCCATGAGCCCGCCCCTGCGGTCCGACGCGGAAGCGGAACCGGGCGAACCGCGCGAGCGCGTCGGGGCACCGTGTCGTCAAGCCGGCCGCCGACACGACAGCACGCCGCGGACCTTTCCGCGTTCGAGTGGCCGGTCCTTGACCGGCGGCTCGCGTCCTTTCCACCGGGCCCTCCGTCACCGGAAAGGCGGGGCGCGTTGGAAGCCGACCGGGGGACTGGTCCAGCCGAAGCACAAACTCTGATCAGGGAGACCAGCGCTTGGCGTTGTCTGCATGGAACTCCGCAGCTTCCGATGACAGCCCGCGGAACCGCGCCGCGGTGGCCGACGCGTTCGACCGCAGCGCACCCGCCCGCAGCCGCAGCGAGCGGGCCGCAGCGTGGGGACAGGCCATCCTCGCCGCGAGCATCGCCTATCTGATCCTTCAGCACAGTCCGCTGAGCGGTGACGGGGGCGAGTTCGCGGCGGAAGGTTCCGGGAACGGCATCCGCCAATTGGTGTGGATGGCCCTGTTCGCTGCGTCGGCACCGCTGGCGTGGCTGGCGCGCGAACGGTTGCTGCCGGTGCTGCTTCGGCTTTGGCCGTTGTGGCTTGCGCTCGCCTGGTGCTGGATGAGCATCGCGTGGTCGGCGGCGCCCGCCGTCAGCGTCAAGCGGCTGGTGCTGATGACGATCATCGTGTTGGTCTGCGTGACCGCGGTGAGCGCAATCGGCCGGCTGAGCGTCGTCTGGAGGACCATCGCGCTCACCCTGGCGGCGATCGTCGCGATCGACATTGCCGTCGCGCTGCTTGTCCCGTCCCTGGGGCGGGGGGCGGACGGCAGTTTCACCGGCATCCACACCACCAAGAACACCGCCGGCGCCTTTGCCTCCATCACCATCCTGATCTGGTCGTTTTGGATGATGACGGCCGCGGGGACGCGATGGTGGCAGGTTTCCATCGTCGTCTGCCTGTGCACCCTGCTGTTCCTGGCCGGCACCGGAAGCAAGACGTCGCTTGGGGCCGTGGGGCTGAGCGGCGCCATCGCCTTCTTCCTCGGCTTTTCCCTGCGGGCCGGTCCGCTGGCCGGCGCGCTTGCGGCGAACGTGATGCTCGCCGGCGGTGCGGTCGTGGCGCTCGCCGTCACGCTGCTCTCTCCCCGGAGGGTCCTGCTCGCGCTGTTCGGAGACGCGACGCTGACGGGACGAACCGAGCTTTGGGCCTTTCTGTGGCAGTTCGTCGACCGGCACTTCTTCACCGGGGTTGGCTATCAGGCGCTGTGGATGACCGGATCGATCGGGTTGCTGGAGCGCTGGCAGCCGACCTTCCTGAACTGGGCGATCCAACAGGCGCACAACGGCTATCTGGATGCACTGCTGACCGTCGGTGCTGTCGGACTGGCGCTGGGCATCGTCGTGCTGCTGTCGGCGCTTTTCATGAGTCTGGCGATGGAGCGACGGGCCGATTGCCGCGGCTACGGCATTCTCGGGGCCGCCCTCGTCATTTTCGCGATGATCCACAACCTGACGGAAAGTTCGCTGTTGCGGCCGGACCACATGGTTTGGGGCATGACGATCCTGGCGCTGGCCTGCGCCGCGCTGCCGCGCCATGACGCGTCCCGGTAAGGGCGCGCTCCACGTCCGCCTTTGTGGGCCAGCCCAGTCCTCCCGTTGGCCGCTCTTTACGTCCCAAGGCTTAGCCGACCTACAACCACCGGCGTTCCTGCGGATTAAGATCGTTTCGCTGCAGCCCCGACACGATAACGTGGAAACGAAACAAACGCCTTTCGCATCGGAATAACAACCATGCACGCTTCAAACGACGCGCGTCTGGGCGACAAAACCCGCATTGACTCCACCATCGACGCGGTCGCCATCGAGACGCCGATTTGCACCAATTACGGCACCGCCCCGGCTGATAAGCCGGAAATGCGAATGGGATTCCTTCGAGTGGATGTATGTATTGCGACTTTCAAGCGCGCGACTCTTTTGGCAAAGACTTTGAAATCTCTGTTCGAGATGGATATACCGGACGGATTTCAAGTTCAAGTGATTGTCCTTGATAACGACCGTGCCGAATCTGCGCGGAGTGTTGTCGCGCAGGCGGAGGCGCCACCACATATAAAGCTGATATATGAAGTTGAACCACAGGCCGGTGTCGCGCATGCGCGCAACAGAGCTTTGCGAGCATCTGGCGGAGACTATGTCGCTTTTGTTGACGACGATGAGACAGTCGACAAATCCTGGCTGGTTCATCTGTTGAAGGCGTGCAAGGAATTCGAGGCGGACGTTGTGTTTGGCCCCGTGCTTTCAGTCCTTCCCCCGAATTCCCCCACATGGATTTCGCAGTCTAAGCTCTTCGACAGGCGACGCTTTCCCACAGGAACGCCACGATCAACGGGTGGTGCAGGAAGCGTTTTGATGACGCGTCGTATATTGGAACGAGCTGGACGCGATTTCAATGATGCTTACAACAATGGCGGAGAAGACACAGAGTTCTTCTTCCACCTCAAGAAAATCGGGGCAAAACTGATATGGTGCGATGAAGCGATCGCGTGGGAGGACGTCCCTGACGAGCGCGCCACTATAAAATGGATGGCGATGAGGAATTACAATCATGGACGGATCTATGCCCGCGTTGTCGCGCCCGGAGAATCATTTATGATGAAAGTGTATTCCTTTATCAAACGTCTGATGGCCGCCGCATTGCTCACCGTCACGGCTATGTTTGCGCTGGTGACGGGAAAGCATGTTGCCGCACGATTCGCGATGATCGCTGTTCGGAATTTCGGGCAAGCTCTTGAGTATTTCGCGGTTCTCGTCGGAAGGCGGGGTGGTGGATCGGCGGTCCTGTGATGGTGGCTTCCTCGTGGGCTCCGAGCAGGCCTTTTCTCCGGCGCCGCCCATTATGAACGAACCGGACGAAGGCGAGACAGAGGGTTGGCTTTCCTGGTCGACGGCGCGAGGCCGGACCTTCCAGGACACGAATTCCGGTGCCGCTTGGCGGCAATGGACCAGAGTTGACCTTTCAGGCCATCGAAGACGGCGATCTAAAATGCTGAAAAGCGCATCTTGGGCCTGATCGGCGTGGCTTTGGACGACCAATGAGAAAACTTCATGACGAACATAGACTTTTCAGTGATCGTGCCATGCTACAACGCTGAATCGTTTGTTGAAGAAGCGCTGCGGTCGGCATTGGGCCAATCACATGTGTCTGTTGAGGTGATCGTTATCGATGACGCTTCAAAAGACCGAACGGCCGATATCGTTTCCGAATGGTCTTCGCGAGACAGCCGAGTAAAGCTCATCGTGAATGAGAAGAACGTCGGGCCCAGCGCCTCACGGAACGCCGGTCTAAGGCATGCAAGGGGCGATTGGGTTGCGCTGCTTGACGCTGACGACGTGATGGCACCAAGCCGATTGCATACTTTGAAGAAGATTGCGGACGCTTCAAACGCCGATATGATTGCCGACAATTTGACAATTGTCGCGTTCCCTCATGGAACGGAAAAGACTTCTGCGTTCAAATTTCTCGATCCGCACACGGAGATCGACATAGGGATCGACGATCTCATCAGGCATAGCGCGATCCGTGGCGACGGGCTTTCAATCGGTTATGCCAAGCCGATCATAAGGCGGAACTTCATTGCCAGTACGGCCGTCAGATACAAAGAGGACATAAGAATAGCTGAGGATTTTGTATTCTATTTTGAGTGCCTTCTTCATGGGGCGAAGTTTAGGCTCATTTCTGAAGAATTCGGTTATATCTACAGGCGTCGAGAGAGTTCGCTCACAAAATCGGGCGGGTGGACCCTTCAGTGCTTGCTCGACATCAACGAATATCTAATTCGGAAACATGGCGACCACCTAACGGGTGAGTGCAAAACATTGCTCCGTCAGCGACACAAAAAAATAGAGTCTGATTTTTGTTACTATCATTTTACCGCCGCGGCGAAAATAGGCGATTTTACGGGTGCTTGGAGATATTTTAGGAAATCCCCTGAGAGTGCATGGAGTATAGGGGGAAGATTGTATGCAAGCCTTGAGCGAGCGCTGAGAATTCGAGCGAAGTAGGACCGGTCATCACATCGGCTCCCCGCCGATTTCAAGCCTGCTCCCACCACGTCAAATCTTCTTCCATTCGGCAGGCCCGTTGCGCAGTGCGCACCGCACTGCCTGGGCTTGCACCATGCTCGATGCGGTGCATCGGTCATCGTTGCATTGTTTTGCACAACACGTTGCATCACGAAGATGGCAGAATCTGTCAATCCTTCATGATGATTAGTCAACAATGCTGCCGATGAATTGCCTTCGTAATTTCGCCCGATCCAATGGAATGGACGGGTCGCACAAATCACGACCCGCGTGATCCGCCAAGGGCGCGTGGAGCGAGCGCGTTCCGCACGCCACGCAGGACCATGGTCCTTGCTCGGTGCCGCTCGTCACGCGTCGATTGCTGGCAAAGGCGGGTGATGCACGGGTTTGTCAGGACTATGGTCCAAAATTTTGCGCGCGCTTGCGATCATTTTCGGGATTGTGCGGCGGGTCCGGCTGCCGACGTGCCGCCCGTACCCTGCCGCGGCGAGGGGCCGTCATCGAAACTTTCGGAGCGTTCTGGCGCGCGCAAGGTCATGCGGGTGAGGCCAAAGGGTTAGCCTCAACATGGAAGACACCATCTATTCGAACTTGCCCCGGATCCGCGCTTAACATCCAATGTTCGCGCCTATGGGTCCTGCAAACAGAGAAACCTAGGAGAGTGCGAATGGATACGCGCAAAACCCACACCAGCTCCGAGACCACGCCGCTTGCCGGCGATGATTTGGAACGGCGTAAATTCTTGGCAACTTGCGGAAAATTTGCCGTCGTGACATCGCCTGCCGTTACGACGCTGCTGTCGACTTCGCTGACGTCGCAGGCCATCGCAAAATCCCATGGCGGGCGCGGATCGCATGCCAACAATGGATACGGCAATGGCGGGAGCGACGGAGTCCCCGGCAAGTCGGGCAAGAACCACAACGACCACGGCCGCTGATTCCAAGGCAGACAATCAGACAGGCCGGCGGAGACTATGTCAGCGGTGCACCATGAGCGATACCGTCCGGTGACAGGCGCATCCTTCGCCGTCATCGGCCGGCACGCCGTGCTTTTCCATGAAGCGCGGCAGGTGCTGTTCGAGTTGAACGACGTCGCAGCGTTCGCGTGGTGCCGATTGTCTGACGGAGCCACGGTCGACTCGGTCGTTGCCGCCAGCATCGACTGTGGCCTCCCCCTCCAGACAGCCCGAAAGCAGGTCGAGGCCGCCGTTTCCGACTGGATCGACCAGGGTCTGCTTGTGGCCGTCCCCTGTTTCCGGCGACGCCAACGGGTGCGGCTGGGCACCTTTTGCGGTGAGATTTCCTACGACGCCGACGACCTCGCCGATATCGCCGAGCCGGAGTTCCGGAACCTGGAAACCCGGAGTCCGGACGCCATGGACATCGCCCCGGACCGGCGGTTCGAGGTGGTCGAGCGGTCCGGTGGCTTTCTGCTCCAGGCCGACGGGATCGAGCCGGTCACCGGGCGCCGTGACGAGCTTGTCCCGGCGCTCAGGGCGGCGCTGACAGCGGACGTCTTGCGTTCCGCCCACTACGAGATTGCCCTGCACGCGGCCTGCCTGACGTCCGGCCCGAACGCCCTGCTGATCAGCGGCTGTCCAGGGATGGGGAAATCGACCCTGGCGGTGGCGCTGGCGCGGGCGGGCCTGGGTTACGGCGGCGACGACGTCGCGCTCCTGCACGCCGACGGGCAGGTGACGGGGCTTCCTTTCGCGCCGGCCCTCAAACGCGGATCATGGCCCCTCCTGGAAAGATCCTGGCCCGGCATCGCCGACGCCGTCATCCATTCCCGACCGCACGACCGGCAGGACGTGCGCTATCTTCCGATGGTTCCCGCCGCCGAGGCGATGCCCCGCCCGGTGCGCTGGTTTGTGAGCCTTCACCGCCACGAGGGCGCCTTCCCAAGGCTGGACAGGGTGGACCCGATCGACACGTTGCGCGATCTGATTGGCGGCGCATCCTCACGGGACGAACGGCTGACGGCGCGTGCCTTCCGAGCGATTCACGCCGCGCTCGCGTCGGCGCACTGCTTCCGCCTGACCTATTCGGACCTGGACGCCGCTGTCGACCTGCTCGTCGGGACGTGCCGATCGTGACGGGCCGCACCCCGTTCGAATCCGTGGTCGCCTGTCTCCAGGGCCGGCCACCGGCGGGAGCGGACTGGCTGGACATCGTCGAGGTCGCCAACCGTTATCTCGTCACGCCGACGTTGTTCCGCGCGCTTGAAGGGTGCGAGGGCGCGCCGGTGCCCCAGGACGCGTTGGACTATCTCCGCTTCATCCATGACCGGAACCGCGAACGGAACCTGCGGCTGCGTGCGCAGGCCGTCGAAGCCATCGAAGCGTTGAACCGGTGCCACATCCGCCCCCTCCTCCTCAAGGGCGCATGCGTTCTTCTCACCAGCCCCGATGACCGGATCGGCGCGCGTCTCCTGACCGACCTGGACATCGCCGTGTCGAGGGAACACCTGCCGCGTGCCGCGGCATGCCTCGCGCGCTTGGGGTACGAACCGCTTCCGGATGCGGTCGGCGAGCACGCGCTGGCAGCGTTCGCACGGCCCGACGACGTCGGATCGATCGACCTGCACTTCCGGCCCCCGGGTCCGGAAGCCTTCCACCATCCGGACCGGCTGGCGGAAAGCGCCACTGTGGTCCGTGTCGGGAACGGGCAGGCCCTGCTTCCCTCGCCGACGTTTCGAGCGCTCCATCTGATCGTGCACGACATGCTGCACGACCAGCAGACTGTGACGGGGGCCATCGACCTTCGGCATCTCTGCGATCTGGACGAGCTGGCCAGGATGCCCAACGGAATCGACTGGGGCACGCTGGCCGCGCTCCTGCCCGATGGGCCGGGCCGATCGGCGCTGCACACCCAACTGCTGGCCTTGCGCACGCTGTTCGGGACCCGCACGCCGCTCACCCCGTGGTGGCGCATCCGTCCCTTCCTCCAGCACTGGCGGCGGATGCAGCAGGCCTGCCATCCGACACGGATGGAGCTGATCCGCACAGCCTACCGAACTCTTTACAAACGCCCAAAGGCCTTCGTCCGGACCTTCATCCCGAAACGCACGGCAAAGCGCATGGGGGGCTGACGCGGCTGATTCCATCCAGACAGGCACGGTTCACGCCAGCGTGCCCCCGGCGTGAACCGTCCGGATGGCCCAGAGGATGGTCTTCAGATCGTCGTCGTGCGTGATGATACCCCGGATGTTGTTCCACACCGGCCTCAGCGCGGGGAAGGAAGCGCGCCGTTCCGACAAGACAATGATCGATAGGTCGGGGCGTACTTCGAGAATTCGGGTGATCAGGTCCACCACTCCCGGATCGCCCGGAGCGGTGCTGTCCAGCCGGACGATGACCACGTCGCAGATGCTGGCGGTGTCGATGCCCCCGATGTCGCATGGCGAAGCCATGACAAGAATATCGTCGGCCTGCGAGGCCAGGGCTCTGGTCAAACTTTCGCGAAGCAAGGTCTTCTTATCGAACAGGATGACAGAAATTCTTGGATCTTCGTAGATGAGGGATTTCTGATGCATGGTCGACTGCCGTGGCGCCCGCCTGAACGGGGGCGAGGTTGCGCGTAGACCTATTGTTTATGGCTGACGCAGCGTTGCGACATTGGCAATTGGGATAAGCAACGCAGCAAAGCCCGCCGTTTCCCCTCATCAAATCGGCTGAATCGCCCCTGCACCCCGCCGGGACGGTGCCTCGTCCACCCATGCGGCTCCTCGGAAAGGCCGGAAAACGAATGGCCGGAGGACGAGTGGCCGGAGGACGAATGACATGGGGAACGGTCTGTGCAGCTATGGGCGCAATCGCAAATGCCATGACCGAACCCATGACCTTTGGCCGATGGTTGTATGGCTTGAGCGGCTGTCTTTCAAAACTGTAACGCCGTTACATCGCTGCATCATTTCCAAAATAGGTGGTAGTGAGCTGATATTTACATGCACCGCTATGCGCTTGTTTGCTGTTGACGGGCACTAAAACGTGCGGTGCTATACGTACCGTGTAAAGCTGGATCAGCAAGGAACGACGATCAGTATATGGATGCGCAACCATTCTGAAGCCATAAGACGAAGCGATACGATGCCTTCCCCCTTAACCGTCCGTTACAGCAGCAAGCGCTGCATGCCCATTGAAAGCGCGCCATTGAAGTCTGCTCAATTTTGAAGGATGGGAAATTCCGAGAACGCCCGTGAGAGTTGCCAGACGGGCTTGTCATGGGCGGGGGTGAGTCGGGGACGCTTTGCGACCGGACGCAAGGCGTGGTGGGGGATGAGAAGCCCGTTTGGGGAACTGGTCGCGGATTGTCTTTCTATGCCGCACCGCCGCACGCGTGCTTGTCCTTCCTTCCAATCTCCCGATGGCGTCAAGGGATCAACCGCGCAGGACATATGAACGCGGGAAGCACGGAAGGAGATGACGTTAATGGGTTCGCAACAATGCTCAATGCCGGTTCCGGAGGCTTTCGACCCACAGTTCCTGGGATCGAAAGCCTCTGAAGAGCGGAAGGCAGGCGTGACCGTCGACACCAACAAAGTTGCGCAGGGCATAACGAAAGCCCGCAGTGCCAAGAATATAACGGTTCTGTTGCTCGACGACATGCTGCTCACGCGGGAATGCCTGTCGCTGAGCATCAATCTGTGCGACCGTGGCGTACGCGTCCTGACCGCCGCCTCGACGGCGGACGCGCAGCCGTTGCTTTACAGCGAAACAGCCCCCGACGTGGTCCTTTACAACTGCAGCGCCCTGGCGCCACCGGAAACAGATTTCGCAGCCCAGATTCGCGACATCATCGCCTGCTTGGGTGACACACCATTGATCGTGCTGTCCGACCGCGAAGACGGGGAAACCGTGGTGGAAGCCTTCCAACTTGGCGTGCGCGGCTACATTTCCACCGCCGTTGGGCTTTCGGTCGCGCTGGAGGCCATTCGCCTCATCGCGGCCGGCGGAACCTTCGTTCCGCCCAGCTTTATGCATCGGCTGATCCAGGACCACGGCATCTTGGGGGAGCGCAGCGCCACGGACGATGCGTCCCTGTCACCCGGGCCGAACGGGACGGCCATCTACACCAACGCCGAGGACAGTTCCCTGTACGGGCTGACTCCCCGCCAGCTTTCCGTCTTGGAATGCCTGAAGGAAGGAAAGCCGAACAAGATCATTGCGCACGAACTCGGCATGCAGGAGAGCACGGTCAAGGTCCATGTCCGCAGCATTCTGAAGAAGTTGGGCGTGACGAACCGCACCGAAGCGGTCTACCGCACCCTGCGCCAACCGGACGCCTGAATGCCCGCAGCGTGACGGCGGGTGTCGTTGTCTCCACGGAGGCCGGCGCCTTTGGCGTATCAGTTCATGTTCGGAAGGACGGTCGCCCCGCTGTGGATCTGCCGCAGGGCGCTGATCACGCTTTTGAGCGGAGCCGTGCTGGCGATCATGCCCCCCAAGCCCATGGACATGCCGCTGCGGACCATGCTCGGGCTGACCGTGTCGGCCAGAACGGCCACCGGGGGGTGAGCGTCTTCCCGCAACAGCGCCCTGAGCAGCTGGTTGATCGAGCCCTTGGTCAGGTTCGCGCGGCCGATGCACACCAGGACGACGTCGGCATCGCGCAGGATCGTTTGCAGGTCGCCAAGGGCTTGTGCGTACCGCCAATGGCTCATGACCACGTCGCCGGCTTGCGCGTTCACCGCCGTCGCCAGGCTTTCCCCAAACAAGGCACGATCGTCAACCACCGCAACGGCGATTGCCGCGCGCCCGCCCCGTTCACTGCCGCCGCGCTCCGGAGCATACGAGGCGGTCCTGCAATGAGTGCCGGCCGGCGGACCGGAACCAATCATAGCGGATTCCCGATTCCAACATCATGAAAACAGCCCGAACGCTCCGAACGCAGCGGAGGCAGGACGGAAACCTGGAGGGCGGAAACCTACAGATATTCTCTTCTTCGTTATAGGTGTCATTTTGGACTAAAGGGAGTTTACGAGCATATTCGGCGCTTACACGGCAAAATAGCGCAGCAGTCAAAGGATCGCCAGATTGTCCGGGTTTGGACCTTATTGCCGGGCCAACGCTGAAAACGTACCACGGAGGAAGAGTGGACTTGGGCGCTTCCGGCGCCCTAGCATAGCCTTGGATCGCTGAACGCTTGCCTATTTGGTGCCGGTGTGTCGGCGTTGCACGCTGTGCGATCGCCAATGCTCACCGCGGGAGCCCATAGAACGCAGAGGCCCTGCCCATGGTCAAGTCGCTGTGCCGATCATCCGTCGTCGGTCTGGTCCTCGTGATGGTCGCTGTGCCGGCGGCACGCGCTGCCAGCGATGGTCCGGGCAGCCCAGGCTACGGCCGTCAACTGACCGAAGACATATGTGGCGAGTGCCACCGCGTTTCGAAGACCCCGACGGCCAAGCCGCCCCCGATGCAGGAGGATCTCGCGGCACCGGACCTGACGGAGCGGATGCGCGATCCCGGCATCACCGAATTGGCTCTGCGCAGCTATTTGCAGACCTCCCACCCCGTGATGCCCAACATACGCCTGAATGCGGAGGAAACCGACGATATCGTGGCGTACCTCATGACGCTGAAAGGCGGCTCGCGATGAAGGCCGGACCGATCTCGGCCATCCTGGCGGCCGTCCTGATCGTGCTGTTCGCCCCCGCTCCGGCCGTCCACGCGGCGGACGCCGAGAACGGGCGGCGCATTGCCGACCGCTGGTGCGCCTCCTGCCACGTCGTGTCGGGCAGCGGCGCAGCCACCAACCGGGTGGGCGGCACCGATGCGGTGCCGACGCTCGCCAGCATCGCACGGGACCCGGCCCGCGGGCCGAACTGGCTGCGGCAATGGCTGACCGCTCCGCACCCGCCGATGCCGAACCTGAACCTGTCCCGGACGGAGATCGACGACGTGGTGGCTTACCTGGAGACGCTGTCTCGCTGATCGATCCATCAAGCCGGGCACATGTCGGAGCGCGCCATGAAGGCAATGATCCTGACGCAGCCACGATCCGCGCTGCTCCCGGCCCTGCTGCCTGACCCGGAACCGGGACCGGGCCAGATCCTGATCGGGGTCCATGCCTGCGCCGTGTGCCGGACCGACCTTCACGTCATCGACGGCGACCTGCCCCATCCGAAGCTGCCGCTCGTTCCCGGCCACGAGATCATCGGGACCGTGCTGGCCGCCGGACCCGGCGTGGACCGCTTTGGAACCGGGGACCGCGTCGGCGTTCCGTGGCTCGGCTGGAGCTGCGGGGAGTGTGTCTACTGCCGATCGGGACGCGAGAACCTGTGCGACCGGGCGCGCTACACCGGGTACCAGATCGACGGCGGCTACTCCGAGATGACCGTGGCCGACGCGCGCTATGCCTTTCCCATCGACCCCGTCTACACGGACGAGGAGGCCGCCCCCCTGATGTGTGCCGGGCTGATCGGCTACCGCGCGCTGCGCATGGCGGGCGACGCGGACCGGCTCGGTCTCTACGGCTTCGGCGCCGCCGCGCACATCGTCATCCAGGTCGCCCGGCATCAGGGTCGGCACGTCTTCGCCTTCACCCGCGCCGGCGACGACGCGGCCCAGGCACTCGCCCGCGATCTGGGCGCCGTGTGGGCGGGCGGGTCGGATGAGCCGCCGCCGGAGCCGCTGGACGCCGCCATCCTCTTCGCGCCCGTCGGCGCGCTGGTGCCGACGGCCCTGCGGGCGGTCGTGAAGGGAGGAGTCGTCGTTTGCGCGGGCATCCACATGAGCGACATTCCCTCCTTTCCCTACGAAATCCTGTGGGGGGAGCGCATGGTCCGCTCGGTCGCCAATCTCACGCGCAGCGATGGGGAGGAGTTCCTGGCGCTCGCGCCCCGCGTTCCGGTGCGCACCCGGACCACGCCCTTTCCACTCGCCCAGGCGAACGAGGCGGTGGAGGCTCTCCGCCGCGGTGCCATAAACGGCGCGGCGGTGCTGACCGTCTGACGGTGTCGTGCGCCGCGACCGGAGTGATGACGGTGTTAACCAGATCGATCCGAATCGCCGCTCCCCAACCACGAATCGCGATTCCCGCCGTTCTGCCGTTGGATTAGACTTTTTCGCTGATAGACAAAAAAACAGCAGTAAAAGCGGCTGCGCGGGGCCTCATCGCAGGGCATTGCGTCATAAGAATATCCATGACGATAACGCCGAACCCCCAGCCTTCATGTATACAATATTCGGGGAGGCACCGTCATGCACACCGGACACTTGGCCTTCTTGCCTTATACGGTGTTGGCAAATCACCGGGTGTTTCTTGCGGCCACGACGGCGCTTGCCATGACGGCGGGAATGCCCGCCACGGCCCGCAGCGACGACGTCAACGAATGGCGCAATGTCCGGCCGTCCGCGCCGGAGCCGCCGGCCAGTGGCCAGCCCGCGCAACCGGACGACCCATTCATGATTCCCTATTTGGCCGCGGAGGTCATGCCGGGGGTCGCCGGTGTGCCGACACCCTTGATCATCGTCGTCAGTCCGCCGATCAGAACGAACTCCACGACGGTTTCCGAGACCTACGTCCGGATTTCCAAGATGCCGGCGAACGCCGCATTGTCGCACGGCCGCAATCTCGGCAACGGCACCTGGCGCGTTCCGCTCGACGAACTGCCCAACCTCGCGATCACCCTAGCCCCGGACCACGTCGGAACGACGAGGCTGAGCGTCACCGCCGTCAGCGAGCATGGCAACGGATTGGTCGGCCAGCGCTCGGTCGACCTGGATGTGCCGATGCGCGCCACGAGGGCGGCGAACGCGCCAAGCCCGCCGCGGGACGACGACACTGCGAACAAGGTGAACCAGTCCACGGGTTCGGTGACGACCGAGGCGCTTGCCTTGCGCAGCGTCGTCCCGACGGACCGCCCAAAGGCGGAAACGAAGCCGCCCGCGCCGCAGCCGATCGTGGCCTTCGCGGTGCCCACCGCACCGCCGGCGCCATCCGGCGGGTCAACGGTCCCGGCGGACGCGCAGAGGCTGCTCAAGCGCGGCCAAGAGCTGTTCGCGCAAGGCGATCTGGCGGGCGCGCGGCTCTTCTTCCGGCGGGCGGCGGCCAGCGGCAGCGCAGAGGCGTCCCTGGCTCTCGGCAAGACCTACGATCCTCTTGTGCTCGAACGGATGCATGTGCGCGGCCTTTCGCCCGACCCCGAGCAGGCCGTTCGCTTCTATGGAGAGGCGGTGGCGAAAGGCGTCGCCGATGCCGACCGCCCATTGAAGGAACTGACCGGCTGGTTCGCCACCCATCGCAAATAGTCGCCTGCGAGCCGTCCGCCCCGCACGCCGACGCCGCACGCCGACGCCGCACGCCGACTGGGAGATCATTCATGAGGACATTCCTGCTCATCGCCGGGCTGGCGAGCGTCGCGATGATCGCCACGGCCTCCGCCGAGCCCGTGCGCCGCCCGGCTGGGGCGGACGGCGACGCCTCCCTTGCCGAGCGGATGAACGCCAACACCGTCGCGGTGATTTCAGGCACGCCGGGGGGAACCTATTTCCGCATGGCGAGCGACATGGCCTTTGTCCTCGACAACGGCGACGACCTGCGCGTCCTGCCGGTGCTCGGCAAGGGGGCCGGGCAGAACGCCTACGACGTGCGCTTCCTCAAGGGCATCGACCTCGGCTTCGTGCGCACCGACACCATGGACCAGCTTCGCCAGGACCCGCGCCTGCGCAACATCGACAACCAGCTGGTCTACGTCGCGCGCCTGTTCAACGACGAGCTTCACGTCATCGCCCCGCGCGAGGTCACCGACTTCCGCCAGCTTGCGGGCAAGAAGGTCAGCTTCGACGTGTCGGGCAGCGGCACCGACACGTCCGGCCGGCTGATGTTCCAAGGACTGGGCATCAAAGTGGACGCGATCAACGTGGATCAGCCAACCGCGATCAACATGCTGAAGAGCGGCGAGATCGCCGCCATGGTCTCGGTGGCGGCGAAGCCGGTGGCGGTCGTCTCGTCGATCAACGACGACCGCTTCCATTTCCTGGAAATCCCCTACGCGGAGCCGCTGGAGAAGAACTACTTCCCGGCAACGCTGACCGGCGACGATTACCCGAAGCTCCTCAAGTCCGGCGAAACGGTCAACACCGTCGCGGTGGGCACGATCCTGGCCACCTACAACTGGCCCGAACGCACCGACCGCTATCGCCGCATCTCCCGGTTCATCGACGCCTTCTTCTCGAAGATCACGGAGTTCCAAAAGCCGCAGCGCCATCCGAAATGGCAGGAGGTGAACCTTGAAGCCACGGTCGGCGGCGGCTGGAAGCGCTTCAAGGCTGCCGAGGACTGGCTCAGCGGCCACCAAGACGCCCGCCCGGTCCTGTCGGCGGAGGCGCGTCAGAGCCTCGGGCAGGTCATCCAGCAGACCGCGCCCACCCTGCGGGCGAGCGAGCGCGACCGGCTGATCGACGATTTCCTGAAATGGCGGACGAGCCAGCCGCAGTGAGGTGCGGCTGGCGCGCCGGATGCCGACCTACGCCGACCGGCGCGCCACCCAAGGGGGCACGGCGGCCTGCGCCGCCGCCTGCCAGGTGACGATCTGGATGTTGGCGCCGGCATCCAGGCTGCCGGTCTGGCGCAGCCGGTCGATCACGGCGAGAGGCTCGTCGTCCTGCGGCAGGCCGGGCTGCGTCAGCAGATAGCGGTGGTTGTTCGCGGTGACCGCCCAGCCCGGCGGCTCCGACGGGCGGCTGGTCGCCACCGTGGCGACGGGTTCGGAGACGAGCCACGCGCCGTCCTCGATGCTCCACCCGATCAGGCGCCGCTGCCGGCGTCCCTGGCGGAGACCGACGTCCAGCCACGCCCAGGCGCGGAGGTGGGTGGTCAGGCCGGTGTCGAATTGGACGATCATGTGGGTCATCCCTCGGTCGTTGGCATCGTCGTTGGATGCCCACACAATACATGTTCCGTTTTTGTTCTGGTAGAGGAAAGATGCAGGAAAAGTTGCCTTCCGGGCGGATGGCCGACTACCTCCGATGGAAGATTGCCGGCACCGGGCCGCTTTGAAAGGATTGGGGGGAACTCTCCTCCGTCCCAGGGAGGCGGCCATGCGCTGGTTATCGCTCGCGATCGCGTGGATGGTCGTGGCCTGCGCGACCAACGAACAGGCCTGCGCCGGGCGCGATTCGGATGGCTATCTCCGCTGCGTCCATCAGCGCGAGCAGGCGCAGCGGGAGGCGCAGGACCGGGTCCGCAGCGTCCAGAGCGGCCAGAGCGTCTGGACCGGAAGCATCCACCCCCCGACCTGCGTCGGCCGCAGCTGCTACTGAGCTTCGCCGGGTCAGAACTTGAAGACCGCTTCCATCCCGACGAAGTGGGTCGTCTTGGCCGGGCCGGTGTCCTTGATGAAGGCGCCGGGCTGGAAGATGGAGTAGGAGACCAGCCCCTCGAACGTCCGGCCGGCGCTGTAGGACAGCACCAGCTCGCCCTGCGTCCCGATGTAGCGCGCCCCCGACCCGGATCCTGAGCGCAGCAGGCCGCCGGTCAGGTCGTACACGCCGTCGTCCAGGCTCTCCCGCCAATAGGCGATGGCCGACGCGTTGAGGCTGAACTCCTCGGACAGGGCGAGGTCGACGGAGGGGTGCAGGTTCATCAGGTTGAAGGGACCGACGGGCGTCAGCTCCCCGAAATACTTCGCGCGGGGGAACAGGGGGTTGAAGGTCCCCAGCGTGCCGTCGCGCGGGTTGGTGTCGCCGCTGGCGATGTTGGCCTTCAGGCCGAGCCGCGGCTGGAGCGGCAGGTTGTCCATGCGGTAGCCGGTGTCGGTCGCCAGCGACCAGGCCTGGATGCTGCCGGTGCCGAAGCTGCCGAACTGGCCCATCGCCTCCCAGTTCCAGTCCCAGCCGTCGGCCTTTCCGAAGAATCGGGTGCCCAGCGTGTGCCTCTGCTCCCGCCCCGTGCCGGCCTCGAACTCGGCGCGCTGGTTGCGGTAGCCGATGTAGTAGGCGTCCAGGCCGCCGCTCCAGCCCAGGTCGAGGGGCCGCGTGGCGTAGAGCGCCCAGGCGGCGCGGCGCCCGTCGCGCTCGTCGTCGAACAGCTTGGGCGACACACGGATCGGTCGGCCGAGGAAGGCGTCCACCCGCCAGGGGCCGGCCTTGACGATCCCGGTCACCGCGTCGAAGGAGCGCGGCACGTTCGCGCCGTAGCGGATGGAGACCAGCCGCTCCGACCCGTAGGACAGCATCTGACGGCCGATGCGCAGGGTTCCTTGCGCGTCCCCCAGCGACGCGTTGAAGTCCGCAAAGCCCTGCATCAGGTCGATGCGGTCGGCGTCCGGCTGGGCCAGCGGTTCGAGCTTCCCCACCGCGTCCGCCAGGATGAGCTGCCCGAAGACGCGGAAGCTTTGGCCCACCCGCAGGTCGGCGTAGGGCAGCACGCGCCAGAACCCATAGGCGTCGTTCTGCGGGTTGTCCTGGCCCCAGCTGCTGTTGCGGACGGCCTCGAAGCGCAGCCGGGTCTCCTGCCCGAAGGACAGGGAGGCGAACCCGTCGGAGGTCAGGGGAATGGCCTTGAACGGCTCCCAGAAGGCGCCGGTCCGCGCCCCCGGATTGAGGGCGGGATCGAGGAGGTAGCGGTAATCCTCGTTGAAGCGGGTGTTGGTCAGCGGCGGCGGGGCCGGATCGGCCGCCCCCGCCGTGGCCACTCCAGCCGTGTTGGTCATCAGGCACAGGGCGAGAACCGTTGCCCCGACGCGAGCCCTCATGACGCTTCCCCGCGGTGGCGGTCGAAGGCGAGGAAGTGCGCGACCACGGGCGGCTCGGCGCCACGGTGGAAGGCGCGCGCCTCCTCCTGGATGTCGGCGTCGGCGCGGGACACGCGGCGGTGCTGGCGCTGGTGCTCGGCCCAGGATTCGACGAAGAACCACTCCAGCACGCGTTCCGGGTCGCCGGAGTCCTGGCTGACGCCCCAGGCGTAGGCGCCGTCGCGCCGCCGCTCCTCCGCCACGCGGTGCAGCGCCGCCAGGAAGCGGTCCTGGTCTTCCGCCGCGATGCGGTACTCGATGGTGATCATCACCGGGCCGCGGTCGCCGCGGATGGGCTCCGCGGTCAGCGGCTCCGGCCAGTGGTTGGAGGGCATCAGGTCGGCCTCGCCGGCCGGCAGGCGGACGCGGTGCACGACGGCGGCGACGA
The DNA here is from genome assembly GCF_017876155.1 of Azospirillum rugosum. Lineage (GTDB taxonomy): Bacteria > Pseudomonadota > Alphaproteobacteria > Azospirillales > Azospirillaceae > Azospirillum > Azospirillum rugosum. The sequence goes on from NZ_JAGINP010000003.1 coordinate 239,197, forward strand.
GGAGAAGCCCGGCAGCACCAGCCCACAGGGTGCCCGGAACGCCGATGGCCTCCGCGAGCGCACCCCAGGCGAGGCTGCCGGCGGTCAGGGCGCCGTTGAAGACGGTCAGATACAGCGCCAGCCCGCGCCCGCGCACCCAGTTGGGCAGGATGGACTGCGTGGTGGCGTTCAGCGTCGTCAGCACGGCGATCCAGGCGGCACCGGCGACCAGCAGGATCGGGATCGCCGCCCAGCGCGGCGGGGCCAGCGCCAGGAAGACCATCACCAGCGCGGTGACCACGGACGCCCCGAGCATCAGGCCGTCCTGCCCCACCCGGTCGCGGACGCGCGGCAGCAGCACGGCGCCGCCGATGGCGCCCGCCCCCACCGCACCCAGAAGCAGGCCGTAGAAGCCCGGCCCGCCGCCGAGGATCTGGCTGGCGACGATGGGCAGCAGGGCCCACAGGGCGCTGGCGCAGGCGAAGAACAGGCCGGCGCGCAGGAAGACGCGGTGCAATTCGCGGCTGGCGCGGGCGTAGCGCAGGCCGGCGCGCAGCGCGCCGCCGAACTGCTCCGACAGCTCGTCGCGGGCGTCGGGCTGGCGCTTCCACCAGAACAGCGCCAGGATTACGGCGACGTAGGTCAGCAGGTCGACGCCGTAGGTGACGGCGGCACCAAAGGCGGTGAGGATGGCGCCGCCGGCCGCCGGACCGATGGCGCGGGAGATGTTGATGCCCAGGCTGTTGAGCGCGACCGCGCCCTTCAGCTCCGACCGCGGCACCAGCTCCGGCACGATGGACTGCCAGACCGGCGCCATCAGGGCGGCGCCGACACCGCCGAGGAAGGTCAGCCCGACGATGGACATCACGCTGGCCGTCCCGGCCGCGGCCTGGAGCATCAGGGCGAGGCTGACGCAGCCGAGCCCGACCTGGATGACGATCAGCATCCGGCGCCGGTCCAGAATGTCCGACAGAACGCCGGCCGGAATGGCGAGCAGGAAGATCGGCAGGGACCCCGCGGCCTGGATCAGCGCCACGGTGGCGGGCGAGCCCGACAGATCGAGCACCAGCCAGGCGCTCGCCACGTCGCGCATGAAGGTGCCGATGTTGCCCAGCACCGTCGCCGCCCACAGGACGGCGAACAGGCGGTTGCGCAGCGGGGCGAAGGCGCCGGCCCGCTGTTCCTTTGGCGGTGGTGCGGTCGCCTTGGCGGTCGGCACGGTCTCGGCGGTCATCAGCGCCTCCCCGGCCGGTGCACCAGCGCCGCCGCGGCGGCGAAGCCGCCGACGATGGCGAGATGCTCCAGGAAGGTGGCGGTCTGGCGGGCGCGGTCGATTCCGTCGTAGGTCCAGAAGGCGTGGGCGATCAGCGTGGCGACCACGGTGAAGCCGGCCAGCAGGCCGGCGCCCAGCCAGCACCAGCGCCGCGTCAGGAACAGCGCCGACCCGCCGAGCTGCGTGGCGATCACCGCCGCGGCGACCAGCGCCGGGGAGCCGAGGCCGAGCCCGGCGGCCTCCGCCGCAGCACCGTTGAAGTCCAGCAGCTTGACAAATCCGCTGACCGCGTAGGGGGCGGCCAGCGCCAGCCGCGCCAGAAGCCCCAGGGCCGGCCAGTCGAGGATCGCGGCGATGGGCTGGGGCGCGCTGTCCCGCGCGCGCCCTCCCCCCAATCCACCCAGCGTTTCGGTCATTCCGTCCCCTCCCCTCACACGGCCCAGCAGCCGCAGCCGAAGGCGCCCCAGAAGCTGCGCGCGTCGGCGACCGGCACGTCCGTGGCGAGCGCCGCCGCGTGATCGTGGCCGTGCACCGCGCAGCCGGAATGACAACCGCATTCCGCAGCCTGCTTCTGCTCCGCCTTCGGATCCCGGTAGTAGCCGCCGTAGAGCGCGACCGGCGACCAGTCGGGCATGGGCTTCGGCAGCGCCGGCGCCATCGTGCCGTAGTCGCCCTGGCCGTGGACGACCTTGCCGCCCAGCAGCGTCAGGACGGAGCGGATGTGCGCGATGCGGTCCTCCGGCACCGACAGGTAGTCGTCGCTGAGCAGCGCGGCGTCGGCCAGCTGACCGGCCTTGATCTGGCCCTTCTTGCCCTGCTCGTTGGAGAACCAGGTGTTGGCCTCCGTCCACAGGCGGAGCGCCGTCTCGCGGTCCATGCGGTTCGCCATGGGGTAGAGCGCCAGGCCGCCGACCGTCTTTCCGGTGACCAGCCAGGACAGGGATACCCAAGGGTTGTAGCTCGCCACGCGCGTCGCGTCGGTGCCCGCGCCGACCGGCAGGCCGGCCGCCAGCATCTTGGCGATGGGCGGGGTCGCCTCCGCCGCCTTGGCGCCGTAGCGCTCAACGAAGTATTCGCCCTGGAAAGCCATGCGGTGCTGCACGGCGATGCCGCCGCCGAGTGCCGCAATGCGGTCGATGTTGCGGTCGCTGATCGTCTCCGCGTGGTCGAAGAACCAGTTCAGCCCCTGCAAGGGAATGTCGCGGTTGACCTTCTCGAACACGTCCAGCGCGCGGCCGATGGTTTCGTCGTAGGTGGCGTGCAGCCGCCAGGGCCAGCGCTTCTCCGCCAGCAGGCGGACCACCGGCTCCAGGTCGGCCTCCATGTTCGGCGGCATCTCCGGCCGGGCGACGCGGAAATCCTCGAAGTCGGCCGCGGAGTAGACCAGCATCTCCCCCGCGCCGTTCAGGCGGTAGGTGTCGTCACCGTGGCCCGGCTTCACCGTGGAGGACCAGGTGGCGAAGTCCTGCAACTCCTCCCTGGGCTTCTGGGTGAACAGGTTGTAGGCGATGCGCAGCGTCATCTCGCCGTCGGCGTGCAGCTTCTCGATGATCGCGTAGTCGTCGGGGTAGTTCTGGTAGCCGCCGCCGGCGTCGATCACGCTGGTGACGCCCAGCCCGTTCAGCTCCCGCATGAAGTGCTTGGTGGAGTTCAGCTGGTATTCCGGCGGCAGCTTCGGCCCCTTGGCGAGGGTCGAATAGAGGATCGTGGCGTTGGGCTGGGCGAGCAGCAGGCCGGTCGGGTTGCCGGCCGCGTCGCGCACGATCTCCCCGCCCGGCGGGTTCGGCGTGTCCTTGGTGTAGCCCACGACGCGCAGCGCCGCGGCGTTCAGCAGGGCGCGGTCGTAGAGGTGCAGGATGAAGACCGGGGTGTCCGGGGCGACGGCGTTCAGCTCGTCGAGAGTCGGCAGGCGCTTCTCGGCGAACTGGTGCTCGGTGAAGCCGCCGACCACGCGGACCCACTGCGGCGCCGGGGTGCGGTCCACCTGGGCGCGCAGCATCGCCATGGCGTCGGCCAGGGTCGGCACGCCGTCCCAGCGCAGCTCCATGTTGTAGTTCAGGCCGCCGCGGATGATGTGCAGGTGGCTGTCGATCAGGCCGGGGACCAGGCGGCGCCCCTTGGCGTCGATGACGGCGGCGTCCGGCGCCGCGGCGGCCCGCGCCTCGGCCTCGCTGCCGACCGCGAGGAAGCGCCCGTCGCGGATCGCCACGGCCTCGGCCTGCGGGTTCTCGCGGTCGAGCGTGGTGATCTTCGCGTTGATAATCACGAGATCGGTGGACGGCATGGCGGCGCTCCCGGTTCGGGATGTTATGGAGGACAGGATGGGGGCGGCGAGCAGGGACGCGGCGGCGCTGCCGGCCATCGCCCCGCGGCGGGTCAGCCCGGTCAGACGCGGCTTCACGCGCGTTCCCCCGTGGCCGGCTTGTCCGGAGCATTTCCTCCGGCCTGCGGGCCGAGGACGTGGCGGGCGCAGTCGGTCTGGATGAAGGCGACGACCGGCTTGCCGGCGACCAGCCGCTTGACGACCGGCACGACCTGCTCGCCGACCAGCATGCCGAGTAGGCCGATCAGCGCGATGGTCGGCGGCGCCGGAGAGCGCACCCCGATCAGCGCGTAGATGACGCCGACCAGGATGCCGGCGCCGAGCGATAGGAGATAGGGCATCATCGGACCGTTCTCGGGCCAAAGGTTTGGAAGTTCGGCGGGGCAGCAGTCCGGCCACGCCGGGACGCTCGGACGCACGCGTCAAGCCCTTCTCCCCTGTGTGGGAGAAGGGTTGGGATGAGGGGGCGGCCGCAGGCCGGAAACCCGTCGCATCACAGGCGCGTCACCCCTCACCCCAACCCCTCTCCCACAAGGGGAGAGGGGCTCGACGCCTGCACCTCGCCGAGTGACTTACGCGGCGGCGCTGTGGCCGCCTTCCGAGGCGCCGAACATGGTCTTGGCGTAGATGATGCCGAGGCCGTAGGCGCCGCCGTACTTCTTGGCGATGCCGGTGGTCATCTCGTAGGTCTCCGTCCGCGCCCAGTCGCGCTGGAGTTCGAGCATGTACTGGAGCGAGGTCATCGGGCGGACGCCGGCCTGGATCATGCGCTCCATCGCGCGCTGGTGCGCCTCGACGGAGACGTCGCCGCAGGCGTCGGTGATCACGTAGACCTCATAGCCCTGGTCGATGGCCGACAGGGTCGGGCCGACGATGCAGACCGACGTCCACAGGCCGCAGAACACCAGACGGTCCTTGCCGATGGCGTTGATGCGCTTGATGACGTTGGCGTCTTCCCAGGTGTTCATGGAGGTGCGGTCGGTCACCTCGGCGTTCGGGAAGGCGTCGGTGATCTCGGAGAAGATCGGGCCGGAGAAGCTCTTCTCCGCGACCGTGGTCAGGACGGTGGTGACGCCGAAGCCGGCCGCGGCGTGGGCGACCAGCGCCGTGTTGGTCCGCAGGGTGGTGGCGTCGATGGAATGGGTCGCGAAGGCCATCTGCGACTGGTGGTCGATCATGACCAGCGTGTGGTCGCGCGGGGACAGCAGGGTCTTGCCGGGGGTCGCCGTGGCGGTGATGCTCATGTCTCTTCCCTCTTTTCGTTCATCATTTGGAGCGATCCGGGTCTGGAGCGATCCGGGCCGGAAGCGATCCGGTCGATGAGCGGCAGCATGGGGAAGCTTGCCGAAAGGCGACATTGAACTTGCGTTTTCCAGGTCTATACCAACGTATAATCGTCCATGTGCGGTCCAGCGCTGTTCTCGCCTGGACCCCACGTCAATAACCCAAACGACCTACCTTACCCGAACCAACAGATCGGCGCCCCTTCTCCTTAGCAGAGCCACAGCGATGCCGAAACCAGCCGTGCCCGGCGACCAGCTGCTTCTTCCGTCCCTGTCGCCGGGACCAACGCAACTCAGGCTTGCCGCTGGTATCGTGCTCGCCCTGGTCGTGGCGGCGGCCCTGGCCTACCCCAACGCCGAGCAGCCGTTCCCGGCCGGAACCGTCCTGCTGCCGGCCTACGCCGCCGTCGTGCTGACGACGGAGGCGATCACGGCGGCGCTTCTGTTCGCCCAATTCTCCACGCAGCGTTCGCCGGCCCTGCTGGTGCTGGCGGTGGGGTATCTCTTCACGGGGCTGATGATCGTGCCCTGGGCGCTGACCTTTCCGGGCGTCTTCGCGCCGGACGGGCTGCTCGGCGCCAACCTGCAGAGCACCGCCGCCATCGCCGCCCTGCGGCGGGTGGGCTTTCCGCTGTTCGTCCTGGCCTACGCGCTGATGAAGGACCGGGTGCCGGAGACGAACGCCGGCTCGCGCCCGGTCGTCCTGGCCGCGGTCGCGGCGACGCTGGCCGCCATCCTTGCCGCGACCGCGGTCGCCGTCGAGGTTCCGTCCGTCCTGCCGCGCTTCATGGTCAGCACCAGCCAGACCACGGAGCTTTGGGATGTCGTCCCGGCGGTGGCGCTCGTCCTCTGCGGCGCGGGCCTCGCCGCCTTTGCGTGGCGCTGGCGGCGCCGGTCGGTGCTCGACCTCTGGCTGGTCGTGGTGCTGTGCGCCTGGGCCATCGAATCCTTCCTGCTGGGCTTCGCCGGCGGGGGACGGTTCAGCGTCGGCTGGTGGGCGGGGCGGAGCTACGGCCTTGCCGCGTCCTGCGTGGTCCTGGTCGTCCTGATGGCCGAGATCACGACGCTCTACGCCCGGATCGTCCGGTCGATGGCGGCGGAGCGTTGCGTGCGCGAGGCCAAGCTCGCCAGCCTGGAGGCGTTGTCCGCCGCCATCGCGCATGAGGTCAACCAGCCCCTGGCGAGCATGGTGACCAACGCCGAGGCCGGCCTGCGCTGGCTGAACCGCCCGGTTCCGGACCTTGGGGAAGCGCGGGAGGCGCTGGCCTGCATCGCCAAGGACGGCCACCGCGCCGCGCGCGTGATCGAGGGCATCCGCGCGGCCTTCCGCAAGTCGCCGCAGGCGCGGGTCCCGCTGGACATCAACGCCATCGTCCAGGACACGCTGAAGCACGCGCGCGGCGACCTGCGGGCCAACCGCGTGTCGGTCTTCGCCGAGTTCGACGAGACCCTGCCCTGGGTCAACGGCAATCCGGTGCAGCTCCAGCAGGTCGTGCTGAACCTCGTCGCCAACGCCGTCGATGCCATGGGCGCGGTCACCGACCGGGCGCGCGTGCTGCGCCTGCGGTCCGCGCGCCAGGGAACCGGCAGCGTCCTCGTCGTCGTCGAGGATTCCGGCACCGGGCTGGAGCCGACGCAGGAGGAGCGGCTGTTCGAACCTTTCTTCACCACCAAGCCGAACGGGAGCGGCATGGGCCTGACCATTTGCCAGTCCATCATCGAAGCGCACGGCGGCCGGCTGTGGACGACCGGGAACCGCCCCCACGGCGCCGTCTTCCAGTTCACGCTGCCCATCGACCAGGAGTTCGCCCAGGAACGTGCCGGGGACGACGCCAGGAACAACGCCTGGGACCGCGCCGCGCCGGCGACGGAGCGCGCCCAATGACGAACGACCCGTCCTTCGTCTGCATCGTCGACGATGACGCCTCCATCCGCCAAGCCCTCGCGGGGCTGTTGCGCTCGGTCGGGCTGACGGTCTTCGCCTACCCGTCCACCGAGGATTTCCTGCACGACGCGCGGCCCGTCGGCGCGGGCTGCCTCGTGCTCGACGTGCGGCTGCCCGGCCAGAGCGGGCTGGAATTCCAGAGGGAGCTGGAGGGGATGGGCATCCACCTTCCGGTCATCTTCATCACCGGGCACGGCGACATCCCCATGTCGGTGACCGCGATGAAGGCCGGCGCGCTGGAGTTCCTGACCAAGCCATTCCGCGACCAGGACCTGCTGGACGCCGTCCACAAGGCCATCGAACTCGACCGGGAACGGCGGCGGGACGACGCCGCGCTCAGCGAATTGCGCGAGCGCTTCCGGTCGCTGACCCCGCGGGAGCGGGAGATCATGCTGCTCGTCGCCGCGGGGCAGCTCAACAAGCAGATCGCCGCCGCGCTGAACCTCAGCGAGATCACCATCAAGGTCCACCGCGCCCAGGTCATGCGCAAGATGCAGGCGAAGTCCCTGCCGGACCTCGTCCGCATCGCCGACAAGGTCTCGTCCCTGCCGTTCCGCTTCTCGGGGGCCGAATTGTAGCGCCGGCCCCCTCTATTTCGGCAGCTTCACGATGTTGAACCAGTAGTTTTCCAGGCCGCTGATCACGGTGAAGAAGTCCTGGAGGTCCAGCGGCTTGGTGACGAAGCTGTTGGCGCCCAGCTGGTAGATGGCCTCGACGTCCTGCTGCACGTCGGAGGTGGTCAGCACCACCACGGGGATGCCGCGCAGCTCCGGGTCCTTCTTCACCTCCGCCAGCACCCCGCGCCCGTCCAGGCGGGGCATGTTGAGGTCGAGCAGGATCAGGTCCGGACGCCGCGCGTGGGCGTGGCACGGGTCCTCCCGCCGCAGGTAGGCCAGCGCCTCCACCCCGTCCACGGCGTGGTGCACGTCGCAGAGGACGCGCCCTTCCCGGATCGCCCGCTTCGCGAGCCCCGCGTCGGCGGGGTCGTCCTCGACCAGCAGGATGTGGAAAGGCGCGTGGGGCAAAGCGCTCATGGACCGGCCTCCTGGTTGACGGCGGGCAGATGGATGCTGAAGGCGCTTCCCTGGCCGGGGTCGGAGGACACGGTGATGCGTCCGCCCAGCCGCTCGGCCATCTTTCGGGCGATGGGCAGGCCCATGCCGGTTCCCGAATGCTCCGTCCGGCCGTGCAGCCGGCGGAACACCTCGAAGATTTGCTCATGATAGCGCGGTTCGATGCCGATTCCGTTGTCGCGGACGGTCAGAACCACAAAGGCGCCGTCCTCCCGCGCCCCGATATGGATGTCCGGCGGGCGGTCCGGGTGCCGGTATTCCAGCGCGTTGCCGATGAGAACAACGAACATCTCACGCAGCCGCCGCCGGTCGGCCATGACCCTGGGCAGCGGGTCGCGCCGCACCCGGCCCCCGACCCGGTCCAAGGTCCGTGCCAGCGCGGCCAGCGCGTCGTCCAGCGCGTCGTCGGCCTGCACCGGGCGGTCCGGCAGAGGAATGCCGGTCTCCGCGACGAAGATCTGCACGTCGCTCAGCAGCGCCTTGAGGCGCCGGGCGCCCTCCACCACCTGGACCAGCAGCGCGGCGCGCTCCTCGTCCAGGCTGGCGCCGATCTCCCGTTGCAGAAGCTGCGCGTAGCTGCCCATGGCGCGCACCGGCTCCTGGAGGTCGTGCGCGGCGGCGAAGGCGAACTGCTCCAGCTCCTTCTGGGCGAGCGCCAGCTGCTGCGCCTTGCGGTCGGCGTCGCGGCGGGCGTGGTCGAGTTCGGCGGTGCGAAGCTCGACGAGGCGGGCCAGCGTGGCGCGCCGTTCGGCCAGCAGCAGCACGACGGTGATGACCAGGATCCCGACCCCGCCGACCGCCAGGACCAGCGGCCCCCGCCCGGCCTGCGCCCGCGCGGCGGCGGCCCAGCCTTCCATCGGAACGACGGCCAGCTCCCAGTCGCCGTCGGCGACGGGGATGCGCTCCACCACCGGGTCCAGGCCGAGCACCGCCTCCTCCCCGGCGAAGACCATGCCGCCGGTCCGGCGCAGGGCCACACGGTAGCGCTGGGTCAGCCCGGCCAGGTTGGCCTCGTTCAGGATCGGCGGCAGGTCGAAGGCCGCCCCCACCGCGCCCCAGGGCTTGCCGTCCTTGAAGAGGATTTGCCGGGCAATCAGCCCGATCCCCCCTTGCAACAGCTCCACGGGCCCGTGGGTCGCCACGTCCCGAGTGGAGATCGCGCGGCGCACGGTGTCGGGGAAGCCCGGCCGGGGGTCCTTCAGCAGGTCGTGTCCGACCACCTTCTCGTGGCCTGCGTCCATCGGGTTGACCAGGCGGACGACGAAGTCCGGCGCGACGGTGATGTTGCGGATGCCGGGCATCGATGCCCGCAACGCCTCGGCGAAGGCCGGGAATTCGTCGTCCAGCCCATCTCCGGACAGCTCGACCGTGACGAAGGCGCCGAGCCCGCGCACCAGCGCCAGACGCTTGGCGATCACGCCGGCGAGGCCGCCCGCGACGGGTGTTGCCGCGATGGCGGCGCTGCTGCGCACGTCCAGGGCCGCCGACCGGAGCCGGACGGCGTCCAGCCAGACCCAAACGGCGACCAGGACCACGACCGTCGCCGTCACCAACAGGATGGTCGTCGGCCGTTCCCGCCAGCGGTCGCCCCAATCCGTCTGTCGCTTGGCGGCGTGCTCCCCGTTCATGCCGCGGCCGCCGTGTGCCGGGGCAGGATCAGGTGGAAGCGGCTGCCCTCTCCAAGCTCCGATTCCACCCAGATCCGGCCGCCGTGATGCTCCACGATCTTCTTGCAGATGGCCAGCCCGACCCCGGTGCCGTCATATTCGTCGGCGCTGTGCAGCCGCTGGAAGATTCCGAAGATCCGCTCGAAATGCTCCGGCGCGATGCCGATGCCGTTGTCCTCGACGGTGAAGTGCCAGCCCGCCGCCTCGCCGGTGCAGCCCAGGCGGATGACCGGCCGGCGTTCCGACGACCGGTATTTCACCGCGTTGCCGATCAGGTTCTGGAACAGGCGCGTCAGCTCCACGTCGTCGCCCCAGAGCGGCGGCAGGTCGGGGGCGATCTCCACCACGGCGCCGGCCTCGAAGATGGCGGCTTCCAGATTGTCCCGGGCGGTCGCGACGATGGTGCCGGCCGCGTGCAGCGCGAAGGGGCGCGTCTTGCGGCCGACCCGGCTGTATTCCAGCAGGTCCACGATCAGCCGGTCCATGCGCTGGGCGCCCTGCCGCACGAACTCCATGCACTCGCCGGTGTCCGCGTCCAGCTTGCCGGCGAGGTCCCGCTGGACCAGCGCCAGATAGCTGTTGATCGTGCGCAGCGGCTGCCGCAGGTCGTGCGAGGCGACGTAGGCGAAGGCCTCCAGCTCGGCGTTGGAGCGCTCCAGCTCCGCGGTCTTGGCACTCAGTTCCGCCTCGGCCAGCCGCCGTTCCGTGATGTCGTGGATCAGCGACAGCAGGAGCCTTCGCCCGTTCACCGCGATCGGGCTGCTGTAGACCTCGACGTCGCGGATCGCGCCGGACGCGAGGCGGTGGCGGAAGTGGAAATAGCTGCGCTCCTCCCGGGCCGCCCGTTCCATCTCCGCGCGGATGTCGTCGGCGGACCAGACGTTCAGGTCGGCCACGCGCATCGACCGCAGCCGGTCCAGGGAATGGCCGTAGAAGTCGGCGGCGGCCGGATTGGCGTCCACGATGCTGCCGTCGGAGGGGTCGATCAGCAGCTTGATGGCCGAGTTGGCGACGAAAATCTGCTCGAACAGCTCCTGCCGCTCGCGCAACGCCTGCTCGGCGTGCTTGTGCCCGGTGATGTCGGTGTGGGTGCCCACCACGCGCAGGGCGGCGCCGTCCGGCCCGCGGCCGACGACGATGCCGCGGTCCAGGATCCACTTGTACCCGCCATCCTTGCAGCGAACCCGGTGTTCGTTGACGTAGAACGCCGTTTCGCCGGACAGGTGCCGCTTCAGGTCGGCGTGCACGGCGGCGAGGTCGTCCGGGTGGACGCGCTGCTCCCACTCCTCCAGGCGGTCGGACACTTCGTCCTCGCGGTAGCCGAGCATCGCCTTCCAGCCGCGGGAGAAGAAGACGGAGTTGCTGCGCGCGTCCCAGTCCCAAACTCCGTCGCCGACCGCTTCCAGCGCCAGCCGCCAGCGCTCCTCGGTGCTCGCCAGCAATTCCTGCGTCGCCTCCAGGCGACGGTGGTGCCGGAACTGGGACCGGATGAGCCAGGCGATCAGCAGGATCGCCACCATGCCCGCGACCGCGACGAGGGTGGTGCCGAACAGGACCTTGTCCCGCCGTTCCATGAAGTCCGCCAGCGCCTCGTTCCAGCCCAGCCCGACGATGGCGACCAGCGGGTAGTCCTTCAGGCGCCGGTAGGCGACGATCCGGCGGATGCCGTCGACCTCGCTCGTCAGATAGAGGGTGCCGGACGGCGGCAGTCCGGGGTCGAGGTAGGGGCGGTTGACCAGGACGGCCCCCACCCCGATGCTGGGGGCCGGCGCCGCCGACGCGCGGGCGCGGACCACCCGGTCCATGCCGACCAGCATGATCGACCCCTGCTGGCCAAGTTCGCTGGTGCCGTAGAACCGCGTCAGATCGTCGGGAAACACGGACAGCACCATCACGCCGCCGAAGGACCCGTCGGGGGCGTCGATGCGGCGGGTGAACTGGATGGACCACCGCCCCGACACGCGGCCGAGAACCGGCCGGCTGATGAACAGCCGGTCGTCCGCGGAGTGCCGGTGGACGAGAAAATGCTCCCGGTCGCCGAGGTCGATCCGCTCCTTTGCCGGAGCGAGGTTGGAGAACAGCAGCTTGCCCTCGGCGTCGATGGCGCTGACCTGGAAGGCGAGGTCGGCGTACAGCGTCTTCTGCCAGTTCGCCGCCTTGGCGAGGAAGACGTCGGGGTGCATCGCGAATTCGTCGCGCAGATGCACCAGCGCCTGGTCGATCCGGCGGATGGTCTGGCGGATGTTCTCGTCGAAGGCGCGGACGAGGTTGGCGGCGTCGGCCTCCTTCGCCTGGACGATGTCTGCGCGCTCCCGCTCCAGGCTGTCGCAGGTCACCCAGACGCCGGCCCCGATGAACGCCGCGCCGAGCAGCACGACCAGAAGCGGCAGCAGCGCGACCACGCCGCACCAGCGCCGGGGCTTCGGCGGCGGGGCTGAAGTCCGGGCCGGGGGAGTCCGGTCGGGATAAGTCCGGTCCGGCGGGTCCGGCGGCTGTGGCGACAGGGTGCCGTCGGGGCGATCGTCCACGTCCAATGTCTGCGCGCTCATCATGGGTCCAACCTCCCGCGGCAGTCGCGGCCCATCATCAATGCGGCGTCATCCCAGGGCCATCGCTTCGGCCCCGGCGCGTTCCGCTTCCAGAGGCTCGGGCGCGTCCGCGACCACGCGGTTGCGCCCCCCGCCCTTCGCGGCGTAGAGCGCGCGGTCGGCGCGGCCGAGCGCCCGGTCGATGGACGCATCGCCGTCCCGGCAGGCGGCGACGCCGATGCTCACCGTCATATGCAGCGTGGTGTCCCCAAGCCGCACGGGCATGTCGCTGAGGCTCAGCCGCAGCCGCTCCGCGACCTCCACCGCTTCGCCAAGGCCGGTTTCCGGAAGCACGATCGCGAACTCCTCCCCGCCGAGCCGGCCGAGATGGTCGGTCTCGCGCAGCTCCGCCCGGCACCGGTCGGCGAGCCGGCACAGCGCCTCGTCCCCGGCGGCGTGCCCGTGGGTGTCGTTGATCGCCTTGAAATGGTCGATGTCCAGCATCAGGACCGACACCGGCCGGGCGTAGCGGCGCAGGCGCGACAGCTCCCCCTCCGCCAGCTCCAGGAACCGGCGGCGGTTCCACAGGCCGGTCAGCGGGTCGGTCGTCGCCATGCGGCGCAGTTCGGCCTCCACCCGCTTGCGTTCGGAGATGTCGCGCACCACCGCGGTGTAGAGCATGCCGTGCGGGTGCTGGAGCTTGGCGATGGAGACCTCGGCCGGGAATTCCCGCCCGTCGAAGGTCACGCCGGTCACCTCGCTGCGGTCGGTCATGGCGCGCGTCGGGACCGGCGACTGCGCGAAGTCCGCGATCGCCCGGGCGTGCTCGCCGCGCAGCCGTTCCGGGATCAGGAGCCAGAGCGGGCGGCCGACGATCTGCTCCGACGAATAGCCGAACAGCCGCTCCGCGGCCGGGTTGAACAGGGTGATGTTCAGGTTCTCGTCGGTGGTCAGGATGGCGTCCTGGGCCAGCTCGATGATGCCGGCCAGCCGCTCCTCCGACAGGCGCAGCTGCTCTTCCAGGCGCTTGCGGGCGATGGCGTGCTGGATGGCCCGCCAGACCAGCGGCCCGTCGGCCTGCCCCTTGACCAGATAGTCCTGCGTCCCCGCCGCCAGCGCCTGCAGCGCGAAATCCTCGTCGTCGAGGCCGGTCAGCACGACGAGCGGAAGCGACGGCACGTCGCCGCGCATCCGGCGCACCGTGTCGAAGCCGAAGCTGTCCGGCAGCGACAGGTCCAGCAGCACGACGTCGCAGGCGTTGCGCAGCAGGAAGGCGCGCGCCTCCTGCAGCGTCGTGGCGCGGGTCAGGGTGAAACGGCGGGCATAGGGGCGCAGGGTCCGGATGACCAGTCCCGCGTCCGCATCGTCGTCCTCCACCAGCAGGATCGCGGTGGGCGTGGAAGGTAAGTGGGCGTCCATGAGGCGGTGGTCCTTAACCCGCGTAGGGTTCCAAGTCGTCAGCGCGGCAGGCGGACGACGCGGAACCAGTATTCCTCGACACTGCGGATCGCCTCGAAGAAGGCGTCCATGTCCATGGGCTTGGTGATGAAGCTGTTGGCGCCCAGCAGGTAGCTGGCGTTGACGTCGCGGTCCACGTCGGACGTGGTCAGGATCACGACGGGAATGCTCTTCAGCTCGTCGTTGCCCTTCATCGCCTCCAGCACGCCGCGGCCGTCCAGCCGCGGCATGTTCAGGTCGAGCAGGACAAGATCCGGCCGCGGCGCGTCGGCGAAGCTGCCTTCCCGCATCAGGAAGGCCAGCGCCTCCACACCGTCGCGGACGTGGTTGACGCGGCAGACGATCTTCCCGTCCTTCAGGGCCCGCTTGGCGAGCCCGGCGTCCGCCGGATCGTCCTCGACCAGGAGGATTTCAAAGGCGGCGTCCTCGGTTTTCGCGGGCTCTCTCATGACAGGCCTCGAAGGCGGGAGTGGGGAAGGAGGAGGGTGAAGGTGCTGCCGATGCCCGGCGAGGATTCGACGGTGATCCGCCCGCCCATCCGCTCCGCCATCTTGCGCGCGATGGCCAGGCCCATGCCCGTTCCGGGATGCTCCTCGCGCGAATGGAGGCGGCGGAACACCTCGAAGATCTGCTCGCGGTACTGCGGTTCGATCCCGATGCCGTTGTCCCGCACGTCGATCGCGTCCTGGTTCGCCAGCCGGCGGTGGGCCACGGTGATCTCGGTGGCGCGGTAGGGATGGCGGTATTCGATCGCGTTGCCGAGCAGCACGACCAGGATCTCCCGCAGGCGCCGTTCGTCGGCCATGACGGCCGGCATCGCCTCGACGGTGACGGTGGCGCCCGTCTCGCGGATGCGGTTGGACAGGGCGGCCAGGGCCGCCTGCGCCGCGTCCTCCACCGGAACCGGCCTGACCGACAGGGCGACGCGGTCCTCCGCCAGGAACAGCTGGACGTCGCGCAGAAGCATCTTCAGCCGGGCGGCGCCGTCGACGATCTGGCGGATGAAGTCGGCCCCCTCCTCGTCCACGCGGCCGGCGAAGTGGCGCTCCAGCAGCTGCGTGTAGCTGGCGATGGCGCGCAGCGGTTCCTGAAGGTCGTGGGCGGTGACGTAGGCGAAGCGCTCCAGCTCGCGGTTCACGCCGTCCAGCTCGCGCGTGCGGCGCACGACCAGCCGTTCCAGCGTCTGGCGCCGGCTGAGAACCAGATGGGCCAGCGCCTCGCTCATCAGCGCCAGCAGGGCGAACACGCCGAGGAAGGCCGTGTAGGCGCGGTCGGCGCGCGCCGCGGCCAGCCAGCCGACCTTCGGGGCCAGCGAGAACTCCCACGTCCCGTCGGTCAGCGTGATGCTTTCGGTGATGGGAGCAGCGCGGAGCACCGAGGCGTCGCCGGCCACCACCACGCCGTTCTCCGCCCGCAGCAGGAAGGACAGGTCGGCGGGCAGCGCGTCCAGGCGGGCGTCGTCCAGGATGGGTTGCAGGTCGAAAACCATGCCGACCGCGCCCCAGGGACGGTCGGGGCCGAAGACGATCTGCCGCGCGATCAGGCCGCGCCCGCCCTGGATCAGGTCGATCGGGCCGTGCACCGTCACGTCGCCCGACACCAGCGCGCGCTGCACCGTCTCGGCGAAGCCCGGCCGCGGGTCGGACAGCAGGGCGTTGCCGATGACCTTCTTGTTGCCCTCCAGCGGGTGGACGTTGGCGACCACGAAGCGGGGTGCGGCGGAGATGTTGCGCACGCCGGGGACGGACCGCCGCAGCCCCTCCGCGAAGGCCGCGAAGCGGTCGTCCAGCGCGCCGGCCCTCGCCTCCACGTCCACGAAGGCGGTCAGGCCGCGCACCAGCGCCAGACGCTCGTTCACCGTGCTGGAGAGCGCGCTGGCCACGTTGACCGCCGTGACGGCCGCCGCCGTCTTCCGTTCCGCGATCAGGTAGCGGACGTAGAAGCGGTCGGCCCAGAAGAAGGCGACGGCCAGCAGGACGGTGACGGCGGCCATGCCGAACAGGTGCAGCCGGTGGCGGCGCACCGGCCCGGCCGCCTTCTGGAGGAGCGGCGTCATGGCGCCTCCTCCTGCGGCACGGGCAGAGGGCGCACGGGCAAGGTGAAGCGGAAGGCGCTGCCCTGGCCTTCCACCGAGTCCACCCAGATGGCGCCGCCGTGATGCTCCACGATCTTCTTGCAGACGGCCAACCCGACGCCGGTGCCCTCATACTCGTCGCGCCGGTGCAGGCGCTGGAAGATGCCGAAGACGCGCTCCAGATGCTCGGGCGCGATGCCGATGCCGTTGTCGCGGACGTCGAACACCCAGAGCCCCCGGTCGGAGTCGCGGGCGCAGGCGACGGTCACGACGGGTGCGCGGTCCGGCGTGCGGTACTTGACCGCGTTGCCGATCAGGTTCTGGAACAGGCGGATCAGCTCGTTCTCGTCGCCGTCCACCGTGGGCAGCGGCCCTTCGACGGTGATGGTCGCCGACGCCTCGGCCACCGCGACCTGGAGGTTCAGCAGCGCCGTGTTCACGAGGTCGTCGAGCGGCACCGGCCGGAAGGCCTTCGCCTTGCGCCCGACCCGCGAATATTCCAGCAGGTCGACAATCAGACGGTCCATCCGCTGCGCGCCGTCGCGGGCGAACCCGATGAACTCCGTCGTTTCCTCGTCCAGCTGCCCCTCCAGGGACCGTTCCAGCAGGGCGAGGTAGCTGTTGATGACGCGCAGCGGCTGCCGCAGGTCGTGGGAGGCGACGTAGGCGAAGGCCTCCAGCTCCGCGTTGGACCGCTCCAGCTCCGCCGTCTTCCGGCGCAAGCCCTCCTCGGCCAGCCGCCGCTCCGTGATGTCGTGGATGAGCGTCAGGAGAAGCCGGCGCCCGTTCACCTGCACCGGGCTGACGTAGACCTCCACGTCGCGGATCTCGCCGGACGCCAAGCGGTGGCGGCAATGCAATGTCCGGCCGCCCTCGCCCGGCGTCCCGGCCCCACCCTGGGTTCCGCCCTGGGCCCAGGAGGTGTCGGGTTTGGCGCCGGGCGCGGCGGGGGCGCTGACGTCCTCCAGGCGCAGCCCGCGCAGCGCGTCCAGGCCATGCCCGTAGAAGGCCGCGGCGGCGGGGTTGGCGTCCACGACGAGTCCGCCGTCCGGATCGACCAGCAGCTTCACCGCGCGGCTGGCGACGAAAATCTGCTCGAACAGGGCGTGGCGCTCCAGCAGGGCCTGCTCGGCGCGCTTGCGCTCGCTGATGTCCACCATGGCGCCCACGATTCCCGCGGGCTTGCCGCCGTTGCGGCGGAACACGGCCTTGGATACCACCACGTCGCGCAGCACGCCGTCCACGCAGCGGATCCGGGATTCGAAGGTCTGCGTCCGTCCGCTGGCCAGCAGGTCGCGGTTCGCGGCCTCGTCCAGCAGCGCCAGCTCCTCCGACGCGAGATCGGACAGCATCCGGCCGAACAGCGCCTGCCGGTCGAGCCCGAGCCAGTCCTCCAGCGCCGTGTTGGCGTCGATGCAGAAGCCGGACACGTCCTGGATGAAGATCGGCACCGGCACCGTGTCGAGAAGCACGCGCTGGAAGGCGATCCGGTCGTTCAGCGTCTGCTCCGCCCGGCGGCGGACGGTGACGTCCTCGACCAGCCAGACATAGCCGAGCGTCGGGTCGTCCGCGCGGATCTGGCGGCCGATGATCCGGCACCAGACCTCGCCCCCGTCGGCGCGGCGCATGGGGATGGTGTCGGCGAAGGTCTCGCCCTGCCGCATCACCGGGTAGGCGCGCCGGCCGATGTCGTCGTAGACTCCGTCGTCGCCGTACATGAGGCGCGTGCCGGCCCCGACCAGCGCGTCCATGGGCCATTGGAAGATGTCGGCCATCGCCTCGTTGGCGCGCAGGACGCGGCGCCCGTCGTCCACGATGAAGATGCCGACGGGCGCGTTGGCCAGGATCGCGTCCAGGCGGGCCTTCGAATCCGCCAGCTCGGCGTCCGCCGCCTTGCGCTCGGTGATGTCGGAATGGGTTCCGACCATGCGCAGGGCGCGCCCGTCCGGCCCCCGGTCCACCACGCGGCCCCGCCCGAGGATCCAGACCCAGGAGCCGTCCTTGGCCCGCATCCGGTACTCGCAGAGGAAGCTCGGGGTCCGCCCGCCGAGGTGGTCGTCCAGAGCGCGCCGCATCGCCTCCCGGTCGTCGGGGTGGGTGCGTTCCTCCCAGACGCCGATGTCGGACGGCACCTCGCCCGGTTCGAGCCCCAGCATGGATTGCCAGCGCGGGCTGTAATAGGTGGCGCCGGTCTGGACGTTCCAGTCCCACAGCCCGTGGCGGCTGGCGTCCACGGCCATCTGCAGGCGCTCCTCGCTCGCCTGAAGCTCGCGCTGGAGGCGCATCCGCTCGGTGACGTCGTGCTGGATCGCCAGGATGGCCGGCAGGCCGGTGGCCGGGTCGGACACCGCGCGCAACGCCACCTCGTGCCAGCGCTCCCCGTGGCCCGTCATGGCCCGGACCACCGCCGTGGTCTCCCGGCGGTCGGCGAGGTCCCGGCGCAGCGCCGAACCCTGCGCCGCGTCCATGACGGTGGCGGCGAAGCGGTCCGGCTCGCCGGGCATCACCGCGTCGAAGGCCAGCTGGGCCGCGGGGTTGCGCATCAGCACGGCGCCGTCGTGGCGGTAGAGCGACACCATCTCCGGCGAGTGGCGCAGGGCTTCCAGGCTGCGGCGCTCCGCATCCTCGGCCGCGGCCGTCGCCGCCTCGCGCCCTTCGACCAGCAGGACGGTCCGCCCCTCGTAGGGCCAGCCGGAGCACAGGCAGTCCACCGTCACGGGGCGGCCGTTCGGGAAGAAGGTCCATTGCTCCCGCACCGTCTCGCCGCGCGCGAAGGCCTCCCCGTACAGCGCAAAGCGGGTGCGCGAGGTGTCGGACAGCGACGACGCGAAATCGCGCGCGAGCAGAGACGGCATGTCCGTCGCCCCCCACAGGGCGCAGGCGCTGCCGTTGGCCCACAGCATGCAGCACCGGTCCGGGTCGAACAGCCACACCGGAGAGCGCAGGGAATCCAGCGTCGGAAGGCCGTGGCCGTCGCTGTTCTGTGCAGAGGGATCCGTAAATGGATCGGATGGGCGGGTCTTGATCAATGGAGCCGAAGAAGCCGGTGTGTTTCGCGGACGGATCAGACACTCAACAAACACGCGAGCGCCTGGAATTCCCGTTAGAATGCCCGGTCAACACAACCTGTCTATTGGCAAAATGTCACATGTACACCTTTAAAATTGCTTTAACCATCTTTCGGAAAAGAAATGGCGCGGTGCGCGACAAAGAATTACCAGAGGACACCCACTATGTTTTTACGCCAGGGACCGGCGATTGGTCACCCGATGGGGCGGCGGGGCAGCGGGCGGTCGGGCGACGGCAGGTCCGGCCGGTCCTGCGCCTCCAGGGGCCGCTCGGTCCGCTTCCCGGCCTCGTCCGGCGGCAGGAGCTTGAACCAGAAGAAGGCGTATCCCGGCAGGGTCACGGTGTAGGGCGCGTCGGCGATGGCCGGGAACGGCGTCGCCGCGAACAGGTCGACCGGCACGCGGCCGGCGTGCCCCGGTAGATCGAGCGCGGCGGCCTGGGCGGTTTCCGACAGGTTGGCGACGCACAGGATCGTCTCCTGCCCGTGGTCGCGCAGGTAGGCCATCACCGCCTTGTTGGCCGGCTTCAGGAAGGTGATGCCGCCGCGCCCGAACGCCTGGTGGGCGTTGCGGACGCTGATGATCCAGCGCATCCAGTTCAGCAGCGAGGAGCGCATGGCGCGCTGCATCTCGACGTTGACCGCCTGGTAGCCGAACAGCGGGTCGGAGACCGGCGGAAGGTAGAGCGCGACCGGCTCCGCCTGGGAGAAGCCGCCGTTGCGGTCCGGCGACCACTGCATGGGCGTGCGCACCCCGTCGCGGTCGCCGAGGAACGGGTTGTCGCCCATGCCGATCTCGTCGCCGTAATAGACCACGGGCGTACCGGGCAGCGAGAACAGCAGCGCGTTCATCAGCTCGACCCGCCGCCGGTCGCCGGACAGCAGCGTCGCCAGACGGCGGCGGATACCCAGGTTGATGCGCAGGCGGCGGTGCGTCGCGTAGAACTGCCAGAGATAGTCGCGCTCCTCCTCGCTCACCATCTCCAGCGTCAGTTCGTCGTGGTTGCGCAGGAACAGCGCCCATTGGCAGCTGTCCGGCAGCTGCAGCGTGCGTTCGAGGATGTCCTCGACCGGCCCGCGGTCCTCCTGCGCAACGGCCATGAACAGGCGGGGCATCAGGGGGAAGTGAAAGGCCATGTGGCATTCGTCGCCGCGGCCGAAGTAGGACAGCGTGTCCTCCGGCGGCTGGTTGGCCTCGGCCAGGAGCACGCAGTCGGGGTTGCGCCGCTCCACCTCCCGCCGGATCATCTTCAGGACGGAATGGGTCTCGTCCAGGTTCTCGCCGTCGGTGCCCGGCCGCTCCACCAGGTAGGGCACGGCGTCCAGGCGGAAGCCGTCCACGCCGAGGTCCAGCCAGAAGTTCAGGATCCGCTTCACCTCGCGCACGACCAGCGGGTTGTCGAAGTTCAGGTCCGGCTGGTGCGCGTAGAAGCGGTGCCAGTAGTAGGCGCGGGCGACGGGGTCCCAGGCCCAGTTCGAGACCTCGGAGTCGAGGAAGATGATGCGGGCCTCGTCGAATTCGTGCCCGGTGTCGCTCCAGACGTAGAAATCCCGCTCCGGGCTGCCCTTGGGCGCGCGCCGCGCCCGCTGGAACCAGGGATGCCGGTCGGAGGTGTGGTTGACCACCAGCTCGATAATGACGCGCAAGCCCCGCGCGTGCGCCGCCTCCACGAAGTCGCGGAAGTCGTCGAGCGTGCCGTAGGCGGGATTGACCCCGGTGTAGTCGGAAATGTCGTAGCCGTCGTCGCGCAGCGGCGACGGGAAGAAGGGCAGCAGCCAGATGGCGCTCGCCCCCAGGTCGACGATGTGGTCGAGCCGCGCGGTCAGGCCCGGAAAGTCACCGATCCCATCGCCGTTCGAATCGCTGAAGGCGCGAACATGCGTTTGATAAATGATGGCGTCCTTGTACCAAAAGGTCGGATCGCCAGCGACAACAGTTCGTTCGGCAATGCGGATCCGCGGGGACTTGTGATCGTTGGTCATGCATCGACAATGTGTTGTTGCAACGGACAGCCTCCCGCGGTTTGGCTGTCTGGACAACAGCGTTTCGCCTTTTCGGTTTCATGACATGATTTTCATGAGCCCCCGCAAGGCTCCGAACGCAGAAACGCCGGAGCCCGCCCTGCGGACCCCGGCGTCGGTTCATAAGCGGAAGATTGCGTTACCGGTCGCGGCCGCCGCCGCCTTCGCCGCCGCCTTCGCCCTTGTGCTGTTCCATGTAGGTGTGGGTGTGGTGGTGGACGTTGCCGTCCTTGTCCTTGTATTCGCGCTGCTTCAGGTCGTCTCCGCCGGACGCCCCGCCGGAGGCGCGGTCGCTGCCGGAGTGCGAGGCCTGCTGCCCGCCTTTTTGCCCGCCTTCATGGGCGCGCTCGTGCTGGCCGCCGCGCTCCGACCGTTCCTGCTGCTTGCCGCCCTGGGCCTTCTCCTGCTGGCCGCCGCGGGCGTGAGAGCCGCCCTGCTGGTTCTCCTTGGTGTGCGGTTGCGGTTCCTGGCTGTCTTTGTGGCCGTGCTTCCCCGTACCTTGCTGAGCCATGAGAGACTCTCCTCCTGGATTTTTCATCGTTCGCCCGGCCCCGCTCATTCTTGAGCTTGGGGCCGGGTAGGAGGGCAAACTCCCGGCGCGCCGAGCCGTCCCGGAGATTTCGCGTCAATTCCCCATCCGGACAGCGCCCGACGAGCAGGCGCGTCAGGCCGCTTCGAACTGCCGGCCGATCCAGGCGTCCACCGCCTCCGCGTCGAAGCGGCGGTCGAGCGGAATCGCCTCGACGGCGGCGCGGCACAGCTCGATGAAGGCGCGTTCCGCCCGGTTCATCTTGGCCGCGGGGTTCCACAGCAGGTGGATGTCCACCGGCGCCACCCCCTCCTCCGGCGGCAAGGGCCAGAGCAGGCCGTCGCGCACGTCGCGCTCCGCCACATGCTGCGGCAGCGGGCCGATGCCGAGCCCGGCGACGATCATGCGGCGCACCTCCTCCAGGTTGACCGAGGCGCCGACGACGCGGCTCTCGATCCCCTCCTGCGCGCGGAAGACGGTCAGCGGCGAAAGCACCCCGCCGATCTGGTCGGAGGTGAAGGAGACGAACTTCTCGCCGCGCAGGTCGTTCAGCGACAGGTCGCGGCGCCCGAACAGCGGGTGGCGCGGGCCGCAGTAGAAGCGGAAGAGCTGGCGCATGAACAGCGCGTGCTCGACGAGCGGCGGCGGCTCGCGCATCAGGCAGATGCCGAGCGACCCCGTCTTCTGCTGGATCGCCGTGTGGACGTCGGCGCTGGCCATCACGTCCAGCCGGAAGGTCACCTGGGGGTGGGTGGCGTGAAAGCGTTCCAGCATGCGGTCGAACAGGTGCGAATGGATGCGGCTGGCCAGCAGGATGCGGATGTGGCCGGAGATCTCCTCCCGGATGTCGCGCACCAGAACCCCGAATCGGGAGATGTTGCCGTAGATCTCCAGCACCTCGGCGTAGATGACCTCCCCGGCCTCGGTCACGCGGAAGCGGCCCTGCCCGCGCTCGATCAGGGTGCGGCCCAGCTGGTCCTCCAGCCGCTTCAGCGCTTGGCTGACCGCTGGCTGGGTCAGGCACAGGCGGGTGGCCGCGCGGGTGACGCCCTGCTCCTGCACGATCACCATGAAGGTGCGCAGCAGGTTCCAGTCCAGATGCTGGCCGAGCCGCTCCAGGTCGCGTGTCGCCATCGACGAAGTCCCGCCCCATAAATCTGATTTATGTCGCGGATGAGGATTATCGATTTGGCGGGCGATGAGAAGCTGAATTGTAATACGGGCGTAGTCAGCGGTCGATGCCCCACCCGATCAGCACAGACGAAATGGTGGGGCATAGTCCAAAGGTCGTGGATGTCCCCAATTCTTTGCGGGGATTGTGCGGACCGGACGGACGACCGCGCGGGGAAGTGGTAAGAACGGAGTCGACATGCCCGCATCCCATGAGGATGGGCGGAGCATTGCGGCCGCGAACCGGGACGCGATCCTGGACGCGGTGACGATGCTGCGCGAGGAAGGAGTGCGCCTGCTCGCCGACCTGGTCCGGTTCCCGAGCCTGCTCGGGCAGGAGGGGCCGGCGCAGGACCATATGGAAGGCGTCTTCCGGGGCCTCGGCCTGGAGATCGACCGCTTCGCCATCGACGAGGAGGCGTTGAAGGCCCAGCCCGGCTGGTCGCCCTCGCTGATCTCCTACGAGGGGCGGGAGAACGTCGTCGGCATCCACAAGCCGCGGCAGGCAACCGGCAAATCCCTGATCCTGAACGGCCACATCGACGTGGTGCCGACCGGCCCGGCCGAGCTGTGGTCCGCCGGCCCGTTCGAGCCGGTGGTGCGCGACGGCCGCCTGTACGGCCGCGGGGCCGGCGACATGAAGGCCGGCATCGTCGCCTTCGTCATGGCCTTCAAGGCGCTGAAGAGCATCGGCCTCCAGCCCGCCGCCCCGGTCTTCCTGCAAACGGTGGTGGAGGAGGAGTGCACGGGCAACGGCGCGCTCGCCTGCGTCGCCCGCGGCTACAAGGCCGACGCCGCGGTGATCCCGGAGCCGTTCAACCACACGCTCCAGATCGCCCAGGTCGGCGTGATCCGCTGCGAGCTGGAGGTGACCGGCCGCCCCGCCCACGTGCTGGACACCGGCGCCGGGCTGAACGCCATCGAGGCCGCCCATCGCCTGCTGATGCATCTGAAAAAGCTGGAATCGGCCTGGAACCATCCGGAGGGGCGGCACCCGGCCTACGCCCACCATCACCACCCCTACAACCTGAACGTCGGCCGCATCGACGGCGGCGAGTGGGCCTCCTCCGTCCCGACCCGCTGCCGCATGGAACTGCGCTTCGGCTTCCCGCCGGGCCGCGCCGCGGCGGACGTCAGCGCGGAGAT
Organism: Azospirillum rugosum; assembly: GCF_017876155.1. Classification (GTDB taxonomy): domain Bacteria; phylum Pseudomonadota; class Alphaproteobacteria; order Azospirillales; family Azospirillaceae; genus Azospirillum; species Azospirillum rugosum. The sequence continues at coordinate 262,734 of NZ_JAGINP010000003.1, forward strand.
CGAGCGCACGGTCGCCGAGGCCTGCCGCACCGACGCCGACCTGAAGGGCATCGAGGCGCGGGTGATCTTCCGCGGCTTCCAGGCGGAAGGCTGCGTGATCGACCCCGACCACCCGATGCTGGAGGCGCTGGACGCCGCCCACCGCTCCATCTTCGGCGCGCCGGCGCCCAAGCTGGCGCAGACCTGCACGACGGACGTCCGCAACTTCATGCTCTACGGCGACACGCCGGCCACCTGCTACGGCCCGGAGGCGGAGCGCATCCACGGCATCGACGAGTCGGTGTCGCTCGACAGCCTCGCCAAGGTGACCGCGGTGCTCGCGCTGTTCATGGCGGAGTGGTGCGGGCTGGAAACTGTTTCCTGAGTTTCAAACAAAGAATAAGGAGGCTTCCTACATGAGCAACCGTCTGCGCTATATTCGACAATCCTTGACCGCCGCGGCGCTCGCCGCCGCGCTGGCCACCCCGGCCCTGCTGTCCGCCCCCACCGTCGCGGTCGCGCAGGAGCGCGGCGGCACGATGAACATCATCGTCCAGCCGGAGCCGCCGATCCTGGTGCTGGGCCTGAACCAGCAGGGGCCGACGCAGACGGTCGCCGGCAAGATCTACCAGGGCCTGCTGACCTACGACTTCAACCTGAAGCCCCAGCCGGAACTGGCCGAGAGCTGGGAAGTGTCGCCGGACGGCAAGGTCTACACCTTCAAGCTGGTGAAGAACGCCAAGTGGCACGACGGCAAGCCCTTCACCGCCGCCGACGTGGTCTTCTCCACCTCCAAGATGCTGATGGAGACGCACCCGCGCGCCCGCGCCGTCTTCGCCAAGGCCGAGAAGATCGAGGCGCTGGACGACTACACCGTCCGCTTCACCCTGAAGGAGCCGTTCGGCCCGTTCCTGCAGTCCTTTGAAGTGTCCTCGGCGCCGATGATGCCGAAGCACATCTACGACGGCAGCGACTACAAGGCCAACCCGGCCAACGCCACGCCGATCGGCACCGGCCCCTTCAAGTTCAAGGAGTGGGTCAAGGGCTCCTACATCCACCTCGTCCGCAACGACGACTACTGGAAGGCCGGCAAGCCCTATCTGGACGACATCTATTTCCGCGTGATCCCCGACGCCGCCTCGCGCGCCGTCGCCGTGGAGCAGGGCACCGTCCAGCAGACCCAGTTCAACGACATCGAGACCTTCGACGTCCCGCGCCTGAAGAGCCTGCCGAACGTCGAGATGACGACCAAGGGCTACGAGTTCTTCGCGCCGCTGTCCTGGATCGAGATCAACACGCGCAACAAGCCGCTGGACGACAAGCGCTTCCGGCAGGCGATGATGCACGCCATCGACCGCAAGTTCATCCGCGACAAGATCTGGTTCGGCCTCGGCCGCCCGGCGACCGGCCCGGTCAACTCGGTCACCCGCTTCTACGAGCCGGGCGTCAAGAAGTACGACTTCGATCCGAAGAAGGCCGAGGCGCTGCTTGAGGAGGCCGGCTACAAGAAGGGTTCCGACGGCACCCGCGCCAAGGTGAAGCTGCTGGTCATGCCCTATGGCGAGACCTGGACGCGCCTGGGCGAGTACGTCAAGCAGGCGATGAAGCGCGTCGGCGTCGACGTGACGCTGGAGACGACCGACAGCGCCGGATGGGTCAACCGCGTGTCCAACTGGGACTACGACATGACCTTCAACTTCGTCTACCAGTACGGCGACCCGGCGCTGGGCGTGTCGCGCACCTACGTGTCCGACAACATCCGCAAGGGCGTGATGTTCTCCAACACCATGGGCTACACCAACCCCGAGGTCGACCGCCTGTTCGCCCAGGCCGCCCAGACCAACAAGGACGAGGAGCGCCAGCAGCTCTACTCCGCCGCCCAGAAGATCCTGGTCGAGGACGTGCCCGTCGCCTGGCTGTTGGAGATGGAGTTCCCGACCTTCGTGGACAAGCGCTTCAAGAACGCGATCACGACCGCCATCGGCGTGAACGAGAGCTACGACAGCGTCTACATGGTCAAGAAGTAAGGGCGCGATTGCCCCCTCCCTTCCCACGGCTTCGCCGCGGGCCCCTTCCCTCCCCCGCTTCGCAGGGGAGGGAGTTGGTCCCCTCCCCTGCGAAGCTCTCGCACAAGCGAAGCTTGTGCTGACGCGGCAGGCGGACCTTCGGTCCGCCGAGAGCGGGGGAGGGTTAGGGAGGGGGCAATACTTTGCCCTGGGAGTGCTTACATGCCCCGCATCGCCGTGTTCATCTCGCAACGGTTGGTGAAGGCGGTGTTCGTCGTGCTGGCGATCGCCGTGTTCAACTTCTTCCTGGTCCACGCGGCACCCGGCGATCCCGCCGCGGTGATGGCGGGAGAGGCCGGGGCCGCCGATGCCAAGTTCGTCGAACAGCTGCGCCAGCAGTTCGGCCTCGACCGGCCGCTCTACGAGCAGCTGGGCACCTACATGGGCAAGGTCGTGCAGGCCGACCTCGGCTATTCCTACCGGCAGCAGCGTCCGGTCTTCGACCTGCTGATGGACCGCCTGCCCGTCACCCTGTCGCTGACGCTGACGTCCTTCGTGCTGGCGCTGATCGGCGGCGTGGCGCTGGGCACGCTGGCGGCGATGCGCGCCGGCACCTGGTCGGACACCGCCATCACCGTGGTGGGCCTGACCGCCTACGCGACGCCGATCTTCTGGATCGGGCTGATGCTGATCCTGCTGTTCTCGGTCAACCTCGGCTGGCTGCCGGCCTTCGGGACGGAGAGCATCGGCGCCGGCTACACCGGCTGGGCGGCCTTCGTCGACCGGCTGGAGCATCTGGTGCTGCCGGTCGTGACGCTCGGCCTCTTCTACATGGCCGTCTACACGCGGCTGACCCGCGCCTCCATCCTGGAGGTGCGCGACATGGACTTCGTCAAGACCGCGCGGGCCAAGGGCCTGCCGGAATGGCGCATAGTGTCGGTCCACATCCTGCGCAACGCCATCCTGCCCGTCATCACGGTGGCGGGGTTCCAGGCCGGCCACCTGATCGGCGGCTCCATCCTGATCGAGACCGTCTTCGCGCTCCCCGGCATCGGGCGCCTCGCCTTCGAGGCCGTGTTGCAGCGCGACTATCAGGTGCTGCTGGGCATCTTCCTTCTGACCTCGGTGGTGGTGGTGATCTTCAACCTGCTGACCGACCTGATCTATTCGCTGGTGGATCCGCGCATCGAGGTGGCACCATGACCGCCGCCGTCATTACCCCCTCGCGCCGCAAGGGCTCCGGCTTCTGGCGCGCCTTCGCCCGCAACAAGGGCGCGGTTCTGGGGCTGGTCTTCCTGCTGCTGGTCGTGCTGATGGCGATCTTCGCCGACGTGCTGTTCCCGACCAGCCCCTGGGACATGACCGCCGCCCCGTTCGAGCCGCCCTTCTCGGAGGACGCGCTGCTGGGTTCCGACACGCTGGGCCGCGACATCGCGGCGGGCATCGCGCACGGCGCGCGGGTGTCGCTGCTGATCGGGCTGACCTCCACCGCGGTCGCCGTGCTGATCGGCGTGTGCCTGGGGGCCGTGTCCGGCTTCTACGGCGGCTGGGTGGACGACGCGGTGATGCGCTTCACCGAACTGTTCCAGACCATCCCGAACTTCGTGCTGGCCGTCGTGCTGGTGGCGATCTTCACGCCGTCGCTGACCTCCATCGTACTGGCCATCGCCATCGTGTCCTGGCCGCCGCTGGCCCGCCTTGCGCGCGGCGAGTTCATGAGCCTGCGGAGCCGCGAGTTCGTGCAGGCCGCCGTGACCACCGGCCAGTCGAACCTGACGATCATCTGGCGCCAGATCCTGCCCAACAGCCTGTCGCCGATCATCGTGTCGGCCTCGCTGATGGTGGCGACGGCGATCCTGCTGGAAAGCTCCCTCTCCTTCCTCGGGCTCGGCGATCCGAACCTGATGAGCTGGGGCTACATGGTGGGCGCCGCCCGCACCGTGATCCGGCAGGCTTGGTGGATGAGCTTCTTCCCCGGCATCGCGATCCTGCTGACCGTGCTCGCGCTCAACCTCGTGGGCGAAGGGCTGAACGACGCGCTGAACCCCAAGCTGGCGCGGAAGGGCCGGGCATGATGACCGTGAGCAACAGCAACGCCCCGCTTCTCGACGTCCGCAACCTGACGATCGACCTGCCGCGCGGCGCCGACCGGCCGCACGCCGTCGAGGACCTGACCTTCACGCTGGAGCGCGGCGAGATCCTCTGCGTCGTCGGCGAGTCCGGCTCCGGCAAGTCGATGACCGCGCACGCGGTGATGGGCCTGCTGCCGAAGGCGGTGAAGGTCTCCTCCGGCGTCCTCCGCCACGACGGCACCGACGTGCTGAGCCTGCCGGAGAGCGACCAGCGGGCGCTTCGCGGCGGCCGCATCGCCATGATCTTCCAGGAGCCGATGACGGCGCTGAACCCGCTGATGCGGGTCGGCGACCAGATCGACGAGGTGCTGCGCTACCACACCACGCTGGACCGCGCCGCGCGCCGCGCGCGGGTGGTGGATCTCTTGGCCTCCGTCGGCCTGCCGGAGCCGGACCAGCTGCGCCGCAGCTATCCGTTCCGCCTGTCCGGCGGGCAGCGGCAGCGCGTGATGATCGCCATGGCGCTGGCCGTCGAGCCCGACGTGCTGATCGCCGACGAGCCGACCACCGCGCTGGACGTCACCACCCAGAAGCAGATCCTGGAGCTGATCCGCGACATCCAGGCCAAGCGCCATATGGGCGTGATGTTCATCACCCACGACTTCGGCGTGGTGGCGGAGATCGCGCACCGCGTCGCGGTGATGCAGAAGGGCAAGCTGGTGGAGATCGGCCCGGCGGCCGAGGTCCTGAACCGGCCGCAGCACCCCTACACCCGCCAGCTGATCGCCGCCGTCCCGCACCTGATCGAACACCGCGAGGCGTTCGGCGCGGACCGCAAGCCCGTGCTGACGGCGGAGAAGGTGTGCAAGACCTTCCACATCGGCGGCGGCTTCTTCACGCCGGGCCGCACCGTGGTGGCCGGCAACCAACTGTCGCTGACCATCCGCCAGGGCGAGACGGTGGGGCTGGTCGGCGAGTCCGGGTCGGGCAAGTCCACGCTGGGCCGGTCCATCGTCGGGCTGATCAAGCCGGACAGCGGCCGGATCATGTTCGAGGGGGTGGACCTGCTGTCGCTGTCGCGGACGGCCTTCCGCCCCTACCGCCGGCACGTGCAGATGGTCTTCCAGGACCCCTACGCGTCGCTGAACCCGCGCCACACCGTGGGCGACATCATCACCCAGGGGCCCATCGCCTTCGGCGAAGACCGCGGCCGGGCGCTGGAGAAGGCGAAGGACCTGCTGAAGCTGGTCGGGCTCGACGCCTCGGCGGCGGAGCGGTTTCCGCACGAGTTCTCCGGCGGGCAGCGCCAGCGCATCTCCATCGCCCGCGCGCTGGCGCTGGAGCCGAAGCTGCTGATCGCGGACGAGCCGGTGTCGGCGCTGGACGTGTCGGTGCAGGCGCAGGTGCTGGATCTGTTGGAGGATCTGCGGCACCGGCTGAACCTGTCGATGCTGTTCATCACCCACGACCTGCGCATCGCCGCGCAGATCTGCGACACCATCGCGGTGATGCAGAAGGGCAGCATCGTGGAGATCGGGCCGGCGCGCGACGTGTTCGGCAACCCGCAGCACGCCTACACCCGCCAGCTGCTCGACGCCATCCCCGGCAAGGGCTGGTCCATTCCGGAGGACGTGATGGCCACCGGCCGGCACGGCGCCGCCCTGCGCACGAGCGCCTGAGGACGCCCCGGTGAAAATCGCCGTCATCGGGGCGGGGGCCATCGGGGGGCTGATCGCCGCGCGGCTGACCGCCGCCGGCCTGCCGGTCCCGCTGGTCTCCCGGCGCCGGACGCTCGACGCGCTGCGGCGGGATGGGCTGTCGGTCGAAGGGCCGGCGGGCCAGCCGGTTACGGTGCGGCCCGAGGTCACCGACGACACGCTGGCGCTCGGTCCCCAGGACGCGGTGGTGCTGGCCGTCCCCGCCCCGACCCTGCCGGAGGTGCTGGAACTGCTGCCGCCGCTGCTGGGGCGGGAGACGCGGCTGGTCGTTGTGGTCGGCGGCGTGCCCTGGTGGTTTCCGGCGGGAAACGGTCAGGACGCCCGGCCGCTGGCGTCGGTGGACCCCCACGGGCTGCTGTGGAACGCCATCCCGGCGGAGCGGATCGTCGGCGCGGTGCCGCGCATGGCGGTGCAGCGGCGCTCCGCCACCTACCTGCGGCATCTCGGCGGGCTGAGGCTGGCGCTCGGGCCGGCGGTTAATGGTGGGGAGGTCGGCGACCTCGTCACGCTGTTCGGGGCCGGCGGCTTCAACGCCGTCGCCGCTGATGATGTCCGGGCGGAGGTCTGGGACGCGCTGCTGCCGCCGCTGGCCTTCGGCGCGCTGGGGATCACGTCCGGGCTGTCGGCCCCGGAGATCGTCGGCCGGACCGACCTGCACCCGACGCTGGAAGCGCTGGTGCGGGAGCTGGCGGAGCTTGCCGCCGCGCTCGGCCATCCGATGACCGTCGGGCTGGACGAGCTGTGGACGCTCGCCCAGCAGCCGGGCCGCATCCGGCCGGACCTGACGGCCGACCTCGACGCCCGCCGGCGGGCGGAGCTGGAGGCGGTGCTCGACGCGCCGCTGGAACTGGCGGCGCGGGCGAACGTGCCCATGCCGACCCTGAACACCTTGCGGGCGCTGATCCGCACCAGGACACAACGATAATATCGAATACGGGATTAGGGACCATGTCTGAGCTGCGCATCGACGGCGACCGCCTGTGGCGGACCCTGATGGATCTGGCGAAGATCGGCGCGACGCCGAAGGGCGGCCTGTGCCGGCTGGCGCTGACCGACCTCGACCGGCAGGGGCGCGACCTGTTCGTCTCCTGGTGCGAGGCGGCCGGCTGCACCGTCACGGTGGACGAGGTCGGCAACATCTTCGCCCGCCGGCCCGGCCGCAACCCGGACCGCCCGGCCGTCTGCATGGGCAGCCACCTGGACACCCAGCCGACCGGCGGGCGCTTCGACGGCATCTACGGCGTGCTGGCCGGGCTGGAGGTGATCCGCAGCCTCAACGACCAGGGCATCGAGACGGACGCGCCCATCGACCTGATCGTCTGGACGAACGAGGAGGGCGCCCGCTTCTCCCCGCCCATGCTGGGCTCGGGTGCTGCCATGGGCGTCTTCACGCTCGACCATGTGCTGGACATCCGCGACAGCGACGGGCTGCGGCTGGGCGACGAGCTGGCGCGCATCGGCTACAAGGGCACGGTCCCGGTCACCGGCCACGTCATGGGCGCCTATTTCGAGGCGCACATCGAACAGGGTCCGGTGCTGGAGGCCGAAGGGTTCGAGATCGGCGTCGTCACCGGCGCCCAGGGCCAGCGCTGGTACGAGGCCACGGTCACGGGGCGTGAATCCCACGCCGGCCCGACGCCCATGCGCCTGCGCCGCGACGCGCTGGCCGGGGCCGCCGTGATGATGGAGGCGGTGGAGGCCATCGCGCTGGAGGTCGGCGGCGACGCCTGCTCCACCATCGGCCGCGTGCAGGTGCACCCGGATTCCCGCAACGTCATCCCCGGCCGGGTCTGGTTCACCACCGACCTGCGCAACCCCGATTCCGACGCGCTGGCCCGCATGGACGCGATGCTGCGCGAACGGCTGGCGGCCATCGCCGAGAAACGCGGCCTGACGCTGGAGCTGACCGATTTCTGGGCCTTCCCCACGACGCCCTTCGCGCCGGAACTGGTCGACCGTGTGCGCGAGTCCGCCCAGCGCCGTGGCCTCACCCACCGCGACATCGTGTCCGGGGCGGGCCATGACGCGGTCTATGTCGCCCGCAAGGTGCCGACGACCATGATCTTCATCCCCTGCGAAGGCGGCCTCAGCCACAACGAGGCGGAAAACATCCGGCCGGACCATGCCGCCAGCGGCTGCGCCGTGCTGGCCGACGCCGTCCTGGCGACGGCTGGGTAATCTATACCTCCCTCTCCCCTCTGGGGAGAGGGTCGGGGTGAGGGGGCGGCCGCAGGCCGTCCGAGCCCTGCAATGAGCATGCGTTGACGCCCTTTCGGGCGCCCCCTCACCCTAACCCTCTCCCCAGAGGGGAGAGGGGACAGAACCAGGAGCCCCCATCCATGCGTTATGTTTTTGCCGAAGCGCAGCTGCGCCATCGTCCGCCCACCTTCCTGGTGCGCGGCCAGCCGAAGCCCTGCCCGGAGAAGCCGGAGCGGGCGGAGGCGCTCGTCGGGTCGCTGCGGGCGCGCGGCGTCACGGTCGAGGAGCCTCCGTCCTACGGCGCCGGCCCGCGCGCGGCGGTGCATTCGGCCGACTACCTGCGCTTCCTGGAGACCGCCTACGCGCGCTGGTCGGCGCTGCCCGACGCGGCGGAGGTCATCATCCCCAACGTCCACCGCAACACCGACATGGCGGAGTACCCGACGGGCATCGTTGGGCAGGCCGGCTGGCACATGGCGGACACCGCCTGCCCCATCGGCCCCGGCACCTGGGAGGCCGTCTGCGGCGGCGCCGACACCGCGGCCCACGCGGCGACGCTGGTGGCGAGCGGGCAGGAGCGGACGGCCTACGCGCTGTGCCGCCCGCCGGGGCACCATGCCTCCCGCGACATGGCCGGGGGCTTCTGCTACATCAACAACGCCGCGGTCGCCGCACAGGCGATGCTGCCGCTCTACGCCCAGCAGGGCCGCGCGCCGCGCGTCGCCATCCTGGACGTGGACGTGCACCATGGCAACGGCACGCAGGCGATCTTCTACGACCGCGACGACGTGCTGTTCATCTCCATCCACGGCGATCCGAACAACTTCTACCCCTGGTTCGCCGGCTACGCGCACGAGCGCGGCAAGGGCGTCGGCCTCGGCAGCAACCTGAACATCCCCCTGCCCATGGGCACGGAGGAGGCCACCTTCCTCGACGCCGTCGACCAGGCGCTGGCGCAGGTCGCCGCCTTCGGGCCGCAGGCGCTGGTGTTGTCGCTGGGCTTCGACACCTACATCGGCGACCCGCTGGCCTTCTTCAAAGTGACGACTCCGGGCTTCGGCCTGCTTGGCCGCAAGATCGCGGGGGCCGGCCTGCCGACCGTGCTGGTGCAGGAGGGCGGCTACGACTGCGACGCGCTCGCCGCCAACCTGGCGAGCTTCCTGGACGGCTTCGAGGGGGGAACGAAGAGATGATCGGGGCGGAAATCCTCGTCAAGACACTGATCGCCAACGGGGTGGGCGCCTGTTTCGCCAACCCCGGCACGTCGGAGCTGCACGCGCTGGCGGCCTTCGACTCCATGCCCGGCGTGCGCTGCGTGCCGACCCTGTTCGAGGGCGTGGCGACGGGGGCCGCCGACGGCTACGCCCGCATGACCGGCACGCCGGCGGCGACGCTGCTGCATCTGGGGCCGGGGCTGGCCAACGGCCTCGCCAACCTGCACAACGCGCGGCGCGCCCGCGTGCCGCTGCTGAACATCGTCGGCGACCACGCGACGTGGCACCGCAGCTTCGACGCGCCTCTGACCTCCGACGTGGAGGCGCTGGCCGCCCCCATGTCGGGCTGGGTGCGCACGGTGCCGGACGCGGCCTCGGTCGCCCGCGACACGGCCGACGCCATCCGCGCCGCCCTGACCCCACCGGGGCAGGTCGCGACGCTGATCCTGCCGTCCAACTCCTCCTGGGACGAGACCCCGGCGGTCGAGCCCATCGTCGTCGAGCCGCCCGCCCCCGCCGCGCCGGATGCCGGTGCGACGCGCAAGGCTGCCGAGGCGTTGCGGGGCGGCGCGCGCGTCGTGCTGCTGCTGAACGGTGCGGCGACCAGCGCCGCCGGCTTGACCCTCGCCGGCCGTATCGCCGCCAAGACCGGTGCCAAGGTCTTCGCCCACACCGGCGCCACCCGCATCGAGCGCGGCGCCGGGCGGGTGGCGGTGGAGCGCCTGCCCTACCCCATCGACCTCGCCATCGCGGCGCTGGCCGGGGCCAAGCATGTCGTCCTGATCGGCGCCACGGAGCCGGTGGCCTTCTTCGGCTATCCCGGCAAGCCGAGCCGCCTCACCCCCGACGGCTGCCGCATCCACGACGTCGCCCCGCCGGGCGCGGACGCGCTCGCCGCCCTGCGCCAGCTGGCGGAGGAGGTTGGGGCCGCCGGTGACGCGGAACCGACGCAGTCCCTCGCCCTGCCCGGCCTCGCCACCGGGGCGCTGAACGCCGACAGCATCGGCCAGTCGCTCGCCGCGCTGCTGCCGGAGGGCGCCGTGGTGGTGGACGAGGCGCTGACCTCCAGCACCATGGCCTACACCCCCTGCACCGGCGCCCGTCCGCACGACTGGCTGACCATCACCGGCGGGTCGATCGGCATCGGCATGCCGCTGGCGCTGGGTGCCGCCATCGCCTGCCCGGACCGCAAGGTGGTGAACCTCCAGGCCGACGGCAGCGGCATGTACACGCTGCAGGCCCTGTGGAGCCAGGCGCGCGAAGGGGCGGAGGTGGTGACCATCGTCTTCGCCAACCGCCGCTACGGCATCCTGCAATGGGAGCTGGGCAACCTCGGCTTCAAGGAAATGGGCGAGAACGCGCGCAACTGCACGGACATCGGCCGGCCGGACCTGAACTGGGTCAGCCTCGCCCGCGGCATGGGCGTGGAGGCCGGGCAGGCGACGGATGCCGACAGCTTCAACCGCCTGCTGAAGGCGGCCTTCGCGCACAAGGGGCCGTTTTTGATCGAAGCGGTGATCTGACGAGCCACGCGCCAAGTCCCCTCTCCCCTCTGGGGAGAGGGTTAGGGTGAGGGGGCGCCCGAAGGGCGTCAACGCTCTGCAATGAGGCTGCGTTTCCGGCCTGCGGCCGCCCCCTCATCCCAACCTTCTCCCCGGAGGGGAGAAGGAGTTTTATAAAAGGGAGGAACAGCATGTCCAAGAAACCAACCCGCAAGGTCATCGTTACCTGCGCGGTCACCGGCTCCATCCATACCCCCTCCATGTCGCCGCACCTGCCGGTCACGCCCGACCAGATCGCGGCGGATGCCGTTGCGGCGGTGGAGGCCGGGGCGGCCATCGTCCACCTGCACGCCCGCGACCCGCAGAACGGGCAGCCGACGCAGGATCCGGCGCTGTTCGGCCAATTCCTGCCGCGCATCAAGCAGGCGACCAAGGCGGTCGTGAACATCACCACCGGCGGTAGTGCTGCCATGACGGTGGAGGAGCGGCTGCGCCCCGCCACGCATTTCAAGCCGGAGGTGGCGTCGCTCAACATGGGGTCGATGAACTTCGGCCTGTACCCGATGCTCGACCGCTTTACGGAGTTCCGGCACGACTGGGAACAGCCCTATCTGGAGGGCAGCCGGGACCGCGTCTTCAAGAACACCTTCGCGGACATCGAATACATCCTGAAGACCTGCTCCGGCAACGGCACGCGGTTCGAATTCGAGTGCTACGACATTTCGCACCTCTACACGCTGGCCCATTTCCTGGACCGCAAGCTGGTGACGCCGCCGCTGTTCGTGCAGTCGGTGTTCGGCATCCTCGGCGGCATCGGCCCGCATCCGGAGGACGTGCTGCACATGAAGCGCACGGCCGACCGGCTGTTCGGCGACCAGTATGTCTGGTCGGTGCTGGGTGCCGGGCGCAACCAGATGCCCATCGCGGCGCAGGCCCTGGCGCTGGGCGGCAACGCGCGCGTCGGGCTGGAGGACAACCTGTGGGCCGGCCCCGGCCGCCTCGCCACCTCCAACGCGGAGCAGGTCACCATCCTGCGCAAACTGATCGAGGGGCTGGCGCTGGAGGTCGCGACCCCGGAGGAGGCGCGCGCAATGCTCGACCTCAAGGGCGGCGACGCTGTAAGTTTTTGACGTCCTGACCGAAAGCAACTCCCGATGATCAGCCGCGCCCGGGCGCTGGACTTGGCGCTCGTCGCCATGATCAGCGTCGCCTGGGGCCTCAACTGGCCCGCCGTCAAAATCGTGCTCTCCCAGATCCCGCCCTGGACAATGCGCAGCATCAGCTTCGTGGTCGCGGCGGCGGAGCTGTTCGCCCTCGCCCACTGGCGCGGCGAATCCCTGGCCGTGCCGCGCGGGGAGCGGCTGCCGCTGGTTACGGCGGCGATGCTGAACATCGCGGGATTCAACATCCTGGCCACCTTCGGGCAGTTGAACATGGCGACCTCGGGTGCTGCCATCATCGCCTACACGATGCCGGCCTGGGGAACGCTGCTGGCCATCCCGCTGCTGGGGGAGCGGCCGGGCCGGCGGCAGTGGCTGGGGCTGCTGTGCGGTCTGGCGGGGCTGGGCGTGCTGCTGGGGCCGGACCTGGCGCGGCTGGGGGCCCTGCCGCTCGGCCCCGCCTTCATGCTGGGCGCGGCCCTGAGCTGGGCGCTCGGCAGCATGGTGCTGAAGCGGACCCGCTGGACCATCGGCCCGGCGGCGGTCATCGGCTGGCAGTTCGCCCTGTCGGTGCCGGTGACGCTGCCCATCGCGCTGGCGCTGGAGCCAGCGCCCACCCTGGCGCTGGAACCACGCGTGGCGGTGGCGCTCGCCTTCCACCTGCTGATCTCCATGGCCGGCGGCTATCTGCTGTGGTTTGCCATCCTGAAGCGGATGAGCGTGGCGCAGGCCACGGTGAGTTCCCTCATCGTGCCGGTCATCGGGGTCAGCGGCGCCATCCTGCTGCTGGGCGAGACGCCGCCGCTGCGCACCTATGTGGCGCTGGCGCTGATCGTCGGAGCGGTCCTGCTGGTCGTCCTGGTCGGCGACCGCCGCGAACCGGCCGCCGCCGGACCGGTTCCCGAACCGCAACGGGCGTCCTGATCCGTCTGCCTATACCTTCGCATGATGTTCGGCTTAGTGATGGGGAGGGTATGAGAAAGATTGTTGCATAAGCGGTGAAACATCGCAGCGGCCGTCGCGGAGCCGCCAGGGGGAGACATGGCAGACAGCCTTTCGGGACTCCACGGCTCCTTCCGGCGAACGGCCGCCTTGCGACGACGCCTATCCCATTGGCCGCTGCTGGGCGCCGCGCTGGCACTGGCCGCCTGCCAGCAGCAGGCCTCTTCCAAACCCGCCGCCCCGCCGCCCGCCCCGGTGACCGTCGCCAAGCCGGTGGTGAAGACGATCACCGAGCGGGACGATTTCACCGGCCGCTTCGACGCCGTCGCCGCCGTTGAGATCCGGGCGCGCGTCGGCGGCTACCTCGCGTCGGTGAACTTCACCGACGGCGCGCTGGTCAAGGCCGGCGACATGCTGTTCGTGATCGACCGCCGTCCCTACGAGGCGGCTTTCACCCAGGCGAACGCGGAGGTGAGCGCGGCGCAGACCCGGCTGGACTTCGCGCGGCAGGAACTGGACCGCACCGAACGGCTGGCCCGCTCCGGCAACGCGCCGGAGAGCAAGCTGGACGAGAACCGCCAGAACTTCCTGGCCGGGCAGGCCGAGCTGAACGGCGCCCGTGCGGCGCTGGAGAAGGCCCGGCTGGACCTGGAGTTCACGCAGATCAAGTCGCCCATCTCCGGCCGCATCGGGCGCAAGCTGGTGACCGAGGGCAACCTGATCAACGCCAACGCCACCTTGCTGACCACCGTCGTGGCGATCGACCCCATCTATTTCTACTTCGACGTCGACGAGCGCAGCTACGACGCCTATGTGCGGCAGGGCCAGAACACGGAGGGGGCGACCTCCCCGCCGGTCACCGTCTCGCTCGGCGACGGCCGCGAGGCGCCGCGCGACGGCAAGCTGGACTTCATCGACAACCGCATCGACGAAGCGACCGGCACCATGCGCGTCCGGGCGATCCTGGACAACAAGGACATGCGCTACACGCCGGGCATGTTCGGCCGCATCAGCATCCCCGGCAGCGAGGCCTACCAGGGCGTGCTGATCCCGGACGAGGCGATCGGCGCCGACCAGGACCGCCGCTTCGTCTATGTGGTGGCCGAGGACGGGTCCCTGCACCAGCAGGTGGTGCGGCCGGGCCCGCGCATCGACGGGTACCGCGTGGTCCGCCAGGGGCTGACCGGCAGCGAGACCATCGTGGTCAACGGCATCCAGCGCATCCGGCCCGGCGCCAAGATCGCGCCGCAGCCGACGACCCTGCCGCCCACGCGGACTGCTGGTAACGGCAATGGCAACGGCGGCGCCGGTCCGGGAACCACGGTGAAGGAAGGCGGCGAGAGCCAAGGAAGCAAGACGGCCAGCGGAGCCGCCCCATGAGGTTCGCGCATTTCTTCGTTGACCGGCCGATCTTCGCCTCGGTGGTGTCGATCGTCATCGTGATCGTCGGCATGATCGCCTACACCGCCCTGCCGGTGTCGGAGTACCCGAGCATCGCGCCGCCGACCATCGTGGTGCGCGCCTCCTACCCCGGCGCCAACGCGGAGACGGTGTCCAACACCGTGGCGACCCCGCTGGAGCAGGAGATCAACGGGGTGGAGAACATGCTCTACATGTCCTCCTACTCCACCGGCGACGGCGCCATGGCGCTGACCATCACCTTCAAGCTGGGCACCGACCTCGACACCGCGCAGGTGCTGGTGCAGAACCGCGTCGCCATCGCCACCCCCCGCCTGCCGGAGGAGGTGCGGCGGCTGGGCATCACCACGCGCAAAAGCTCGCCCGACCTGATGATGGTCGTGCACATGCTGGCGACGGAGCCGGGCTACGACCAGCTCTACATCTCCAACTACGCGCTGCTGCGGGTGCGCGATTCCCTGCTCCGGCTGGACGGCGTCGGCGACCTGACGGTCTTCGGGTCGCGCGAATACTCGCTGCGCGTCTGGCTGGATCCGGAAAGGATGGCGACGCTGGGCCTGACCGGCGGCGACGTCGTGAAGGCGTTGCAGGAGCAGAACGTCCAGGTGTCCGGCGGCGCGCTGGGGCAGGAGCCGGCACCGAGCGACAACGCCTTTCAGTTCACGGTGACGACCCAGGGACGCTTCGACGACCTGCGCCAGTTCCGCAACGTCATCGTGAAGTCCACCCCCGACGGGCGGCTGATCCGCGTGCAGGACGTGGCGCGGGTGGAGATGGGGGCGCGGGAGTACATCACCAACAGCTACCTGAACGGCCAGCCGGCGGTGGCGCTGGCCATCTTCCAGCGGCCGGGGACGAACGCGCTCGCCGCGTCCCAGGAGATCATCGCGAAGATGGAGGAGCTGAAGCGCGACTTCCCCAAGGGGATCGACTACCGCATCGTCTACAACCCGACGGAGTTCATCAGCGAATCCGTGGCGGAGGTCTACAAGACGCTGTACGAGGCGGTGGCCCTGGTGGCGCTGGTCGTGCTGATCTTCCTGCAGAGCTGGCGCGCCTCCCTGATCCCGATCCTGGCGATCCCGGTGTCGCTGATCGGCACCTTCGCGGTGATGGCGGCGCTTGGCTTCACGCTGAACGTGCTGACCCTGTTCGGGCTGGTGCTCGCCATCGGCATCGTGGTGGACGACGCCATCGTGGTGGTGGAGAACATCGAGCGCAACATCGCCCAGGGACTGTCGCCGCGCGACGCCGCGCATGAGACGATGGACGAGGTCGGCACCGCCGTCATCGCCATCGCCATCGTTCTGTCGGCGGTCTTCATCCCCACCGCCTTCATCCCCGGCATCTCCGGCCAGTTCTACAAGCAGTTCGCGCTGACCATCGCGGTCGCCACGCTGCTGTCGGCCTTCAACTCCCTGACGCTGTCGCCGGCGCTGGGCGCCATCCTGCTGAAGCCGCACCAGGAGCACCACGAGCGGCGCGGGCCGGCGCGGTTCCTGGGCTGGTTCGCGGATCGCTTCAACCGCGGCTTCGACCGCATGGGCAACGGCTACGCCGGCTCCACGCGCTTCCTGGTGCGGCGCAAGGGGATCATGCTGGGGGTCTATGTCCTGCTGATGGCCGGGACCGTGTATTTGACGACCAGCGTGCCGACCGGCTTCATCCCGCAGCTCGACCGCGGCTACGCCATCGTGGTGGTCCAGCTGCCGGACGGCTCCGCCCTGTCGCGCACCGACGCGGTGGTGCGCCGCGCGTCGGAGATCATCAAGGAGACGCCCGGCGTGCGGAACGCGGTGGCCTTCGCCGGCTTCTCCGGCGCCACCTTCACCAACGCCACCAACTCCGGCGTCATCTTCGCGAGCTTCGAGCCCTTTGAGGAGCGGGTGCACAACCACCTGCCGGCGAGCGCCATCATCGGGAACCTGTACGGCCGGCTCCAGTCGATCCAGGAGGCCTTCATCATCGCCATCCCGCCGCCGGCGGTGCCGGGCATCGGCAATTCCGGCGGCTTCAAGTTGCAGCTGGAGGACCGCGGCGGCATCGGGGTGCGCGCCCTGCTCGCGTCGGCCTACGAGGTGATGGGCAAGGCGCAGGGCACGCCGGGGCTGGTCGGCGTCTTCACCACCTTCACCGGCAACGCGCCGCAGCTGTACCTGGAGATCGACCGCGTCAAGGCGCAGATGCTGAACGTGCCGATCGCCAACGTGTTCGAGGCGTTGCAGGTCAACCTGGGGTCGGCCTACGTCAACGACTTCAACGCCTTCGGCCGCGTCTACCAGGTGCGTGCCCAGGCCGACCAGGCCTACCGCATGGACCGGGAGGACATCGAGCGGCTGAAGGTGCGCAGCGCCAACGGCGCGCTGGTGCCGCTGGGCACACTGGTCAACATCGTGGACGTGGCCGGGCCGGACCTCGTCCAGCGCTACAACATGTACCCGTCGGTGCCCCTGCAGGGCAACGCGGCCCCCGGCGTGTCGTCGGGACAGGCGCTGGAGACCATGGCCGGGCTGACGCGGGACACGGTGCCGCCCGGCGTGTCCTTCGAATGGACGGAGCTGGCCTTCCAGCAGAGCCAGACCGGCAACACGGCCATCTACATCTTCGCGCTGGCGGTGCTGTTCGCCTTCCTGGCGCTGGCGGCGCAGTACGAGAGCTGGTCGTTGCCGCTCGCCATCATCCTGATCGTGCCGATGAGCGTGCTGTCGGCGATGGTCGGCGTGTCGATCCGCGGGCTGGACAACAACATCCTGGTGCAGGTCGGCCTGATCGTGCTGATCGGGCTGGCCGCCAAGAACGCCATCCTGATCGTGGAGTTCGCCCGCCAGCTGGAGGCGGAGGGGCGGTCCACCGTGGACGCGGTGGTGGAGGCCTGCCGGCTGCGCCTGCGCCCGATCCTGATGACGGCCTTCGCCTTCATTCTGGGCGTGCTGCCGCTGGTCATCGCCACCGGGCCGGGGGCGGAGATGCGCCAGGCGCTGGGCACCGCGGTGTTCGCCGGTATGCTGGGCGTCACCTTCTTCGGCCTGTTCCTCACCCCGGTGTTCTACGTGACCATCCGCCGGCTGGTCAGCGGCCGGCAACAGGCCGCGCCGGCCAAGCGGGATCACGCCCCGGCACCGGGCGAGTGAATCCAGTTGCCGCCATCCCTCTTCCCGGAGGGGAGAGGGAAATACGGAAGACCTTTCATCTTGAAAATCGCTTCGAAATCGTCGGAAGATCCCCGCACTTCGCGGTGATAAAATCGCGCCCCGCCCGCGACGGCGCGCGCGGGGCGGCGATTCCGGCTTACCCTGTCGGCGTGGCCGCAACGGGGGATGTCCGTGACCTCTTCATTCACCTCTTCCGAACTGCTTCGGTTCGAAAGCCTTGGCGACAACTGCGAGTTCGGGTTCGTCCTGCGCCGGCACGCCTGCGAGGCGGGCAGCCTGTTCCGTTGGGCGGCGATGAAGCCCGACCAGCTGCTCAGCCTGCTGCGGGCGAATTTCACCGACTTCTACCGGTTCGAGAATCTGGCCCCGCTGCGCACCAACATGGTGCTGGACGCCCCCTACGGCATCGGCTGGCACACGGACCTGAAGTCGGAGGTCGCCAGCGGGCGGCTCCACTACCGGGACGACGAGGCCACGCGGCGCAAGCTGCACCGCAAGGAGGTGCGCAAGCTGCAATACCTCCTGTCCAAGTTCGCCGCCCGCCTGCGACTGGGAGGAGTCATCTACGTCCTCAAGTCGAACGGCGGGATCGCGCCGGACACCGTGGACGGCATCCTCGACGAACTGACCGCGCTGGCCGGGCACACGGACTTCGCCCTGCTGGAGGTCCAGGCGTCCGACGATCCGGCGCGGATCGGCACCGTCGAACGGCGCGGGCCGCAAAGGCTCCGCGGCTACGTCTCGCGCTTCGCCGCCTATCAGAAGGCGGACGACGTGGACGCCGAGGCCTGGACGCGCATCATGGACGGCGCCCGGCACCTGTACCCCTGCCCCGACTGGTCCCGGCGCCTCGCCGACCTCCATGTCGAGTCCGTGGACGGTGGAATCCAGCTCGCCTTCCCGATCGACGCGTCGCAGGATCTGAACAAGCCCATCATGGGCGACCTGCGCGCCGGCATGGCCCGGCTGCTGAACGGGAACCAGTGGTGCCGCGTGTTCGGCGACAACTTCCGCCTCCACGGGCCGAACCCGGACCGTCCGGGCAACGCCCTGCGCTGGACCGGCGTGTACCCGCCGGGGCCCTTCCAGCTCTCCGCCACCGCAAGGTGCCCGGTGTCGGATTCCGTCCCCCTGCGCCTGTCCGTTCACATCCACAAGGACGACGGAACGCTGGTCGCGGAGGAGGAGCTTCAGGCCCAGCCCGGCCGGGCCGGGGAGATCGCCCTGCTCTGCCCCGTCGGCGGCCAGCCCCTGACCATCACCATCACCGTGAACGCGGCCCGGGCGCTGCAAACCGGGGAGCGGGCGGTCGTCGACCTGACGCCGCCCGGCCTCCATCCAGATTTGCCCGCGCCCAAGCTCGACCTCATGGCGGCCCGCGCCGTGGCCGCGTGAACCGTTCCGTCCGCGCCGCCCTGCTCCTGCTCGGCGCCGGACTCGCGGCGCTTCCCGCCGGCGTCGCCCTTGCGGACCCCGCCGACGTGCCGGTCGAGCCGCGCAGCCAGCCGCCCTATCCCGACTGGATGAGCACGCTGATCGGCACGCTGCGGCAGCGCGACCCGCCGGCGATCCTGATGGGCGACTCCCTGGTCGCGGGCTGGCCGAAGGATCTTGCCGGCACGCTGTTCGACGCCGAGCCGGTGAATTTCGGGGCCGGCGGCGACACGACGGCCAACCTGCTCTGGCGCGTGCGGACCGCCTTCGGCCGGGGCATGGCGCTCCGCTCCGCCCTGCTGCTGGTCGGCACCAACGACCTGCCGAAACGCGCGCCCGAGGCCATCGCCGGCACCATCGGCGACATCCTGTCCACCATCCGCGCCGACGCCCCCCGGGCCTGCGTCACCGTGGTCGCCCTGCTGCCCCGCCGCGACGGCGGGACTGCCTACGCCACCAAGATCCGGGCGATCAACGACCGCCTGCGCAGCATGGCCTCGCCCCGCGTGCGCGTCATCGACGCGTCCGCCCCGCTTCGGGAGCGCTGCCCAGCGACCGGCCCCTGCGACCTCTACAAGGACTCCGTCCACCTGACCCGCACCGGCTATGAACTGGTGACCGACGCCGTGCGGCGCGCCCAGCAGCAGGCCCCCTGCTCTTAACTGCGGCAGCCTGCAATTATCGGACGCGAACTCCCGCTGTGATCGTGAGCTTTGGCGGTTTGCTGCTTCGCCGGTTTGGCAGCCTGTGCGGCGTCGGCGATTCAACAGACTTTTGGCCGGCCGACATTGACATGGCACAGTGGATGGCAAAATGTCTTGTGCACTGGTGAAATGATCAAATCAACATTCCGGCATAAAGATACGGAATGCCGAAAGATTATACCGAATATCAGGGTACATACCCATCGTGAAAGTGGGGGCCGATCGCCCAAATACAGTGTGACGGCTCCCATTTTTGGCCAGGAAATTTATCTTGCCTTGCGCAACAATCCTACCTTCGCCTGATTTTTGGGGGATTGCCTGCCATGGCCGCTGTCACCCCGCGACCGACGGTCCACCCCTCTCGCAGGCCCTCTCCGGATTCCGGAATGGTGTGGATTGCTGGTGGCACATTCCGCATGGGCTCCGAAAGACATTATCCGGAGGAGGCGCCGGTCCACCGGGTGAGCATGGATGGCTTCTGGATCGACCGGACACCGGTCACCAACCGTCAGTTCCGGCGCTTCGTCGAGGCCACGGGCCACATCACCGTGGCGGAGCGGCCGCCGGACCCCAGGGACTACCCTGGCGCCCTGCCGCACATGCTCAAGGCCGGGTCCCTCGTCTTCAGCCCGCCGCCTCATCCGGTTCCGCTGGACGACCTGCGCCGATGGTGGACGTTCACCTTCGGCGCCAGCTGGCGGCGTCCTTACGGGCGGGACTCCTCGATCCGGGGCCTGGAGGATCATCCGGTGGTGCATGTCGCCTATGCCGACGCGGACGCCTATGCGGCCTGGGCCGGCAAGAGCCTGCCGACGGAAGCCGAATGGGAATACGCGGCCCGCGGCGGCCTCGATGGCGCCGAGTTCGCCTGGGGCGACGAACTCACGCCCGGCGGTCGGCACATGGCCAACACCTGGCAGGGCGCCTTCCCGCACCGGAACACGCGCGAGGACGGGTACGAGCGGACATCGCCGGTCATGGCCTACCCGCCGAACGGCTACGGCTTGTACGACATGATCGGCAACGTATGGGAATGGACATCCGACTGGTACGAGCCGGGGCATCCGGCCGCCGCGGCCAAGCCTTGCTGCATTCCGCAGAACCCGCGCGGCGGGCGCGAGGAGGCGAGCCATGACCCAGGTCAGCCGGCGATCCGGATACCGCGCAAGGTGGTGAAGGGCGGCTCGCACCTGTGCGCCCCGAGCTATTGCCGCCGCTACCGCCCGGCCGCCCGCCAACCGGAGCCGATCGACACGTCCATGAGTCACGTCGGCTTCCGGTGCGTCGTCCGGACCACGACCGCCCCGTGAATGCCGGCCTCGAACAACGGTGGAGGAAGGTGATGAGCAGCGAGGAGCATTCCCGGTATCAGGCGCCCCCGAAAACCCCTGATGGGAGGAACCCGAGCCGGCGCAACGTCCTGCTTGCGGGCACGGCGATGCTCGCGGTGTCCGCGGTGGGTCCCGATGCATCGGGCCAGCCCGCATCGGCCCCGCCGCAACCCGCACCACCCGATGGGCAACCCGCCGGCCAACGGCCGAACATCCTGGTCATCTGGGGGGACGACATCGGCACCTGGAACATCAGCCACAACAGCCGCGGGGCGATGGGCTACCGCACGCCCAACATCGACCGGATCGCGCGGGAAGGCGTGGCCTTCACCGACTATTACGGCCAGCAGAGTTGCACCGCCGGCCGCGCGGCCTTCCTGGGAGGAACGGTGCCTGTGCGGACCGGCATGACCAAGGTCGGCCTCCCCGGCGCCAAGGAAGGCTGGCAGACGAGCGATCCGACCATCGCCGCGCTGCTGAAGGCCCAGGGCTATGCGACAGGGCAATTCGGCAAGAACCACTTCGGCGATCGCGACGAGCACCTGCCGACCGCGCACGGCTTCGACGAATTCTTCGGCAACCTCTACCATCTTAACGCGGAAGAGGAGCCCGAGAACATCGATTACCCGAAGAATCCCGAGTTCCGGAAGCGCTTCGGTCCACGCGGCGTCATCAAGGCGACCGCCGACGGCCCGATCGAGGATACCGGCCCCCTCACCCGAAAGCGCATGGAGACCATCGACGAGGAGACCTCGGCGGCCGCGCTCGACTTCATCGATCGCCAGGTGAAGGCCGGGAAACCGTTTTTCTGCTGGTGGAACGCCACGCGCATGCATTTCCGCACGCACGTCAAGGACGCAAACCGCGGCAGGTCCGGCCAGGACGAGTACAGCGACGGCATGGTCGAGCACGACGCCATGGTCGGGAGGTTCCTCAAGACGCTCGACGATCTCGGCATCGCCGACAACACCATCGTCCTCTATTCGACCGACAACGGCCCGCACTACAACACCTGGCCCGACGCCGGCACCACCCCCTTCCGCAGCGAGAAGAACTCCAACTGGGAGGGTGCGTACCGCGTGCCGGCCTTCGTTCGCTGGCCCGGCCACTTTCTCCAGGGCGAGACGCTCAACGGCATCGTCGCCCACGAGGACTGGATGGTGACCTTCCTGGCCGCCGCCGGGATGCCGGACGCCAAGGAGCGCCTGCTGAAGGGCGACAGCTTCGCGGGCCGGCCATACCGGGCGCATCTGGACGGCTACAACATGCTGGATTACTTGAGCGGTAAAACCAAGGAATCGCCGCGCAAGGAATTCTGGTACGTCAACGACGACGGGCAAATCGTGGCTGCCCGGTACGAGGATTGGAAGGTGGTGTTCCTGGAAAACCGCGGCGAAGCCTTCGGCGTCTGGCGTGAGCCCTTCACCGAACTGCGCGTGCCGCTGTTGTTCCACCTGCGGCGCGATCCCTTCGAGAAGGCGCAGCACAACGCCAACACCTACAACGACTGGTTTATCGACCGCGCCTTCGTCCTCGTGCCGATCCAGGGCCTCGCGGCGCAGTTCCTCCAGAGTCTGAAGGACTTTCCGCCAAGCCAGAGCCCGGGGTCCTTCAACCTGACCAAGATCGAGGCGAGACTGCGCGCGGCGCAATGATCAACCACGGCACCCCGGCACGGCACCCCGGCACGGCACCCCGGTCGTCATCCATGTCGGGTGGCGGCCGGGTTTGCCGCTGATCGGCTGCCATTCGAGCGCCGTCGCACCTGTGTTGCGGCGCTTGCATCCATTCGGTACGCTTAACGGCGCAGCAACTCTTCCACCGGCATTGGCGCCGACAGGAAGCCTTCCATCGCCAGCGCGATGCCGCCCATCGGCACCGCGTCCGGTCCGAGCGGCGACACCACCAGCCGCAGGTCGCGCCGCAGCGGTTCCAGCGCGTGGCGCTCCAGCGCCCGGTTCAGCGCCGGCAGGAAGACGTCGGCGGCCACGGACAGGTTGCCGCCCAGCACCGCCAGCGCCGGGTTCATCAGGTTGACCATGTGCGACAGGGCGACGCCCAGCCGCTCCCCCACCTCGTCCAGCAGGGCGGTCACCACCGGGTCGCCGTCCCGCGCCGCCGCGGTGACGGCGGCGAGGTCCGGCAGGTCCCGTCCGCGCTCCGCCGCCTGGGCGAGGATGGCGGATTCCGACACGTAGGTTTCCAGGCAGCCGCGCTTGCCGCAGCCGCAGGGGCGGCCGTCCGGCACCACCGTGACGTGCCCGACCTCGCCTGCGAAGCCCTGGGCGCCGCGGTAGAGCCGCCCGCCCAGGAACAGCCCGCCGCCGACGCCGGAATGGCCGGTCAGGTAGACGAAGTCCTCCACGTCGCGGCAGACGCCGAACAGCCGCTCCGCCATCGCCGCCGCCTTGGTGTCGTTGTCGATGTAGACGGGCGCGCCCAGCGCCGCCTCCAGCCGGGCGCGGATCGGCGTGTCGCGCCAGCCGAGGTTCGGGGCCAGCACCAGCCGCCCCTCCCGGTCCATCAGCGCCGGAATGCCGACCCCAACGCCGCGCACGGTCAACCCCTCACCGCTCGCCGCCACGGCCCGGTCGATGCCCTGGTGCAGCAGGTCCGCCGCCGTGCCGATG
Organism: Azospirillum rugosum; assembly: GCF_017876155.1. Lineage (GTDB taxonomy): Bacteria > Pseudomonadota > Alphaproteobacteria > Azospirillales > Azospirillaceae > Azospirillum > Azospirillum rugosum. The sequence goes on from NZ_JAGINP010000003.1 coordinate 286,196, forward strand.
TCCGTGCTGCCGGGGATCTGCACATGCTCCAGCACCGTGCCGGCGAGCGTGGTGGTGACGATGCGGATCGTCCGCGGCTCCAGCCGAGCGCCGACCAGCAGACCGGCCGAGGGCGCGATGACCAGCGCCGTTTCCGGCCGCCCGATTCGCCGGGCGCGCGGCCCCTCCGTCCGTTCCACCAGCCCGTCGTCGAGCAGCTGCGTCACCACCGCCGAGGTCGTCGCCTTGTCCAGCCCCGTCAGCCGGCCAAGCTCCGCCTGCGAGGCGTTGGGGTTCTCGCGCAGCGCGTGGAACACCCGGATGACGTTGAGACGCCGGATCGCGGCCGAGTTCACCCGTGGCGCCATGCCCACCTCCCCCCTTTTCCCGCTCTGGCGGCGGTTCTACCCCAAAAAGCCTATTCCCATGAGTCCGTGTTGACGGCCCGTGGACCCTAGGGTAGCGTGCATTTCGTTAGACGGTCTATCAAAAAGACCGCAACGTTCAAGCGGCCAAGGCGGACACGCCACCAAAGAGCCGCCCACAGGGACGGAAGACGCGCCATGAGCAGCCAACCAGTTTTGGTGGCCGACGGCGTCGCGAAGAGCTTCGGGCCGGTCCAGGTCCTGTTCGGGGTGGACTTCGACGTCCGCCCCGGCGAGGTCCACGCCCTTGTGGGCGAGAACGGCGCGGGCAAATCGACGCTGATGAAGATCCTCGCCGGCTATCAGCCGCCCAGCGCGGGCACGATCCGCGTGGACGGCGAACCGGTCCACCTCTCCGGCAGCGGCCCGGCGGAGGCGCTGGGCATCGTCCTGATCCACCAGGAATTCAACCTCGCCGAACACCTGACGGTGGAGGAGAACATCTCGCTTGGCCGCGAGATCCGGCGGGGATTCTTCCTCGACAAGCCGGCGATGCGCGAACGCGCGCGGGCGGCGCTGGCGGAGCTGAACTGCCCGGTCGATCCCGACGCGCGCATCCGCGACCTGTCCGTCTCCGAACGGCAGATGGTGGAGATCGCCAAGGCCGTGTCCCGCTCCGTGCGCGTCCTGATCATGGACGAGCCGACCGCCGTGCTGACGGGTGCGGAGACGGAGGTGCTGTTCCGCCTGATCCGCCGCCTGACCGCGCAGGGCGTCGGCGTCGTCTACATCTCGCACAAGCTGGACGAGGTGAAGGCGATCTCCGACCGGATCACCGTGCTGCGCGACGGCCGCCGCATCGGGACGCACCCGGCCGAGCTGCTCGGCCACGACGACATCGCGCAGCTGATGGTCGGCCGCCCCATGTCCGACCTGTTTCCGCCCAAGGAACCGCCCCCGCCCGACGCGCCGGTGGTGCTGGAGGTGGAGGGGCTGTCCGTCCCCGGCTGGGTGCGCGACGCCTCCTTCCAGCTGCGCCGGGGCGAGATCCTGGGCTTCGCCGGCCTCGTCGGCGCCGGCCGGACGGAGCTGATGGAGGGCCTGATGGGCCTGCGCCATCGGAGCGCCGGCGCCATCCGCCGCGACGGGCAGCCGCTGCGCGTCCGCACCGTCGCCGACGCCGCGAAAGCCGGCATCGCCTACCTGACGGAAGACCGCAAGGGCAAGGGGCTGCTGGTCGGCAAGGGTCTGCGCCCGAACCTGACCCTGCTGGCGTTGGAGCGCTACGGCCGCGTCTTCATCGACGAGCGGAAGGAGGCCATGGCGCTCGACCGCGCCATCGAGGAATTCGACATCCGCCTGAAGAGCCCGGACGCGCTGGTCGGCAGCCTCAGCGGCGGCAACCAGCAGAAGCTGCTGCTCGCCAAGACCATGCAGGTGGCCCCGCAAATCCTGATCGTGGACGAGCCGACGCGCGGCATCGACATCGGCACGAAGCAGCAGATCTACCGCTTCCTCCACGACCTCGCCCGCCGCGGCGCCTCCATCATCGTCATCTCGTCGGAGATGCCGGAAATCATCGGCCTGTCGCACCGCGTCGTCGTCATGCGGTCGGGCGCCGTCACCGGCACGCTGTCCGGCGACGACATCGTTGAGGCCGAAATCGTCCGCTACGCCACGGGCCTGAAAGGCCTGAAGGGGATATCCCATGACCCAGTCCTCCATGCCTGAGCTGGCGCGCAAGCCGTCCGCCGGCTTCGACCTGAAACTGTGGGGGCCGTTCCTGGCGCTGGCCGGGCTGATCGTGCTGGGCACGCTGGTGAACCCGGTCTTCCTCAGCCCGGCCAACCTCGCCAACGTGCTGACCCGCACCGCCTTCACCGGAATCATCGCGGTGGGCGCCACCTTCGTCATCACCACCGGCGGCATCGACCTGTCGGTCGGCTCGCTCGCCGCCTTCACGGCCGGCGTGATGATCGTGGTGATGAACGCGCTGGTCGGGCCGATGGGCGCCGGCTGGCCGGTGGTGCTGGTCGGCATGCTGGTCGCGGTCGGGCTCGGCCTCGTCGCCGGGCTGGTCAACGGGCTGCTGGTGACCAAGGGGCGGATCGAGGCCTTCATCGTGACGCTCGGCACCATGGGCATCTTCCGCTCGCTGGTCACCTACCTGGCCGACGGCGGGACGCTGTCGCTGAACTCCGGCATGCGGGCGGTCTACCGGCCGGTCTATTACGGCGGGCTGTTCGGCATCCCAACGCCGGTTTGGGTCTTCGCCGCGGTCGCGCTGATCGGCGCCGTCATCCTCTACCGCACGCGTTTCGGCCGCTACTGCGCCGCCATCGGCTCCAACGACGAGGTGGCGCGCTACTCCGCCATCGACGTGGACCGGGTGCGGCTGCTCGCCTTCGTGCTGCAGGGGCTGTGCGTGGCGATCGCCGTGGTGCTCTACGTGCCGCGCCTGGGCTCCGCCTCGGCCACCACCGGCGTGCTGTGGGAGCTGGAGGCCATCGCCGCGGTGATCATCGGCGGCACCATGCTGAAGGGCGGCCATGGACGCATCTGGGGCACGGTGGTGGGTGCGGTCATGCTGACGCTGATCGACAACATCCTCAACCTGACCGGGGCGATCAGCGTCTACCTCAACGGCGCGATCCAGGGCGCCATCATCATCGTCGCGGTGCTCCTGCAACGGGGGACCGCGTCCAAGCGCTGACAAGAACCACCAATGGGAGGAACACAGGCGATGAAGCTCACACTGGGTTTGGCGGCGGCGCTGGTCGCCGGTGTGCTGATGGCGCCGGCCACCGGCTGGGCGCAGCAGAAGGTCAAGATGGGCGTCTCAATCCCCGCCGCGACGCACGGCTGGGCCGGCGGCCTGAACTGGCACGCCCAGCAGGCCAAGGCGAAGCTGGAGAAGCAGTACCCGACGCTGGAGGTGGTGCTGGTCACCGCCCGCGACGTCGGCCGGCAGGCCAACGACCTGGAAGACCTCGTCTCCGTCCGCAACATCGACGCGCTGGTGATCCTGCCGTTTGAGTCCGCCCCCATGACCGACCCGGTGCGCGCGGTGAAGCAGGCCGGCAAGTTCGTGACGGTGGTCGACCGCGGCCTGACCGACCCGTCCATCCAGGACCTCTACGTCGCCGGCAACAACCCGGAGATGGGCAAGGTCTCCGCCCAGTACATCAAGCAGAAGCTGGGCGGCAAGGGCGACATCGTGGTGCTGCGCGGGATTCCCACCGTGATCGACAACCAGCGCGTCGACGCCTTCCAGGAGGAGATCAAGGGCAGCCAGATCAAGGTCCTGGGCATGCAGTACGCCAACTGGAACCGCGACGACGGCTACAAGGTGATGCAGGACTTCCTGTCCCGCTTCCCGAAGATCGACGCCGTCTGGGCGCAGGACGACGACATCGCGCTCGGCGTGATCGAGGCGGTGAAGCAGGCCGGCCGCGAGAAGGAAATGTTCATCCTCGGCGGCGCCGGCATGAAGGACATGATCAAGCGCGTCATGGACAAGGACCCGCTGGTCCCCGCCGATGTCCTGTATCCGCCGGGCATGATCGCCGAAGCCATGGAGATCACCGCCAAGCATCTGGTGGAAAAGGCCCCGATCAAGAAGGAATACATCATCGAGGCGACGCTGGTGACGCCGGAGAACGCGTCGAAATACTACTACCCGGACTCGCCGTTCTAGCATTCTACCCCTCTCCCCTCTGGGGAGAGGGAGGGACCCGCGAAGCGGGAGGGTGAGGGGGTCCTGCTTTTCGGTATGTCCGGCAAAAGCTCAACCCCCTCACCCTAACCCTCTCCCCAGAGGGGAGAGGGGACAAGAACAAGGGAGGACCACCATGAAAACCATCAAAGGCCCGGCGATCTTCCTGGCCCAGTTCGCCGGCGACCAAGCCCCCTTCAACAGCCTGTCCGAGATCGGCCGCTGGGCTGCCGGGCTGGGCTTCAAGGGCGTGCAGATCCCGTCCTGGGACGGGCGCCTGTTCGACCTCGCCAAGGCGGCCGAGAGCAAAACCTACTGCGACGAGGTGAAGGGCGTGCTGGCCGACGCCGGCGTGCAGGTCACCGAGCTGTCCACACATCTCCAGGGCCAGCTCGTCGCCGTACACCCGGCCTACGACGAGGCCTTCGACGGCTTCGCGGCGCCGGAGGTGCGTGGCAACCCGAAGGCGCGCCAGGAATGGGCGGTGAACCAGCTGATGCTGGCGGCGAAGGCCTCGGCCAACCTTGGCCTGACCGCGCACGTCACCTTCTCCGGCGCTCTCGCCTGGCCCTACATCTACCCGTGGCCGCAGCGCCCGGCCGGGCTGATCGAGACCGCCTTCGACGAGCTGGCCAAACGCTGGCGCCCAATCCTGGACGCCTTCGACAAGGTCGGCGTGGACGTCTGCTATGAAATCCACCCCGGCGAGGACCTGTTCGACGGCGCGACCTTCGAGATGTTCCTGGAGCGCGTCGGCAACCACCCGCGCTGCAACATCCTCTACGATCCCAGCCACTTCGTGCTTCAGCAGCTCGACTATCTGGGCTTCATCGACGTCTACCACCCGCGCATTCGGATGTTCCACGTCAAGGACGCGGAGTTCAACCCGTCGCCGCGCCAGGGCGTCTATTCCGGCTACCAGCCCTGGATCGACCGCGCGGGCCGCTTCCGCTCGCTGGGCGACGGGCAGGTCGATTTCGGCGGCATCTTCTCCAAGCTGACCCAGTACGGCTTCGACGGCTGGGCGGTGCTGGAGTGGGAATGCTGCATGAAGCACCCGGAACAGGGCGCGGCCGAGGGAGCGCGCTTCATCGAGGCGCACATCATCCGCACCACCGAAAAGGCCTTCGACGATTTCGCCGGCACCGGGACCGACCTGGAGGCCAACCGCCGCATGCTCGGCATCGGCTGAGGGGAAATGACATGACCATTGAAGGCACATCAGGCTCCACACCGCGCCGACGCCTGCGCCTCGGCATGGTCGGCGGCGGGCAAGGCGCCTTCATCGGCGCGGTGCACCGCATCGCCGCCCGACTGGACGACCGGTACGAGCTGGTGGCCGGCGCCCTGTCGTCCGACCCCGAACGGGCGCGGGCCAGCGGCACCGACCTGTTCCTCGCTCCCGACCGCTGCTACGCCAGCTTCCAGGAAATGGCGGCGGCCGAAGCGGCCCGCGAGGACCGCATCGACGCGGTCGCCATCGTCACGCCCAACCACCTGCACCACCCCGCCGCCAAAGCCTTCCTGGAGGCCGGCATCCACGTCATCTGCGACAAGCCGATGACCACGACGGTGGAGGACGCCGAGGATCTCGCCGCCACCGTCGAGCGCACCGGCCTCGTCTTCGCGCTGACCCACAACTACACCGGCTATCCCATGGTCCGGCAGGCCCGCGCCATGGTGGAAGCGGGGGAGCTTGGCCGCATCCGCGTCGTCCAAGTGGAATACCCGCAGGACTGGCTGACCACCCCGCTGGAGGAAACCGGCCAGAAACAGGCGGCGTGGCGCACCGACCCGGCGCGGAGCGGCATCGCCGGCTGCGTCGGCGACATCGGCACCCACGCCTTCCAGCTGGCGGAGTTCGTCACCGGCCTGCGCTGCACCGGCCTCGCCGCCGACCTGAGCACCTTCGTGGACGGCCGGCGCCTGGACGACAACGCCCACATGATGCTGCGCTACGACAACGGCGCCCGCGGCATGCTGTGGGCGAGCCAGGTCGCGCCCGGCCACGAGAACGGCCTGCGCCTGCGCGTCTACGGCGACAAGGGCGGGCTGGAGTGGTTCCAGGAGCAGCCGAACCACCTGCGCCACAGCCCCTTCGGGGAGCCGCCGCGCACCATCACCCGCGGCGGCGCCGGCTCCAACCCCGCCGCCGCCCACGCCACGCGCATCCCGCCCGGCCACCCCGAAGGCTATCTGGAGGGCTTCGCCCAGCTCTACCGCGACACCGCCGACCTGATCGGCGAACGGCTGGGCTGGGGGGAGCCGGATCCGCAGGCGCGCCTCGTTCCCACCGTCCGGGACGGCGTGCGGGGCGTGCGCTTCATCCACGCCGCCGTCGAGTCCAGCCGCAGGGACGCGGCCTGGGTCACTCTCTGAAAGGACCGATTATGGCCGACCGTTACTTCACCGGAACGGACCGGGTCCGTTACGAAGGGCCAGACAGCGACAACCCGCTGGCCTACCGCTGGTACGACCCCGACCGCATGGTCCTGGGCAAGCGCATGGCCGACCAACTGCGCATCGCCGTCTGCTATTGGCACAGCTTCTGCTGGCCCGGCACCGATCCGTTCGGATCCGGAACCATCGACCGCCCCTGGATGCAGCCCGGCGACCCGGTGGCGATGGCGGAGCAGAAGATGGCCGCCGCCTTCGAACTGTTCGAAACCCTTGGCGTCCCCTTCTACACCTTCCACGACCGCGACATCGCGCCGGAACTGGGCAGCTTGCGGGAAACCCAGGCCGCCTTCGCCCGCATGACCGAGGCGGCGCAGGCGCACATGGAGCGGACCGGGATCAAGCTTCTGTGGGGCACGGCCAACCTGTTCTCCCACCCCCGCTACATGGCCGGGGCCGCCACCAATCCGGACCCGGAGGTGTTCGCCTGCGCGGCCACCCAGGTCCGCGACGCGCTGGAGGCGACGCACCGGCTGGGCGGCGTCAACTACGTGCTGTGGGGCGGGCGCGAGGGCTACGACACGCTGCTGAACACCGACCTGACGCGCGAACTGGACCAGCTCGGCCGCTTCCTGACGATGGTGGTGGAGCACAAGCACCGCATCGGCTTCCCCGGCATGATCCTGATCGAGCCGAAGCCCATGGAGCCGACCAAGCACCAGTATGACCACGACGTGGCGACCGTCTACGGCTTCCTGAAGCGCTACGGGCTGGAGGACGAGGTCCGCGTGAACATCGAGGTCAACCACGCCACGCTCGCCGGCCACAGCTTCGAGCATGAGGTGGCGACCGCCCTGGCGCTGGGCATCTTCGGCTCCATCGACATCAACCGCGGCGACCCGCAGAACGGCTGGGACACCGACCAGTTTCCCAACGACGCCAACGACCTCGCCCTGCCCCTGGCCCGCATCCTGGAGGCCGGCGGCTTCACCACCGGCGGCTTCAACTTCGACGCCAAGATCCGCCGCCAGAGCGTCGAGCCCGACGACCTGCTGCACGCCCACGTCGGCGGCATCGACACGCTGGCCCGCGCCCTGCTGTCGGCCGAAAAGCTGGTCAAGGACGGCCGGCTGCGCCGCTTCGTGGAGGACCGCTACGCCGGCTGGACCGGCCCGCTCGGCCGGGACTTGATGGGAGGGATGGACCTCGCGTCCGCGGCTGACGCCGGGCTGGCGATGGACCCGAAGCCACGGTCCGGCCGGCAGGAGATGCTGGAGAACCTGGTGAACCGGGTGGTGTGATGGCACGGGCGCCAAGCGTCGGGCCCCCACCCTAACCCTCCCCCATCTTCGACGGGGGAGGGGACTGCCGCCACTCCGCGACCAAGTCCCTCCCCCCGTCGAAGATGGGGGGAGGTTAGGAGGGGGGCCCAGCGCAACCACTCCCCACACCCCCTTCCCCGGAGTCCCCCCATGCATCTCGGCATCGACCTCGGCACCTCCGGCGTGAAGGCCGTCCTCATCGACGACTCCCAAGCCCTGATCGCCCAGGCCACCGCCCCGCTGGAGGTCCACCGCCCCCACCCCCTGTGGTCGGAGCAGGACCCGGAGGACTGGTGGACCGCCACTATCAGCGCCATCGCCGACCTCAAATCCGCGCACCCCCAGGCCATGGCCGCCGTCCGCGCCATCGGCCTGTCCGGGCAGATGCACGGGGCAACCCTGCTTGACCGCAACGACCGCGTGCTCCGCCCCGCCATTCTGTGGAATGACGGGCGCAGCGGCGCCGAATGCGCGGAGCTGGAACGGCGTGCCCCCAGCCTGCGCGCCGTCACCGGCAACCGCGCCATGCCCGGCTTCACGGCGCCCAAGCTGCTGTGGGTCGCCGCGCACGAACCGGACGTCTTCGCCGCCACCGCCAAGGTGCTGCTGCCGAAGGACTATCTGCGCCTGCGCATGACCGGCGACCACGCCTCCGACCTCTCCGATTCCGCCGGCACGTTGTGGCTCGACGTCGGCGCCCGCGCCTGGTCGCCCGCCATGCTGGAGGCGACCGGCCTCAGCGAATCCCACATGCCGCGCCTTTTCGAGGGCTCGCAGCCCACCGGCACCCTTCGCCCCGACATCGCCGCGGCCTGGGGCGTGCCGCCCGGCACTCTCGTCGCGGCCGGGGCCGGGGACAACGCGGCGGGGGCGGTCGGGGTCGGGGTGGTGGCGCCGGGCACGGCCTTCCTGTCGCTCGGCACGTCGGGCGTGCTGTTCGTCAGCGGCGACCGCTTCGCCCCGAACCCGGAGCGCGGCGTCCACGCCTTCTGCCACGCCCTGCCCGGCCGCTGGCACCAGATGTCGGTGATCCTCAGCGCCGCCGCCAGCCTGACCTTCGCCGCCCGCCTGACCGGCTGCGCCGACGAGGCCACCCTGCTGCGCGAGGCGGAGGACCACCCGCCCGACATCGGTTCCCTTGTCTTCCTGCCCTACCTGTCGGGGGAGCGCACGCCGCACAACGACCCCGCCGCCAAGGGCGTGGTCTTCGGCCTGACCCACGACACCAGTCGCGGCGCGCTCGCCCGCGCGGTGCTGGAGGGGGTGGCCTTCGCGCTCCGCGACGGGCTGGACGCGCTGGAGGAGGCCGGGACCAGCGTCGGCCGGCTGCTGGTCATCGGCGGCGGCGCCCGCAGCGCGCTGTGGGGCCGCATCCTGGCGAGCGCGCTGGACCGCCCGCTCGACTACCCCGCGGGGGCGGAGGTCGGCCCGGCCTTCGGCGCCGCCCGCCTCGCCCGGCTGGCCGAGACCGGCGAGGATCCGGAGACGGTGTGCCGTCCCCTGCCTGTTCGCGCCGGCATCGATCCCGACCCGGCCCTTGCCGAGGCCATGTCCCGACGCCACCGTCTGTTCCGCCGCCTCTACGGCGACCTGAAGGACACATTCCGGGACTCAAACGATGCCTGAACCAAGGCGCCTTGACGCACGGCCGGTCGTATCATGCCGGAACATCCTGGGCGAGGGCCCGGTCTGGTCGGAGCCGCGCCAGACGCTGTTCTGGACCGACATCCACGGCCGACGCCTGTGGGCGTTCGAGCCCGCCCGCGGCACCAGCCACTATTGGGACCTGCCCGACCGCCTCGCCTGCATGGCGCTGCGCCGCGACGGCACGCTGCTGGCCGGCTTCGCCCGCAGCCTCGCCGTCTTCGACCCCGACAGCGGCCGGGTCGAGACGATCTGCGCCTTCGAGCCGGACCTCCCGACGACCCGCGCCAACGACGGCCGCTGCGACCGGCAGGGCCGCTTCCTCGTCGGCGGGCTGGACGAGGGCGACCCGCAGCGCCCGATCGCCTCCGTCTGGCGCCTCGACGCCGACCGCAGCCTGCACCGCCTGATTCCGGACGTCGCCATCGCCAACAGCCTGTGTTTCAGCCCCGACGGCCGCACCCTCTACATGACCGACACGCCGGAGCGGGTGATCCGCGCCTACGACTACGACCCCGCCACCGGCGCGCTGGGCGCACGGCGCGACTTCCACCGGCTGCCGCCCGGCCCCGGCCACCCGGACGGCTCCGTGGTCGATTCCCAAGGCTATCTCTGGAACGCCGAATACGGCGGCGGGCGCGTGGTGCGCTACGCGCCGGACGGCACGGTGGACACCGTCGTCACCGTGCCGACGCCGAACACCACCTGCCCCGCCTTCGGCGGGCCGGACCTGACCACGCTCTACATCACCACGGCCGCCGACGGCCAGACGGACGACCCGCAGGCCGGATCCCTCTTCGCCGTTGAGGTCGACGTGCCGGGCCTTCCCGAACCCTTCTTCGCGGGGTGATCCCGACCATGGACAGCAATGCGCGCTACCCCAGCCTGAAGGACCGGGCCGTTCTGGTCACCGGCGGCGGAACCGGCATCGGGGCCGCCATCGTCGAGCGCTTCTGCGCCCAGGGCAGCCGCGTCGCCTTCCTGGACATCGCGGAGGAGCCCTCGCGCGCCCTTGTGGAACAGCTCGGCGATGCCACGCCCCTGTTCCTCCCCTGCGACCTGCGCGACATCGCCGCCCTGCGCGCCTCCATCCAGCAGGCCGCGGACGCTCTCGGCCCGTTCCATGTCCTGGTGAACAACGCGGCCAGCGACGACCGCCACCCCTGGCAGGACGTGACGCCCGACTATTGGGACGACCGCATGGCGGTGAACCTGCGGCACCAGTTCTTCGCGGCGCAGGCCGTGGCTCCGGCGATGCAGGCGGCCGGTGGCGGGTCGATCGTCAACCTGGGCTCCATCAGCTGGGTGATCGGCCAGGGCGGCATGGCGGCCTACAGCGCCGCAAAATCCGCCGTGCTCGGCCTGACGCGCAGCCTCGCCCGCGACCTCGGCCCCTCGAACGTCCGGGTCAATTGCGTGATGCCCGGCGCCGTCATGACCGAACGGCAGCTGCGGCTGTGGATCACCGAGGACGACAAGCGCACCATCCTCGACCACCAGTGCCTGAAACGCCTGCTGGAGCCCGACGACATCGCCCGCATGGTGCTGTTCCTGGCCGCCGACGACAGCGCCATGTGCACGAGCCAGAGCTTCATCGTTGACGGCGGCTGGGTGTAACGGCGACGCCTCCGCTTGTCGCCATTTTGCCCCAACCGGCAGCTTGGCCACGGTGATGAGATGCGGCCCTCACCGCGCAAAAGGAGTAGTCGCCGTGTCTCGGGTTCGCATCGCAACGGTCGTTTGTCTCGGCCTGTCCCTGCTGTCCGCCCCGGTCCTGGCGCAGGGCAATTTCGGCTTCCCCAGCCAGAACGACCAGAACCAGACCTTCGGCATCGACAACGACCTGCTGGGCAAGCTCGGCGGGGCGGCCGTGGGCGCGCTGGTCGGCTCGCAGATCGGCAAGGGCACCGGCAACCTGCTGGCGATCGGCGCCGGCGGCCTGCTCGGCTATTTCGCGGGCGGCTACCTGATGGATCAACTGAGCCCCGGCTCCCGCGACGCGGTGCAGACCGCGGAATCGCGCGCGCTGGATGCGCCGGTCGGCCAGACCATCCGCTGGAACAGCCCGGACTCCGCGACCACCCGCGGCACCATCACCCCGATCCGCGCCGGCCACGACCAGCAGGGGCGCGAGTGCAAGGAGTTCCAGCACAAGGTCTTCATCGACGGCCGCCAGGAAACCGCCAACGGCACCGCCTGCCGCGGCGAGGACGGCCAGTGGAAGCTGGTGGCGCAACGGTAAGTTTTTGCCCCCTCCCTAACCCTCCCCCGCTTCGCGGTGGAGGGGACTTCGGGGAAGGCGGCGGCAGTCCCCTCTCCCGCGCAGCGGGGGAGGGTTAGGGAGGGGGCGCGGTGCCCACACGTCCCTACCCGCCTTCCTTCACCGCCACCGTCTGCACCAGCACGGTCGCGCTGTCGGTCGGGACCTCCACCGTCACAGGCACGACGCGCCCGCCCGACGCGTTGCGGCCGAACCAGACGGTCGCGTGGCGGTCCTGGCCGTCGGCGAAGAACTTGGACGGGTCGCGGTCGGTCTGGAAGCCGGCGACCGGGCGGATCGTCACCGCGCACACCTCCGCCGTGCCCGACGCGATGCGGTAGCTGGAGCGCGGAAGCTCCTGCCGCCCCTTCAGCATCATGATCACGTCGTAGCGGCGGCGCCCGTCGAACACCGGGTAGGTTCCGCCGCAGCCGCCGGCGCGGCTGGCCGACAGGATGACCGCCGCCCCGACGCTGAGCGGGTCGACGCTGCCGCGGCGGCTTTCCGCCGGGACGCGGGCGGCCTTGTCGGCGCTGAGCGGCGGCTCCGCCCGCACCTCCACGTCGTCGGGCCGGAAGGCCAGCGCCATGATGTCGTTCTTCTTCCGCAGCCGGCGTTCGCCGCGGAACCGGTCGGGGCGCACCGATCCGGCCCCCAGCGAACCCTGGGATTCGGCGCTGTAGCGGAAGTTGGTGAACAGGCTGAGCCACGGGCTGGCCTCCGCCAGCAGCCGCGCGTGGTAGCGCCCGCCGGCCGTCTCGTCCAGCACGACGCTGCCGCGGGCCAGCGAGACGCCGCCGGTGTAGGCGGCGAACTCCATCTCCAGCGTCGCGGCCCCCGCCTCCGCTCCAGCCCCCGCCGACAGCAGCGGCAGGAGCGCGAGGCCGACCCCCAGCCCCCGCAGACGCGTCATGAGGCCGGCGGGGGCGGGTCGACGATGTCCTGGTATTCGGGATGGCGCTTCAGATAGCCGGCGATGAAGGTGCAGACCGGGACCACGCGAAGCCCGCGCGCCCGCGCGTCGTCCAGCGCGCCGCGGGCCAGCGCCGACCCGACGCCCTGGCCGGAGAGGCTTTCCGGCACCTCGGTGTGGGTGAAGGTGATCCGGCCCTCGCCGGGCTCGTACTGCGCGATGGCCGTCGCGTCGCCGACCTTCAGCTCGTAGCGGTTCCTGGCCGCGTTGTTCTTCACGTCCGCGCTCATGTCGCTGTCTCTGCCCCCTTCATTATTGCCCGATCACCACCCCTTCGTTGGGCCGCAGGCGGACGCTGCCCGCCACCGGCTCCCCGTCCCGATCGAGGTGGGTCGATATCCGGATATGGGCACCCTCCGCCGGGGCGTCCACCGTCCGAAGCTCCCGCCCCAGGTTCAGCAGCACCCACAGCCGGCGCCCGCCGTGCGCCCGCTCATAGACCAGCACGTCGTCCGCGGCCGAGACGCGGCGGTAGCTTCCGACCGACAGCGCCGGCTCCGCCCGCCGCAGCGCCAGCAGCGCCTTGTGGAGCGCCAGCTTGGATCCCGGATCGGTCGCCTGTGCGGCGACGTTCACCCGCGCCGCATCCGGCCCCAGCGGAAGCCAGGGCTCCCCGCTGGTGAAGCCGCCGTTCGGGCCGCCGTCCCAGGGCATGGGCGTGCGCACCGGATCGCGGCCGAGCCCCAGGCCGGGCACGTTCTTTTCCCAGGGATCCTGCACAAGGTGCGGCGGGATCGGCACATCGGTCATGCCGATCTCGTCGCCCTGGTAGAGCGTCGGCGTGCCGCGCAAGGTCAGCAGCAGCATGGCCGCCACCCGCGCCTGGGCCTTGCCCAGCCGGCTCGCCACGCGGGAGCGGTCGTGGTTGCCCAGCACCCAGTTGGGCCAGCCGCCGGACGGAAGCGCCGCCTCATACTGGTCGATCAGGGCGGCCAGGGGCTTGGCCTCCCACGGGGTGGACAGCAGGTGGAAGTTGAAGGGCAGCTGGAAGCCCGACAGATCGGTCCCGTAATAGGCCATCAGCTGGTCGATGGGCAGGTACGCCTCTCCGATCAGCAGCCGGTCGCCGGGGTAAGAATCCACCACGCGGCGCATGGCGGCGATGGCGTCGTGCACCTCCGGCTGGTCCATGGTGTGGACGCGGATGACGCGCCGGGTCGGCGACATGCCCTCGCGCCAGCCGGGATTCGGCGGGTTGTCGCGGAGCTGTTCGTCCTCGATCAGATGGTGGATGGCGTCCACGCGGAACCCGTCCACGCCGCGGTCGAGCCAGAAGCGCAGCACGTCCAGCATGGCCGCCCGGACCTCCGGGTTGCGCCAGTTCAGGTCCGGCTGCTCCTTCAAATAGGCGTGGTAGTAGTATTGCCCGGTCGCCGCGTCCCATTCCCAGGCGCTGCCGCCGAACTCCGACAGCCAGTTGCTGGGCGAGCCGCCATCCGGCGACGGGTCGCGCCAGACGTACCAGTCGCGCTTCGGATTATCGCGGGAGGATCGGCTTTCCACGAACCACGGGTGCCGGTCGGAGCTGTGGTTCGGCACATAGTCCAGGATCACCTTCAGCCCGCGCCCGTGCGCCGCCGCGACCAGCCGGTCGAAGTCCTCCATCGTCCCGAACAGCGGGTGGACGCCGGTGTAGTCTTCCACGTCGTAACCGAAGTCGGCCATCGGCGACGGGTAGATCGGCGAGATCCACACCGCGTCCACGCCGAGCGTCACCAGATGGTCCAGCCGCGCCAGCAGGCCCGGCAGGTCGCCCACCCCGTCGCCGTTCGAATCCTGGAAGGAGCGCGGGTAGACCTGATAGACCACCCCGCTCTGCCACCACGCAAACCCGTCTACCATCCGATTCTCAGCCGATCAGCAGGGATTCAGCGCCGTCGATCCAGACGGGCGTGCCGGTGATGTGCTTCGACCGGTCGGACGCCAGGAACAGCGCCAGCTCCGCCACGTCATCGCTGCTGCCCGCTTTGCCGCCGGTCAGCGGCACCTCACCCTTCGGGTACTCCGCGGGCTCCTCGGCCTTTTCCGTGTTGCGGGACTGGGTGTTGTCCTGGATAGCCGTGTCGATCATGCCCGGGCAGATCGCGTTGACGCGGATGCGGTGCTTGGCCAGTTCCAGCGCCAGCATCTTCACCATCGCCACCTGCGCCGCCTTGGTGCAGGAATAGGCGGTGGCCCCGGCGTTGCTGAACACCCGCGTCCCGTTGATGGAGGCGGTGACCAGGATCGACCCGCCGCCGGCCTTCTTCAGGTGCGGCACCGCGTGGTGCAGCGTCAGGTAGGTGCCGCGCAGGTTGGTGTTGATGGTGCGGTCCCACTCCTCCGGCGTCAGCTCGTCGATGGGGGCCCAGACGCCGTTGATGCCGGCGTTGGCGAAGACGATGTCGAGCCGCCCGTATTCCTGCGCCAGCCGCTCCACCGCCCGCTTCACCGCCGCGTCGTCGGCGACGTCGGCGACCAGCGGGATGGCCTTGCCGCCGGCTTGCGTGATCTCCTCCGCCGTCTTGCGGATCTCGTCGTCGGTGCGGCTGAGGACGCCAACGCTCGCCCCGGCGCGGGCGAACAGGACCGCCGCGGCCTTCCCGATCCCCGACCCGGCGCCGGTGACCAGCGCGACCTTTCCGTTCAATTCCATGGTGATGCTGCTCCGCTGCTGCGCTGGGACAGCAGAGCCAACCGGCGGGCGCGGAGAGGGTTCCCGGCGGCACCGGTGCATCGGCTTTGTGCGTCGCAGCAAGCAGGCATGCCGACAACGCGCAACACGACAGCAGCCGGTGGTCCATAGTCCCAGGACATCACCGGCACCGCCGGCAATCAACATGAAGAGGGGATTGGACGTGATCCACAAGATCCTGGACAAGATCGACCGCATCGTCGCGCAAAAGCGCGCCGACGGCGACCTTGACGCGTGGATCGAAAGCGGCTCCGCTCGCCTTTACTGCGAGACGGAGAGCGCTTCACACCGCCATTACTATCCGGCGCTGATCCTGTATGTGGAACAGCACGCGGGACGGGGGTGAGAACCTAACCACCCGACGTTGCCCCCACCCTCCCGCTGCGCGGGTCCCTCCCTCCCTCCCCCGCTTCGCAGGGGAGGGCCTATTTGCAGCGCCTGCGGAGTTCCCTCCCCTGCGAAGCGGGGGAGGGTTAGGGTGGGGGCAATACTTCCCCGTTACCTCACTCCGCCGCCTTGGCCCGCGGCTGCATGCTGCCCGTCGCCTGATACCGCAGGTGCCAGGAGAAAGCCTCCTCCAGCAAATGCGGCGTGTGGCCCCCGCGCTGGAGCGCGCGGCGGTGATAGTCCATCGCCAGTTCGCGGTAGCTGGGGTGGACGCAATTGCGGATGATCGTCTCCGCCCGTTCCCGCGGGGCGAGGCCGCGCAGGTCGGCCAGCCCGACCTCGGTCACGATCACGTCCACGTCGTGCTCGTTGTGGTCGGTGTGGGTGACCATCGGCACGATGCTGGAGATCGCCCCGTCCTTCGCCAGCGACTTGGTGACGAAGACGGCGAGGTGGCTGTTGCGCGCGAAGTCGCCGGAGCCGCCGATCCCGTTCATCATCTGCGTGCCGTTGACGTGGGTGGAATTCACGTTGCCGTAGATGTCGCACTCCAGCGCCGTGTTGATGCCGATCACGCCCAGCCGCCGGATCACCTCCGGATGGTTGGAGATCTCCTGCGGGCGCAGCAGCAGCCGGCCCTTGTAGGTGCCGATCTTCGGCAGGACCTCGGCATACTTGCCGGCGCTCAGCGTGATCGACGATCCGGACGCGAAGTTCAGCTTGCCGGCGTCGAACAGGTCGAAGGTGCTGTCCTGCAACACCTCGCTGTACATGGTCAGGTCGTGGAACGGCCCGTCGATCAGCCCGTGCAGCACGGCGTTGGCGATGGTGCCGATGCCGGCCTGGAGCGGGTTCAGCGAGCGGCCGAGCCGGCCCTGCCGCACCTCGCGGTCCAGGAACTCGATCAGGTGGCCGGCGATGCCGCGCGTCTCGTCGTCGGGCGGCAGGATGGTCGCGCTGCTGTCCTGCTTGCGCGTCACCACGATGGCCGCGATCTTCGACGGGTCGATGGGGATGTAGGGCAGGCCCGCGCGGCTCTCCGCCGTCACCACCGGGATCGGCTCGCGGAAGGGGCGGCGCGTCGGGATGTAGACGTCGTGCATCCCCTCCAGGTCGAGCGGCTGGGTCAGGTTCAGCTCGATGATGATCTTCTCCGCCAGGATGGCGAAGGTCGCGGAGTTGCCGATGGAGGTGGTCGGGACGATGCCGCCCGTCTCCGTGATCGCGCAGGCCTCGATGACCGCGACGTCGACCGGCCCCATCTGGCGGGAGCGCAAAAGCTCCACCGTCTCCGACAGGTGCTGGTCGACGAACATCACCTCGCCGCGGTTGATCGCCTTGCGCAGCACCGGGTCGGCCTGGAACGGCAGGCGGCGGGCCAGCACCCCGGCCTCCGTCAGGATCTTGTCCACGTCGTTGCCCAGCGAGGCGCCGGTCATCAGCGTGACCTTCAGCCGCTCCGTCGCGGCGCGCTCGGCCAGCGCCAATGGAACGGCCTTGGCATCGCCGGCGCGGGTGAAGCCGCTCATCCCGATGGTCATGCCGTCGCGGATCAGCAAGGCGGCTTCTTCCGGAGAAACCACCTTGCCCCACAGGGACTTCAGGCGAATACGGTCGCGGTACATTGGTTTCCTTTGCAAATTCTCGGGCGCTTATGGTGGCGGTTCGCTCTTACTTGTTGAAATCAGTCATAGGACTTGGCCTCGCAGCGCTGCAAATGCCGGTCGGGCATATCAGGCCAGCCTAATGAGCATGCGTGCCGGCGTGACCACGACATAGGGCGCGGCGGCCGGGAACCCAGCCCGGCCGGGAACCCAATCCAATGGGTGCGGTTGGAGGGGAGCCACCACCCACGTACTAACCCGGGCCGCCGAACGCCCCAACCCAATGAGTGAGGGACCACCGCCATGCGCACCTTGCCGGCCGTGCACGCGCTGCTGTGCCTCGCGGTCTTGACGCCGTTTCCCGCGCAAGCCGAGCAGGCCGTCACGGTTCAGGGTTCCGGCTGCCAGGTCTGGGACCAGTATCCGGACCGGCGCAAGACCGTCCGCTGGTCGGGCGCCTGCCGGAACGGCTGGGCGAACGGCCCCGGCGTGCTGTCCTGGTCCTACGACCGCCGCGCCGACGGGCAGGTCGAGGGCACCCTCGTCGACGGCCGGCTGGAAGGACGCGCCCGCGTGGCGTGGCGGGACGGCCGCCGCCTCGACGGCAGCTTTGAACGCGGGCTGGCCAACGGCCAGGGGACCTTCGTCTGGCCGGACGGGCGGGAGTACCGGGGCGAATGGCGCGACGACCGCCGCACCGGCTCCGGCACGCTGACCTACCCGGACGGCAGCCGCTACGTCGGCACCTTCACCCGCAACCGGCCCAGCGGGACGGGCACCTTCGTGGCCGCCGACGGCCGGCGGTTCCAGCCGCTGATCGACGCGCGGGGGACCGTCCGCGCCGGGCGCCCGCTGGAAAGCCCACCCCAGTCCGCCGCGGTGCCGCCGCCCGAACCGAAGGGGCCCGAACCGAAGGTCTCTCCACCTCCCGAACCGGAGCGCACCCCGCAGGCACAACGGCTGGAGGACTGGCTGAACGAATCGCCGCCGGTGCCACGCACCGATCCCTACTGAGCGGGCCGGCGCCCAACAAAGCCGCCTCAGACGCAGTTGCTGACCTCGACCAGATTGCCGTCCGGATCGCGGACATAGACGGAGCGGATCGGCCCCGTGGCGCCGGTGCGCGGGACCGGCCCTTCCTCGATCGCCACACCCTGCGCGGTGATGTGGGCGACAACCTCCTCCAGCGGCGTCTCGGTGATCAGGCAGAAGTCGCCGGAGCCGGCCGTCGGGCGCCGCGCCTTGGGCTCGAACTCCTTGCCCACCTCGTGCAGGTTGATCTTCTGGCCACCGAAGGTCAGCGCCTTGCGTCCGGCGCCGAAGGTGACGACCCCCATGCCCAGCACCCGCTGGTAGAAGTCGCAGGTGCGGTCGATGGAGGCGACGGTCAGCACAAAGTGATCGATGCGCGTGATCAAGAATGGATCCTCCCGGCTTCGGACGTTGTTCCGCCATGCTGGGCCAGGGTCTTGGGCCCGCGCAACCCCCGGTTTGCGGCCATTGGTGCAGTTGCCGGGGGGCTTCGCCGCCCGATGTGTCTCGCTCTTGATAAAAACGGACAAGAGCGGCGGACAGGAATGGCGAACACGGAGCAGGAGGCCGCACCCCAGCCGGAGCGGTGCGACCGGGGCGGCCTGCGCGGCGGCATGGTGGAGGTGGAACCGGGCGTGCGCCTGCACGTCATCGACGCAGGGCCGGCCGACGGGCCTCTGGTGATCCTGCTGCACGGATTCCCGGAATTCTGGTACGGCTGGCGCCGGCAGGTCGGCGCGCTGGCCGCCGCCGGCTTCCGCGTGCTGGTGCCCGACCAGCGCGGCTACGGCATGAGCGACAAGCCGCCGGGCATCGACTCCTACACCACCGACCGGCTGGCGGCCGACGTGCTGGCTCTGGCCGATTGGGCGGGGTGCCGGACCTTCTCCGTGGTCGGCCACGACTGGGGCGGGATCGTCGCCTGGTGGGTGGCGCTGGTGAGGTTGGATCGAGTCGCGCGTCTGGTCATCCTGAACGCGCCGCACCCCGCGACCGTCCGGCCCTACGCGCTGCGCCATCCCACGCAAGCGGCGCGCAGTTGGTATGTGCTGGCCTTCCAGCTTCCCCGCTTGCCCGAACGGATGATGGCCGCCCATGGCTTCCGGATGGCGGAGCGCGCCCTTCTCGGCACCAGCCGGCCCGGCACCTTCGACGCCGACGACCTCGCCTGCTACCGCGAGGCCTGGGGCCGGCCGGGCGCCCTGACCGCCATGGTGAACTGGTACCGCGCGCTGCGCCGCGGCCTCCGCCCGCCGAACGCGCGCGTCCGCGCGCCGACCCTGATCCTGTGGGGGGACCGCGACCGCTTCCTCGAACAAGGCCTGGCGGAGGCCGCCGCCGCGTTGTGCGACGACGCCCGGGTGGTGCATATGGAGAAGGCCAGCCACTGGGTGCAGCATGAGGAGGCGGCGCGGGTGAACCGCGACCTCACCGCCTTCCTGTCCGGGGGCCGGCGCGAGGCGTGAAAGAACGACAAGAGGCGGGGGAATTTCCGAAGATGCGCTTTTCTTCCCTGACGGACCGCATCCGCGGCGACCGCGTGGCGGCCTGGGACATCCATTTCGCGGCCTGGACCGCCAAGGCGCGCGGCGAGGACGTGATCGTGCTGAGCGTCGGCGACCCCGACTTCGACACGCCGGAGCCGGTGCGCGACGCCGCCATCGCCGCCCTGCACGCCGGCGACACCCACTACACCCCCATCGCCGGCCGGCCGGAGCTGCGCGCCGCACTCGCCCGCGACCACGCGCAGCGCACGGGCATGGACGTCGCGGCGGAGAACGTCATCGTCTGCGCCGGCGCGCAGAACGGCCTGTTCAACGCCGCCCAGTGCCTGGTCGAGGCCGGCGACGAGGTGCTGGTGCCGGAGCCCATGTACCTGACTTATGAGGCCTGCATCCGCGCCGCCGGCGCCACGCTGGTCCCGGTGGCCGCCGACCCCGCGACGCTCCGCCTCGACCCGGCGGCGCTGGCCGCCGCCGTGACGCCGCGCACCAAGGCGATCTTCCTCGCCACCCCGGCCAACCCGACCGGCATCGTCATGTCGCGCGCGGAGCTGGAGGCCGTGGCCGACCTCGCCCGCCGCCACGACCTGTGGGTCGTCGCCGACGAGGTCTACGCCAGCCTGACCTTCGACCGGGAGCACATCAGCATCGCCACCCTGCCGGGCATGGCGGAGCGCACGGTGACCATCAACAGCCTGTCCAAGTCGCACGCCATGACCGGCTGGCGCGCCGGCTGGGTGGTCGCCCCCGCCGATCTGGTCAGCCACATGGCGACGCTGGCGCTCTGCATGCTCTACGGCATGCCGGGCTTCATCCAGCAGGCGGCGCTGGTCGCGGTGGAGCAGGGCGGCCCCGCCGTCGCCGCGATGCGCGAGGGCTACCGCCGCCGCCGCGACATCGCGCTGGAAAGCCTCCAGGGCGTCCCCGCCCTGCGCTGCCTGAAGCCGGAAGCGGGCATGTTCATGCTGGTGGACGTCAGCGGCACCGGCCTGCCGACCATGGAGTTCGCCTGGCGCCTGTTCCGCGAGACCGGCGTGTCCGTCCTCGACGCCGGCGCCTTCGGCCCGGCCGCCGCATCCTGCGTCCGCCTGTCCTTCGCCGTCAGCGAGGAGCAACTGGCCGAGGCCTGCCGCCGCATCGCGCGGTTCGTGACGGGTTTGGAAAGCGTCGCTTAGTAAAAGGATTCACCACAAAAACACAAAGGCACAAAGAATTTCACAAAGAGGGTGTCGCCGTTTCCGAACGCCCTTCCGCCAGCCAACGCTTCTTTGTGTCCTTTGTGTCTTTGTGGTGAAAATCCTTTCCTTCTCACGCCTCGGCCTGCCCGCCCATGTAGGTCGGCAGGATCCAGGCGGGGATGGCGCCGCAGGTCAGGTCGTGGGCGGCCGGGTCCACGTCGGACATCACGCAGGCCTCCATGTAGGCGCGCATCAGGATGTCCAGGGCGAAGTCCGGGTCGTGGGTCTTCGCCGCGAACTCCTCCTTCGTCGTTACGCCGCGCAGCACGCGGGCGTGGAAATCCTCGTCGTCGAGCGGACCCAGGTTCATGGACCAGAAGGCGAAGTTCGGCTTGGTCGTGCTGTCCTCGTGCAGCAGCACCTCCACGTTCCGGTGCCGGTCGTCGTGGCGGATGCGGTCGAACAGCGGTTCGAGGATACGGCGCTCCCCCTCCAGCACCTGGAGGAACAGGCCATCCTGGTGCAGCAGGAACCCGGTGATGCCCAGGGCTCGGTTCTTGCGGGCGCTCACCAGGCACAATTCGGCCAGTTCGGCCGGCGCCATGGGGTGGGACGCTTCGCTGCGGTAAACAATCGTCAACATCGACAGGGCCCTCTCGCAGAGCGCGGCACCGCGCTTCAGGCGAACCGGGTTGCGGGGGAGCCCGCACTCCGGGAACATTTGAATGCATTTTATCATAATGCGATCAAAACCCCCTGCGGCGCTTGCGCGCGGTCATACCACTGCGCCGCCCGCTGCGCCCGCCCGCGATTTCCAGTCCCGACTCCCCGCGTTCTGCGCAGATCCGCCGTCCATCCAGCGCAGCCCCCGCCACCCCGGGGGCAACCTTGACCAGGACACCCCCCTTGCCCATCTGCTTTTTCGAGGCGACCGACGACCGCGCATGGTGCGGGTCACCGACATCGCCTTCCCGCGCCTCTTGATTGGGCGGGAACCATAACGGAGTGCCTGATGGACTTCGGTCTGTTCACCGACCGTGCGCGCGGCGTCATTCAGGCCGCGCAACTGGCGGCTCTCGCCGGACGCCACCAACAGCTGATCCCCGAACATCTCGTGAAGGCGCTGGTCGAAGACGCCAACGGCGTGCCCGCGAAGCTGGTGCGCGATGCCGGCGGCGACCCCGACCTTCTGAAGACCGCCGCCGAGGAAACCCTGGCGCGCCAGCCGCGCGCCAACGGCGAAGGCCCGCATCCGATCTACATGTCCCCGGAACTGGCCGGCGTGCTGCAGGGCGCCGTCGAAGCGGCGCGCGGCGCCGGCGACAAGTTCGTCACGCCGGAGCGGCTGCTGGAGTCGCTGGCCGGGCAGAGCGGCCCGATGCACGCCCTGTTCACCCGCGCCGGCGTCGATCCGTCGGTCCTGGTGCAGAGCGTGGAGACCCTGCGCAAGACCCGCCCCGCCGACACCCAGGAGGACGAGCAGCTGGGCGAGGCGCTCGCCAAATACGCCCGCGACCTGACGGAGGAGGCCCGCCAGGGCCGCCTGGACCCGGTCATCGGCCGCGACGACGAGATCCGGCGCACCATCCAGGTGCTGGCCCGGCGCACCAAGAACAACCCCGTGCTGATCGGCGAGCCCGGCGTCGGCAAGACCGCCGTGGTGGAGGGTCTGGCCCAGCGGCTGGCCTCCGGCGATGTGCCGGAGGGGCTGAAGGACCGGCGCGTGCTGGCGCTCGACCTCACCGCTCTGCTGGCCGGCGCCAAGTTCCGCGGTGAGTTCGAGGAGCGCCTGAAGGCCGTGCTGGCGGAAGTCCAGCAGGCGGCCGGCCGCATCATCCTCTTCATCGACGAGCTGCACTCGCTGATCGGCGCCGGCCGCACCGACGGCGCCATGGACGCCGCCAACATGCTGAAGCCCGCGCTGGCGCGTGGCGAGCTGCGCTGCGTCGGCGCCACCACGCCGGACGAGTACCGCAAGTACATCGAAAAGGACGCGGCACTCGCCCGCCGCTTCCAGCCGGTGAACGTGGACGAGCCGTCGGATGAGGACGCCGTGTCGATCCTGCGCGGCATCAAGGGCAAGTACGAGGTGCACCACGGCGTGCGCATCGCCGACGCGGCGGTGGTCGCGGCGGTGCAGCTGTCGGCCCGCTACATCGCCGACCGCCGCCTGCCCGACAAGGCCATCGACCTCGTGGACGAGGCGGCGAGCCGCCTGCGCATGGCGATCGACAGCAAGCCGGAGGCGCTGGACGCCGTCGGCCGCCGCGTCGCCCAGCTGAAGATCGAGCGCGAGGCCCTGAAGGCCGAGCCCGACGCCGCCTCGCAGGACCGCCTGCACAAGCTGGAGGCCGAGCTGGCGGTGGACGAGGCCAAGCTGACCGCCATGGAGGCGGAGTGGCGCGCCGGCCAGTCCCGCCGCACCGCGGGACGCCAGCTGAAGGAGGAGCTTGACCAGGCCCGCACCAAGCTGGAGCAGGCCCAGCGCGAGGGCAACTGGGCGAAGGCCGGCGAACTGGCCTACGGCGTCATCCCCGACCTGGAGAAGCGCCTGGCCGAGGCCGAATCCCGCGCCAACACGGAGCGCGAGGAGGTCACGGCGAAGGACATCGGCGCGGTGGTCACCCGCTGGACCGGAATCCCGGTCGACCGCATGCTGGAAGGCGAGCGGCAGCGGCTGAAGGGCATGGAGGATCGGCTCGCCGAGCGCGTCGTCGGCCAGGCGGAGGCGGTGCGCGCCGTGTCCAAGGCGGTGCGCCGGGCGCGGGCCGGGTTGAAGGACCCGAACCGGCCGACCGGCTCCTTCCTGTTCCTCGGCCCGACCGGCGTCGGCAAGACGGAGCTGGCCAAGTCCCTGGCCGCCTTCCTGTTCGACGACGAGAACGCGGTCACCCGCGTCGACATGTCGGAGTACATGGAGAAGCACTCCGTCGCCCGCATGATCGGCTCGCCCCCGGGCTACGTCGGCTATGACGACGGCGGCACTCTGGCCGAGAAGATCCGGCGCCGGCCTTATCAGGTCGTCCTGCTGGACGAGGTCGAGAAGGCGCACCCGGACGTGCTGAACGTCCTGTTGCAGGCGCTCGACGACGGGCGGCTGACCGACGGGCAGGGCCGCACGGCGGACTTCCGCCACGCGATCCTGATCATGACGTCCAACCTGGGGGCGGAGGCTCTGACCGCGCTCGGCGAAGACGACAGCCTGGAGGGCGCGCGGGTGGAGGTGATGGACGCGGTGCGCCGCGCCTTCCGGCCGGAGTTCCTGAACCGGCTGGACGACGTCCTGATCTTCCGCCGGCTGGGGCGCGAGCAGATGGCCCACATCGTGGACATCCAGCTGGCCCGCGTGAACGAGCGTCTGGCGGAACGCGGCCTGTCGCTGACCGCCGACGACGCGGCCCGGCGGCGCCTGGGCGACCTCGGCTGGGATCCGGCCTTCGGGGCCCGTCCGCTGAAGCGCGCGGTGCAGAATCTGGTGGAGGACCCGATCGCCGAGCGCGTCCTGGACGGCGAGGTGGGCGAGCGCGCCACCCTGCACTTGTCGGTGCTGGACGGCCGTTTGGCCCTGGACGGCTCGCCCGTCGAGGAGGACCGCGCCACCGGCTTCAAGGCCCCGGAACGCCCGCAACTGGGCTTCGCCCTGAGCGGAACCGGCGGCCGGAGTGCGGCGGTGCACTAAGGTGGGGTTTGGGGGTCGCGTTGGGCCCCCACCCTAACCCTCCCCCATCTTCGACGGGGGAGGGGATTATCTCCTCCCCCCGTCGAAGATGGGGGGAGGTCGGGAGGGGGGCCCAGCGCTTGGCGCTCGGCCCCCTTCTTTTTCAGCAGAATTACGTCAGCGACTTCGGCTCACCCTGCTTCGCCGCCTCGGCGTTCTCTTCGTCCTTCATGCCGGACTTGAAGGCCTTCACGCCCTTCGCAAGGTCGCCCATCACGTTCGGCAGCTTGCCCGCTCCGAACAGGAGCAGGACGATCAGCAGAACGACCACCCAGTGCATGACGCTGAAGCTACCCATAACCGTCTCCGATGGACCAAATACGCGGGGCCGAAAGTCGAAACCCGTTTGAGGACCACACTAACCGTCCGGCGCTTCCCTAGGCAACCACGACGTGCCCGATAAAAAGAGGTGGCCGCGGACCAGACCGCCCCGTCAGGACTCGCTGTCGATCAGGTCGCCACGGCCGATGCGGCGCAGGGACGCCTCGCGCCGGGCGTCGTCATCGCGGATTTCGTGCAGGGTCTGGATGGTGAAGGACACATGCGCGGAGGCCGCCGCCCGCGCGGCCTCCGCGTCGCCGGCCAGCACCGCCTCGGCGACCGCCAGATGCTGGGCCAGCAGAAGCTCCCGCACGCCGGAACGCGTGTACAGCCTCTCCCGGTTGTAGAAGACGTCGTTGCGCAGCATGTCCGACAGGGCGCCCATGATGTGCAGCATCACGAGGTTGTGCGCCGCCTCGTAGATGGCGAAGTGGAGCTGCGCGTCCACGTCCGCCTCCTCCGCCGGGTCGTCCTGGCCGTGGGCGGACTTCATGCGGTCCGCCAGGCTGCGGATCGCCTCGCGGTCCAGGTCGGTCGCCCGCTGCGCGGCCAGCCCCGCCGCCTCCGCCTCGATGGCGTTGCGGAACTCCAGGTAATGGAAGGTGGCCTCCGGGTCCGATTGCAGGAGTGCCGCCAGCGGCCCGGCGATCGGGGCCAGGAACTGCGCGATGTGCGTGCCGTTGCGGCCCGTGACCAGCAGCCCCCGCTCCTCCAGCTTGACCAGCGCGTCGCGCAGCGACGGGCGCGACACGTCCAGCTTCAGGGCCAGTTCGCGCTCCGGCAGCAGCTTCTCGCCCGGGCGCAGGACGCCCTCCCGGATCAGCGTCTCCAGATGGTCCGCGATGGCGTCCGCCAGCTTCGCCGGCTTGATCATTCCCTGGCCGTGCCCTTGGCCTTGTCCCTGCCCCTGATCCTGCATCGCCCCGATTCCCCGCTTCACCGCGTCCATTAGATATCGCTGCGCTCTAGCCGCGTCCACCCCCGGCCCGGCTTCCAGGGGTCAGGACCGTCTGCCGGTGGCAAGAATGCACTCCCAATGCGACCCTTGGGTAAACGAATTTTTCCACATTGCAAACGTGGGCAACACAATGTATCCATCCGCCCATCTTTGGTCAGATTAATTGACCGCGCTCGGACCTGACAAAAACAGCTTTCCACGGGCCAGTGTGCCACAGGCCATTGTGCCGCGAAGGGAAGGCGGAGGCGCGCGCCCTAAAGGCGGCGGGGAACGGGTCAGCAACAAGGTCGCGCACCAAAGCACTGTACCGAGAATGGCGCATAGGAAGGAAACATGCAGACCTGGACACAAGTCTACGATCCCGTAGGCAACATCTGGATTTCGGCGCTGATCGCAGCGCTGCCAATCATCTTCTTCTTCATCGCGCTGACCGTCCTGCGCATGAAGGGGCACGTCGCCGGCACGATCACCGTGGCGATTTCCTTGGCCGTGGCGATCCTGTTCTACCAGATGCCGGTCGGCATGGCGTTGATGTCGGCGGTCTACGGTTTCCTGTACGGCCTGTGGCCGATCGCCTGGATCATCGTGGCGGCCGTGTTCCTCTACAAGATCACGGTGAAGACCGGCCAGTTCGAGATCATCCGCTCGTCGGTCGTCTCGATCACCGAGGACCAGCGGCTCCAGATGCTGATGGTCGGCTTCTCCTTCGGCGCCTTCCTGGAAGGGGCTGCGGGCTTCGGCGCGCCGGTCGCCATCACCGCGGCGCTGCTGGTCGGCCTGGGCTTCAACCCGCTCTACGCCGCCGGCCTCTGCCTGATCGCCAACACCGCCCCGGTGGCCTTCGGCGCCATGGGCATTCCGATCATCGTCGCCGGCCAGGTGACGGGCCTCGACCCCTTCCGCATCGGCGCCATGGCCGGCCGCCAGCTGCCGCTGCTCTCGGTCTTCGTCCCCTTCTGGATCATCATGATCATGGACGGCTGGAAGGGCATCCGCGAGACCTGGCCGGCCATCCTGGTCGCCGGCGGCAGCTTCGCCGTCACCCAGTACCTGACCGCCAACTTCATCGGGCCGGAGCTGCCGGACATCACCTCCGCGCTGGTCAGCCTGGTCAGCATCACCGTCTTCCTGAAGCTGTGGAAGCCGAAGGCCGTCTTCCGCTTCGCCCACTCGCCGCTCGCCACTGCCCCGATCGGCCCGGTGCCGCAGTCGGTCGGCGCCATGGCGGTGCGTGACGCCGGCATCCAGCCGACCTACACCGCCGGCCAGATCGTCAAGGCGTGGATGCCCTTCCTGATCCTGACCGTGGTCGTCACGATCTGGAGCCTGAAGCCCTTCAAGGCCCTGTTCGCCAAGGGCGGCGCGCTGGCCGACACGGTGCTGTACTTCCCGATGGCCGGGCTGGACAAGCTGGTGCTGAAGGCCGCCCCGATCGTCGCCTCGCCGAAGCCGATCGAGGCCGTCTACAAGCTCGACCTGCTGTCGGCCACCGGCACGGCCATCCTGATCTCCGCGATCATCACCATGATCATGCTGCGGATGAGCCCGGCCGACGGCGTGAAGACCTTCGGCGAAACGCTGAACGAGCTGAAGCGCCCGATCTACTCCATCGGCATGGTGCTGGCCTTCGCCTTCATCGCCAACTTCTCGGGCCTGTCCTCCACGCTGGCGCTTCTGCTGGCCGGCACGGGCGCGCTGTTCCCGTTCTTCTCGCCGATCCTCGGCTGGCTGGGCGTGTTCCTGACCGGGTCCGACACGTCGAGCAACGCGCTGTTCTGCGGCCTCCAGGCCACCACGGCGCAGCAGATCGGGGCGTCGGACGTGCTGATGGTCGCGGCCAACACGACGGGCGGCGTCACCGGCAAGATGATCTCCCCGCAGTCCATCGCCGTGGCCTGCGCCGCGGTCGGCCTGGTCGGCCGGGAGTCGGAGCTGTTCCGCTTCACCGTGAAGCACAGCCTGTTCTTCGTGGCGATCATCGGCGTCATGACGATGATCCAGAACTACATCCTGCCCTGGATGATCCCGTAAGGCGGTCCGGGAGCGTCTTTCCCAACGGTGCGAAGCCCTTCTCCCCTTGTGGGAGAAGGGTTGGGATGAGGGGTCATTACGCCCGGGAGGGCGGAGAAAATTGCTTTCCGGCATGCGCCGGCCGCCACCCTCACCCCAACCCCTCTCCCATCAAGGGAGAGGGGCTCCAGGCCCAGTGAAAAGGTCCCGACGCGCTTTGCCATTCCCGATGCGCTGCTTGGTCAACTAATTTTCCCATTGCAGCGCTCGGGTAAATCGATTATCCGACAAACAGTCCGCGGCACAGAAGAAGCCCGTCCTAACGGCGGCTGAAAGAACGAACGCCCGGACCCGAGCAACCCGACCGGCGAGCGGAGGAGTCGCCGACCGGTCCCAGCCCCCGGAGGCCCCGAGAATCATGCTGCCCGCGCCCTACGACCGTCTCCACGCGGCCCTCCGGGAGTTCATGCCGGCCGAGCGCCTGATCACCGACCCGCTGCGCACGCTGGCCTACGGCACCGACGGCAGCTTCTACCGCCTGATCCCGAAGATCGTCGCGGTGGTGGAGGCGGAGGACGAGGTGGTGCGCCTGCTGCACGCCTGCCGAACGCTGAAGACCCCGGTCACCTTCCGCGCGGCGGGCACCAGCCTGTCGGGGCAGGCGGTGACGGACTCCGTGCTGGTGCTGCTCGGCGACGGCTGGCGCGGCTGCACCATCCCGCCGGGGGCGGCCACCGTGACGCTCCAGCCCGGCGTGATCGGGGCGGAGGCGAACCGCAAGCTCGCCCCCTTCGGGCGCAAGATCGGGCCGGACCCGGCCTCCATCGCCACGGCCAAAATCGGCGGCATCGCCGCCAACAACGCCAGCGGCATGTGCTGCGGCACGGCGCAGAACAGCTACCGCACGCTGGCCTCCATGCGGCTCGTCCTCGCCGACGGCACGCTGCTGGACACCGGCTCGCCGGACAGCCGCAAGGCCTTTGCCGTCAGCCACGGCGCCCTGCTCGCCGGCCTGTCCGACCTGGCATTGCGCACCCGCGCCGATGAAAAGCTGGCGGAGCGCATCCGCAACAAGTTCCGCATCAAGAACACCACCGGCTACAGCCTGAACGCGCTGGTCGACTATGAAGACCCCGTCGACATCCTCCAGCACCTGCTGATCGGGTCGGAAGGCACGCTCGGCTTCATGTCCGAGATCACCTACAACACGGTGCCGGAGCACGCCCACAAGGCCAACGCCCTGCTGATCTACCCGGACATCGGGGAGGCCTGCCGCGCCGTCGCGCTGATGAAGCCGACGCCCGTGTCGGCGGTGGAGCTGATGGACCGCGCCTCGCTTCGCTCCGTGGACGGCAAGCCCGGCATGCCGGACTTCATCGGCGGGCTGGGGCCGGACGCCTCCGCCCTGCTGGTGGAGATCCGCGGCGAGGACGCGGCGGCGCTCCAGGCGAACATCGCCGCCGTCACCAACGTGCTGGCCCAGACCCGCACCCTGTTCGACGTGGCCTTCACCACCGACGCCAAGGCCGGCGAGAGCTACTGGAAGATCCGCAAGGGCCTGTTCCCGGCGGTCGGCGCCATGCGCAAGGCCGGCACCACCGTCATCATCGAGGACGTGGCCTACCCGCTCGACCGGCTGGCCGAGGCGACGGTGGAGCTTCAGGCCATGTTCCTGAAATTCGGCTACACCGAGGCCATCATCTTCGGCCACGCGCTGGAAGGGAACCTGCACTTCGTCTTCACCCAGGCCTTCGACACCGACGAGGAGGTGGACCGCTACCGCCGCTTCATGGACGCGGTCTGCGACCAGGTGGTGCGCAAGTACGACGGCTCCCTGAAGGCGGAGCACGGCACCGGCCGCAACATGGCCCCCTTCGTGGAGATGGAATGGGGCAGCCAGGCCTACGGCCTGATGAAGGAGATCAAGGCGCTCCTGGATCCGGAAGGGCTGCTGAACCCCGGCGTCATCCTGAACGACGACCCGGAGGCGCACCTCAAGAACCTGAAGGCGATGCCCGCCGCGCACCGGCTGGTCGACACCTGCATCGAGTGCGGCTTCTGCGAGCCGACCTGCCCGTCGCACAAGCTGACCCTGTCCCCCCGCCAGCGCATCGTCGGCTGGCGCGAGATCGCCCGGCTTGAGGCGACGGGTGCCGACGCGGAGCGTCTCGGCGCCCTGCACGATGCCTACGACTACCAGGGCATCGACACCTGCGCGGCCTGCGGCCTGTGCTCCACCGCCTGCCCGGTGGGGATCGAGACGGGGCTGCTGATCAAGGCGATCCGCGGCGACCGGCACGGCGCCGTGGCCCAGGGCGTGGGCAGCTTCATCGCAAACCACACCGCCGGCGCGCTGTCTGTCGCCCGCACCGGCCTGCGTCTGGCCGACCTCGCCAAGCGGACGCTGGGCAACGACACGGCCGACAAGCTGTTCGAGGGCCTGCACAGCCTGACCGGCGAGCGTCTGCCGCACCTGCCGCGCGCCCTGCCCACCGCCGCCAGCTTCACGCCGCTGCCCGCCGCCGCTCCGGCGGACGCCCCCACGGTCGTCTATGTGCCGAGCTGCGTCAGCCGGACCATGGGCCCCGCCGCCGACGATCCGGAGACCACCCCCCTGCCGGTGAAGGTGGAGGGGCTGTTCCGCAAGGCCGGCTTCCGCGTGGCCTATCCGGATAACCTCTCGGCGCTCTGCTGCGGCATGCCGCTGGAGAGCAAGGGCCTCGCAGCCCAAGCCGACGCGAAGGCGGAGGAGATGGTCCGCGCCATCCGGGCGGCCAGCGGCAACGGCACGGCGCCGGTGGTCATCGACACCAGCCCCTGCGCCTTTCGCCTGAAGAAACACCTGACCGACGCCGGCCTCCAGGTGTTGGATCTGGTGGAGTTCATCCACGACCAGCTGCTCGACCGGCTGGTCTTCACCAAGCAGGAGGAGCCGGTGGTCCTGCACCTGACCTGCTCCACCCGCCGCATGGGGCTGGACGGCAAGCTGAAGGCGGTCGCCGCCGCCTGCGCCGAACGCGTGGTGGTGCCGGAGGATGTCGGCTGCTGCGGCTTCGCCGGCGACAAGGGCTTCACCCGGCCGGAGCTGAACGCCCACGCCCTGCGGCACCTGACCAAGGACATCCCGGCCGACGCCAAGTCCGGTTATTCGACCAGCCGGACCTGCGAGATCGGGTTGTCCGACCACTCCGGCATGCCGTACCGTTCCATCGTGTATCTGGTCGACGCCCGCTCGACGCCGAAGGCTTCGGCCCCGGCCACCAAGCGCGTGTCGGAACCCGCGTTCTAAGCGGGATGGGAGGAAAGATGAGCACCGACGGCACCACCGTCCCGTTTTCAGGCGTCCCGTTTTCAGGCGTCTCGTTTTCGGGCAGCCGCCCCGACAGCGTCTACTATTTCGGCACCTGCCTGGTGGACCTGTTCTACCCCGAGGCCGGCATGGCCGGCATCGACCTGCTGAAGGCGCAGGGCCTGCGCGTGGTCTTCCCGCAGGGGCAGAGCTGCTGCGGCCAGCCCGCCTACAACTCCGGCTACCGGGAGGAGGCGCTGAAGGTCGCACGCGCGCAGCTGGACTATTTCCCCGGCGACTGGCCCATCGTCGTGCCGTCGGGCTCCTGCGCCGGCATGATGAAGAAGCACTGGCCCGACCTGTTCAAGGGCGAGCCCGACGAGGCCCGCGCCAAACAGGTGGCGTCGCGCGTCTGGGAGCTGACCCAGTTCCTCGTCCAGGTCCTGAACGTCAAGTTCGAGGACCAGGGTCCGCCGGTGAAGATCACCTGGCACGCCTCCTGCCACGCGCAGCGCGAGATGGGCGTGGTGGAGGAACCCAAGGCCCTGCTGCGCCAGCTCGCCAACGTCGAACTGGTCGAGCTTCAGCGCGAACGTGAATGCTGCGGCTTCGGCGGCACCTTCTCCGTCCGCCACCCGGAGATCTCCGCCGCCATGGTCGGCGACAAGGTCGCGGACATCGAGAACACCGGGGCCAAGGCCGTGGTGTCCGGCGACTGCGGCTGCCTGATGAACATCTCCG
This sequence comes from Azospirillum rugosum, assembly GCF_017876155.1. GTDB lineage: Bacteria > Pseudomonadota > Alphaproteobacteria > Azospirillales > Azospirillaceae > Azospirillum > Azospirillum rugosum. Next base: position 318,265 of record NZ_JAGINP010000003.1, read on the forward strand.
GCGCGCTGGAAGGCGGAAAGAAGCCGGTCCGCGGCGTCCACATCGCCCAGTTCCTGAAGGAGCGCACCCATGGGTGAGACGAGTGTGAACTTCGCCAAGGCGTCCACGACAGCGCTCCAGGACCCGCAGCTGCGCGCCAACTTCCGCCGCGCCATGGACGGGCTGATGTCCAAGCGCGCCGTGCAGTTCGCCGATTCCAAGGAGTGGAACGCGGTCCGCGCGCTCGGCGCCTCGGTCCGCCTGCGCGCCTTGTCCAAGCTGCCGGAGCTGTTGGAAAAGCTGGAAGCCAACTGCACCCGCAACGGCATCCAGGTCCACTGGGCCTCCACCACCGACGAGGCCAACGCCATCGTCCTGTCCATCATGCAGCGCGTGAACGCGAAGCTGGTGGTCAAGGGCAAGTCGATGGTGTCGGAGGAGATGCACCTCAACGCTTTCCTGGAACAGCACGGCATCGAAAGCCTGGAAAGCGACCTCGGCGAATACATCGTGCAGCTTGATGAGGCGATGCCCTCGCACATCATCATGCCGGCGATCCACATGAACACCAAGCAGATCGCCCACCTTTTCAAGCAGAAGATCAAGGAGGCGGAGTATACGGAGGACGTCGCCCAGCTGACCGACCTCGCCCGCCGCGTCCTGCGCAAGAAGTTCGCGACCGCCGACGTCGGCATCTCCGGCGTCAACATGGCGGTGGCGGAGACCGGCACGCTCTGCCTCGTCGAGAACGAGGGCAACGGGCGCATGAGCACCACCGTGCCGCCCGTCCACATCGCCGTCATGGGCCTGGAAAAGGTCGTGGAGAAGCTGGAGGACGTGCCGCCGGTCATCAGCCTGCTGACCCGCTCCGCCACCGCCCAGCCGATCACCACCTACGTCAACATGATCTCCAGCCCCCGCAAGGAGGGGGAGAAGGACGGCCCGCGCGAGATCCACTTGGTGATCCTCGACAACGGCCGGTCCAGCATCTACGCCGACGAGGAGCTGCGCAACACGCTGCGCTGCATCCGCTGCGGCGCCTGCATGAACCACTGCCCGGTCTACACCAAGGTCGGCGGCCACGCCTACGAGGCGCCCTACCCCGGCCCGATCGGCTCGATCCTGGTGCCGCAGATGGAGGGGCTGGCCAAGCGGGGCGAGCTGCCGCACGCCTGCACCATGTGCAACGCCTGCGTCGAGATCTGCCCGGTGAAGATCCCCATCGTGGAGATCATGGGCCGCCTGCGCGCGGAGGCCGTCCACCCCGGCGACAGCGTGAAGGGTGCAGGCTCCCGCGCCAGCAAGGCGGAGGCGATGGTGTGGAAGGGATGGTCGATGACCTACGCCTCCCCGCTCGCCTACCGTTTCGCGACGGGGCTGCTGGCGAAGCTGGGCAACGCGGCCCCAACCTCGCTGCCGCTGTTGAAGGAGTGGACGAACGTGCGGGCCAAGCCGCGCTTCGCCTCCCGCACGCTCCACGACCTCGCCCGCGAGAAGGGGATCCCCGATGTCTGAGGCCCGTCCCACCGACTCCCGGAACGCCATCCTGGGCAAGCTGCGCGCCGGCCGCGACGCGCACCCGCTGACCCCGCCGGAGTCCGACTTCACGGTCCTGCGCGACAAGCGCTGGGCCCCGTCCGAGCGCCTGGACCGCATCAAGACCATGATGGAGGCGGTCCACACGGAGTTCCTGGAGACGACGGAGGCCGACTGGCCCACCGCTGTGCAGGACTTCCTGAAGGCGCAGGGTACCCGAACGCTGCTGTACGGCACCGCGACGGAGGCCGGGCAACGGCTTGCCGCCTCCTGGACGGAAGGTGGTCCGGAGCTGGTGCCCTACGACGGCCCGGTGGAGACCTTCAAGGAACGGCTGTTCGACGGCATCGACGCCGGCATCACCACGACGCTGGGCGCCATCGCCGACACCGGCAGCCTGATCGTCTGGCCGACGCCGGAGGAGCCGCGGCTGATGTCGCTGGTGCCGCACATGCACCTGGCGCTGCTGCGCGCCGACCAGCTGTACGACACCTTCTGGCAGGCGATGACCGAGAACCGCTGGGCCGACGGCATGCCGACCAACGCCTTGCTGATCTCCGGCCCGTCGAAAACCGCCGACATCGAGCAGACGCTCGCCTACGGCGTGCACGGCCCGAAGCGGCTGGTGGTCGTGGTCATCCGGTAGGGAGGCGCATGGAAAGCGGTTTCGCGGGACTGACGGGCTTCGACCATCCCGTCCGCGCCGTCGTGATCGGGGCCGGCGGCGGCATCGGCTCCGCCGTCACCCGGCTGTTGCTCGCCGACCCGGGCGTGGCGGAGGTGCTGGCCTTCGCCCGCCGGCCGCTCGACCCTGCCTCCGCCCTGGGCCCGAAGCTTCGCCCCGGCATCCTGGATGTAACCGACGAGGACAGCATCGCGCGGGCGGCGGAGGCCGCGGGCTCCGTGGACCTCGTGTTCGTCGCCACCGGCCTCCTGCACGGCGACGGCGTCCAGCCGGAGAAGAGCTGGCGGTCGCTTGATCCACAAGCCATGGCCACGCTGTTCCAGGTGAACGCCATCGGCCCGGCGCTGGTCGCCAAGCATTTCCTGGCCCGCCTGCCGCGCCGCGGCCGGTCGGTCTTCGCGGCCATCTCCGCCAAGGTCGGCAGCATCGGGGACAACCGGCTCGGCGGCTGGTACGGCTACCGCGCCGCCAAGGCCGCGCTGAACCAGATCATCCGCACGGCGTCCATCGAACTGGCCCGCACCCGCCCCGACGCGCTGTGCGTGGCGCTGCATCCCGGCACGGTGGACACGGGCCTGTCCAAACCCTTCCAGGCCGGCGTCGCCGACGGCAAGCTGTTCCCGCCCGAGATCTCCGCCGCGCATCTGCTGACGGTCCTCAACGGCCTGACCCCCGCCGACAGCGGCGGCCTCTTCGCCTGGAACGGCGAGCGGCTGCCGTATTGAGGTTGGAGTGTTGGTGGGTGGCTGCGCTGGGCCCCCCTCCCAGCCTCCCCCCATCTTCGACGGGGGGAGGAGCAGTCCCCTCCCCCGCGAAGTGGGGGAGGGTTAGGGTGGGGGCCCAACGCGACCACCCACCCCACCTATAAAAGCCCTACAAAAGCCCCCCGCTCAATCCACCGTCCAGCGGGTCATGTGCGGGAAGGGCGGCAGGCCGTTGTTGCCCATGTAGGCGAACAGGCCGGAATAGCCGGTCATGTCGGCCTGGGCCAGGCACAGGGGGCCGAAATGGCTGCCCTGCTCGATCCAGGCCTGGAAGGGATGCACCCCCTCGTACGGGCCGACCCGGTAGGAGCCGGGGAAGAACAGGCATTCCTGTGGCAGCCCCAAGTGATGGACCACCGCGTAGGACCAGGCCGTGGCCATCTGCTCCCCCTGCTGGACCGCGCGGACGAGCAGCGGGTCCGGGGTCTGGCCCTCGCCGCTCTGTTCCGCGACGAGTCCCTCGATGTCCGCCTGCAGGTCGCGCCCGAGCCGCGGCCAATAGCGCCGTGGCACGACGATGATGTGACCCGCCTCGTGCAGGATGTCGCCCGGCGCCAGCAGAGTGTCGGGGTCGATGTGGATCACGCCGGCGTGGATGTTGATGCCCGGCAGGAAGCCGTCGCGCGCGCCCTCGCCATACTCGACGCCCATGCCGAGGCCGCGCACGAACGCGACGATGGGCTCAAGCGCTTCCGGGTGATGCATCCGCCCTCTCCCATAGATCGAACTGTGGGCGGGATATTCGCGGATCAGAAGCGAAGAGGCAAGTCATACCGCGGGATGCGTGCGCTCTGCGACCCCGCGTCACCGTTCCGGAGACGCCGGGTCACGCCGCGAGGCTGCGGCCATCCCCCACCGGCCACGCCCTGGGCGCGTGGATGTCCGGCAGGCGCAGGCGGCTGGACAGGCCTTCCAGCGTGTCGTGCAGGCGGCGGCAGGGGATGCCGTCCTCGCCCGGCTCGTAGAAGGCCACGAAGGGCGTGCCGGGGGAGCCGGGATCCAGGTGGACCTCCACGATGTGCCGCCGCGACGCGCAGCCGCGCACCAGCGGATCGGCCGGCGTGAAGTCCCAGCCGCGCGCAAGGCAGCGCTGAGCCAGCGCCTCCAGGAACAGGGAGGCCGCCGGCGTGTCCTTCAGCGCCCGCAGTTCGGCCAGCAGGTCGCGCACGGCGCCGACCCGCGCCAGATACAGGCCGGCCGCGTGGTCGGCGTCGCGAATCACGAGTTTCAGCATGGTTCACCTGTTGTGGGACGCTGTGCGGAGAGGCGGGGCGGATGCCGGCGCTACTGCGCCTCGGCCATCCGGTCCTCCGACGCGCCCAGCTCCGGAAATTCGATGGGGAAATCGGCGGCGACCGGCAGGGCCGGCACACCATCCCCAGCCTCTTCGGCCCCGGGAAGCGGCGGAAGCTCCGCGACCATCGGCGCCGGCGCCTCCTCGCGCGGGCGGCGGTTGCGCGGGAACACCGGCTTCGAGTCCGTCCGGGCCTCCACGCGGACGTTGACCACGCCCTCCTCGATCATGTCCAGTTCGCGGGCGGCCATCTTCGACAGGTCGATCACGCGCCCTTTGACGTAGGGACCGCGGTCGTTGATGACGACCTCGACGCTGCGGCCGTTGTCGGCGTTGGTGACCAGGACCCGGCTGCCCAGCGGCAGCGTGCGCGACGCGGCGGTCAGCTTGCGCTGGCTGAATCGCTCTCCGGAAGCGGTACGCCGTCCGTCGAAAAAGTCGGCGTAATAGGACGCCTTACCCTTATGGACGAGAACCGGTTCGGCTTTCGAAACAGTCAATTCCGATGAAGCATTCAATTCCGGCTGCGCCGGTTCGAAAGAACGGACTTTGGCAATCTCGGCGCTTGAAGAACATGCGCTGGCGGTCACAGCGCAAAATGCGAGAGCGATGCACCCATGGCGCACTCTTTTTCTCCTCCGTTGTTGTTCTGGCGCAACGGTTACGGATTCGACGCAAGGTGTCAACCGGCGAATCGCTTGTTCGCCTGTGACAGGATTGTGCCTTAATGAATAAGCAACACTTTTTCTTCACTTATAGGTGAGTTGTTCTGAGTTTTACTTGAGAGCCGAATAGGCGTTCTGAAAAAGAGACCGCCACCGCCGTGCCGGCACAGCTCAGCCCATGTTGGCGCGGCCCCATCGGCGCAGTGGCGGCGGTCGGGCAATTCGGCTTTCCGCCTTTTGAAAAAGCCTCTCTCCGGACGGTGAAGACCCCTTCCCCACTCCACATATGACCCGGCAGACAGAAACGCGGCCGCGGCCGGAAGGGCAAGGGAACCATGAAGCAGGTGATGTTCGTCGAGCTGGGGATGGGGGTGGACCTGCATGGGCAGGACGTCACCAAGGCGGCGGTCCGCGCGGTGCGCAACGCCATCGAGCGCAACTCCATGCCCGGCATGCGCACGCTGGTGGACGGCGACACCAGCAAGATGCGCGTGCACGTCCGCCTCGCCGTCCCCGCCGATGCCGAGTCGCTGGACCGGGAGGCGGTCCGCGCGGTGTTCCCCTACGGCGACGTGACCATCGAGGTCATGCCGGGTGGCATGCTGGCGCCCAGCGGCATCTTCCTGGCCGACAAGAACGACCGCAACGAGATGATCTACATCGTCAACGCCGCGGTCGAGGTGGGGCTCTGACTCCCCGCGACCGCGCGACTACGCTCCTTTGGGCTCCCTCCTCGGCCAAGGTTGCCGGCTGCTCCCGTTTCGTGCCAGCGTCCCGGCCATGAAGCGCGCCCTCCGATCCTTTCTCATCGCCGTCGGCATCCTGGCCGGCGGGCTCGTCGTCGTTACGGCCGGGGTCGTCGCCGCCCTGCCGGTGATCGCTGACCATGTGCCGCTCCAGCTTTCCCGCCTCGTCGTCAGCGACGGGAAGAGGCAGGTGGAGATGCAGGGCATGGTCCATGTCGCCAAGCCGGACTTCTACCGGGAGATCGCCGCCCATATCGCACAGCGGCGCCGCGAGGGCTGGCTGGTCTTCTACGAGGAGGTGCGGCCGGACGAGGGCAGCTCCCCAGCCGGAGTCGCGGACGTGCTGCGCCGGCTCGGCGCCAACTGGAACCCGGACAGCAAGCAGCATCCCTATGAAATGATGGCCGGCATCATCGGCAACGGGCTGGTCCTGCAGGACAACCGCGCCCTGCTCGGCCCGCCGGGGCCGGACGTGCGCAACGTGGACGTCACCCTGTCCCAGCTGCTGGCCGCCCTGCCCCCGGAGGAGCCCGCGGGCGGCAAAGGCGACGCTGACGGCACCGGTGATGGCGGGGAGGAGGACGCCGTCGACCTCGCCCAGGTCCGGCAGCAGTTCGCCGCCCTGCCCGGCTGGGCGCAGCGGCGGGTGCAGGCGGGCGTGCGGATCATGCTCGCCACCACCGCGTCGGGCACCATGGTGCGGGACATGCTGCCGCCGGCCCTGACCACCCTGCGCGAGGACAAGGTCGTGAAGGCGATCCGGGATGAGCCCGGCCGCAACATCCTGATCCTGTACGGTCAGGTGCACATCGACCACATCCGGTCCATGCTGGCCCAGGCCGACCCGAATTGGCGCACCATCTCGTCGACGAGCCTGGGCGCCTTCTGACCTTGGGATGCCGTCTTTCAAGATAACAAATAGCGACAAGAGACATCATGTCGCACCCTGAACACTTCACGTTTTAAGCAACAATATTGCCGGTGGCGCGCGAACTTCTGCTGTGTCATACATCCTGAAAGGATGCGCAGCGGAGAACGCCATGAAGTCCGTGTCCAAGATCGCGAATACTACGGTATGCATATTGAGTACTCTGGTATGTGCTGCCGTCGTCTTGCTCGCGCAGACTTTCCCGGCGTCGGCGCAAAGCACGCTCCGCTTCGGCACGGTCTTCTCGCCGACCACCTCCACCTACCGGATGCTGGTGGACGCCTGCCGCCGGATCGAGGCGGAGACGGCCGAGTCCGGGGCCGGCGCCGTCGCCATCGACATCCGCACCGCCGGGGAGTTCGGCAAGCCGACGGAGCTGCTGAAGCTGGTCGACAACGGCGACATCGAGATCGCCTACACCGTCCAGGGCTACAGCCCAGCCCGCTTTCCCGCCAGTTCGGTGATGGAGCTGCCGCTGGTCCGCCGCACCGCGGTCGGCGGGACCAGGGCGCTGTGGGAGCTTTATGAATCGGGCAAGCTCGACCGCGACTATCAGGGGCTGAAGGTGGTCGGGCTGTGGGCGCTGCCCGCCTACGGCATCTTCACCGCCTCGCGCCCGCTGGGCTCCCCGCGGGATCTCCGGGGCCTGCGCGTGCGCAACCCCAGCAAGACGGTCGGCCGCGCCATGGCGAAGCTGGGCATGGTGCCGGTGGCCCTGCCGCTGAACTTCATGGGCACCGGCCTGAAGGACGGGCTGATCGACGGCATCTCCTACGGCTGGTACTCCTCCACCACCACGGCGGGGGCGGACGGGCAGCCGCTGATGGGCCAGCTGAAGAACCTGCTGGACATTCCCTTTTCCGGCCCGGTCGTGATGCTGGCGATGAAGCGCGCCACCTTCGACGCCCTGCCGGAGCCGGTGCGCGCGGCCATCGACAAGCATCTCGGCAAGGCCGTCTCCCTCGCCATCGCCGAGGAGCGCGACCAGGCCGAGGAGGAGGTGAAGCGCAAGCTCGCCGCCGACGGCCGCCACGCCGTGCTCCGCTTCGACCCCGCCCAGATGGCCGATATCCGCGAGGAGCTGGAGGAGGTCTACGCCGACTGGGTCGCCGGCATGGCGGACCAGGGGCAGGACGGCAAGGGCCTGCTGGACGCCGCCCGCAAGGCCATCGCCGCCAGCGAGAAGCCCTGACCCGGAAAACCCGACAGCCCCCCGCGCACGCGCACGCCAGCCGCATTCACCGAGGGATCACGCGCCATGGACACCGCCCCCCAATCCCCGACTGGCCAATCCCCGACTGGCCAATCCCCGACCGGCCAATCCCTGACGGGCCTCAGCCTCAAGGCCAAGCTGATCGGCGCCTTCGCGGCCATGTTCCTCGCCGTGGCCGCCATCGGCGGCGGCGCCGGGCTGACCCAGCTGCGCATCGCCGCGCTGTTCAGCCAGGTGCACGAGCGCGACTTCCCCCTGGCGGTCGGCGCCCTGAAGCTCGCCGACGCCAGCGGCGGGCTGGAGGACGCCGCGCGGTCGCTGGCGGTGGCGGCCGACGACCGGGCCCGCGGCGCCGCGGCGGACCTCTTCGCCCGCCGCAGCGCCGGCCTGAAGAGCGGGCTCGCCAAGCTGTCGGTGCTGAGCGCCGACGGCGTGGTGGGGGACCGCATGGCGGGCATGCTGAAGGACGCCGACGGCGCCGTGGGCCGCCTGGACGGGGAGGTGCGGCGGCGCCTCGCCGCCAGCGCCCGCCGCAGCGGCCAGATGAAGGCGCTGGGCGCCGCCCACGCCGCCTTCCTCGGCCGCTTCCAGCCGATGGTGCGCAACCTGACGCTCAGCATCCAGGGCGTCACCATGGATCTGCCCAGCGATGCCAGCGGCCTGTCCATGCTGGTGCTGACGCTGGTGTCGAAGGATCTGCCGGTCCGCCAGGCGCTGTCGGACATCATCAGCGACGTGAACCTGGCCGTCACCCTTCTGGGCAAGGCCGACGCGGCGGCCGACGCCGCCCAGGTCGCGGAGCAGGAGAAGCAGTTCGCCGCGGCGGCCAAGCGCGTGGAGTTCTCCGGCGACTTCCTGGCCAACATCCTGTCCGACGAGACCCCGCGCCAGATGGCCCAGGCCGTCGTCGCCTTCGGCCGCGGGCCGGAGGGCATCTTCGCCCTGCGCTCGGCCGAGATCGCCTCCATCGCCGCCGCGACGGCCGCGCAGGAAAGCCTGTTCGTGCTGGTCGGAAAGCTCAGCGAGCAGGCCGGCGCGCTGGCCGCCGCCAACGAGGAGAACGCCGCCGTCGCCGCGGGCCAGGTGGACGGGGCCATCTCCACCGGCCTGACGGTGATCGGCGCGCTGGTGGCGGGCGCCCTGGGCCTGGGGCTGCTGTCCGGCCTGTTCCTGGTCAACCGCAACATCCGGCTGTTCGACCGGCTGCGCGGCGCGATGGAGGAGCTGGCCGGCGGGCGGCTCGACCTGCGCATCCCGGCGCTGGGCCGCCACGACGAGATCGGCGCCATGGCCCGCACGCTGGAGGTCTTCCGCGCCAACGCCCAGGAGGTGGAGCGCCTGAAGCACGAGCAGGAGGCCGCCAGCCGCCGCGCGGAGGAAAGCAAGCGGCAGGCCCGGCAGGACCTCGCCAACCAGCTCGAATCCAGCGTCAACTCCGTCATTGAATCGGTGCTGGCCGCCACCGCGCGCATGCGGCACGACGCGCAGGCCCTGTCGGCCAACGCCGAGCAGACCAAGCGCCAGACCGTCAGCGTCGCCGGGGCCTCCACCTCCGCCTCCGACCGGGTGTCGTCGGTCGCCTCCGCCGCGGAGGAGATGGCCGCCTCCATCGAGGAGATCAGCCGCCACATCGCCGAATCCTCGCAGATCGCCGGCACCGCCGTACGCGAGGCGGACGCCACCAACGAATCCATCTCCGGCCTGACCGAGGCGGCCGGCCGGATCGACCAGGTGGTGGAGCTGATCAACTCCATCGCCAGCCAGACCAACCTGCTGGCCCTGAACGCCACCATCGAGGCGGCCCGCGCCGGCGAGGCCGGCAAGGGCTTCGCGGTGGTCGCCAACGAGGTGAAGGCGCTCGCCAACCAGACCGCCAAGGCGACGGAGGACATCCAGAGCCAGGTCGATCAGATGCAGACGGTGACGGAGCGCTGCGTCGCCTCCATCCGCGGCATCGCCGGCACCATTGGCCGGATGAGCGAAATCACCGCGACCATCGCCGTCGCCGTTCAGCAGCAGCACGCCGCCACCGAGGACATCGCCCGCCACGCGCAGGAGGCGGCGGACGGCACCCAGTCGGTGTCGCGCACCATCGACGACGTGTCGCAGGCGGCCACGGAGACGGGCGACATCGCCCACACCGCGCTGGACACCGCCACCCGCCTGCATGGGGAGGCCGACCACCTGCGCACGGAGGTCGTCCGCTTCATCCAGAACATCCGCTCGGCCTGACGCCCCTGCCAGCTGCCCCGCCAAAGGAGCCCGCACCCGTGTCCGCGACCAACAAGACCCAGACCCCGGCCCCCCTGGATCCGAACGGGAGCGGTCCGACCGACGGCCGCCTGCTGGTTCGCGTGACCGTCCCGGCCAGCGCCGACGTCGTGCCGGCGCTGCAAACCTTCATGGCGGACGCCGCCCGCCCCTGGGTGGACTCGCCTGACGAGCTGGCCCCGCTCGGCGAGCTGGTGCGGGAGGTGGCGCTGCACGTCGTCCGCACCGCCTTCGATCCGGGCGAGGAGGGCGAATACACGGCGGAGCTTCTGCACCGCGCCGGCCAGATCGTCTTCGCCATCGAGGACAAGGGCCTGCCGGCCGGCGGGATCAGCACCTTCCTGCCGAGCGACCTCGCCCACGCCGTGGAGTTCCGCAACCTGGGCCGCGGCGGCAAGCGGCTGGAGGTGGCGCGCACGCTCCGCGCCCCGGCGGCGGAGCCGCTGGCCGCGGACGCGGAAGGCTGCTGCGCCGGCGGCGAACCGCCCCGCGCGGAGGACGAGGTCGAGCTGCGCCTTCTGGAACCGGCCGACGCGCCGTCCCTGTCGCGGCTGATGTACCGGTCCTACGGCTACACCTACGGGTCGGAGTTCGTTTACTACCCGGAACGGATCGTCGAGATGCTGGCCAGCGGGCGCCTCGTCTCCTACGTCGCCGTCAACGAGGGCGGGGAGGTGGTCGGCCATCTCGCCATGCTGCGCCACGGGCCGGACAGCACCACCGGCGAGACGGCCATGGCCGCCGTCGATCCGCGCTACCGCGGCCGCCGCCTGTTCGAGCGGATGAAGGAGGGCATGGGCGAGCTGGCCCGGCAGCACGCCATGTTCGGCCTGTACAGCGAGGCGGTGGCCGTCCACACCTTCACCCAGAAGGGCAACCTGGCGCTGGGCGGGTTTGAGACCGGCTTCCTGCTGGGCTTCACCCCGGCGACCCAGGTCTTCCGCAAGATCAGCGACGGGCAGGCGCCTGACCGCCGCTCCGCCGTTTTGTTCTACCTGCGCACCAACGACGAGCCCGCGCGGGTCATTTACGCTCCGGAACGACACCAGGCGATCATGGAGGCCATCGTCCGGCGCGGCGGCATGAACCGGTCGGTGCAGCCCCCCGCGGCGGAGCTGTCGCTGCGCTCCCTCCAGGACCAGGTCGCCGTGCTGGACGTCGCCGCCCGCCCGGACGTCGGGCGCGCCTTCCTGACGCTGCGCCGCTTCGGCGCCGACGTGCTGAAGCGGGTGCAGGACGAACTGCGGGAGCTGTGCCGCCACGGTTACGCCTGCGTCTATCTGGAGCTTCCCCTGTCCGACCCGATGACCGCCGTGCTGTGCAAGGGGTTCGAGAGCTTCGGCTTCTTCTTCGCCGGCCTGCTGTTCGAGGTGGACGGCTGCGACGCGCTGCGCCTGCAATATCTGAACGGCGTCACCGTCCGCCGCGACGACATCCAGGTGGCCTCCGACTTCGGCCGCAGCCTGCTCGACTACGTCGTCGAGGCGAAGGAGACGGTGGAACGCGCCCGCGTGGAGCGCCGCAAGTTCTTCCCCCAACCTGGCCACCCCGCCCGCCGCCGCAAAGGCGAACGGATCGAGGAAGCGGCGGAGGCGACCGCATAGCCCCGTAGGTTGGGTGGAGCGCAGCGGAACCCAACACAGCCGGCATTGCGACGATTGTTGGGTTGCGCTGCGCTCCACCCAACCTACGGATCTACGGCACCGATACTCCCCTCACGCCTCGCTCAGCGTGGCGGCGCGCGACATGCGGCCGATCTTCACGGTCACCTCGCGGGCGATGTTGCGGACCAGGATGAAGGAGATGGACGGGTCCAGGCTGTCCAGCATCGCCACGTCCTCCGCGGCCAGCTCGTGGCAGACCACCGCCGTGTCCGCCACCACGTCGGCGGAGCGCGGCTTGCCGGTCAGCATGGCCATCTCACCGAACAGCGCGCCGGCGCAGATGCTGCCGAGCCGCACGCTGTGCCCGCCGCCGGGCGAGCGCTTCTCCACCCGCACGCGGCCCTTCACCAGGAAATATTGGCTGTTCTGGGTGCTGCCCTCGCTCAGGATGCGCTCGCCGGGGGCGAAGGTCAGGCGGCGGGTGGTCAGCGACAGCAGGTCGAACTGCGCCTGGGTCAGGCCCTCCAGGCTGGGATGGTCGCACAGCGCCATCTCCTCCTCGCCCTCCGCCGCACCGGCACCGGCCCCCAGACCAGAGAGGCGGGCGAGCAGGCGATCCTCCGCCGCGGACAGGGCGGTGTCCAGGTCGCCATAGACGCGCCCCTCCGCCTCCGGCCGGTCGAAGCCCATGTCGCGCAGCAGGGCGCGCAAGGCCCGCCCGGCGCCCAGGCCGGACAGAAGCAGGGTCTTGCCCTCGCGCGCCAGCCGCTCGTCCAGCCGGCGCAGGATCAGCACGCCCGTGCTCTCCACGTCGTTCACCCGGGTCAGGTCCAGGATCAGCGTCTCGCCGCCGGCGGTCAGGGTCTCCGCCGCCCGCGCCAGGTTGTCGGCCGACCCGAAGAAGACCGGCCCGTGCAGCTCCATCACCGCGATGGCGCGGCCGTGCCGTTCCAGCAGGTCCATGTCGGTCCCCGACCGGCCGGTCATCGAATGCACCCGGTCGCCGTGGTAGGAGCGGCGCACCACCGACGCCGCGGCGCGGCGCAGATAGACCATGACGCTCAGCGCCATGCCCACGGCCAGCGCCACCAGAACGTCCACCGCCGCGACCAGAACGGCCACGACGACGACGATGAACAGGGTCTGCAGCAGCTCCGCCCGCGCGGCACCCGCCCGGCGGCGCAGCAGAAGCGTGACGATCTGCATGGTCCAGTCGTCCGGCCGCAGCACCGCGACGACGACCACGCCGGCCATCACCGACACGGGCACCATTTCCAGCACCGGCCCCAGCCCCATCGCCGCCCCCAGCAGCACCAGCCCCAGGAACAGGTTGGCGCGGTCCGACCGGGCGCCGTTGTGGATGGCGACGCGGGTGTAGAGCGGCGACCCGCCGGTGACCGTTCCGCTGCCCAGCGCGCCCAACAGGTTGGCCCCGCCCTGCGCCAGCAGCTCCCGGCTGGCGTCGTGGCGCACGCGCAGCAGGGCGTCGGCCGCCGCGGCGCTCAGCAGCGACTGGATGGACGACACCACGCCCAGCGTCAGCCCGGTGACGAGCAGCGACGGCCACAGATCCGCGAAGACCCGGTGGGTCGCAAGCTCCGCCAGGCCCGGAAAGGCAAAGTCGAAGGGCATGCCGGCCGGCGGCGCCTTCACCGTCGCGCCCAGCACGCCCGGCTCTGTGACCGCGGCCAGCGCCTGATAGGCGATGGTCCCCACGATCAGGCCGAGCAGAGGGCCGGGGATCACCCGCGACCGCTTCTCCCCCATGAACCAGACGCCGACCACGGCGAGCAGGCCGAAGCCGAGCGCCCAGGGGTTCACGGGCGCTGCACCGGTGACGGCGGCCCAGGCCCCCGCCCCGTCCGGCAGGCCCAGCAGGTTGGGCAACTGCTGCAACAGGATGACCAGCGCGAACCCGTTGACGAAGCCGGCCACGACCGGCTGCGGGATGAACTTCAGGACATCGCCCATCCGCAGGACGCCGAGCAGAAGCTGGAGCAGCGCCGCCACCATCAGCGCCAGCACCGGGATGGCGACCAGCACCCCGGCCGGAATCGTGTAGCCGCCAGCCGCCGCGGCTTGCGTCGCCTGGACGAGCAGCCCGCCGAGCAAGGCGGCCTGGGTGGCCCGCGGCGCGTTGACGTGCAGGCTTCCGCCCGGCAGCAGGCCGCGGAACAGGGCCGCCGCGATGGTGGCGCCGAAAGCCGCCTGGATGCCGAGCGGCTGGAAGGCGGAGCCCAGCGGCTGGAACACGATGACGCCGCAGCCCAGCACCGCCGGCATGACGAACAGGGCGCCCGCCAGCCCGCCCAGGGCCTCGCCGCGCCACCGCTCCAATCCTGTGGACGTCCCACCCCTGCCGCTCGCGCCCCTGTTGTTGGCGCCCGTGCTGCCGACCGTCACCTGAGTCACCCCGACCGAATTGAAACCGCCGAAAGGCGCCCACACCTTAGCCGCGATCCCAATCCATTTCCAGCAACTCTCTGGTCGAAGGAGGCTTCAGCAACGCCCCTCAACTTGGTATCCGGGACAAAAAGCCACAACGTTACATCATTGCCATTCCACCGTATGTTGGAAACTGCCGGTTTGTGCCGAAGAATACTTGCGTATGTTCATCCCGGGGCGATGACCCACTGCCCGCCGGCGTCGCGGCAGAAGGTCAGGTGGCGCGTCTGCTCCTCCGTGCGGATGAAGCGGGCGCGCAGGAGGGCGCAGGGCGCGCCCTCCTTCTGCAAGGTTTTCTCGACGACCACGTCGCCGCGCATGTTGGTCTTGGGGTTCTGCCATTCGGCCCGGTTGCCGGCCTTGGGCGGCTGCAAGGCCTTGACCACGGCGTCGCGGAACAGCTGCCAATCCTCGTCGGTCAGCTGGAAGGTCCCACGGTTGCCGAGGAACAGGCCGAACTGGGCCTGCGCCGGACCGGGGCTCAACACCCCCGCGGCCAGCATGGCCGCAAGGGCCAGGGGAAGCACGACACGCATGGCACCTCTCCCGTGTTCGACGCCGCGGACCCGTCCGCGAAGGAAAGTCCGGAGCGGAAACCGTCCCACCACAGGCTGCGCCCCCATGCACCCTGCGTGAAGTGTCCAACGGGCGTGTTACGGTAAAGTACGCGTCAGACGGCGCCCCCTGTGCCATAGCTGGTGCATCACTCCCTATGGCTTTCCCGTGGCATTCCGGCGGGAGCGCCCCCGCGGGGACGATGGCGCGGGAATGATGGCGCGGAAACGATGCCGATGGACAGCACCCTACAGCTTCTCATCCTGCGGTTTCCGGCCTTCAAGGATCTGATCCTCGACCAGATGGCCGCAAACGCGCGGTTGCAGGCGCTGTCCGCCGACTACGGCGAGGCGCTCGCGGCGTACGCCCTGTGGGAACGCGCAAGGTGGGAACGCGCCGACGCACCGCAGGCGGGTGCCTGCGCGCGCGATTACCGGCGCCTGGTCGCGGAGCTGGAGCGTGATTTGCTGCGCGAACTGCTGGACATCGACGCGGCGAACGAACGGGCCTGAACCGCCGGTGCCCTTTACCAGTGGCTCATGCCGTTCATCCGGCACTGGCCGGTGGTGTAGGTCTGCTCGATCGCGCAGTTGGGCGTCATGTTCATGACGATGTAGCCGCCGCAATTCGGGTTGTAGTAGCGCGCGCGATAGCCGGACACGATGCTGACTCCGCTGCGGATTTCCGAATGCATGCCGCTTTTCACCACGTTGGCGAGCCCCATCGATTCCAGCTTCGCGGTCGCGGTCTGGGTGCATTTCGGCGGCAGCGACGCCAACGGGGCATCCTGCGCCCAGGCTGCGGTCGCCACGAACAGCGCCGCAACGGCGGCCCATAAGGCCAAGGCCGAACGAAGGGCCGATGGAAGGACACAAAGACGGGTGGGTGACACGGGTTTCCTCCTCGATCCGCACCCGGTTGTTCCGCATCGGATGCAACCACCATACAACGCACAAGCCGCGGGTTCGTTCAGGCATGGTCCGGGCAGGCTGGCACCCGAAACGCACAGGATTCGCTACGTTTCTCAGGCCGTGCAACCGTATCCCCGACGGCCGGTACGCAACGGTAACGTACTTGCTCGCACACTTTGGCGATTCACACAGTCTGCCATGCCTGCGCAAGAACGCCCCCAGGAAAGGCTTGGCGAAAGTTCGGACCAGCGGCGCTCTTCGCTGGTCGGCTGGCGGAAAGCTTTGCCAGAACTTCAGTCCTTTATTCCGGCGTGTTTCAGGGGACGAGCCGTAGGTCTGGCGCTCTCCCGGCGATTTTGGGGCGCGCATGCCTCCATCGCGGCGATCCTTCTGGCGCTGCTGTTGTCCGCGCCCTCCCCCGTCCTGGCCCAAGCCCAGGCCCCGCTCCAGGTCGACACGACGGCAGCCCCCGATCAGCCGGCGGGGCGACGCACCGCCCTGGAGGTCTACGCCGACCGGTTGGAGGCGGTGGCGGCCACCTACCCGCGCCTGCCGGTCATCGTGATGAACGCGTTCGAACGGCCGAACGGCCGGGATGTCCCCGTCGACCCCTGGCGCCTGCTGACCGGACTGACGGCCCTGATCGCCGCGGGAACCGCCGCCCTGCTGGCGACCAACCGCGCGCTGGCCCGCACGCGGGAGCGGGTGGAGGCCGCCCACGCAGCCCCGGTGATCGCGGCGGTCCTGCGGCTCGGTCTCGGGCTCGTCGGGGTGGCGGCCTATGTGGTGGGCGCGCTGATCGCCTACGCCGCCCTGCACCCGCGGCACCCCGCGGCGCCGGCCATCCTGCTGGCCGTGCTCCAGGCGTCGGTCACCGTCCTTCTGGTCGACCGGCTGGTCCGCTTCCTCTGCGCGCCCGACCAGCCGGCGCTCCGCCTCCTGCCGCTGGACGACACCGGCGCGCGCGCCTTGCACCGCACGGCCATGGTCACGGTCGCGCTGGCGGCGGGCGTGCTGGGCCTGGTCGACCTGCTGATGGCGCTGGGGGTCGGGGGCGACGCCATCGTCGCGATCGGGCTGCCGGCCAGCACCATTCCCTTCATCTACCTGCTGCACCGGGTGTGGCGGGGCCGCAACGCGGTGGCGATGGCGCTGGCCGGCCCACTGTCCATCGACCCGGCGGCCAGCCCGGCGCTCGGCCTGTGGCCGGTGGCCGCGACCGTCTACCTCATCGGCCTCTGGCTGGTCGTGGCGGCCTCGGCGGTGCGGCTGGAACCGGGGACCGGCCCCCGCATGCTCGTCAGCCTGCTGGCCGCGCTGGCCGTGCCGGCGGTCGCCCTGATCGTCCAGCGCCCGCTCGCCCGTTTCTACCGCGGGGAGGAGACGGAGGCGGGCAAGGCCACCGTCACGCGGGTGATGCGGGCGGTGTGGACGGCGCTGTTCCTGGTCGGGCTGTTCGCCACCGCGGCCATCTGGGGCTTCCGGGTGGAGAAGGCGACGGGCATCGGCGGCATCCTGCTGCGCCTTGCCGTCAACGTCAGCGTCGTCCTGCTGCTCGGCTACGTCGCCTGGACGCTGGTCGTCCGCGCCATCGACCGCGCGCTGGAGGGCGCCCGGCAGGACAGCCACAATTCCCGCGCGCAGCGCATGGCGACTCTGCTGCCGCTGCTGCGCAAGTTCCTGCAGATTGTGCTGATCAGCGTCATCGCGATGATCATGCTGTCGTCGGTCGGCATCGAGATCGGGCCGCTGCTGGCCGGCGCGGGCGTGGTCGGCATCGCCATCGGCCTTGGCGCGCAATCGACCATCGCCGACATCCTGGCCGGCGTCTTCTACCTGCTGGAGGACGCCTTCCACATGGGCGACTATGTGGAGGTCGGGCAGCTGCGCGGCACGGTGGAGGGCATCTCGCTGCGCTCCCTGAAGCTGCGCCACCACCGTGGGGCGGTGCACACCCTGCCCTTCGGCCAGATCAAGGCGCTGACCAACTACAGCCGCGACTGGGCGCTGATGCGGCTGGAATTCCGCGTCCCGCCGGACACCGACATGGCGCTTGTGAAGAAGATCGTGAAGACCATCGGCAAGGAGCTGGCCGACGACCCCGAGATGGGCCCGAGCTTCATCGAGGGGCTGAAGTCCCAGGGCGTGCGCCGGGTGGAGGACGACGCGGTCATCATCGGCGTCAAGTTCACCGCCAAGCCCGACGAGCAGTTCGTCATCCGGCGCGAGGCCTACCACCGCCTGATCCGCGCCTTCCGCGAGAACGGGATCAGCCTGGTCGGGCGCGGCGTGGTGGTGCATGTGGACGATCCGGCCGCGCGCAGCCAAGCCATCGGCTTCGCCGCCGCCCAGGCGCTGGAAGGCGCGATGGGCGGCGCCAAGGGCAACGGCGGCGCGGACTGAGGGGGTGCTGGATCGTCGGAAAGCACAATCGGTGTCGGGGATTCACCACTAAGACACAAAGGCACAAAGAATTTCACAAAGGGGGCTCCGGCGCATCTACAGCTTTCCGAAACGGCCGACGTTCTTTGTGAAATCCTTCGTGTCCTTTGTGTCTTAGTGGTGAATCCCCCTCCCCACCAAAGCACACATCCGAGAATCAGAACCCCGCCTCGCGGATCAGCACCGCCAGCGCCGTGCGCCAGAAGCGGCCGAGGAGGCTGCGCGCCTCGGCGTCCACGCGGGCGACGCCGCGCGTCTGGTGGGCGGGGCCGGCCTGCGCCGGGTCCAGCGGGGCCAGCGTCACGCGGTAGACGGCGTCGACCGGGGCCAGGTTCTGGCGGGTGGTCGGTACGCCCGGCTGCCCGTCCACAGCGACCGGCCCGCCGTTGAGCGAGGCCAGCGCCGGCACGTCCAGCGCCGCGACGCCCACATGGTCCACGGCGGTCACCCGCGCCTCGACGCGCGGGCGCAGGGGGTCGTCGGGATGGAAGCGCGCGACGGCGCCCGGCGCCACCCGCGCCAGGTCCTCCTCCGCCACATAGCCGACGAACTCGCCGGCGCCGTCGCCGACCAGCTGGGCCAGCGGCAGCTTCGGGTTGACCCAGCGGCCCGGGCGCAGTCCGTCGGCGATGTCCACCACCGTCCCCGCCAGCGGCGCCCGCACCTCCAGCCGCGCCTTGCTGTCGAGCAGTCCCTGCCGCTCCGCCAGCGCGGCGGCGAGGTCCTCCTCCATGACGCGGATGCGGTCGAGCCCTTCGCGGGCGGCGGACAGCCGGTCGATGCGCTCCTGCGCCATGGCGATGCGCAGGTCCGCCTGGGCCAGCTTGTTCTCGACCTCCGGCGCCTCCAGCCGGAACAGCAGGTCGCCGGCCGCCACGCGCTGGCCGGGCTGGACCAGCACGTCGGCCATGCGGGCCGGCACCGGCGCGAACAGGGTGGAGAAAGCCTCCGCCCGCCACACCGCGGGCACCGCGACCGACCCGGCGACCGGGGTCAGGACCAGCCAGAGCAGCCCGCCGAGCCCGCACAGCGTCGCCAGCGTGTTGCGGTTCAGGCCCATGCCGTGGCGGAGCGTCCACCAGGCGACGATTTCCTTGAAGAGCGGACGCATCAGGAACCAGCCGATTTCCACCGCGAACAGAAGGATGCCCAGCACCTTGATGAAGACGTGGTAGACCAGCGCCGCGATGCCGAGGAACAGGATCAGACGGTAGATCCAGGTCGTGAAGGCGTAGACCAGCAGCGTCCGGTGCATCCAGGGGGCGAAGCGCTCCGGCACCTCCTCCCCCAGGCCGAACAGCCACTCGCGCAGGCGCCAGCGGGCCAGCGCGAAGGCGCGGTCCTGCAGGTTGGGCACGTCCAGCGCGTCGGCCAGCAGGTAATAGCCGTCGAAGCGCATGAAGGGGCTGAGGTTGATGGTCAGCGTCGTCACCCAGCTGACCGTCGCCACGAAGAAGGCGGCGCTGCGCAGCGCGCCGTCGGGCAGGAAGCTCCAGGCCAGCGTCGCGAAGGCGGCCAGCCCCAGCTCCGCCAGGATGCCGGCCGACGCGATGCCCAGCCGGGCGCGCCGCGACACCAGCTTCCAGGCGTCGCTGGTGTCGGTGTAGAGCACCGGCCACATCACCAGGAAGGCCACCCCCATAGTCGGCACCCGGCAGCCGTAGCGCTTGGCCGTGTAGGCGTGCCCCAGCTCGTGCAGCGTCTTGGTCACCACCAGCGTGACGCCGTAGAGCGCCATGCCCTCCAGGCTGAAGAAATGCAGGAAGGTGTGCCGGAAGGCGTCCCACTGCCGCATCGCCAGCACAAGGCCGAGCAGCCCGGCCCCCAGCACCGCCCAGCACCAGGCGGCGCTGTAGAAGGGCGCCACGAAGCGCACCGTGGCGTTCAGGAAGGCGTCCGGGCGGACCAGCGGGATGCGGAAGAACAGGTAGTTGTGCAGAAGCCACATCCACCAGGACGTCCGCCGCATCGCCACCTGCCGCGCCAGATAGTCGGTGTCGACCGTCTGCGTCAGGTTGTTGGCCGACAGGAAGCGGTAAAGCTCGTAGACGTCGTCGGCGTCCGGCTCCAGCACCGTTTCCTCCGCCACGGCGGCGGCGATGGCGCGCGGGGCGCAGAGGTGCCAGCGGGCGATGATCTCGAAGGCGGCGTGGCCGATGCGGAAATAGCGGTTGCGCGCCGGGTCGTGGATGGTCCAGCAGGGCGACCCGTCCGGCCCCGGCGGGCCGGGCAGCAGGTGCAGGTCGTCGCGCAAGGGCGGCAGGCGGACCGCGTCCATCGGATCCGTGACGGCGGCAGCCGACAGTCCCGCGACACCCCCCGGCGTACCGAGAACGGCGGCGCCCATGGCCTCAGATCCCCACGGCCTGCCGCAGGGCGGCCAGCGGGCGGCGGAAGAGGTAGAGCGCCAGCGGCACCCGCCCGCCCTCGATCTTGGCGGTCCCGCGCAGGCCGATGCGCGGCGTCGGCTCCCCCGCTCCAGCGGCCAGTTCCGCGCGCACGCGGTAGGCCAGGATGCCGGAAGAGGTCATCCCCGGCTCGTAGCTGGCGTGCACCACCCGGCCGTGCAGCGGGCTCAGCGGATCGACGTTCAGGAACAGGCTGACCTCCGCCCCTTCCTCCAGCAGCTGGGCGTCGCCGACCGGCACGTGGATGTCGATTTCCGCCGCCTGCGGGTCGGCCAGGGTCAGGATGCGCTCGCCCACCGACACCGGCTTGCCCAGCCAGTCGTTGACGTCGGTGAAGACCGCGATGCCCGGCCGCTCCGCCTTCACGGTCACGCGCTCCAGCAGGTCGCGCGCGAAGGCCAGCTCCGCCCGGCGCAGCTCCACCTGGGCCTTCAGCTGCGCCACCCGCGCCTTGCTCTGCGGGTCGGCGAAGGCGCCCTGGGCGGCGGTCAGAAGCTCGGCCTCCGCCGAGGTCAGGGCCTTGCGCGCCACCTCGAACCGGCTGCGCAGCACCGTGGATTCGAAGCTGAACAGCGGCTGCCCGGCACTCACCGGCTCGTTGGGCTGGACGTGGAAGCGCTCGATGACGCCCTCCAGCGGCGCGCTGACGATCAGCGGGTCGCGCGGCGCCACCTCCGCCGGGGCGAGCGTCGATTGCGGGACGGGGATGGACAGCGCGCCGCCGAGCAGCGCCGCGGCCAGCAGCGCCACCAGCCCCGGGCGAAGCCGCAGCCGGGACCGTCGCCCGCCGCGGGTCAGCGCCCACCAGGCGTGGCCGTAGCCGCCGGCCAGCTGCTCCAGCAACAGCTGCTCGCCGTCGGTCCACACGTCGTCGCGGGCGATCCACAGCGCGGCGGTCAGCGACCCGTCCGGCCCCGGCAGAGGCAGCCACAGCGCCTGCGCCGGGCCCCAGTTGCCCCACTCGCGCGACAGCCCCGGCGGCAGGTCGGCGGGGGAGACGAGGTGCGGCGCGCGCGCGTCGGCGCCCGACGCAACCGCGGTTCCGACCGCCTCCAGCCAGCGGGTGAAGGGCGCGTCGCGCTCCGGCACCGCGACGTTGGACACGGCCTCCAGCCGGGCCTTGCCGGTCGGCGCCAGCGCCAGGAACACGGCCTGGCGGTAGACCACCAGCCGCCGCGTCTGGTTGACCATCAGGAAGCGCAACGCCTCCGCCGTCTGCGCCTGCCGCGCCTCCTGGTGCAGGTTCAGCAGAAGCAGCAGACCGTTCAGCGGCTGCGCGGCCTCCGCGGCGCGAAAATTCACGTCATCGGGCAACGGTGACCTCCCCCGGCGGCGTGAAGCGGGCGGTGCCGCTCATCCCCGCGACCAGGTTGGGCGGGGCCCCTTTTTGCGGCAACAGCTTGCCCGTCACCTTCAGCGACTGGCTGACCGGATCGACGCGCGCGCCGATCAGCGCGACCTCGCCGCCCAGATGCTCCCCCGTCTCGTCGATGCGCAGGTCGAACCGCTGGCCGGGCTTCAGCCAGACCAGCCAGGAGGACGGGACGATCAGTTCCACCCGCAGGTCCTGGTCGGACACGATCTCCAGCAGCGGGGTGCCGGCGGGCACCGATTCCTGCTCCCGGATGCGCTGCTCGACTGCGCGGCCGTCGTAGGGCGCCTTGATCTCGCAGCGGCGCACCTCGATCTCCGCCTTGCGCTGCTCGGCGCGCGCGGCCTCGGCCTTGACCTCGGCCATCTCGACCTCGGCCGCGCCGATGGACTTCAGCTGCTCCAGCCGCCGGCTCTGCCGGACGGTGACGTCGGCGGCGCGCGCGTTGGCGCGGGCCGCGTCCAGCGTCGCCTGATAGTGGCTGCAATCGAAGGCGACCAGCGTCTGGCCCGCCTTGAAGGCTTGGCCCGGCTCCACCGCGATGCGGGCGATGCGGCCGGCGATCTCGCTGGACAGCACCGCGTGCTGGCGCGCCTCGATCAGCGCGCGCACCCCGCCGTCGGTGGCAGGCGGTGGGGACTCCGCCGCGGCGGGCAACGGGGCGGCGTTCAGCGATGCAGAAGCCAGCGCGACGAACAGCGCGGCGGCGACGCGGATGGAGCGAAGACGACGGGTCATGGCCGAGTCTTTCTGCACCGATCGCTGCGGAAACGCAACGACCGTTGCGCCCGCTCCGGATCGATGCGCTTCTTTGTTTCAACCCTGGCCTGATTCACACGCTCTGCGGGGCGCTCGGCCGGTCGGCGGGAAAGCCCGCGACCGGCGTCGACGCCCCGCGGCGTGCGGATCAGCGGGCCGCCCGGCTGGCGGAGGCGGGAGCCAGGGCCGCCAGCGGCACCGTGTAGACCTTCACCGGCTGTGCCGACGCCGAAGCCGAAGCCGAAGCCGAAGCGTTATAGGACGCCCGCATCGGCAGCGCCGAGGTCGCGGTCACCGGCAGCGAGGCCACCGTCACCGTCTCCGGCGCAGCAGCCTTCTCCAGCGGGGCCTTTTCCACCGGGGCCGGGGTGACGACCGCCGAGATCGTCTCGGCCGGAGCCTTCGCCTCGGGCGCCTGGGCGACCGGAGCGCCTGCCTTTTCCACCGTGGCCTTCTCCGGCGCCGGTGCCGGCTTCTCCGACGTGGTGGCGGCCGGGGTCAGCAGGTCCGGCAGACGCGCGGTGCCGCCCGCCCGCTGTTCCCAGCTGGCCAGCCCGTCGGCGACGGCGCGCCGCAGGGTCGCCATGTCCTGCGCCGGGACGGCTTCGGGCAGCGGGTCCACGCCGGCCGACACCATCACGCGGGCGTAGGCGTTCTGCAGGTCGGCGAACACCAGGTCGCGGCGCAGGTCGGAGACCAGAACCGACACCTCCGCCTGGATCACCCCCAGGTCGCCCTGCTGGCCGACCGTGCTGCTGTTCACATACTGCTGGCGGATGCGCTGGTCGATGGCCGCCTGGTCGGCGGTCAGCGCGAACTCCTGCGCCAGCTCGCGGTACTGCACCATCGCGACGCGCACCTGGCTCAGCACCGCCACGCTCAGCGCCTGCCGGCGGAAGGCCACCAGCTCCTCCTGCGCCTTCGAATAGGACTGCGTGTCCCAGGCCGAGGCCAGGTTCAGGATGTTCCAGGACAGCCGCGCGCCGTAGTCCGCCCACTGCTGATTCAGCAGGAAGCTATTGCTGTCGTAGTGCAGCCCGGCGTTCAGGTCGATGCCCGGCAGCAGCTTCAGCAGCGCGCGGCGCGTCTCGTCGGCGGTGATGCGGGCGTTGTAGGTCTCCTCCACCAGCTCCGGCCGGTTCAGCAGCGCGTAGGATTCCAGCGCCTCCACCGGGGTGGCGATGCCCGGCGCGTCCTTCACGGTCGCCTCCGCCGGGATGGCCAGCGTGAAGCTCTCGCCCGGCGGCAGGCCCATCAGGGCGCCCAGCTGCGACTTGGCGGCCACCAGTTCGCGGCGCAGCGTCTGCAGCTGGCGCAGCGTGTCGACCAGGGAGCGCTGGTAGGTCAGCGTCTGCAGCGGCGCCTGCACGCGCTGCGTCTCCAGCGCGCCGGCGTTCTTGCGCGCCACCTCGATGCGCTTCTCCAGCGGCTCGATCCGCTTCAGCAGCCGCTCGGCGGCCACCGCGCGCCAATAAGCGGTGCGCACGTCCTGCAGGATGCCCTGGACGACGCGGCGGCGGCGCTCGTCGGCGACCAGCACGAGGTTGGCGTTCTGGCGCGCGCGCAGGTAGCTGACGCCGAAGTCGAGAATGTTCCAGGTGAAGCCCAGGTCGGCGGTGCGGCGGTTGCGGTCGGTCGCCGTGGTGCTCTCGCCGGTGCGCCGCCCGGTGGCGAGGTTCAGGCTTTCCGATCCGGCCTCGTTGTTGCGGCCCGTGTAGCCGGCGCCTGCGACGACGCGCGGCAGCATGTCGAAGCGCGAGAGGTCGAGCTGCTGGTTGGCGACGGCCATCTCCATCAGCTTCACGCGTTCGTCGAGGTTGTACTTGATCGCGCGAGCCATCGCCTCGTGCATGGTGACGGGGCCGGCGATGGGCTCCTGCGGGGACATCACCACCGCCATGTCGGCGCGCACCCGCGACAGGTTCTCCTCGGACGTCAGGGGCTGCGGCGACAGCGAGCAGCCGCTGGCGAGCAGGGAGGCGGCAAGCAGGGCGACGGTCGCGCAGGCCATCGTGGACCGCGCCCGGAAGGTCGGAGGAAGGCAGGTCATTCTCGTCGGCAATCCATTCGAAGAGGAAACGCGGAGGCGAAAGCGGTGGAAGGGGTGGGAGCGCGGGCGGCCTCAGGCCGCCCGGCTGCCCGGTGGTGTGTGCGTGGTGAGCGCGGCGAGCAGGGCCGCGGTGCGGGCGTCGGCCGCCCCGTGGACCTGGGCGACCTGCCGCGTGAAGGCGGGCTTCGGCGCCGGGGCGTCGCCGGCGTCGGCGCGGTTGCCCTGACCTTGGCCCTGACCTTGGCCTTGTCCCTGGCCCTGCGGCTGGCCCTGGGATTGGCCTTGCCCGTCGCCCTGGCCCTCCGTTCCGGACGGGGCGTTGCGCGGGTCGCCGCCCTGCCCGTCGCCGGCCGGCGGCTGGCCGTTCTGTCCGCCCTGCGGCTGGCCGCCTTGCTGGCCACCTTGCTGGTTGCCCTGGGGCTGCCCATTCTGGCCGCCGCGGTTGGCCGGGGCGGTTTCGATGGTGTTGCGGTTGCCGCCCTGGTTCGGGCCCTGACTCTGGGTTCCCTGGCCCTGGGTGCCCTGGCCTTGCGTGCCGGTGGTGCCGCGGTCGCCGCCCTGGGCTCCCGTGCCGGTCGCGCCGGTGCCCGCAGCGCCGGTGTTGGAACCGGAAGTGGTCCCCCCACCCTGCGTTCCGAGCCCGCCGTTCAGCCCGCCGGTACCGGTCCCCGTGCCCGTCCCGGTTCCAGTGCCGGAACCGGTGCCGGTGCCCGTTCCCGTGCCGCCGGTGGAGACGCTCCCCGTGGAGGTGGCGCCCAACCCTCCGATCCCGGTGCCGCCGGTTCCCGTGCCGGTGGACACACCGCCGGTCACGCCGCCGCCCAGGCCCGTGCCGCTGCCGGTCCCGCTGCCCGTGCTGGTGGAGCCGAGCCCGCCCGATCCCAGGCCACCCGACCCGAGGCCGGAGCTGCCAAGGCCCGAGCCGCCGAGGCTGGAACCGCCCAGGCCCCCGCCGCTGCTGCCGCCGCTGACGACGCTGCTCAGGCTGGAGCTGCCGCTCGACGAGCTTCCGCCGCCCGTACCGCCCAGCACGCCGCTGGCGCTGCTCGACGTCCCGCTCGTGCCCGACGAGCCGCCCATCGCCGTGATGGTGATCGACCGGCCGGCGTCGCTGCTCGACTGGTTGCTGATCGCGTTGATGGTGATCGACCGGCCGGCGTCCGTGCTGCTGCTGCCCGAACCGCCACCGCTGCCGATGGAGGAGCTGGTGATGACGCGGCCCGCGTCGCTGCTGCTCTGGTTGCCCGGCAGGGTCGGCGCCGTGCCGAGCGTCGGCCCGGTGGTCTGCGTCGTCGGCGAGGTCGACACCGCGCTGCTGGACGAGCTGCTGCCCGACGACACGGCCGTCGTGGTGTTGCCGCTCGACGTGGTGACGGTCACCGTCGGCGGGGGCGGGGGCGGCGACACCGTGTAGGAGGTGCTGCCGGCCGCACCCGTGTTGCCGGCCGCGTCGCGGGCGCGCGCCGCGATCGCGAAGCTGCCGGTCCCGAGGTCGGACGCCAGGACGAGCTGCCACGTGCCGGCCGCATCGGCGCGGGCGGTGCCGAGATCCTTCCCGTTGACCGTCACGACGACCAGGGCGTTCGCCTCGGCCGTGCCGCGCACCGCCGTGGCGCCCGACGCCGTGGTGCCCACCGTCACCGTCGGCGCGCCCGGCGCCGTGGTGTCGATGGTCAGCGGCGTCGCCGTGGACAGCGCGCTGGCGTTGCCCGCCTTGTCGGTCGCCTGCACCTGGATGCTGCGCACCCCGTCGGCCAGCGCCGTGGCGAAGCTGTAGCTCCAGGCGCCGGAGGCGTCGGCCACGGTGGTGCCGACCGCCTTGCCGTCCACCAGGACCGTGACCGTGCTGTTGGCCTCGGTCGTGCCGCCGATGGTCGGCTTGCTGGTGGCGGAGACCCGCTCCGCCGCGGTGGATCCTGCGACCGTGCTGCTGGTCACCGCCGGGGCGGCGACCGTCGGCGCGACGCCGTCGATGCCGATGTCCTTGGCACCGCCCAGCGAGGCCGCCGTGCCCGGCGTCGGCAGGGTCGTGACCGCGCTGTTGCCGGTCTTGTCCTTGATCGTGCCCGACAGCGCCGCCGTCCCGCTGTAGTCCAGGTCGGCGATGGTGTCGCCGGCCTGCACCACATAGGTGAAGCTGAGCGTGCCGGTGCCCGAGCCGCCGCTGTAGGTGGCGGTGTGCCCGGTGCTGAGGGCCAGCGTCGGCGTCCCCTCCACTGTCACCGCTTCGGAGAAGGCCACCTGGATGGTGACGGTGTCGCCGACCTTGTAGGCACCGTTCGCGCTGGAGGAGGTCACCCCGCTGACCGTCGGGGCAACCGTGTCGATCACGATGCCGGTGGTGTCGCCCACCTTGCCGGCCAGCGACAGGTTGACGTCGTTGCCGGCCGCGTCCTTGTAGGTGGCGCCCCCCGCCGTGATGCCGGTCACCGTGACGCCGGTGCTGGTGTCGTCGCCGGCCTGCACCACGTAGCGGTAGGTGACCGCTCCGCCCGACTGGCTGAGGAAGCTGGCCGACCGGGCGGTCCCGCCGATGGTGAAGCCCAGCGCCGATGTGTTGGTGCCGCCGATCACCAGGTTCGGGTCGTCGAAGGTGACGACGAAGGTCAGCTCCTGCCCGGCGCGGTAGGACTGGCTTTGCGGCAGGGTCACGCTGGCGACCTGCGGGGCCACGCCGTCGATCAGCACCTGGTTGGTGGGAGGCACCGTCTTCGGCGTGGTGTCGAGCGCGTTGCCCGCCGTGTCGATGGCCAGCGGTGCGGTCACGCCGACCACCCGGATGCCGTCGCCGTCCAGGTCACCCGCCTGCACCGTGTAATTGTAGACCGCGAAGTCGTTGGCGGTGCTCACCAGCTTGGCTTGGCGGATGGCGGTGCCACCGCCGGCCTGGTCGACCGCCACGTCGATCGTGCTGCCCTCCAGGCGCGAGACGGCCTCCGGGATGAAGAGCGCGAAGCGCAGCGTGTCGCCGACCTTGTAGGTGCCGTTGGCCGGAACGATGACCCATTCGATGACCGGGGCCGACTGGTCGATGGTCACCACGGCGGTGGCGGAATAGGCGCCGGCGTTGCCGCCGGCGTCGGTCGCCTTGGCCTTGATGGCGTGCTTGCCGGCGCCGAGGTCGGAGGCCGGCGTATAGCTCCAGGCCCCCGTCGCGTCCGCGGTCACCGTGCCGACGTCGGTGCCGTCGATGTTGACGGTCACCGTGCTGTTGGCCTCGGCCACGCCGACGACCGTCGGCCGCTGCTTGTTGGTGATGCCGTCGCTCGACGAGGTGCCGGTGTCGTCCGCGGCGCGGAGCGCAATGGCGGTCGGCTGCGCCGGGACGCCAGTGTCGAGCGTGATGGTCAGCGCGCCGCCGGCGACGCCGACGTTGCCCGCCACGTCGGTGACCCGCGACGTGAAGGTCTTGGCGCCGTCCGCCCCCAGGTCGCCCGCGGTCACGCCGAGGTCGACGTAGCCGTTGGCGATGTCGGCCGCCGTCAGGACCCGCGTCACCGGGTGCCCGAGCGACGACCCGCCGAGCAGAAGCTCGACCGTGTCGCCGGCCGCCGCGTTGGTGCCGCCCAGCGAGACGCGGACGGTCGGGCTGGTCACCCGCGTCACGCCGTCGCTGTCCGACCGGCCGCTGTCGCTGCCCGCCACCAGCACCGCCGGGGAGGTCGGGGCCGGCGGCGGCGTGGTGTCCAGCGTGATGGTCAGCGCGCCGCCGACCAGGACGCTGTTGCTGTTCGCGTCCGTCACCCGCGCGGTGAAGGTCTTGGCGCCGTCCGCCCCCAGGTCGCCCGCGGTCACGCCGAGGTCGACGTAGCCGTTGGCGATGTCGGCCGCCGTCAGGACGCGCGTCACCGGATGCCCGAGCGACGTTCCGCCGAGCAGAAGCTCGACCGTGTCGCCGGCCGCCGCCGGGCTGCCCAACAGGCTGACGCGCACCGTCGGGGTGGTGGCGTTGGTGATGCGGTCGGTGCCCGACGCACCGCTGTCGCTGCCCGACACCAGCGCGTTGGGCTGCGCCTCCACCACCGTCACGGCGTTGGCCGGGCTGCTGACCCAGTTTCCGCCGTCGTCGATCTTGACCTGGAAGGCGGTGGTCCCCGACGGCGGCGCGTTCGGCACGCTGGCGCTGAGCGGAGCGAAGACGAGGTTGCGCAGGTCGGCCTGCTCGGCCGCGCCGATGCCCTGGGTGTTCGTGTAGGTCTTTTCGTAGACGATGTCGGTGCCGTTGACGGTCCGCGTCCAGCCGGCGGTCGAGGCCGCCGTGAAGTCGCCCTGGTTGACGCCGTTGACGATGATGACCTGCACCCGCGACGTCTGCACGTCCGGATCCGCCACCGTCGCCGTCGCGAACGGCTTGATCGTGGTGCCGTACTGGGTCGCCTGGCCGGCCGCCAGGCCGCCGAGCACCGGCGTGTCGTTCACGGAGGTCGTCACCACCGTGGTCCGGCTGTCGGACACGGCGCCCGCCACGCCGTCGTTGACGGCGATGGTGAAGGTCGTCGTCTCCGTCGTGGCCGGCGCCACATGGTTGGGCGTCGGCGTGAAGACCAGCGCCCGGACCGCCGCCTCGGCCTGCGCCGCGGTGCCGGTGAAGCTCCACACCCCGGTGGCGGCGTCGTAGCTGCCGCCCTGGGTTCCGGCCAGCGCGCCCTTGGCCGCGCTGTCGAGCGTGACCGTGACCGTCTGCACCTGCAGGGTGTCGGCGTCCTGGATGGTCACGGCGGCGAAGGGCGTGACGGTCGCCGTGTCGGTGGTCGGCTGCGCCGCCGTGGTCACCCCGCCGATCACCGGCACGCTGTTGGTGATCAGACGCCAGGCGGACCCGGCCGTCCGGCTGCCGCCCTGCCCGTCGGTGGCCGTGACCACCAGCTGCAGGTACTTGCCGTCGTCGGCGCCGGTCAGCGTGTGGCTGGTGCCGGTGGCCCCGCTGATCGCCGTGGCGCCGGTTCCGGCGCTGTCGCTGGCCCGGTACCACTGGTAGCTGTAGGTGACCGTGTCGCCGTCGGCGTCGCTCCAGCCGCCTGAGGTGGCGGTCAGGGCGCTGGCGATGGTGCCGGGGCCGGACACCGTGGGCACCACCGTGTTGACCGGCGCGCTGTTGCCCACCGCCGTCCAGACGGTCGCCGCGGTCTGGTCGGTGCTGCCGTGGGCGTCGTTGGCGGTGACCACCACGCGCAGGTGCTTGTGCGCGTCGGCGAGCACCGGCGTGTAGCTGGTGCCGGTGGCCCCGCTGATCGCCGTGGCGCCGGTGCCCGCGCTGTCGTCGGCCCGGTACCACTGGTAGCTGTAGGTGACCGTGTCGGCGTCGGCGTCGCTCCAGCTGCCGGTCCCCACGCTCAGCGTGCCGCCGACCGTCGCGGTTCCGGCGATGGCGGGAATCACGCTGTTGACCGGCGCGCTGTTGCCGATGGCGGTCCAGGCGCCGTTCACGCTCGGCGTGTGGCCGTGTCCGTCGTTGGCGGTGACCACCACGCGGACATACTGGTGCGCGTCGGACGCCGTCGGCGTGTAGCTGGAGGAGGTCGCCCCGCTGATCGCCGTGGCGCCGGTGCCGGCGCTGTCGCTGGCCCGGTACCACTGGTACGTGTAGCTCAGGACGTCGCTTTCCGGATCCGTCCAGCTGCCGGTGCCGGCGGCCAGGGTCTGGCCGACCGCCGCGGTTCCCGTCACCACCGGGGCCACGCTGTTGGCCGGCGTCTCGTTGACGTCGGTGACGGTGACCGAGACGGTCTGGTCGGTGGTGTTGCCGAGGCTGTCCGTCGCCCGCACAACGACCTTGTAGACGTTGTCCGTGTTGGCGTCGGCCCGGGTTTCATAGTCCGGCGCGCCGGTGAAGGACAGCGCCGTCCCCGTCAGCGTGAACTTCGCCGAATCCTCCCCGCCCACGATCTGGTAGGTGATCGGCCCGTTGCTGTCGGTCGCGGCGAGCGTGACGACCGCCGTCGAGTTCTCCGCCACCGACGGCGTCGCCGTGGAGGTGAAGGCCGGACCGGCGCGATCGGCCGTGTGGACCGTGCCCGTCGTGAAGGCGGCGATCGATCCGTTGGTGCCGTTGCCGTTGCCGGCGCTGTCGATGACGTCCGTGCTGCCCTTCAGGTCGAGCCGCAGCGTTCCGTCGCCGCTGACGCCGGTGACGGTGATGTCCCACGTCGTGCCGCTGCCCGACACGGAGGCGACGGTGCCCGAAGCGCTGCCCGTGGCCGTCAGGACGAAGTCGTCCGCGGTGACGTTCGCGACGGTTTCCGAGAACACGACGCGGTAGGTCACCGACGCGGCGGTCAGCGTCGGCGCGTTGATCGGGGCGATGCTCTGCACCGTCGGCATGGTGGTGTCGAGCGTGTAGGACTGGCTGGCCACCGCGCCCTCGTTGCCGGCGGCGTCGACGACCTTCATCTTCACGCTGTTGGCGCCGGACAGCAGGGTGGCGCCGGTCCAGGCCACGGCGGTGCCGTTGACCTTGCCGGTGATGTCGGTCCAGGTCGCCCCGCCGTCCACGGATCCGTAGAGGATGTCCCCGGCGGCCAGGCCGGCCGACAGGGTGGCGGAGATGGTCTGGCTCGCCGTGGCGGTGAGGAAGTCCGTGGTCGACGTCCCGACATCGGCCGACAGGCCGATGGCGCCGATGGTCTGGGTCGGCGCAACCGTGTCGACCGTCGCGTTGCTGCTGTCGGCGGTGGTCGTCGTGTTGCCGGCGTTGTCGGTGGCGGTCACCGACACGTTGCGGTTGGTCGCTTCGACGCTGCCGGCCGTGATGACGTAGGTCGCCGTCCAGGTGCCGGAGCTGTTGGTCGCCGTCACCGCCGTGCCGCCGCCGAACGCGCTGAAGTCCACCGTCACCGCGACGATGCTGTCGCTGTTGCTGTCGCCGCTTCCGGTGTTGTTCCAGACCGCGGTGACCGTGTCGCCGATCTTGTAGGCGCCGCCCGTGCCCGAAGCACCGCTGATCGACACCTTCGCGTCGGTCACCGTCGGGGCGACGTTGTCCACCGTGGCGTTGGTGCTGTCGGCCGTGGTCGTGCTGTTGCCGGCGTTGTCGGTCGCCTTGACCGACACGTTGCGGCTGGTGGCGTCGATGCTGCCGGCCGTGACGACGTAGGTCGCCGTCCAGATGCCGGAGTTGTTGGTCGCCGCGACCGCCGTGCCGCCGCCGAACTGGCTGAAGTCCACGGTGACGGTGCTGATCGTGTCGGCGTTGTTGTCGCCGACGCCGGTGTTGTTCCAGGTCGCCGTGACCGTATCGCCGATCTTGTACGCCCCGCCCGTGCCCGTGGCGCCGCTGATGCTGATCCTCGCGTCGGTCACCGTCGGGGCGACGTTGTCCACCGTGGCGTTGGTGCTGTCGGCCGTGGTCGTGCTGTTGCCCGCGTTGTCGGTCGCCTTGACCGACACGTTGCGGTTGGTCGCGTCGACGCTGCCCGCCGTGATGACGTATTTCGCGGTCCAGGTGCCGGAGCTGTTGGTCGCCGCCACCGCCGTGCCGCCGCCGAACTGGCTGAAGTCCATCGTGACGGAGCTGATGCTGTCGGCGTTGTTGTCGCCGACGCCGGTGTTGTTCCAGACCGCCGTGACCGTGTCGCCGATCTTGTACGCCCCGCCCGTGCCGGTGGCGCCGCTGATCGACACGTTCGCGTCGGTCACCGTCGGCGCGACGTTGTCGACGCTGCGGTTGGCGGTGTCGGTGATGGTGGCGCTGTTGCCGGCGTTGTCGGTGATGGTGATCGCGACGTTGCGGTTGGTCGCGTCGATGCTGCCCGCCGTGATGACATAGGTCTGGCGCCACACGCCGCCGGAGTTGGTCATCGCCACCGCGGTACCGCCGCCGAACTGGCTGAAGTCGGCGGTGACCGACCCGATCGTGTCGGGGTTGTTGTCGCCGGTGGCGGAGTTGTCCCACACCGCGGTGATCGTGTCGCCGATGCGCAACGTGTTGCCGGTCCCGGTCGCCGTGCCCTGGCCCGCCACGTTGCCCAGCGTCAGCAGGGGTGCCACGTTGTCCACCGTGGCGTTGGTGCTGTCGGCGGTGGTCGTGCTGTTGCCCGCGTTGTCGGTCGCCTTGATCGAGACGTTGCGGTTGGTCGCGTCGATGCTGCCCGCCGTGATGACGTAGGTGGCGGTCCAGGTGCCGGAGTTGTTGGTCGCCGTCACCGCGGTGCCGCCGCCGAACTGGCTGAAGTTCACCGTCACCGAGGCGATGCTGTCGGCGTTGTTGTCGCCGGACCCGGTGTTGTTCCAGGTCGCCGTGACCGTGTCGCCGATCTTGTAGGCCCCACCCGTGCCGGTGGCGCCGCTGATCGACACGTTCGCATCCGTCACCGTCGGGGCGACGTTGTCCACGGTCGCGTTGGTGGTGTCGGCCCGGGTGGTCGTGTTGCCGGCGTTGTCGGTGGCGGTCACCGACACGTTCTTGTTGGTGCCGTCGACGCTGCCGGCCGTGACGACGTAGGTCGCCGTCCAGGTGCCGGAACTGTTGGTCGCCGTCACCGCGGTGCCGCCGCCGAAGGCGCTGAAGTCAACCGTCACCGAGGCGATGCTGTCGGCGTTGCTGTCACCGGACCCGGTGTTGTTCCAAGTGGCCGTGACCGTGTCGCCGATCTTGTAGGCCCCGCCCGTGCCCGAGCCGCCGCTGATCGACACGTTCGCATCCGTCACCGTCGGCGCGACGTTGTCCACGGTCGCGTTCGTGCTGTCGGCGCGGGTGGTCGTGTTGCCGGCGTTGTCGGTGGTGGTCACCGACACGTTGCGGTTGGTCGCGTCGATGCTGCCGGCCGTGATGACGTAGGTCGCCGTCCACGTGCCGCTGCTTTCGGTCGCCGCGACCGCCGTGCCGCCGCCGAACTGGCTGAAGTTCACCGTCACCGAGGCGATGCTGTCGGCGTTGTTGTCGCCGGACCCGGTGTTGTTCCAGGTCGCGGTGACCGTGTCGCCGATCTTGTAGGCCCCGCCCGTGCCGGTGGCGCCGCTGATCGACACATTGGCGTCGGTCACCGTCGGCGCGACGTTGTCCACGGTCGCGTTGCTGCTGTCCGCGCGCGTGGTCGTGTTGCCGGCGTTGTCGGTGGCGGTCACCGAGACGTTGCGGTTGGTCGCGTCGATGCTGCCCGCCGTGATGACGTAGGTCGCCGTCCACGTGCCGCTGCTTTCGGTCGCCCCCACCGCGGTGCCGCCGCCGAAGGCGCTGAAGTCCACCGTCACCGAGGCGATGCTGTCGGCGTTGCTGTCGCCGGAGCCGGTGTTGTTCCAGGTCGCGGTGACGGTGTCGCCGATCTTGTAGGCCCCGCCCGTGCCCGTGCCGCCGCTGATCGACACGTTCGCGTCGGTCACCGTCGGCGCGACGTTGTCCACGGTCGCGTTGGTGCTGTCGGCGCGGGTCGTGGTGTTGCCGGCGTTGTCGGTGGCGGTCACCGACACGTTCTTGTTGGTGCCGTCGACGCTGCCGGCCGTGATGACGTAGGTCGCCGTCCAGGTGTCGGAGCTGTTGGTCGCCGTCACCGCGGTGCCGCCGCCGAAGGCGCTGAAGTCCACCGTCACCGAGGAGATGGAGTCGTTGTTGTTGTCGCCGCCGACGGTGTTGTTGTTCCAGGTGGCGGTGACCGTGTCGCCGATCTTGTAGGCGCCGCCCGTGCCGGTGCCGCCGCTGATGCTGATCTTCGCGTCCGTCACCGTCGGCGCGACGTTGTCCACCGTGGCGTTCGTGCTGTCGGCGCGGGTGGTCGTGTTGCCGGCGTTGTCGGTCGCTTTGACCGACACGTTGCGGTTGGTCGCGTCGATGCTGCTGGCCGCGATGACGTAGGTCGCCGTCCACACTCCGTCGGCGTTGCTGCTCGCCGCCACCGCCGTGCTGCCGCCGAACTGGCTGAAGTCCACCGTGACGGAACTGATCACGTCGGTGTTGTTGTCGCCGTCGATGGTGTTGTCCCAGGTGGCGGTGACCGTGTCGCCGATCTTGTAGGCCCCGCCCGTGCCCGAAGCACCGCTGATCGACACCTTCGCGTCCGTCACCGTCGGCGCGACGTTGTCCACGGTCGCGTTGGTGCTGTCGGCGCGGGTGGTCGTGTTGCCGGCGTTGTCGGTCGCCTTGACCGACACGTTGCAATTGGTCGCGTCGATGCTGCCGGCCGCGATCACGTAGGTCGCGGTCCATTGCCCCGCGGTGGAGGTGGATTGCGTCGCCGTCACCGCCGTGCCGCCGCCGAAGGCGCTGAAGTCCACCGTCACCGAGGCGATGCTGTCGGCGTTGCTGTCGCCGGAGCCGGTGTTGTTCCAGGTCGCGGTGACCGTGTCGCCGATCTTGTAGGCGCCGCCCGTGCCGGTGGCGCCGCTGATCGACACGTTCGCGTCGGTCACCGTCGGGGCGACGTTGTCGACCGTGGCGTTCGTGCTGTCGGCGCGGGTCGTCGTGTTGCCGGCGTTGTCGGTGGCGGTCACCGACACGTTCTTGTTGGTGCCGTCGACGCTGCCCGCCGTGACGACGTAGGTGGCCGTCCAGGTGCCGCTGCTTTCGGTCGCCCCCACCGCCGTGCCGCCGCCGAAGGCGCTGAAGTCCACGGTGACGGTGCTGATGGTATCGGCGTTGCTGTCGCCGCTTCCGGTGTTGTCCCAGGTTGCGGTGACCGTGTCGCCGATCTTGTAGGCCCCGCCCGTTCCCGACGCGCCGCTGATGCTGATCTTCGCGTCGGTCACCGTCGGGGCGACGTTGTCCACCGTGGCGTTGTTGGTGCCGGCCGTGGTGGTCGTGTTGCCGGCGTTGTCGGTGGCTGTCACCGAGACGTTCTTGTTGGTGCCATCGACGCTGCCGGACGCGATCACATAGGTCGCCGTCCAGGTGTCGGAGCTGTTGGCCGCCGCCACCGCGGTGCCGCCGCCGAAGGCGCTGAAGTCCACCGTCACCGAGGAGATGGAGTCGTTGTTGTTGTCGCCGCCGACGGTGTTGTTGTTCCAGGTGGCGGTGACGGTGTCGCCGATCTTGTAGGCGCCGCCCGTGCCGGTGCCGCCGCTGATGCTGACCTTCGCGTCGGTCACCGTCGGGGCGACGTTGTCCACCGTGGCGTTGGTGCTGTCGGCGCGGGTGGTCGTGTTGCCGGCGTTGTCGGTGGCGGTCACCGACACGTTGCAGTTCGTCGCATCGACGCTGCCGGCCGCGATGACGTAGGTCGCGGTCCATTGCCCCGCGGTGGCGGTGGATTGCGTCGCCGCGACCGCCGTGCCGCCGCCGAAGGCGCTGAAGTCCACGGTGACGGTGCTGATGGTGTCGGTGTTGTTGTCGCCGCCGCTGGTGTTGTTCCAGGTGGCCGTGACCGTATCGCCGATCTTGTAGGCCCCACCCGTGCCCGTGCCGCCGCTGATCGACACGTTCCCATCGGTCACGGTCGGGGCGACGGTGTCCACGGTCGCGTTGGTGGTGTCGGCCCGGGTGGTCGTGTTGCCGGCGTTGTCGGTGGCGGTCACCGACACGTTGCAGTTCGTCGCGTCGATGCTGCCGGCCGCGATGACGTAGGTCGCCGTCCATTGCCCCGTGGTGGCCGTGGATTGCGTCGCCGCCACCGCCGTGCCGCCGCCGAAGGCGCTGAAGTTCACCGTCACCGACGCGATGCTGTCGCTGTTGTTGTCGCCGCCGACGGTGTTGTTCCAGGTGGCGGTGACCGTGTCGCCGATCTTGTAGGCGCCGCCCGTTCCCGACGCGCCGCTGATGCTGATCTTCGCGTCGGTCACGGTCGGCGCGACGTTGTCCACCGTGGCGTTGTTGGTGCCGGCCGTGGTGGTCGTGTTGCCGGCGTTGTCGGTCGCCGTCACCGACACGTTCTTGTTCGTGCCGTCCACGCTGCCGGCGGCAATGACGTAGGTCGCGGTCCAGGTGCCGGAGCTGTTGGTGGCCGCCACCGCCGTGCCGCCGCCGAACTGGCTGAAGTCCACCGTCACCGACGCGATGCTGTCGCTGTTGTTGTCGCCGCTCGCGACGGTGTTGTTCCAGGTCGCGGTGACGGTGTCGCCGATCTTGTACGCCCCGCCCGTGCCCGAAGCGCCGCTGATCGACACCTTCGCGTCGGTCACCGTCGGGGCGACGTTGTCCACCGTGGCGCCGGTGGTGTCGGCCGTGGTGGTCGTGTTGCCGGCGTTGTCGGTGGCGGTCACCGACACGTTGCGGCCGGTCGTGTCCACGCTGCCGGCGGCAATGACGTAGGTCGCGGTCCAGGTACCGGAGCTGTTGGTCGCCGCCACCGTGCCGCCGCCGAACTGGCTGAAGTCCACCGTCATCGAGGCGATGCTGTCGGCGTTGTTGTCGCCGCTGGCGGTGTTGTTCCAGGTCGCGGTGACCGTGTCGCCGATCTTGTACGCCCCGCCCGTGCCCGAAGCGCCGCTGATCGACACCTTCGCGTCGGTCACCGTCGGGGCGACGTTGTCGACCGTCGCGCCGGTGGTGTCGGCCGTGGTGGTCGTGTTGCCGGCGTTGTCGGTGGCGGTCACCGACACGTTGCGGCCGGTCGCGTCGATGCTGGCGGCCGTGATCACATAGGTCGCGGTCCAGGTGCCGGAGCTGTTGGTGGCCGCCACCGCCGCGCCGCCGCCGAACTGGCTGAAGTTCACCGTCACCGAGGCGATGCTGTCGGCGTTGTTGTCGCCGCCCGCGGTGTTGTTCCAGGTCGCGGTGACCGTGTCGCCGATCTTGTAGGCCCCGCCCGTCCCAGACGCGCCGCTGATCGACACCTTCGCGTCGGTCACCACCGGCGCGATGGTGTCCACGGTGGCGCCCGTGCTGTCGGCCGTGGTGGTCGTGTTGCCGGCGTTGTCGGTGGCGGTCACCGACACGTCGAGGCCGGTGCTGTCCATGCTGCCGGCCAAGACGTAGGTCGCCGTCCAGGTGCCGGAGCTGTTGGTGGCCGCCACCGCGGTGCCGCCGCCGAACGCGCTGAAGTTCACCGTGACCGAGGCGATGCTGTCGCTGTTGTTGTCGCCGCTCGCGACGGTGTTGTTCCAGGTCGCCGTGACGGTGTCGCCGATCTTGTACGCCCCGCCCGTGCCCGAGCCGCCGCTGATGCTGATCTTCGCGTCGGTCACCGTTGGGGCGACGTTGTCCACGGTCGCGTTGGTGGTGCCGGCGGTGGTGGCGGGGTTGCCGACCGAATTGGTGGCGGTCACCGACACGTTGCGGCCGGTCGTGTCGACGCTGCCGGCCGTGACGACGTAGGTCGCGGTCCAGGTGCCGGAGCTGTTGGCCGCCGCCACCGTGCCCCCGCCGAACTGGCTGAAGTCCATGGTGACGGAGCCGATGGAGGCGTTGTTGTCGCCGCTGGCGGTGTTGTCCCAGGCCGCGGTGACGGTGTCGCCGATCTTGTAGGCCCCGCCCGTGCCCGACGCGCCGCTGATGGAGATCCGCGGCGCGGTGACGGTCGGCCCCACGTTGTTGACCGAGGCGTTGGTGGTGTCCGCCGCGCTCGCCGCGTTGCCGGCGTTGTCGGTGACGGTCACCGTCACGTTCTTGTTCGACGCGTCGATGCTGCCGGCCGTGATGACGTAGGTCGCGGTCCAGGTGCCGGAGCTGTTGGTGGCCGCCACCGCCGCGCCGCCGCCGAACTGGCTGAAGTTCACCGTCACCGAGGCGATGCTGTCGGCGTTGTTGTCGCCGCTCGCGGTGTTGTCCCAGGTGGCGGTGACCGTGTCGCCGGTCTTGTAGACGCCGCCGGCCCCCGTCGCGCCGGTGATGCTGATCCGGTTGTCGGTCACCGTCGGGGCGACGTTGTCGACCGTGGCGTTGGTGCCGTCGGCCGTGGTGGTCGTGTTGCCGGCGTTGTCGGTCGCGGTCACCGACACGTTCCGGTTCAATCCGTCGGTGCTGCCGCCCGTGATCGTGTACTTCGCGGTCCAGGTGCCGGAGCTGTTGGTGGCCGCCACCGTGCCGCCGCCGAAGTCGCTGAAGTCCACGGTCGCCGACGTGATGCTGTCGGCGTTGTTGTCGCCGCTGCCGGTGTTGTTCCAGGTCGCGGTGACCGTGTCGCCGATCTTGTAGGCGCCGCCGGTGCCCGTGCCGCCGCTGATCGACACCTTCGCGTCGGTCACGGTCGGGGCGACGTTGTCCACGGTGACGTTGGAATCGTCCGCCGTGGTCGTGCTGTTGCCCATGTTGTCGGTGGCGGTCACCGACACGTTGCGGCTGGTCGTGTCGACGCTGCCGCCCACGATGACGTAGGTCGCGGTCCAGGTGCCGGAGCTGTTGGTCGCCGCCACGGCGGCGCCGCCGCCGAACTGGCTGAAGTCCACGGTCACCGACGTGATGCTGTCGGCGTTGTTGTCGCCGCTGCCGGTGTTGTCCCAGGTCGCGGTGACCGTGTCGCCGATCTTGTAGGCGCCGCCGGTGCCGGTGCCGCCGCTGACGCTGATCTTCGCCGCCGTCACGGTCGGCGACTGGTTGTCCACGGTGAAGGTGGTGGTGGGGGTGGCGGTGGCGGTGTTGCCGGCGTTGTCGATCGCCGTGATGGTGACGCCCTTGGCGCCGCCGTCGACGGTGCCCGACGCGATGACGTAGGTCGCGGTCCAGGTGCCGGAGCTGTTGGTCGCCGCCACGGCGGCGCCGCCGCCGAAGGCGCTGAAGTCCACCGTCACGCTGCTGATGCTGTCGCTGTTGTTGTCGCCGCTCGCGACGGTGTTGTTCCAGGTCGCGGTGACCGTGTCGCCGGTCTTGAAGCCGCCGGCCGTGCCGCTGCCGGTGCCCGACAGGCCGGTTTTGGCCGCGGTGATGGTGGGGGCGACGTTGTCGAACGTGGCGTTGGTGCCGTCGGTCGTGGTCGTCGTGTTGCCGACGTCGTCGACCGCCGTGACCGACACGTTGAGGTTGGTGCCGTCGACGCTGCCGCCGGTGACGGTGTATTTCGCCGTCCAGGTGCCGGAGCTGTTGGTCGCCGCCACCGCGGCGCCGCCGCCGAACGCGCTGAAGTTCACCGTGACGGAGGCGAGGTCGCCGTTGGTGCCGCCGCTGTTGTCGCCGGAGCCTGTGTTGTTCCAGGTGGCGGTGACCGTGTCGCCGATCTTGTAGGCGCCGCCGGTGCCCGAGCCGCCGCTGATGCTGATCTTCGCGTCGGTGACCACCGGCGCGATGTTGTCCACCGTCGCGCTGCCGCCGGGCGTGGTGGTGGTGTTGCCGCCGTCGTCGGTGGCCGTCACCGACACGGTCTTGCCCGTGCCGTCGACGCTGCCGGCAGCGATGGCGTAGGTCGCGGTCCAGACGCCGGAGCTGTTGGTCGCCGCCACCGCCGTGCCGCCGCCGAACTGGCTGAAGTTCGCCGTGACCGAGGCGATGTCGGTGTTGTTGTCGCCGTTGTTGGTGTTGTTCCACGTCGCCGTGACCGTGTCGCCGATCTTGAACGCGCCGCTGGGACCCGACCCGCCGTTGAGGGTGATGCCGCCGTCCGACACCGTCGGCGCCTGGTTGTCCAGCGTCACGGTCGTGCCGCTGGTCGTGGTGGTGGTGTTGCCGGCGTCGTCGGTCGCCTTCACCGACACGGTCACGCCGCCGTCGACGCTGCCGCCCACGATGGTGTACGTCGCCGTCCAGGTGCCGGAACTGTTGGTCGCCGCCACCCCCGTACCGCCGCCGAACTGGCTGAAGTTCACCGTGACCGAGGCGAGGTCGCCGTTGTTGTCGCCGGTGGCGGCGGTGTTGTCCCACGTCGCGGTCACCGTGTCGCCCACCTTGAACACGCCGCCGGGGCCGGTCCCGGTGTTCAGCGTGACCTTGCTGCCCGTCACCGTGGGCGCCTGGTTGTCCACCGATTTGGTGGTGGTGCTGGACGTGGTGGTGACGTTGTCGGCGTTGTCGGTGGCGGTCACCGACACGGTCTTGCCCGTGCCGTCGATGGTCCCCGCCGTGACGACGTAGGTCGCCGTGTAGGTGCCGGAGCTGCTGTTCGCCATCACGGCGCCGCCGCCGAAGGCGCTGAAGTCCACCGTCACGGAGAACAGGTCGGCGTTGTTGTCGCCGCTGCCTGTGTTGTCCCAGGTCGCCGTCACCGTGTCGCCCGCCTTGAACACGTTGCCGGTACCCGACCCGTTGTTCAGCGTGATCCGGCTGCCCGTCACCGTCGGGGCCTCGCTGTCCACCTTGGCGTTGGTCGTGTCGGCCGTCGTGGTGGAACCGCCGCCGTTCGTCGCCTTGACCGACACGTTCTTGTTCGTGCCGTCGATGCTGCCGGCCGCGATGACGTAGGTCGCCGTCCAGGTGCCGGAGCTGTTGGTTGCCGCCACGGCGGTGCCGCCGCCGAACTGGCTGAAGTCCACCGTGACGCTGGCGATGCTGCTGTTGTTGTCGCCGCCCGACGTGTTGTTCCAGGTCGCCGTGACCGTGTCGCCCACCTTGTAGGTGTCGTCGGCGCCCGTATGGCCGGCAATGGAAATGTTGCCGTCGGTGACGGTGGGGGCGGCGACTGCCTGAATATTCGCAATCTGCAGATCGTCCAACAAAAATATCATTCCCGATCCGTCGGATTCGGACAGTGACTTTGTCGCGACTACAGTGAAACTGGATATTCCTGTAAACCCAACGAACCCAGAAATGGGTGTAAACGTCATCGTGTTCGATGCGAAAGTAGTGACCTTGGTGGTTGCCCCTATCGCTGAAACCGAAATATCGTCTGTATCGTTTCCATTTCCTCCTGCATAAATATCGGCCACGCCAAATGAAACCAAATCGAAAGTATAACCCGGTATGCTTATAATGGTCGTTATTTGATAATCAGTATTTATACCGGTTCCGCCGGTATGATTGTCACCATTCACCGCCGTGAATGCGTCATATGAGAAGTCCGCTGACGCGTTTCCAGCACCGACTCCGAGACCGGTGGTTTCGAAAGTAAGAGTATATTCCGTTCCTCCGATGTTGACTTTCCATGTTCTGATGGCGGTCGATCCCCCCACTGTTCCTTCGGACGATGAAAAGGTGAAGGTCTTATCGACGCCAAGCAGCAGGTGGTCGTACTGCTGCTCGGCGCTCAACAGAAATGGATCGTTCGCGTCGATGGAACCCCGACTGGCTTCCAGGGTCCAGTTGCCCCCCTGGTTGCTGACACCGGTCGAATCGGTCGATGCCGCCACATCAGCACCGGTCGCGTTCGCCATGTCGGTCAGAAAGGCTTGCCCGGTGCTTTGTGCAACGCCACAGCCGTAAAGCAGAATGTCGCCGTCGTGAGTCAGCGAAGCTCCCAACGCCGCCAGATCGACGGACCGGTCCGCCACAGCCCTGCTGTTCAGTTGCAGGGAACCGAGGTTCACCTGCCCTTCCGAACCGTGGGAAATAATGTGAATGGCGTCATAGCCGCTGTGGGTCTGCGCCCACGCCGCCATCTGCGCCAGACCGTCCTTCGACGCGTCCAGCACGACGACCTCGACGCCCGGCTTCACGCCGTCCACGAGCTGCTGGTAATCGGGGACGTTCGATTCGATGAAGA
Source organism: Azospirillum rugosum (assembly GCF_017876155.1). Classification (GTDB taxonomy): domain Bacteria; phylum Pseudomonadota; class Alphaproteobacteria; order Azospirillales; family Azospirillaceae; genus Azospirillum; species Azospirillum rugosum. The sequence goes on from NZ_JAGINP010000003.1 coordinate 360,321, forward strand.
CGACTTCCTTCTTGCCGTCGTTCTGCGTCGGGTCGAGCGCGCGCACGTCCACCGGGGCGGCGGTGGGAGTGGTCGGCGCAGGTGCAGGTGCGGGCGCCGAGCCCGCAGCAGCGGCTGCGGCGGCGGTGACGGCCGCGTCCGTCTGCGCCGTGGCGGCGTCGTGGTTGTCTGGATGCGCGGCGTTGGGATCGGCGTGCTGGTCCACCGCGGGGTCGCTGGCCGCGGTCGCGACGCCGGCGGCGTCGAACATGAAGCGCGGTTCCAGCGCCATGGCCAGGGGCGCCTTGCGGCCTTTGCCCTGCACGCCCGGTTGCGCGGCCGTGCCGCCCACCCGCGTTCCGGTCACCAAGCCACCCTTACCCCGCGTGAACATCGACTTCATGGCCGCACCCGTCCTCACCCGACAAATGGCGTAACTCTACCCAATTGGACATTTGTAAAAAAGATAATACCCACGCGCAATATGAGAACATGTGATGAAATGTGTCATCTTTTCGGTGCTGCGATGCGGAGCGGCAACTGGAGGGGGATGAGAGTCTCAAAGTTTCGAGACGCGGAAGGGTGGCTGGGCACCGCGGACGGCGTGTTTGTTGGTGTACATACTATGGCATGCACGACCGGGACGCCCTTTCCCTGCCCCGCAAGGCCACTGCATCCACACATCTTGGTCGGAAGGGCCGGAATGAATCGATCTCCGTCATTCCCGCGAAAGCGCATAGGCGCTGACTTTGGCTGTTCGGCTCGTTATCCAATCTGCCGTCGCTTCCCTCACCCGTCATTCCCGCGGAGGCGGGAATCTAGTCCTATCAAGTGCTTGACTGCGGAGCCTTCTGGATCCCCGCCTTCGCGGGGATGACGAAGAAAAGCCCTTTCCAGCCAATGACTTGAGAAATGTGCGCATGCGGTAGCCCAGCGGTGCTGGAAGAGGGTGAAGCCGACGCGCGTGCCATCCGCGCCGCAGGAGAACCGAAAAAAGGCGCAGACTCATCTACCCACGATTGCAGATCAACGCCACACGGACCACCAAAAGCCATCGATTCAGGCGCCATGGCAAAAAACACACACTTAAGAATGTTGGCTGCCTTTCCCGTTTGCGCCGATCGGGCGCACGCCAACGCCTATGGTCCTGCATCGCAGCATCCGCCGCTTGGCATTGAAGAAAAATGTCGAAAATTGCAAAATTATATTTCGCGATCAACCATTCGGGGCCGTCACTATCTCAATTGTGAAACAAACTAGCAAAATTATACGGGTTTTCAATCTGAGCACACCGGTGTAGGGTTGCATCCACCCCCGCTATATCCTCTAAGGCGGGCAGCGAGATTGACAAACGCCACCATTTTCATACCAACAAAGGGAGTGCTCTAATGGGCGACGTAATGCTTGGCACCATCATTCTCTGGCCGCTGCGCTGGGTTCCGGTCGGCTGGCACGTGTGCGACGGCTCGCTGCTGAGCATCCAGAACTACGCCGCGCTGTATTCGCTGATCGGCACGGTCTACGGCGGCAACGGCTCCACCACCTTCGGCCTGCCCGACCTGCGCAACCGGGTTCCGGTCGGCGCCCCCAGCACCAGCAGCGTGAACGGCCAGGGCTTCGGCAGCAGCGCGGTCCCCGTGACCATCGCCTCGAGCGGCCTCATCCAGCCGGCCAACCTGCCGCAGCACTCGCACACCGCGACCTTCACCCCGACCACCGGCCCGGTGAACTTCACCATCGCGGCGACCACGGGCAATCAGACGGTCAGCACGACGGTGAACGCGACGACATCCTCCACCAGCATCGCCTCGTCGCCTGCGCCGGGCGCGTCCATGCTGTCCAACACGGCCAGTGTCGCCGCCAAGATCTACGGCCCGACGCAGACGACCAACCTCGTCCCGCTGACCGGCGTCTCCTCCACCCTGGCCGGCACGCCGAGCACCCCGGCCCTGTCCGGCACCGTCAACGCCGTCAACGGCGGCACCGTCGCGGTCGCCCCCTATGGCCCCGGCACCCCGACCGCGTTCACCGTCACCGGCCAGGCCAGCGTCAACGTGACGCAGCCGTCTCTTTACACGAATTTCATCATTGCCATCGAAGGTATCTACCCGCAGCGCGCCTGATCCCCTGACCGGGCTCAGGTCGCAGCAGGAAAACGCCGCGCTCCCGTGTCCCTGCGCGGCGTTTTCTTTTCCGGGGTTGCGGTTGTCCGTCCAGGGCACCGCAACCCCGTTTCCATGTTTACCCCGCCCTTGCGTCGATTCGCCCCCTGGCGCCCGTCCGCCGGGCCATGCAGGATGCTCTCCGCCAAGGGGCGATTCGCGCCCAAAGCCGGGGACGCCGGATGAAACATCACGCTGTTCGATGTTTCATAGCGTCGCACGGCGTTTCATCCGGCCCCCGAATCGGGGCCGTCAGGTCCCCCAGAGCCAAGCCGGCAGCCCGGCTCCCGAGTCGCCCGGCACCGGGGCGGGGCCGGCGGCGGCGATGCCGTCCAGATGCTCCTCCAGCAGGACGGCGAACCGCTCCCGCGCGGGGCGCAGCAGCAGGCTGTGGTCGGCGCCGGGGATGCGGGCCATGCGCAGGTTCGGCATGGTGCGCAAGGGGCCGCCGTCCGCCCCGACATGGGCCTCCAGCTCGCCCAGCGTGACGTCGCCCTCGCTGTGGACCAGCAGGGTGCGGACCCCGCGCAGGCCCAGATACTGGAACCAGTGGGCCACATCGTCGGGGTCGTAGCCGCGCCCCGTCAGGCTGGCGCGCAGCCGGCCCGCCTTGATCCGCAGGCGGCGGGCGGCGCGCTCCGACAGGCCGCGGGCGATCCGGGCGGCCTTGCGGTCGCGGCCCAGGATGGCCCGCCATGTGGCGCTCTCGGCCAGCCGGGGCAGGTAGGCGGCGGCCGGGGCGACGGCGCTGCCGATCACCTGCTCCGACGTGGCGCCCTCGCCCAGGACGAATCGGCCGGGGTTGACCAGGGCCTGCCCGACCACCCGCGGGTCGGCCAGCGCCGTGTGCAGGGCCACCGCCGCCCCGGCGCACAGCCCGACCACCACGGCGCTGCGGTGCCCCCGGGCCTCCAGCGCGTCCAGCGCCGCCCGCGCGTCCTCCACCGAATCGCGGCAGTAGATCAGCCCGTCCCGCCGGCCGGGCTTGGAGGCGCTGTCGCCGAGCCCGCCCAGGTCGACCCGCAGCGACGCCACGCCCCGCGCGGCCAGCCGGCGGGCGAGCGTGACCGACATGCGGCCGGACCCCACATGGTGGGTGGCCCCGCTGTTCAGCAGCAGAACGGCCGGCCGGTCCCGCGGCTCGGCCGCCGGCCCGCCCACCGCGGCCGGCTCGCACAGCACGCCGAACAGGCCGCCCGCGGGGCCGAAGCGCAGGGGCCGCTCCACGGCGCCCGGCGTCTCCAGCCGCGGCTCCGCCGCCGCCGGCAAGGCGGCCGGGCGGGGGCCGGGCGGGGCGGCGCCCTCCGCCAGCCAGCCGGCCACCCGCTCGAAGGTGGCGGACGGGGCCGTGGCGCGCTGGACGCTGCTCATCAGCGTGGCGAAGTCGGGGAAGGGCTCCTCCTCGACCGCCGCGCCCAGCGCGCGCAGCCGCTCCGCCAGCCGGGCGGCGGCGCGGGAGTCCGGCCGGTCGGCCAGCAGGACGCGCGGGGCCGGGGCGGCGGCCAGTGTGGCGAAGTCCAGGGTGCGCAGGGCGTCGGCGGTCTCCGGGGTCAGGCGGAAGCCGCCGCTGTCGATGCCCTCGGCCGTGACGGCGGGGGGCGCCCCCTCCGGCCCGTCGGCCAGCAGGGCCAGCGCGCGCAGCTCCTGCACGAAGGCGCGGCCGGAGGGGGCCGGGGCCAGCAGGGCCAGCGCCGCGACGCCGCCGGGGACCTCCCGCGCCGCCGCCGCGGCGAGCAGGGCGCCCAGCCGCAGGCCGACCAGCGCCACCTCCTCCACATCAGTGGTGGCGCGCAGCTGGGCCACGGCGGCGTGGATGCCGGCGATCCAGGCCGCCAGCCGGCCGGGGTCCTCCTCCCCGCCCGCGGAGTTGCCGGCGCCGGGGTAGTCGAAGCGCAGGGTCGGCAGCCCGGCGGCGGCCAGCCGCTCCGCAAAGCCGCGCCAGGCCCGGTGCGTGGTCAGCGCCTCGTTCCCATAGGGGCCGCAGAGCACCACCCCGCGCCGACCGGCAGCCGAGTGTAGCCATCCAAAGCAGCCCTCAAAGACCAACGGCGTCATGCATCCCCCCGGAACCGCACCGGCATCCCCCCATTCAACGCGCAAACCTCGCCATCGGGCACGCCGGCCCCGCGGACTTTCGGGATCAGCCGGACGCACCGCTCCTCCCCCGGAGGCAGATGGAACCAGTCCTCCGCCGCGCGGAAGCCGTCGTCCTCCACATGGACCCAGCAGGCCAGCCGCCGCGCCCGCAGCCGCAGCTCCCACCCCTCCCCCACCCGGACCGCCGCGGCGGACAGGCCGAGATCGTGCCGCTCCAGCGGGTTGGCGGAGGGCGGGACGTGGAAGGCCTCGGCCAGCAACCGGCCGCTCCCGGCCTCGACCCCGGCTTCGACCAGGGCCGCCACCGTGGCGTCGTGGGCCGGCGGGCCGAAGCGGTAGGCGTAGGTCAGGTCGAAGAAGCGGTCCAGCAGCTCCGCCGCCGGGATGGCATTGGCGCTGCGCGGGGCCAGGGTCACCGGCCGCTCCGCCCGGACCACCGGGGTCTCCCCCCCGCGCAGCGCGGTCAGCCGCAGCACGGCCTCCACCGGCCGCGCGGTCTCGTTGAGAAGGTGGACCGCCAGCCCATTGACCCCCTCGTCGGTCAGCAGGACCTGCACCGGCCGGAAGGCCCGGCGCAGCGCGTGCCACGCCGCCTTGGGCGTGCCGGTGCTGTCCACCACGCCCCAGCCGGCGCCCGGCCACAGGTCCTGGAACATCCAGACCAGCCCGCCCCCGCAAGATGAGCCGGCGCGCCGCCATTCCGCGAAAACCGCCTCCATCACCGCCCCGGTCACCGCCCGCGACAGCCGCAGGTAGCGGTCCGGGTCCTCGTAGCGCAGGGCCGGCGGGTCCGCACCGAACAGGGTCCGCAGGTAATGGTCCCGCACGTCCTCGAAATCCCACGGCGCGCCGGGGTCGCGCGGCACCCGCGCCTTCCAGCGCGGGTCGTGGACGGGGGGAACGCCCGGCAGGGCGCCGGGCTCCGGCACGTTGGCGAAGGCCAGGCACTCCGTGGCGAAGCGCACCTCGGCCCGGCGCGCGTCCTCCAGCGGCCGGCGGTAGGCGCCCACGCCATAATAATGAGTGACCCCGGCACTGGCCGCGAAGGGCAGCGGCCCGCCGGTGGGGGAGTTGCTGACATAGGGCAGGTCGGGCCGCCAGCGCGCCGCCTCTCCCCGCAGGGCGGTCTCGAAGACCGGCTGGCTCCAGGCCGTGCGAGGAAGGCCGAGCATGGCCGCCTGCTGCTCCGCCTCGCTGCCGCCGCACAGCACGGCGAGGCTGGGCGAGGCCTGGGTGCGGTCGAGCAGCTGCGCCGCCTCCCGCCGGACCTTGCCCAGGAAGGCCTCGTCCGCCGGGTAGTCGAAGTTGGCGAACATGAAGTCCTGCCAGACCAGGATGCCCAGCTCATCGCACAGCTCGAAGAAGGCATCGCCCTCATAAGTCGTGATTCCGGGCAGGCGCAGCATGTTCATGCCGGCCTCCCGCGCAAGGTGCAGCCAGGGCGCGTAGGCCTCTCGCGAGCCCGGCAGGCCGACGACGTCCGCGCTGCTCCAGCAGGCGCCGCGGCAGAAGACCGGCTCCCCGTTGATGCGCAGGGCGAAGCCGTCACCCTCCGCCCGCTCAATGGTCCGGAAGCCGGTGCGGCCGAGGTCGACGCGCTGGTCGCCGATCGTCACCCCCACCGGGTAGAGCGTCGGGCTGCCGTGGGTGTGCGGCCACCAGGGCTCCACGTCCGGGATGCGGACCTCACCGGCCAGCCGGTCCGGCCCCGTCCAGCCGAGCGGCGCGCGGACCTCGCCCACCTCCAGCTCGGCCGGCGGCTGGCCGCCACGATCCCAAGCGACCGACAGCTCCAGCCGCAGCCGCCCGTCGGCGCCGTCCAGGGTGGACCGCAGATCGGCGGCCAGCACCCGCAGCGGTCCGCTCTCCTCGATCAACTCAACCGGGCGCCACGGCCCGACCGCGGGGATCGGCGGGCACCAGCCGGGCATGTGGCCGAACAGCGTGGTCCGCACCGCCCGCAAGCCCGCCGGCCCGGCCAGCCGCACCGGCCAGCGCCCACGGCCACGCTGCGCCTTCAGCACCGGGTTCAGCGCGCGAAAGAGGATGGTCAGGTCATGCTCCCCGCGCAGGGTGACCGGCACCTCCTGGGCCTCGAACATGCTGTCGGAGGCGAGGATGCGCTCCCCATCCAGGGAGACCTCGGCGATGGTGGCAAGGCCGTGGAAGCGCAGCCGCCGCGCGCCCTCGCCGGCCAAGCGCCGGCGGTAGACGACGTCTCGGTCGTGCAGGGGCGGCGGGCGGTCGAGCGACAGCAGCCCGGCGTCCCGCAGCGCTTGCGCGGCCGTCCCGGGAACGACGGCCTGGATCCACTCGCCGTCCTCCCCCACGCGCATTTCCCACCCATCACTCAGGGAGGTCGCGGCGCGGCCGCTGACGGAAACGACCCTGGCCATCCTGGGTTATCCGAAGCGCCGGACCAGCGTGTCCAGCGCGGTGTCGTAGGCGCGCTCCATGCCCTCCAGCGTCGCCGAATAGTCCCCGAAGCGGCCCCGGTGCACCGCGCGCGCCAGCTGGAATTGCAACGCCTTGGCCGAGGAAGCCAGCGCGTCGCACGCCTCCGCCACCTCGGCCGGGGCGTCGATCCAACGCCCAAAGCTGCCCAGCAGCTCGAAATTCGCGCCGAACTGCCGCAGCGTGTTGAAGGCGTAGAGGTGGAAATAGTCCATCGGCCGCGCCGCCAGCCGCTCCAGATGCTCCGGCAGGGCCGCGCGGTAGGCGGCGATGGGGTTTTCGCGCGGACGGCGGCCGAGGTGGTGGCGCAGCCGCTCGATGGACGCGTCCACCAGCGCCCGGCCTTCCAAGGCCGCCTCACCGCGCTTCACGAACTCCACGTAGGGGAACAGCGTGTGCGCGGCGAAAACGCCGTCGTAGTCCTCCCCCTCCAGCGCGTAGCGGCCGGCGTTGTGGATGTAATCGAGGCGCTTGGCCTCCGGCTCCAGCCCCAGGATGGCGATGGTCGTCTTGACGTGCTGCGTGCGGTAGGAGGTGCCGCGCGTGTCCGGCAGGTGGAAGCCGTCCACCTCCACCAGCACCGGCCGGCCGCGCTGGAGCTGCACGGCGGCGTGCGCCTCCACCGTGTCGTAGATGGCCAGCTCCTGCACCTCCAGCCCGTAGAGCAGGCGCAGATCCTCCGGCGGGACCTTGAAGAAGGTGAACTGGTCGCCTTCGAAGTCCTGCGCCACGGTGAAGGCCAGCGACGCCAGCGGCTCCAGCCCCAGGGCGTGCAGAAGCTCGATCCACAGGTCGCTGTAGCAGTTGGTCTCCACCCAGGCACGGTCCGGCGCGTGCAGCGGGTGCGGCGTCGCGGTCATGTCCCCCACCCCGTCACCCCCAAAGCGCCGCGCGCACGGAGCCCGGCCAGGCCCGCACGTCGAAGCCGTGGTGGCGGAACAGGGCGAGCGCCACGCGCTCCATGCCGAAGCCGACGCAGGCGGTGTGGGCGACGGCGCCGTCCGGCGTCCGGATGTCCCACAGCAGGCCGAAATGGTCCTGGTGGTAGTTGAAGCTGAGGCAGGCGGTCGGCTTCTCCTCCGACGTGATGGGGATCAACAGCTCGAACTTCAGCCCCTGGTCGCGCTGGTTGGCCGCCAGCATCCGCCCGGCCCGCCCGAAGAAGGGGTCGTTCGCCACGTCGACGGCGAGCGGCACGCCCAACGATTCCATCAGCGCCCGCCCACGCTCCAGCCAGCTCTGGCGGAAGTCCATCACCTGGTCCGGCGTGCCGACCCGGACATACTCGCGCATCCGGAACAGCTGCATCCGCGCGGGGTCGAGCGACGGCTCGTGGCGGAAGCAATAGGAATAGACATCGACCAGCGCGCCGTCGTCCCCCAGAGGGCCGCGCTCGGCAACCGTGGGATAGATCGGATAGCAGGCGGCCGGGGTCATGACGACGTTGGTGGCCATCTGGCCGTCGGTCCACTCCTCCCCCTCCTCCAGCCGGCGCAGGAGCGTCTGGTGGGCGCGCTCGTCCCCCTTGAAGCTGTGCACCGTGCCGGCGAGCTGCGGGAAGCTCTTCAAATACTCGCTGCGCTCGAAATGGTGGCGGGCGAGCGCCGGCGGGAAACGCATGACCTCCGCCCCGTCGTCACGGCCCCAGCTGGTGATCAGATCGTTGAAGCGCTCCACCACCTCCTCGAAGACGCCGCTGCGGCCATACAGACCGTCCACCCCCGTGGGGATGAGCAGCCCCGCTGCGACCAGCGCGTTGCGGAAGCCGGCCTGCGCGTCGTCGGTCGCCGTGTGACTTGCCTGCATGTCCATCCTTCACCCGAAGAGAGAGCCGTTGTCCTTGTGCGCCAGCAGCAGGTTCGCCGTGTTGCCCAGGACGCGGTCGTTGCTGATCATCAATGGCGCCGAATGGGCGTCGCGCAGGTGGCGGCCCAGGCTGTAGGGGCTGTCGTTGCGGTAGGCGGACAGGCCGGCCACCAGCATCGACTGCTCCACGATGCGCACCACCATCTCCGCGGCCGACATCTTCAGCGTGTTCATGGCGACCGCGAAGCCCATGGAGGTCAGGCGGTCGGGGCTGTCCGACGCCTCCTCGAACTGGGCGATGGCGCCCCGCACCATGCCGCGCATGGTCTGCAGCCGGGCGGTGACCTCGGCCAGCCGCCGCGCGCCGGGCGGCTGGGTGCCGGGCCGCTTGCGCGCCTCCGCCCGCACGAAGGCGCCGGCCCGCGCGACCGCGTCGCTGGCGATGCCGAGCCACGCGCTGCTCCACAGGATGTGCGTCACCGGCAGCATGGTCTGCGCCGAGATGTCGGCGTAAGGCAGCGGCATGATCTGCGCCCGGACGCCCTCGGCCCGCAGGTGGTAGCCGATGCTGCGCGTGCCCCGCATGCCCAGCGTGTCCCAGTTCCCGATCTCCTCCAGCCGGAGCTGGTCCTTCAGAACGGGCACGATGACCTGGTCCGACGCCGGCGAGTCCGGTTTGCGGCGCGCCGTCACCAGGATCGCGTCGGCCTCCGCCCCGTAGGAGATGACGGTGGCCTGCTTCTCCAGCCGGAAGCCGTCGCCGTCCCCATCTCCGTCCCCCTCCACCGAGCAGGCGCTGGACCGCACGTCGCCGCCGATCCCCGCCTCCGTCGTCGCCGACGCCAGGAGGAGCTGCTCCGCCGCCAAGCGGGCCATCAGGTCGCGATGCCAGGCGCTGCCCTGGCCGTGGCGGACCAGACAGGCGACCTGGATCTGGTGCATGGCGAAGATCAGCCCCGACGACGGGCATTGCTGGGCCAGCGCGTGGGCGACCGCCGCCATGTCCGTCAGGCTGGCGCCTTCCCCGCCGAAGTCGCGCGGCACCATGGCGCCCAGCAGCCGCCCATCCTTCAAGGCGGCGAAGGCTTCCGCCGGGAAGCGCGCGTCGCGGTCGACGGAGTCCGCATGGCGTCCCGCCACCTCGGCTGCTGCGGAGGCCGCCCGCGCGAAGGGCCCGCTCATGCGGCGGCCGTCCCGCCGAGCAGGCCGGCGACCGCGTTGCGGATGGCGCCGATGCTTTCAAAGGTGCGGCGGCGCAGCAGCTGTTCCGGAAACTCGATGTCGAACCGCTCCTCCAGCGCCAGCATCAGGTTGACCGAGCCGTGGGAGGTCAGCCCGGCGGCGTAGAGGTCGTCGTTCTCCGACAGCTCCGACGCGTCCACCGTCAGCCAGCCGCTGTCGCGCAGCAGGTCGCGGATGTCGTCGGAAGACACCATCGGCGACGCCTCTTGCCCGCCGGCCTCCCCCTGCGATGCCCCCCCAGCCACAGATTGCCAATCCGTTTGGCGCATGTCCCAGTCCCCTTCCCTACCGCTTGCCCGGGCGATTCCCCGGCCTTGTCCTTGCGCAGCGGACAACGTGCTGCGGACAACGCAGACCGTCATAGAATGTTCTTTAAGTTACTTTGGTTTTCCGTATGCGGCCGGTCTTTTTCGGGTTGGGCGACCCACGGCGAGCTTAACACTTGCGGCTGCCGCGACCTTTCTTTTGGGGCATCATTTTCTAGTCCTTAGGGGCAATCCGAATGCCCGCAGGATCAACGCCGTGGTTCGCCGGTCACGAAGGCGTTGCGTCGTCGCTCTCCATGGGAATGACGGCATGCCGCCGCACATCCATTGAATCGTGAAGAAGGCGCAGGATTTCGACCACGCCGTCGGCTCCGACGCGGTAGACGATCACATGACGAGCGGCGCTCATACGCTTGCCAACCAGCGCCGCGTGAAACGTGCGCACATTCCGGGCAAGCTCGTCGCGAGGGCGGCTTCCCGGCCGCTGAGGCATGGCGGCGACCGCTTCGATCGCCGTGGTCAGAAGGGCGCGATAGGCCTCGAATTGGATGCGCCCGAAGCGCTGCACCGTTTCAGTGAGGATATCCGCGAAGTCCCGTTCCGCCCGACGTGTGAGACGGAAGGCGGGACGCGCGCCGCTCACGACCGCCCGACGCCGTGGTCGCGCAGCACCGAGTCCGCAATCTCATCCAGGGATCGCGTGGCAAAATGGCCCTGGTCGGCATCGTCGATCCCCAGCGCGATCTCCTGCCGAAGACGATCGAGCTTTTCCGCCTCCAGGCGATCGTCGCGGCTCAGCAGGCGAAGCGCGTCGCGCACCAAGTCGCTGGCGTTCCGATACTCGCCGGAATCGACCTTCTCCTGCACGAATTTCGCCAGGGCCGGCGTCAGATCGACGTTCAGGGTCGGCATGCCGCGTCTCCACTCTTGCGGAGACAAACGTGAATTCCCCTGCACCGTTTGTCAACACGGCCGGGCCGCGGCGACACACCCTCTGGCGCCACGCCGCCGTTGAGGCTAGAGGGATGGCGAGAGAGGGCTTGCCTGCCCCGACACCGTCCCCACATCGCCTGGGAATGGCCCGCAAAACGGGATGCGATCACCACGAGGCCCCAATGACCGACACGCCGACCCAGCAGAACCCCTTCTTCGAGACCTGGACCACGCCCTTCGGCCTTCCCCCCTTCGATCGCATCCGCCCCGAGCATTTCCCGCCCGCCTTCGACCATGGCATGGCCGAGAACATCGCCGAGATGGAGGCGATCACCGCCAACGCGGAGCCCGCGACCTTTGCCAACACGATCGAGGCGATGGAGCGCAGCGGGCGCTTCCTGGACCGGGTCGCCAACGTCTTCTTCAACCTGACCTCCAGCAACACCAGCGACGCGCTGGAGGCGATCGCGCGCGACTACGCGCCGAAATTCGCCCAGCACTCCATGCGCATCGCGCTGGACCCCGGCCTGTTCGCGCGGGTGAAGGACCTGTACGACCGCCGCGACACGCTGGGGCTGGCGCCCGACCAGCTGCGCCTGCTGGAGCGCCGGCACCTGGGCTTTGTGCGCAGCGGCGCGTTGCTGCCGCCGGAGCAGAAGGCGCGCATGACCGCGATCAGCGAGCGGCAGGCGACGCTGCACACCCTGTTCGGCCAGAACGTGCTGCACGACGAGAAGGACTGGCAGCTGGTGCTGGAGGAGAGCGACCTCGCCGGGCTTCCGGAATTCGCGCGCAACGCGGCGGCCCAGGCGGCGGCGGAGCGGGGGCTGGAAGGCAAATACGTCATCACGCTCGCCCGCTCCTCGGTGGAGCCGTTCCTGACCTTCTCGGCCCGCCGCGACCTGCGGCAGGTCGCCTACGAGGCGTGGATCCGGCGCGGCGAGCATGAGGGGCCGCACGACAACCGCCCGCTGATCCGCGAGATCGTCGCGTTGCGCGCCGAGCAGGCCAAGCTGCTGGGCTACGCCACCTACGCCGACTACAAGCTGGACGACAGCATGGCGAAGGACACCACCGCGGTCGAACGCCTGCTGCTGCAGGTCTGGGAGCCGGCCAAGCGCAAGGCGGCGGCGGAGCGTGCGGAGCTGCAGGAAAGCGCCCGCGCCGAGGGCATGAACGAGCCCATCGCCCCCTGGGACTGGCGCTATTACGCGGAAAAGGTGCGGCAGGCCAAGTACGACCTCGACGAGGCGGAGGTGAAGCCGTACTTCGTCCTGGACAACATGGTGCGCGCGGCCTTCGACACCGCAGGGCGCCTGTTCGGGATCACCTTCAAGGAACGGCCGGACCTGCCCGTCTACCACCCGGACGTCCGCGTCTATGAGGTGAGCGACGCCGACGGCCGCCATGTCGGCCTGTTCCTGCACGACAATTTCGCCCGCGCCTCCAAGCGGTCGGGCGCCTGGATGAGCAGCTACCGCGTCCAGGAGAGCTTCGATGACGAGATCGCGCCGATCATCGTCAACAACAACAACTTCGCGAAGGGCGAGCCGACGCTGCTGAGTTTCGACGACGCGGAGACGCTGTTCCACGAGTTCGGCCACGGCCTGCACGGACTGCTGAGCCGCGTGCGCTACCCCTCGCAGTCCGGCACCGCCGTCCGCCGCGACTTCGTGGAGTTCCCGTCCCAGGTCTACGAGCATTGGATGAGCGCGCCGGAAACGCTGCGCACCTACGCCCGGCATTTCCGCACGGGCGAGCCGATCCCGGAGGATCTGCTGCGCCGCCTGCTCGCCGCCCGCAACTTCAACCAGGGCTTCGGCACGGTGGAGTACACCGCGGCGGCTCTGCTCGATCTGGAGTTCCACACCCGGACCGCGGTGGACGACCTGGACGTCGCCGCCTTCGAGCGCGCGGTGCTGGAGAAGATCGGCATGCCGGCGGAAATCGCCGTGCGCCACCGCCCGACGCATTTCCAGCACCTGTTCGCGGGCAGCGGCTACGCCGCCGGCTACTACGCCTATCTGTGGGCGGAGGTGCTGGACGCCGACGGCTATGAAGCCTTCGCCGAGGCGGGCGACCTGTTCGACCCGGGCCTCGCGGCCCGGCTGAAGACCATCTACTCGGCCGGCGACACGCGGGACCCGATGGAGCTGTACACCGCCTTCCGCGGCCGCGAGCCGCAGATCGAGGCGTTGCTCAAGCACCGCGGGCTGGTCGAGGCGTAACCTTACAGGCGCCGCAGGACCCAGGGCACCAGCGCCCCGATCAGCCAGGGGCGCAGCTTGGCAAGGATGACCGGCGCGACGAGCAGGACCGCCGTCGCGCCGGCGTGCGCCATGACGCCGCCCGTCATCTCCGCAAAGCCGTTCCGCAGCAGCAGCACGCCGCTCGCGACACCCGTCGCGACCCCGGCGACCTCGCCGAGCGCCTGGGTGGCGTCCACGCCCCAGAGCGGGTTGGCGGTGGTCGTGCGCTCCAGCAGCCGGCGAAGCCTCAGCGCAAGGCGCGCGGCCGACCGGGCGTCGAAACGGCCGCTCTCCACGGCCTCGCGCGGCAGCGCCACCAGCACGTCGCCGTCCGGCTGAAGCGTGACCAGCACGGATACCGTGCGCAGTCCATCCGGCTGCGGGTCACGCAGCGGCACGCGCACAACCATCTGGCGCCCACCCTGCAAGAAGAAGTGGATCAGGATGGCGATGCCGCGCCCACGCTTGGGCAGCAGCCCCGATCCGGAACGCAACCGCCCCGCCGCCTCCGCCAGCGCCCCCCGGCGCCAGCGCCAGGCGTGGGGAAGCTTGCGGGTCAGGGCGTGCCGGAGCGGGCTACCCCGTGTCTCCCACCAGCGCGTTCACGGCCTTGCCGGCGAAGCGGCCGAGCGCGTCGACCATGAAGCTCCAGTAGCGGAAGGAGGTGTCGACCGCGTCGCGGTGCACGCCGATGATCACGCCGTTGGTCGCCGTGTCCCGCCCCTTCAGCACGCGCGTGACCACGTCGCCGTCGATCTGGATGGTCGACTGCATGACGACGGTCTCCGTCCCCATGTCCCAGGCCTTGCGGACGATCACGATGTCGGCGGTTTTCAGGTCCGCCATCCGGCGACTGTCCTCGTCCATGCCGCGCTGGAGCGCCAAGGCCGTGAGCCCGCGCCGCTTCAGGATGTCCATGACCTGGTCGGAGTTGCGCTGGATGCGCGACAGGATCGGCGGGGAGTCCCGGTCGATCCGGGACGCCGCCTGGACGACCTCCGGCCCGGCGTCGGGCTCCTGCGCCGCGTCCAGCACGACCGCCTGCATCTGCCGCAGCCAGCTTGCCACCTCCCGCAGGTTGTCGAACACCTGCACGGTGGTGCCGCGTGCCGGGTCGTTGCCCGGCAGATCGTGGAGCAGGAAATCCGCAAGGTAGCGCGCCCCGTCCTTCGCGCCCGCCGGTGGCGCGAAGGGCGCCCGGCCCCAATCGAAGCCTTCCGACAGCGGAACGGCCCAGTCCGCGAGGAGACCGGTCCGGCGGTTGCCGAAGACGTTGCTCTGCTCGCACAGGAACACGAAGTAATCCTGGGCGATGTCGATCAGCGCGTCCCCGGCCAGGGGCATTTTTTCCGCCGACATCCCGGATTTCAGGACCGTGTTGATTTCAAGCGTCAACAGGCTGCGCGCGAGGTCGACGAACTGGGACATCGGCACCTTCGGTCGGGGCAGGATCGATCAGGGCGGGACCGGCTGGCCGCGGCCGGGCAGTGAGCTGGAATGGCCGCGGCCGCCCGAGTCAGTTGGTGGAGCGGCCGGAGAGCTGAACCGCGAAGTCGTGGATGGCCTTCAGGTTCGTGCTCACGATCTCGTTGCTCTTGGTCACCTGGGCGAGGTGGAAGTCCGACAGGCCCTTGTAGGCCGGGTTGGTCGCGAAGTCGCGGCTGATCAGGTTCTCGATGTCGCCGGTGACAAGGTTGACCTGCGTCTGGAAGGCGTCGATCGCCGTGCCCGCCTTCGGACGGCAGACGAAGGTGGGGCTTTCCGGGTCCTCCTGCACGGTCTCCACGTCGCAGACCGCCGTCACCACGGTGAGGGTGACCAGCTGGTCGAGCTTCTCCGCGATGGTGTTCAGCAGGGAGTTGGCCTTGCCCTGCTCGTTCTTCACCACCGCGCTGCTGGTGAGGGTCTGGCTGGCCGGATCGATGGTGGTGTCGGACATGGATGCACCTTCGTGAAAGCGACTGGTGAAACCTAACCAATATTCCCGCCGGAGTCGAGCTTCCGGCCGAACATTCGATTATTGTGCAAGCTGGCCGCTGAAAACGCGCCGTGCGCAGGCGCCGCATCCTGCCGCGCACAAAACCATGCGACATGACGACGCGGATCGGGCTATACGGCGTGGGAGGCGGGCTGCCAAATGGGTTGCCAAGCGGATCGCCAGGCGGACAAAGGGGGGACAGGGGCGATGATGGACTGGGACAAGTTGCGGGTCTTCCACGCCGTGGCCGAAGCCGGCAGCTTCACCCACGCGGGTGAAACCCTGAACCTCAGCCAGTCGGCGGTCAGCCGGCAGATCAGCGCGCTGGAGGATGGGTTGGGCGTTCCCCTGTTCCACCGCCACGCCCGCGGGCTGAGCCTGACCGAGCAGGGGGAGGCGCTGAACCACACCGTGCGCGACATCGTCGCGAAGCTGACGATGACCGAAACGATGATCGGCGAGAGCCGCGACATCGCCAAGGGCCCGCTGAAGGTGACCGCGACGTCGGCCTTCGGCTCCACCTGGCTCACCCCGCGCATCGGGGAATTCCTGTCGCTCTACCCCGACGTGCAGCTGACCCTCCTGATCGACGACACGGAGCTGGACCTCGGCATGCGCGAGGCGGACGTCGCCATCCGCGTCAGCGCCCCCCGCCAGCCGGACCTGATCCAGCGCCACCTGATGGCTTTCCGGTCCCACCTCTACGCGCACCAGGACTACCTGCAAAAGCGCGGGGAGCCGCAGTCGGTCGCCGATCTGGCCAACCACGACCTGATCACCTTCCCGCAGGACATGCGGGCACCCTTCGCCAACACCCATTGGCTGAGAAGCCTCGTTGACAGCACGGTCGCCCGGAACCGGACGGTGCTGCAGGTCAACAACCTGTACGCCATCGTCCGCGCCGTGGAGAGCGGCCTCGGCATCGGTGCCTTTCCCGATTACCTGGCGAAGGAGCGCCCCGAGCTCGTCCGCTTGCTGCCCGACCTCTCCGGTTCGAAGGTGGACGCCTACTTCGTGTACCCGGAGGAACTCCGGCATTCGAAGCGCATCGCGGTGTTCCGCGACTTCCTGATCCGCAAGGTGACGGAAAGCCAGTTCTGATCGCGGCCTTCCACCCCTGGACGGAGACAAAGGGCAGGAGAAAGATCCTTCAAAGAAGCGTCCGCACCCGCAAGTCCCCCATAAATTGTCTTGGATGAGACCTGCACGCGCGTTAAGTTCCCGACGTGCCGCGTGGCTTGGGTCATGTCCAGGGGAAAGGGTTTGGCAGCCGCGGTCATGGCAAGGACCGCCGGTTCCGTCCGTTGGCCGCGAAAGGAAGGGGCAGGCATGGAAGCACCGACCAGGGCGACCGTTCTCATCGTGGACGACACGGCCGACAACCTGTCGCTGATCGGCCGCTTCCTGAAGGACAGCTACACGGTCAAGGCCGCGAACAACGGGCAGGCCGCCCTTCGCATCGCCTTTTCCGACACGCCGCCGGACCTGATCCTGCTGGATGTCATGATGCCGGTCATGGACGGGTACGAGGTGTGCCGGCGGCTGAAGGCCGATCCCCGGACGTGCGACATTCCGATCATCTTTCTGACCGCCCGGACGTCGATCGACGACGAGAAGTTCGGGCTCGACCTCGGCGCCGCCGACTACATCAGCAAGCCGATCAGCCCGCCCATCGTCCTAGTACTACAGCCGGGATCATTGGCCGTTGCATCTGTTGAGTCTGGCGTTCTGCGGAAGGATGCCGAGCATGACGACGGTTGCCGAGGCGAGGGCCTGGGACGGCGCTCTGGACGCGCTGATGGGACGGCTTGGGGCGCGGTTCTGCCGGGTTGAGGCGCGTCGACGAGCGCGGTCCTATATTGCCGGCCTGCTGGCTCCGCTGGAGCGCAAGAATGGTTGGCATCTCGCCGAAGCGGCGGGCGACGCCAGCCCGGACAGCGTGCAGGATTTTCTGGCGCGCATGCGCTGGGACGCCGACGCCGTGCGCGACGACCTGCGCACCTATGTGGTCGAGCACCTGGGCGATCCGCAGGCCGTGCTGGTGCTCGACGAGACCGGCTTCGTGAAGAAGGGCATGCGCTCGGTCGGCGTGCAGCGCCAATACTCCGGCACCGCCGGGCGCATCGAGAACTGCCAGGTCGGCGTGTTCCTCGGCTACGCTGGCCGCCACGGCCACGCGCTGATCGACCGCGCCTTGTACCTGCCGCAGTCCTGGGCCGGTGACGAGGAACGCCGTCGCCTCGCCTGGGTGCCCGAGGCGGTGGCCTTTGCCACCAAGCCGAAGCTGGGGGCGGCGATGCTCGACCGCGCGCTCGATGCCGGGGTGCCGTGCGCGTGGGTCGCGGCCGACAGCGTGTACGGGGCCGACAGTGCCCTGCGCCAAGCCCTGGTGCGGCGCCGGATCGGCTACGTGCTGGCGGTCACCAGCGGCCAGCGGCTGTTCCCCGGCACGGTGCGCGATTGGGTCGAGGAGGTGCCGGCCGACGGCTGGCATCGGCTCGCGGCCGGTGATGGCTCCAAGGGGCCGCGGCTGTACGACTGGGCTCATCTGCCGTTTCGCGGTGCCCCGGAGGGATGGGACAAGGGATTGTTGATCCGGCGCCGC